>NZ_JAKRNT010000020.1 GCF_022346605.1 Sporosarcina sp. ACRSL
TAGGGAACTGATTTAGTCGTCGTTCCTTACCTACATTAGGAGCTTTTTTGTTTTTATTCAAGTTATCTATTTCTATTTACTGTACTTTTTTACTTTTATTTCTTGCTATGCAACGCTAGTGAGTGGTGCCTGTGTAGCAAGCAATTCAGTTTATTCACTACAATTGTATATTGTAAAAATCAAAAGTCAGCCATGGTAGTAAATGGCTGACTTCTTCTTATGTTTTTATACTTTGAATTGAATAGTCATAAATGTGTCTTACACAGGCACCTAACCATTTTCTTGTGGTTTAGCGCTCTTTCTTCAACTCAAACTGCATGATAGCAGGGAAAAATACGCCTCTCTGAATCTTCATTAAAGGTTCCCCTTTCATCAAATAGGAATCTAACATTTTAAATGTGACAGTTGCAGTTGTGCTCATTCCAGGATTCAATCGGCTTTCTTCAATATCGACGCTCCAACTTGAGTAGACGTTGCCTTCATTCTTAATGGTGAATGATATACTTTGGGTCGATATTTCGGTGTTAGTGATATTTTCGACAGTAAAATAAAAGATTTGCTCAGTTTTGCTATGTGACGAGCCGGTAAGCTGAAACGCCAGATCCTCGAACTGTATTACGTCTGAGGTGAAGCCACTATTTTTTTCTGCCTGTACTTGGTCTTCGGAGGCTCCAAGTCTAAGTACGAGGAACACAGCCAATACGATTGATCCGATAAGCGCAAGTATGGATATTTTTTTAAAGGAAGACTTCTTTGTCATCGAAAACTCTCCTACTACATATTTTATGTATAAAATTTTATTGTTTTACTTTAATTCTTCCCAAGTTGCTTCCATTTCAATCCGAAAGAGAGGAATGGAAAGTTGTAATTAAAATGTATTGGCAGTTTCCTAGAAAATAGAGGAGTTCCACAATATTCAGCGAAGTAGTCAACGAATACATTGGAAATGGGGGATTATTATGCAGCATATGTTGTTCAGTGATCCGATTAAATTAAATGCGATTCGTTACGGGGAAAAGGAAGCGCTATCGTACATGGGGAAGAGATTTACGTACCGTGAATTCAACGAGCGAATTAATCGGTTGGCGCACGCATTTCTGGAGGCGGGAGTTGAGAAAGGGGATAAGGTGGCGTTCATGCTGCTCAATTGCAATGAACTCTTTGAGATCATGTTTGCATGCGCCAAGATTGGGGCGGTTTTCGTGCCAATCAATTCTCGATTTGTCGGCCCGGAAATTGAGCATGTGTTGAAAAACTCCGATACGATTGGTTTGATTTACGGGGCTGAATTCGACAAAGAGATTTCTTCGATTAAGGATCGCTTGAAAGACGTGCAGCTATTTGTTTCGGTTGGGGGTCATGCGGATACGGCGTCTTATGAATACGAGAGCTGGATTGATCTTCATTCAGAAAATGAACCTGTCCTCGACTATGAGTTAGGGGAGCTCGATACGGTTTGTATCATGTATACCGGAGGAACGACGGGACATCCAAAGGGGCGGTACGCTCGCATCGGAGCATGTATCTTGTAGCGCTGTTATTCAGCCTTGAATTTGGAATTGGGCGAAACGGGAAAGGATTAGTGTCTGGTCCGTTGTACGGTGCCGCTGCACTGTCGACTTCCGTACCGAATCTGTTCGTCGGCAATCCGGTTCATATTTTGCCGAGGTTTCATCCTGTCGAAGTATTGGAAGCAATTGATAAGGAGAAAACGACGACTTCCTTCATGGCCCCGCCGATGTTCGATGCGATTTTTGCGTTGCCGGAGGAAGTTCGGAATAAATATGACGTGAGTTCTATGAAAGGGATATTTTCGGTTGGCGCACCTTTGCATTCCAGTACAAAGGAGAAGGTGTTGGCATTCTTTAAAGACGTCGAGTTGAATGAGTTTTATGGTGCAACGGAGCATGGTGGTTCGACGAATTTATTCCCGGAGTATCAGGAACAGAAGGATCGCTCCGTTGGCGTGCCGATGCTTGGGATGGAAGTGAAGCTTGTCGATTCTGATGGAAATGAAGTGCAGCCGTGTGAACCGGGTGAGTTTTTGGTGAAGGGACTTACCCTTTGCGATGAATATTATAAAAATCCGGAGGCGACAGCTGAAGCGTTCCATGGCGAATGGCTTGGCCTCGGCGATATGGGTGTTCAGGACGAGGACGGGTTTTATTCCATCGTTGACCGTAAACAGGATATGATTTTGTCCGGAGCATTTAACGTCTACCCAGCAGAAATCGAAGGCGTCCTTCATCGGCATCCGAAAATTGCGGATGTCGCAGTCATTGGTGTCCCCGATGAAAAATGGGGAGAGGCTGTGAAAGCGATCGTTGTCCTTCGAGAAGGAGAGGAGGCTGGCGCACAGGAGATTATCGACTTCTGCGAAGGAAAGTTAGCCGACTATAAAAAACCTCGTTCCGTCGACTTCATGGCCGAACTCCCACGCAGCTTACAAGGAAAGTTGTTGAAGTATAAACTGCGGGAAATGGTGACTGTGAAGAAATAAGGAGAGCTGTTTTGGGAGGCAGCGTACTTTGATTTTTATAGTGCAGAAAAGGGAAGGGCCGAATTGGTTTTCGGTCCTTCCCTTTATTTATGATGTCACCATTCTTTATTCCAAATTGGGGCGAACCATTTCACGCCTCGGCGGTTCATGGGCAGGAGCTTCATGTCTGCGATGAGATGGCTTGCATAGCCGGCTATTCCTGCTAGAAGCAGTCCGTCGACCTGCCAATCCTGTTGTAATTGATTCAAAATGAACGCATAAAAAGCGAGTCCTGGTAGTGAGTGGGTGTAGGATCGGTGGGGCAGGAATGATGCGATGACGATATAGCTTCCCATAAGCAGGATGCCGATCGATTGCTGCATGACAATTCCGAGCCACATTACCATGACACCGGTGAGCGTCAACATTCTTCTTTGTGTAATGAAACGCGATACGATAAAGAAGAGTAACCCAATTCCTCCGTATAGCAAAATAGCAGGGCTAAAGCCTGCATTGAAGAACTGGTAGACAATCGCTACCAAAATTCCTGCACCAACGAGTTGCATCAGCCATTGTGTGATCTTTTTGGAAAGCGTGATCCGGTTGGTTGCCAGTCCGTTTGTATCCAAATCGGGAACGAGCGCTGACACGCCGCCAACGAAGGAACCGACTGCGATGTTGAGTAGATCGGGTTGCACTTGGAACCCTGCCATCGCTCCGACAGTGACACCGATCATTGTGTGTGAACTTCCTTTCATCTGTAAACCTCTCTCGTTGTGTAATCTTCTTATTATCGCTCATTTGAGAGAGGGGAAGCAATGGGCTGATGTTTGCACTTAATTGTCCGAGAAGAGGGAAATGAAGAACTTTGTAGTGGCTATTGTCTTAGGTAGAAGGATTTGAATTGGCACGAACTGTCATTGAAAACTATCGATATACTAGGCGACTATATTATAATGGTAGTAAGAGAAAGAGATTCGATGAAAAATGCAGGTCACACCAGTTGAAGGGAGGGGGAGGCAGGATGAATCTTTACCAATTTGAAGATGCGGTAAGTTCCATTATCGTTGAACGCGGACTGGAGTATTTTGATGCGGGATTTGTTGCAAAGCTTGTGAGCGGGGGAAGCGGCCGATACAATGCGCACGTTGAGGGAGCGGATGTATATGAGGTTAGCGTCCAGCTTGATGAAGAACAGAATATTGTTTCGTCTTACTGTGATTGTCCGTTCGATATGGAATCTGTATGTAAACATGAGGTGGCGGTTTATTATGAATTAATTCATAGGCTAAAGGATAATGATTTCCCTCAGGCGCTAAGTGTAAATGCAATGGCCGAACAGCCAGCTTTGAAAGTAACTCTCGAAAATCTGTCCAAAGAAAAGCTGATTGATATTTTAATTAAGTTAGCTGACGATGATCCGATTTTACATAATGAGCTGCTCTTTACGTATGCAATCGTCCATGAGCGGCAAGAAGTTGAGCGTTGCAAGCAGTTCATCGAAACGATCATTGATAAATATAAAGGCAGAGAAGGGTTTATTTCATATCAATATGCCAATGCTTTTGCGGATGAATTGTTGGTGGTGCTCCATAGAGTAGAGAAAATGAAAGACCCGTTGATGGCGGTGGAAGTTGCCGGTCTGCTGTTGATTGAAGCGGTTCAGTCCATTCAGTACACGGATGATTCAAGCAGCGGTATTGGCGTACTCATTGACGAGACGATCAAGGCAATTCAAACGATTGCAAGTTCCCCATTAGAGTTGTCCGATCAAAGTGATTTGTTGGAAAGGCTAATTCTTTTATCTAAACATCAAGTGTTTGAAGGATGGGATGACTTCCGAATTGATGTGCTCAGCATTTGTATTAGCTTTGCGGCAAATGAGCAATTACGTAATACGTTAGTGAATGAATTGGAATCCATGCTCGTGGATTCTTCTGCTACTCATTATGATCGGTATGGAAATGAACGGATTCTTAACTTGCTGTATGACATCATCGAGACGTACGGCACAACCGAGGAAGCGACACAGTTCTTGCATGCAAATCTCAAATATCCATCTTTCCGGAAGCGATTGATGCAATACGAAATGAAAGAAGGCAACTACGAAAACGTGTTGGCATTAGCTTCTGAAGGCGAAAGAAGAGACAAGGATTATCGTGGGTTGGTTACGAGGTGGAAAAAATGGCGCTATGCAGCGTATAAACAATTACAATCTGTTGAAGAGCAAATGAAAATGGGGCGCGAACTGCTGATGGCAGGGGAGTTCAAGTATTACTGGGAATTGAAGGAGCTTGCTGCAGACGACCCTTCTTTTTATGATGACTTGAAACAGGAACTAGCTGCAACGAATAATCTCGTGTATGTCCAGCTTATTGAGGCAGAAAACGATGTAGACGCCATTCTTGAAGTTGTCCGTGAAAGTCCTTCATCGGTTGAACGATATATGAAATACTTGTTGGATTCCCATAAGGACGAGGCGATTCATTTATTCGAATCCCATGTGAAAACGATGGCCGAAAATGCGTTTAATCGAAAGGAATACAAGGAAGTGTGCCGAGCGTTAAGGCGTTTCCGGAAAATAGCTGGCAAGGAAGCTCAATTGCGTGTAGCGGAAGAGTTGGAAAAGACATATAAGAACCGTCCGGCTTTTTTGGATGAATTGGGGAAGTTGTAAGGGAAATTATTGTGCTGCAAATGAATAGATATAAAAAGGGAAGCCGTTCATTTAATTGAATGGGCTTCCCTTAAAAATGTAAGCAATTGATTGAAATTTTTGGTACCGGAGAAAGAAGTTTTTTGTTACAATTATTTACAATTAACAGCGAACGGAGTGTTGGAGGATGAGAAAAAAGATTACAGGGGTTATCGCAGTCATAATAGCTGTTTTTATGCTCGCAATACCAATCCAATCAGTTGATGCAGCACCTGCAAAGTTCAAAAATTGTACGGAATTGAATAAGACATATCCAGGCGGCGTCGCCAAGGATTCGAAGGTGAAGAACAAAGGCGGTAAAACGAAACACAAGCCTTTTGTTTCGGCTGAAATCTATAAATCACACATAAAGATGGACCGTGATAAGGATGGAATTGCGTGTGAAAAATAATGTAGAGCAAAATCAGGTATAGATAAAAATATACAAATTAAATAAGGGAGGTCAATCAAAATGACATTTGATTAGCCTCCTTTCACATTTGGATCTAATTGGTAGGGTACTTACGCAGGCACTAAAAATCTTCCTGTTATCCCCCGGTCTTATATATCATCTCATATTGCCCGCCATTCTCGACAAAAAGCAGCAATTGATAATTCGTATGGGGAAATAGTTACGAATCGGTGTGACAATGATTTCATTTGCTTTCGTTTCTGTCAGAATGGGGACATCCCGTCCTGAACGGTTGATTCGGATATCTACCTTATCTCCTTCCGTCAACGCTCGGTCAAAGGTGATCTTCCAGCTTTTATTCAACGGAACGTTATCGTGTGGGGAATGATTGGATGTCCGATGAAATTTTAGGAAGAGTTGATGGGTTCTTTTGAATTACCATTTCATTGTAGTTTGAAAAATCAAGAATTCCCTCGCCGAATTGTGGACCCCAACCTGCTGGTCCTTTATCGGTGGTATATTTCTTCAGCAATCGTTCAATGTCTTGTACCGTTCTCGCTAGGTCTTCCAGCTTTAGCATGGCGGCGGTCCCACTCACAAAAGGAGTAGCGGTTGAGGTAACGCTGTATCTTTTGAAAGATCCTCCCGGGAGGCTTGATAGGATTTCAACGCCAGGTGCTGCAATATCGATGCTGGAAAGAGGGTAGCGGTATCCATACTTTCATTCCCAGCCGCAACGACGACGACTACGTCATACGCAAGCGCATAATTAATCGCCTCCGCCAAATATGTAGAATATTTCTCGCCGACTAAACTCATGTTGGTGACATCTGCATCATGATAGATGGCATATCGAATTCCCTCTGCAATGTGATTGTCATACCCTCTCCCATCCTTGTCCACTGCACTAATCGGCATGTTTTTCACATTGTCGGGTGTCGTATCAACAATAATGCCTGCCATATGCGTATCGTGGAAATGCTCGTCAGTCGGGTCCCAACCCTTGTCCAATATGTCATATCCCGCAACTAGACGATCCCGCAGGAAAGGATGGTCCGCATCGACGCCGGTGTCAATGACAGCCACAATGACGATTCCTTCCAGATCTTTTGTCCATTCAATTAATTTGTCCGCTCCGATACGAGCAGGCCCCCACGATTTTGCCTGTAATGTACCAACTTGCAGCGATATCTCGCGGATATAATCAGGCTGTAGCACCTTCGCATCCGTAAGCTTTTCTACTTCATCTTTATGTACACTTTCAATAATTGGTTCATTTTCATCATTGAGCAATTCTACTAAGAATCGATCACTTTCTTTAGCCAGTGTAGTCGGACTTGCAAAGCAAAGGGCCAACAACACGGATACAATACATGTCCATATACTCTCCTTCATCTGTCTATTCCACCAAGTCATTTATCAATTAGACTATAGCGCAAAATGGTAGAGTCCAAACAGGTTCCTGTGTAACAAATGTAATCTCCTTCAATTCCGTTTGTATTTATATAACTAGCATCCAATTCTCATAAAGGCACCTCATACTTTATTTTCATAGCTAGTCAGTTTGAGCATACTATTTGGGTCTTCATTTACAAACTTTGAGATATAAACACCTTAAATAAAGAATACTCTATAGAAGAAGTTTCAAAGGATATAATTGCTGTAATGGATGGATTGGAATAGGGAGGAGAAGTAAGGGAAATGGATCTAGAACTGAATGAAAATGTGCTCTCAGAAATGAAAACGAAACTTATCGAGGCAATGTTTCAATATGCAAAAAGTGAAGTCATTAACTACTCAGTAGAGGAGGGGGCTTTATCTTTCGTCACATACCTCTATTACTTTGATGGTCACTCGGTGGGTGTTGCTCTTTGCATCGGTTTGGAAGAAGAGGTTAAGGAGTTGGAAAGGCAATGGGGTTCTGATGTTCAAAGAGGTTATTATAATTACGACTTCAAGTATACGAAAGCATTTGGAGACAAAGAAACGGTTGACCAATTCGATAAGTATATGGATATTGTAATTGAAAAATCAAAAGAGGATCCGGAATATTCTAGTTTAGAACTTAACAGTCTCCTTAATGAAGTTTCTTTTAAATTGAAAGAGGTTGAATGGGAAGGGCTTATCAGGAATGGTAAGGACTTTACAGTATCTGATTTCCTTGTTTATGATTAATATATAGAAGAGTGGTGCTTTATCCTTTATACGGGAACGGGAAGCCAATAAAATCTCGTCATTTGAATTATAGATAATATAGGGAGGCGGTCATTCAGTTGAATGAGCTTCCCTTTTGTATGTTTTAACATAATGTTATGATCGTACAAACAGGTGTCGCTACGCAGAAAGGTGGATGTGGATGGATATTCAAACAATCGAAGAAGAACTGCATAAGACTTGTGATCTGGAAACGGCGACTTTTGGGATGGGGTGCTTTTGGGGGCCGGATGCCCGTTTCGGGAGTTTGCAGGGCGTCATCCGGACTCGGGTCGGTTATGCCGGCGGGACAACGCCAACTCCTACGTATCGCCAGATGGGAGATCATACGGAGACTGTGGAAATTGATTTCGATCCTGCCATCTTGCGCTATGAGGACGTTTTACGTCATTTTTGGCGGAACCACTATCCGAACCGTGACCAATATAAGGGGCGCCAATATTTGTCGTTGTTGCGCTGCCGCGGTAATGAACAGCTTGAAATAGCTGAACGTGTAAAGACCGAAATGGAAGTGGAGCTTGGTGAACGTATAGAAACCAACATTGCCGGGTTTACAGACTTTACGCTGGCGGAAGAACGCCATCAGAAATACTATCTTAAACGGTATCCAAAAGCATTGGAGCAGTTGAAGGTGCTCTATCCAGAACCCGAATTGCTTCTGCATTCTACATTTGCCGCCAGGCTGAATGGTTTCGTCAAAGGAATCCGTACGAAAGAGAGCTTGTTGGAGGAAATGAATGGATGGAAAATCGACCAGGATGGCCGAGCGGTATTGATTGATTTATTCCAGCGGATGAAATGGTGAAGTATATTAAAAAGACCCTCAATTTCGATGTGAATTGAGGGTCTTGTTATGCTCATTAATGGGCTTTTCGCTTACCGAAATTGCCGCCGCGCACTTCGGCGACTTCGTAAACAGCGACAAACGCTGTAGGATCGATTTCGAGGATGATTTCTTTTATCTTGCTATCTTCCAGCCGGTTAATAATGCACGTAATTTCTTTCATTTGCTCATTGGAAAATCCTCCTTGAACCGTGCTGACCGTAGCACTCCGGCCAAGCCGTTCTCGGATCGTTTCCACCATTTCTTCGGGCTCGCTCGTAATGATTGTATATTTTTTAGAACCGCTCAAACCTTCTTCTACAATGTCGATCACTTTCGTGGCAATATAGTATGCGATGGCGGATAGAAAAGCTCCTTGAAGTCCGAAAACCGTCGAGACAATCGCAAAAACGAAAACGTTCAGAAATAGGATCAAGTCACTTGTACCGAACGGCATCTTCCGGGAAATTAAGACAGCTAACATATCAATCCCGTCAAGTGCACCACCATTCCGTAGAGCAATCCCCATGCCTAGACCAAGGATAATTCCCCCGACGACTGTGATTAATAGCGTATCGCCTTCAATAATTGTCGGTACACGGTGCATCAAGCTTGTACTGATGGCTAGCGAAGCAATACCAAGAACGGAATAAATTGCAAAGTCTTTCCCAATTTGCTTGTAACCTAAAATGACAAAAGGAATATTTAAAATTGCGATGAGAAGGCCTAGTGGTAATCCAAATAATTGTGACCCGACGATACTAAGGCCTGTTACGCCTCCGTCAGATACTTGGTTGGGGATAAGTACAGATTCCAATCCGTAAGCTGCGATGAAAGCGCCGAGTATAACCAAAGCGCCGCGTACAAGCATTTTCCATACAGGTACTTTTTGTTGTGTTTTTGGCATTATGTTGTTCCTCGTTTAGTTAGTTTTCTTTATTTTACACTTATGTACTTTATCTTGTCAGTCACTTTCCCTTAATTTATATAGATAGATTTCATACAACTTGAGAAATGGTATAATTTAGATGTACTAAACTATGCAAGGGGAGGGTGTTTCAAGTGCTGAAAAAATTGGCTTCAGATGCGCTAGGCTTGTCGGATATTGGTAAAATTATCGGCCCGGAAAATTATGATAAAACAGATGCAGATGATTATATTCGACATGAAGATAATGAAAAGATTTATTTCTTGATTAAGACAAAAGCGGATGAATACTGCTTTACGAACCTCGCTTTCATTCACGTCGACGGGGAGAACGCCGTCTCTTCAAAGCGTATCCTAAAACGCTACCCTTATTCACAGCATCAAATCACGAATGTCACTTTGGAAACGGCGGGGAAAGTGGATTTGGACGTTGAAATCAAGTTCACATTAGGGCATCAATCGTACAGCATTGACGTCGATAAAAGGCAACTCGATAAATTAAACGATCTGTATAAAGCATTGGTTTACATGTCGGAAATGGTCCACGACAACAATATTTTGTTCGAGATGGCAAAGGAAAGTCTCGACAAGGCTGCTAACATGTTGCACAACTCAAGGTCGTCCGACATTCAAATGGTTGATCAATATAAGCAATTGACCGAATTCGGCTTCTCCTGGCTAACATCAGCCCGTGACAAATACCACATCAAAGACTTTGGCGACGTGTTTGAGAAGTATATCAACAACTAAAAACGGTGCCTGTGCAGCGTACAATTCAGTTTATTCACTACAATTGCATAAAAGAAAAACGAGAAGCTTGTCAAGACGTCATTTGACTAGCTTCTTTTTGTATTTTAATAACTACTAGTGAATAGTCATAAATGTTTCGTGCACAGGCACCGACACAATTTGAAGGTAGATTGCGAGATTTATCTCTATTATTTGATAAAATAGAGATAGCGTTATTAGAAACGGAGGGGAACTGCATGGGTAAATTACAGAGTCTGGAACCTGTTACGATGGATACAATTACTGCGAAGTTGATGTCGCATATTGTTGCTACTGCGACGGAACGTTTTGGGGAAGATGGGATATCGGCTGTGCAAGCAGGTGTGCAGCAAGTGGTGGAAGAACAGCAGACCGAAGTGGAAGGACTCGAGGAAGCGTCCTTGTATATATACGATAAGCTGTTTGATGCAGAACAGATTGGGAAGACGTTGGATGCTTATAATACACATCTGCAAACAGCGGGACGCGAACCTTATACGATGTTTGCGATCATGGCAAAACTGTTTGCCCATATCGCAAAGGTCATGGTGGAAACGTACGGCAAAGAAGATGGGGAACGTGTGATGATGGACAGTGTCGGAACATTTGGCGAAGAACGCGGCCGGGATATTGCCCGTCGAGCCGCCGCTGTCGGGAAACCGAACACGATGGAGAATTATCTATCCAACTACGACATGGGCCGCAGTGAACTGTTTGAATACGAAACCCATTTTCATCCGAAAGAAATTGAACAATCCTTTACGAAATGTGCATTTGCAGAACAGTGGAAGAAGGATGGCATGGAAGACTACGGCATCCTTTATTGTCATATGATTGATCCTTCAATTGCGAAAGGCTATAATCCGAATTTCGAAGTGGTGCATGACCAATATGTGTTACGGGAAGGCACTTGTCATTTCCGTTTTCAAATGAAGGACGAAGAACAAAGTGAAAGGGGGGCATCCGAATGATACAGGTAGAACGGCTTTGGAATCGTTTAATGGAATTGAGTCAAATCGGAAAACAACCGAGCGGTGGAGTGACCCGCTTTTCATTTACAAAAGTAGAGCAGCGAGCTAAACAGCTCGTCGCTTCTTATATGGAAGAGGCGGGCATGCAAGTGAGGGAAGATGCAGTCGGCAATTTGATCGGACGGCGAGATGGACGGCGGGCAGATTTGCCAGCAGTTTTAATCGGATCGCATATCGATACGGTTCCGCATGGCGGTAAATTTGACGGAGCACTCGGTGTCCTTGCAGGTATTGAAGTTGCACAAACATTAAATGAGCAGCAGATAGAGCTCGACCATCCAATTGAAGTCATCGCGTTTACCGATGAAGAAGGCAGCCGCTTTGGACTTGGCATGATCGGCAGCCGCGCCATAGCGGGAACGTTGACGCTGGAGCAGCTCCAACAAGTCGACCAAGATGGCATCACGATCTGGGAGGCAATGGAGCAGAGCGGGCTGGATCCCCAAAACATCGGCGAAGCGAAGAGGGAGCCTTCGACGGTTAAAGCTTATGTGGAGCTACATATTGAACAGGGGCGCGTTTTAGAGAAGGAGGGGCTCCCTGCGGGTGTAGTATCAGGCATCGCAGGACCCTATTGGACAAAGTGGAACATTTCGGGTGAAGCGGGTCATGCCGGTGCAACTCCGATGGACGGTCGGAAGGATCCTTTGATGGCAGCAACGGAAATCATGCAGTTCATGGAAGAGCAAGCGAAAAAGCATCCCGCAACGGTTGCGACGGTAGGACAGATTTCCGTTAAACCGGGTGGTGTGAATGTCATTCCAGGAGAAGTCGAGTTCACTCTGGATCTCCGTGCAATCGATGAAGCAATTCGAGATGCGGTGGAAACTAACATTAAAGCCACTGCGGAGCAAGTATGCCTGAAGCGGGATGTAGTGCTGAACATTGAACATCTCCAGCGCATCAAGCCTGTTCCGTGTTCGAATTCCATTCAAGAAGTAATCCGAGAAGCTTGCCGAAAAACAGGAGTAGAACCAATTACGCTTCCGAGCGGCGCGGGACATGATGGGATGCAGTTTAACGAATGGCCGATCGGGATGATTTTTATCCGCTCGAAAGACGGTATCAGTCATAATCCCGCTGAGTGGAGTTCGAAAGAAGACTGTGGAAAAGGGACGAAAATCTTATATGAGACGGTACTAGCTCTTGCTAGCGAATAAACGAAAAAGAGTGCCTGATCCAGTCGGCACTCTTTATCATATATTCCCGTCTGAAAATTAATGGTACTCAGCAATTGATTATAGTAAAATTAGGAAACCAACGGATGATGAAAGGAGTGGAACGCAATGTGTAGAAATATCAAGCCCTTATTTAATTTTGAACCTCCAGCTGCTGAAGATGAGATTCATGCGGCAGCGTTACAGTTTGTGCGGAAAATCTCTGGATTTAATAAGCCATCGCAAGTGAATGAAGGGGCGTTTCAGGACGCAGTGGATGAGGTGACACAAGCTGCTCAAAAACTATTGGATTCTTTAGTGACAAATGCTGAACCAAAAAATCGTGAGGTAGAAGCAGAACGTGCTCGTGCTAGAAATGCTAAAAGATTTGGCACATCACAAGGACAATAGATAGCTGAAATGAGTTCTTGTAATGAAAATATTTTTGTTCCTATGATGAACATTAAATGTGTGTAGCAAGTGTAAAGAAAGATCGCCGTTTACGGGAGAAAGAAATGTTAAATCCATTGAAATGTTGATATAGCAACAAAAAAAGAGACACTAATTCATATATGAATTGTGTCTCCGAATAGATTGTTATTTTATGTTTTTGCTCCAACAACCGAATCTGTTACTTATCCATTAGGCACTCTTTTTCATAGTAATCGTTAAGCTCCCATAAATGCCATGATGGCGTCGACTAAACTGTAAATACCGAGGCCTGTACAAATTAAGGCGACAATCCCGCCGATAATATTGGCTTTTAGAGAGTTGGTGTATTTGCCAAGCCGTTTTTTGTTGTTCATGATTAAGAGCAAAACAATCGCGACGACCGGCAATAGAATTCCATTCAAAGCTTGCGCAAAAAGTAAGACATCCATAGGCTCGAATCTCAGACCGGATGAGATAATACCGATCAATATGATTGTAACGAAGACAGCTTTGAATCGCTTATCTTTCATTCCGTTTTCCCATTTTAAAATACTGCTTACTGTAATGGCCGCACCAAGTGGTGAAGCAAGGGCAGAAGAAAACCCGGCCGCGAACAGTCCTATCGCTATGAAATATTTTGCCCATGCGCCTAATAAAGGCTCAAGTTGAAGAGATAGTTCAGCTGCACTGGTCACTTCTACTCCTTTAATCATCGCACCCGCTGTAATTAAGATCGCTGCTGTAATAATACCTCCGATACTAATGGAGATAATTGTGTCCCAACGTGATTCCTTTAAACCTGCAGGGCTGCTCCAGCGTTGTTGGACAATCGATGAATGAAGGAAAAAGTTGTAAGGAACGACTGTCGTTCCAATTAACGCGATAATCATAATGATTGATCCGGGAGGGAATGTAGGAACAAAAGCACCATGAAATAATTCACCTAAATCTGGTTTTGAAACAATCGCTGTCGTAATGAAGGTAATGCTCATAATCGCAACGAGCGCTACCATGATTTTTTCAATTAATTTAAAACTGCCGCTAAGCCCGATAATTAAAATGACTATTCCAAAAAACGGACCGAGTATATGTGTTGGAATTCCTGTTAGCGTTGAAATACCGAGCGATGTACCGATTAAGTCTCCTGCCATATAGGCAGTACAACCAACGCTAATAGCGATTAACACCAACCACATCGTCCCATACTTTAAAATCGGCTGACCAAACTGTTCCCGGATTGCATCACCAAGGCCTGCACGGGTAATAATTCCGAGACGGGCTGTCATTTCCTGTAACACAATCGTTGCGATGATTGAAAATACGACTGCCCATAACAAGGCGAATCCGAACGAAGCCCCCGCACTCGTTGAAGTTGTTATCGTACCAGGGCCGGTAAAAGAGGCGGTGACGATTAACCCGGGACCAATCGTTTTTAATCTATCTTTAAAAGATTTTTTTTCAGACACATTTATGTTTGCGCTTACATTTACATCTTCAACACGTGTCATCTGTTTCTCCCCCTTTTGTATCGGCATTCCTCACCTTTTTGTAAAATTCAGTCTCTAATTTGTGGAAAATACCTGTAACAAGTTGTCACAGGTATTATTTTTGGAATAACGCAATCTTGGACAGTGGATTTTATTAACATAGAGATTCCACTTCAGCCTTTGTTGACCTTTTTTAACTCTAAATAATTATAGATAGTTTGTTTCGATACGCTTAGCACTTTTGCGATTCGCTCGGTTGATCCTTGAATGAGGAAAGTCCCCTTTTCCTCTAAATTTTGAACGAACCGGATTTTATCTTCTCGTGACATCTCCTTGATTGGAACGCCTGTCTCGACGAGCGCAGTGTTGATCAAATGGTCAAAGACTTCTTCGATATTTTTTGCGTATGATTCATTTGAATGGTGTTCGACCTGATCCACATCCATTGTGGAGGAGAAATCTTTAATAATTTGATTAACCATTGTAAAGGCTGTGATATCAAAATTAATTCCTAAAAAGCCAATCACTTCTCCAAGATCATTTCGGATAAACGAAATGGACGTTTTGACAAATTGGCCTTCCTTCGTCCGCGTTGTATAGCCGAGTTTGTCTTTTACGTCGTTACCATGTTGCCGCAATTCTTTTAAGATGACTTCCGTTGTCGGTGCTCCGAGCTCTCTTCCCGTTACTGTCCCTTTTATGTAAATAAGGGATGATTGAACGTTTTGAAGGTCATGGAGCACGACTTCGCAGTTCTTACCGAAGGTTGCATGAATCATATCCGCAACAGGCTTGTAGCGATCTAGGGTCCGTCGATTTTCATTGTGAACAGTATTCATCGTTATCACCAGTTTCTTAATATAAGTTACTTACATTGTACCTGCTGTTGCTGGGGATAACGATGCTGATTTATTTTTGGCGATGACTCCAGCGAGTGCATATAACACAACAGTCGAAACGAAATGCGCTGAATTTTGGTTTGGATCTTGTTGCGGATACACTTCCACGAAGTCCATGCCGATGACGCCTTGTTTACAAATCTCGTGAACGAGCGTTAGCAACTCGAATGAAGTAAGTCCATTTCCGTCAACTGGACCACCTGGGTTAAAGGCGAAGTCCAAGACATCGCTACAGATACTCAAATACACACAATCCACATCTTTGCTAGCCATTGCATGCAATTCTGCAGCAAGTTGTTTTAAATCTTTAGAGTTACGAATATCGTTGATTGTCACAGTAACTGCTCCAGCTTCTCTCGCATTACGCCCAGCTTGTGGCTCATTACGGGGTCCATGAATCCCTGTATGAATAATGCTTTCATTTCGGACGCCTTCCTGCTCGTAGAGTCGTGCGAATGGACTGCAACGTGCATATTGGTCTCCGTTATGGGATGGGAGGTTATCGTAATGCGCATCGAGATGGATGATGCCAACTTTTTTCCCTGTTTCCGCAAGCGCTTTCACGATCGGGAAAGTAACACCATGATCTCCACCAAGGCCAATCAGGAATTTTCCGCTGTCCCATAGTTGACGAGTGAAATTTGTAATGCGTGTCATTGTTTCGTCGACATCGGCAGGTACCACATCGATGTCACCGATATCGCCTAGTTTCATATGTTCAAACACATCAATATGGTCAAGTTCAGGCAAATAGCCGCTGTATCGAGCGGATGTGAGACGCATCACTTTCGGTCCGAGTTCACAGCCTGTGTAATCGCCCCATGTGACAGCACCTTCCCAAGGGATTCCATAAACGACCGCATCGATGTATTCAAATGATTTAGTTGCAGAGATATTTTTTGCACCGAGGAAGCAAGGAGTATTTCCGTATAGAGTAGTAGTCATAAATTTCAATCCCCTTCACAAATTGTTCTATAATTTTGTTTAATGCATAATTGAATCCTACTCATTTCTTTAAAAAAAGTCAAACTAATTTTTAAAATTTTTAAAAGTTAAAGTTGGAATTGTTCTGTTTGGGAAGTGTAGAAATGTTTTATTTGAGGCTATAAATCGGTGACTCGCTGGTGTTAGTGGTAGTTGGGAAGAAAAGTTTAAAAAAATTAAAATAGGTTTCTTGTTGTGGTCATTTATTTGAGGAATTTTAAAAAGAGGTGGAGAGATTTTTATGTCTGCAATAGGTAAATCCCAACAAAAAACAGGGAGGAATTCTCAATGACAGAAAAAATTCAATCTATCGTTCCGCATTTATGGTTTGACAAGGATGCCAATGAAGCAGCAGCGTTTTACACTTCCATTTTCCCGGACTCGAGAATAACAAATGAAACAGCACTACATGACACGCCATCTGGCGACGCCAATTTGATCTCTTTTGAGTTGTGGGGACAGAAGTTCATGGCAATCAACGCAGGACCTTTTTTCAAATTTAATCCGTCTGTATCTTTTATGGTTAATTTTGATCCATCCCGAGAAATAGAGGCAAGTGAAAAAATAAATGAAGTATGGAGTAAATTGTCCGAAAGCGGCATAGTGCTAATGCCATTTGATAAGTATCCATTTAGCGAGAAATACGGCTGGATTCAAGATAAGTATGGTTTGTCATGGCAGTTAATCCTTACCAATCCCGAAGGAGAGGAAAGGCCACCGATATTGCCATCGTTAATGTTTGCCGGTGATAATTGTGGTAAAGCGGAAGAGGCGATTCATTTTTATTTATCGGTTTTTAAGGAATCGAAACAAGGCCAATTTGTCCGCTACCCTCAAGGCATGGAACCTAACAAGGAAGGAACCCTCATGTTTTCTGATTACAGCCTCTTGAATCACTGGTTTACCGCAAAGGACAGCGCGGGAGATCATCAATTCTGTTTCAACGAAGCTATTTCATTTATGGTTTATTGCGACACCCAAGAAGAAATAGATGACTACTGGGATAAGTTGTCTGCAGTTCCCGGATCCGAGCAATGCGGCTGGTTGAAGGATAAGTTTGGCGTATCATGGCAAATTGTTCCGAGAGAAATGGAAAAGATGATGGGAGGAAGTAGCACACCTGAACAAATAGAACGCGTTAGTCAGGCGACTCTTAAAATGAAAAAGCTCGATCTTGCGGAGTTACGGAAAGCATACGATTATGGAATCTAATTTGATGTGCACCCTAAAAGTTAGCGTCACCATCTAACTTCTAGGGTGTTTTTTGTGGCTATTTTTTACGGATTTGTCGACCAAAGGCCAGCCGATTTTAAGAGGACGCGCGGGTGCAGTTTCCTCCTATGGAAATGAATTACAGGAAAGTCATCGAATGCTCGCAACCTAAGTAATGTGGAACAGAGGAATGAAATCTCAAAAAGTCTGTTGGTGTTATAAGATAATTTTTCAGATAATTCTAGCGGTGTGATAAAATAAACATGCTTATACTACGCCGAAAATAGTTTACTAAGGAGGAAAGTGATGAAAAAATGGTTTGTTTTTGTATCGTTTCTCTTCTTGTTTACATTGTTTGGTTGTGAAGCTATGGAGGGAAAAACAGAGAAAAAGGAAACTTGGGAAGTTAGCTCTATTTTTAAATTACCCGTTACCTTTGGTGATGGTACAGAAGGTGAGTATCTTTTGATTGGCGAAGAAGGAAAAGTTGGTTTTTTGGTCGGATCAGGTGAAAAAGGCGAGGCAGAGGCAGAACCAATAATAGCTAACCAAGCAAATAAGTACATGTGGCATTTTTGGGGAGACGAGGATGACCTCAGTGGAGATTTCAAAGTTATAGGTGTGAATGAAGAGGGGGAGGACCATCCGGTATTGCTAAGGGGGGATAAAATAGTGTGGGAGTATCTCGGTAGTACTGTTTCTCCTCATAATGGTGCCGATTCGCATATACCATCAAATATGGTGTTTCCATCGAGTGGGTTGTGGAAATTAATGATATATTTTGATGAAGAATTATTCGGGGAGATCGTTATAAGCGTTGAGGAAATTTAAATTCATCAATAAGTGGCTGTACAACGTACGTTTCAGGATAGATTAGGGAGTTCGCCAAATACTTTGGTTGACTTCCTTTTTTATATTTAATTATAGAAGATTAATTGTCATACATGACTATAGACAGGCACCGACACAATTCGTCACATTTCATTCCTATTTCTGTGAACAATTAGTGAATAATGGCGGGGAGTCTTTCAAACTATGATTATTTCGCCTATGATGGAAGAGGAATAATTGATAACAGTTCTCACTAATTTAGGAGAATGGTGGGAGAGGAGTTTGCATGAGAAGACGAGTAGCACTATTGCTTGGTGCTGTTTTGCTGCTGTGGGCGAATTTTCTTGTGCCAGTACAGGCAGAGACATTGTCTGACGGTGTATATGCAGTGGAGTATGAGCTGCTGCAAGGCGATTCGGAATCAGTGTCGATTGCGAATGATTATTTCGAGAAGCCAGCATTGTTAAAGGTGGATGGCGACGAAAAGGTTTTGCAGTTGACGTTGAATCATAGTAAGTGGGTTCAAGAGTTGCAGGAACGATCCGGTGATGGATTCGCGGATGCGAAAGTCATTGCGAAAGATGAAGAGGCGGATACACGCGTGATTGAGCTGAAGGTGGACGGTGAGTTGGCAGAGCCGTTTCCAGTTAAGATGCATGTCGTGATCGATGAGTTAGAGATTCCATATGATCATGCGTATACAGTGCGTGTTGCGGTCGATGCGGAATCTGTTCAGGAGACGGACCAGCAATGGATTGAATCTGTCAGCGAAGGTAGTAAAATTTGGTTTTATATTGCGACTGGGTTAGTTATCGTGGTGGCAGTTATTGTTGCTATACGATTAATGCGGTCGAAAAAGTAGAAGAGGAGATACATATAATGAAGAAGAATTTGATGGTTTTATTCTCAGCAATGTTGCTGATCTTTACAGCAATGCCAGCACTTCCAGCGGCAGCTGAAGTACCTGCTGCACAAGAGGTGGCATCTTATGAGCTTCCGTTCACAGTGTTGCAAGCAGATAGTGACGAAGTTTCTACGGCAGGGAAATTCGTGAAAAGCCCTGCAGAAGTGAAAGTCGAAGGCGGCAAGACGATCGTTTACATGACATTGTTAGATAGCCAATATTGGCAGTCGTTGAAAATCCAGGATGGCAAAGATTTCGTTGTTGCTGAAGTTGTAAGCGAAAACGAAGAAGAAAAGACACGTCTTGTGAAGTTTGAATTAAAAGACGTTGAAAAAATATTGAATGCAAAAGCACATATCATCGTGACAGGTATCCCTGGTCTTGGTGAATATGATAAAACGCATGATATTCGTTTCCAATTCGACGGAAGCAATGTTCCAGCTGAAGAAGAAACAGAAGTTGACGAAGAAACACCTGTGACTCCTGAAGCGCCAGTAGCAATTGAAGACGGTGAGTACACGATTGGACTCAACGTTTTGCATGAAGAAGAGGAAAAACCATCTTCTATGAGTCGTTTCATCGAAGCACCAGCTGCATTATCTGTAAAAGACGGCAAGCAAGTCGTAACACTTACATTGACAAACAACGAGCAAATCACTGAGTTCCAAGTCGAGCAAGACGGTGAATTCGTTGATGCAACAGTTGTAAATGTAGATGAAGAGGCAAATAAGCGTACTGTTTCATTTGAAGTAGCAGATCTTTCTGAAATCAAAAACGTGAAAGTTACGGTTTTCGTTGCACAAGCGAACCATACTGGCAACTACACAGTTCGTCTTGCATTTGACCAAGATAGCGTTGAGCCGGTAGCAACTGAAACACCAGAAACACCAGAAGCACCAGAAGCACCAGAATCACCAGAAACTCCTGAACAACCTGAAGAAGAAGCAACGGTTTCATTCAAGGATATCGACAACACTTGGGCAAAATCGTATATCGAAGCACTTGCTGCACAGGAAATCGTTAAAGGTAAAACACCTGAAACATTTGCACCGCAAGATACGATTACAAGAAAGCAATTTGCACTGATCATTGCTCGTGCATTGGACCTTGAAAAGCAAGAATTCCAAGGAACATTTTCTGACTTGACGAAGGAAATGGAAGACTTCGTGTACGAAGTGGAAGCAGCGAACCGTGCTGGAATCATCACGGGTGACAATGGTAAATTCAACCCGAATGCAGCGATCACTCGTCAGCAAATGGCAGCGATGATCATTCGCGCAATCGAATATAAAGACACTTCACTATTGGAAGACGTTGCGACTGATGTTGAGTTCGAAGATGCTGGTCAAGTGAGCGACTATGCGAAAGACGCTGTTCAATTAGCAGCAGGACTTGGCATTATCGACGGTGACGTTGTAAAAGGCCAAAAAGTGTTTGCGCCGAAAGCGAAAGCAACTCGCGCGCATGCAGTGAAAATGGTTTACAACATGCTTGAAACGATTCAATAATTCTACTCAAATGCCGGCGTCACGTTTATGTGACAGCCGGCGTTGTTTATAAAAGCGAAGGAGTTCAAAATGAAAAGACATTTTATAGTTGCAATGACGTTTATCTTGGTCACGGCGCTTTTCATTTCTACAATCCATCCAAAAGTGGCGGCTGCTGCAACGTTCGCTGACGGGGAATATAACGTACCGTTTACTGTGCTAAAAGACAATAGCAATGAAGTATCCGCGACAGCCGATTACATGGTGAGCCCTGCGAAGGTGCAACTAACGAACGATAAAGCAACGGTAACAGTCACATTGAAAAACAGCTCGTGGTGGCAATATTTCAAAGTGCAAAACGGTGGTACCTACTCGGATGTGCAAGTGGTGAGCGAATCAGGAGATCAGCGTGTCGTAAGGTTTACCGTGTCGGATCTGACAAGGCTAGTCAACGGGAAAATCCATATTATCGTGACGGGCATCCCGGGCTTCGAATATGACAATAAATACGATATTCGTTTTAGCTTCAATACATCGTCCATCCCAGCCCCTCCTGTGGAAAAGCCGGTGTCGACACCTCCTGCAAAGGAAACGAAACCGGAAACACCGAAGAAAGAAGAAGCTAAACCGGTTCAAAAGCCTGCTCAGAAAACAGCTGAAAAGCCGGCAGGACAGAAAGCAGAAACCACGAAAAAGACTGAAGAAGAGAAGCTAGTTGTCACTAAATCCGAAGCAGATAAAGCACAAAAGTCGGAAGAAAAGTCAGATGAAAAAACTGATGAGAAATCTGAAGAGAAATCCAATGAGGTAGCTGAAGAGAAATCGGAAACGGACGAATCAGATGTTACTAAGGAAGACGAACAGGAAGCATCTGAAGACGCAGTTGAAGAGCAGGAAGTCGAAATCGTCGAAGAAGCAGCTATTGAAGAAGTAAAAGAAGAAACGGAAGACTCTTCAAGTCCTTCTGTCATCCTTGCAATTTTGGCACTTATTGCTGCCGTTATAGCAGGCTTCGTATTTGCTACTCAAAAGAAACGTGCTCGGAAATAAGGGAGTTGTGCTGGAATGAAAAAAGCGATCGGCCTTATCTTACTTGTAACGGTTATGCTTGCCGGTTGTTCGGCAAGTGCCGGGGATCAGGCGAATGAAAACATCGAGCAGGACGGCGACAGAATCATTGCAACGACTGTTGCGCTGACGGAAATTATGGATGCACTGGAAATCGATCTGGTCGGCGTACCTTCAAGTTATAAGGAGCTGCCGGAACGATATGCAGATGCGAAAGAAGTCGGCAATCCGATGAGCCCTGACATGGAAATGCTATTGTCGTTGAAGCCGACGGAAATATTTTCGGTGACAACGTTGAAATATGACTTGCAAGAAATGTTTGATGGACGCGGGATCGATATGACGTATGCGAACCTCGAAAGTGTCGACGCGATGCACGAAGAAATCTTGAAGATCGGTGAAAAGTACGACCGGATGGAGCAGGCGGAAGCGATTGTTGCGCAATTTGAGGATAAGGTTGCCGACATCGAAAAGGCGATCGAAGGGAAAGAGAAGCCTTCCGTGCTCATCCTCATGGGAATTCCGGGAAGTTATTTAGTGGCGACGGAGCACTCGTACATCGGGGATCTCGTGAAGCGGGCTGGCGGCGTCAATGTCATTACGGGTGAGGATGTTGAGTTTGTATCTTCGAATACGGAGTATTTACAGCAGACGAATCCGGATGTCATTTTGCGGGCGGCGCACGGCATGCCAGAGCAAGTGATTGAGATGTTTGATGAGGAATTCCGTTCGAATGATGTGTGGAAGCATTTCGATGCGGTTAAAAACGGACGTGTCTACGATCTGGAAGAGACGTTATTCGGAACGACGGGCAATTTAGCCGCTGCGGAAGCGCTTGATGAGTTAATGAAAATGTTGCATGAAGTGAAATGAAGGTAGGTAAAAATATGATTGGAATCAATCGGAAAAGCGTCAGTTTCATAGCGGTTGTGCTGTTGCTCGGAATCGTCTTCGTCAAATCCGCGTTGACGGGAAGCATCCAGGTGACGCCTTTCGAATTGATTCACGGCCTGTTAACCGGAACGAATGATGATGTTGAAATCATTAAAGACTTGCGGCTGCCGCGGATTTTGATTGCGGTATTCGCGGGAGCTGCTTTGTCTGTGGCGGGTGTGTTACTGCAGGCGGTGATGCGCAACCCGCTGGCGGATCCGGGAATCATTGGTGTTTCTGCAGGGGCGAGCTTCATGTCCGTTTTGGTCATCGCATTGTTTCCGACGTTATTCTTTTTCGTGCCGTTGTTCGCGTTTATCGGCGGTGCGTTGGCGTTTTTCTTAGTTTATTCATTATCATGGAAGTCGGGCTTGGATCCGCTGCGGATGATTCTAATCGGTATCGCGGTCAACGCGTTGTTCACTGGACTCGGTCAGGCAATTGGGTTTAGTGGGGGCGGTATCACGCAGTCGATGAGCCAAGTGACGACTTCAACGTTGACGATGAAAAAATGGAGCGATGTGGAAGTAATCGCTATTTACGGATCGATTGGATTATTGCTGTCGTTCTTCGTCTATAGATGGTGCAATTATTTATCGCTTGAAGACCGAACAGCAAAAAGCCTTGGCGTGAATGTGAATTTGTCACGATTCGTCATTTCGATCATTGCTGTTCTATTGGCTTCGATTGCAACGACGATAGCGGGCATGTTTGCGTTCGTCGGTTTATTGGTGCCGCATATCGGAAGGACGCTTGTCGGCAATGATCATAAAGTGTTGATCCCGTTTTCCGCGTTGGCGGGTGCGCTATTAATATTGCTTGCGGATACGTTAGGAAGGACGTTAATTGCGCCGAATGAAATCCCGGCTTCCATCATCATGGCGGTGATCGGCGGGCCGTTCCTCATATTCTTGCTACGAAAGAGTAATCGTATTTATGGACATTAAGGAAGTCACATTTTCATATGACAAGAAGAGGAATACGTTGAGCGGGATTGACAGTTCGATTGATATCGGCAAAGTGACGACGATCATCGGACCGAATGGTTGCGGGAAATCTACTTTGCTAGGGGTCCTGTCCAATCATCACCAGCCGCAAAACGGACAAGTTTTGTTGGATGGAAAATCGTTGACTGACTTTAAACCGAAGGAGCTTGCGAGGAAACTAGCTGTCGTCCACCAGCAAAACAATGCGCCTTCAGATATGACGGTCGAGAAGTTGACAGCGTACGGGCGGATTCCGTATAAGAATTTCTTTTCTTCGACAACGATAGAGGACGAAGAGGCGATTGAATGGGCGCTTGCTAGCACGAATTTGCTTGATAAGCGACATATGCCGATCGACAGCCTATCCGGGGGGCAAATGCAACGCGTTTGGATAGCCATGGCCCTAACGCAACAAACACCGTATCTGTTTTTGGATGAACCGACGACGTATCTCGATATCTTTTACCAATACGAACTGCTTGAACTCGTCCGTAGTCTGAATGAACAACACGGCATGTCTATCGTCATGGTACTGCACGACATCAATCAGGCTATCAAGTACAGCGATGTCATCATCGTCATGAAAGACGGCCAAATCGCCGCCAAAGGCAAACCGGAAGACATCATCACAGTCGACTTAATTCACGACATCTACGGCGTGAACGTCGTCGTCAAACACGATGAAGCGGCGGGGATGTATATTGTGCCAGTTGGAATTTAAACGTTGCCTGTACAGCACGCAATTCAGTTTATTCACTACAATTGTATATTCTAAAATAGGGAATCCAGTCACTGTAATATTTGACCGGATTCCCTTTGCATTTTTTCATACAACATATTGAATTGTTATAATTAGACTGATGCCTGTGCAACGTAATTACAAAATATGTAATTCGAAAAGAAAGGAACTACAATAAATCTCTATATTTATTCAAATCGAATAGCCCCGCATCACTGTAATATGCAGGGCTAAATTACTTCGGTCAAGATGTTGAAATGAATTCAAGGAGCAAACCATCAACTTAATAAAGTGGACGTTCCATTGTAGTGCTCGTTCCCGTTCTGTACTCAGTTAAAGCAATATGAAAGTTAATAAACAAACCCGTTAAACTCACTAACGCACCTATCAAGATCAAAACAGGTCCGGCTAATCTTTCCTCTGGTGTAATAATTGCCTGTTGCATAATCCCCACCTCACTCATTCTGTTCTATATAGTGTATTCACCCAGAGCCAATTCGTTCGAAAAGAATAATAGCCAAAAAAATACACCATTCACAGGTACCAACACAATTTATTTCTGCATTGCATGAATTTTCCACATAACTTATACTAGTAATAGTTAACTAGCTTGGTAGATTGTGAAAATAAGTTCCATTTACATACTGTATTCACTACAAATTGGGGGCATGGATGATGAAGAAAAACAGACAAACAAAGATGTTTACAGCAGCGTTAGCGACTACGGTTGCAGCATCAGGGATTGTGGCGGTTGCGCCTGGAATGGTGAAAGCGGAGACACCTTCGTTTTCAGATGTAAGAGACATTCCAAGTCACCACTTTTATGAAGCTGTTATGAAGTATACGTCAGCGGGCATGATTAGCGGGTACTCGGACGGAACGTTCAAACCTGGACAAAATATTACGAGGCAAGATGCGGCGAAACTTCTAGCGATGGTTCTCGACTTGGATATGAAAAATATCGTCGACCCGGGATTTAAAGACGTTAGTAAGACAAGCCCTTACTACAGCTATATTGCCGCGCTTGTCGAAGAGGGGATCATTTCAGGTTATGAGGACAATACGTTCCGACCGCATGAAAGTCTGACGAGAGCACAAATGGCGAAAATTATTGTGCTTGGTTTTGATTTGGAGGAGACGCCATCCGTTCGTCTTCCATTCAGCGACATCAATTCGAAGCAATGGCATATTGAATTTGTTCGGTCGCTTTATGCACATGAAATTACAACAGGCACGACACCGACTACATTTTCTCCGAACGCGTTCGTGACGCGGGGGCAAATGGCTTCATTCGTCTTCAGAAGCGAAGCGTTCGTCGTTCCGAAAGTGGATGAAGATCAAGTGGCGGTAGATGCGGCAGCTGGTCAATTAAAAGCGGGTGCTGTCACAGTTTCAAAAGGCCCTATGGCGACGGATGACACTAAACTCGCTGCTGTGCAAAAATATGCGGCTTCCTTAATTACTGAAAAAGGCGTTACAGTGAAAGCGGCGCAAGGAAAGTCGGCAGGCAGCTATATCGTGACGCTGACAAAAGGGGATGCGACAGCAGAAAGAACAATTGCTATCACTTTCGACTATGCAGCAGATGACCGTTTTGTCACTGATGTGAAGGCAATCAATGCGAAACAAGTGGAAGTGAAGTTTGCAACACCTGTATCAAAGGGATCCGTTTTGGATTCATCTAATAAAGTACGGAATATCACCTTCACGATGGTATCAGGGGCAACCGTGAATCCAGGCCAGCTCACGGGTTCATTATCGGAAGACGGAAAAACGTTGACGATTACAGCACAATGGATTTTCGACGGTGAATATGCAGTCAAAACGACTGAAGCAATCCAAGCTACGGCTGGTGGGAAATTCGAGGAATATACTGCAATTCTGAAAGCAAAAGACGATGTGGCACCGAAATTTGTTTCAGGATCCGCGACGGCGAAAACTTCGACAAACTCATTTTCTCTATTGTTTGACGAGCCGGTCAGTGCATCTGGCGTTATCGCTTACGTAAATGATATTGCAGCTACAGTAGCAAATGACCCTTCCAATCCAAACCGTTTGAATGTCACGGCAAGCAAACAAGTTGCTGCGGGAACGACGGCAACGGTTACCCTACGGAATGTGAAGGACTATAGAAATAACTTTGCTTCGCCAAATCCGGTGGAAGCCTCCATCACAATTTCGGCCGATACAGTCGCTCCAACCGTGAAGGATGTCAAGGTGATTGGCGAAAACCGTGTAGAAGTGACGTATGATAAAGAAATGAATGTAGCTTCATTTAGAGGGAAAGCGCGTCTCGTCCAGTCAAATGGCACAGTTATGAATTTGACGGCAACAGCTGGAAAAGATGCAAAAACGGTTGTCCTCACCGGTTCTGGAGTGGTTTATCGGGATTCTTACAGTGCTGTCCTATTTATCGACGCTGACGTGAAAGATACCGTCGGCAACAACGCAGCCCTTTATTCGACGAATGTCACGATGACTAGAGACATTACTGCGCCTACATTCACGACGATTGAGTATAAGGATGGCAAAATCGTTGCGATTTTCAATGAAGACATTCAGATGGGCGGTAATAATAGAATCACGCTGATTGATCAACGTTCGGGTGAGGCCAGGGAAATTATTTTGAACTATTCTAACTCACTAAACGCAACGATTACGAACAATACGTTGACTATTAACCAACCTTTAGCGAACGGAACATACCAATTGCGCTTGCCGGCAAACACGGTACGAGACAAAGCAGGTATTCCGAATCCGAATACAATTGTGAATCAATCATTTGTGGTTGAGAATGTGACTTCGTTTGATGGCACTCGACCAGTAGTGAGTAATGTTACAAAAGGTTCGACGAATGAAGCTTTTAATGGAGAACAAGTAGCTATATATACAGTAACTGACACAGATAGCGGCGTAAACTTGGCGACCGTTCAAGATATCAATAACTATACATGGGATGGAAAAGCTCTGCCGATTGGTTCTTATGTTACGACAGCAATTACAGGAACGGCTGATCGAGCAACTTCTGTTGTGGTAAAAGTACACGTCCCATCTATTGAAATCCAAGAAACTAAAGATGCATTATTTACTGTCAACAACATTAGGGATAACGCAGGTAACACGATTGCGTTACCAGGGACGGGTAATGTCTATTTTGTTAGTGGTGTTCAGCCTGAGATGACCGATGCAAGAATCGGTGCCTTTAATACATCATTGGTGCTTACTTTCAGTAAGGCCGTACAAGGCGTCGACGTAACGGACTTTGTAATCACTGTAAATGGTGTCCCATTGCGCAATAATTCACTAGAACCAATAACTATGTCTAATACCGAACTGAACACATACTCAACAGGTATTAAAGCATCTGTGGGGAAATATGCTCAAACATATGGAAATCAGGATATTTTATATATCGAAGTGGATGGTGTAGCAGGATATAGTCCAAATTCAGACATTTTTCTAGAGGCACTCCATACAACAAATCAAACAGCTTTGACAGATGCATTTCCAGTAAATTTGAATGCAAGCTATATCACTAGTTTAACGGTCGAACTAACCAATTACGGATCTTCACCGATAAGAGATAGCCAAGGAAATCTGGCTGTATCTAAAAAGTTGTATGTGAAATAACCCCCAAAATAGATGCCTATGCAACAGGGGAACAGGAAGTCAACTAACTCAATGTTTGGTTGACTTCCTTTTGCATTCAAAAAGTATTAATGAATGTTTCTCGCAGCAGATAGCCTCTTACACGTTGCTGCAAACAACCTCTGCTACTGCTTTTGCTGCGACTAACAATGCGTCTTCGTCAATGTCCCATTTTGGATGATGGTTGAAATAGGCATTTTCAACGCCTTTCGGTTTACTTCCGATAAAGAAGAAGCAGGACGGGAACTTGGCTGCGTAGTAGGCGAAGTCTTCAGATCCGGAGAACATTGGGAATTCCACTATTGATTTGATTTCAGGCTCTGTGGAGTTTTGAAGCGCAGCGACGACTCCTGCCGTAATTTCCGGATTGTTGAAGAGCGGCGGATAATCCGGCACATACTCAAGTTCACATCTGACATCGAATTCCTCTTCGATTCCTTTCGTGATCCGGTGGATTTCCGTGTCAATCAACTCTTGAACTTCCGTTGTCATATAACGCACATCGCCTTCCAATTCGACGCTATCTTTAATGACGTTGAATTGGCCTTTTCCGTCAAAAGAGCCGATAGTGATAACGCCCATATCAAACGGATTCAACCGACGGCTCACGACGGTTTGGATAGCCGTGACAAAATGGGCCCCTGCGACAATGGAGTCATTTGCGAGGTGAGGAGACGATCCGTGACCACCGACACCTTGAATTCTCAGTTTGAAGTAAGTTCGGCCCGCCATCGCATAGCCGCTGCGATATCCAACATCACCCGCTGGATTCGTCGGGAAAAAGTGCACACCGTAGACGGCATCCACATCATCCAGTAATCCTGATTCTACAATGCTTTTCGCTCCGCCCGGAGGCACTTCCTCTGCATGTTGATGAATGATTTTAACTGTAGCCGCCAACTCATCCTTCAGTTCAATCAAACAGTCTGCGAGCACGAGTAAGTAGGCAGTATGCGCATCATGTCCGCAAGCGTGCATGACCCCTTCATTTTTCGATTTGAACGGCACATCTGTTTCTTCGTGAATAGGAAGCGCATCGAAGTCTGCACGCAGACCGATTGTTTTGCCTGGTTTTCCTCCTTTAATCGTTACGATGATCCCGTATCCATTTCCGACATTCGTTTGGATTTCCACATCTTTTCCCTTATAAAAATCAGTAATGTACTGGGCTGTTTTTTCCTCTTGGAACGATAATTCGGGATACTCGTGGAGATAACGCCTGATTTCAATCATTTCATCTTTACGTTGTTCGAGCATCTTCATCAGCTGTTGCTTCATTGGTGACCATTCCTTTCATACAATAATTCCTCAATTTTATTAATTTACCCTTCAATCGACTGCTCAAACCGTTTTAAAGGTTCGGAATTTGCTCGGGAGGCATCTCTTCATACACCTTCTCAATGTCTTGCTTGTACGCTAAACAATAGAGTTGGTAGGCATGGTTCGTTGTTTCGAATGGTTTTGGTAAAAATGTTGACAGTAGATCAGTTTTTAAAAAATTTGGCGGGCTTTGATCGCTATCAGCATAATATTGAAATGAACTAAAGCGGTAATCTTTCAACGACTTCACCATTGGAACTTTCGTATCAATCGGATTGCGATGTATGTAACTGCTAATATCCAGTATCGCCCTTGGTCCATTTGCCAGTTTGGAAAAGTATCTCTTTTCATAGATACGTCCGACATGGTCATACCGTTTGGAAAAGTAGTCGCTGTATCTACGGTTGATGCGGGCCATCACTTTGCTTAATTCCACTTCAGACCGAATGAGTAAGTGATAGTGATTGGACATGATGCAATAAGCCAACATGGTAAATGGATATTTATCATACACATATCCGAAAGCACGCATCAAGTTTCGTTTGTCTTCTTCTGTTTGGAAGATAGGGTGTCGATTATTACCGCGCATCGTCACATGGAAATAAGCATACGGATTCCAATATCGCTTCTTTCTCGCCATATCATTCACCCGCGACGATAGGGATATGCTCCACAGCAACCTTATGTCCTTTCATCCCTTGCAACCCAACACTCATAATTACAGACGCGATTTTCGGTCACCACTTTCTTTTTTTCCAACTGTGTCGTTTTCCGAATAGACTGACAACTTTCTGAATTCATCAGAAAACGAAAAAATAGATTTTAAGTGAGAAAAAGTGGGCAAAAACGATTTTTTATGTCGGAAAACACGGCAAAAAAGAATTTTCAAGAGCACTGTATCTTTTCGGTGCCTGTGCACCGAACAATTCAGATTATACAATACAATTGTATAAGGAATAATAAGAAGTCATTGGTATCAACATTTAGATTTTCGTTTAATGTTCTTTTATACATTCCGATAAATAGTTATAAATTTGTGTTACACAGGCACCGACGCAATTCTGACTATACACTACAATTGCATATAAAAAAACAGGAAGTCAACCATATCAATCTTTGGTTGTCTTCCTGCTGTATTTATATACGCGTTATCGAATTGTTATAAATGTATGATGCACAGGCACCGACGCAATTCCAGTTAAAAACGTCCTTGGATTCTGAAGACGATTTCTGCGAACAGGGCGGCGAAGAGGAATGTTCCTGTGTAGACGACTAGTGACACAATGACGATGCGCCAGCCGAGCTTTTTGAAGTCTTCGATATCTTTTCCGAGTGATAATCCCGCATAAGCTAGAATTGGCGTTGCAAGTGCCATGAAGTTGATTTTTGATGTTTGCTCGACAATCCATCCGTTGCCGGGAAAAATTGGCGTCGTGGCGAACAGTGCGATAAATGAAATCCAGACGACTGCAGGAATCTTAATCGGTAAATAGGCAGTTAGTGCTAGTCCGATAACCGTTACAATGACGATTAGAATCATACCTGGAAGCGCTTCGATTGGATTGACGCCATAGCCGACCCAGTTACCGATAATGGCTATAAGTCCGATGATGGTTAACACTTTCGCTTTTTCAATCATGATTCGTCGCCCCCTTTCGTAACGGACAGTCGATTGCGACCAATCTTTGGCTCTAACCATTCGTACAGACGGGCTGTAACTGGCAAGGAGAAGAAGACACAAATATAAGTTCCAAGAATCGTCGTGATCAAGTTAGCCGCAGCTGCAAATAACGCGATGTCATCCGCATCATTCGGGAAAGTAACCGCTAATGCACCGGAAGCGGCTGCCATCATGCTTCCCGATCCGACACCCGCACCCATTGCAAGCGAAATCGGATGGAGGATGCCGAGACTTCCAAGGAATCCTGCCAATAACGCCAAGTAAATAGCCCCGAATACGGTTCCACACACATACACGCCAAGCGCGCCACGGCCTTCAGGCGAATCGGCACCATACTTTTCGGCAATGATGGCGAGGTTTGGCTCACGGTCGATGGAAAACGTTGCTCCGATTGCTTCCCGTTTCATTCCTAATAATAAAGCAATCGGCAGTCCGATGGCGATAGTCCCAATGACGTGACCGACTTCTTGGAAGGCAAGCGAAGCGCCCGCCTCGAAAATCTTCGGAAGGGAAGGACCGAGCATCGTTCCAAGTTTCGCAACGAATAGCATAAATGAAATTCCTAAAATCGTTGCGGCACTTTTCATTTGCTTCTCAGTCATCAGCTTGAATTTTGGACAGCTGACGATTCCTCCAAAGATGAGAACGTACAGAATTGGAAATAATGCGATCGTGCCGACGCCAAGGTTAAATTGCTTAACCCCGATCCATTCACCCACAACAACAAAAGCTAGCACGATCAAATGAAGTTTGATTTTATCTCTCACACATTTCCCCTCTTTCCATTAGTTGCAGATTTTATAGTTCCCCATCCATTCCACGACTTGCCCGACTGCGCTTGAATCCAAATGCCCTTTCCCTTGCAACTTCGCTGCTTCGTACAACTGCTCAACGATGGAGCCGAGCAGGGCAGGGGATTGGGTGCTTTTCGTCATGTCCATGTAAAGGTTCACGTCTTTCGCCATATGGCTTAAGAAAAACTTCACATCATGGTGCGTATCATTTAACAAATTCGGGCCGAAGACGGACAGGACTTTGTTTTGCGCGGATCCGATCGACATGAGCTCCGCAATTTTCATCGGATCCACGCCATTCTTTGCACCTGCCACAAACGTTTCGCTCAGCAACACTGTAATTCCAGCAACCATCATATTATTGCAAAGCTTCACGACCTGGCCTGAACCTGAAGGACCGATATACCGAATCTCTTTCCCGATCGATTCCAAAACAGGCAAGACTGAATGGAACGTGTGCTCTTCGCCGCCGACCATGATCGTCAATGTGCCGTCATTCGCCCCGGCAGGACCGTTGCTGACAGGGCAATCCAAGAAATGGACGGATTTTTCCGCTGCTGATTGTGCCAGCTGCTTCGTCACGCGTACATCGGTCGTACTCATGTCTAAGATGAGGGAACCTTTCTTCAAATGCTGAAGAATTCCTTTGTCACCAATCAACGTCTCTTCAACCAACGCTGAAGTTGGTAAAGACAATAGTACGACATCTATTTCCGATAGTCCATAACTGGATGAAGAAACAGGAGCAGCGCCTAGCTTCTTCATTTGCTCCTGCTTCGACGGGTCCGGGTCGTATGTGGAAACGTCATATCCGTGTTTCAACAAATTTTTAACCATCCCCGCTCCCATCGCGCCGCATCCGATCATTCGAATTTTCATGTTGGTTCCCCCTTACGGCTTCATATAGACGGTTTTCACATCTGTCCAGAAGTCCAAAGCTGTACTTCCTTGTTCACGCGGCCCGATACTGGATTCCTTTTTCCCGCCAAATGGATAATGGTTTTCAAAATACGTTGAAGGCAGATTGACATGTGTAACGCCGGATTCAATGTTCCGGACAAAATGAAATGCCTTTTCCAAGTCTTTCGTATAAATAGTAGAAGAAAGTCCGAAATCGATATCGTTTGCCATCGCTAACGCTTCCTCATAACCTTCTACTTCAAACACGCCAATGACCGGCCCGAAAATTTCTTCCTTTGCAATTGTCATATCAGGGCGCATGCCGCTGAAAACAGTCGGAGCAACGAAATAGCCATCCTTCAAATCGCCATCCGTTAACCTTTTTCCTCCGGTTTCTAATGTTGCACCTTCGTCGATCGCCATCTGGACATAGTGCAAATACGTGTTCAGCTGATTCTCGTCAATCACAGGGCCGTTATTTGTGTCTTCATTCATTCCATCTTGGATAATTAATGACTCCGCTTTTGCGACGAGGCGATCAATCACTTCACGATAAATCGACTTCGGCACGAACAGCCGGCTCGTCCCTGTACAACGCTGTCCGTTATCATAAAAACCGCTCGTTACAACACTGTCAATAGCGAGATCCAAATCGGCATCTTCCAAAATGATTGCCGGATTTTTTCCGCCCATTTCAGCTTGCATCTTTCCACCGTGCTGCCTGACGGCTTTGCCTAATGCGACTCCGACTTCTGTGGAACCTGTAAACGATACGGCTTTCAGCTCTTTATTCTCACCGAATTCCTTTCCGATGACGGAGCCTGATCCCATGACCATATTGACGACACCAGCCGGAACGCCTGCCTGCTCAAAAAGCTCCACAATTTTTACGCTAATAAGCGAAGTCGTGCTTGCCGGTTTAAAAACGACTGTGTTTCCTGCAATGATGGCGGGTGCAATTTTCCATACACCGATTCCAAGAGGGAAGTTGTACGGTGCAATGACACCGACGACACCTAAAGGCTCTCGAACCGTGTAAGCGAAGATTCCTTCATTATAAGAAGGGAGCGTTTCACCTGCGAGGCGTGTCGCTTCTCCGCTGAATTGCTTCATCGCCTGGATGGTCTTCGTCACTTCCCCCCGTGCTTCACGAATCGATTTTCCGACTTCCTTCGTAATAATGACAGCAAGTTCTTCTTTCTGTTCTTCCAATAAATTAATTAGCTTGAAAATCACTTCACCCCGTACAGGTGCTGGCGTATTGGCCCAAGCGGGGAACGCCTCCTTCGCTTTCGCAATCGCGTATCTCACATCTTCAACGGAAGACTTCGGAAATCTGCCAAGCACTTCGCTTGTCCGCGCCGGATTGGTGCTTTCATATAATTCACCGGTAGTCGATGATACCCATTCGCCGTTAATATAGTTTTGATAAATTTGAATTTCTTTCTCTTGATTTACTCGCATTTGCAGTCTCTCCTTTATCGGTTTGATAGCATTCTCATTAATTATAAAATTTTGATAAAGAAGTTGGTATGTTATACAGGACAAAAAATTCTCGATTTAATTGGTAGGAGACACAGCATAAGTAGGCAAGTAGTCCAAGATTTCAAAGGCGGTCATAAGTCGCAATAAATCCTTCTTATCCCGTAAATCAACGGAAAGGGCATCTTCAATTTTTTTCAAGCGGTATGTCAGTGTATTTTGGTGGATGGATAACTGTTGAGCAGTCTCTTTATGCCTGCCGTTCAGTTCGATATACGTCTGCAACGTCTCGAAATCTACCGGATCGCCATGCAGAATCGGTCCGAGGTGGTCGATGACATATTGCTGCAATGTGTCATCGTCAATACTATGCCAAAGCCTTTCGAATCCGAGTTCTTCATACCGAATCATAAGCCTCTCCCGTGATTTCTTTGCTAATTGCAATGCATCATTCGCTTCGCGGTAGCTATCGCTCACTTGTTGGACATGAACGTTTCGACCGATGCCAATGACCAATTCCGCAGTCGCGTATTCTTTCGCCAGCTGTTTCAATGCGGAGGAAATTGCTTTGGAGAGCTTCGGTGCCAACACTAACACTGTAAATCCACGGTTAAAGACGATGACGTCCGGATCGATACGCTGCAACGTATTTTCCATTTTTCTCATGACGCGCTCTTTTGACATGATCGAATCATAGAGCCAAAGTGGCTTCTTCCTTCCTTCCATCAGGATGCAAGTGACTGATTTGTATTTCGTCAGCTTGTTGAATGGACTATAATAAGTCATTTGATGATCCCAAGTACCTTCCATTAATTTATGGAACAACTCTTCTTTCATTTTGTTTTCGCGTTCAAACAGATTGTTTTGTTTAATCAATTCAAGAACTACAGCATTTGCGGCCTGCTCAATTGCGACTTTTTCCAAGCTGGAATACGCTTCAATAGGACAGGAAAGATGAAAATAGCCGAGCACTTCATCCGACGAAACAATAGGGAATTGAGGACGCTCGGTTTCCGCATTTTCACTGTAAGAGACAGGTTGGGTGACAATCCGGTTCAGCACATCGACAATTTGTGTAATGCCTTTGCCTTCGAGAAGGATCGCGGAAAATTTTTCGTGAATCCCTTGAATCGTCAGCAAATCGGCATTCCGACGTTGGAGCTCTTTGTAGTAACGGCTGTTCGTCAACGCGATCGCCGCCTGGTTTGCCAAAATTTTAATAATAATCGTTTCTTCCTCAGAAAACACATCACCGTGCGTATCGAAATTATCAACGACGAGGACGCCAATGCTTTTATCCTGATAAATGAGCGGAACTGCAAGAATGCTTTGCACCTCTCTATAATGAACCGCACGCTGAAAATGGAATGCGTTTTCAGGTGACATATTTTTCATATACGCCTTCGCTTGTTCAAGCGCCACATTAAAAGTACGCTTCTGCTGAAAAGCCCTCCCTGTAATCGACTCTCCCGCGCGGAACTTCACATTGCGAATCGCTTCAACATCCAGTCCAATTCCATCCGAAAAGGTAAGATACCCATTCTCATCCCATTCATAAATAATGATCGTATCGGCCCGTTTCACCAAATCCATCGCAGCCTTCATCAAATTCTGCAATACGCTGCGTTCATCCAAACTTTGCGTCAACAGCGCATTAATATTAAACAACTGCTGACACTGCTCATACGTAAGCTCCACCATCCCCCAACCCCCTCTTTCGTGCTTTTTTATGGTTCTTTTTTTGTGGTGCCCACTAGCGTTGCATAGCAAGAAATAAAAGTAAAAAAGTACAGTAAATAGAAATAGATAACTTGAATAAAAACAAAAAAGCTCCTAATGTAGGTAAGGAACGACGACTAAATCAGT
>NZ_JAKRNT010000021.1 GCF_022346605.1 Sporosarcina sp. ACRSL
ATGGCACCAGCTAACAATTATGCTGGCCTTGCCTGCCAAGGCTAACATGTCCGCCACTCCATGTAAAATCCGCTGAGTTGTCGGCGATTGTGCTTTACACATACTTCTTGACGGTACCTCACCCTGCGCTCAAAGCCAGCCTCCTCGCGCTCAAAGCAAGTCACCCTGCGCTCAAAGTCAGCTGCTCCGCGCTCAAAACAAGCCCCCGAGCGCTCAAAGCAATCCCTTCCACAAACATAAAAAAGGATGCCGCCTTAAAGGCAGCATCCCTTCCCATTATCACTCTTCCACGAACTGTACGTCTTTCAACTTGTAAATCCCGTCTGTGCCGATGGAGAAGCCTCTAATTTGATTGCTGACACCTGTCAAGTACTCCGTATGGATCAAGTATGCCATCGGAGCGTCTTCGATCAAGTGCTCTTGGACTTTATTGTAGATTTTGATACGCTCATCTGGATCCGATTCACGACGGCCTTGTTCAAGAAGCTTGTCGACTTCCGGATTTGTATAGAATGAACGGTTTCCTGGAGAGCCTTGTTGAGATGAGTGGAACAATGCGTACAATCCATAGTCCGCATCTCCTGTCGGGTTGGACCAGCCAAGGATGAACATGTCATGCTCTCCGTTTGCTGTTTTGTCGAGGTACGCTCCGAATTCCATTACTTCGATGCTCACTTCGACATTGACCTTTTTCAATTCTTCTTGCAACAGGACAGCAATTTGTTGACGTTGTGGGTTGTCATTTGTCCAGATGGAAGACTTGAAGCCATTTTCATAGCCTGCTTCTTTAAGAAGCTTTTTCGCTTCTTCCACGTTGTACTCAATTGGTTTAGCGTCTTCGTTATAGCCGAAGATTCCAGGAGCAAGAGGTCCTTTTGCAGGGATTCCGAACCCGTCGTATACCCCTTCGCTAATGTCATCTTTATTCACAAGCATAGAAATTGCTCTTCGCACTTTTGGATCATTAAACGGTTCTTTTTCCGTGTTGAAACCTAAATAGGCAAGGCTTGAAGATGCTTTTTGGTTGATTTTTGCGAAGCTGCTATCATTGATCGCTGCAACTTCATTCGGTTGGACTGGGTCTGCGATATGAACATGACCCGTTTCAAGGTCTGCGTTCCGAACAGCACTTTCAGGAACGACTTTGAATGTTACTGTGTCGACATGAGCTTTGTCGCCCCAATAATCTTCATTTTTTGTAAGCTTGATTTCAGCGCCGGGCGTCCAGCTTTCAAATTTGAAAAAGCCTGTTCCGACAGGGTTTGTTGCAATGACAGACCCTGCAGGTTCGCCTTTCTCCATTGCTTCATAATCCGCTTTAATAGACTTCGGACTTACCATGCCGCCACCGTTATGTGAAAGGTGGGCGAGCAAAGGTGCGAATGGATACTCGGTTTTGATTTGTACAGTATGTTCGTCTACTACGGTAATTTCAGTAATCATTTCATATAAGAAATAACGTGGTGAAGCGACCGCCGGATCGAGGACACGCTCCAAGTTCATTTTCACAACTTCCGCGTTGAAATCCTCGCCATCATGGAATTTGACGCCTTTACGTAGTTTGAATTCATACGTCGTATCATCGATAGGCTCCCATTTTTCTGCAAGACCTTCGATAATCTTATTATTGTCATCCCGTTTCACGAGCGTTTCATAAATATTCGCTTGTACAACGGAAGACGGTACATCATTGGAACCTGCCGGGTCCAAGGACGATGCATCCGATAGAACTGCGAGGACTAAGTCTCCACCTTCAATCCCTTTCCCTTTACCTTCGTCAATATCATTGCCTGATCCCTTTTCCGTAGAAGATGAACCACCCCCGGAACATGCCGCAAGAATCATTGACAAAGCTAAAGCAATAACAAACAGCCACTTTACATTGCCATTACCCTTCATGTGTGTTCCCCCCGTTTGTTTTTAACGTATTACAAGTCCACGAAACTATTGGAAATGTAATAGTTAGATGCAATATAGCACAGAATTTCTCAACAAACAACACAATTTCAGAATAATTAGGTTAACTGAATAATAAAATAAATACTTCGTATCCCTAAAGATTACTAACTAATGGGCGTAATGCTCCTAAAACGTTATTACATGCAAAGATATTGATTTTTAAATCATATTATTTAAAATTAAATGAAAACAATGATAAAAAACATTCCTCAATTCACGTATTCATGTTATGCTACTGTCAATATACTGATTTTTCAATAGAATACGAATAGGGGAAGGTGTTCACACATGGTTCAACATACACCTGCTGCGGATATTGGTCAGAGAAGGTCCAATCCTAGAGTTGAAGCATACAAGGCTTTTTGGCGAAGACTCCGCAAAAATAAGGCAGCAGTCGTTGGTGGGGTTCTCATCTTACTTTTCGTCTTAACCGGGTTTATCGGCCCGTACTTGACGTCAATAGATCCGAATGCGACGCAAATTTCGAATAAACTGAAGCCTCCTTCCGCTGAGCATTGGTTTGGTACCGACAACTATGGGAGAGATATCTTCACAAGAATCATACATGGTATGTCAATCACGATGAAAGTTGGGTTCTTTTCCGTTGCACTCGGAGGTGTAGTCGGTGTCTTTCTTGGCATCATTTCCGGTTATTACGGCGGAAAACTGGATACGTTCATTATGCGAATCATGGACGTTCTTCTAGCATTTCCAGGAATCCTTCTTGCGCTTGCTATCGTTTCGGTACTTGGCGGCAGCTTGCAGAACGTCATTATCGCTGTCGGTATCTTTTCCGTGCCGGCATTTGCCCGGATTGTACGCGGCTCGACATTATCAGTCCGAAAACTTGAGTATATAGATGCAGTAAAGGCGCTTGGTGCGACAGATGGGAGAATTATTTTCAAACATATCTTGCCGAACGTCCTTTCTCCGATTATTGTCCAATTAACATTGCGCATTGCGACCGCTGTTTTGACGGCGAGTGGACTTGCATTTCTCGGACTTGGCGCGAAGCCGCCGACTCCGGAATGGGGGGCCATGTTGAGCGAAGGAAGGACTTATATGAGGGAGGCACCACATCTCGTGTTATTCCCTGGAGTCGCAATCGTCATCGTCGTACTGGCTTTCAATATATTTGGGGACGGATTACGAGATGCGCTTGATCCGAAAATGAAAAAATGATGGAGGGGGCAATGAAATGACAAAATTCATAATAAGACGCCTGCTCCAGACGATTCCGGTCTTGCTTGGCGTTTCAATAGTCGTTTTTTCCATGATGTATTTAATTCCAGGGAACCCTGCACAAATCATCGCGGGTGAAGGGGCGTCCCCGCAAACGATCGCACAGATCGAAGAGAAGCTCGGTTTGAATAAACCAGCTCCCGTGCAATATTTCAGCTATATGAAAAACGTCCTTCAAGGCGATCTTGGAAACTCGGTCCGAAGCGGTCGTGCTGTAACGGATGAAATAAAGGCACGGTTTTGGACGACCGTGGAGTTATCCTTTTACGCGACAATTCTCGCCGTGTTTTTAGGACTTATTGCAGGAGTTATTTCAGCAGTGCGCCATTATACGTGGTCAGACATTTCCATAATGATTGTTGCCCTTTTTGGCTTATCAATGCCGAACTTCTGGTTCGGACTCATGCTTATTCAATGGTTTGCGATTGGTCCGGACTGGATGCCGGAATTTATGAAAATGCGCGCTTCCGGCTGGGGGGACAGTTGGAGACAGTTGTTGCTGCCTGTTATTACATTAGGGACAGGGGGAGCAGCCATTATTGCGCGGATGACACGTTCATCAATGCTTGAAGTAATAGGGCAAGACTATATCCGGACGGCGAGGGCGAAAGGGATGGGAGAGCGTGTAGTCATTTATCGCCACGCGTTGAAAAATGCTTTGATTCCCGTCATTACGGTCGTAGGTCTTGAGTTCGGAGGGTTTCTCGGAGGAGCTGTGTTGACGGAATCGATTTTTGCAATTAACGGAATGGGACGGCTGACAATTGACGCGATCCGGACAAGGGACTTCCCGATTGTTCAAGGAGCTGTCCTCGTCATTTCATTCTTGTTCGTTTTTGTCAACTTGCTCGTTGACATATCGTATCGCTTATTGAATAAGCGAATCGATTTGAATTGATAGTTGTTTGAAGGGAGGTATTCGGAATGGGAAAGAATTTACTGGAAGTGCGGGATCTCCGCACGTCCTTTTATACAGATGACGGTGAAGTGAAGGCGGTTGACGGCGTCAGTTTTACGCTTGAAGAAGGAAGGACGCTCGGAATCGTTGGGGAATCGGGTTCAGGCAAAAGTATTACGGCGCTATCGATATTGAGGCTGCTTGCGAACAACGGAAAGATCATCGGGGGCGAAATTAATTTCAAAGGGGAGAACCTGCTAGCCTACTCGGATAAGGCGATGAGGGATATTCGCGGGAATGCGATTTCAATGATCTTTCAGGAGCCGATGACATCATTGAATCCTGTCTTTACGGTCGGCCAGCAAATTAGCGAATCAATAATCAAGCATCAGAATTTATCAAAGAAAGAAGCGCTCCTGAAGTCGGTCGAGCTGTTGAAACTTGTCGGGATTCCTTCACCGGACAAACGCGTGAAGCAATATCCATACGAATTATCGGGAGGAATGCGTCAGCGGGTCATGATTGCGATGGCGCTCGCGTGTAATCCTGAGATTTTAATTGCCGATGAGCCGACAACCGCGCTCGACGTAACAATCCAGGCGCAAATTCTTAGACTCATCCGCGATTTGCAAAAGCGGCTCGGCATGTCTGTCATTATGATTACCCATGACCTCGGTGTCGTGGCGGAAACGTGTGAATATGTCGCCGTCATGTACGCGGGGCAAGTCGTGGAATATTCAGATGTCGTGACACTTTTCCAAAAGCCGAAGCATCCTTATACGATCGGTTTAATGAATTCATTGCCGAGACATGACGTGGAGCTCGAAAAGTTGGAATCAATCCGCGGGAATGTGCCCAATCCGAAAGAGATGCCTACGGGTTGCAGATTTGCGCCAAGATGTCCAGCAGCGACAGATCTGTGCAGGAACGTCATGCCAGAGCTGTTGAAGGATGATAAAGGGAACGATGTTCGTTGCTGGATTTATTCGGAAAAATGGGAAGGTGAATCGGAGGTGATTGTCTATGGCGAAAAAAGAATTGCTCAAAGTCGAGGGACTGAAACAATATTTTCCGATTAAAGGCGGGATGATGGGACGCACCGTCAACCATGTCAAAGCTGTTGATGATATTAGTTTTACGATTTACGAAGGGGAGACGGTCAGCATTGTTGGGGAATCCGGCTGCGGAAAATCGACGACGGGCCGTGCCATCCTCCGGTTGGAAGAACCAACAGAAGGAACCGTTACGTTCAATGGACAAGAATTGACATCATTGTCGAAACGGGAAATGCGGAAACAACGAAAAGATTTGCAAATCATTTTCCAAGATCCATACGCATCAATCAACCCTCGCCAAACGGTGGCAGATGTTCTCGATGAAGCGATGACGATTCAAAAAGTGGTGCCTGCAAAAGATCGGAGAGCGCGAATCATCGAACTGCTGGAAACAGTCGGTTTAAATGAATACCAGGCGGATCGATATCCGCATGAATTTTCCGGTGGACAACGTCAACGGATCGGAATCGCAAGGGCGTTATCGGTTAATCCGAAGCTCATCATTTGCGATGAAGCTGTTTCCGCATTGGACGTATCCATTCAAGCGCAAGTGTTGAACTTGCTGCAAGATCTTCAACGGGAGTTCAAACTGACATATTTATTCATCTCGCATGATTTGGGCGTTGTCCGCCATATTTCGGATCGCGTCATCGTCATGTATTTAGGGAAAATCGTCGAAATCGGCGATAAATATTCGATCTTCGAAAATCCGAAACATCCGTATACGAAGGCGTTACTCTCCGCCATACCGGTCCCAGATCCAACACGCGAGAAAAAACATATCGTTCTTACAGGAGATGTCCCTTCGCCAATCGATCCGCCTACTGGATGCCGTTTCCATACGCGCTGCCCGTTCGCACAGGAAAAATGCAAAGTAGACGAACCACAATTACGTACACATGAATCAATGATTAACGGCCATAAAGCCGCCTGTCATTTCGTTGAAGAGATTGAAAACGGCGAACTGAAAGTAAAGGGGTTTGAGGAAGCGTTATTTTAATGGACTGAGCCAAAAAACACCGCCTGTCATTTGATAGGCGGTGTTTCATATTTAATTTGTCTCTTCATCAGTTAGTGTTTCGTCTTCATTTTGACCTTCATTTAGATCTTCTTCGACTCTAAACTTACTAATTTCCATCTTCAACTCATTCGCCAAACCGCTCAATGCATCCGTCGTCGCAACCATTTCTTCCATTGATGCTAGCTGCTCTTCCATGGAGGCTGCGATGTTTTGCGTATGGCCGGATGAGGCTTCAAGTGACTGGACCGTGTCATGTGTTGATGCCAAGATCTGTTCGGAGCTTGCGGAAACTTCCTCGACAGTGGCGGACACAGATTGCACGTTATCAGTTATTAGCGTGATTTTCTCTAATATGTTAGCGAACGATTTTCCCGCATCGTTCACGATGACCGTTTCCTGTTCGACATCGCTAAACACTTTCGCCATCGCCTCGACGGATTGACGGGAGCCGTTTTGCATTTCGGAAATGAGTGCGCGGATTTGATTTGCGGAAGACGCAGATTGCTCCGCTAAATTCCTCACTTCACTTGCAACAACACTGAAACCTTTTCCTGCTTCACCTGCGCGAGCCGCTTCAATGGCTGCATTCAATGCGAGCAAATTGATTTGATCGGAAATGTCGGTAATCATACCGATGATCTTTTCAATTTCAGCCGAGCGGATATACATCTCTTCTGTTACTTTCATCGAAGCTTGAACAGATTGATTTATCGTTTCGATTCCTTCAATTGAGTCAGTGATCAACCGGTTTCCTTGTTTTGCCGCTTCCGACACTTCAATCGTCTCTTCCGCAACTTTCGAAGTAGCGTCCGCGATATCTTGGATACCTGTTGTAATTTGCTCGAGTGCCGTTAGGTTTTGATTGGCCGCTACGGATAGCGAATCGCTTGTCGCTGAGACTTCTTGTGTTGCAACTGTCGATTGATTCACGACTCCACTCATTTGCTCGGCACTATAGGCGAGCTCACTGGACGAAGTCACGACATTGTCCGCTGCTGTATTTACATGCTTAATCATGTTGCTTAGTTCATTTTTCATATGATCAAAACCGAAAGCAAGCCGCCCAATTTCATCATTGCTCTTAATGTTCACTTGTTGCGTCAAATCGCCCCGTGCGATAACCTCGGTGAAACGAACCAATTGTTGGAGTGGTTTCGTAATTCGTCTTGCAATAAATAAAGGAATAACGGTTCCAAGTACAATACCAATCGACAGCATGGCGAGGCTAATAATAATGCCTGTCTGATTCAATTTGCTAATAGCGCTCGCGTCCTGGCTGATCCCGATTACCGATTCCGTCCCTGGAATAGGATAATAAAGTGTCATATGCACCCCTAAGTCGTCACTGTACATATCACTGAACACCTTATTATCCGTCTCCATCGCCCGTTTAAGATCCGCATTGAATGGACGAGGCACTAAGTAATCCGTCGACTCCGATAATACGAGAAGCATCTCCTCGCCATCTACCTTACTATGTATCGAAATGTTTTCCACTTTGCCTTTATCTTTGGCCCGATTGACGATGTTCAACAGCTGATTGTGCGCATTTTTATCTTGCAGCGCACGGTTGATGAGCCGAGCATGCACTCTCGTATTCAAATCATCCATCGTCAAATTAAGCGAATTCTCGAATTCCGGAATGACATTGTCTTGAACAGTGCGCATTGACGTAAAATAAAACACGAAACTGAACAACAATGTGAGGAAAAAGATAGGAATTAACGTCCCTAGAACGATTTTTGTCCGAATACTGCCTTTTTGCTTATTCAAAGTCGCTCCCCCTGACTGAATCTAAAGTTGTGAATTTATTTATATGATTTCTAACTCATTATACCTATGAAGTTATGAAAATACTATCTAAAATGATTTTTTAGTGTCTATGCCGCACGCAATTCTATAATTGCATAAAAAGAACAGCCAATCGAATCTATCGTCGATTGGCTGTTTTTTTTAAAAAGGCTATTTTAAATAACAGTGTTGATTTCCGACAGTGCCGGTGCTCCCAACGCTATCGCTTTGGTCGCAAAAGCCGTTCTTTGAATCGGCTTTCGCTACAGGCGGACGCTTTCCGCGGGCGGTCCGTGAGCCAATCGAACAGCGAAGGGTTCGATTTGCCGTATTTCTGCGCTTTTTGCAGAAATTAAGGCATCCTTATTCTGCTCCCTTAAGGTCGCAAAAAACATTGCTCGCAACGCTGCGCTTTTTACTCGCAAAAGCCGTTCTTCGTGACGGCTTTCGCAGGAGTCGCCGCCTTCCGCTTCATTCAACAAAACTACCTGAAATCGACAATGTAGTATAACAGAGCCTTTTAAAAAAATACTATTCATCAGTAGAATCGCCACGTAGCTGTCTTCTGTTTTTCTCAATTAATTGTTCGAAGTAAGATAATGGTTTTTCGGCGGCTACTTCTTGTTGAGGTTCAACCTGGACGACTTCAGGAGCCGGTTCGGACGTGTCTTCTATTTCCTCGTGCAGTTGTAATGAATACTGCGATGTTTCCACTTCCACAAGAATTTGTGTTTTTTCGGTTAGATCCTCGTCTGATGGTTCTATGAGTACTGGAGGTTCCATCGTTTCAATTGGACGTTCAATTGAAACGGCTGTATCATTCTGTTGCTCAACGATCCCTTTTAACTTTGTAAACCATTCTTGGCGCTCTTTGTTGTATGCTTCATATTCAGGAGAATCCTTACGTATGTAGATGTACGGCGCATAATAAAACCGTATGAGGTGGCTCGGAGATGCTTTGTCGTCAACGATGAGTTCAAGATCCATGGAGCTAACTTTATCGACTTGTGGTTTCGTTGTCTTGCTCTTCACAATGTCGTCTTCTTTTAATTGATTCAGTATGAAATGAGTGAAATCAGTATCTCTATGAACAGAATCGGTCCGCTCATAATCTTCTTTAAGATTCACCGCTAAAATATCAGAATAGTTGTAGGTGTTAATGATATAGGGCATTCTGATATATGCTTTATTAGTAATTCCAACTTTTTTTGGGTCGGGCATCCAAATATGCAATTTCTTTCGCTGCTCGTCCAGTGCAATTTTAGTTAATAAATCATAAGAGGTATATGATTTCTGTTTTTGAAAATCAAATTGGTCTGGCTGGAATGTATGAAGAAATGCCAATTGCTTTTCTTTCTGTTTTTGTTCAAGCAGACTGCCAATCCCTACTCCTACGAGCATCACGAACAAGCAGATGACTAATGAAACGATACCTGCCATGAACGACCGGTTAGAGAACAAGTGGAAAAGCAACCCCAAACCTAACATCGGTGTGAAACATCCGAGCCCGAAAAATATTCTTGATAATGTAGATGGCATGAAAAAAACTCCAATCTGCTTTCCATTTCTACTATGGTATATGTATACGAACAATTGCTCAATAAGTTTCAAGTCTCTCGTAAAGGGTAAATCATTCGGATAATGTTGTTGAACAGGAGTGTTTGTGTTGGAAAAGGGTACAATTTTGTTGGTGATTTCATTACTATTAAATGTCCTTTTAATTGGAACGGGAAGCTATGTCGTGAACAAGATTGGCGGAGTGGAATTTGTGAAAACGAAAATGCAGTCGCCGCCACCTTCCCCCAAGAGGGATTCCGCCTATTATTTTACGAAGAAAAGCGTCTTTGAACATTCTACTGCGAGTGATGTAGATAAGGTGTTCATCGGAGACAGCATTTCAGATTACGGAGAATTCCAAGAGTATTTCCCGGGTGAAGTCGTGCTGAACCGGGGGATTCGGAATGACTACTCAAAAGGTGTTTTGAACCGGATACAGGAAGTCGTCGACCGGAATCCAAAAGAGGCGTATTTAATGATCGGGGTCAATGATATTCGATACAGAACGGACGCCAAAGAATTTGAAAGGAACGTCAAGAAAATCGTGGACTCCTTTAATGGAAGTGATACACAGTTATTTATTCAATCGATCCTTCCTGTAAATTATGGACTGTTTGGGAATGAAGTTTCGAATGACAAAGTGAAGCAGTTCAATGACATTTTGCAAAGGATTGCGGATGAGTATGGAATTGAGTATATCGATTTGCATTCGAGCTTTGTCGATGAAAATGGGCAGTTGGATAAGAAGTTTACAGGGGACGGGCTTCATTTAAATGGGCAAGGGTATGAAGTTTGGGTGGAAAAGCTTCGTTCTAGATAACATGAAAAAGCTGGACCTCTAAAATAGGGAGGTCCAGCTTTTTTACGTTGGAATTGGCGTTTTTTCTTTCTTCGGTGAAAACCCGCCAAGCAATATTTTGCCGTTCGGCAGTACATTTTTTATTAATAGTGAAACGATGATAGGGATGAAAATCCCGATAGCGGTGTAACCGATTAGTCCATATGTGAAATAATCGTTCAATATGATATCCGCAAAGATATGCAAATACATAATGGATAGCGAGTGTTTTTCAATTTTTCGCAGCCAGTTGAGCGACAGTCGTGCAGTGATGAACTGGAAGCATCCAACTAAGACGACCGTGAATGACAAGGGGATGATCAAATCCAATACAAAATGGTCGTACCGTAAAAACTTCATGCTCAGCCGGTAGTCGATAATGTTGAGACCATCAAACAGAACGGCAGTTGCACCGACACCCAATGCTGTATACATCCAACGTTTCGGAATATCCATCCAAAGTTCTTTGAAATAATAGCCGATCGCAAAATAGACGATTGCCATCAGCGCAACATCGATATTCCAAATCATTGGAATCGATTGTGCTGCTTCGGAAGGTTTGCCACCAATGATATGCATCGCGATAATACTTTCCAAATGGGCGATTACATAGAAAATCGCGAGCGTAATGAACTGTTTCATCCGATTGAAATAGGTCGTCAACCAGATGAAAAACAAGTAGGTGAAAAATAATGTCGTTACGAACCAGAACACCCCATAAGCTCCGCGAATAAAACGACCGCCTATCGCAAGTGTCCATAAATCATTGAGATACCATGCTAAATCTCGATTACCGGAAACAATCTCCATTCCGTAACGGACGAGTGTAATACTGACTAAGAAAAACAGATAAGGGACAATCAATTGCATGAAACGCTTGTAGATTGTCGGCTTAATATCCTTTTTATCTAAAACTGGTTTGAAAAACAAACCGCTTAATATGAAAAACGCCGGCATATGAAACCAATAAATATATTTTGCGAGCGGAAAATCGAGCTCTCCCGGATAATGCCCAATGACGACAAGGATCATTAAGAACCCTTTTGTCACATCCACCCACGTTATCCGTTTCTTCTTCATGAATATCCACCTCTAACTAAATATGCTCCTATTATATACCCCCTTTCCTCATTTTTAGTGCAATGTAACAACATTGATATGTAATTGTAAATTTCTTGGTAAATAACGGTGACCATGCATCATCATGCTATTCATGTCTACATAAATAACGGTGCCTGTGCAACACTCTATTCAGACTATACACACAATTGTATATGGAAAAATGGAAACTTAATCAAATCAACCGGTAGTTTACTTTTATCCGGTTTTTTATACAAAAAGGTGAATTGTCATAAATGTGTGTTGCACAGGCACCGTCTCTGTTAGCGGACGACGAAATCGTAGGGGGAGACTCGTTTGTTTTTTTGTTGCACGTAGTTGAACATGTCGTTCAAGCCCTCAACAGGCAATTCGTTGAGCAATTTACCTGTGCGTAAGTCGTATGTGTCGATGGCGTGCGTCCCGGACGACTGATGATAGCGGAAAAGGTGGAGTTTGCCGTCTTGGAAATATGTTTGCTCGGACATTTTCATTTGCCCTTGGCTCGCTCCTTCCAGTGAAAATGCCACTCCTGCTTCACCGGTCTCGGAATTGAACGCGTGGACTTCCCCGATTCCATCGACGTAATACAAGACGCCCTCCTGGACAGTGGCGGCGTTTCTGAGGTTATAAGGAATGCGCACGATATAATCATCGATATCTTTATAACGGAACAAAGGAAACGTTTCGATTTCCTTTGTTTTTTCATGGATACGATACACGTCACTCGTCAGCTTTTCCGTATCGGCCATCACGAGATAATAGTAGTCACCTTCTTTTAGAATCGACGCCATCCCGATCCGTTCGCCAATCGGGCCGAGTGATACGATTTCTTCAATTTCCACAACTTTTTGAAGAGGCATCTTTTGCAATGAAACATTTTCGGGTTCACCGGTCAACATGAGCAGGTCTCCATCCGCCAAGCCGGACATTTGCAAATAATACGGTATGTTGACCGTTTCGAAGCCTTCCTCATTTCCGAACCTGATATTCGACATATAGCCTCCATCTTCGGTAAAGCCGGAATTATAGACACTATAAAAAAGGCCTTCATCTTCATTGTAATCCGTCACTTCTCCGGTATGTTCCTCGGTAGGCATCGAAAACGTCTCCGTTCCATCCGAAGTAGCCAAATAGACATGACCACGGTCTTCCATAAAGAAGGTATCCTCTGTGGCGTAGACAGTCCCAAGTTCCAAACCGTCCATTTCAAAGAGCTTCGTTTTCCCTTCGGAATCAACAAAAACCGCAAAACTGAGGCCATCTCGATTCATATCCTGATCGGCAGTCGTTGAGAAATAAAGGATCGCCTCGGTATTCGTGAGTAAATCGGGGTTCGAAAGGGTAGATTCTGAAAGAAACGACCCCGACTGTTGGCGGCTTGAGACATAATAGGTCGTCGCTGCGACGGCGATAAATAAGGCGAGGATGCCAATGATCAACCATTTCTTATGCATTGTCCGATACCTCCTATAGCTGAATAAAGAGGCTGGCCAAGAACGGACAGCCTCTTTGTACTTGTGAATTACCCTTTGTTATCGTCTAGACTCCGGGCGCCAGAAGCTCGGGTCATAATTGCTCCCAACGCTTCGCTTTTGCTCGCAAAAGCCGTTCTACGTGACGGCTTTGCCTGTCGCCCCTAGGCAGGCGCCCTTCGCTTTTGTTATATCGACCGTATAAACCGTGTCTGCGAAGCGTCCCGCACATCCCGCGGATAGACACCGAAGCCTTTATCGACATCCAAGTCGAGTCCGCCTTTCAATAAGTAAGCTGACCAGATGAGTTTCGAACAGTTTTTTGCACCTGTATGCCCTGTATTCCGGTTGTTTGCGAAGTTCAGGGAGTACGGCTGTCCGATTTGAGTCCAAGCCCAGCTCGCTGCATTTTGTTTCACTGTGCTCGTCGTTGAAACAGATTTCACGACAGCGCCTTTATCCACGGTCCTGACGTTAGCGGAAATGCTACGCACACCAGAAGGGTAGATGGATTCTACAATTGTGCTGCTGGAATAGTATAATCCAACATGACCATGGTTGATATACGCTGTTGCGGACGGTGTATAGTAGAAGTCACCGCGAGCGCTCGGTCCGACGATATAGTTTGCGGATCCGCCGCCCTGTAGAGTTGCTTCATCGCCGAATTGTTCAGCCAACTGCTTTGCCTCTTCTTCAGCTAACTCGTTTTGTCTTTCCATCTCTTTGTACATTTGCTCGTAAATTTCATCCTCATTCATACCAGTTGTCAGGACAAGCTCTTCAACTTGCTTTTGCAATTCATCTGCGGAAACACCTGGTTGCATCGTTAAAATTTCATTCTTATACTGCTGGACGGTTGAAGCTTGGATAGGGGACTGCAGACTGATAACGAGAATTCCTGTCAATGCAAGTGCGACAATTTTTTTCACGTTACTCGCTCCTTTTGCGAAGACAACTGGCCAGTTTGTCTTCAAAATGTATGTTGTCCAACATACTTTCACTATAGCATGGGTGCTAGAATAGTTAAATTTTTGTGAGAATAGTTGATTTGGGATATATCAGGCCGTTTCATTCGTCTAATCGACTCATTCTTTTGTGTCTATACAAAGATTGGAGCAGCTTGCTAGGTAAATAGGTGGTCATTTTGATGAAATGATAAGAAAGTTAATAGAACAAATTATAGAGCGAATTTTCCCAATGAGGATGGAGGAATCATTTGTGAAATTGCAAAACAAGTATAAAAGAATGAAAGTTAGGAATAGATAAATTTTATATTGATGACAACCATAGAATTACTTACAATGGTGGAAAGGGTGAAAGGAGGGGGCTCACATGCATATCGGCAGTCGGATCAGGAGGCTGCGAGAGAGAGAAGGCCTGACACAAAAAGAGGCAAGCTCCGGAATTATCTCAACTTCCCACTATAGCAATATTGAAAGCGGCCGGTTTGAACCGTCGAGTGATGTTCTTGAAATGCTGGCAGAACGGCTAAATTCGCCGATAGCCTATTTCCAGAAAACCCATGAGGACGATGCCTGTCTCCAACAACTATTGACGGAATATGAGGAGCTGCTCTCTTCTGATCTGAAAGGGATCCCGGGTTTTTTAATTAAACATAGTCAGCAATTTACACATATCCCCTCTATTACTCAAGAAATCATGTTCAATTTATTGAAATACACCGAACTACTTAAAGTAGGAAAAATTCCAGAAGCCCAAACCCATTACTCCTCGGAAATCGCCTACATTCCTCAAACATTCTTCGAAAATGCAAGCAAGTCACTCTTTGAAAAATATACGTATACGTCAGCGCTATTTTATTATTTCAATAAAGACTACGAAGCAAGTATCTCCCATTTTGAAGACACTCTGTACTTGACGCGTGATGAGTCCCTTTGTGCGAAAATCAATTATAATATTTCACTAGTATTCTTTCAGCAATTTGATTATGGCACTGCCCATATTTATGCAAAACGCGCAAAGCGTCAATACATGCACTTGCATAATTGGGCAAAGGCCGGAGATTGTTACAATCTGATCGCCGCACTCTACCTTGCACAGCATAAGACGAAAGAAGCGAAACGCTATATTGACAAGGGGTTCAGTGTTTTGGGTACGTCTACGACAGTAACGCATGGACGGCTGTACCATAATCTCGCTTTCGTGCAGATGGAAGAGCAGGAATATATCCAAGCGCTCGAAACGGTTAATAAATGTATTGAACTAAAAAAGAAGTTGAAATGTGACAGCTTGTTCGACTCCCAACTTTTGAAATTAAGGATTTTATTCCACCTGGGAGATCTGTTGGCGTTGAGGGAAAGTATGAATCGACTGCAACCGTCCAATGAATTAAATAAAGCACACCTCGACTATGTCGAAGCAAAGCTATACTATGCCCTACGTGAATACGATTTGTACGAGCAGAAAATGAAGAACTGCATCCATTATCTATACGCAAATGAAGATTGGAAAGTAGTGAAAGATGCTGCCCGCCACCTATCCATCTACTATGAAGCCAACAAAAAATACAAAAACGCATACAAGTATCAAGAGCTTTGCATCGAGGTTTACAGGCGGTTAACGATGGAACTGAAAGGAGGTGAAGAACGGTGAAGAAGAAAGTCCTAATAATCTGTCTCGTCCTTGGTTTTGCATTCACACCATACATGAACCCCGCAAGCGCCAGTGAATTTGTCACAAACGGAATTGGCGGACCGGATGTAGGACCGCCACATGGCAAGGGGTAATTGTATTGGTGAATGGATTAAAAAAGCACGTAAATCTGCGTTTCGATTTACGTGCTCTTTTTTTGTTGCCAAGCCATGCATTCGTCCCTTTTTCTAAAAATCTGTCGTAAGCGGTTGGCTATCGTAATACAGTTACTATAGAAGGGCATTTGGCAGGACTGGTTTGATAGCAAGGGATTGAAAAAATCAGGAGGGAAAAAATTGAGGTGTTCGAATTGTGGCAATGAGCAGGTAAATGGGCAGTATTGCTGGAGGTGCGGTACGAAGCTTGTTGAAGCGAAGAAAACCATTCATGAATCGATTCATCCAGAGGAGGCGGTCAGTGAAATTACGGTTGTGAAAGTGGATTCTACTGTTCATTTGGATAGTTTAAAGCAACAGACAGGGGAGTATTGGAACTACTTTTTATCCCATTTGAAACGGCCATCCACTTGTTTTACCAGCCTAGAAAACGAATTTAAAAATGGCTTTATTTCCTTGTTGCTATATGCGGCGATTTTCGGATTTGCGTTTTATAAAGGAATCAACGGCATGTTGTTCGAATCGTTTGCCGGAATTGCACGTCTTGTTGGCGAGGATTATAGTGGCTTATCGTTTTCTACTGTTTTCTTCAATGCAGCTGGATTTATCGCAGTCTGTATGGCGGTCATCGTAACCGGACTATTCGTCATCGGCATGTATTTTGGCCCTAATCATTCAGTAAAACAAACAGTGGCGTTCTATAGCGCACATGCCTTGCCGGCTATACTAATTGGACTAGTTGCACTACTATTCCTCACAATGAAATCCTATTTCTACGGAGGCTTCCTACTCGTTGCAAGTCTGATCTACGTCCTCATGCTCTCCCCCGGCTATGTCATGAGCATCGTTTTATCCAAAAACCCAAAAGAACTCGACCCATCCCACGGCTACGCCATCTACGTCGTCTTCGTCCTCATCCTATTCGGACTTCTCTATCGACTCACCATCAATTAATCGTTTGGGTGCCTGTGCAAGACACATTTATGACAATTCGACAACATGCATAATAATACTAATGTAAGTCTACTAAAGATTGATATGGATGGTTTCTAGTTATCAAGTTATACAATTGTAGTGTATTGTCGAAATATTTTTGGTGACTGTGTGAGGTGCATTTATGACTATTCACTTGTATGTATATTTATACAATTAAAAATTATCTCAACTTGTTGTAGAAAGGTTTCTGTTTTTGGTTTATACAATTGTAGTGCATAGTCTGAATTGTTTGCTGCATAGGCACCTGAAAAAAAAGGGGGGTAGGGGATTGGATAGAGAAGTTTTTATTATAGATGCGGTTCGGACGCCGATTGGGAAATATAAAGGGAAGTTGAAGCATGTCCGTCCGGATGATTTAGGGGCTAATGTCCTGAAAGGGTTAGTCGAAAGGAATCCGGAACTTCCATTGGAGTTAATCGATGATGTCATTTTTGGGAATGCAAATGGGGCCGGTGAGGACAACCGGAATGTGGCGAGGATGTCCCTGTTGCTGGCGGGCTTTCCGAAAGAAATTAGCGGAACGACCGTCAATCGGCTCTGTGGCTCAGGATTGGATGCAGTCAGTTTGGCAGCCCGATCCATTTTGTCCGGCGAGTGTGAGGTCGTCATTGCAGGCGGGGTAGAAAGCATGACGAGAGCCCCGCTTGTCATGAAAAAACCAGATTCTGAATTTCCTAGGGGCGATATGACGGTGCATGATACAACAATCGGTTGGCGATTCATTAACCCAGAAATGTCTCGACGATATGGAACGGATTCAATGCCGCAAACAGCGGAAAATGTCGCATCACGCTTTGGCATTACGAGAGAAGAGCAGGATGAATTTGCATATCAGAGTCAGCAAAAGGCGAAAAAGGCGATCGAAGACGATAAGTTTAACGATGAAATTATTCCGGTTTGCTTCACAGATAAAAAAGGAAACGAGCACATTGTGGATTGCGATGAACATCCAAGATTCGACACAACGATAGAGAAGCTATCGGTATTATCCCCGATTTTTGAAGGTGGCACGGTGACTGCAGGGAATTCAACCGGAGTGAATGACGGTGCATCCGCGGTGCTGCTTGTGAGTGGCGATTTTGCACGAAAGCACGGCTTACGGCCACTCGTCAAATATGCTGGTTCTGCAACCGCGGGAGTAGAGCCAGCGGTCATGGGATTAGGTCCAATCCATTCAACGAAGAAATTGATGGCGAAAAAAGGGTGGCGATCCTCCGATTTCGACCTCATTGAAATCAATGAGGCATTTGCTTCTCAGTCATTGGAATGTATTAAACAACTTGACTTCGACATGGACAAAGTCAATGTCAACGGAGGAGCGATTGCGCTAGGGCATCCCCTCGGAGCAAGTGGCGCACGTATTTTGACGACATTGATCCATGAGATGAAACGAAGAAAAGCTAGGCGGGGATTGGCGACAATGTGCATTGGGGTTGGACAAGGGATATCGGTTGTTGTGGAGAATGTCTACGAAAGCTAAGAAGGCCGATGCAAATGAAAAAAAGGAATGCATCCGAAACGGAGCATTCCTTTTTTCATTTTTCAATTGTGTAAGAGAAAGTTTTTAACACTTTTGGCATTTGGTCAGAGTTATTTGCTGAAGCAGTGCTGTTTTGAACTGTCAGACCTAATACAAGAGCTAGTAAAAGAATCGATACCATTTTTTTCATTACAAATCCTCCCATTTTTCCTTTTTACTATAAATATAGCCATATCTAATCCCATCTCGATAAAGACTAGATGCCAGCTTATATTTCCTATTATTATAGTACCACTCTGCAAGCGCAATGCAATACTTATGGATGAATCTGAAATCTTTAATTTCCTTAAAATGCTGAATGGCGGCTTCTGCTATTTCTACAGACAATCCATGTTCGCTATGCAGTGATTGATAGAAGCTGAAATGATGAAAATAAGAAATTTGGTTTTCATCATCTAATTGGTGATATAATGTAATCCCTTTTTCGGCCCAATCTCTAACAAGGTCCTTTTCACCCGTTTTTGAATAATCCTCGATTAAAGAGAGTATTGTAATCAGCTTTTCAGAAGGATCTATCTTATGGTCGATGCTTTTTTTATAATATTCGATAGCTTGGTGAGTATTTCCCATAGCACTATTCAGAGTACCTAGATTATGATAAATAATCCCTTTTTCGCTATGTAAATTAAATTCTTCGCTAATTTGCATAGCTTTTGAATATGCTTCCAGTGCGTCTTGGAATTTATCGCTTCTTTTATAAGAAATCCCGATAAGAATATAGCAGTCTAACACTCTACTCATCATTAGCTGCTCTCGGAAAAAATTAAGTGCACGTCTAGCATGATCAATCGAATTGAATGTATGCCCATCGGCCATATAGAACACAGCAATTATAAAATTAAATTCAGCTTCTTCCCATTCTCCAAGAGGTAACGACTCCAGTTTATGGAGTATTAACTCATAATAATGTATGGCCATCTTTACATTGCCAGTATTATAACAGAATAACCCTTTATTTAAGTGAAACAAATAAAGTTGGTATACATTGAAATCATCAATAAACTCTTCAAGTAATTCAATTTCTTGTTTGAGTTTTTCTGAATCAATTCTTACTATCATGTTAAATCGAAAAGTAATAAGCGAATAAGTATAATGTAATGAATCGTTTTCAAATAGGGGGACGTTTTGCTCAAGATACTCTAATTTCTCTCTCGTGAAATTTAAATCTCTCTCTGTAATAACTTCACGATATGTCTCCAACAACATCTTCTCGAACTCAATTTCCGTTTCCTCATCAGATTCCTGAAATTTCTCCGGATCCATTCCAAGCCGTTCCAAGAGCAGTTTTGCGATGTCTTCACTTGGTTCAATCTGATTCCGTTCAATTTTCGATAAATAAGATGGCGTGCAAATTCCTTTGGCCAGGACAACTTGTTTCATATCTTGCCGTACACGCTCAGCACGTATCAAATGACCTATTTTCATTCGCCCACCCCTCTCTTTATCTATCATAATCTAATTATAAGTATAATGCATATTACTGCCAAATGAGAAACTTTTCTTGAAAAACCGTAAAAAAACGTGTTTTCTCAAAAAAATGTCCCAACCGGTTATGCTTCTTTAGGTCGACATCCCGTGATATATTATAGTTAATAGTCCTAGGTCATGGCGATTCATCTAACTAAAACAGTACAAAAGGAGTGTGAAGGGGATGACGACTGCAAGAACGGATGTAAACTGCGATATGGAATTCCTGGACATCGAGATCATGAAGATGAAGATGGAACTCTTACAATTTGTGAAGAAGATGCAATCGAATGGATACCTGAAATCTGTTGACTATGAAGAGTTGACGAACAATCTCAAATCAAAATGAATCGATTTCGATGTAAGGTGGCTGACATTCCAAAGAATGGTGCAGTCACCTTTTTTGATTATAATGAAAAAACTCGCGGATTTATGAATAAATGTCCTTAAATTAATTTTTCTTAAATGAACATCTCGAACAGACCGATTACAATCAGTAGGATGCCGCCGGCTGGTTCGGCACGCTTGCCGAGCCAACTTGTACCGATATGTTCGCCTAGTCGGACGCCTATTGAAATGGAAATGAATGAAAAAAGTCCGATCGCTAATGCTGTTGAAAGCGGTTCTACGCCAGTAACGCCCGCGCTGAAGCCGATGGATAGACAATTAAAGGCAAGGATGAATCCTAAAACGACTGCCCCTTTCCAATTGATGGAGCCTATTTTATGCTCAGATCCATTCGATGGATTTGATGATTTCATGACAACCCAAAGCCCAAGCCCGATTAGTAAAATTCCACCGACCAAATTGGACGTGGATTTGGACATGACCTCGGATAAAATGCCTCCGACAAAGATAGAAATAAAAGCACAAACCGTAGAAATAAATGAAATGATAAAGTTATAGCGAAACGAAATCCGATTGGCACGTAATCCGTATGCAATACTAATTCCCAAATTATCGAGATTTGCTGCTATTGCAATGAGTAAAATGGTAAGTAATTTCATGGATAACCCCTCCGAGCGAAAGTCTATCCCTTATGTATATGAGTAACGAAATGGGCTCATTGGGCGGTAACGAAAAAGCAGTATCGAAGTGTAATCGACTTCGATACTGCTTTTTAAGATTCTCTTGTTCTTTTTGCACCGATGATCATGAGTCCAACCGAGCTTGTTATATTCAGCAGGGCGCCAATAATGAGCAAAGCCCATTCTATTTCATTCGGGAGGGAGAGCGTTAAGGATAAAACGAGGGACATGCTACCGATGATAAGCATGACTAGTAGGATTGGGATCTTTTTTTGCATCAAGTTGCCTCCTTTAAAATGCAAATGCGTATTTAGGGTATCCCATAGGCTTGTGGAATGCAATGGGGTTGGCGGTTTTATGCGTGAATTTTACGGTTTATGCGCAGTTCTATGAAGTTATGCGTTTCTGGTGGGATCTATGCGTGGATTTCGTTAGTTATGCGCATCTGTAGCGGTTTATGCGTGGATTTCACGATTTATGCTCAGATTCAAGAATTTATGCGTTTGTGCAAATTAAAAAGGCGGCGCCTTCGAAAGAAGGGGCCGCTTTTTTGTAGTTATTCTGTTTCTGAGTCGTCGTGTTCCTTTAATGGGACAAGGTCGAAAATGTCGTGGTCTTCCAAGGCGTCGACGAAGCGCTCGAGCCAATCGAAGTAGTCGCGGACATATTTGAGTTTTTGGATATCCGATTTCACCATTTCCAGTAATTCTTCACTAATGTTGGGGTCTTTTTTTAATTGTTCCAGCTCGCGCAGCGATTTCCTGACGGCGACGGAATGGTGTGAAATGGATCTGCGCCATTTAATAGAAAATAGATTGATGAAGCTTTGGTACCAGTCGTCTTTTACTTGGTACAAGTCTTTGCGAACACCGCGAACCCATGCTCTTTCGACAAGTTTCAAGTCGGCGAGCGCTCTGACGGATGTGCTCATGCTCGTTTTGCTCATGCCGAGCTCCTCTGTCATGTCATCCAAAGTCATCGGCTCGTCGTGGAAGAACAATGTGCCGTACTGTCTGCCGGCAGAAGATGTGAGACCGTATAGATGTATATTTTGCGCGATTGTTTCAATGATTCGTTCGCGTGCTTTGTCGAGTGTTTCTTTACCCTCCATCATGCTTTCCCTCCGCTGTATGGGGATTACCCCACTATCATTCCTAGACGTATTATACCCGTATTTCAAGTGTAACTATAAATTTAAACTTTGTACAGTTTTTACCGTACAAACAATTAATTTAGTTAAAACGGTTGTTTTAAAAAATATTTATGCATATACTAGTAAACGTTGAGTTCCAAAAAACTAGGGAGTGTACACATGGAAGAACAGAGTAAGAAAATTGAAGTGGTGAATACGACGAAGATCTTCGGGAAGCAGACGAAGCGTGCGGCGCAGCTGTTGAACGAAGGGAAGTCGAAAAGTGAAATCCTGAAAATGACAGGTGCGACAGTCGGTGTGAAAAACGCTACGTTCGATGTCTATGACGGTGAAATATTTGTCATTATGGGATTGTCGGGAAGCGGGAAATCTACATTAGTACGGATGTTGAATCGGTTAATTGATCCGACAATGGGCTCGATCCGCATTGACGGTCAAGATATTGTCGGAATGAATAAGGAGCAGCTCCGAGAAGTAAGGCGGAAGAAAATCGGAATGGTGTTCCAGAATTTTGCGCTTTTCCCGCATAAGACGATTCTTGAAAATACGGAATACGGACTGGAGATCCAGGGAATCGCAAAAGCGGAACGAAAGGCAAAGGCTACCGAATCATTGCGACTTGTTGGACTTGCAGGATATGAAGAACAATATCCGAGCCAACTAAGTGGCGGGATGCAACAGCGTGTCGGCTTGGCGCGGGCGCTTGCAAATGATCCCGACGTGCTACTGATGGATGAAGCGTTTAGTGCACTGGATCCGCTCATTCGAAAAGACATGCAGGACGAATTATTGCAACTGCACCATGACATGGGGAAAACGATTATTTTCATTACCCATGACTTGGACGAAGCGCTTCGGATAGGCGACCGCATCGCGCTCATGAAAGATGGGGACATCGTTCAAATCGGGACGCCTGAGGAAATTTTAATGAACCCTTCGAATAAATACGTTGAACGATTTGTCGAAGACGTCGACCTTTCGAAAGTGTTGACGGCAGGTCATATTATGAAAAAAGCGGATATGGTACAAGTCGACCGGGGAGCCCGCGTTGCCTTACGCCTTATGAAAAGGCAAGGGATCTCCTCCATTTACGTTGTTGACAATGGCAATCAACTACTTGGTGCTGTCACAGCACAAGATGCCCTTGACGCGACGGAATCCGGCAAGACGTTGGAAAGTGTTCTCATCAAAGATATTCCTACGTGCTCGCCGGATACCGTACTAACCGATCTATTTGACACGGTATCAACGACACCGATTCCAATGGCGGTCGTGAATGAAGAGAAGCATTTGCAAGGGATTATCGTTCGCGGCGCGTTAATCGGTGCATTGGCGGGAGACGGTCAATTCATTAATCGTGATCGTCAAGTGGAGATGACAGTGGATACAGAGGAGCTACTTGATTTGGAGGTGAGCAGTCATGGATGAATTATTGCCACGCTTGCCTTTTGCAAGTTGGATTGACAGCGGCGTCGATTGGCTTGTCACTCATTTCGGCTCTGTCTTCGACGGCATCGCCGGTTTCTTAAAGGGATCTGTTGAAGGAGCGGTTGCTTGGATGGATATGGTGCCGTCCATATTGCTTGCTCTATTGTTCGCTTTAATTGCGTGGATCGTTTCCACTCGGAAAATCGCGATCTTTACGTTAATCGGCCTATTGTTCATCGACTATCTCGGCTATTGGTATGCGATGTTGCAAATGCTAGCCCTCGTCATTACTTCGGTCGTCATCGCCCTCGTCATCGGCATCCCGCTCGGTATTTGGGGATCACAGCGTCCAACGGTGAAAAAGATCATCAATCCGGTATTGGATTTAATGCAGACGATGCCGGCGTTCGTTTATTTATTGCCAGCGATCTTCTTCTTTAATATCGGTGTCGTGCCTGGTGTTGTTGCATCGGTTATCTTCTCGATGCCGCCGACGATCCGGCTGACGATGCTCGGAATTGAGCAAGTGCCAAAGGATCTGATCGAAGCAACGGAAGCATTTGGTTCGACGACATGGCAGCGGCTTATTAAAGTGCAAATTCCATTAGCCAAGCCGACGATCATGGCGGGTGTCAATCAAAGCATTATGCTTTCGCTATCGATGGTCGTCATTGCCTCGATGGTTGGCGCACCGGGACTCGGTGAGGAAGTGTATCGATCGGTGACTCAATTGAAGACGGGAGTCGGGTTTGAGACGGGTCTATCGATTGTCATCGTTGCCATCATTCTTGACCGGATCACACAACACGCAGGCAAGAAAAAACAAGGAGGAATTGTAAAATGAATTTGAAAAAGAAAATGTTTGGACTTGGATCAGCAGCAGTACTCGCACTAGGATTAGCAGCTTGTGGAAGTGATGAGGATAGCGGAAACTCATCAGCAGGTGGAGACAACTCTGCATCTGTCGGTGAATCCGTCGATTATAAAATCACAGGAATTGATCCGGGTGCTGGGATCATGGAAGCAACTGAAAGAGCACTTACGGATTATGAGCTTGATAAATGGAGTGTCACTTCAGGATCAGGAGCGGCGATGACTGCGGCATTGAAAAGAGCATACGATGCTGAAGAGCCGATCATCATCACGGGATGGACGCCTCACTGGAAATTTGCGAAATTCGATTTGAAATATTTAGATGATCCTAAAGGGTCTTATGGCGGCGAAGAGCAAATCCACACAATCGGTAGACTCGGACTTGCGGAAGATCTGCCGGAAGCCCATCAAATCCTTTCCAACTTCAACTGGTCTGAAGAGGATATGGGTGAAGTGATGGTCGCAATCCAAGAAGGTGAAAAAGAGGATGTTGCTGCACAGAACTGGATTGATGCCAATCCGGACAAAGTAGCGGAGTGGACAGACGGTGTGGACAAAGTGGATGGCGATAAAATAACACTTGCCTATGTAGCATGGGATAGTGAAATCGCAAGCACGAATGTCGTAAAATTGGTTCTTGAAGACATGGGATATGATGTCACAATGACACAAGTTGAAGCAGGTCCTATGTTTACAGCTATCGCTGACGGAAACGCAGACGCAACACTTGCAGCATGGTTCCCGGTGACACACGCAACATATGCTGAGAAATTCGATGGCAAATTTGAAGACCTTGGTGTCAGCATGGAAGGCGTCAAAATCGGTCTCGTCGTTCCACAATATATGGATATCGATTCTATCGAAGATTTAAAGGAATAAAAAAGGAATAGCAAACGCAGGCAGCCTACTTATTTGAGTAGGCTGCCTGTTTTTTTATCTTTCATATGAAACAGAAGAATACTGTTGGTTGAATTCTTTAATGCATGGAAATATGTAGTTCCAATGGTCATCTACATACATGATGTTATGTAAGCGATTACACTTAAACGCGACTACTTCTGCAGGTGTCAGATCAGAAAGATAAGTATCATGAGTCGTCATAATCTCTGACATGTTATCGGGGGATTTCTGAAGTGTCCGATGAACAGGTGAAAAACCGTTCCAATCCATATATTATCCTCCTTTTTTCTTAAATTTTATCCAGTATAGCATAAGAAGTGACAGAATAGTAGTCTTATTATACTAATTATAAAATAATTGTAAAAATTACATTATAACGTACGATTTTTAACTTCTTTAAATTGGTTGATAATTAATTATACTAAAATATAATTGACAAGTTTAAACAATTTGTTTATTCTGTCGTTAGCATACTGTATACAGTCGACAAGAATTGAGGTGCGGTTGATGTCGGGGTTTGTCGTAAAGAAAACAACTTTAAAAGAGCAAGTCTACGACTATTTAAAAAATGCGATCATACTCGGAGAAATCGCCCCAGGAGAGAGATTAATAGAAGAAAAAATTTCCGAGACGTTAAAAGTGAGCAGAAGTCCAATCCGAGAAGCGGTCAGAATGCTCGAAAAGGATGGGTTGCTAGACGTCAATACGACGGGCGGGGTAACTGTTGCGAATCCGACGACCGATGACTTCCGCAATCTGTACGAAATTCGAGTGGAAATGGAATCGCTTGCCGCCTTTTATGCAGCAAAAAGGAGACATCCTGATGAAGTTAGGGAATTAAAGTCTTTTATCGAAGAAATGAAAAAGGAAATGGGAAATAACAACTTCAGAGGATTGCTCGACGTCAATTTTAAATTTCACGAATTGATTGTTTGCGCAAGCAGGAATCCGTTACTCGTTTCAATGACATTGCAATTAAGGGGAGTCAACAGTTTTTATCGAAAAGTCATTTTGGCGGCCAATCCTGGATATGCAAAGGAAGCACTTTCAGACCATATGGAAATATACGAGGCAATCGCAGATCAAGATTCAGAGAAGGCAAGGGAATTAATGCGGCAGCATATTGAACATGATTATGAAGCGTTCATGAGAGTGGCTGCCGAGCAAGGGGGATGCTAGATGAACAGCAAGAAGAAGCCTTTAGAAGGTGTCAAAATTTTGGAATTGGGCAATTTAGTCGCTGCGCCATTTGCGGGAAAGCTTTTCGCGGAATTTGGGGCAGAAGTAATTAAAGTCGAAGAACCTAAAAATGGGGATCCGCTCCGCAATTGGCGGGTTATGCACGGGGACACATCAGTTTGGTGGTACGTCCAAAGCAGGAATAAGAAGTCAGTGACGATTAATCTTCGTGAATCGGAAGGACAGGACATCGTTAGGTCGTTGATCGGCAAAGTAGATGTCGTCCTTGAAAATTTTAAGCCAGGAACATTGGAAAGATGGGGGCTCGGCTTTGAGGAACTACAAAAAGTGAACCCATCGATCATCCTTACCCGGATTTCAGGATATGGACAAACAGGGCCCTATAAAGAAAAACCAGGTTTCGGTAGTGTAGCGGAAGCGATTGGCGGCTTGCGCTTTTTGACGGGTTACCCGGACCGTCCGCCAGTCCGTGCAGGCATTGCAATCGGTGACATGATTGCAGGCCTGTATGCGGTAATCGGAACATTGATGGCACTCCGTGCGCGTGATGAAGACCTGGAGAGGAAAGGGCAAGTTGTTGACGTTGCACTGTATGAAGCGGTGTTCAGCCTGCTGGAAGGCATTCTTCCGGAATACGATTTGACGGGACTCGTAAGGGAGCGGACGGGGAGCACCTTACCGGGAATTGCCCCTTCGAACACGTACAAATGCGCCGATGGGAAGCATATTGTCATCGGTGGAAATGGAGACCGCATCTTCCAGCGTCTCATGACGGCAATCGGCAGAGAAGATTTGGCGAATGACCCTCGGTATGCATCGAATCAGGGCCGTGCGGATCATGTGGAAATCATAGATGGAGCGATTGAAGAATGGACGATGCAGCATTCGATGGATGAAGTGCGACGCATATTGGATGAAGCTTCGGTGCCTGTAGGTCCGATCTATGGCATCAACGACATCGTGAATGACGAACATTACCAAGCACGAGATATGTTGAGGAAAATCGAATTGGATGACGGTGTGAAAATGACTGTCCCTGGGATTGTACCGAAGTTATCAGAAACACCGGGAGATATCGACTGGAACGGCCCGGTTCTTGGGGCCCACAATGAAGAAGTCTATACGGATTTCATCGGCCTGACGGAAGAAGAATTCAAGCGTCTAAAAGAGAAAGGGGTCATCTAAATGGAAGGCGTTACGATTATTGACGTCAGCCCTCGCGATGGTCTGCAAAACGATCCAAGACCGGTAAGCGTGGAGGAAAAAGTACAGCTTGTCAACAAACTGGTTGCTGCAGGAATTCATAAAGTCGAAGTGACATCTTTCGTACACCCGTTGAAAGTGCCTCAAATGGCGGATGCAAGCGAAGTGCTTCAAGCGCTCGCTTCTAATGAAGAACTCGAAGCGATTGCTTTGATTCCCAATCTGAAAGGGTATGAGCGGGCAAGGGAACACCGGTTATCGGAAGTGAACTGGGTCAGTGCCGCAACGGAAACATTCAACGAAAAGAATATCGGGATGACAATCGAGGATAATATGTCCCAATTCCTTCAAGTGTTGCAGAAAGCGAAGGAAGACGGTATTAAGACAACCTTTTCAGTCGCTGTCAGCTTTGGCTGCCCGTATGAAGGAGATGTCGATGAAGAGGATGTTTTACAAATTGTCCGTCGCATCAAAGAGGCAGGCGTCGACAGGATTGGCATCGCGGACACAATCGGCATTGCTACCCCAGATCATGTCGAAAGGCTGATGAAGAAAGTGCTCGCCATTGCAGGCGACACACCTGTCGCCATCCATTTGCACGACACGCGCGGACTGGGATTGGCGAATGCCTATGCAGCTTACCAAGCGGGTGTACGAATTTTTGAAACTTCCGCTAGCGGCATCGGTGGCTGTCCATTTGCACCGGGGGCCGCGGGTAATTTGGCAACAGAGGATCTCGTTTATTTATTCGAGAGAATGAACATTCCAACAGGGGTCGATTTTCAAAAACTATTAGGGGTCGCTGATTATGCGGCAAGTTTATCAACAAAAAATCCGCTCGGGCGAATCCGCCACGTGGAAAAACAAAGGGAAAAGGAGAATACGTTATGAAAAAATGGATGTTAGGTTTATTAATTTCAATCATTGGGATGGTCTTGCTTTCCGCATGCGGCAACGAAAAAACGGAAGATAAGGCTGTAGCTGACAGCGGGGACGGATACGAGGCAACGACAATCCGTCTAGCATACAACTTGCCTCAAGATCATCACGTCGCAGTCGGTATCGAAAACTTTGCAAAAGAAGTTACAGAGAAATCCGGTGGAAAAGTGAAAGTGCAAGTGTACCCAGCGGGGCAATTATTAAGTGACAAAGACATGAACCAGTCAATTTTATCAGGTGGAGTAGAAATGGGTGTGAACTCGTCAACGCTTTGGTCTTCGACAGTGCCAGCTATGGGTATTTTCGATGTCCCCTACGTATTTAATGACTACTCTGCTGTAGGAGAAGCAGTGAATGGTGAGTTTGGTGATAAGCTCCGAAGTGCGATGGAAGAAAAAGGTGCGAAAGTGTTAATCTTCGCTGACTATGGATATGTCCAATTTGCAAATAACAAGCGTCCTTTGAAATCACCAGAAGACTTCAAAGGATTAAAGATTAGAAGTATCGGAGATTTGCCTTCCGAATTGATCAAAGCATACGGGGCATCACCAGTGTTCATGGGTGGAGGGGAAGTGTATATGGCTCTTCAACGTGACACAGTAGATGGTGCAACATCCGGTACGACAGCAATGCTGCAACGTAAATACGACGAAGTAACGAAATATTTGACAATCAATAACTATGCGTATTTGGAATTCCTTTTGGCTGTTAATAAAGATTACTGGGATGGACTTCCTGCCAAAACACAAGACTTGATTACTGAAGTGGCTGCAGAAACTGAAGTTTGGATTCGTGAACAAGCCGAAAAAGAAGATGCCGAATCGGCAAAAGCACTTGAAGAAAAAGGAATGGAAGTCTACGTCGTACCTGCAGATGAGCTGGATGTATGGAAAGAAGCTGCAGCACCTGTACGTGACGTATTCGTGAAAAATGCCGGCGACTTAGGAAAAGAACTATTAGACTTGGTGGACTGAATTTATTAGATTTAGGGGGGAACCGCTTTGAAAAAGGTCTATAATATTATGGATCTGCTCATTAGATGGGGTGCGTACATCGCGGGTGTGCTCATTTTATTGACAACCGTCATGACGTTCTACGAAGTTGTCTCGAGGTCCTTTTTCCATAAACCGACTTCTTGGGCGACTGAATTATCCATCTATGCGATCATCGGCAGTTGTTTCTTAGGTAGTGCCTACGCGGTTCGGACCTATTCGCATATTACTGTTGATTTATTAGTCAATAATGTCAATGATCGAATGAAAACTGTGCTAGCTTACCTTACGAATTCTCTTGGCTTGGTATTTAGCATTATCTTTACAATTTATAGTTACATGCATGTCGTGAAGACATTCAACTTAGGCGTTACATCTGCATCACTTTTAAGGATTCCGATGTATTTACCGGAATCCTTCCTCGTGATCGGCGGCGTCCTGCTCTGCATCGCTTTCATCTTGCAAATTATCGATGGCGGCGTACATAGAGGAGGGGAACACATATGAATCTATTCTTTACGGGTGGATTGGGTGTCCTCCTTCTGATTGGACTACCTGTCGCCTTTTCGCTTAGTTTACTGGCCGTTGCAGGAATGTATTTCTTCAATGGCGGAACGTTTGCCTTCATGCAGATTCCAATTATTTCGTATAAGTCATTGGATGATTTCACACTGACAGCCTTGCCGATGTATGTATTGATGAGCCAAGTGCTTGTCGTCAGCGGCGTTGGTCGGGATTTGTATGAGATGGCAAGCAGATGGTTCAGACATTTCCCAGGGGGACTTGCCATTGCAACATTGTTCTGCTGTACCGTTTTCTCCGCTATATCGGGTTCCAGTGTGGCAACCGCCGTTACTGTCGGTGCTGTAGCACTACCTGAAATGGTGAGACGAGGCTATAACAAACGCCATGTATTGGGGTTACTAGCTGCAGGTGGAACACTCGGCATTTTGATTCCGCCAAGTATTCCAATGATCATCTATGGATCGGTAACAGGGGAGTCTGTCGGTAAGCTATTTATAGCTGGAATTGTTCCTGGAGCGATCATGACGATTGCATTCATGATCTTCTCGTCCTACCAAACTCGCCATATTAAGGACAAACCTGCGACTTGGGCAGAACGGATGGAAGCTTCGAGAAAGGCGATTTGGGGATTAATGTTGCCGGTCGTCATTATTGGCGGAATTTATACGGGCATCTTTACCCCGACGGAAGCAGCTGCTGTCGGCGTTGTGCTCAGTTTCTTAGTTGCCGCTTTTATTTATAAGAACATTAATATGACGACGATGAAGGAAATCCTCGTTTCAACAGTGAAAACGAACACAATGATTCTCTTCATTATCATCGGTGCAATGCTATTAGGCTATATTATGACAATCCTTCAGATTCCTCAAGGCATCGTCAACTTTGCGACATCCCAGGACATTAATCCGTGGATTATCTTCATTTTGATCAATCTCGTATTATTGATCCTCGGTATGTTCTTGGAAACTGTATCGATTCTTGTTATCACTTTGCCGATTCTTTACCCGATTATCATGGCGCTTGGTTTCGACCCAATCTGGTTCGCTATCATCATGGTCATCAATATGGAGCTGGCTCTTATCTCACCACCAGTCGGCATGAACCTGTTCGTATTGAAAGGATTGAACAAAGAAAACACGATAAGCGAGATTGTGAAAGGCGTCATTCCATACGCCGTCATCATGCTCCTTGTCATGGCACTTCTATCGTTCTTCCCGGAAATCGTAACATTCATGATCCATCAGGATATAAAATAAGTTAGACCCACGGAGACTTCTGCACTGACATAAGAAAATGAGACAAATAAAAACACCTTACGTTGAAAAACGGGTATTGAACCTTAATACATCAACGTGGAGGTGTTTTTTCTGTGGGAACTAGAGTTAGTTATCCAGA
>NZ_JAKRNT010000022.1 GCF_022346605.1 Sporosarcina sp. ACRSL
ATGGCACCAGCTAACAATTATGCTGGCCTTGCCTGCCAAGGCTAACATGTCCGCCACTCCATGTAAAATCCGCTGAGTTGTCGGCGATTGTGCTTTACACATACTTCTTGACGGTACCCGGAACCCCCTACTTTGGGCGCGGGACCCTCTACTTCGGGCGCGGAACCCCCTACTTTGGGCGCGGAACCCCCTACTTTGGGCGCGGAACCGGGTGCTTTGGACGCACATCATAAAAAAGGCATGATCTTTTATTATAGATCATGCCTTTTGCATTAAAGTTCTTGTTGTTCTCTTGCTTCGCGGCGTTCGCGCAAGATGCGTTCTTCTAGCTCACGAGTTTCCTCTTCCTGCCTTTTCGATTTCCGCCTGATCCACGTATACGTGATGGCAAGGAGAATCATGAAAAAGACAAAGGAAATCGCTGCCGGAATATATTCGGACTTATCTTCCGGAAAGTAAAGGAACGGCATTAATAGAACGTTCATTTACATACACTTCCTAACGTGTCTTATTTCTGGATGATTTCAATTGATTCAATCGAAATTTCTTCAACCGGCTTGTCTTGTCCATTTGTTTTAGCAGAAGCGATTTTATCGACAACATCCATTCCTTCGATCACTTGTCCGAAAACGGTATGTTTCTGGTCAAGGTGAGGTGTACCGCCTTTTTCTTCATATGCTTTCGCAATTTCTTCGGGCCACCCGCCTTGTGTCAATTGAGCTGCTGTCGCCGGAGGATTTGAAGCTTGAACGATGAAAAATTGGCTTCCGTTCGTGTTCGGACCTGCATTAGCCATCGACAATGCTCCTCTAATGTTGAATAGATCCATCGTAAATTCATCCTCGAATGAATCACCATAAATGCTTTCCCCACCCATTCCTGTGCCAGTCGGGTCACCGCCTTGAATCATGAAATCTTTAATGACGCGGTGGAAGATGATTCCGTCATAATAGCCGTTTTCTGCATGCGTCAAAAAGTTCTCAACTGTTTTCGGCGCTTTTTCTGGGAATAGTTTAATTTTAATCGGCCCCATTGTCGTATTCATAACGACAAGAGCTTCGTTTGATGCAACTTCATTCGATAATTGTGGATACATAGTCGTGGCCTCCTCATTGGTCTCTTCAGTAATCTCTTCATCTGTTTCACTAGATGTTTGCTTTTCTTGCTCATTTGTTGCTGTTTGATCGTCCTGCCCCTTTTGCTCACTTTGACCGCAAGCTGCAAGCAGCAATAATAAAAAGAGCGCAAGTAAAGTTAGTGACATTCTTTTCATAATTCTTCACCCTGAAATAGTTTATCATAACCCTCGTCCATTTTCATTTGTTAAGCATGTAACTTCCTTCGGGAATCGAATTGATTTAGAATAGAGTAGTGTCTAAACGTTTACAGACAAGAAGCAAAGGGAAATCCATATTGGATGAACATTTGCCAATTACAGCATCGTCGATTACGAGTTCAATCGGCGTATCATATGAAAGCGGGTCTCATTCATGGATGTACAAAAAAGAAATTTTATTATCATCTGGATCGCAAACTTTCTAGTCGCGGGAACGATGACGATGATCATGCCGTTCCTGTCATTATACATAGATACGTTCGGGGATCATTCTGACGCGTACGTGCAAAAATGGGCTGGATTGATTTTCGGAGCTACTTTCATCACCGCATTTATCATGTCACCGATTTGGGGACGCGTTGCCGATAAATACGGTTTCAAACCGATTTTGCTCATTAACGGCTTCGGGATTGCCACTTCCGTCTTCCTAATGGGATTTGTCAATTCAGTCGAAACGTTCTTCATCCTACGACTATTCAATGGTGTCGTCACGGGGTTCATACCGACATCACTTGCGTTCATCTCATCACAAACAGCAAGGGAAGAAGCCGGTAAGAAGCTCGGGACATTGCAAATGGGTAGTGTGAGCGGTACGTTATTCGGACCAGTATTAGGTGGACTGATGGCCGATACATTCGGATTTCAATACACGTTCATCATCACAGCGTTTTCCATTGTACTAGCAGCTCTGCTCGTCTTGTTTGGAATAAAGGAGATGAAGAAAGCAAAGGCAAAAAGGGCAGTGCAATACTCGCGAAAAACAATCCTCAGCGGACTGCTACATCATCGATTGATGCTGAACATAATGATTGTTACATCATTAATTCAAATCGGGAATTTCAGCATCCAGCCGCTTCTATCACTTTACGTAGCGGAGCTGACGGATTCGAATAATGTGGCTTTTCTTGCAGGGCTCACATTCAGTGCAGCAGGAGTCGGTAATCTTCTGTTCGCAAGGAAATGGGGAAAATTGGGCGATGATATCGGATATGAAAAAGTGCTTGGTGCATTGCTGATCCTTTCCTTCATCTTCATCATTCCGCAAGCATTCGTCACTTCCATCTGGCAATTAGTGATTTGTAGGCTCTTATTTGGAATTGCGATTGGCGGCATGATCCCAATTACGACTGCTCTCGTAAGGCGAGAAGCACCCGTCGATATCCAAGGGGAAGTGATGGGATACAATTCAAGTTTCCGTTTCCTCGGTAATATTATCGGACCGATGTTCGGCGGAATCATCAGTGGTTTCATTGGCATTTCGTCCGTTTTCATTCTAACCGGTGTCCTGTTTTTACTAGGATTCGCATTCCTTTATTACGCGAAAAGGAAGCCCGTACAAGATTTTGAAGATTTCCTAGCTGAGGAAAACCGACAAACTAGCAGTTAAACATTAGCACATTTCCGAATTGGAAATGTGCTATTATTTTTTATAGGAAGGAGACGGCATGTTGAAAAAGTTTACTAGATTTATCTTAATGATCATAATGCTTCCTTTGCTAGTTTTCATTCAGCAAGCCGCCGCCAAAGAGTGGACGGAGGCTCGTTCATGGAAACAAACAATTGGCGAAACGATTGAACTTACTGAACCGTCCATCGCGATTCCAATTTCGATGACTGACAGGCATGGAAAGATCTTTGCTGAAGAATATGTAGAATGGAGACAGCCTCTTCCTTTAGAGTCCATTCCGGATATCGTTCAGCAGTTATTTATTACAAGTGAGGATCAAAGTTTTTTTGAGCATAAAGGATATGATGTCGCCGCGATTGTTCGCGCCTTTGCCGTCAATGCAAGAAGCGATGATAGGAGTCAAGGAGGATCCACCATCACCCAGCAAGTGGTGAGAATGCGATTTTTGACGACTGAAAAGACTTATGAGCGCAAATTCAGAGAGTTGTTATATGCGGCAGAGCTGGAAAAGCAGTCGACGAAGGAAGACATTCTTGAAATGTATTTAAATGAAATGTTTTTCGGCAATCAAGTATACGGAATCGGAGCGGCCGCCACTTATTATTTCAACCGTCCTCTCAATCAATTAAACCTTGCCGAGATGGCGTTCATCGCTGCAATTCCAAACAACCCTTCGAAGTATGATCCACTTCGGCGTTTCGATCAAACGAAAAAGCGGCAGGAGCTTCTCTTAACCGTCCTCTCTGCAAACAATGTCATTTCTGAAGAGGAAGCGGAAGAGTGGAAGCAGCAACAGATCACATTGAACGTGAAGTCGAAGGCGAATAATTTCAATATGTATAGCTCTTACGTGTTAGCAGAGCTAGAAGAATTGATTGGCCAGTCGGAAGGGTTTACAGCATCAATTGAAGCGGCAACAACGCTCCATGAAAAACAAGCACAAATTCAAGCATTGAAAAAACGGACCGCAGAAGTCATTGCAGGAGGAATCCGAATTGAAACCGCCCTGGATCCTGCCAAGCAAAAGCGTGACGAAACTTCCCTTTCTTCCCTTCTCGTAACGAAGGATTTACAGGCGGGCGCAGTCGTCATCGATAATGCAACGAGGGATATCATAAGTATTTACGGCGGAAAAGGTTTTAAAAAAGCGGATTTCAATCGGGCATATCAAGCAGTGAGGCAACCCGGCTCCGCCATTAAACCGTTATTAGTCTACGCTCCGTTCCTTGAAAGCGGACCTTACAAGGAAAGTACACCGATTGATAGCAGCAATATTTGCATTAGCACCTACTGCCCGACGAATATCGGAGGCTATACATACGGAATCACAACCTTGAAGGAAGCATTCCGATATAGTCATAATACGGCGGCAGTCCGTTTGTTCCGTAACGTAGGCATTGAAAATGCGTTTAACCATTTGTCAATCTTCAATTTCAAAAATGTGACCGACGAAGACTTTACCTACCCTGCTGCACTCGGAGGATTCCATAGAGGCGTCACGCCGCTAGAACTCGCCTCCGCCTATTCAAGCTTCGTCGACGGGATGTACTCACCTCCCCGTGCGATCAGGACTGTGAAAGACCGTGAAGGAAATACACTTTATGAATGGAAGGACGAACCGGTGAAAGTGTGGTCTGCTTCAACGACAGAGACAATCCGGAATCTGATGGAGGATGTCGTATTGAACGGGACTGGGAAAGGCATCCGCTATACGACAACCTATACAGGGGCAAAAACAGGAACGACCGACCGTTACAAAGACTTGTGGGTCGCGGGAATGAATGATCGTTATACGACAGCTGTATGGCTCGGCTATGATAGACCTTCTTCGATCCAGCGCCTAAGTAACCAGAAAATCCACCTTCGAGCCTTCAATGAATTGTTATATAGCCCAGAATGAATGAAAACGTTGAACAGTCACATGTAGGGAGTGACTGTATCAACGTTTTTCCAAATTGATTTAATTACTATACGACCGGAAGACTGGCAAGAATTCCATTATAAAGTTTCAATATGATATAAATAATACCCGATAAAAAAATGCCCCAAACAAGAATTTCAAAAAACAACAAGCCGATCATACTGGGCACCGTCATAAACTTACTCAACTTAAACATTGTATACACAAAATAAACGAACGTCGTCAGCAGGAAAATTACCAAGAGAAACTTCACCGACTGAATCCCGACTACTGAAGCAAGTGCACCAAAAAAATAAATAAGATTGCCGCTCTTCGCTTCACTATACGACTCCCCTACTGCATCAATGGAAAAGAAAAGCATCGCCGTTTCGTGAATCGTTTCCGCAATTAACTTCAATGCTGAGAAAATCATAAAAAACGCGAGCGAATAAATGACGAGAAGGAACAAGCGAAGCTGTGCATCCGTCAGAAATTCCCGCATACCAGCATATAAACCGATCTGGCCGAAAAAAACAATTGACGCTCCCACCAAATAAACACCGAATGTCAAACTGAATAATGTAATTGTCAAGAACGGCAAATAACCAAAAAGATAAGGATTTCTCATTTGACACCCCGGAAATGTTATTTCTCTCACCCTATCATATAAGAAGGAGATCTGAATCTGCAACATTGTCCTCTTGTATTCATTCTTCGCACTAAAAAACACACTCGGCTTTCCGATGAGGAAACCGAGTGTGCTGTTTTAATATGGAAAGCCGAATGGTCCATAAAACGGTGCACCAAATCCATATGGATAACCGTATGGATATCCAAAGCCATATCCATAAGGATAATAGGGTGCAGCTAACGTACTGCCAAGGAGGCCGCCTAATGCTAAACCTCCTAAAAATGGCACTCCTAGCCCAAAACCGAATCCCGGAAAACCGAATCCCGGAAAACCGAATCCAAAACGTCTAAAACCGAATCCTGGCCCAAAGAATCTCGGTCCAAAACCGAATCCTGGCCCAAAGAATCTAGGCCCAAATCCAAATCCTGGCCTAAAACCACCAAACCTATGAAATCGTACCATCAATATCCCCCTTTCTCACTTATCCTATTCGTTACGGGCGAAGTGATGAGGGGCGGACGCCTATGATAGATGAATTACATAGTGTAATCGACATCAGCAATACTGGTAGATCTATTGCTGATTACGACAAATCGGTATCTGCCATACGCTCGACAACAGTTGCAAGTGTACGGACCATAACACCCGTTGCACCTTTTGGACCGAGGTCATGTGCAGCAGACGCGTCAGACGTACCTGCAATGTCAAGGTGAATCCAAGGAGTATCTTCAGCGAATTCGCCAACAAAACCTCCTCCAAAGATCATATGACCGTCGCGGCCCGGTGAGTTATTCAAATCGGCAACGTCGCTTTTTCGGATACGTTTTTTATCGCTTTCTGTGAGCGGCAGTCTCCAGACAAATTCGCCTGTTTCCATAGAAGCTTGCATGAACTCCTCAAAAAACTCTTCGTTATTCGTCAATGCACCGGTCTTGTCATTGCCTAATGCGACGATGACGCCTCCAGTTAGTGTCGCAACATCGATCAAGTAATTTGCACCGGATTGCTTAGCATATGTGACCGCATCGGCTAGAACAAGTCTTCCTTCCGCATCCGTATTCAATACTTCAATCGTTTTACCGCTTAAAGACGTAATGACATCGTCAGGCTTGAACGCTTCACCAGAAACCATATTATCCGTTGCACCAATAACTGCAATTACGTTTTTCGCAGGACGCAACTCTCCGATGATGTTCATCGCTCCAAGCACGGCTGCCGCCCCGCCCATGTCGCCTTTCATGCCGACCATTCCTTCACGGGGCTTCAAGGAGTAACCGCCTGTATCGTACGTCACACCTTTTCCGACGAGGCCGACAACATCTTCCCATTGCTCTGTGCCTGTGTATTTCAACACGATAAGACGAGGCTCTTCAACGGATCCTTTATTGACCGCCAATATTGCACCCATACCAAGCTCTTCCATCTCTTTTCTACCCAAGACTTCAATTTCAAAGTCGTATTTTTCCGCAAGTTCTTTGGCATACTCAGCCATCTTCGTTGCAGTCAGGATATTCGGCGGTGTATTGACTAACGTTCTCGCCTCATTGACCGCGTTAGCATATGTACGGCCCACTTCAAATGCTGCTTTCAATTCATCTTCATCCGCTGACGTTAAGAATGTAGCGGTTTCCAATTCGACTTTCTTCTCATTTGAATCGGTTTTATAGCCCTCAAATTGGTAGGACCCCATGCCGATTCCTTCTGCTGCGGCAAAGACGACATCTTCACAAGTTAACTCATCATTCTTGAACGGAGACGTCCAAATGGCAACCGATGATGCTTTAGCTGCCTTTAACTCCTTGCCAAGGGTCGCAAATGTTTGACGAAGGCGATCTTCAGTCAGTTTTTTAGCTGCTCCAAGGCCGATGAAGAAAACTCGCTCATATCCGCTCTCCCCGAGAGCTGGTAGTTTGACGATTTCCTTAAAATCAGTCTTGATGTCGCCCGTTTTGATCCAATCCATCAGACGAGGGCTGAATGCGTCAGCGAACGCGTTCCACCCTTCCACATTCTCGGGATGTTCCGGAACGCCTATTACGAGGACTTCGGATGTAACATTGCCGAAATCCGGTTCAATAAATGATGCTTTCATTTGACTACCTCCCACTTTTCATACATTCTTTATTATATACCAATACACAAACCTAACCAAAAGAATCATTCGAAAGAGTCGGAATTTCGTTCGTCCCCCATTGCCTGTTATGGTATACTATCTTTATATTTTTTATTGAAAAGGAGTGTAACGATGGCCTTATTGCAAAACACTCCGCTTCTCGCGGCATTATTTGCGATATTATTCGCCCAGTTCGTAAAGATTCCAATCCATTTCTTACTGACGAGAAAATTGGATTGGAAGTTAATGACTTCGACAGGTGGCATGCCAAGCTCTCATTCAGCAGCAGTGTCTGCATTGACAACTGCCATTGCCTATGAAGTAGGCCTTGGCTCGCCGCTGTTCGCTGTATCTGCCATTTTTGCAGTCATCGTCATGTTTGATGCGACAGGTATCCGTTATCAAGCTGGTCAGCAGGCTTTGATTATCAACCAAATGAGGGTCGATTTCCAAACTTTCGTGACAGAAGTCAAAGGTTGGCAACAGAAAGATGGACCACAAAAAATCATGGAGCTGAAGACTCTTCTAGGCCATAAACCTAGCGAAGTTTTTGCGGGTGCAGTGACGGGCATCTTCATCTCCGTCATCACTTATTCATTTATCGTGTCGTGAAAAAAGAAGGTGTCCCCTGAATGGGAACACCTTCTTTTTTTAAATCATTCACCTGTGACATCCAGCTGAAACAAGTTAAAACATTTGATAGCCTTGCTTACGGAGTAGCTTCATGACAAACCCCGAAATGATTGCACCGACTAGTCCGCTTGCAAGGATGATAATGTCGGCTGCATGCAAAGACATGATTTTTTCACCGAGCAAGCCAAATGAATGACCTGGATTCGTGAAATACTCATAAAATTTTACTTCATCGATAATCAATATGACGACAACCGGATAGACAATTGCCATGAGCCACGTCATGCGCAGCAGCATATTCAACAAGAAGCCTATTCCGAAAAACATAACCATGAAGATAATTATAGATAAAACGACATGCGTCAATGAAATTGTTCCCAATTTTTTTACCTCCGTTTACCATTCATTATTTTACAGGAACGGATGATGGCTTGCAATAGAATCAAGTCACTTCAATGATTTGTCGAAATTGGATAGCTTTGCTCTAAAAAACACCCGCCACTGAACGAGGCGGGTGTCGAATAGTTTATGAATGCAAAATATTATTAAAGTATGTTGAATTTACCTTTTTTAATCGTAAGACCTACTCCACCAATTAGGAAAAGAGAACGGTTATCGACTACTTTTTTCATGAAGGAAGCTTTTTTACCCATCAATTTTTTACCGAATGCGACACCGATTGCATCATCACTACCAAGAGAAGCAATGCTACCTTTAATATCAGGTGTGAATTCTGATGTTGGGTTACCTTTTATCAACGCGATCAAGTTGTTCGCACACATATCACCTTGTTGCATCGCAATTTGTGCTGTTGGAGGATATGGACGATTCGTTTCTTCATTGATCATCAATGCGCAGTCGCCGATGATGAATACATCATCATGTCCAGGAGCTCGAAGATCCTTTTCAACTTTAACACGTGCACGCATGTTTTCAATGCCAGTTTGTTCAATTAAGCGATTGCCTCGAACACCTGCAGCCCATACGACAGTGCCAGCTTTGATGAATTCGAACTCATCTTCGCCTTTTTTGACGTTTACGCCTTCAGGAGTCGCTTCCACAACCGGTGTACCGATTGAGAATTCGATCCCTTTCGCTTTCAATTGTCTTACTGCATAGTCAACCAATTCAGGATCGAAACCTGGTAATACCATTGGAGCAGCTTCTACACAAATGACACGAACTTTTTCTTGAGGTACATCGAACTCTTTGCAAAGTTCAGGTACACGATTGCCAAGCTCACCGAGGAATTCAATTCCTGTGAAGCCTGCTCCGCCGACAACAATTGTCAAACGGCTATCGTCTTTTTCATCTTCAAGAGACCAAGTTGCAAACTGATATTCAATATGTTCACGGATTTGACGAGCAGCATTAACGTTTGCAATGGACAATGCATACTTGTCCAAACCAGTAATGCCGAACGTTTCACCTTCGAAGCCTAACGCAATTACTAGGTAATCGTACGTATGTGTACCGACGTCTGTTGTAACGACTTTTCCTTGAACATCGATTGCTTGAACTTCAGCTTGAACAAATTTCACTTTTCCTGGATTGATGACACTACTAATGTCATAACGAACTTGTTCAGGTGTTAGTGTTCCCGCAGCCGCTTCATGTAGCCAAGTCGACTCGTAATGGTAAGAGTTTTTATTAATTAGTACAATATCAGCTTCGTCAGCGCCGATGGATTTTTGCAAGTTAACGACTGTGGATAAACCGCCGTAACCCGCACCTAATACTAAGATTGTCGGTCTTTTCACGAAAATCGAAACCACCTTTATTTTTATTATGTGCCGGGTCCGTTGACAATCGGTTCATACAACGATTTGCTCAGTCCTGGCATTTGCCTTTATTCGACAAACTTCTACTATTCAATAGTAGCCTTTTTAGTAAGCCTTTTCAACATCATAATGAGAAAAATCATTAATTCGAATATAACAATAAAACCCTCTCCATCCAGTTCAACCCGAGCAGGCTAGTCTGGATGAGGGAGGGGTTGTAAGTAATAACACCTAGAGCCATTCAGCCCGATTGATTAGTTTAATCGCAAGCTTCTGGCGTGCCGACCTTACTGGCCGTTCTAAATGACGTTCCACAGCCGCATGAAGCGATAGCATTGGGATTATTAATCGTGAATCCCCCGCCCATTAGCGATTCCTTATAGTCGACTTTTGTCCCTTCAAGGATTGCAGCATCCTCTTTTGACACGACAATTTGAATGCCGTGCTGGGACAAGACATAATCATCATCTGTCTTTTCCTCTTCAAATCCAAGCCCATATGTCAATCCACTGCAACCTCCGCCATTCACTGCAACGCGAAGGAACGAACCTTCCTCACCGTTATGAGTCATCATTTCTTTCACACGAAATGCTGCAGCTTCAGTAACTTCAACATACTGTTTCATTTACATCCACCTTCCCGCTTTTCCTCTATCATATCAATGATTTTACCATTTACGCAATCATATTCACTCAAATCTTTTGTAGATACGGTATAATGAGACATGTAGTACGAAAGGATGATGACGAGTGGAAATAACTCCGACATATGTCAAGAAAATGGACTGTTTACATTGCAAGGAGAAATTTACTACGACCAAAATTCGTTCGCGCTTTGTACGTGTGACAAAGCATGAAAGTGACTTTAAACCGATATATACAGATCCCTCTATAAATCCGATTTTATATAATGCTGCCGTATGCCCAAGCTGCGGATTCGCATTCACTGATGATTTCTCCAGTTATTTTGCTCCAGGCGTAAAGGATGAAATTGCCAATAAGATCACTTCTCTCTGGAACGGTAGATCTTTCGGGGATGAACGTTCAACCGATGAAGGGATTGAAGCGTACAAACTTGCTTTAGTCAGTGCAACCGTAAAGAAAGAGAAGCCGTTGACAATGGCTGGCATCGCGTTGCGAATCGCATGGCTTTACGATGACTTGAAAGACTTCGAGTCAGGGAAACGTTTTCGGGCGGTCTCCCGAAATCTGTATACGGAGGCGTATTCTAACGGGGATCATGCCGGAACGCAAATGTCGGAGACGCGAGTGTTATATTTGATCGCGGAGCTTTCTCATCAGGTCGGTGATAAAGAAGAGGCGATCCGAAACTTCTCGCGAGTGATCGAAAGTCAGCGAACATCGACCGATCCGCAAGTAATTCAAATGGCAAAGGAAAGATGGCAGGAGATCCGGGAGCAAGGATAAGTGCTGCTTTGAGCGCGGGATGCCTCGCTTTGGGCGTGGGATGCCTCACTTTGGGCGCGGAATGCCTCACTTTGGGCGCGATTGCCTCGCTTTAGGCGCGGTTTGCCTCGCTTTGGGCGCGGAATGCCTCGCTTTGGGCGCGGAATGCCTCACTTTGGGCGCGGATCGCCTCGCTTTGGGCGCAGAACGCCTCGCTTTGGGCGCAGAACGCCTCGCTTTGGGCGCAGAACGCCTCGCTTTGGGCGCAGAACGCCTCGCTTTGGGCGCGGAACGCCTCGCTTTGGGCGTGCCATCATACAATGAAAGAGACTGCCGCAGAATTTATTCTGGGCAGTCTCTTTTTCAATTAAAATACTTGCTCTACTTCAACGACGCCAGGTACTTCTTCGAGCAATGCTCGCTCAATACCTGCTTTCAACGTGATTGTCGAACTTGGGCATGAACCGCAAGCACCTAATAGGCGTAGCTTGACAACTCCCTCTTCGATATCGACAAGTTCACAGTCTCCTCCATCACGTAGGAGGAATGGGCGCAATTTATTTAAAACTTCTTGTACGGGTTCCATCATCGCTGTATCTGTCATTGTAATATCTCTCTCCTTTCATTATACTTATTATAAACTGGATTGAAGAAAAAATCCATAGAGAATGGGAAGGAGTCGTCATCGTGGAAACTCAAAAAGTTAAAATCGAAATTTACGGCGCGGATATTATATGCGCGAGCTGTGTCAATGCACCTTCTTCAAAGGACACGTACGAATGGTTGCAAGCAGCGATTAGCAGGAAATATCCTGGACAGCCTTTTGACATTGATTATATCGATATTGAACAAGACATTGCCGATCCAAAGCAAAAGAGCATTGCGGAACAAGTGTTGAACGACGAATATTTCTATCCCCTCGTCATCATCGAGGATGAAGTCGTTGGCGAAGGTTATATCCAGTTAAAGCCAGTCTTCAACGAATTGGAGAAGCACGGTTTTATTCCGGCGTAATCTTTTATTGATAATAAACACTAAGTAATTGAGAACAAAAATTCCATTCCAAACTGGCAAAACAGATTTTTAGACTGTAATCAAACTCAGACGAGTTTGATTACAGTCTTTTTATTTCGGAATGGCAATCAAAAAATGCCCCCCTAATAATAAGAATTAAAATGAATGACTATATCAGGCTAAGCTAAACTTTGAAGAATCTGCAAATAAATTAGTGTGATATCTATTCTCGTTGTATAACTATGATAAATAATTAATAGATTGTAATATTATACACTTTTACACTGGTAATAAAATCTAGATGCAGCAACGATACGCTGAAAGGTGTCGGTTTCTGAAAAACTAAATATTAGGGGGATCTTCATGACAAAAGATTATCACGAAGTGGACGATTATCGTACATTTACCGCTCCGGCAGAAGTCCATAAAGCAGTTAACTCATTAATCGGTATGTTGAATGGTGTTCAATTTGATAACATCGTGAACCAACAAGAGTTATCGGAAATAATTAACTGGTGTAATCTTCACAGAAGGCTTCAGAGAAAGTTTCCATTTTCAGAAATCATTCCATTAATCGATAACGCTTTAAGCGACAATATATTGACTGAAGAAGAAATCCAAGATATTCTATGGCTTTGCAAAAATGTAGTTCATCATGATGGCTTTAATACGTACTATGATATTGTCACTTCTTCTCTTCAGCAATTACAAGGCATTATACATGGCATTATGGCTGATAACATATTGCACGAAAGTGAGATTAATCAATTATACGTTTGGATGGACTCACGTGACTTTCTCAAAGGATTCTATCCTTTTGACGAGATTTATAGCCTATTGATAACTGTTAGAAGAGATGGCGTAATTAGCGAAGATGAAAAAAATCTTCTAAAAGCCTATTTTGGTAATTTCATTGATACCCGCATGTCCTTTAATGTTAATGCATTTGAAAATACAGAACTACAGAATCGATATTCAATTGGGGGCATTTGTGCAGTATGTCCTGAAATTGAATTTGAAGATAAAGTTTTCTCTTTCACTGGCACATCTGGTAGAGCAAAACGTAAGGAAATCGCCGAAATCATCACAAATATGGGTGGATCCTTCAACAACAATGTTACCTTAAAAACCGATTATTTAATCGTAGGAAATGAAGGTAATCCTTGTTGGGCGTTTTCTTGCTATGGTAGAAAAGTTGAAAAAGCAGTCGACCTTCGAAAAAACGGTTCTTCGATCGTCATTGTGCATGAGAACGATTTTTGGGATGAGGTTTAATTTTTATAGGAATTATTAATTTAAGTATTGATGGAAAGGATTGAATCGGTGATTTGAGGAGCTGCAGTTGCTTGAAGTGCAAGCGCGAGACTCCTGCGGGAATAGCGTTAGCCGAAGACCCCGCAGAAGCGCAGCGACGAGGAGGCTAAGGCAACGCCCGCGGAAAGCGAGTGCTGGAACGGAAAGCAACAGACTAAGTTATGGGTTATATTCAATTTGTATCACTAAAAAAAGGGCTGTTAGAAAGTTGCACATCGACAACTTTTAATAACAGTCCTTTTTTTCTATTATCCATTATGCCATTTATACATCCAAAGCACACCCGATTTCAACAGTCTGGCGATTCGACCTGTAACGGTGCGGTCTGCAAGGTAGGCGAAGCCTTGTTTCTTTCCTAGCGATCCCATGAAACCTTTTAGCTTAATTTCAGGCATCTCTTTCGGCAAAGGTTCATTATTCCATACATGGCGTAATACGCGAACGATTTGTTCCGCCTGTTCCTCAGCTAGCTGGGCGCTTGGTGCGTGAGGCAAGTCGGCGATGTCACCGACAACGTACGCATTTTCATGGCCTGGAATTTGGTGGTATTGGTTTAGTACGATCCGGCCGCGATTTTTTTCGACATCCAATTGACGCGCAACTGCTACTGGCTGAATTCCGGCAGTCCATACGACCGCATCAACGTGGATGCTTTCCTCATGATTGTAGAGCACATTCTTTTCGACTTTCGTGATGTTTGAATTGGAGACGACTTCTACATCGTGCTTGTCGAACCAATCTTTGACATAATTGCTTAGACGTTCTGGGAAATCCTTGAGGATGCGTGGTCCTCTGTCGAATAACTTAATCTTCAAATCCGGCCGACTCTCGCGTAATTCACTTGCGAGTTCGATTCCGCTTAAACCTGCTCCGACAATTCCAACCGTTGCTCCTCCTCCAAGTCCTTGGAGGAGGTTGTACGTAGCACGCGATTGACCGATCGTTTGGATGCTACTCGTATATTCAGCCGCCCCCGGGACGTCGTGGTAGTTGTCCTCGCAACCTAACCCGATTACTAGCTCATCGTATTGGATTTCTTCACCGCTACGAAGGGCAACCACATTGTCATCCAGTTTGATTTCCTCAATTTCGCCTTCAACGATTTTCATTTTCTCATGTGTTGGTAGAGCGACTCGGATGTCCGAATCTGGTGCTGTTCCCGCTGCCAATGCATAGAATTCTGTTTTCAGACTATGAAAAGGAGTCCTGTCAATCAACGTGATTTCCAGATCAGCAGGCAATTCTTTATTGAGCAAGCGAAGCAAAATACGCATATTCCCATAGCCTGCACCTAATAGCACTAGTTTTCTCATAGTTTTCTCCTTTGCCAATCAATTTTTCCGCATTATTCTCATTATAATTATATCAGTTTGTGATATACTTCACAATAAGACATCCTAATTGACGACACGGGAAAATAAGAGTAGCATCAAGTAGGTGAGGTGATCGTCGTGAATCCGATCGTAGAATTCTGTATGAGCAATCTTGCAAACGGTTCACAGAAGACTTTGGAAGCATTGGAAAAAGATCCAAATATAGATGTACTTGAATACGGTTGTCTCAGTTACTGCACGAAATGTGCTGAAGGACTATACGCCCTCGTCAATGGCGAGGTTGTCGAAGCGGACACACCGGACGAATTGACGGCAAAAATTTATCAATTCATTGAAGAGAATCCTTTATTTTAGACAGGCAAAGAACCGCATTTTATTGCGGTTCTTTTTTCGTCTGCTCCGGACGCATTTGGTTATTTCCAATCTGCAAGGCTTTTGTAAAAATAGGTCGGAAGTGATGGTTGCTTCCTTACAGTCTCCGCACTCGTTACGCCACCTTCTACGTGGATCGTATCAATGCCGAATCGAATCCCTGCCTGGATGTCAGTTTCGTAATTGTCACCGATCATAATCATTTCGTCTTTCCTATACCCTTTTTGTTGAATAAAATGCAGCATATGCGGCTCGGGTTTACCAACATAGGTCGCCTTGCAATCCGTTGTCGTTTCCAACAGTTTCACAAACGATCCGTTCCCTGGGACGAGACCTTTCTCTGTCGGAAATGCCCGGTCCCCATTCGTAGCAATGAAATGAGCTCCGGCTCGAATTGCTAAGCTTGCGGCGGCAAGTTTTTCATACGTTATACTGCGATCGATTCCGACTACAACGACATCGGGGTTTTGTGTAGTTAGCTGAAACCCTTCAGAAACTAGCGCTTCTTCTAGTCCTTCTTCGCCGATCATCATAATGGATGCACCGTCGTAATGCTCTTTGCAGTACTTGGCAGATGCGATCGCCGACGTCATTATTTGCTCAGGTTTTGTTTGAATCCCCATTCGAAGAAGTTTCGTTTGAAACTGCTGAGTTGTACTTGACGAATTATTCGTTACAAAATAAGGTTCGATGCCTCCCCGTTGAAGCTTTTCAATCAAAGTGACAGCTTCGGGAATAACTTCATTCCCCCGGTAGACAGTGCCATCCAAGTCAAAACAAACCGCATTATACTTGTCCATTATCATGACTCCAGCGGGCTGAAGGCGGATACTGGGCCGAGTTCATTCTCCAAGTAATGCCTCACCTTTATTGGGAATTGTTTAATGTCGTTCTTCGATTCAGTCAACACTGCTTCAATCTCTTCATTGTCCACTTCAACGAATTCTCGGACAATCGTTTTACGGAGTCCAATCACCTTTTTCAATGGGTCAGACATTTCTGGGGTAATTACTTTTTCGTCTTCCATAATGTCGATAATATCGTCGTAGCTTCCTGGGTCACGCATAATAAAGCCGTCAATCATAGAATTTCCTACATCGATGATTGATTCAACGAGTGTATGTGCAATCCTTTCGAGTGCTAATGAATGGATTTTGCTTTCATTCCATTTTTGGTGCCCTTCAAATAAGTCGAGAAGGCTTTCCATATAAGCTAATGTTTCATTGATTTTTTGACGGTCGATAAAGTACAAAGTTGTTCCCTCCCGGTAATCTTAACTCCACTCCATCATATCATAATGGACACATTAATGAACCGCCCGACACGCAGTGTTCTGCATGCAGGGCGGTTCATTCATCCTATTCCTGTTCGACCGGCTCTACTTTTACCTTTCCGACTTTTCGAAGGACGAAGTAGGCACAGCCGAAATTACAGTATTCATAAAGATAGTCTTGCAATGTACTAATTTTCGTTTCATAGGAAGCTTTGGAATTACGATCCTCGTAAAAACCTTTTAGCCGAAGCTGACCATAACCCCAATCACCTAAAATATAGTCGTACTTGGAAAGCACGTCACTAAACCTGGCGATCAATGCTTCCTCATTGAAACCATTCCGATAATCCGTTATGATTTCATATTCATAATTATTCATTGTCACCAAAGTTATCACCGCCATTTTAGCTTTGTACCGCAGTTTCCAACATTTCATCGCCGATACGTTGCTTTTCTTTTGCAGCAGCATTGACTTGCTCATCCGCATGATAGCTTGAACGTACGAGAGGTCCTGCCTCACAATGTGAAAAACCTTTCGACATAGCAATTTTACGAAGTTCCGCAAATTCTTGAGGCGTATAATATTTTTGGACTTTCAAATGCTTTTTCGTAGGCTGCAAATATTGACCGATTGTCATGATGTCGACTTTATGGGCACGCAAATCATCCATCGTTTCGATAATTTCTTCCATCGTCTCTCCTAGTCCAAGCATTAAGGAAGACTTGGTCGGGATTTCCGGATACATTTCCTTAGCACGCAATAGCAGTTCCAACGAACGATCGTAAGTCGCTCGCGCACGGACCCGCGGCGTCAATCTGCGAACTGTTTCAATATTATGGTTTAGAATATCCGGTTTCGCATCCATTAATCGCTTAATATTATCATATTCCCCACCCATGTCAGACGGTAGTACTTCGATTGTTGTAAAAGGATTTTTGCGGCGGATTGCACGGACTGTTTCAGCAAACACTCCCGATCCTCCATCCTTCAAGTCATCCCTTGCAACTGTTGTAATTACGACGTGTTTCAAATTCATAAGAGCAACGGAATCAGCGACGCGTTCCGGTTCAGCCAAATCAAGTTCATTCGGCAATCCAGTTTTAACTGCACAGAATCGGCAAGCACGTGTACAAACTGAACCTAAAATCATGAAAGTAGCTGTACGTCGTTCACCCCAGCATTCATGGATGTTCGGGCAGCGAGCTTCCTCGCAAACTGTATGTAAGTTCTTTTCACGCATTAACTTTTTCAAATCCGTATAGTTTTCATTCGTGTTCAACTTTATTTTCAGCCAATCGGGCTTTCGAACATGCTCTGTCTTTTTCCCTATTTCTGGTTTACATGACACGATAACCGACTCCCATCTATTTGCTTGTATTGCATACATCACTCTTGTCAATGTAACATAAATTCTGACATCCAACAACTATTCAATATGTAGTAATTCTAGTAATAAAATAAAAGAAAGCGCTGTCAAATCAGCGCTTTCATTTATGGATAATCAAACAATCTATTGTGCTTCCTTTTACAAGAAGAGCTGCTTTCGATGTATTTTATACATGACCACCAAGATAGGCCATTTTTATTTCCTCGCTTGCTTGAAGCTCTTTTGCCGTTCCGGATAACGTAACGCGACCCGTTTCAATAACATACGCTCTGCTCGCAACTGAAAGAGCCATATTGGCGTTTTGCTCAACTAGCAGAATAGTCGTTCCTTGTTTGTTAATATCATCGATTACTTGGAAGATTGTTTGAACCATAAGTGGCGCGAGCCCCATGGATGGCTCGTCAAGCAGCAAGAGTTTTGGTCTAGCCATCATTGCTCTACCCATTGCTAACATCTGCTGTTCCCCACCAGACAGCGTTCCAGACAACTGTTTTCTTCGCTCCAGTAATCGTGGAAACGTTTCATAGACTTTCGATAAATCTTCATCAATACCTTTTTTGTCCTTCCTTGTGAAAGCTCCCAACTCTAAGTTTTCTTCTACCGTCATGTTCGCAAACACTCGGCGCCCTTCCGGTACATGGGATATCCCTGCTTTTACGATCGATTGAGCAGGCTTTCCAACTATAGAAGAATTCAAGTAATGGATCGTTCCGGACTTCGGTTTTAATAATCCTGACAAGGTTTTTAGGAGGGTTGACTTCCCAGCGCCGTTCGCGCCAATTAGCGTAACGATTTCACCCTCGTTGACTTCTAAACTCAACCCTTTTAATGCACGGATATTTCCGTAATACACATCGATATCTTTTACACTAAGCATGGACAGATGGGACCTCCTCTCCTAAATAAGCTTCGATGACTTTTGGATGACTGCGAATTTCTTCAGGCGATCCATCGGCTATTAAGACCCCATGGTCCAGCACATAGATATGTTCACAAATTCCCATGACTAAGTTCATGTCATGCTCGATTAGTAAAATGGTCAAATCGAATTTTTCTCTGATAAATGCGATGAGCGACATGAGCTCCTTTGTTTCTTGGGGATTCATGCCCGCAGCTGGTTCGTCGAGTAAAAGTAATTTAGGACCTGCTGCTAACGCACGTGCAATTTCTAACCTACGTTGCTTTCCATATGGCAAATTTTTAGCTAGAGAATATAAATCTTCATGTAGGTTAAAAATCTTTAGGAACTCAATTGACTTTTCTTCCATCTCTTTTTCCCCAGCAAAATGAGAAGGCAAACGCAAAATTGAGCTTACGATTGAATGCCTGGCTAGTGAATGATACGCCACTTTCACATTATCTAAAACAGTTAGTTCATTAAACAAACGGATATTTTGAAACGTACGACTAATTCCCAGTTTTGTTACTTGATATGGTGCAAGTTTATTGAGCTTTTTGCCGTCGAAAATAATTTCACCAAATGTTGGTGTATACACACCCGTTAATAGGTTGAAGCTCGTCGTTTTACCAGCCCCGTTCGGTCCTATTAACCCGACTAGTTCCCCTTGATGGATTTCCATATTAAATCCCGATACAGCTTTTAATCCTCCGAAATTGATGCCAACATTTTGCACGGAGAGCAATGGCTTATTTGACATGTTGCGCCACTCCTTTCCGAGACTTTTTAAATGGCAAGATATCTGTAATCTCGCGTGTTCCCATTAATCCTTGAGGTCGATAGAGCATAACTAAAATCAACACAAGACTATAAATGATCATGCGGGTTTCAGGGAATCCTTGTAGGTAAGTAGAAACAATCGTTAGCAAAATGGCCGCAATAACTGAACCCGACAAACTGCCAAGCCCGCCTAATACAACGAATATTAATATATCGAAGGACTTTAAAAATCCAAAGTTTACGGGTTGAATAATATAAAAGTTGTGTGCATACAGTGCGCCTCCAACCCCAGCAAAAAAAGCTCCGATGGCAAACGCAACTACTTTATAATAAGTCGTATTAATGCCCATTGCATCAGAAGCTACTTCATTTTCACGAATGGAAATACAAGCACGCCCATGCCTGGAGTTTGTAAAGTTAGAGATGACTAAAATTGTAATGACTAAGCAAACAAACGCATAAGTCCACGTCGTGTAATGTGATACTTGCATTCCTGCTGCCCCGCCTACGTAGTCAATATTTAAAAAGATGATCCGTATGATTTCCGCGAATCCAAGTGTTGCGATCGCGAGATAATCTCCTCTTAAACGTAAGGTTGGAATTCCAACGACAAGTCCTGCTAATGTCGCGATAATTCCAGCAGCTATGATTCCGACGATAAACGGAAGATCTAATTTCATCGTAAGAATGGCAGAAATATAGGCACCCACTGCTAAAAATCCTGCGTGTCCGATAGAGAACTGACCAGTAATTCCTATAACTAAATGTAGGCTGACTGCCAAAATGATATTAATGGCCATTAAAATGAGGGTATTGGAATAGTAGGAACCAAATACTCCAGTCGTAATAAGTAATTGGACGACACTATATATCACTACCGCTAGCACAATAAATAGCCAAAATCGTTTTGCTTTTTTCAATTTTTTCACCTACACTTTCTCACGCGTATTCTTACCGAAGATACCATTCGGCCTGAAGATTAAAATCAAGATTAAAATGATAAAAGCAGCCGCGTCTCTCCAAAGCGAGCCGCCAGATGCATTTACAAGTGTTTCAACAACCCCTAAGACAAGGCCGCCAACCATGGCACCCGGAATAATGCCGATGCCACCGAGAACAGCTGCTACGAACGCTTTAATCCCTGGTATAATTCCCATTAACGGGTCGATTTTCGTATAGTACAAACCAAAAATAACGCCTGCAGCACCTGCTAAAGCTGACCCAATAGCGAAAGTTGCGGAAATTGTATTATCAACGTTAATACCCATTAATTTAGCCGTCTCATTGTCATGAGAAACTGCACGCATCGCCTTTCCAATTTTCGTCTTGTGGACGATAAATTGTAGAATCACCATTAGAATGATGGATATAGATAGGATCAGGATGGACTTAATACTGATTTTCGCCCCTAAAATTTCAATTGACCCGTTTACAATTGCGTCTGGGAATGCCTTAGGTTGTGGACCCCAGAAAAATATAAAACCATTCTCAATTAAGAGGGATACACCAATCGCCGTTATTAATGCCGCAATTCTTGTGGCATTTCTTAATCTTTTGTAGGCAATTCGTTCAATAAGCACCCCAAACAATGCACAAAAAGTCATTGCTAAAACTAACGCTGTAAAAAAGTCGAGGCCTAATCCCGCAATGGAATAGAAACCAATAAACGAACCAACCATGAATACGTCACCATGTGCGAAGTTAATAAGTTTTATGATTCCATATACCATTGTGTAGCCAAGTGCAATTAATGCATAAATGCTTCCGAGTGAAATACCATTCACCAGCTGCTGAATCCATTCCATGAATTTTTCACTCCTATCTCATTTCTCTATTCTTTATGAGAAGTAGAAATGGGAGGAAATTCCCCCCATTTCATCATTATTCGGGATTTACTTTAGAGTTAAACTTCATTTCCCCGTCTACAAATTCTAGAATCGTAGCAGCTTTAATCGGGTTATGGTTTTCATCAATCGTCAGGGCACCTGTGACAAGTGGGAAGTCTTTTGTTTGCTCCAATGCTTCCTTAATCTTCACTGAATCGACTGCACCTGCACGCTCAATCGCATCTTTTAATAAGTACACTGTGTCATATCCTAATGCACTAAATCCATCTGGTGCTTCACCGTATTTTTCTGTAAATGCTTTTACGAAGTTTTGAATCATCGGATCCGGATCTTCTGCGGCATACGCGGCTGTAACAAATGTATTATTTAAAGCACCCGCTCCTGCTAACTCTACTAAAGTTGGAGAGTCCCAACCGTCCCCACCCATTAGTGGTACTTCGATGCCTAATTCACGGGCTTGCTTAACGATTAGACCAACCTCTTCATAATAACCAGGGATATATACGAAATCAGGATTCGCTGTTTTAATGCGCGTTAAAGTTGAACGGAAATCTGTGTCTTTCGCGATATAAGATTCTTGTGCAACAATTGTTCCGCCACCAGCTTCAAACGTTTCGATAAATGCAGCGCCTAACCCTTTAGCATAGTCACTTGCATTATCCCCGTAAACAGCTGCTGTTTTAACCCCTAATTCATTCAACGCAAAGTTTGCAGCGACTGTTCCTTGGAATGGGTCAATGAATGTCGTACGGAATGCATACTCATTGAGCTCCCCTTTTTCATTTTTCGTGACGACCAAGCTAGTACCAGAAGGAGTGATTAATACCGTCTTATTATTATTCGCAATTTCTACTTGCGCAATTGTATTACCACTTGTTGCTGCTCCGATAATTGCTACAACCTTATCTTGGTCTGTAAGCTTGATGGCCCCATTTGTCGCTTCTTGGCCATCCGACTTGTTGTCAATTGGAATTAGTTGAATTTCTTTCCCATCTACTCCCCCGGCAGCATTGATTTCTTCAACAGCAAGATCGACTCCTTGTTTAATCCCTGTGCCATATGACGCAACAGCACCTGACAATTCAAGGTTGAGACCGATTTTAATCGTATCTCCTCCACTTCCACTGCTGCTTGCTCCATTTCCACTACCGCCTGCTCCACATCCTGCTAGCAGCCCTGCGAACAGAGCAGTTGCGGCGAATACTTTCATTAATTTCTTCTTCATTACCTACGTTCCCCCTTTGTCGTTGGTATTTCTAATACTTTCAACCCATTCCTTTTTTCAGTTATCAGAAAATACCGTTTTTTGTGTGGACAAGTCCATTGTAAAACAAACTTAATTATTAGTCTATACTAATTTATCATTCTGTTTGGATATTTCATATTATTAGTAGGTAATTCGTCGCGCAAAAAAAGACCGACTCAAATTTGCTGTCAAATAGTATTCGCAACAAAAAAAACTGCCACATTCACCGAATACTATGCGGTGGTTGTGACAGCTTGTCTACCTATTAGAGTGAAATTGTTCTTTTACCTTTCGACACCCATACAGTGAACAGGACAGCGATTAAGATTAAGACTGCAACGAGCCCGATCCAAACCGATCCTGTAAACCCGAGGACAAAGTAGCCGATTGCTGCAATGCCTGCGGAAATCACAGCATAAGGAAGCTGCGTTGAAACGTGGTCCATCAAATTGGAGCCTGCTCCTGTCGCAGACAGAATGGATGTATCGGAAATTGGTGAAGCGTGATCTCCGAATACGGCACCTGCCAAGACAGCAGATAACGAAGGAAGGAGCAGTTCAGGCTCGGCATTAATCATAATTGTTCCGGCAATCGGAAGAAGGATGCCGAATGAGCCCCAAGAAGTCCCGGTCGAAAATGCCATTAATCCTGCAAGGATGAATAGAATTGCTGGAAGGAAGTTAACGGGCACATTAGACTGTTCCACAACATGAGATAAGAATGGCCCCGTTTCCAACACGCCAATTAAATGTGATAAAGCCCACGCAAAGATTAAAATGAGAATGGCTGGCAGCATCGATTGGGCACCAGTGATGAATCCTTTGCCTAAAAGGCTAAACGAAGCGGTTTCGTTTTTGCCCATCTGGGATATATAAAGGATTGCTGCTAATACGGTACCGGCAATACCTCCTACCATTAATGACAAAGGAACATCCGTATTTTCGAAAATTGTCCATATGCTTGTTGAGCCGCCGATTCGGTAGCCTGTCCAAAGCATCATCACTAACGTCATAATGACGAGGGTAACAATCGGCGCAACGAGATCCATCACACGTCCATGAGAATGGGTAGGAAAATCCTCTTTTAATTGTCCCGGTATCTCTTTTTCAGGATCAAACAGCTCTCCTTTTTCTTGTGCACGCACTTCGTGTTGTTTCATTCCAAAATAATCAATATTCGTCCAAGCAAAGAAAAACACCATTGCCAACGTGGCAATTACATAGAAATTCATCGGTGCCATCAAGATAAACGCTGATAATGGCGAGTAGCTAATAGCAGCAGACGTTCCAAAAATGAGAGCCAACTGGCCAATGATAAATGCTCCCCAGCTGGAGATTGGCGATACCACACAGATTGGAGCGGATGTAGAATCAATGAAATACGCAAGTTTTGCCCGTGAAATACGATGCTGATCGGTAATAGGACGAGCAATTTGGCCTACCGCCAACGCATTGAAGTAATCATCGACGAAGATGAGAAGTCCTAGCAGCACCGTTAGCAGTTTTGCCCCGCGTTTCGTTTTAATGCGCTGAATCGCCCATTCCGCAAAAGCCCTGCTCCCGCCTGACAAACTGACAAGTGCTGTAATTACACCTAATAACAAAATAAAAATCATGATGTAAATATTATATACGTTTAATTCTCCTTCAGCCCAGAAAGAGACGATCGCCGCATCCCAAAGATTTTGCAGTGTATCAATAGGTGAGAAACTTGCAACTAACAATGCAGCCGTCACAATTCCCGATCCTAGTGATAAGAGAACCCTTTTTGTCGCCAACACCATGACAATTGCCACGATTGGCGGTACTATCGAAACCCAAGTGCCTATCATAATGTATTCCTCCTTGATGGTTTACAAAAGCGGAGGGTGGCGGTAAACCGCGACAGGCATAAGGTAGATTTGCGAAACGGCGTTCTCTGCCGTGTAGCGGAGCTGACTTATGACCCGAGAGGTTGCCACCCGCAGCTAGATGAATAAACTAAGATGAAAATAAAAAGCCGACACCTTTTACACTTAGACAGTGTATCAAGTATCGGCATATTCTACGGTTCGTTAGTCGGATAATCTAAGATGTTTTATCTAACATACGATCTGTAGCTCATCATGCAATATGCATGACAGTGTCATTCCTATTCGAAATGACCCCAGCATGGATGGAACGGCAACCCATTACATGCTTCGGCAAAACTTCCTTTCACGGACGGTCATCAATGCCACTCTCACGTCCATTACTCTTAAGCCTTGCAGCCTCTACCTAATCGGTGTTCTTTTTTGCTCTACTAGCCTATCAGGTATTCGGCATTATTTCAAGTGCTTATTGTCCGCTTCCTGTAATTGGAAACGGCACTTCGATTTGAGGAGGGTTTCCGCCCCCTCCATTGTAAATCTGTGGAATCGGACTTTGGAGCAAACCGATGGCAACGAGTATTCTTTGTTCAACCTTTTTTTGTGTAGTCGCCATAGGAACGATGACTTGAACGTTCACTGTAATTAAAATATTCACTTCAACAATTGCATTATTAATGCCGAATTCTTTAACTTCCGTTTCTACGTCCGTCTTTGCATCCCCAATGACATGGAATCGGATTGGAATTTTCGGACCGAAATTCCCGAGTAGCGGGATATCGAGCGCTTGACCCATCGGAACGAAAAAGACGACTCCCCCATCAGCTTCCATCGAATCGGGATCATATTCGATATTCTCGCTACGCGGTAGCATTTCCAAATTGCCGCTTTCCGCCATATCCAAATAAGATTCGACGAGACCATGTATTTCTGCCATCGTCCTATTAATGATATCCGTATTCAATGTATTCGTTACCATTCCTGGAGAGTCATTCTCCACAATTTCAATGACGTCATTGACATCGTAAATGGCCGTTGAACGTGATTTAATCGCTTGTGTTATGACGTGAGCCGCTATTTTTTCCGTTTGGACTTCTGCATATTGAATATAGATCGGGGTTAATTTTGAATTTACGTAGTAGATAAAGAAGGCGATTGTAATAAGAATTGCAGGGAAGATTAGCGGCAAGAAGCGACGTTTACGGCGAGGCCCTCCAGGATGACTGGAACGGCGATAACGGTTTCTTTTTCTATAATTTCGAGACGGTTGCCCGTAAAATCTCAAAACGACCCCTCCTGCCTAATATTATGCAGGACAGAGGCCGTTCATTCTTCGTGGTTGCGTCCTATTCGGTTTCGTTCATCGTATTTCGACTAACGCTTTTCATCCCATACCAAGTGAAGACATCTCGAATTAGTTCTGGCATATGATATTCTTTTTCCGCCTCTTTCAATACCGGGAAAAAGAAACCGAATGTGAACATATCAAGCGTTGCCAATGTGAATGTTTTTCCAGGGACTACTTTTCGATTGCCCGCATAGAGCTCGCCATCACTTTTCCTAAAAAGCCGTTCAAATATCATCTTTCCCATGAACGTGCCACGAAAACCGAGCCCTTTGATTTCTGTTTCCGGCCAAGATTCATTGCCAGCCAACTTATAAACCTCGAGCAATTCCGCCCCATCCAACGTAATTGTACATGGATTGATAGGATGTGGGAGCAAAGCATGTACCATTCGTTTTGTGACCCAGCCTTTTTCGAGGCTCCCTAAAAAAATCCCTGCGTTGAACATGGCACAATCAGCTTCTGTATAGTCAATTAACGCTCGCCCAAAAAAGGAGGACAACGGGCTATCCGCGAATAGCTGTTGCTTTAAATGACTTGGATTGTAGAAGACTTTCTCTTCCATCGCATCTTTTCCGGCTTGAATCAAATCATTTACTTCCTGTATATCTTCTTCTGCGCTAGCCAGCTCGCGTACATGGACGACTTCAGCCTTCTTTTCGACGACTGCTTTATGATCCACAGCGAATTTGATTTTAACATGGCCTACATACTCTCCGAACTTTCCTGTGGCGGCTAGCAATGTGTCATTCACCATTTCGCCTTCTATGAATAAATGATGGGTATGCGCTCCTAAAATGACGTCAATTTGCTCGCATTCTTCAGCGAGCAGCCTATCTTCATGTACACCTAAATGCGAAAGGATCACAATGACATCTGTTTTATGCCTGATTTGCTCAGTCAATTGTTTGACAGCTTGCCTCGGCTCACCGATATGCCAGCCCAACTTTGCATAAAAATCGGTGTACATTGCAGTGGCGCCGATGACACCGATGCGAATGCCTGCAGCCGTTTCATAGATCAAATAAGGCTTCAGCCATTTTGGGACCGATTTGTCCATGTCATACAAATTACAAAGGACGACATCGAAATCCGCCCCTTCGTAAAGGGTGTTCAGAGACCTTTTAGACATCGTGATGCCTTCATTATTACCGATTGTGACAGCATCATATCCAGCCTTGTTCAGCAATGCGACATTTCCTTTGCCAGATGTCCCTTCCGTGAACGGGTGAGATCTGTCCACGTGGTCACCGACATCGAAGATGAAACACGCCTCTTCATCTACATTGTGCTGCTCTCTCCGCGAATGCAAATGCCTATTGATCTTTGGCCAGCTGTCAAAATGACTATGAATATCATTCGTATGATATAAATGGATAGTTTCTACTTGGCGTTCCATGTCTCAACCCCATATTCCCTCAATAATTGACCTCACTCCGAATAATAACAGCATAAGTCGTAAAACGAGCACTAACGTATCTGAGTTCATCTTTTTATTGAGCATTGTCCCGATCATGCCGCCAATATACGCTCCTGGTATGACCGGAAGTGCGTATAGCCAAGGGACATGACCTAATGAGATATGTGTAATAGAGTTCACGATAGCTGACAAAAAGACGATAAACATCGATGTGCCGACTGCAACATGCGGTGGAAACAAGAATAGAAGGATCAGCGCTGGTACAATCATCGTTCCGCCGCCGATGCCGAAAAGGCCAGACGAAAATCCGATAATGAATGTAAGAATGAGTGCAAACCAGATCGGATAGCCATACACATGGGTTTCCCCATGTTGGTCAATAAATGTCCTCGGTTTGCCATGCTCAACAAACCATTGGATCGGCTTTAAATATTTGCGTGCAAGTAAAAGAATTGAAAGTACAATGAGCAAAATACCAAAGTATAAATTAAATGATGACAAATCAATCCCTTTGTTGACAAACGCCCCGATCATCAGGCCCGGTATGGAACCCGCGAAAAAAATCCATCCCGTCCGAAAGTCGACAGTCTTCCCTTTCATATGCGAAATCGTGGAAGAAAGGCCATTAAAAATCATCATAATGACTGAAATTCCTACTACTGTTTGCGGAGTGATGCCCGGAATCCAACCTAAGTCAATTCCTACTAATAATGTGAGCGGTACGAGGATAGTTCCCCCGCCGAGGCCGACAATCGACCCCATCACTCCGGATATTGCACCGATCAGTGCCAATAACAGAAACGCCATTCTTATTCCTCCTCAAAAAAATCTAGCTGCTTTGGTGCAAGTGCCTGGAAGTCAATGCCCATCATTTTTTGAAAGCGTTTCGCGTTCTCTGCTGCATGGCCACCAGAATTATTATTAAAGACGACGAAAACGTTCTCCGCCTCATTCTCTAATTTCAAAGCGGCTTCCCGAAATTCTTCTAATTCATTGTCCGCGTAATTATAGAGATAACGGACTTTCCGCCAAGCTTCCTGATCTCCCGTCGCATTGCGCCACCCATTCATATTCCTGCCATGCAAGCGAACGAAAACTTTATCGCTCCGTGTCGTTTCTGCAACGAGTGGAACACTGCCCACTCCAGCTTGCGGCTCGTCACAAACAGTATGAATGAAATCTAGATCCTTCAGGAATGAAAGTGTCCTTTCCTGCATAGATGGAGCGTACCATGATTGGTGGCGGAACTCGATTGCTACATCGTAACCTTCCAATTGCCTTCGGATATATCTAATCTGTTCCACATTTTCACGTTTGCAATCAAACCAAGGCGGAAATTGAACTAGAATCATAGCAAGCTTCCCGGCAATCCGCATCGGCTCTACGGAAAGCTTGAACTGGTGGAACATTTCTTCTTGAGAAGAATACGGCAGTTTGCCACGCTGATGTCCTGTCATTCCTTGATAAGCTTTTACGATGAATTGAAAGTCATCAGGCGTTTCAGCAATCCATTTCCGGATATTCCGTTCCGGCTGAATGGCGTAAAAAGATGCATCGAGTTCAACGATCGGAAAGTGGGAGCTATAATCGATGAGTTTTTCATTTTTTTTAGAGGTTGATGAATAGACATCCGGATGGTCTCCCCATCCTGTCAATCCGACATGTATCATAAGATCCCTCTTTTCCGTTCACTAGATGAATATCCTACATCATATCATATGTCAACGGAAGGATTCCGCCTTTTTGCATATTGGATGGGCTCGCTTTGGACAAACAAAAGAGGCAGCCAAAACTTGGCTGCCTCATGAAATGGAGAGTATTACATTTCTCCGCTTAGTTTTACTAAGATTTTTGATTGTGTTTTATCATTCGTCAAAGCTTCAAAGCCTTTATCCACAATGTCATCCAATTCAATTTGAGAAGTGATGATTCCTTGTGGCTTCAACTGACCCGTTCCGATTAAATCAACTGTTTGTTGGAACGTAGTTGGTGTATAGGCAATGGTTGATGTCACTTTCACGCCCGTATTCGTCAATTGCATTGGGTTCCATTCGATTGGACGAGCAAAGATGGATACAATAACCATTGTTCCACGAGCACGTGTTGCGTCGATAGCTTGTTTGAAAGTCGGTGCAACACCGGCAACTTCAAAGGATACATCCACGCCATGAGGAACAACTTCTTTAATCGCCTGTACTGGATCTACTTGACCAGAATTGAATACATGCGTAGCACCGAGTTCTTTAGCTTTCTCTAAACGCTGATCCGATAGATCAAACGCAAAGATTTTACTTGCACCCGCTGCTTTTGCTGCGATGATTGTGAGCAATCCAATCGGACCCGCTCCAAATACCGCTACTGTATTTCCAAACTGCATATTTCCTTCTTTGATTGCCTGTACAGCTACTGCTGTAGGCTCTACTAATGCGCCATCTTGTAATGTCATACCTTCTGGCAATTTATAAATATGGTTTTCACCTGCGTTTACATATGTAGCAAAACCGCCGTCCGACCCTAAGCCGATGAATTGGAAACCATCATAAGCATCTACATCTTCATGTTTATAACCGAATGTATACATAGGGTTAATTGCAACACGATCGCCAACTTTAATAGAAGTTACGTCTTTCCCTACTTTTTCTACTACACCCGCGAATTCATGTCCCATTGCGAGCGGTGCCTGTTGTCCAGTTAATTCATGTGGCGCATCAACCGGAATAAACACTGGTCCCTCTTGATATTCATGTAAATCCGAACCACATATACCTGCCCATGCTACGCGCACTGTCACCTCATTGTCTTGCAAAGGCTTCAGTTCACGTTCTTCCACACGGATATCTTTCTCGCCATACCATACTGCTGCTTTCATACTTCATACCTCCTATTTTTTGATGAATAATCTACTGCGATGTTTCTAAAACGGAAATAGAAGAATTGAATTAAATATCTTTAATTCAAGGTAATTATACCATTTAATCTAGAAATATTCAAAACAAACGAACTAGAAAAGCAGTTTTTATATGGTTTTATTTCTATTATTTAACAATTAATAGTTAATAAAGAGTGGATATTCTTTACTTGATCAGACGTAGAATTTGCTATTCGGGACGGGAAGGCTCGTTTCGAGCGTGGGATGACCCGCTTCGGGCGAGGGTTGGCTCACTTCGGGCGAGGTTTGGCTTGCTTCGAGCGCGAGATGGCTCACTTCGGGCGCGGGACGGCTCGCTTCGAGCGCGGAATGGATCGCTTCGGGCGCGGGATGGCTCACTTCGAGCGTGGGATGGCTCGCTTCGGGCGCGGAATGGCTCGCTTCGGGCGTGGGATGGCTCGCTTCGGGCGTGGGATGACCCGCTTCGGGCGAGGGTTGGCTCACTTCGGGCGAGGTTTGGCTTGCTTCGAGCGCGAGATGGCTCACTTCGGGCGCGGGACGGCTCGCTTCGAGCGCGGAATGGATCGC
>NZ_JAKRNT010000023.1 GCF_022346605.1 Sporosarcina sp. ACRSL
TTGCTGGCATCATTTAAGATGTCAATTTTGAATCCGAAGATTCGATTTGTCTGTCCGCCGACGGGGTCGGCTTCAAGACTTTATTTGTTGACGTTTTGCTGTTCAGTTTTCAAGGTTCATTATCGGTCACTTCGTTCAAAAGCAACTCTTATATAATATCACATTTGCAACTCCGATGTCAACAACTTTTTTCAAAGTCTTTCAAGCTGTTGGAGCAGTTATTCACTTACCGGAGAAGCAGGAAATTAAATATACCATCTTGTCCACTTGAGTGCAATACCCAATTAAAAAGACAATTTCTTTCGACATCTTGGTTAAATTAGTTCAACTGTTACGAAACCGCCGAAGAGCAATTCCCCATTCCTCAAACATAAAAAATACCTCTTCTATATAGAAGAAGCATTTATAGAAAAATCGCAAATGCGAATAACGCGGCTAGGCCTGGGATTCCCAATATGGCTAAAAGTATGCCAGATGCGAAATTAACCGGAAAATAAATGCCTACGAATCCGCCGACAATGTTTAAAATGAAAAGTGCGAGAAACGCGAATGCTAAACGGAACCAAAACACGGATAGACGCTCGGACAGTTTTTTGATCTGCTTTTTATCCAACATTAATAGGGAGAGTAGAATCACTCCGATGATAGCGATACCGATAATTTTCATGGAAAGCGCCCCTTTCGACTAATAGTCCACTCTATGCGCTTCCCTGAAAAATTATCACGTTCCCCATTAACTCCTGTTTTGCCGAAGTTCACTCACGTTCTATACGAAGCCGCCGTTCTTTCGCTTCTTTGAATAGATGAAAATACTTACTTTCAGCTATCTTCCTGCGGACAATCACTTCTTCATGATAATCATGTGAGTATCTTTCGATTTCTCTCGCCTGTTCCCACTCCTCCTTCGTTTCGAGGAGCAATTTGTACAGTCGGGCATCGAATTCTCTCTTCAATTTATTCTTTCGGCCAAACATGGGCAGTGACCCCCTATAATTCCCTGCGTCCTTCAAGTGCTTTCGATAGAGTCACTTCATCCGCATATTCAAGATCTCCTCCGACTGGAAGACCGTGTGCAATTCTCGTAGTCGTAATGCCTGATGGTTTTACGAGTCTTGAGATATACATCGCTGTCGCTTCCCCTTCAATGGTCGGGTTCGTTGCCAATATCAATTCTTTCACTTCTTCATCCTGAAGACGGGTCAATAAGGAAGGGACATTGATATCTTCGGGACCAACGCCGTCCATCGGGGAGATTGCGCCATGCAGGACATGGTACAGTCCGTTATAATCCCGCATCTTTTCCATTGCAATGACATCTTTCGGATCTTGAACGACACAGATCATTGACCGGTCACGTGATTGGTCCTGACAGATCTGGCACGGATCGATGTCGGTAATATGCCCGCAAACCGAGCAGAAGCGGAGATTCCGTTTAGCGTCGACTAGCGCCTTGGCGAAGTCAAGCACTGTATCTTCTTTCATACTTAACACAAAAAACGCCAGCCGGCCCGCTGTTTTCGGGCCGATGCCTGGCAGTTTCATGAAACTATCAATCAGTTTCGATATCGGTTCAGGATAATGCATGTTTTTTCCTCCTAGAACATTCCAGGCAGGTTCAATCCCTTCGTGAATTGCCCCATTGTGGAGTTCGTTAGTTCTTCAGCTTGTTTCATCGCTTCATTTGTCGCGATCACCACAAGGTCCTGCAGCATTTCCACATCTTCCGGATCGACGACAGATGGATCGATGACAACTTCAAGCACTTCTTTGTGGCCAGAAACGACTACTTTCACCATGCCGCCTCCCGCTGTTCCTTCCAGGCGTTTTTCACCAAGTTCTTCTTGGGCCTCCGCCATTTTCTTTTGCATCTTTTGCATTTGTTTCATCATACCTTGCATATTTCCCATACCACGCATAGTGATTTCCTCCTCAATTTCACTTTAATTATCATGTACTTTTATGAATTCCTTGCCAAACATTTTTTCCGCTTCCGCAACGATTGGATCGTCATTCATCTGCTCAGCTTCCTGAACGAATGAAGGGACTTCCTCAGCAACGTCTGTTTCCACACCGGCTGCCTCATCAGTGCCATCCTGTTGCTTCGCCAAACCATTATTTCTGATGAACTCCTCCCTGACCTTCAACCAGCCGTCTTCCGGTACATACACGACATCATATGCTTTGCCGGTTCGTGTACGAAGGGCTTCCGATAGGCCTGATCTGAGAGAGGAATTTTCCGAAGCCATCAGGCAATGAATTTCATACTTGAATTTTAACACAAAAGCATTGTCGGATGCCGCTACTGGTTCAGTTTCTTCGAGAAGTGCGGAATGGGACCGTTGCAACGTTTGCATCATCGCGGCCCACTCTTCCCGGATCACTTGAATATCTTGACGGGTGGCGCCTTTTAGCACTTCATTGATCTTTCCGGTCGGTATTCTGAACGACTGGGATGTTTTCGAAGCATTTCTCTTTGGCTGTGCGGCAGCAGAGGCGCCTTCAGCAGGACGGACTCCGTTTGCAAGTTGCTGTTGAAGGTCTGCAATGACCCTTTCTAGGCTCTCTACCTTTTGAGCAAGATGCGGATCGGTCGCTTGATTGCCCGGAACTTGCATAGATGGTGCTTCCAAATGAATCATTTTCAACAATGCCGATTCGACATACACTTTCGCGTGATTAGAAAAACGCATCTCCTGCTGTGTCTTCGAAAGGATATCTATGAATGAATACAAAGTTTCTGGTTCGAATGCGTTCGACATGGATACGAATCGTTCATCCCCTGAAATCAATTCAAGCAGTTCGGTTAAATCTGGAGCTGTTCTTAATAGAAGGAGATCCCTGAAAAATGTTATCAAGTCCTCCGCCAATCGTGAGACATCCTTCCCCTCAGCGATAAGTCGGTCGAGCAATGTCAACGCGGCTGCGGCGTCTTTAGATAGAAGCGCTTCTGCCAATTGATAGAAAATATCTTCTCCGATTGATCCTGTAACGAGCAGTGCGCTCTCCGCCGTAAGCCGATCACCGCTGAAGGAGACGACTTGGTCGAGCATGCTGAGTGCGTCTCGCATCCCACCTGACGCAGCTTGTGCAATAACCTTTAAAGCACCTTCTTCCGCTTCAATTCCAGCGTCCCCTAATACATGTCTCATCCGGTCGACAATTTCAGCAGACGTAATCGGTTTGAAATCAAATCGCTGGCACCGGGAAATGATCGTTAACGGAAGCTTATGAGGTTCAGTTGTCGCTAATATGAACACCGCGTGCGGCGGCGGCTCTTCCAACGTCTTTAGCAATGCATTGAACGCTGAATTAGATAACATATGCACTTCGTCAATAATATAGACTTTAAATCGCGCATTCGAGGGGGCGAAGCGGACTTTCTCAATAATGTCCCGGATTTCCTCAACCCGCGAGTTCGAAGCGGCGTCGAATTCGATGACATCTGTATTCGAACCCTCCGTTACACTTATACATGTCGGGCATTCATTGCACGGCTCGCTAGCTGGACCGTTCTCGCAATTTAACGCTTTGGCAAAAACCTTTGCGGCACTTGTCTTCCCCGTCCCCCTCGGTCCAGAAAACAGATAGGCGTGGGACGTCTTGTTATGCTGCAAGGCGTTTTGCAATGTCTGCTTGACATGCCGCTGTCCAGACATCTCGCTGAACGACTGCGGGCGATAGACACGATAAAAAGCTTGATAAACCACCATTCCCCCTCCTTTCTTTTTTAATGCAATAGTGCTTTTATTATAACATAGATAGATGTAACATCCAGCTTCGACGGCCAGATGCTCGGGGTCATAAGTCAGCCCTGCTGCACGGCAAAAAGCGCCGTTTCGTGCCCGCATGGATGCGGGTATGCAGTCGTTGCCACAGGAAGTGGCGATTTTAGACTGCCTTCCTCTGATTGCCTTATGCCTGTCGCATCTAGGCAGGCCGCGATGTGCTCGCAACGCTGCGCTTTTACTCGCAAAAGCCGTTCTTCGTAACGGCTTTCGCTTTAGAAATAAAAAAACTCGCCCGTTAAACGGACGAGTTGAATCTATATAAGTAAAGCCGTGCACCTTCCTTCGACTGCCGCACATAAGCGTTACTCCTGTCGACAGCTCAGCCTAGGCTGCCCCGCGGCACATGAGAAATACCACTTAATGCTGCTTCCTTCCGGACCTGACATGGTTCATGGGTTCCCATTGCGCAGGACCCAGACGTCAACACTACGTGCAAGAGGCAGACCCTACATGCGGAAACAGCCTCAGGAAAGGGATTCAGTCTTGCTAGAGCGGATTGCAAGTTACAGGGCACCGCTACCTCCCCACCTAGCACGGCTTACTAAGTATACACGTTTTTGTGGATAAAATCAACCTTTTCTCTTTGAAACTTCTAGCGTGTCTTATGAAAGAGTTCTCGTTTAAAGTTCTTTGTCTGCTCACCAGAAGACAGATTTGTATGAATATATTTACTAAAAATGAGCGGCAGATAAGTAGTTGACACTCTATATTGAATCATGATAAATTATGTTTTGTTGATACGGAGGAATACCCAAGTCCGGCTGAAGGGATCGGTCTTGAAAACCGACAGGGGTGTTAAAGCCCGCGGGGGTTCGAATCCCTCTTCCTCCGCCATTCATTTTAAAATTGCGCATAGTTGGAGATAAGTCTGTTACATTATTTGTAATGGACTTTTTTATTTTTAAGAAGAATGTTGAGGTGCAGCTAATGAAAACCGTTAGTAAAGCATTGGCAATTTCTTTTATTATTCATTTTCTATACATAACGGGGATGCTATTGTTCGGTTACATACAGACGATCAACTACAAACCCGAGTTCGAAAAAGCGTGGAGTAATGTAGTCATGCTTCAAGATGAAGTCGCTTTCGGTGTAATTGGTTCCCCTTTCAATTTATTGTATACATTCGTTGGGGTCGCATTCATTTCCGGATTAGCACTCTTCCTATATAGTAAAATTAAAAAAGATGCCTCGCCGAACATTGGCTAGGCATCTTTTTTTATTCTTGAACCGATAGGAGCAGGTGTAACTGGAATTGCTTTGTAATATGGAAATTCCTTTTCCAACTTAATCGCAATCTCCTCCTGGGTCCCTTCCTTCACTGCTACGAATAAGGAAGGGCCTGCACCGCTGACTGTCATCCCATAAGCGCCTGCTTCGCGACAGAAAGTCCGTATTTGATCGAAATCTTGGAGTAACGGTTTCCGGTATTGTTCATGGAAAATGTCTCTTTCCAACATCTTGCCCGCCAATTCCCAATCTCCTACCGAAATGGCTGTCAGCATGACATTGCTTGCGGCACTCCCGGCGGATGCCAATGAATGCGAAAGCTCTGTTGGAAGAAGTCCCCTCGATTCCGATGTTTTCAACGCATTCGGGGGAACGAGAATGACAGCGCCTATTAGTGGTTGCGGCAGTTGGATGACTTCCAATTCATTCTCTACGAAATAAGCGACTGTTACGCCTCCTAATAGGGCAGCAGCTACATTATCCGAATGGCCTTCATTCTCACTGCCAATCCGCACTTTCTCTTTTGGTGACAAAGATAAATTAAGTAGCTCATTTGCAATTTCAATTCCCGCAGCAATGGCGGTTGCGCTGCTGCCGAGCCCTTTGCCGAGAGGGATCTCGGAAGCTATATGCAAAGCGTGCGGTTTGATTTCTTTACCGTATCTCCCCGCCACGTCTTGAATCGTTTGGACAATCAAATTCGTTTCATCGGTCGGCAAACCGGCATATTCTTCCCCGTCGTAATGGACGTTCCATTCCGACGCTTCGCTGACTTCGACGGTCATATATAAGGAGAGAGCCATACCGACACTGTCATACCCAGGTCCCAAGTTTGCTGTCGTCGCCGGGACGACAACTGAAAACAATGGCCCTTCCATCAGCTCGAAGCCCCTTCCTTCAGTTCGTTCAAGAATGCGTTAAACTGCTCTTTTGATAAGAAAGGTTTTCCTTCATTCACATTGATGGCCGTTTCAGGATCTTTTAATCCGTTCCCTGTAAGTACGCCGACAATCGTCGATCCCTTTTCAATCAACCCTGCGTCGAGACGTTTCTTAATGCCTGCAATCGTCGCACATGATGCAGGTTCCGCAAAGACACCGTCCGTTGAGGCGAGTAGGCTGTACGCTTCTAAAATTTCCTCGTCCGTAGCAGAGAGGATGTCTCCACCGGACTCTTCAAGTGCAGCTGTTGCCAAATGCCAGCTCGCGGGATTCCCGATGCGGATGGCTGTCGCAACTGTCTCCGGCTCCTCGAATACACGGTCATAGACGATTGGAGCCGCTCCGTCCGCCTGTACACCTAATAGCTTCGGCGTACCCGACCCAATTTTTGCGTCATATTCCTTAAAGCCTTTCCATGCGGCTGAAATATTCCCAGCGTTTCCGACCGGCAATGCAAAAATATCCGGTACTTTCCCTAATTGCTCGATCGTTTCGAATGCAATTGTCTTCTGCCCTTCCAAACGGTAAGGGTTCACAGAGTTGACGAGCGCGATTTTCCCTTCCCCTGCTTCGCGTACCATGCGCAGTGCTTCGTCGAAGTTTCCTTCAATCGCTACAATTTCCGCACCGTACATTTTTGCCTGCGCCAATTTACCGAGTGCAATTCGTCCTTCCGGGATGACGACAATGGTCCGCATCCCTGCGCGTGCACCATAAGCCGCCGCAGAAGCGGATGTATTGCCCGTAGAAGCGCAGATGAGCGCGGTTTTTCCTTCCTCTTTCGCTTTAGCGACAGCCATTACCATGCCGCGATCTTTGAAAGAGCCTGTCGGGTTTGTCCCTTCCGTTTTGACGTATAGGTTGACGCCCCACTGCTCGGATAAGTTTTTCAAATGGATGAGCGGCGTATTCCCTTCCTGCAATGTCAATTCAGGTGTTTTGTCGGTTACCGGCAGCCATTCTTTATATTCTTCGATCAATCCGTTCCATCTTCTCATCTGTTTTCGCCCTCCACTCGGTAGTAGCTAACAACGCCGTTCACTTCCGGTGTGTTATGCAATTCTTTCATGATGTCTAAATGCTGTTGCCTTGAAATGCTATGTGTGATCATGATCAAATCAACGCCGCCATTGTTGCTGCCTTCATGCTGGACAACAGTTGCAAGGCTCGCCCCATGTGCGCTGTAGATCGCTGCCAATTTAGATAGTACTCCCACTTCATCTCTAACAGAAATTCGATGGAAGTAGCGGCCAATGATTTGGTTGTCATCTTTCACTTTGTATGCAAATTGAGGTGCATGGAGCCGTTTCCCGTTCACGCCGAGCAGCAAGTTACGGCACGCCGCGACAATGTCTCCCGTGACAGATGTAGCTGTTGGCAATGAACCTGCCCCTGGTCCGTAGAACATCGTCTCTCCGACTGTGTCCCCGTATACATAAACCGCATTGAATTCATTATTGACCGAAGCAAGCGGATGCGAATTTTGGATGAATACCGGTTCCACAGAGATTTCAATTCCATCATCATCCTTTTTCGCAAACCCTGCCATCTTTACGGTGAAGCCAAACTGTTCCGCCAATGCAAGGTCTCCATCTTGGATATCTTTCATTCCTCTTACAAAGACATCCTCCAATCGGACTTCTGTTGAAAATGCAAGGGATGCGAGAATAGTCATTTTCCTTGCTGCATCAATCCCGTCAACGTCAGCTGACGGGTCAGCTTCTGCATAACCAAGTTCCGTTGCTTCCGCCAATGCCTCTTCATATGTTTTCTTTTCGTGTTTCATCTTCGTCAGAATGAAGTTCGTCGTTCCATTCACGATGCCTGTTAGTCCCCAGACCCGATCGGATGCAAGCCCGTCTTCAAGCGTACGAATAAGCGGAATTCCGCCGCCGACACTCGCTTCATAGAACAAATCGCATTTATGTTCATCCGCAAGTTTCAACAAATCATGGCCGAACTGCGCCATGACATCCTTATTCGCCGTCACGACTCCTTTTCCTGCACGGAGAGACTTTTCAATTGCCTGTTTCGCTTCGCTTGTCCCCCCGATCACTTCTACGATTAAATCGATGGACGGGTCTTCAATGATTTCATCCATGTCGGTTGTAAAAATGTCCTGGGATAATTCTGTTTCCCTTTTCTTCGTTGCATCTTTCACAAGGACTTTTTTTATTTTTACAGGCGCTCCCAATTTATGGCTCAAGTCATCTTGGTGGCGGTGCATGATTTCGGCTACACCGCTACCAACGACGCCGAATCCAAGTAAACCGATGTTGATTTCACTTTTCATATTGACGATTCTCCTTACTCTATGTACACTATGAAAAAACAATCGTTCTTCGCATAAGGACATTATAGAGAAATAAACTTTCAATAACAACCCCATTTATGTTAAAGTTCAAGATATCGTGCAATTGCTTATTTTATTAAAGAATGGATCTGATGATATGAAAGTATGTAAATTTGGTGGCACATCCGTTGCGACAGCCGATCAAATTAGAAAAGTCGTCGATATTGTAACTTCTGACAGTGACCGTAAAATTGTCGTTGTTTCAGCACCCGGAAAACGTTTCTCGGATGATATAAAGGTAACCGACCTCCTTATACAGCTTGGTGAAAAGGCTTTGTCCCATGAAAATGCGGAAAGCGAACTGATGGAAGTCGTCGATCGATACCGCGCGATTGCAGAAGATCTTGGTTTAGACGGCGCTATCGTTGAAAAGATCGAACTCGATTTACGCGAACGATTGGCCCGCGATAAAGAGGATAAGTTATTGTTCATGGATACGATGAAAGCTGCAGGCGAAGATAATAACGCAAAGTTGATTGCAGAGTACTTCAAATTCATCGGAGTCAATGCGCAATATGTCAGCCCGAGAGAAGGCGGATTGCTCGTCAACGATCGGCCGGAACGCGTTCGTGCATTGCCTGAAGGGGATGAGCGCCTCGCTACATTGCGCGATAGGCAAGGAATTATTGTCTTCCCAGGTTTCTTCGGCTATACAGAAGACGGCACACTTCGTACATTCAATCGAGGGGGATCGGATATTACCGGCTCCATCATTGCGGCAGCTGTAGAAGCTGATCTATATGAAAACTTTACGGATGTCGACTCGGTGTTTGCAGCGAATCCGACTGTTATCGAAAATCCTGTCGCCATCAAAAAAATGACCTATCGTGAAATGCGGGAGCTAGCCTATGCGGGATTCTCTGTTTTCCATGATGAGGCACTGATCCCTGCTTTCCGGAAATCAATTCCCGTATGTATCAAAAACACGAACAATCCCAATGCACCGGGTACATTGATCGTCAAAGAACGGGATTACAATGAACAGCAAGTGATTGGAATTGCGGCGGACAGCGGATTCACCGCCATTTACGTCGATAAATATTTAATGAACTTGGAGATTGGTTTCGGCCGTAGGCTTCTCCAAATTTTAGAGGAAGAAGAAATTCCATTCGAGCATACACCTTCCGGAATCGATAACTTATCCATCATCATCCGAAGCCGATTCTTGTCGAAAGAAAAGGAAGAACGGATTGTGGAACGGATCCATAAGGAATTGGAACCGGATGCTGTCATCGTGGAACATGATTATTCAATGATCGTACTCGTCGGGGAAGGCATGCAATATACGACTGGATTAGCTGCGCGGGCTGCAACTGCCATTGCGAGAAGCGGCACTAACATTGAGATGATCAATCAAGGGTCATCTGAGGTCAGCCTTGTCTTCGGCGTGAAAGTACAGGACGAAACGAAGAGTTTGAAAGAGTTGTATAACGAGTTTTTCGTAAAATCATATGTGAAATCATGAAAAAGGGACACGAGTGTAGTGTCCCTTTTTCACATTGGTACAAACATATTTGGAAATTGCCTAACTATGCCTTCCGATATCATATCCGCCATCATCATTGCCTGTGCCTCGATCACAATTCGACTTGTGCTTTGCTATAGCAATTAATGGGCTGCATCGGTTGCATCGAGTTCATCGGGGGGACATTTCCATAAAATTGATTCACTGCACCACTCCAACTTTCATACTTGGGTCAGTACATGATATTCGCCTGATATGATATTGGTGAATAAAAAAGAGCAGCCAAGTATAAGGCTGCTCTTCCTTTATTTTTTCAACATTGCCGACAAGTTCAACATATGGCCGATCCGCTCGACGACTGTCTCTACTTCATGAGGATTGCTTTTCAAATCGTAATCGGTAATGTCGATTCGAAGAACTGGACATGCGTTGAAGGAATCAATCCACTTTACATAGCGCTCATGGAGCTCTTCCCAATAGGAAAGCGGCGTCTGCTGCTCCATTGAGCGGCCTCTCTCTTGGATACGTGCAAGGATTTTGTCGAATGGGCCATCCAAATAAATAAGCAAATCAGGATGCGGGAAATACGGAGTCATGACCATCGCGTCAAAGAGCTTCGTATACGTATCATAATCTACCGGATCCATCGTCCCTTTGTCTTTATGCATCTTAGCGAAAATCCCAGTATCTTCGTAAATCGAACGGTCTTGAATGAAGCCGCCACCGTATTCAAACATCCGCTTTTGTTCCTTGAAACGTTCTGCAAGAAAATAAATTTGCAAATGGAAGCTCCATTTTTCAAAATCATCGTAAAAACGGTCAAGGTATGGATTTTCATCCACATTCTCTAATGATGTCCGAAAATCCAGTGCTTCGGCCAATGCATTTGTCATCGTTGACTTACCTGCTCCAACTGTCCCTGCAATCGTGATGACTGCATTTTTCGGAATCCCATACTTCTCTCGTAAATTCATTGTACTGCTCCTTTTCGTATCGTCTCATCGACCTTGCTAAGAATCGCTTGCAAATCGCCTGCGTCATTGACAAAGTCTATTTCATCACCATTGAAATGCAGGACGGGAATGTCCGGGTGGGCAGCTTCAAAATCCGCGATGAATTGTTCATAGTCCTCCGACAGCTGTTGCAAATAGGCAGGATCGATATTCTTCTCAAACTCACGCCCGCGAAGCGCAATCCGTTTTAATAACGTATCGAGCGTGGCATGAAGATAAATAATGACATTCGGCACGGGCATGTCTTTCGTCAATATATGATAAATCTCTTCGTATTTAGCATACTCATCCGCCGAGAGCGACCGTCTTGCAAAAATAAGGTTTTTGAATATATGATAATCCGCCACAACAGGTTGTCGTTGGCTTAGAAACTTCTTTTGGATATCGCTCAATTGCTTATAACGGTTGCAGAGAAAAAACATTTCGGTTTGGAAGCTCCATTCCGCGATGTCTTCGTAAAATTTATTTAAAAATGGATTTTCATCCACGATTTCGCTTAACTGATGGAACTGATGGGCTTCCGCAATCGCCTTAGATAGCGTTGTTTTGCCGACACCTATCGGTCCCTCTACCGTAATGAACGGAACAGACATAAAAAGCTCTCCTTTGATTCGACAATTTCTGCACTTCATTTTACCACATCGATTTATTGAAACATAGAGCAATCACTGGAAATTAGCAGGATGCCCATTTGTGGTGGTACACTATTTGCAAGGAGCGATGAATGATGGATGCATTTGAAATGGACCGCCGCTTCATGCGGATGGCAATAGAGGAAGCTAGAAAAGCGGAGACACTTGGTGAAGTGCCGATCGGGGCTGTCATCGTGAAAGACGGAGAAGTAATCGCACGTGCCCATAATTTACGGGAAACGTCGCAAAACGCCGTCACGCATGCTGAACTGTCTGCCATTCAGGACGCTTGTCGGGAAACCGGCAGCTGGCGGCTAGAAGACACGACATTATACGTAACACTCGAACCGTGCCCGATGTGCGCCGGTGCAATTTTACAATCAAGAGTTCCCCGCGTCGTCTATGGAGCACGTGATCCGAAAGGCGGCTGCGTCGATTCGCTATACCGTTTATTAAATGATCCGCGCTTTAATCATGAATGCGAAGTGACGGAAGGCGTTCTTGCGGATGAATGCGGGGATATGCTGACAAGCTTTTTCCGGTCGTTGCGCGAAAAGAAGAAAGAACAAAAAAAGGCCATGCGGGAAGTCGATTGACTCCGCATGGCCCTTCATTTTATCGAATAATTTCTTTTCCACCCATGTAAGGACGCAATACTTCCGGAATGACGACAGATCCGTCCTCCTGCTGGAAGTTCTCAAGGATGGCAGCGACCGTACGTCCAATCGCCAAGCCGCTTCCGTTCAACGTATGAACGTATTCAGGCTTCGCTCCTTGCTCGCGGCGGAAACGGATAGAAGCACGTCTTGCCTGGAAATCTTCGAAGTTTGAGCAAGAAGAAATTTCACGGTATGTGTCTTGTGTCGGAATCCATACTTCGATGTCGTATTTCTTCGCAGCTGTGAACCCAAGATCTGCTGTACACATTTTTAAGACGCGATACGGAAGTCCAAGCAATTGCAATACTTTCTCCGCATGCCCTGTTAATTTCTCTAGCTCATTGTATGACTCTTCCGGCTTCACAAAGCGGACAAGCTCGACTTTATTGAACTGATGCTGGCGAATCAACCCGCGCGTATCCCGGCCCGCAGATCCAGCTTCTGAACGGAAGTTCGTGCTGTACGCTGTATAAGCGATCGGCAATTGAGCACCGTCGATAATTTCATCGCGGTGATAGTTCGTTACCGGAACTTCAGATGTTGGAATTAAGAAATAATCCTCTTCCTCGACTAGGAATGCATCCTCTTCGAACTTCGGCAATTGGCCAGTCCCCGTCAAGCTTGTGCGATTGACCAAATATGGCGGCAACATTTCTTCATAGCCATGCTCCTCAACATGCAAGTCAAGCATGAAGCTGATCAACGCCCGCTCAAGTCTTGCGCCAAGCCCACGGTAGAACACGAAACGGCTGCCGGTAACTTTCGCGGCACGTTCAAAGTCAAGCAAATTCAAATCCGTTCCGATTTCCCAATGCGGCTTCGGTTCGAAACCGAATTGTGGTTTCTCGCCCCATGTACGGATTTCAACGTTATCATCTTCGCTGTCGCCGACTGGAACCGATTCATGAGGGATGTTCGGAATGCGCATCATGATGTAATTCAAATCTTCTTCAACTTGACTTAATTGCTCATCAAGGGACTTGATTTCATCGCCGACCTCACGCATGCGTGCAATGACGTCATCCGCATTTTCCTTATTGCGTTTCATTTCAGCCACTTTTTGCGAAACTTCGTTACGCTCCGCCTTCAGTACTTCCACTTTCGCAATCAGTTCCCGTCTTTTCTCATCAAGACCGACGAATTTATCCAAATCCGTCAAGTCTTCTCCGCGCTTTGTAAGCTTTGCTTTCACTTCATCGAAATTCGCACGAAGCAATTTAATGTCTAACATAGCCGATTCCTCCTCAATTGTAATGTGACGATTATTTCCGAACACAAAAAAAGCCCTCTATCCCCTATACAAGGGACGAGAACTACCCGCGTTGCCACCCAAATTGACCAGCAAAATAGCTGATCCACTCTTTGAAATAACGGTTCAATGTCCGGCTAAGCTTACTCATTGTTCAACCTAGCTACTCAGGGACGGATTCACAAGTGTTTTTACCGACTCCCACCAACCGCCGGCTCTCTTCAAAAAACGTGCTTGCTACTGCTTCCCATCATCGTCTTTAATTTGAAATTAGTATCACTTTACTACATCCCGCCACTTTTGGCAAGGTCCAAGTATTCTGAAATCGCTAGGAAATATTCTGTTTCATGTGGAACAAAATCGGATAGCGTAATTTCCGAAGAATTACTCAAAATAATCTGTTCTACCTCTCGCTTAAAGAGCGACTGCAAATCTTCGATTGAAACCGCGTGAATGCTCTCCACTTCCTCCTGCTGCAATGAAAAGTCGGTCAGTGAAAAGTTTGACTTGTAAAAGAAAACGTTCGAAAACTCATTATCAATGAACCCCGGAAGCGTGATCGTATCCCGTACGACGCCCATCCGTTTTATCTTGAACGGGTCGACTTCGATGCCAAGCTCCTCCTCGACTTCACGGATGCCGTCCATAATTTCCTCATTCGCCATCAAATGACCCGCAGCCGTAATATCATACAGGCCGGGGAAGTCCTTTTTCGTAGCACTCCTTTTTTGTATCAAAACATTTGTCCCGTCCACGAGCCAACAATGGAACGTCTCATGCCACAAGCCTTTCTTATGAACAGTATCTCTCGTTTCATCACGTACATACCTATAATGTTCATCGAATACTTTTAGTCGCTCTACCAATTTAGATCCCCCTTCATATGTCAGAAAGAGCTATGATCGTGCTAACCAAAAAAGCAGTACAAAATAAAATCCCTACCACAGCTCCAATTCTTACCATGAGGATTGCTTCTTTAGTATTTCTGGCTCTTCCGCGTACTGCCACCTTCTCCCGAATAACACGCTTTCTTTTGGGCATAACAGAGTCCATATAAAAATCGGAACAAAAAGGATAAAAACAAATATCGCTTCAGCCATTCTATACCTCCTACGATTTTATTGCAAAAAAACATAAATAGTACTAGATATGCATAAACGCTTTCGCCGTCTTACCAAACAAATCCCATCGGCCAATAGCCAATTCTATAAAGACCGGAAAGATTATACCGTTTCGCCATTTCTTCCAAAACGGCCACTATCTGATCATAGGTTTCGTCATTTATTTTCTCGACCGACTCCGGAATACTGATATAGCCTGATGTCAATTCAGCAATATGAAAAGCATGTTGATAAACGGCTGCCTCACCAACAGGTTCGTAGTCAGGTATAAAATGCGGCATAACGATGTTGTAGTCAAAGTTCACATGTTCTAACGCGGCAAGATCCTTTGAAAAACCAACACCTGACTTATAAAAACCAACTACTTGAAAATCCATTACTTCAGAAATCAATTCCAAGGAAAAAATATCACCGAGTTCATAAATATCCTTATATGCATGTCCTAACACGACACTAATTGGATCGTTCGGTGATGCAAGAGTAAAATCTGACATCAGAAGGTTTCTGCCCGTCTCAATACTGTTATCGAAGCGATTGAAAATACTCTCACCTAATAAAATCGTCTTTAGTGGCGTTGATAAATATTCATTACCATCCCAATCGCGCGAGACAGCATTAATTGGATTTGGAAAACCTATGTTAGCGAGGGTGGTTTGATACTGCTCATATCCATCCACAAAACTTGTTTCGCCCTCATAAAATCCTCTGTGAAATAAAGGATATTCACTCAAAAGAACATAATCAAAAACCGTCTTCATTTCAGCATACATAGCTTTTACCTCTTCAAGAGGCACACTTGTTATCCCATCTGGAAGCCCTTCAAAATCAAACGCGGTTTGATAGTACGGTTCAAATGAAGGTATTTCAGAGATAATTTTTATATAACCCTCGTAATCATCAAACGATGGCAGTTCAACTTCAGTCGTTTGCGAATTATCTGGTACAACTGGTTCAGACTGAGTTTGTTGCACATCCGGTACACTCTCTGTTTTATCCTGGACTTGTTGTATATCTGTTACATTACTATCATCTTCTGCGCTACAGGCTGTCAACACGACAAGAATCGTAATTCCGACAATGGTGCATATAGGTTTCGCAAAGAGTGACAATAAAGTTTTCATTGCTAACCCCCCGTTTCTATTTATCCTACCTTTCTAAAACAGAAAAATCTTCCTTTAATTGTTTCTTTACGTGCTATAGAACGTAAAGGATTCAAAAAGGCCAGAGCAATATAATAAATGCTCTGACCTTCATTTTTTTATACACCGCGTACCGCCATCAATTCACTTTCCGGTAGCTTACTAATTTCCAGACCTTTCATCGGCGTACCAATATTTTTGGATAATTCACCGATTAACTCATAGTTCCTGAAGTCTTCCGTCGCACGGACAATGGCACGTGCGAATTTTTCCGGATTTTCGGATTTGAAAATACCGGATCCGACGAATACACCGTCCGCGCCAAGTTCCATCATCAGTGCTGCGTCAGCAGGCGTTGCCACCCCACCTGCAGCATAGTTAATGACTGGAAGACGTTTCGCTTCGCGGATGGCAAGTAATACATCATACGGTGCAGCAAGATCTCTCGCCGCCACCATCAGTTCATCATTATTCATATGAACAATTTGATTCACTTGCGCATTCACTTGACGGAGGTGACGAACCGCTTCGACAATATTGCCCGTTCCCGGCTCCCCTTTCGTACGAAGCATCTTTGCCCCTTCTCCAAGACGGCGTGCTGCTTCACCTAAATTACGGGCTCCGCAAACAAAAGGAACTTTATAATCACTCTTCAATAAATGAAACTCCTCATCTGCAGGTGTCAACACTTCACTTTCATCAATGAAATCCACACCCATTGCTTCTAACACACGCGCTTCCGAAATATGACCAATACGCACTTTCGCCATGACCGGAATGGAAACCGCCTTTTGAACTTCTTCAACGATTCGCGGATCCGCCATTCGTGCGACACCGCCCGCTGCCCGAATATCCGAAGGAACGCGTTCAAGTGCCATAACAGCAACCGCACCTGCCGCCTCCGCCACTTTCGCTTGCTCCGCGTTGATAACATCCATAATAACGCCGCCATATTTAAATTCCATTTACTCTTCCTCCTTTTCGTTTTATTCAGTATACTAAAGAATGACCATATTGAAATAATCAGTTTATCCAAATTTGAAGTGGTCAGTTTTAGAATCTGTTAGATTGAAAGCGGATAGGTCTAAGCTCACAAGATAACGGTATCATCGGTAAAATAAACGATAATTCCTAGGAAATAATTGATAATTCTCGGGAAATGAACGATAACTCCTTCAGTTCCTTTGAATTCATCACAGAACGAGGTGTCAAAATGGAAATGCTATTAATTGAACTGAATAAAGAAAGTGAAACTCCTCTTTACGAGCAGATTTACCAACAAATTCGCAACGACATTACCGAAGGGAAACTTCTTGTCGGCGAAAAACTCCCTTCCAAACGAAAACTCGGCGAATTTCTCGACGTCAGTCAGACAACTATCGAAATTGCGTATGGGCAGCTTGCGGCAGAAGGGTTCATTACATCCAAACCGCGAAGGGGCTATTTCGTGCAGGAGATCGGAGAGTTGGCGTATGTACAGCCAACCGAGGCGGTGACAGTCGCTGTCAAAGAGGAGAATAAAGAATTGGAGATTGACTTCTCCCCTGGTAAAATCGACACGGAATCATTCCCTTTCACACAATGGAGGAAATACGCAAAAGACATAATTGATGAATCATCGCAACATCTTCTGCTGCTCGGTCATCCTCACGGCGATGTAGAGCTTCGGCAGGAAATCGCGAAGTATTTATATCACTCGAGAGGGGTCGATTGCTCCGCGGACCAGATCATCGTCGGCTCCGGTACAGAACAGCTCATGCCGTTGCTCATACGGATTCTCGGACCACAGGCGTTGTACGCGATTGAAAATCCGGGCTATCCGCTCACCCACCATGTCTTTTTCCACAACAACCGGGAAGCGATACCGATTACGGTCGACGAGGAAGGAATGGACGTACGAGCTCTCCAACGGTCCGAAGCGACGGTTGCTTACGTCACACCTTCCCATCAGTTTCCGACCGGCACAGTGCTTTCTGCGGCGCGTAGGACGGCATTATTGAATTGGGCTGCTTCAAATGCCGATAATTTCATTATCGAGGATGATTACGACAGCGAATTCCGCTATACAGGACGGCCCATCCCTTCATTGCAAGGAATGGACAAAGCAGGCAAGGTTATCTATGTCAGTACATTTTCAAAATCGCTCATGCCATCTTTACGGATTGCTTATATGGTATTGCCTCCGGTTTTACTCAAAAAATACGAGGATGCGTTCATCCATTATTCTTCAACAGTGCCGCGGCTCGATCAGCATACACTTGCCCGTTTCATGGCAGACGGCCATTTCGCCCGACATTTAAACAGAATGCGGAAAGTATATAAACGGAAATTGCAGCTGCTGACGGATTCACTAGAGCCATATGGTCCGACGGTTTCATTCTCGGGTGATGAAGCGGGCATGCATATCCTCATCAATGTCCATACCGACAAGGATGAAGATACATTGGCTGAAGCCGCATTGGCTAATGGCATCCGTGTTTACGGCTTGAATGAATACCGTAAAGACGCGAAAAATGTACAGCCTTCCTTTCTGATCGGTTTCGGCGGCTTGGCGGAAGATCGGATCGAATGGACGGTAAAAAGGCTCATGGATGCTTGGAATATACAAAAAAGGTGATGGCCCTAGTTGGATCCATCACCTTTTTGTTATTTAAATAATCCTTTTATAAACCCTGTTGCACTATCCCAAATACCGACGAAGAAATCTCCGATCGCGCTCATCATTAGCGCAAACCAACCGGCTTTCTCGACGTCTTCCTTGACGACAACTTCCATGCCGAGGTCTTTCGAGTCGATGAAACCGTAATCCTCGCCCTCTTTCTTAACGAGCTCTACATGGCCCACTACGGTACCTTTTTTAATTGGTGCTTCAAGAGTGCCATCTTTCAATAAAGATTCATCAAGAATAAACCGAGGCTCGTAAAGTTCCTTTTCATTCGACTTGATCATCGCTTTAATTGGCTCTTTCACTTCGATTGCAACGGTCTTCTCTTTCCCTTTTAGGACAGGCAATGTCTTCTGCTCTTCGAATTGATAGCCTGCAGGAAGAAGTTCCTCATTGGAGAATTGGCCGAATCCGTAATCGAACAACGCCCGTGTCGCATCAAACCGCGCTTTATAGGAGCCGACTCCATTCGCGTCTACAGCTTTCATGACAACCGAAATGAGCCGCTTGTCTCCGCGCTTTGCCGTTCCCGTGAAGCTGTGGCCTGCGAAATCAGTAGTTCCCGTCTTCAATCCGTCGACGCCTTCGTATTCATAAACGAAACCTGGAAGCATAAAGTTCCAGTTGTCCATCTTGATGGCGTCCGACGTGCCTTCACGGAAGATTTTCGTATTGATTTTTGTTGTCTCCAACACTTGTGGATAGTCTTTCATCAAATGGTAGGCAAGCAGTGCAACCGATTTGGCAGGCATAACGTTCTCGTCATTCGCGCCAGTCCCTTGTGGATGCATCCCTTGCAAGTATTCATTGTTCAACCCAGAAGAGTTAACAAACTTATAATCGACTAAACCAAGTTCCTTCGCTTTTGCATCCATCAATTTCAAGAACTCAGTTTCGGTTCCTGCAATCGTTTCAGCAATTGCGATTGTCGCGGCATTCGCCGAATAAATTGCCAAGGCCTCGTAAAGCTCTCTAATTGTATATACGCCATCTCTTCGGAGCGGGACGTTGCTTAGACGTCTGTCCTGAGAAATTGCATATGTATAATCTGTGACCTTGTATTCTTGATCCCAACTGATTTTACCGTCTTCAATCGCTTCAAAGAGGAGATATTCAGTCATCATCTTTGTCATACTTGCAATGCCGAGTGGTGTGTCTGCATTTTCTTCATATAAAATTTTACCAGTTTCCGCGTCAACTAGAATGGCACCATCTACGTGTATGCCGAGTGTCGATTCTGCTTGTACAGGTGCTGTGCCGAACGTCATTACCAGTACGAATGGTATGAGCAGCAACGCAACCCATTTTCTCATTTCCCGTTTCACCAATATACCTCCGTCATTGCAATTTTCCACTTTATATTTTATCACATCATGAACACGATTAGGGAGTTCGATTAAAAAAGCACCTTTCCGCTCATATCAAGACGTGCGGAAAGGTGCTGAAGTTCCATATTGACTGTTTCCATTTTTTACGAAATGGAGTAGTTCGGCGCTTCTTTCGTAATATGCACTTGGTGCGGATGGCTTTCGCGCAAACCAGCACCAGTCATACGGATAAACTGTGCTTTTTCGCGTAGATCGTGAAGATCTTTCGTTCCGCAATAGCCCATACCTGCCCGGATACCACCGACGAGCTGGTGAATCGTATCAGCAATAGGTCCTTTATAAGGCATACGTCCTTCAATTCCTTCAGGCACAAGTTTCTTAGCATCCTCTTGGAAGTAACGGTCTTTTGAACCTTGTTCCATAGCACCGACTGATCCCATTCCACGGTACACCTTAAAGCGTCTGCCTTGGTAAATTTCCGTGTCGCCAGGGCTTTCCGTTGTACCAGCAAGCAAGCTTCCGAGCATGACGACATGTCCACCTGCTGCCAAAGCTTTTACGATATCACCGGAGTATTTTATGCCTCCGTCCGCAATGATCGTTTTGCCTTGCTTACGCGCTTCAGAAGCACACTCGTAAACAGCTGTAATTTGAGGAACCCCTACACCTGCAACTACACGTGTAGTACAGATAGAACCTGGACCGATTCCGACTTTGACAACGTCCGCTCCAGCCTCATACAATGCGGCTGTAGCTTCTGCAGTAGCTACGTTCCCAGCGATGATATCGAGGTCCGGATACGTTTTGCGGATTTGCGCAACCGTATCAAGCACACCTTTCGAATGTCCATGTGCCGTGTCAATGACGATAACATCGACTTCTGCAGCTACTAGCTTCTGCACTCGAACCATCGTATCGGACGTAACACCAACCGCTGCCCCTACGAGGAGTCGTCCTTGGCTATCTTTTGCAGCATTTGGGAATTCAATCACTTTTTCGATATCTTTTATTGTAATAAGGCCTTTTAATATGCCGTTTTCATCGACAATCGGCAGTTTTTCAATTTTATATTGTTGCAGTATCTTTTCAGCGTCTTCCAACGTCGTTCCGACAGGAGCCGTCACTAAATTGTCCTTCGTCATCACATCATTAATAATCATCGAGTAATCTTGAATGAAGCGCAAATCACGGTTCGTCAAAATGCCAACGAGCTTTTGTTCATCCATATTGTTAACGATTGGAACACCTGAAATACGATATTTACCCATTAAGTGCTCCGCATCAAATACTTGATGTTCAGGAGTGAGGAAGAAAGGATTTGTAATAACGCCATTCTCTGATCGCTTCACTGTTACAACTTGCTCGGCTTGCTCTTCAATGGTCATATTTTTATGAATGACCCCGAGGCCTCCTTGTCGTGCCATCGCAATCGCCATTTTCGACTCGGTTACCGTATCCATACCGGCACTAATAATTGGAATGTTCAACGTTATTTTCTTTGTTAATTGAACGGAAAGGTTAACGTCCTTCGGCAATACTTCTGAATGGCCCGGTACAAGCAACACATCGTCAAAAGTCAATCCTTCGCGAGTAAATTTAGATTCCCACATTTAGTGTTTCCTCCTCAAATATCATTATCTGCAGTTGAATATTATTAAAAGGTTATCAGCGCCTTCGAGGTGTGTCAAGGAGACAGAAATAAGAAAAAGAATTCCTTTTATTCAATGAATTGACTCTTCAATTGCCTCTCGCATTTTGGCCGGGGAAGTTTGTGGCGCAAAACGTTCTACAACGTTACCTTCACGGTCAATGAGGAATTTGGTGAAATTCCATTTGATACCTTCAGTGAGCAACCCTTTCTTTTGCTCTGTCAAAAATGAAAACAACGGAGATGCATTCTTCCCAATAACATCCACCTTTGCAAACATCGGAAAGGTCACACCATAATTCCTTTCACAAAACGACAGCGTTTCTTCAATCGAATCAAATTCTTGATTGTTAAAGTTGTCGGAAGGAAAGCCAAGAACAACAAGTCCTTGTTCACGATAATCCTCATAAAGCTGCTGAAGCTCTTTGAACTGATCTGTAAAACCACATTTGCTCGCTGTATTGACAATGACGACAACCGACCCTTCATAATCCCTCATAGATTGCAAAGTACCATCCGGTCTTTCAACCGAAAACTCGTAAAAGGAAGCCATATTCATCATCACCTTTCATTAGCCTTATTAATCAACAATAAGTCAAGTTTACAAGCAATGCAAAGATGTGAGACGAACAATTGTAATCATTGTTCCTACATACTATCACTCAAAAACGCATAAATTACTATATGTACGCATAAACCAAATCAAAGACGCATATCGTCTTACAATCACGCATAAATCTATTCAAATGCGCATAATTGTAAATAAATGCTCATAAATCCCCATATACGCGCATAAAGAAGCTTATCAATATCGAACTTCACTTCAAATGGACTCTTTCCAAATACATACGATTGGATTCTTATGGTCGGGAGATGCTCTTTGGACGCGGATTGACTTGTTTTGGGCGCGGGACGATACTCTTTGGGCGCGAATTGGCTCGCTTTGGGCGCAGGACCACACTCTTTGGGCGCGGATTTATTAGGCGCATGATTTCTTGTCTCTAGCAATCTTAATTTCACTCATTAGAACCTTTAAAAATAATTTACACGTACAAAAAAACCACCCCCCACAGGAGATGGTCTTTGCCCGGCGACGTCCTACTCTCACAGGGGGAAGCCCCCTACTACCATCGGCGCTGAAGAGCTTAACTTCCGTGTTCGGGATGGGAACGGGTGTGACCTCTTCGCCGTCGTCACCAGACT
>NZ_JAKRNT010000024.1 GCF_022346605.1 Sporosarcina sp. ACRSL
CGCTCCGCTTGTGCTCGCAAACGCCGTTCTACGTAACGGCAAGTGCAAAGATGTGCTCGCAACGCTCCGCTTGTGCTCGCAAACGCCGTTCTACGTAACGGCAAGTGCAAAGATGTGCTCGTAACGCTCCGCTTATGCTCGCAAAAGCCGTTCCTTGTAACGGCTTTTCCTTTGGGATTAGCGATGTCTAGAAAATCGTCAGAAAAGGCGACACTCCTGCGGGAAAAGCGTCAGGTGAAGACCCCGCAACGGAGCGAAGCATAGTGAGGAGGCTGAGGCGACGCCCGGGGAAAGGGAGCCGTTCTGGTGATTTTCGGTATTTAAAACAGTCTCTCTACCAAGCTTAAAGCATTACACACAAAAACTTAACTCAATCTGTCTTTTTTTATTCAATTGTAGAAATAATAGTTTAACTTTATAATAGATATGTTAAGTGAAAAGTAAACGAGGTGTCGAATTGCTATTCCAAAATGATTATTTTGAAATATATGTTAAAGGGCAGGATGTAATACTCGACTTGAAAAATACCGGCTTTCCGATAAAATCATTTGATTTGATTATAAAACAAAACCCAAGGGTTAAAATCAATTCTTTTCCAGATTTACGAAAAGCGTTGACGGAAGTCGGGACAGGGCATAAGATCGGCTATTTGTTACCTCTCATCGAAGTGATCATCTCTTCGGACAGAATGAAGGCTGAAGTTCTCATCAATATGACAGTGACCGAATTCGAAACTCAAAAGGATGGGGTCCTTCAACAAGTGAGAAAAACAATAGAGGATCATGACATCGTTTTTGGTACAATCGATTTGACCGAAGAAGACCTATTGCCGGGTGTTCCAATCACAGCAGCAATTGGCAGGGAGCCTGAAAAAGGGATGGACGCACAAATTACATATATTGAAAAACCAGACAGGAAGCCCGTTATTCGAGAGGATGGAGTGGCAGACTATTACGAAATGAACTTCGTCAAACATGTCGAAGAAGGTGATTGGTTAGGCGAGAAAATACCTCCTACTGATGGAAAACCTGGAAAGGATATCTTCGGGAAAGAAATTGCAGCACTGCCAGGCAGCGATGCGAAACTTCAATTTGATCGGAAATCAGTCGTCGAAATAGAGGAGCAAGGGAAAATAGTTCTTCGTGCACTATTCGGCGGTGCCCTTGAATACATTGAGGATAACGTTAGTGTTGGAAAGCATTTGATCATTAACGGTGATATTGGGCCAGAAACGGGATCCATTACGTTTGACGGCTCTGTGAGCGTTTATGGGACGGTAATGGCAGGGTACTCTGTAAATGCAACCGGAGATATTTCTATCGAAGGGAATGAAGGTATTACAAACGCAAAGGAAATCTGTTCATCAGAAGGTGATTTGTATATTAAGGGCGGCGTCTTTGGTGGAAATGTTTCTCTAATAGAAGCCAGTGGAGACATTTTCATAAAACATGCAAATAATTGCAAACTCTTTGCGAAAAACATCAATGTAGGATTGTATATATTAGGGAGCGAAGTCGTTGGTGAAAATGTTTACGTCGATAAAAACAGAGGGAAGATCATCGGAGGCCGTATTGAAGCACTTTTTAAAATTGAATGCGGTTTTGCAGGGAACGCTCACGAAAGAACGACTCATTTACTAGCAAAAGGAATTGATAAAGATCTTATCTATAAGGAAATTCAACAAATGGCTTTAGAATTGAAAGAGTTGCAGAAGACAGTAGGACATCTTGAAAGCCAGTTGTCTGTAATTGACGGTGGACGCTCAAACCAATTGCTTGGAGAGAAGGCGGATGCATATATGAAGCTGAATACGGCATTACAAGCAAGCAGGGATAAAATGTTTGAACTGGATCGTGAAATCCAGGCGGGTCTTTACAAAATTAAAACAGCAATCCCACCGAGGATTGAAGTAGCAAAGGAAGCTTATCCAGGCGTAATCATCGAAATCGGCGCAAAGTCAAGCTTGCTGAATAAACCTACGAAAGGTGTATTTGAAGTTGTCGACAATGTCCTCAATGTATAAACCAACTGTATTCGCGCATAGAGGGGCTTCCGGCACTTGTTTTGAAAACACGATAAGTGCTTTCGAGGAAGCGGCAAGGCAAAAGGCGGACGGCATTGAAATTGATATACAATTGACGGAAGATGGAGTTCCCGTAGTTATACATGACGTAGACCTTAACCGGATTGCGGGAATCCGAAAAAGTGTTTCCTCCATCCATTCCAGTGAACTGAAGGATATTAAAATTGGGAAGAAGTTTTTCAGGAGCTTCATCGGTCATCACATACCGACATTGCGGGAAACCGTCTCCTTTTGCGAAATGAAACAGTTAGCGTTGAACATCGAATTGAAAGAGACAGTGTCCGAAAAGCCGGAATCGCTGCTAGGTATTATTGATATGGCGTTAATGTTAGATAATGTTCACCTTTCATCATTCGATCCAGACATTCTTGAAAAAGCAAAGTTATTACAATCTAGTATCGAAACGGCATTACTCGTGAAAAAGAAGACGACGGATTGGAGTCGATTGGATACCTATACTTTCGTAGATGGTTTCCACTTCCATAAACGGTTGCACAGAGAACCATATATCAGCGCTTTGATCGGAAGTGGGAAGAAATTGAGGGTGTATGGTGTGACTGGATATGAGGAAATTGTGATTCAAGCTCCTTCCTGTATTGATGGCTGGATTACGGATTATCCAAGCAGATTCAAAAAATAAAAAAGGGCATCGGCTATTTCTGGCTGATGTCCTTTTGTATTTAGACTGTTAACTTCTAGACTCCGGGCGCCAGAAGCTCGGGGTCATAAGTCAAAGTTGCTATGTGGCAAAAAGCGCCACGCCGCATCTTCGCCTTATGCCCGTCGCTTCTAGGCAGGCGCCCTTCGCTTTAGTTTATTTAAATCGTTCTTGAACCCGCCCTTTCCGGCGATCACGGCGTAGCAGAAAACCTGCAAAGAAAGCGAGTCCCGCTGCGAACATAACGAAACCTACCGTGAATTGAAGCCAGATGAAAGGGAATGGATTGAACAAAATTCCGAAAAGCGAATCACGCATAAGCTTGATGCCGCCTGCCGTAATAAGAATAGGAATCAAAAGAACGACGAATGCCATCATACGAGCCATATTATCAATCTCCTTACCAGATTTAATTTTACCTGCTCATAAGTTATTGTCAAGGACTGAGACATCGTGTATGATGAAAGTAGATTTGCAAAAGATTGCATAGTGCTTAAAGGAGAATGAATATCCTTGCAAAATGTACTCATTGTTGGGGCAGGATCCGGAGGCACGAAAATACTGAACCTGCTAGTAAACTCAAAAATTATGTTTGTGTCGGCGATTGTCGATATCAATGAACAGGCACCGGGGCTTGCTCTTGCAAAGGAACTGGGAATTCCACATGGCTCTGATTGGAAGCCGTTCCTGACAGAAGCAGTCCATATCGTTTTTGATGTAACGGGAGATAGTACGGTTTTTGATGAGTTGATGAAAAGCATTCCGAAGGATACGCTATTGATTCCTGGATCAGTCGCGAATCTTCTAGTAGGTCTGTTGAATGAAAATGACGATTATACCCGGAAAATCCAAACGGAAATGGATAGGCAACGACTCATTTTCAAATCAATTGATGAAGGAATGATCGGAATTGATCGCGAGGGTACCATTGATTTCATTAATGAAAGCGCTTGCATGATGTTGGAAGTTTCTGATTTTGATGCAATTGGCAAATCGATTTTTGAAATCATTCCTGACAGCAAGCTCGTTAGGGTGCTGAAATCCGGCAAGCCAGAGGTGAATGATGAGCTGACACTTCCGAACGGTGTTAAAATAGTTAGTTCCCGGTATCCGCTCATTTCGGCGGATGGGAAAACGTTTGGTGCCTTTGCAGTGTTCAAAGATGTATCTGAAGTTGTTAAACTTGCTGAGGAAATAACCGATTTGAAATCTATAAAAACGATGCTGGAAGCGATTATCCATTCAAGTGACGACGCCATTTCAGTAGTCGATGATAAAGGGAATGGAATAATGGTCAACCCGGCATATACACGCATCACTGGCCTATCTGAAGACGAAGTGATCGGGAAACCAGCGACGGTAGACATTAATGAAGGTGAAAGCATTCATATGAAAGTGCTTCAAAGTAAAAAGCCGGTAAGAGGAGTAAATATGCGAATCGGTGAAGATAATCGGGATGTCATCGTAAATGTGGCACCCATTATCGTCAATGAGCAAGTAAAAGGAAGCGTTGGCGTCATCCATGATATTACTGAAATGCGCAGTCTTATGAAAGAACTAGATTTGGCAAGACAAACAATCCGGAAACTGGAATCGACTTGTACTTTCGATGATATCCACGGAAGCTCTTCGGATATCGGCTTGGCGATTGACCAGGCAAGGATTGCCTCGAGATCGGATTTTCCTGTCATGTTGCGAGGTGAAGCCGGTTCTGGCAAGGAATTATTTGCAAATGCCATTCATAGCGACAGTAAGAGGAAACTAAGCAAGTTCATCCGTTTGAATTGTGGAGCGATGGACCCGGCTGCATTGGAAAAGGAACTATTTGGCGAAGATGACAAAACGGGATCCGGTTCACCGCTTAGAGTCGGACTATTGAAAGAGGCCAGAAAGGGAACACTCTTTTTGGATGAGATCACCGATTTGCCTTTATCTGTCCAATCTAGACTTCTCGACCATTTACAATATTCCATAGAAGAAGTAAACGCCCAACACTCTTCTGAGACGGCACGAATCATCGTAGCCACTTCAAAAAATCTTGAGAAGGCAATTCATGAAGGTACATTCAATGTGGATTTGTACTATATGCTAAATCGGTTATCTATCCAAATTCCTCCGTTACGGACGAGGAAAACGGATATTCCGGAAGTGGCCCTCCATCTTTTGAAGAAACTCAATCAAGAGTTCGGCATGAATGTGGAAGGCATATCGGAAGATGCTATCGTAAAACTGCAGCAATATGAATGGCCGGGAAACGTTCGTGAGCTAGAAAATGTATTAAGCCGTGCAATGATCTTTATGAAACATGGAGCCACAGTCATCGAGGAAGAAGATATTGGGCGCTCCCTTTTTACAAACGAAGTGAAAATGAGCAAGAATATCCTACCTGAAATCAGTACATTGGCATCTGTGATGGATGATTATGAACGGACAGTACTGGAAAAGGCGTTACGTGAAAATGATGGAAATAAATCATTAACAGCCAACCGCCTCGGCATTTCATTGCGGTCCTTATACTATAAACTCGAGAAATACAAACTTATTTGAGGGAGGACAGAAATGCCAACATTGGATGCTTTAGTTGAAAAAGCGGCTTCTTCACATACACGGATTGTTTCAGTCGCATGCTCCGCTGATAGGAAAGTGCTAGAAGCGGTGGAAATGGCAATCATGAGAGGTATTGCATCCTTTCTTCTATTTGATGACGAAGAACGTTTAAGCATTATGATCAAAGACTACTTCCCTGAACTAGTAGGACATCCCTTTATCAAAATCAAACATGCTGACAGCAAGGAGGAGGCTGCTGAAAAATCCGTACGCGCCGTTTCCGATGGAGATGCACATGTCCTCATGAAGGGCAACTTGCCGACTACGACGATTATGAAAGCAGTTTTAAATGGAGAATATGGGTTGCGAACAGGAAAAGTATTATCCCATGTAGCTGCTTTTGAAGTAGATGGGTTCGATCGATTGCTTTACGTCACAGATGCAGGAATGAATATTGCTCCAAGCTTGGAAGACAAAGCGCAAATCATTCGGAATGCAGTGGCTACAGCAAGGGCGAGCGGTGTGGATATGCCGATCGTTGTTCCTCTTGCAGCAATCGAGACGATTAATCCAGTAATGACGCCAACAACTGATGCGGCATCACTTGTTGTAATGAATCAAAGGGGTCAAATAAAAGATTGCATTATCGACGGCCCGCTTGCATTGGATAATGCGGTGTCTATTGAATCCGCAAGACATAAAGGAATCACGAGCAAAACCGCTGGACTTGCGGATATTCTCGTCGTGCCTTCAATCGAGGCGGGAAATATCCTTTACAAGTCACTTATGTATTTTGCAAGAGCAAAAGTGGGCGGCATCATACAAGGCGCCCGAGCTCCGATCGTATTAACATCTAGATCGGATAGCGCTGAGACGAAGCTTTATTCATTGGCGTTAGCCATACAATCTTCAAGAGACTGAAAACGTATATCCCAGAGGAGGAACAGAACGATGGAAATTTTTAAATATATGGAAACAGAAGACTATGAACAATTGGTTATTTGTCAAGACAAAACTTCAGGGTTAAAGGCGATCATAGCAATCCACGATACGACACTCGGACCGGCATTAGGCGGAACGCGTATGTGGACATATGCGAGTGAAGCAGAAGCAATCGAGGATGCACTTCGTCTAGCAAAAGGCATGACGTATAAAAACGCCGCTGCAGGACTCAATTTAGGCGGGGGTAAAACCGTTATCATCGGAAATCCAAAAACAGACAAAAATGATGAAATGTTTCGTGCGTTCGGTCGATTTATCGAAGGATTAAACGGAAGATACATTACAGCAGAAGATGTCGGTACAACAGAAGAGGACATGGATCTGATCCATTTGGAAACTGATTATGTAACAGGTGTTTCAGCTGAATTCGGTTCGTCTGGCAACCCTTCTCCGGTTACGGCGTTTGGTGTATATAAAGGAATGAAGGCCGCAGCGAAGGAAGCATTCGGAAGTGATTCATTGGAAGGGAAGACGGTCGCTGTACAAGGTGTCGGCAATGTCGCTTACAAGCTATGCCAATACTTGCATGAAGAAGGAGCAAAGCTGATTGTCACCGATATTAATAAGGAAGCGGTTCAACGCGCAGTTGACGCATTCGGCGCAACTGCTGTAGGAATTGACGAAATTTATTCCCAAGATGCAGATATTTTTGCCCCTTGTGCCCTAGGAGCAATCATTAATGACGAGACGATTCCTCAATTGAAAGTAAAAGTAATTGCAGGTTCAGCGAATAACCAATTAAAAAATCCGGAACATGGCGATATGATCCACGAAATGGGAATCGTCTATGCACCTGACTACGTCATCAACTCTGGTGGTGTCATTAATGTGGCTGATGAGCTTGCAGGATATAACCGGGAACGTGCAATGAAACGCGTTGCAGGCATCTACGATACGATCGAAAAGATTTTCGAAATTTCAAAGCGTGATAATATCCCTACTTACGTTGCAGCTGACCGGCTTGCTGAGGAAAGAATTGCACGTGTAGCCAAATCGCGAAGCCAATTTTTACAAAATGAAAAAAGCGTTCTTAGCCGAAGAAAATAAAAGAAATCATTCGAATCACTAAACAAGTACCGGCCGACAGGCGAGGAGCAAGAAAAACGATCCGGCTTGATGGATAGCGAAGAGGAGGCCGTATTAACGGATGGCAAACGAGTATGATGTAGTAATTTTAGGCGGAGGCACTGGCGGATACGTCGCCGCAATTCGTGCCGCGCAATTAGGCCTGAAAACGGCTCTAGTGGAAAAAGATGCGCTCGGCGGGACTTGCTTGCATAGAGGCTGCATACCGAGTAAAGCCTTATTGAAAAGTGCGGAAGTATTTCAATTGACGAAAAATGAAGCAGCAAATTTTGGAGTGGATACGAACGGCATCTCATTGAATTTCTCACGTGTCCTAGCAAGGAAAGACGAAATCGTCCAACAGCTGCATCGAGGCGTCAAAGCACTAATGAAAAAAGGGAAAATCGATATATATGAAGGCCATGGCCGCATGTTAGGACCTTCAATCTTCTCTCCGATGCCGGGAACGATTTCTGTTGAAATGAATAACGGGGAAGAAAATGAAATGCTCGTCTTGAAAAACCTCATTATCGCCACGGGCTCGAGACCTCGAACAATACAAGGGCTCGAAATCGATGAACAACAAGTACTTTCTTCGGATGGAGCTCTAAATATGACTGAACTTCCGAAATCGATGCTCATTGTCGGCGGCGGTGTCATAGGAATAGAATGGGCTTCCATGTTGAATGATTTCGGAGTAGACGTCACTGTCATTGAATATGCAAATCGCATCATTCCTACTGAAGATCATGACGTTTCAAAAGAAATGAAAAAACTGCTGTCGAAAAAGGGAATAACTTTTGTAACTGGGGCGAAGGTGATGGCAGACAGTCTTTCCAAAACGGAGGATTCTGTCACAATATCAGCCGATGTTTCAGGTGATAGGAAGGAATTCACCGCAGAAAAGATGTTGGTATCTGTAGGTCGACAAGCGAACATCGAAGGCATTGGAATTGACAATACTGAGATTCAAATTGTCAATGGTTATATACAGACGAAACCAACATTCCAGACAAAGGAAAGCCATATTTACGCAATCGGTGATTGTATTGGCGGCCTCCAGCTCGCACATGTAGCTTCACATGAAGGAATTGCTGCGGTTGAGCATATCGCAGGAAACTCACCTGACCCGATCAATTATACAAACGTTTCCCGGTGCATCTATTCAAGCCCTGAAGCCGCTAGCGTAGGCCTCACTGAAGATCAGGCGAAAGAACAAGGCTTTGATATTAAAGTAGGCAAATTCCCATTTGCTGCAATCGGCAAAGCACTCGTCAATGGGAATTCAGACGGTTTTGTTAAAATCATTGCAGATAAAACATCGAATGATATTTTAGGTGTCCATATGATAGGCGGACATGTAACAGACTTGATTTCAGAGGCAGGGCTTGCTATGGTCCTCGATGCGACCCCTTGGGAAGTTGCATCTACGATCCATCCACACCCATCGCTGTCAGAAGTGATCGGTGAAGCTGCACTAGCAGTGGATGGCGTTGCAATTCATATGTAATAGTATTTTGTCGGAGTCGGATGGAGAGATGGATTCATACTCAGACCCGACCCTTTGACTTGAAAAAGAAGGGGGTTTCACACATGACAAAAACACGTCATGAAGAATTGGGATTGACGAACGAGGACGTATTGAAAATATATGAAACGATGGTCATGGCAAGGCGTTTAGATGAGCGTATGTGGCTGTTGAACCGCGCGGGTAAAATCCCGTTTGTCATTTCATGTCAAGGGCAGGAGGCGGCTCAAGTAGGAGCTGCTTATGCACTCGATAAAGAAAAGGATTGGATTGCACCCTATTACCGTGATATGGGGGTTGTCCTTCACTTTGGAATGACGCCGAGGGAACTGATGCTTTCAGCGTTTGCAAAAGCGGAAGATCCGAATTCCGGCGGTAGGCAAATGCCGGGCCATTTCGGACAACGAAAAAACCGCATTTTAACGGGATCATCCCCAGTTACAACGCAACTTCCACATGCAGTAGGCGTTGCACTTGCGGCAAAAATGAAAAAAGAAGATTTCATTACGTTTGTCACTTTAGGGGAAGGCTCTTCTAACCAAGGTGATTTCCATGAAGGGATGAACTTTGCTGGAGTCCATAAATTGCCGACGGTTATTATGGTCGAAAATAACAAGTATGCCATTTCAGTGCCTGTTGAAAAACAGCTCGCTTGTGAAAATGTCTCAGATCGCGCTGTAGGATACGGGATGCCTGGAGTGACGGTCGACGGGACTGACCCGCTTGAAGTGTACCGTGTTGTAAAGGAAGCAGCCGATCGCGCACGGAGTGGCGAAGGACCGAGCCTCGTTGAAACTGTCTGTTATCGACTGACTGCCCACTCTTCAGATGATGATCATCGTCTTTATCGGGATGCTGAAGAACTTGAGAATGAACGGAAACATGATCCGATTCCTAAGTTCGCGAATTATCTAAGAGAAGCCGGCGTCATCGATGAAGCATATGAAATAGAAATGGAAGACCGCATTATGGCAATCGTCAATGAAGCGACCGATTATGCGGAAAAAGCACCTTATGCAGAACCGGAATATGCGCTTCGTCATGTTTACAAAGAAGAAGGGGGGAACGAATAATGGCCGTCATTTCATATATAGATGCAATTACACTTGCAATGAAAGAAGAAATGGAAAGAGATGAAAATGTATTCGTTCTTGGAGAGGACGTCGGTAGAAAAGGTGGCGTCTTTAAAGCGACAACGGGTTTATATGATCAATTCGGCGAATACCGAGCGCTTGACACCCCTTTAGCGGAATCTGCAATTGCAGGCGTTGGAATCGGTGCCGCCATGTATGGCATGCGTCCAATAGCTGAAATGCAGTTTGCGGATTTCATTATGCCGGCTGTGAATCAAATTGTCTCCGAGGCAGCTAAAATCCGTTATCGATCAAACAATGATTGGTCTTGTCCGATTGTGATCCGTGCACCGTTTGGCGGCGGAATCCACGGTGCTCTATATCATTCCCAGTCAGTCGAGTCGATGTTTGCAAGTACACCAGGCCTAAAAGTTGTCATCCCTTCAACTCCTTATGACGCGAAAGGTTTATTGAAAGCAGCAATCAGAGATGACGATCCGGTTCTCTTTTTTGAGCATAAACGTGCATATCGTTTAATTAAAGGGGAAGTTCCGGAAGAGGAGTACGTACTTCCGATTGGTAAAGCGGATGTAAAGCGCGAAGGAGAAGACATTACAATTATCACGTACGGTCTTTGTGTACATTTCGCATTGCAAGCTGCAGAAAGACTTGCTGAGGATGGCATTTCAACTCATATTCTAGATTTGCGCACAATTTATCCTTTAGATAAAGAATCGATTATTGAAGCGGCTTCTAAAACGGGGAAAGTATTGCTTGTTACAGAAGACAATTTGGAAGGCAGTATCATGAGTGAAGTATCTGCAATTATTGCCGAAAACTGCTTGTTCGATCTCGATGCTCCGATTAAACGCCTCGCAGGTCCTGACGTTCCAGCTATGCCGTATGCACCAACAATGGAGAAGTTCTTCATGGTCAACCCGGACAAAGTTGAGAAGGCTGCGCGTGAGCTCGCAGAATTTTAATCGGAAAGGAGGTTATCGTATGACTATCGAAAATATCGAAATGCCGAAGCTTGGGGAAAGTGTGACAGAAGGAACGATTGAAAAGTGGCTCGTAAAGCCCGGAGATTCTGTAAATAAGTACGATCCTTTAGCGGAAGTGAACACCGACAAAGTGACCGCTGAAATTCCTTCTTCTTTTAGTGGAACGATTAAGGAAATCATTGTACAAGAAGGCGAAACCGTTGAGGTGGGGGTCGTTGTTTGTACGATTGAAACGGAAGAGGGGGCAGCGGTTACAACAACTGCACCAGCAGAAGCAGTACCTGCAAAAGAAGAGCCCGCAAACGAAATGCCTGCAGCTGGTTCCCAAAAACCTGCTTCGCCGATCAAACGGGAAGCTGGAGCAGCGCGCTATTCTCCCGCAGTAATGAGGTTGGCACAAGAAAACAATATTGACCTCTCGCTCGTACAAGGTTCGGGTAAAGAAGGCCGTATTACACGAAAAGATCTTCAACGGATTATCGAAAGTGGCGACATTCCAACTGTGGAAGCAGTCGTAAGCAAGCCGGCTCCGAAAAGTGTTGAAAAGCCTGTTGAAACAACCGCTCAAAACGATTCTTTAAACAAGACAGTGGAACAGACTCATGTACAAACAGCTGCGGGAGATATCGAAATACCGGTAACCGGAGTTCGTCGTGCGATAGCTACTAATATGCTCCGTTCCAAACATGAGGCGCCGCATGCGTGGACGATGATTGAAGTCGATGTAACAAATCTCGTACAGTATCGAGACTCCTTGAAAAATGACTTTAAACAGAAGGAAGGCTTTAACCTTACGTACTTTGCATTTTTCGTAAAAGCAGTATCTCAAGCCTTAAAAGAATTCCCGATGATGAATTCGATGTGGGCTGGAGATAAAATTGTCCAGAAAAAAGACATTAACATCTCCATTGCGGTCGCTACGGAGGATGCGCTTTACGTACCAGTCATTAAACATGCCGATGAAAAAACGATTAAAGGGATCGGCCGTGAGATAAACGAACTTGCAACAAAAGTGCGTTCCGGAAAATTGAAGTCAGATGAGATGCAAGGCGGAACATTTACCGTCAACAATACGGGTTCATTTGGCTCTGTCCAATCAATGGGTATCATCAATTATCCTCAAGCTGCGATCCTGCAAGTAGAATCGATCATCAAGCGTCCTGTCGTCATGAACGGCGGTATGATTGCGGTCCGAGATATGGTTAATCTTTGTCTATCGCTCGACCACCGCGTACTTGATGGGTTAGTCGCTGGCCGCTTCCTTGCGTGTGTTAAAGAAATACTCGAAAATATATCAGCCGAAAATACCTCCATCTACTGATGGATAAGCAAGCCGTCCTTCTCTTTTAAGAGGGGCGGCTTTTTCTACGTGAACCTTCCCCGATACTTCGTTCACTGTTTTGAGCTTTCAAACAATTAGTTAGTCATGTAAACTATATATAGGTAACTATTAATAGAATCTCTTTACATATTTGGAATGATGAAGATTTACGAAAGGAGCAATCGATATGGCAGTTGATAGTATGAAAAACACGACCTTTGAAAAGGTAGAGTTTGAACAATGGAAAAACCTCGCGATCGCTTCGTTAAAAGGAAAGCCATATGAAAGTTTGACGACAGCGACGATTGAAGGAATCGAGCTCCAACCGCTCTATTATCAAACAGGGAAGCTTGATAGTTCTTCAGTTGTTCAATCGATGAAACGGACTGTTGGTTGGACAATTGCCCAGCAGACAATTGCAAACGACGGATCCGAGTTTCTAGAGCGGTTGCAAGAATCGATTGAGAAGGGGAACGAATCAATCGTTTACGATGGTAATCAACCATTAGATTGGAATGATGATCAGCTATTGCAACTATCAACTTTCATAGCTAAGTATCCTGTATTCTTTTTCAACGTTACTATTGACGACCCGATTTTAAGGGCCTTTGATTTTGTTCACCATGAAGTACGAGAGAATGTAAGCGGAATCATTCAAGTTTCAGACTGGACTATTCCGGTCGGTTATAAAAACATAAGGACGGAAGGCGTCGATTTATGGCAAGTACACCATGAAGGCGCAGATGCGGTGACAGAGCTTGCTATCGCATTATCGGAAGCGTCTCGTATTGCTTCCGGTTATGAAAGTTTTCAAGAATTTGCCGATAACTTCTTTGTCCGTTTCCCGATTGATACGCATTTCTTTATGGAGATCGCTAAACTCCGGGCTTTTCGGGCATTATGGAAGGCATTTACGCAAGCCTATGATGTCGATGAACCACCGTATTTACCGGTGCTGGCTGTAACTTCCTTGCGCTCTTTTTCAAAGCTAGATCCATATGTCAATATGCTTCGAGCGGGAAATGAAACATTCGCTGCCATTCTAGGGGGAGCCGATATTATACAGGCACATCCACATAATATAGTGACCGGTCCAAATGCAAGCTCGATCCGGCATAGCAGAAATATGCAGCTCGTTTTAAAAGAAGAAACGCATGTGGAAAAAGTTCTTGACCCAGCCGGTGGTTCTTTTTTTATTGAAACATTGACGGAAGAACTTATCGAAGCGGCTTGGAAACTATTTCTTGACATCGAAAGCAAGGGCGGTATCACATATTTCAATGAAAGCGGTAAATTGCAGGAACAATTGTCGAGGCGTCAAACTGAAGTTGCGACAGGTAAAAAGTCACTTATCGGCACAAATGTGTACGCCGAACTGAACTCGACAAACTTTGACGATTGGAAAGGCATTGAACGAGTCAAGCGCTTAGCCGAACCTTTCGAAACGCTCCGTAAAATGACTAGCGAATCTCAGCCGAAAACGACCATATTGACATTTGGCAAGCTGAAGGACTTTAAATTGCGAGCTGATTTCGTTACAGGATTTTTGGCATCAGGTGGGATTAGAAGCAATTGGAGTCCTGCATTTGAAAATGTTGAACAGGCGGTTAAATGGTTGAAACAAGATAAACCGGATTACATCATCGTTTGCGGAACTGATGAGATTGTGAAGGGAGTTATGGACCCCCTTCTTGAACAACTACCTGCGGGCATATTGCTAGATGTAGCAGGGAAAATAGAAGAAGAAACGTATAGCAAATGGAAGCAAAAAGGTTTGAACGGCATGATTTTCAATGGCCAAAACAAGATTGAAAAACTCCAGAGCATCGTGGATTCGTGGCAAGGAGGTTTACACAAATGAAAAAACCCGATTTCAATAAGGTGGACTTGGGAGGAATTAAAACAACTGTCACCTCATCCGTAATTGAATCAAGTTATGTTACGAATGAAGGCATTCCGATCAAGTCGAGCTACTCGTTCGACGATATTGATGGCATTCCACATTTGGCAGACATGCCCGGTATTGCTCCGAATACAAGAGGGCCCTATCCGACGATGTACGTCTCGCGTCCATGGACGGTAAGGCAATACGCAGGTTATTCGACCGCCGAAGAAAGTAATGCATTTTATCGAAGGAACTTGGCGATGGGGCAAAAAGGTTTGTCAGTAGCATTCGACTTGGCGACACATCGTGGCTATGATTCCGACCATCCGCGTGTGACAGGTGATGTAGGGAAAGCGGGAGTTGCGATCGATTCCGTTGAAGATATGAAAATCTTATTCGATCGCATTCCCCTTGATCAGATGTCCGTCTCTATGACAATGAATGGTGCTGTTTTGCCGATCATGGCTTTCTACATCGTTGCAGCCGAGGAACAAGGCGTTTCTCCGGAAAAACTTGCTGGCACGATTCAAAATGATATTTTAAAAGAATATATGGTGAGAAACACGTACATTTTCCCACCTGAAATGTCGATGCGCATCATAGCTGATATTTTTGAATACACATCGAAAAATATGCCGAAGTTCAACTCGATTTCGATTTCGGGATATCATATGCAAGAAGCTGGGGCGACTGCTGATATTGAGCTTGCCTATACATTGGCGGATGGACTTGAGTACGTTCGCACCGGATTAAAAGCTGGAATAGACATTGATTCATTCGCGCCTCGTCTGTCGTTCTTTTGGGCAATCGGCATGAATTACTTTATGGAAATCGCGAAAATGAGAGCGGCCCGTAAGATTTGGGCACAAATGATGCAGTCTTTCAACCCGTCGAATCCAAAATCACTTGCCTTGCGAACGCATTCTCAAACGTCCGGTTGGAGCTTGACTGAACAAGATCCATTCAACAATGTTACACGTACTTTGGTGGAAGCAAATGCCGCCGCAATGGGGCATACACAGTCGCTGCATACAAATGCCCTCGACGAAGCGATTGCGTTACCAACGGATTTCTCAGCAAGGATTGCACGGAATACGCAACTTTTCCTTCAAGAAGAAACATATATGACAAAAACAATTGACCCTTGGGGCGGTTCTTATTATGTTGAAAGACTAACCGCTGATTTAATGGAAAAAGCATGGGAACTAATTGAGGAAATCGAAGACTTAGGTGGAATGGCGAAGGCGATTGAAACCGGATTGCCAAAGATGAAAATCGAAGAAGCTGCAGCTATTCGCCAAGCAAAAATTGACTCCCGCTCTGAAACGATTGTCGGCGTGAATAAATATCGATTGGATAAGGAAGAGCCTATCGATATATTGGAAATCGACAACACTGTCGTACGCCAGAAGCAGATCGACCGTATTAACGAGTTGAAATCACATCGTAATGAATCAGAAGTCAATGTAGCTTTGGCAAATTTAACAGAGGCTGCGCGCAATAGAAACGGAAACCTTTTGGAGTTATCTGTAATTTCTGCGAGGGCAAGAGCCACAATCGGAGAAATTTCTGATGCGATTGAAAAAGTATCCGGCAGACATAAAGCAATTATTCGATCAGTAAGTGGTGTTTACAGTTCGAATTTTTCAAATGCGGAAGAAATCAATGAAGTGAAAGAGATGACAGAAGAATTTTTGGAGAATGAAGGGAGACGTCCTCGAATCCTTATTGCAAAAATGGGGCAGGACGGTCATGATCGCGGAGCGAAAGTGATCGCTTCTTCATTTGCTGACTTAGGGTTCGATGTCGATATAGGCCCTTTATTCCAAACGCCTGAAGAGACGGCTTTACAAGCCGCGGAAAATGACGTCCATGTCATCGGCGTCAGTTCGCTTGCCGCAGGACATAAAACATTAGTGCCTGCATTGCGTGAGGAGCTTTCAAAAATCGGTAGGGAAGACATTTTAATCGTAGTCGGCGGGGTCATTCCGGCGCAAGATTACGAATTCCTACGTAAGAATGGTGCGACCGCCATCTTCGGACCAGGAACGGTTATCCCAGTCGCCGCACAAAAAGTGATTGAAGACATATACCGCGCTCTCGGTTACGAGGAAGTGACGGAGTGAACGAGAAGGATCGTATTCAGGATGGCGGCGCAATGCATGTAATGAACGGCATTGAGGCGCAACATGACGGTATGATTGCATCTAAACGTAAACGATTTGTGAGAAAAGAGAAGACATATGAGATAGATGAGTATTACGAAGAAATTTGCGAAGGATCCAGACTTCACTTATCAAAAGCGATCACTCTTCTCGAAAGTAGAGCCGAAGCGGATCAAAAGGCAGGACAGGAATTGCTTAGAAGATTGCTTCCAAAAACAGGGGAGAGTATTCGAATTGGCATCACAGGCGTTCCTGGAGCAGGAAAAAGCACGTTCATCGAATCGTTCGGTCTTAAGTTGGCACAAGCAGGACATAAGGTCGCAGTGCTCGCCATCGATCCGAGTTCAACGGTGACAGGTGGAAGTATATTGGGGGATAAGACGAGAATGGAGGCACTCGCAAAACATCCGAATGCCTTCATCCGTCCTTCTCCGTCTTCAGGAACTCTCGGAGGCGTCCATAAAAAGACACGCGAAACGATGCTTCTGTGCGAAGCTGCAGGATATGACATCATTCTCATCGAAACGGTCGGTGTCGGTCAAAGTGAGACAGTTGTCAGGGGAATGGTCGATTTCTTCATGCTCCTCGTGTTGACGGGAGCGGGCGACGAGCTGCAAGGTATGAAAAAAGGGATCATGGAATTGGCGGATTGCATAATCGTCCATAAAGCGGATGGTGACAACTTAAAGCTTGCGAAGAAGACAGTAAGGGAATACCGTCAACTGCTTCATTTCCTACAGCCTGCAACACCCGGTTGGACGACGACTGCCCTGCCTGTTTCCTCGCTTAAACGTACAGGCTTTGAAACAGTATGGGAAACAATCAACGTATTCCGGGCAGAAATGAAGGCAAGCGGATTTTGGGATGAACGAAGACAGTTCCAAACGAAAGATTGGTTCCATTCATTGCTACGTGATCAATTAATTGATCGTTTCTTTTCAAAACAAGGAAAAAAAGAGCTTGTTTCGCATCTGGAAAAACAATTGCTTACAGGTGAAATGACAGTAGCAAGCGCTGTCGACTCAATTCTTTACGATGAATGAAAACTCTAATTGATTACCAGACTAAGTTTTTTGCAAGTGTATCTGCCACCTGCTATGATTAAAATATATTTGGGAAGGAGCCAATTAAAATGACAATGGATTTTAATTTTTATATGGAAGATCTCACAAAACAAGCGCGTTCTGAAATGGAAGCAAGCGGCTATGAACAGCTGACGACACCTGAAGAAGTGGAAGCAGCATTTAAACGTCAAGGAACAACACTCGTCATGGTGAACTCCGTCTGTGGTTGTGCGGGTGGAATTGCACGCCCTGCTGCAGCACATGCCATTCATTACGATAAACGACCTGATCACCTCGTCACTGTGTTTGCAGGACAAGATAAGGAAGCAACTGCATACGCACGTATGCTATTCGGTGAAGACCATCTTCCTTCATCACCATCCTTTGCTTTATTGAAAGATGGAAAACTAGTTTCAGAAATTGGACGCTATGAAATTGAAGGTCATGATCCGATGTCAGTCGTTACAAATCTACAAAGCAAATTCGAAGAACACTGTGAAGAAGTATAAAAAACAGTCGGCCCAAGACGGTTTATAGAACAAAAGGGTTGGAAATCAAAACGATTTCCAACCTCAGACTGTAGACAAACACCAGGAATTTTTGGTGTTTGCCTACAGTTTTTTTTCTTTTAAATATAAGTAATACTAGAAAAGTTGATTTCCGCTACGAACGGACGCTTTCCGCGGGCACGGCTTCAGCCAATCGAACAGCGCAGGGTTCGATTTGTGTAATTTCTGCGGTTTGTGCAGAAATTACACAGCCCCCCTATGCTCGTAACGCTTCGCTTTTACTCGCAAAAACCGTTCTTCGTTACGGCTTTCGCTCAGTCCAGGGTCTTCAGCTCGCGCTGTTCCCGCAGGAGTAGCCGTTCTTCGCTCCAATCAACGGAGCGTTCTATAAAATGAATGAGGTGATAGATATGATGACAAAAAATCAAATCAATGAACTCCTTCTATTTGTGTAACTTGTCCCGTGATTGACCAATGCACGCAGAGTAAGAATCAATAAAAGATGATTCAGCGTCATATCAGGCAAGACTACTTGGGTGTAGCTGAGGACTTGCGCCATAACTATGAAATTAAAGAAATTTACGGGAAGCGTATAGAGGCGATCGAGCGTGTCGTTGCCGATGCCAAAGAAAAGTATGGCATGCGATGGTCAACCCTAAAGGGATTAAAAAAATTGTCAATGCAGGCGATGCTGACTTTTGCTGCCTTGAATCTCAAGAAACTTGCCACTTGGACGTGGAAGTGGCCAGCTACGGCATGATAGTAGCTGTTACATAGAGTGAAGACGGCTTTCTCTATACCATATAATAGAAGAGAAGCTCATTAGTAAAATAACCAAGATGTCAAAAGAAATTGTTATTTTAATAAGGTATTGCAAACAAAAAAATAAGCTGTTATAGTAAATAACGTTGCACTTCTGATAAGCGAATAACTACTTCCAAACAGCTTAATTGTTTATTAAAAAAGTTGTTGACATCGGAATTGTGATTATGGTATTATATAAGAGTTGCTTCTGACGGAGCAACGCGGAATGAACCTTGAAAACTGAACAGCAAAACGTCAACAAATAAAGTCTTGAAGCCGACCCCGTCGGCAGATAGACAAAACGAATCTTTGGATTCGAAATCGACATCTTAAATGATGCCAGCAAGAAACTCGAGCTATTCAAGTTTCTCTAACCTTTCTATTATAGAAGGTTCGTCTGGCGGTTGAGGTGTGGTGCAGTGCTAGGAAGCGAGTGAGTGAACACCGGAGCGTGCTATGGCACGTGAGGATGTGAGCGAACGAAGCTGACAACGCAATGCACCGCGCATCGGCTGCCAGACTTTATGGAGAGTTTGATCCTGGCTCAGGACGAACGCTGGCGGCGTGCCTAATACATGCAAGTCGAGCGGATTGAAGGGAGCTTGCTCCCTGATATTAGCGGCGGACGGGTGAGTAACACGTGGGCAACCTGCCCTGCAGATGGGGATAACTCCGGGAAACCGGGGCTAATACCGAATAATCGGTTCTTCCGCATGGAAGAACTCTGAAAGACGGTTTCGGCTGTCACTGCAGGATGGGCCCGCGGCGCATTAGCTAGTTGGTGGGGTAACGGCCTACCAAGGCGACGATGCGTAGCCGACCTGAGAGGGTGATCGGCCACACTGGGACTGAGACACGGCCCAGACTCCTACGGGAGGCAGCAGTAGGGAATCTTCCACAATGGACGAAAGTCTGATGGAGCAACGCCGCGTGAGCGAAGAAGGTTTTCGGATCGTAAAGCTCTGTTGCGAGGGAAGAACAAGTACGGGAGTAACTGCCCGTACCTTGACGGTACCTCGTCAGAAAGCCACGGCTAACTACGTGCCAGCAGCCGCGGTAATACGTAGGTGGCAAGCGTTGTCCGGAATTATTGGGCGTAAAGCGCGCGCAGGCGGTCCTTTAAGTCTGATGTGAAAGCCCACGGCTCAACCGTGGAGGGTCATTGGAAACTGGAGGACTTGAGTACAGAAGAGGAAAGCGGAATTCCACGTGTAGCGGTGAAATGCGTAGAGATGTGGAGGAACACCAGTGGCGAAGGCGGCTTTCTGGTCTGTAACTGACGCTGAGGCGCGAAAGCGTGGGGAGCAAACAGGATTAGATACCCTGGTAGTCCACGCCGTAAACGATGAGTGCTAAGTGTTAGGGGGTTTCCGCCCCTTAGTGCTGCAGCTAACGCATTAAGCACTCCGCCTGGGGAGTACGGCCGCAAGGCTGAAACTCAAAGGAATTGACGGGGACCCGCACAAGCGGTGGAGCATGTGGTTTAATTCGAAGCAACGCGAAGAACCTTACCAGGTCTTGACATCCCGCTG
>NZ_JAKRNT010000025.1 GCF_022346605.1 Sporosarcina sp. ACRSL
ATTAGAAAACAGATTATCGATTATACTAGACATAGATAGTGCATCCTCCTTGGTTTTTGTAGTGATTAACCTTGAGGATGCCCTATCTTTTTTGTGCTTACACAGACTATTGTACGTCACCGGGTTCCGCGCCCAAAGTAGGGGGTTCCGCGCCCGAAGTAGAGGGTTTCGCGCCCAAAGTAGAGGGTTTCGCGCCCAAAGTAGAGGGTTTCGCGCCCAAAGTAGAGGGTTTCGCGCCCAAAGTAGGGGGTCCCGCGCCTAAAGTAGAGGGTTCCGCGCCCAAAGTAGAGGGCTCCACGCCCAAAGGAAAACAATTCTCGTCCTTTGCACTGCTTTCCATAAAAAGAACGGAATCCAATTTAGATCCGTTCTTATATCAAACTTATTCCATGGCTTTAATAAATCTTTTCACTCCGTCTTCGACAATCGAACGAGGAGTCGCAACGTTCATGCGAAGGAATCCTCTTCCCGCTTCGCCATATTTCGAACCTGGTTCAAGTGCAAGTTTTCCTTTATTCAATAATCGATCCATCAACTCTTCTTCAGATAGCCCTGTTCCACGATAATCAATCCACAATAAATATGTCGCATTCGGTTTTTGGATCTGAATTCCTGGAACTTCTTCTGTTAGTGTTTTGATGACATAATCCATATTGGCCGAAATTGTTTCAAGTAGGTTTTCAAGCCATTGTTCGCACTCAGTGTATGCAGATATTAGAGCGGAGGAAGCAAACGCGTTCAATTCCATTTGACCATGTGCCAGCGCGCTTTGTTGTAGTGCATGCTTCAAGTCTTCTTCTTTTGTAATCATAATGGCAGCTTGCACACCCGCCAAATTGAAGGTTTTCGTCGGAGCGACACAAGTAATAACTTGTCCGCCTTCCTCTTCGGCAAGCTTTGCAAGAGGAATGTGCTTACATCCAGGAAGGACAAGGTCCGCATGGATTTCATCAGAAAGAATCAACACATCGTATCTCTTGCATAGGCGGAGAATTTTACGTAAATCATCCTCTTTCCAGACAACGCCCCCAGGGTTATGTGGATGACAAAAGATGAATAACTTAACATCTTGCTGCAAAGCATTCTCGAAAGCCTCGAAATCGATGGAGTAATGGCCGTTCTCTTCCTTCAGTCTACACTCGACAATGTTCCGTTTTTGATTGCCTGGTACGATTGAAAACGGGTGATAGACAGGAGGGGTAATTAAAATATTATCTCCTACATTCGTAAATGTCTCGACAACCGTGGCAATTGCCGGAACAACGCCGTGGTGGAAGAGCATCCATTCATTTTCAGTCTCCCATCCGTGACGCGAAGAAAGCCATGACCGGACTGCATCTTTGCATTTTGTGCAGATATAGGAATAGCCAAACACACCATGGTCCAATCGCTCCTGCATCGCTTCGATGATCGGTTGAGGAGCTTTGAAATCCATATCAGCGATCCACATTGGCAAGACTTCTGAAGCGTCTTCCACCCCATAAATAGCTTCCATATTGCCCCACTTCACAGAACGTGTATTTTTACGGTCAATCACTTGTTCGAACTCTTTCATCCAAATATCCCTCAATTCATTTTTTTTCATTACTTCTTTGTCATTACTATGCTATCATAAATGAAAGAAAAGAAAAAAATAAGGTGACTTATCGTGCAAACAATTGAAATTGAAATGAATAAAAAAGCAATCATGCTGCTAGAAGAATGGGATCCCTTTAATGTCGGCAGAAAAGCATATGAACTTGAAATTGCCGATGTAGTTGCGGAGCTCGAAGTTCTCGATCATCCGACAGATCTCGCGAAGCGCATTCGTGAGATTTATGAACATTCTTATGAATTATGGATACCCCTAGAAAAATGCATGCAAATAGCATATAAGTTATTAGCAATAAAATACGAAGCAAAAAGTATAGTGTAACAGTGACCGCATCTACGAAAATGTAGATGCGGCTTTTTAATTGAAACAAATCCCAAGTTCTTGTCGTATCATCAACAGAGGGGATAGAGAGTGAGGGGGCATTATGGAAGAGACTGATTTGATCGTTCGAGCGCAAAATGGGGAAAGAGAAGCGTTTGCGCAATTAATGAATGTGCATTATCGAACCGTTGAGAAGTTCGCGTACCAATGTGGCGTACGCCTTGACGATATACCGGATGTGACGCAGGAAGTGTTTATTAAGCTTTATCGGTTTCTGCCACAATTCAACCAGCAAAGATTCACGACTTGGTTATATAAAATTACGTTAAATACAGCACGTGATTACTATCGGAAAGAAGGAAAGGAGACAGCGAAGGAAGAGCGGATGAAAAAGACCGGAAGCGCATCTGCCCAACAATCTGCCGAACTTCAAGTCCTTCTTTTTGAAGAAGACCGTGAATTGCATGAAGCAATCGTGCAACTTGATGAAAAATATAGGCTTCCTCTTATCTTGTTTTATTTTCAAGACTTGACGTACCAGCAAATTGCCGATGTTTTAAACATTACGTTGGCATCGGTGAAAACGCGGATTTTCAGAGCAAAGGACAACTTGAAAAAAGAGATGAACTTAAAAGGAGGGGTAACGCATGGACAATGACAATTTCGAGAAACGGATGGAATTCTTGAAGAAGTCGTACGATCGCGTGCCTTCCAATTTCAATCCGGATGATGTTTTACAAAAGATTGATGAAGAAGGAAATATCCGACCTATCGAAAAGAAAAAAACACATAGGATCAGACAACGTCTTACTGTTTGGACAGTAAGCATTGCGAGCGTTTTTGTGATTGGGCTCATCGGGGCTGGGTATGTTTTTGATGAAAAACAACAAGCGGATGAAACAGTCCTTGACTCAGAAGAGTTAGATGACTATATCGAAGAGCTAAAAGCGAAATACGAAGTTGAAAGGGAAAAACGCCGGGAGATGTTGAAATTAGATGAGGAGTACTTCGAGCAATATGCGGGACCCGGTTCAATTCCTATGCTCTCTTTTGAGAGTTACGTAAATAATGTTAAAAAATCTAAGAATGCAAAAGAGATTCTATTACAAGAATTTAATCGAGCTGTTGAAGGTATAAAGTTACCCTCTGAAATGATTCAAGATCTGAAAAGTAAACCATTAACGGAAGATGAGGAAGAAAGCATTGCATTCATTGCTACGTACCGTCAAAAGGTAAAAAGATTGATTGCCATTTACGATCAGATTGTTGAGGAGAATCGTGAGGCAATACAGGAATATGAAGTGGATCCAAATATCGATAAAGCTGAAATCATGATGTATAGCAGCAAAAGCTTTCCAGAACAGCTGCAAAACATCATCAATACGATGAAGGATCAGTCAATAAAGCTTCAAACAGGGAAGTACTCAGGTGAAATCGAGGCGCGATATTATGATTCATCGCTCCATCGAGAGCTACAAGGAAAACTTCATGATAACACGTTTGGTTACCAAAAAATGTTGACAGAGGAGCCTTATATGTACGGGGCGGTTCTTGAACTTCCAGTCCACGAAACAGTATGGAGTGTTGCTAGCATGGAGTACACCCTCGTGAATGTGGAGCAGGATTCTACTTTATATCCCGTCTTGAAATCGTATTATATTACACTGTTCAATGAACTCATGAAAGGCAGTGAATATACTAAAATCTTTGATGGAGACGGAGTGTTGCTTCCCGAATACCAAGAGGCATGGAGAAGTATGGCAAGTGGAGGGCAAGCAACCCCAATGCGTTACATCTTGGATCCGATTATCACAGAGATGGAAGCATCGGGATGGCGGGAGTCGGCTAGTTGGGATTCACTTGACTATTATGATTTGGAAGAAGCACTCGTCTTGTATAGGGAAGGGGTGCTCGAGGAATATATGTACGGGGAAAGACCTGACTTCCAAGACATCACGGTTCACCTGCCGGATGATTCATTTGACAAAGAAGTTCAATCATTATATGCCGATTTCAAAATGTCACATGATAAATCATTATTAAAAGGCGTATCACCCATACACGTACTTGGCGTATTTGATTATGCAAATAAAATGGATGATCCTCAAACAATGTATTATTTATACAATAAAACTGCATTTTATGATGAATCCGGTATTGACTATACGCTTGACTTTTACGTGGATAATTGGAAAAAAGGTCTATCGTTTTTCAGGAATGCAACCGAAGTCAAATTCTTCAAAGATCGGGCTTTCCGAAATGATAGAACTTTTCACAGTGCGGTTATATTTCCGGGATTAGATAGAGAAGTATCGATGATTTATACCGAAGAGGGAATTTGGGAAGTGGGTACAATGCGGATGGATAGCTTACCTTCCTACCATTCTAGTCCGGAAAGGGATTTCAAAAATGACGTAATGGATATGAGTGCTTTTTACTATGAGGGGTTAGTCAGCGTTGATAATGTTGACAGCCATTTAAGATGGATTCAACCATTGGAGATAATCGGCATGTATTTCTATGCCGGTGAAAAAGGATTTTTTGAAACGCAATACGAATTGTTCTATAAAGGGGATGGATCGGAAGTAGTCGATAAGGAGACGTATGTGCAAAATCCCGAGAAGTACTTTCTGCCATTCGATGAAAAGATGTATACTAAAATTTCATTCCAAGGTTTTGAACAAGACGAAAATGGAAACTGGCCAGGCATTGCTACACTTACTGTAGACACGGAACTGTATCCCGGACTTCCTTCCGAAAGGAAATTCCATATGCTTTGGACGGAAGACGGTTGGAGAGTCAAATTTAAACCGTTTGAATAACCAAAGCAGGAAGACTGTCATAATTTGGCGGTCTTTTTCTTCGAGGAACTTATTACGAGGAAATCATGAGCAATGGAATTTGGAAGGAGCTTGGTCCGAAAATAAACAAAAGCAGAGTTGGGGGAAATTTGTGATTCTTTCCAATATATCTATCAGTGGTTTTGCTGTGTAAGGGCTTTCTATGGTATAATAGCGGATGGCCGTATAGGCAGATTCGATACCAAAATGATTGGGAGCTGTTTCACATGGGTAAAAAATATGAAGTGGGGGAAGAGTTGACTGGCAAAGTGACAGGAATTCAGCCATATGGAGCATTTGTTGCCCTTGACGAAGAGACGCAAGGTCTCGTCCATATTTCTGAAATCACATATGGCTATGTCAGGGATATTAATGACTATTTAGCTGTCGGTGATGAAGTGAAAGTGAAAGTGTTGGAGGTCGATCATGGTGCAGGCAAGATCAGTTTATCCATCCGCGTACTACAAGAAGAGCCAAACAACAACCATAAAACAAACCGCCCCCGCAAATCGCTGCAAGATAGAGTAAAAGAGCATGATTCGGAAGGCTTCAATTCATTAAAAGACAAACTGAAAGATTGGATCGATCGATCGGGGTATTAACCTTATCGACTGAGCAATACAAAAATCGGGAGAAAGGCTTACGCCTATCTCCCTTTTTTTAATTTCCTCAATCGATATTGAAGGTTTTGTCTGCTCATGCCAAGTGCATTTGCCGTTTTAGTAATATTATCATCGTGGAGCTTCATTGCTTTTTGCAAATAATATTCTTCGGCTTCCTTTAAATAGCGATCGAGTGGCATCAGTTCCTTTTCGGGATGCACGATGAAATCGATAGCCTTTGTCGGTTTATCCCCGATGCCATCACTTTTCATCCGGAAATGGAGAGGCAGCATCTCGTACGTTAAAACCGTCTCAGTCGTTGCGAGGGAAGATATTTCATCGAGCAAAAATTCCAGCTCTCGCATATTCCCCGGCCAATCATAGCGCAGAAACAGCTCTTCCACTTCCTTTGTAATCCCGCTGAGAGAAGAACCGAAACGCTCTTTCCGACGTTCGAAATAAGTAGTGACGAACGATAAAATATCCTCTTTTCGTTTCCGCAGTGGAGAAATCCGGATTGTGAAGGAAGCGAAGAAATAATAGAGTTCCTTTAATAGACTGCCTCTCGCGATCAGCTCGACAGGGTCATCTCCGATGCTTGCCATGAATTGGCGACCGGGTTGAACTAATTTTTTTAACAACGTGAAAAGATTTTGCTGAAGTGAAATCGATAACAAGTCGATTCTTTCACAGAATAACGTGAACGGCTCCGACATATTCAAATCCTCGTCAAGCCGATTAATTAGGGCTGCATCCGTTCGATGACAATAGAGCGTATAGAATGGACCGTTGGCTGGAGACAACTCGTTATGGATACTCTCAGCAATCACATCTTTACCGGTACCTGATTCACCTATTAGCAGCACAGGTAATTTTGCGCTTGCTGCTTTTCGTGCTGTTGATACGACCGTTTTCATTTCATCCGATGCAGCGACAATTTGATTAAAAGTGATCGGATCGCTGTTCTTTCGTAATGGATGCAAAACGAACCTTTCAAGCGCAGTCACATCTCTCGCAATTTCAACCGCTCCGACAAGTTCACCCTCATGGAAAACGGGGTATGTATCATTGATGGTCGTAATTTCATAGCCTTTTCGGTTCCAGTATGTCTGTTTGACATTCAGCTGTTCCTTGCCGCTCTGAAGTACTTTCAATAATGTACTCTCTTCCTGATCGAAGTTGAATAACTCCAGGATGGAGCGATCTCCGACTTCTTCAAGCTCCAAGCCTTCAATAGCCTTCATTTTATTATTATAGATAACGGTTCTCCCGGAACGATCCACAGCATGGATACCGACACCGGCTTGATTCACCGCGAATTCATATAAAGGAAAAAGACGTTTATCAATTTTTTGCACGAATGAACACCGTCCGTTTACTATTTTCACAAAATAGACAAAAACACTTGAAATGTGCAACAATCTCTTGCATTATTATATATGGAACTAGAGATTGAATGCAAATTTATTTTGCGCCTAACAAACTTACGAACTGAGGAGGAGTAATATGATTCCCTACAAACACGAACCATTTACAGATTTCACACAAGATGAAAACAAAAAGGCTTATGAGGAAGCTTTGAAAACTGTCGAAGGCTATCTTGGGCAAGACTATCCGTTGATCATTGGCGGAGAGCGTATTATGACAGAAGACAAACTCGTTTCGACAAACCCTGCGAACAAAGAGGAAGTGATCGGCCGTGTTTCCAAAGCGAGCCGGGATCTTGCTGAGAAAGCGATGAATGTAGCCGACGAAACATTTAAAACATGGAGCAAGGTGAAGCCTGAATTCCGTGCGGATGTTTTGTTCAAAGCAGCTGCCATCATTCGCCGCCGCAAACATGAGTTTTCAGCTTTATTGACAAAAGAAGCAGGTAAACCTTGGAATGAAGCGGATGCAGATACAGCAGAAGCAATCGACTTTTTGGAATACTACGGACGTCAAATGCTGAAATTGAAAGATGGCATGCCTGTAGAAAGCCGTCCTGGTGAATTCAACCGATTCGATTATATTCCTCTAGGAGTCGGCGTTGTTATCTCGCCTTGGAACTTTGCATTGGCAATTATGGCGGGTACTACTGTAGCTGCTTTGGTTACAGGAAATACAGTCTTATTGAAACCGGCATCGACGACAACTGTTATCGCTTATAAATTCATGGAAGTGCTTGAAGAAGCGGGAATGCCTGCAGGAGTTGTCAACTACATACCGGGTTCAGGTGCTGAAGTCGGCGACTATCTTGTTGACCACCCAAGAACGCGCTTCGTTTCCTTCACAGGTTCTCGTGAAGTAGGAACGCGCATTTACGAGCGTGCTGCGAAAGTGAACGAGGGACAAATCTGGTTGAAACGCGTTATCGCGGAAATGGGCGGAAAAGATACGATTGTTGTAGACAATGATGCAGATCTTGAACTCGCAGCCCAATCAATCGTCAAATCGGCATTCGGATTCAGCGGACAAAAATGCTCTGCATGTTCACGTGCAGTTATCCATGAAGAAGTATATGATCAAGTTGTTGCACGTGTTGATGAATTGACGAAAGGATTAACGTACGGAGATCCTTCAAAACAATCTAACTTCACTGGTCCGGTCATCGACCAAGCGTCTTTCGATAAAATTATGAGCTACATTGAAATCGGTAAGGAAGAAGGACGTCTCATTGCAGGTGGAGAAGGGGATAGCTCGAAAGGATTCTTCGTTGCACCGACTGTATTTGCGGATGTCGATCCGAATGCTCGCATCATGCAGGAAGAAATCTTTGGACCGGTTGTTGCACTTGCGAAAGCGAAAAACTTCGACGAAGCAATTGAAATTGCAAACAATACGGACTACGGTTTGACAGGCGCAGTCATTACAAACAATCGTGAACATATTGAACAGGCACGACAAGATTTCCACGTTGGGAACTTGTACTTCAACCGCGGCTGCACAGGCGCAATCGTCGGTTACCAACCATTCGGCGGATTCAACATGTCCGGTACTGACTCAAAAGCAGGCGGTCCAGACTACTTGCAACTGCATATGCAAGGTAAAACAACTTCAGAGACATTTTGATTAATTTTAGGGAATAATAGATAATTAGAGATTCTCAGCCTGATTGAAAACGCTTGTCAAGGAAGGCAACCTAAGAGCGCCACGTCCTGTGGCGACGGTTGCATGACTCGCATCCTGCGAGCCCGCGCGTAGTGGAGCGAAGACGCGAATAGAACTTAAGTTCATGAGCGGACGAGCGACACGAGCAACAACGGATGCGAGCGTTTGTCAACAGGCTGAGGAAGTAGTTTACGGACTACTTCCTACGATACATACAAATGGGGAGGGAAAAATATGTCGGTATCTGAGAAAATCATTTCACAAACGAATAAATATGGTGCGAATAACTATCATCCACTGCCAATTGTCATTTCTGAAGCGGAAGGGGTTTGGGTGAAGGATCCTGAGGGGAATAAATACATGGATATGCTATCCGCGTATTCTGCAGTGAACCAAGGACATCGCCACCCGAAAATCATTAAAGCGTTGAAAGATCAGGCTGACAAAGTGACACTGACTTCTCGTGCTTTCCACAACGATCAACTCGGTCCGTGGTATGAAATGGTCTGCAAACTTTCCGGCAAAGAGATGACATTGCCGATGAATACAGGTGCGGAAGCTGTAGAAACAGCTATCAAAGCGGCTCGGCGTTGGGCGTATGATGTGAAGGGTGTTGAAGACGGGAAAGCCGAAATCATTGGTTGCAACGGAAATTTCCACGGTCGTACGATGACAGCGGTCTCCCTTTCTTCAGAAGAAGAATATAAGAGGGGATTCGGACCGATGCTTCCAGGCATCAAATTGGTGGATTTCGGTGATTTAAAAGCTTTGGAAGATGCGATTACTCCGAACACGGCTGCATTCATCGTAGAACCAATCCAAGGGGAAGCGGGTATCCTCATTCCACCTGCTGGTTATCTGAAAGCGGCTTATGAACTTTGTAAAAAACATAACGTCCTATTCATTGCAGATGAAATCCAAGCGGGTCTTTGCCGTACCGGTAAAATGTTCGCATGTGAATGGGAAGGCTTCGAACCTGACATGTATATCCTCGGCAAGGCTTTGGGCGGTGGTGTATTCCCGATTTCTTGCGTCGTAGCAAACAAAGATATCCTCGGTGTGTTCAATCCGGGATCCCACGGTTCTACATTCGGAGGCAACCCGATGGCATGTGCTGTCTCAATTGCTTCTTTGGAAGTTTTACAGGATGAGAAACTTGCAGATAAGTCACTTGAGCTAGGAAACTATTTCATCGAACAATTGAAGAAAATTGGTCATCCGGCGATTAAAGAAGTACGTGGCCGCGGATTGTTCATCGGAGTCGAATTAACTGAGGAAGCTCGACCTTATTGTGAAAAACTGAAAGAGCTCGGCTTGCTCTGTAAAGAGACTCATGAAACTGTCATCCGTTTTGCACCACCGTTAATCATTACAAAAGAAGAGCTAGATTGGGCCTTAGAGAAAATTAATAAAGTTTTTACAATCTAAACAAATAGTTCACAAAACATATTTGCTGTATGATACAATATGTGCGGAAGAAAAAACATTATGAAATCAAAGAGGCGAACTTTTACATGACTGAAAACCTGAATCTGTTTACGTCTACACAAGTTGTCATTAAGGAAGCACTTGACAAACTAGGCTATGATGAAGGAATGTATGAACTTCTAAAAGAACCAATCCGCATGGTGGAAGTTAGAATTCCCGTGCGTATGGATGATGGAAAAGTGAAAGTATTCACAGGTTTCCGAGGTCAACATAACGATGCGGTTGGTCCGACAAAAGGCGGCGTTCGTTTCCATCCTGCGGTAACTGCGGATGAAGTGCGCGCATTGTCGATGTGGATGACATTGAAAGCGGGAATTGTCGACTTGCCATATGGCGGCGGTAAAGGCGGAATTGTCTGCGATCCGAGAGAAATGTCCATGGGTGAATTAGAGCGTTTAAGCCGCGGTTATGTACGCGCATTAAGTCAAGTAATGGGGCCGACAAAGGATATCCCTGCACCGGACGTTTTCACAAATGCTCAAATTATGGCTTGGATGATGGATGAATATAGTAGAATTGATGAATTCAACTCCCCTGGTTTTATTACAGGTAAACCGATTGTTCTTGGCGGTTCCCAAGGACGCGACCGCGCTACTGCGGAAGGTGTAACCATCATTATTAACGAAGCTGCGAAAAAACGTGGAATTGATATGAAAGGTGCACGCGTTGTCATTCAAGGATTCGGAAATGCGGGAAGTTTCCTTTCCAAATTCCTTCATGACGCAGGCGCGAAAGTAATCGGTATTTCCGATGCATATGGTGCACTTCATGATCCGAATGGCTTGGACATCGACTATCTATTGGACCGTCGTGATAGCTTCGGAACAGTAACAACACTTTTTGATAACACAATTACGAATAAAGAACTATTGGAACTAGATTGTGATATTCTTGTTCCTGCGGCAATTGAAAACCAAATCACTGAAAAGAACGCTCACGATATAAAGGCTTCAATCGTTGTAGAAGCTGCTAACGGTCCTACAACTTCTGAAGCGACAAAGATCCTTACGGAACGCGGAATCCTTCTCGTGCCAGACGTTCTGGCTAGCGCAGGCGGCGTAACAGTTTCTTACTTCGAATGGGTTCAGAATAACATGGGTTATTACTGGTCAGAAGAAGAAGTTCGCGAAAAAATGACGACGAAAATGGTCGACGCATTCGAAAACGTCTACAATGTTGCAACGACAAGAAGCATCGACATGCGTCTTGCAGCTTATATGATCGGAATCCGTAAAACCGCTGAAGCATCACGCTTCAGAGGATGGGCATAAACAAAAGAACTCTATAGATGCTCGTAACGCTAGGCTTTTACTCGCAAAAGCCGTTCTGCGCAACGGCTTTGGCTGCCGACTGGAGCTAGTTGATAATGAAATGTATATTAAGCATCTCCTGGATAACGGGAGATGCTTTTTTATGCTTCTTCCGGTTCCGCAACAGTGACAGTCTCCGTGTTTTTATCCTGCATAGTATTAAAAAGCAATCCTAAAGTGAGGAGTCCGGAAATGCCGACGATAAAATAGAAGAACCGCGCAACTGGCTCAGCATGCCCATTGGCAAATTGCGCAACGACATCGAAGTTGAATAGGCCGACGACTCCCCAATTGAGGGCGCCTATAATCGTAATAGCCAACGCTAGTTTTTGAATCAAAACATATCACCTCCTACAAGACAGGATTCCCAATCTTCGCCTTTCCATACTTGCAACGTGCATTTCAATCTTGGATAATAAACTGTAGTAAAGGGAGGTCATCTAATTGAAAGAATTTACTTTTCAAAACCCGGTAAAATTGATTTTCGGGAAGAACTCCATTAGTAAGCTGGCGAAAGAACTATCCGCTTATGGAAATAGGATTCTCGTCGTCTATGGTGGAGGAAGCATTAAAAAGAACGGTCTATATAATGAAGTAATGGAAATTTTGAAGGCAGAGCAAAAAGAAGTGTTTGAACTAGCAGGGGTAGAACCGAATCCGCGAGTCAGCACTGCTAGGAAAGGTGCCGCACTATGCAAAGAGCATAATATAGATTTTATTTTGGCGGTTGGTGGTGGTTCTGTTATTGATTGTACGAAGTTAATTGCAACTGCAGCGAAATATGAAGGGGATCCGTGGGATTTTGTTATAAAAAAAGATTCTCCAAAAGACGCAATTCCTTTCGGTACCATTTTGACGTTAGCAGCAACTGCTTCTGAAATGAATGCAGGTTCAGTCATTACTAATGAAGAAACTGAAGAGAAATATGGATGGGGAAGTCCATTCAACTTCCCGAAATTCTCGATTCTCGATCCGACTTATACGCTTTCAGTACCGAAGGATCAAACTGTTTACGGCATTGTCGATATGATGTCGCATATTTTTGAACAGTACTTCCATAGTGCGACGAATACTCCATTGCAGGATGAGTTATGCGAAGGGGCTTTGCGGGCAATCATGGCTGCTGGTGAAAAGCTCGTTGATGACTTGCAAAACTATGAGTTGCGAGAAACGATCCTATTAGGTGGTACTTGGGGATTGAACGGATTTTTAGGTATGGGGAACGCCGGTGGGGACTGGGGAACTCATAATATCGAGCATGCTGTATCCGCGGTGTATGACATTCCTCATGCTGGCGGATTGGCCATTCTTTTCCCGCATTGGATGAGACATACTTTGAAATTAAATCCATCGCGTTACGCAAGGTTGGCCGTGAAGGTGTTCGGAGTGGACCCTAAAGGCAAATCGGAAGAGGACATTGCAATAGAAGGAATTCAAAAGCTGAGAGCATATTGGACAGCAATCGGTGCGCCTGAACGGCTTGCGGATTACGGCATCGATGATTCGAAAATCGACGTAATGACAGAGAAAGCAGCAATCAATGGACCGCTTGGCAAGTACGCCCAGTTGAGTGAAGAAGAAGTTAAGTCCATTTTGGTGGCGTCATTATAAAATGAAAAAAGTAGAGGGAGACTTCAGCCCTCTACTTTTTATTTTCAGGCAGCTTCTTACGGGATTCATCAGATAAAGTTGTTTCGTTAACACCTTGCCATGTTCTAATACCATCATCTTCATCAAACGAGATCAATGCGTCGCGTACGCCTTTTTGCTTTAAGACTAGCTGCATGAGACGGTCTCTAACATCGTCTATATAAGCGACCGTTTGCGTCGGATCAACTTCAGCGATTACTTCGACGTGTAGGTATTCCCCTTCTTTAATAACTTCGACTTTTTGAATGTCTTTTACATCTGGATCTTCAGCTATTATATGTGCGATATGGTTCAACATTTCCTCATCGGTTTCGCCGATAGCTCCTCTAGCATTATCAAGAAATACTCTGCCGACAACGTAAAACATCATAATACCAATGAGCACAGAGGCGATTCCTTCTGCAGCAAGAAATCCTGTGTAGTGAGCTATTAAGACAGCGGAGAATGCCAATACGCCCCCAAGTGTTGCAACTAAGTCTTCCATAAAGACCAATTTAGTGGCGGGTTTCGCGTTCTTCAGATTGGTCAAGCTATAGGTAAATGCTTTCAACCCTGTATATGCATGCCCCGATTCATGCGCAACCTCCTTGGATGCCTTAAATAAGACGAATACCTCAAGAAGAATTGCAGCCCCGAGTACACTTAGATTGATGATGATTCCTTTTGTTTCAACGGGATTCAAAATATGATGCCAGCCTTCTTTTATTGCCTCGTACGACATGATGCCAACGACAATAACGGCACCTAAACAGACGAGGTTGACAACTCTTCCAAACCCGTTCGGAAAATTCGGCGTTGGTGCCTTCTTGGATAGTGCAGAACCGATATAGACAAAAAACTGGTTGGCTGCATCACCTAAGGAGTGCAACGTTTCTGCAAACATGGCGACGTTTCCTGTTAAGACATAAGCGACTGCCTTTAGAATGGCGATGACGGTATTGACAATACCCGCCAATAGCGATGGCTTATTGCCATCCTTAAGCAAGCGAAGAATTTCATTCATATGACTGTGCCTCCATTAAGGAAAGATTTCTATTTCGACTGATTCAATATAAGGTAGTTCAGTCAGTTCGGTATATAATTGGGTCGTTTCTTTTTTGGGCAATGCATTTAGACGGAAATCGACTTCATGTACGGATGGTTTATCGTCAAAATGCATTTGGCGAATACGCAAATTTTCTACTGACATGTTTTCGGAATTCAAGATCCCGATTAAGTCATCAATTTTACTCTTATCCGAAATGACGACAATGCAAGAGGCTTCCTTCGAACGGATTCTTTTCGGTCCGAATTTAGCGAGTAAAGGTGCAATGACTTCAATGACGAAGAGAATGCTCAATACGGCAAATGCCGCTTCAATATAAAATCCAGCACCAACGGCAATTCCAATACTTGCAGCCCCCCAAATCATAGCGGCTGTCGTTAAGCCGGTAATATTATCGTTTTCTCTTCTTAAAATGGCACCAGCACCGAGAAACCCAATTCCACTAACAATTTGTGCGGCGAGTCGCAAGGGATCCATTGTCACATTAATATCATCTCTTGCTGGGACAAGATATGCGGCTTCAATAGAGACGATAGTTAGCAGGCAACTGAAGGTGGAAATGACTGCACTCGTTTTTAAACCGATGGGCTTCTTCTTAATTTCCCTCTCTACCCCGATAATTAAACTTAAACCTAAAGCAATTCCGATTTTAATCAATACTTCCGGATACATTGAGTTATCGATAATCCATTCCATTTACTTTCCCCCTACTATCATCATCCTGATGAAGTTATGCTATACTCTTCATATTGTCTTTATCCTAAAATCGTTACGAACTAACCCGTATTCCCTACGAAAGAGAAGTGTACATCTTGGAAAAACCTACAATTCATCCATACATACCGATTATCATTGGCGTCATTTCAGTAGCGCTCTCTGCAATATTCGTAAAACTAGCTACGGCAGATGCTGGTGTCATCGCTTTTTATCGTATGTTCTTTACAGTTATTCTCATGCTTCCAATATTTTTATTGAAATATCGGAAAGAAGTATTCCTATTGACGAAGAAAGACTGGATCTTTTCGGGAGTTGCAGGTGTTTTCCTCGCCTTTCACTTCATCTTATGGTTTGAATCGTTGAACTACACCTCGGTTGCAAGTTCAACAGTTCTAGTTACATTGCAACCGATCTTCGCATTCGCAGGCACTTATTTCTTCTTTAAAGAGAAGCTATCGGTAAAAACGATTTTATCGGCAGTCATTGCAATTGCGGGAAGCGTCATCATTAGTTGGGGTGATTTCCAATTAAGCGGAACCGCCCTTTTTGGAGACATGCTTGCTTTGGTCGCTTGTGCATTGGTTACCGCATACATGCTTTTCGGGCAAGAAGTGCGTAAACGACTGTCTCTTATTACTTATACGTTTCTTGTATACACAATCAGTACAGTTACACTCTTTTTTTATGTGCTGATCAAAGGAGAGTCGTTCGGTCCGTACTCAACTTCGAACTGGTTCTGGTTCTTCATGCTTGCACTCATTCCCAACCTGCTAGGTCACTCTCTATTTAACTGGGCAGTTAAATGGGTCAGCACGAATGTTATTTCCATTGCTATACTTTTTGAACCTGTTGGCGCATCAATTCTTGCGTTCTATATCCTTCACGAGAAACTTTCTGCATCCCAAATAACAGGCGGAATCGTTGTTATAGCAGGCATTCTCTTGTTCATTGTTGATTTAAAAAAGCTTCGCGGAAAATTATTTTAAAAAAAGACTTGATTTCTTAATCTACGATGATGTATATTATTACTTGTCCTTAAGAGGCAACAGCAACTTCGGCAAAGTTAAAAGAACGAAGTGAAAAAAGATATGAAAAAAAGTTGTTGACTTGATAGTGACGAGATGTTATGATTAAGAAGTCGCCGAAAAAGGCGATGAACAATGAACCTTGAAAACTGAACAGCAAAACGTCAACAAATAATGTCTCGAAGCCGACCCGTCGGCGGACAGACAAAACGAATCTTCGGATTCAAATTGACATCTTAAATGATGCCAGCAAGAAACTCGAGCTACTCGAATTTCTCTATTATGGAGAGTTTGATCCTGGCTCAGGACGAACGCTGGCGGCGTGCCTAATACATGCAAGTCGAGC
>NZ_JAKRNT010000026.1 GCF_022346605.1 Sporosarcina sp. ACRSL
TAGGGAACTGATTTAGTCGTCGTTCCTTACCTACATTAGGAGCTTTTTTGTTTTTATTCAAGTTATCTATTTCTATTTACTGTACTTTTTTACTTTTATTTCTTGCTATGCAACGCTAGTGTTGTTACACAGGTACCAAAACAATTCAGTTTATTCACTACAATTGAATAGGAGAAATTAAGAAGGTGATGATGACGGGCAGTTATCGGTTTATATTTGTATGTTCATTCATCAAGGTGAATTGTCATAAATGTGCCTTACACAGGCACCGATTAGGTATTAATTAAAAAAATAGTATTGCATATATAAAATTCTATTTGTATAATTATGCAGTGTCTTATTTATATATTGAAAGGAATGCAGTCTATGGAACATATGGGTTTCTTATCATTGATTCCTCCGATTATCGCGGTTGTACTAGCGATTATTACGAAGAATGTTATTATTTCATTATTTTCAGGTGTTTTCATCGGTGTTCTCATTCTTGTCGGCGGCAATCCGTTAACGGCCACAACAGACGTCATCGGTAATTATTTATTCCCGCAGTTGGCGGATGGGTATAATGCTGCCATCCTTGTCCTAATATTTTTCATCGGTGGGTTTGTTGCCCTGATGGAAAAATCGGGCGGAGGAGCGGCGCTTGCAGCTGCTTCTATTAAATACATAAAAACACGGACAAGTGCTCAACTAGCAGCTTGGACCGGGGGACTTATTATTTTCTTCTCTGATCTTGGGTCGCCTCTTATTAACGGTCCCGTGTTCGAAAAGATTTTTGATAAGGTGAAATTATCCCGAGAGAAGCTCGCTTGGATTATTGATGCGACTGCTTCACCGGTAGCCGTTCTCATTCCGTTCATCGGGTGGGGCGTTTATATCATGGGATTAATTCGTGCGGAGTTCGATAAGTTGGGTATCGCTGACTCTGAATTTACTACTTTTGTTCAAGTGATTCCATTTCAATTTTACGCAATTCTAACGGTGTTGCTCGTTCCTTTGATTGCTTTTACGAAACTTGATTTCGGTCCGATGGCGAAAGCTGAAAACCGAGTACAACAAACAGGACAACTCTATTGGCCTGAGTCGAAGCCGCTGCGGAGAGCGGAGGAAAAGAATGAGTATATGAAGGAAAGTCGGACAATCCTTATTTGGCTTCCATTACTTGTTTTATTCGTGACATTATTCGGACTGCTCATTTCAAAAGGTTTTCCGGTCACGCCAGTTCCAGGCAACGATTTCCGTGTAGCGCTCACTACGGCTTATCTATTTGCGGCCGTTACGATTGTCATCCTTATGGTTATTTATAAGTTGAAGAAGTTCGGTGAGATTTTTGATATTTATACAACTGGAATGCAAAAGATGGTGTATGTCGCTGCGACGCTTATCCTTGCTTGGTCACTTGGACAAGTGATCGGTGAGATGGGAACGGCAAATTATATCGTGGAATTAATGCAAGGGAACGTACCGGCATGGATTATCCCGGCTATTTTATTCATCGTCGGCGCCATCATGTCCCTGGCTTCAGGAACTTCATGGGGTACATTTGCGATTATGTTGCCGATTGCGATTCCAATGGCTATTGCACTCGATGCCCATACAATCGTATGTATCGGAGCGGTTCTGTCAGGCGGTATTTTCGGAGATCATAGTTCACCGATTTCAGATACGACGATCCTATCCTCTACAGGAGCGGGTTCGGATCATATTGATCATGTGAAAACACAATTTCCGTATGCAGTGCTAAGCGCGGTAGTTGCCCTCATCGGTTATATCGTTGCAGGATTAACAGGAAGCGCATATACAGTTATTTTGACAATTGTTCTTCTTATCGTTGCAACAGTTGTTTTAGCTAAACGAAAAGGCAAAGCGGATGCAGAAATGAACGCTGCTTAAAATTTGGTACCTCCTTTTATCGGTACCTGTGCAACGCACAATTCAGACTATGCACTACAATTGCATAAACGAAAAACGGGAAGCCAATCAACTCAACATTTGATTGGTTTCCCTTTGTATTTATATACGTCGTGTCGGATTAACATAATTGTGCGTCACACAGGCACCAGAACAATTCAGTTTATTCACTACAATTGCATATGAAAAATGAAGAAGCCGATGACTGCGGTGTGTCATCGGCTTCTTTGTGCATATTCATTCGAAACGTTGAATTGTCATAAATGTACCATTCACAGGCACCGCTTAGATCACTCCACCACCTGCGCGACCCAGTGGCCTTCTTTCACCTCTACCAACTGGGTGTTTTGGAGGTTGTAGCGGTCGGCTTTTGTACTTTCGTCTGGGATGTAGCGTTTTTTGTTTGCTTCCACCCGTGGATCGGGGATCGGGATGGCGGAGAGCAATGATTTTGTGTAAGGGTGCAACGGGTTGCTGTAGAGTTCTTCGCTTTCTGCGAGTTCGACAATTTTGCCGGCGTACATGACGGCAACCCGGTCGCTGATGTGTTTCACCATCGACAAGTCGTGAGCGATGAATAGATACGTGAGTCCGAGTCTGTGTTGAAGATCCTCAAGCAGATCAACAATTTGTGTTTGGATTGACACGTCCAACGCGGACAATGGTTCATCACAGACGATGAAGTCCGGTTCGACCGCCAAGGCGCGGGCGATGCCAATCCGTTGACGCTGGCCCCCTGAGAATTCATGGGGATATCGATCGGCGTGCTCTGGTTGCAGTCCGACCATTTCGAGCAGCTCTTCCACTCGTTTTCTCCGTTCTGCCTTCGATTTGCTCAGTTTATGAATATCGAGCGCCTGCCCGATAATGTCGAGCACTTTAAAGCGCGGATTCAATGATGAATATGGATCTTGGAAAATCATTTGCATATGACGTCGCATCGTCTTCATTTCATCTTTCGACAACCGGTTGACGGCAATTCCTTGGTAGAGGACGTCGCCAGCTGTCGGTTCATTCAACCGCAAAATGGCACGGCCTGTCGTCGATTTACCGGATCCCGATTCACCGACGAGTCCTAACGTTTCACCCGGGCGGATGTGGAAACTAATATCATCGACAGCTTTCATCACCTCGCCTTTTCCGGTATCGAAGTGTTGTTTCAATGAATCGACTTGTAACAATGGAATGGACGTATCGACGCCTTCTTTAATATGCGGCGGACGTTTCGGCTTCTTCTTTTCATCAAGTCGAGGCAATGCGTTCAATAGTTTTTTCGTATAAGGATGCTGCGGATTTTCGAAAATCTCGAGCGTTGTTCCAGTTTCAACAATTTCCCCGTCCTTCATGACAGCTACGCGGTCACACATCCCAGCGACAACACCGAAATCATGGGTAATCAAAATGATCGACGTTCCGAACCGTTGCTGCATGCTTTTCATCAAATCCAAAATTTGTGCTTGAATCGTTACGTCGAGCGCTGTTGTCGGCTCATCTGCGATAAGCAGGGACGGCCGGCACGCGAGCGCAATCGCGATCATGACCCGTTGGCGCATCCCGCCTGAAAATTCATGTGGGTATTGGTTGAAGCGTTGTTCGCTGTTTTTAATTCCGACAAGCTTCAACAGCTCGATCGCTTCCTTCTTCGCTTCCCCTTTCGATAATCCCCTATGCTTTACTAGGCTTTCTGCAATTTGTTTTCCAATACGGATAGTAGGGTTAAGAGATGTCATTGGGTCTTGGAAAATCATCCCGATCTCTTTTCCACGAATGCTTTCCATTTCCTTTTCTGTTTTTAATGCCAGGTTTTCCCCTTGGAATTCGATGAGTCCTTTCTTCATATAGGAAGGAGGAGATGGCAACAACCGCATGATGGAGCGCGCTGTTACGCTTTTTCCGCTCCCGGATTCCCCGACGATGCCGAGTGTTTCCCCTTTCTTCACTTCAAAGCTGACGCCTCGAACTGCATTGAAATCTTCTTCTCTATGTGCAAATGAAACATGTAAATCGGTTACACGCAACAATGTATCTGACAAGACAAAGCCCTCCTAGATGGTCAATACGATATTCTTAAATTGACAACAACTTAATGTTTGAATATAGTATAGTATACCGATAGGGATTATACAATATTGAGAGGGAGGGATATCGGATGAAACTTGGCATATCTGCCATGCTCAAAAGAACTTTCCAAGAAGCGCATGGAAGGGCATTTTATCGGTTCCTGCTTTATGTGACGGGGTTGCCCCTACATCTTCTTGTTTTTCTTTTTTATGTAATGAAAAGAAAAGATCCTACATATGAAGCGACGATGGCAGATGTCCAGCGGGAGCTATCAGAGACGGGTCGAGAGAAATGGCTAGCGCAGTACGAAGATCAATTGTTGCGAAAAGCTGCGTTCTTTAAAGAGACGAAAAGCCGCGAAGAGATTCATAGGCAAGCGGAACAGCTGGCGGAACAACGATTCAACGAAGAAGTGGCACGTTGTACGGATGAAAAGCTTGCGCAAAAAGGTTTGCGAAAAGAGACGTATGCAGCTTACTTTCAGTCTCTACTTGAACGGCCGATGTTCCTCATCGCTTCACTCGTACCGGGAATTCTCATGTATGGCTTGCTTTTCATCATGAGCAACCCGTTTTTGAAATATATTGCGGAACGTCTTGTCCAAAGTGTGTTTGTCATTATCGGGGTTGGAATTCTAGTTTTCACGATACTTTATATTTCACCGTTTGACCCGGCTTCAAACATTCTTGGGGAATCGGCGACGGAAGAACAGATTGCTACATTCAATCGAATCCATGGACTCGACCTTCCGTATTTGCAGCAATTGTGGAATGCATTGATAGGAATTGCGACGTTCGACCTCGGTACATCGTTTGCAGGAAGTGAGGACGTGGCGGCGAGCATCGCGAATAAATTCCCGATTACGTTAACGATTGCAATATTCTCGGTTCTCATGGCGATCGTCATCGCCATTCCGGTCGGTATTCTATCAGCGACGCGGCCGAATACGTTTTTGGACAATGCATTCATGTTCATCGCATTGCTTGGTCTATCGATTCCGAATTTCTGGCAAGGTCTTATTTTCATCTTGAACTTTTCGATCAAGCTCGGATGGCTGCCTGCGACGTATCACCCGGGAAATGCATGGTCGATGATCATGCCGGTTGTAGTACTCGGCACCGGGCTTACGGCATCAATCGCCCGAATGATGCGGTCGTCTTTACTGGAAATCATCCATGAAGACTACATCATTACAGCGCGGGCGAAAGGGCTGACGAAGAGCCAAATGCTTTGGAAGCATGCGGTCGGGAATGCGATGATTCCGGTCATTACCGTTATCGGCCTCATGTTCGGCGGGATGTTGGGCGGTGCTGCGGTGACGGAGAAAGTATTCAATATTAAAGGGATCGGCAGTTATATCGTCGATAAGCAATTCATTCCAGACATCCCGGCCATTCTGGGTGGTGTCGTCTATATCGCGATTACGATTTCGATTGTGAATTTGTTGATCGACATTTTGTACGCATTCCTTGACCCGCGGATCCGTTCGAAGATGAAACAAACATAAAGCAGGTGGAAAGATGGAAGAGAAGCTGAACAATCGGCATGCATTGGTTATATCAAAAGAATATCCGCAAGCGAATTTCACGTGGATCATCTCGTTGATCATTTCGGTCCTTTTCTTATTGAACAGTTTCTCGTTCAAAACCGGGGAAATGAAGCCGTTTGTGTTTGCGTTATTTATCGCTTATTTGGCAACGACGCTCTTACAGTTGTTCATCACGTGGAGAATGAAACGAGATCTGCTATCCACTGGTGAAATCCGAGTAGGAACGAGGCGGATCGGGTATATACAATTACTAAGTTTATTGACCGGTAACGTTTTCGCAGCTGCGTTCGCGTTCAATATCGTGAATAAAAGAAAGACGCCGGAATATTCGTTTGCCGTTTATATGTTTTTGACGCAACTGTTCGTCATTGCAATTTCGGCTATGAATATGTTTAAGCCGTATGTGACAGACACGTTTCCACTAGCAATGGTCATTTTGCTCGGCATTGCAGTTTTCCATTTAGCTGTATTGATTGTCGTTGCGAAATCTGTAAGTGAAACGAATGCGCCAAGGTCTATTGCAGTTCTTGCAGTCATCGTCTTGCTTACCGCAGTGACAGGAAACCTATTCGCGCTATTGCTCGGGTGGAGCTTGTTGTTGAAATCAATGAGCAACGACCGTTCGCGGATCTTGAAATGGAATGTCATGTGGGAAAAGATTACACGGAATTCGATGGCGGTTTTAGGGATGTTTTTCATTATCCTCATGTTTGCGATTTCAGTCGTGAGCCAGTTCACGTTCGATTATGCGCTTGCGGTTGAAAATGATTATGGCAACATTTTGCAGTCACCAAGCTTAGCTTATCCGTTTGGCACGGATAATTTTGGTCGCGACGTCTTCTCAAGAATCGTGTTCGGTGCAAGGATTTCCTTGCTCGTCGGGTTTGCATCGACGATCATTCCGGCTGTCATCGGTGGATTCCTAGGTGGGATTGCCGGATATTATAGTAACCGGACGGATAACATCATCATGCGATTGCTTGATGTGCTCTATGCGATTCCTGGAATTTTGCTTGCGATTGCAATCATCGCAGCATTTGGCGCTAATACGACGAACTTGATCATCGCGCTGAGCGTTGGCTCGATTCCGACCTACGCGCGGACAATGCGGGCGAATGTTCTGATGGTGTCGAACTATGATTTTGTCGATTCGGCCCGAGCACTCGGCACTTCGGATTTGTCGATCATCTTCAAGCAAGTCGTGCCGAATTCATTGGCACCGATGATCGTTAAATCGACGTTGACAATTGGTGGAGCAGTTATTGCGACGAGCAGTCTTAGCTTTTTAGGGCTCGGCGTCGAACCGCATATTCCAGAATGGGGGAATATTTTGCGGATCGGCAGTACGTATTTGGAATCCCATTCGTATTTAGCCGTTTTCCCTGGGCTCGCAATCATTTTGCTCGTTCTCTCCTTTAACTTTTTAGGTGATGGATTGAGAGATGCGCTTGACCCGAGGCTTGATTAAGACAATTTTCTTGTGGCGGGATGATTGTCAATATACATCTTAGAAATAAAGAAAAGGAGAATTGATGATGGCGAAAAGATTAGTAATTATGATGCTCGCGCTTGTAGTTGTACTTGCGGGCTGTGTGCAAACGAAGTCGGATGTTTCTGGTGAAAAGGATGGGGAAACAAAAGGCGGTGGCAACAACGGTAAAGTGACGATTGAGTTGCTAGGAACGAGCGCTGGCGAAGATGACATGAATATTGTCCGTGACCAGCTGATTAAAAATGGCTTTGACGTTAAGTTGAATATTCAACCGGATTACGGTAGCTTCAAAGCACAGCGCGATGCAGGGAACTTCGACCTTGCGCTATCCAGCTGGACGACGGTAACAGGGAACCCGGATTATGCGGTCCGTTCTTTGTTCAAATCTGACGGTGACAACAGTAATGTTAATGATGAAAAAGTGGATGAATTGATTGACAAGGCGAGCACTGAAACGCCTGACGAATATAAAGATACGTATAAAGAGCTTGAGCAGCGAATTGTAGGCGAGAAAGCGTATATTGCACCACTTTATATTTCCTTTAAAGCACAAGGGGTCAATAAAGATGTATTGAACCCGGATACTGTGCGTCTTGCGAAGTCACGTGCGATCGCATGGGAGACGATCGATTTCAATGATGCTTCGAAGCGCGACACGGATGCATTGATTACCCAACAGGCGATCGGATCGTTGACATCCCTTGACCCAATTAAAGGGAATGACGGCTCGATTAATACGTTGAACACGAATATGTACGTGCGTCTCGTCAACTTGACGGATGACGACCAAGTCGTTTCGGATGGTTCTTTGTCTTATAACTATGCAATTGGTGATGGGAATTCCGATTACTACTTCATTCTTCGCGACGACATTAACTTTGCGAAAGTAGAAAACGGAACAGCAGTTGACACAGGAGAACGCGTTGGTGCAGATGACGTTGTATTTTCATTGAACCGCGCGAAAGACAAGGATTCCGTTCCGGATCACCGGACTTACAGCTTGCATGAAAGCATTAAGGACATTGAAATCGTAACGGATCTTGCAGAACTGGAAAACACGAAACTATCTGGCGACGACGGCTCGGTCCTTGACGCACTTGGTGAAGGGCTTGACGCGGATATCGCGGAACTAGTTTCCGACAAAACAGCAGCTGACAGCAGCGCAGGGAAATACCAAGTTGTTAAAGTGACGACGAAAAATCCATTCCCGCAAGTGCTGAACTATTTGGCTCACCAATCTGCGGGGATCGTGTCGAAAAAACAAGTTGAAAGCATTAACACGTATGACGTTGCAAGCTTCGATGTGAATAAAGACATTCCATACGGCGACCAACGGACTGTAACAGAAGGTGCTAGCTACGACAACCATTTGTATGCGAGCGGTCCATATATTCTCGTGAAGAAAAACGATTACCAAGCCGACTTCGTGAAAAACCCGGCATACCGTGCGGGCAGCGAGTTCGAACCGAAAATTGCTAACGTAACGGTCCGTTTCATTGAAGACGCAGACAGCGCCCTATCAGCATTGCGTAACGGTGAAATTCATCTCTTCAACGGCGTGCCGGAAACGAAATACGACCTCGTTGAAAACGACGACAAACTCGTATTGCAAAAGAACGACAGCAACGGCGTGACATACTTGCTATTCAACGCGAAGGACCGCGAAGTGTCGAAAAGCGAAAACTTGCGGAAAGCCGTGCTTTATTCAATCAACCAAGATGAGTTCTTGAACTTCTACCAAGGGAATAAAAAGAAAGCTTATTCCACAGTCAGCCCATTAGTCGATACTGGTAATGAGCTAGTAGCAGATTCTGAGAAAGTGAAAGAGTTTTTGGCGGAGTATCAGGCTGAATAAAAACAAAACACAAAAGGGAAGTCCTCCGAATTGTTTTTCGGTCGACTTCCTTTTGTGTTTTCTAGGGGTATAGTGTTATCTATTGGATAGTTGAAGATATCTATTGAATAACCAAAGTTATCTATTAAATCCAAGGAATTATCTATTGAATCCAAGAAGATATCTATTGATTAACCGAAGTTATCACCAAATAAGGACTTTAGATCTACTTGCTAAAACGCTATTGGAGTGGTTTATACCATGTTTATCTCCCTGACAACTGGGTATTTGACAAGGAGATAGAGTATTTTGAATTCAATTCATGGGTACGAAGGAGGTGACTTTGTGAAAAAGGTATTCCTCTGTAATAGTCTCTTTTTCTGCGTGTTCTTTTCTACAATTTGTGTTGCTTATGCTGAAGAGGGCGAGAATGGAAAAGGCCTCTTATCTGGAGTGTTTGATAACGTTGAATCGACGGTGAAGGAAACGACAGAATCTATTGGAGATGTTGTCGACTCGGCGGAAGAGGGGGCAGATCAAACGGTGCAAGACACTGTCTCGTTCACGAAGGCTACAGTTGAAACGCTCGTCGACCCTTCTAGTGAACAACCAGTTTCCGACATTGTGAATCACACGGTTGAATTTGTCGATAAAACAGTCGACAATGTCGTACCGGTTATTGAAAATGCGACAGAAGCTGTTCAACCTACAACCTCAGAAGTACCGGAAATTGTAGAGGAATTGCCTGTAGTCCCTGTTGTGACGCCGATACTTGACGAAGTAAGTAACGCTAGCAAGGGGACGACTAAGACGGTAAATCCTGTTGAAGAAGCAGATTCCTTCGGGACAGTGTCCGGGAATGAATCATCAGCACTTCTAGAAAAGGAAGTGATGCCTCCTACCGATTTACAGCAGGATGAAGAGATCGGAAGACTGGCAGTGACTCCAAACGATGATACTTATCAAGATGAGCCGGTTGAAGACTTGACTTCTACGATTAAAACTTTCAAGGCTACTGAAGTAAATAAAGAAACTACTTTTATCTCGAACGATGCTTCTTTAGAAACTACTGTCAGTCCAGTGAATCATTCTAGCGTCAAAATAGAAACACCTGCAAATCCAGAATCACCTATGATTCCTATCCGAGCAGGTGAACCAGTAGACAGGTTTCCCATAGTACTTACTACTAACACCACATCTATCATTTCCCCTTTAGTAGCGTACGGCGGAAATGCTGATGTCGTGGCTGGAATCGTTGACAGTAAAGCGATTCGACTAAATTTTTCAGGCAGGCAATGGGTTCATTCCGACGAACTTATGCGGATTCAGTGGGTTCACGCTCCGCCGGGAAAACCGCCACAATCCAATCCTTTTTTACAACTTAAAAAGTAAAAAAGGAGAGGAAACGAAATGAAAAATAAGTTGAAAAATGTCAGCATCCTACTATTTGGTCTTTGTGTTGCGCTTGTTTTATCACCTTCGAATATCGCTGCATCCGAAGACGATTCAATCGTTAATGTGAATGTGTTAAGTCAAGAGGTTGGAAAATCATCGGTGCTGGATGTCGATATTTCGGACGTGCAGATTGTCGGAGATGTAAACGTGAATATTCCATCCGAGCCGGAAGATGCTTCGGACGCATTGGCGACTGTTGAGGTAAGTGATAGCGTTTTGGATGAATTGAATATTTCGGTGCTAGAGAATACGGATTCAAAAGCCGCTGCCGTATCGGTCGATTTTGAGTCGTCATTGACGGATGAGGTGGAAGTTGACATTGTTTCATCTGACAAGACGGCGGATTCATTCGATGGCGGTGTTGTCGAAGTGAATGCGAAAAATCAGCCGTTGCTTGGTGAAACCCATGTAGGTGTGTTGGATACACATAGTAGTGCTCATGAAGATGGGAGATCTATTTCTGCGGGTTTGAGCCAAACAGATGTTGATCAAGGACTGCTTGACAATACTTCTGTCAATGTCTTGGCGACAGAAAAAGCAGAAGACATGTCCACTACACATGAAATGTCCGCTGTAGTTGATATTTCTGTCGAAGATGTCGATGGAATAGCGGATGATTTGGATGTTTCTCTGTTAAAGCGAACTGAACTAAACGCTACAGATGCTTCCGAGTCAAAGGCTTCACTTGCTTCCGTCGAATTGGGTGATGAACATGTAGACGTGGCTTCAAGTGACAGCAAGACTAACGCTTTTGACGGTGGCCTTGTTGAAGTCGAAGGGGAAGACGTGCCGTTGTTAGGCGAAACTCATGTAGGTGTGTTGGATATGCATACGACTGCCGGTGAAGAGGGCAAAACCTCTTCCTCGGGTTTGATTCAAACAGATGTAGGTGCTGTTTTGCTTGAAGATAAGTCTGTCGGTGTTCTTGTACGGAAAATGGTAACGACAGAGGACGGACATGTAGCGACAAGTAGCGGTGCGAGTTTGGATCTTGGATTGCCTGAAACGGATACTCTTTCTGCCGATGTGTTGAAGAGGGAACGGCAGTACGTGATTGCGATAAACGAACCACCAAGTGTCGTAGTTCCACCAGTGATAGGTGAGGATGGGACGGAAGAAAGTACAGAGGAAAGTAATATGCCGAATACTCCGGATGCAGCCTCTTCAGATGGGAATGAAGATGGTACTGTTCCGAATCTCGATCAAGAAACAGGCATACCTTCTGTAAATGTTGACGATTCAACCGACGATTTCAGTAATGAAGAAGAAGGAGCGGAGAACAATAGGGACTCGAACGGTACAGTGGAAGAAGAATGGGAATCAGCAGTAGGAACTGGCTTGTCCGGCGGTGTGGATGCGGATTCTGGGTCAAAGACAGGGAATCTTTCCGGAACTGGCGATGCATCGGCTTTTTTTAGTACAGGGCAATCTAATGTAATGACTGGACTTGCCATGAACAATGCAGATCCAAGGTCTTCATTGCCGAAAACGGGCGGATTTTGGGACGGAGAACGTCTGGCCTTCCTTGCATTGTTCCTCGTTGGAATGGGGTTTGCGATGAGGCGAATGGGAAAGTCGACGACGTCGGTGGCGTAAGAACGGTGGGCGACAGATGAAGCGGACTTTGAATTGGTTAGGAACGATGCTTATCGTATCCGGCATCATGCTGTTCGTCTTTCTCATGGACGGTAATGTGAAAAGTGAAGAGAGGCAACGAGGAATGATTGATGCATTTCGTTCCGTACAAGTTGCAGAGGAGACGGCCGTACTTCCGGAGTTTGCCAAAGACGAAACCGTTAATCTTGAAGAAATGGAAGGCATTCTCTCGATTCCGGCAATTGATTTGGAAGCGCCCGTCCTGTACGGGGCGGATGCAGCAACACTTGACAAATCCCTCGGCGCAATTGAAAATATGGACCTGCCCGGAGAGATGGACGGCAGCTACGCCATCGCCGGGCACCAGGCCCATGTCCTCGGCCGGTTTTTCAATCGGCTTCATGAAATGAAAATCGGCAATGAGTTCACATTCCAAACGGCAGATGAAGAAATGGTATTTAAAGTCTTCGATATCCAGATCGTTAAACCAAATGAAGTCGATGTATTAAAGCCACAGGAAGGAAAGGCGCTCATCTCTCTCATCACATGCTACCCCGCATATTCCAATGAATACAGGCTCGTCGTGCAGGGGGAGAGGGTTGAGTGAAGTTGATGAACAAACAAAAACAGCACGCAAATCGTTTTAAATGATTTGTGTGCTGTTTGTGTTTTTATAGGAATAAACTTCTTTCAGATTAGCGCTCTTTCTCCATCTCAAACTCCATAATTGTAGGGAAAAATACACCTCGCTGAATCTTCATTAAAGGTTCCCCTTCCATCAAATAGGAATCTAACATTTTAAATGTGACAGTTGCAGTTGTGCTCATTCCTGGATTCAATCGGCTTTCTTCGATATCGACATTCCAACTTGAGTAGACGTTGCCTTTATTTTTAATGGTGAATAATGTACTATTGGTCGAAATTTCGACGTTACTGATATTTTCGACAGTGAAATAAAAAGTTTGCTCAGTTTTACTATGTGACGAACCGGTAAGCTGAACCGCCATGTCCTCAATTTGCATTACGCCTGAGGTGAACCTGAGGTTTTTATCTGCCTGTGCTTGCTCAACTGACGGGGAACCAGTCAACTGAAAAGCCTTATTTTCGAATTGTATTACATCAGAGGTGAAGGCAACATCTTTCTCTGCCTGCACTTGTTCAACTGACGAGGATTCAGGTTTGACTAAAAGGAAAACTGCTAATCCAATTGAACCGATAAGAGCAAGCAATAAAGCTCTATTGTACAAAGGCTTATTTGCCATTGAAAACCCTCCTATTACGTAAACATCTGTTCTCTCAATTCTTTCCAAATAACAACCTTTCCATTCCGATAATAGAAGGGTAATTTGTATGTCTAATAAAAGTGGTGCCCACTAGCGTTGCATACATCCCATAAACAGTATTAACTTATATATTTTTACAGTTTAATTACTTATGAAAATTTTAAAAAGGAACAGGGCTGTAAAGACGATTCAGTTCCCTTTTT
>NZ_JAKRNT010000027.1 GCF_022346605.1 Sporosarcina sp. ACRSL
TAGAAAACAGATTATCGATTATACTAGACATAGATAGTGCATCCTCCTTGGTTTTTGTAGTGATTAACCTTGAGGATGCCCTATCTTTTTTGTGCTTACACAGACTATTGTACGTCACCCAGGGTGACTTGCTTTGAGCGCGAGGGTGCTGGCTTTGAGCGCAGGGTGACTTGCTTTGAGCGCGAGGAGGCTGGCTTTGAGCGTAGGGTGACTTGCTTTGAGCGCGTGGGGGACGGCTTTGGACGCAGCAAGACTACCTTTGGACGTGTGGCTGATTGCTTTGGACGCGGCTAGACTCACTTTGGTCGTGAGACAGCTCCCTTTGGTCGTGCGACAACTTGCTTCGGACGCGCGGGCAATCCCTTTGTACGTGGGTCGATACCCTTTGGAGATAGAGCTACTTCACTGACGCGATTAAAAGAAAAAAGCCCTGCAGTCTATGCCACAGGGCTATCCATTCTTTAATTTTTATCCGGTCTCGGGTCCGGTCCTGGGACTTCTTCTGCTGTTGCGAAAATGCTGTTCGCCAGCATACGGTAGGAGTGTTTCGTATGTGCCCGGAATGCGAGATCGTTTGCGAAAAGTGTAATCGTTGCATCATCCAGTTGTTGCGTGAAGGCTAATGTTTGTCCTTGCGCGCCCTCATGCCCTGGCCACCAGCCAGCAACGTAGAAGTCTGGTGTCGATTTCACTTTCGCCAACACTTCCGCTCCTTCTGGAACGGCCGTGATCCATGAACCTCTCGTTGTGTAGAGCAGTTCTTCTGGACGATACCCTGCCATTAACGGGTGCTCCGTATTGACCGTAGCCTTGACGAGCCCTTCATGTCCATTTTTTGTTGTCTTGTACTCAAATCCAGCGAGCAACCCGGCATCATGGACAGCTTTCAATACGCTGTTGCCGATCCCGACGAACGTTTTGCCCGCAAGTTCCTTCGGTACATTCGAGTCGGAAACGATGACGTCCGCCTGCTCCTCTTCCGTTAAGGTGAATCCTAATTCCTTTAATGCGAAAGACAATTGGCCTGAACCGGCTCCCGCCACTTTCGGTGCAGCGATCCATTTTGTTTTGATTGCTTGATATGCCGGCAATACAGCCGCTTCAAATACATAATCGTCCTTATACGGAACGATATCTTTTGTTGCGACGACGAAATCCCCTATGTTGAATCCGAACTTATCCTCCTGGACGATTCCAACATGTTTGCCTTCGTTCAGCAATTCATTCACCAATCTGACCGTATCGTTATTAACATTTTTCAACACTTGCATCGTTTTGCGTTCATCCACTTCACTCGCGGGAACGACGACTTCTGTCACCGGCTCCTTCAATCCTTCCAGTAAGTCCTCCCCAGCAAAGCGCACATCGACGATTGTAAATCCTCTAAGTGCCGGGAAGTTGACGACGACCGGATCGTACATCGCCGCCCAGTCGGAGACGTCATCGCCTTTATATAGCATCGCATTCGCCAATCCACGTTTCGCCTGTTTCATTGGAACGACGTAAGCTCCTTGTGGATAGGTCGTCGGTCCAATTTTGACGGTTTCAGTCGTTTGCTCGACTTTCACACCGTTGCGGATCAAATATTCCACCATATGATATACTTCGGAAATATTTTTCTGATTCCATGAGTCGGTTGGTATGACATAATAATCCGGGAAAAAGTTTTCATGTTCCCCGCGAACACGCCCGATTGATTCACCGGCTGCGTTCGTTAATAACGGATCCACTGCACGGTTGTCTTCCCCTTTGACACCCCGGTTGAAGATTTCAACCTGTCTAGCAAATAGATCGTCTTTATTCTCAAACACGTAATGGATCATTCCGAAGCCTGTACCGACCATTGCATTGTAGGAATCCTGGCTGAGTGTCGGCACTTCGACAGTGTGGCCAAGTGTGCCGTGCAGCATGGAGAAAATTGGTGTATAGGAAGGCCCCATATCATCCCAACCATCTTCATACTCTTCGGACGCAAGGAAATACGACGTTAACTCGGAGCTGCCGATTCCCGCCTGTCCCATCGCATGTGCTTGTGGAATCATTCCTTCCATTAATAAATCATATTCAAAGTTCGGGTTATGCGGCGGTGTCGCAGGCTCGATTAAAAACCCTTTCACATAGCCATGCCCCTCCATCATCGCAAGCGGCGTCCATTTCGCAATGACTTGATTCAGCTGAATGGTCTCGACTTGCGTCTGATATGCATTGTCCCGATTCAAGTCAAACCCGTTCACGTTCGCTCGAGTATTATGGACACGGCCGTCCGGGTTATGAGAAAAGTTGAAGATGAAAATGATATGGTCGAGCACTTCGTCAACATTCAACACGACTTCTTCATCTATCCCGTCTTCATTAGTCGTCGTGAATGAAAGTTCTGTTTCCAAAGCGAATTGTTTTAACAATCCAGTTTGAAAATCAATCCCTTCCACTTCATCCGGATGAATATTGTTGAACCAGATTGGGACTTGATACTCTCCCATCGTGCCGTCTTGTAGCTTCGCTAATAGTTCCTCAGGAGTTTCAAGCGCTGTTGGCAATGTATTTTCCAAATAGTTGTTTACCGCGTCTTCATCCTTCGCAAGAACTACGAGATGCATATCTTTTCCTTCGACACTTTTTCCTGGACTTTCATAATGTAAATAGCGTTCATTTAAACTAGCTGCCTCTTCGAAAATCTGATCGATGGCAGGTTTGATTTCATCCCACTCCAAGAATTCGTCATACACATTCAGCTTGACTGTCGTGGTTGCTTTTAATTCGTTCTCGGAGTCGACTAAGGCAAGCTCATAGTCCCCAAGCAATTCCTTGTAGATGACCCGAATCGAGCGTGGTGATAGATCATCCGTACCGAACGGCAGGCCAAACTCGAGCTCCGCAACGATTTTCGTTGTGCCATTGATGAATTGCGGCTCTTTTTTCACAAGGATAAACGGATCTCCGGAATATGCTTTCGCATCAGCATTCCATTGTCTCCACTCATCCAGCGCTTTCCCGCCAAATTGCAGTTCAAATTTCTCCAAATCAACCATTCGCCCGAAATCCGCTTCAATCGTCACTTCCCTGCTTTCAGTCAGTGACAGAACCGACCTGCTGACATCCAGCTCGGTCGTTTCGGCAGCTTGGACAGCCTCAACCGACTGGGCCGCCTGCGCTGAATACGGCAACGCGAGCGAAAATGCCATGAACAATGCTAACAATCCGAACCAAAACCGTTTCAATCCCTCATCTCCCTTTCCCTTGGTATATTGTAGATTAATAGCCTACAATAATCCGACTATACCAAATATACAGATAGGTTAGTAGTGATTTACTTCGGTTTTTGAAATAAATAAAGAAAATGCTCAGAAGGAATCATGACGTGGAGACTATAACGGAGAAACGTCAGAAAAATATTCCAGTAAAATCTGAAACTTTTTCCAATTGCTTGCGTATATGTAATATGTCCGTCTTTTTTAGGGCAAAAAATATTGTAGGGGGTTATGTTGTTGAGAAAACTAGCAACATGGGCCTTGGCGTTTGTATTAGTTCTTTCATTCGCTTGGCCAAGCATGACGGCATCAGCTGAAGACGGTACTTTGAAGCTTGTTGTCGATGGAGTGGAAGTAGAGGGCTATGAACAGCCATTCGTGTCACAAGGGAAAGTATTGATTCCGGTGGATAATGTGTTCCAAGAAGCGGGTTTCAACGTGACGAAAGAGGCACCTGGTAAATTGAACGTGACGAATACGTATTTGACGCTTGATTTTGACATTGCCGATCAACAGATCAGCGTAAATGGCAAAGCGACGTCCGAAGTATTCCCACTCACTTTACGAAACTATGGAAATTATATTACGAGCGATTTCCTAGATTCATTGGTGGGCTTTGACGTGACAGTGTCCGAAGAGGACAACACAGTCAATGTCACAACGAATCGTGTGAAAGACATCGATGCATTCCTTGAAAAGATGCTAGCGGCGGACTTGAAAAGCTATGAAGCTAAACTGACATTGGACCAATCGATGGAAGCAGAGGCGGAAGAGCTTTCGATGAACATGAAAATGGATATGGATATGATCATGACGACAGATCCAATCGGACTTCATATGCTGTCCAAAATGTCTATGAACATGGGTGAAGAAGCGGAAGAACTTACGACGGAAGCTTATTTCACAAAAGACGGCTTCTTCCAATCTGACGGTAAGCAATGGACGAAGTTCCCTGCAGAACTATCGGATGGCTTGTTACAAGCTTCCATGGCACAAGTTGATCCGGCTACACAATTGCAGCTTGTGAAAGCGTTCATGAAAGGCATCCATGTGTTCGAATACGATGATGTCTACATCATTACACAAACGATGACGAATGAAGAATTCAAATCGATGATGAGTGATGCAATGTCATTATTCTCTGGCCTACTACCGGAAGGCGTTGACTCTGTCATCTCCGAAGGTTCTGTTATTAAAGAGGTTGAGTTTGAAGAAACAGTTCAGGAAGAAGCAGCCGAAGTTGAAGCTGATTTTGAAGAAGCTGCAACTGAAGAGGATGCTGTGGCTGAGGAAGACGCAGTAACTGAGGAAGAGGCTGTGGAAGAAGAGGCAGCTGACGTTGAAGCTGACCTTGAAGAAGCGGTCAACTCTGAATTGGAAGCCATCCTTGAAATGCTGCAAATTAATATCGACAAATTCTTTGTTGTCACAGTAGTCGACAAAGCAACTCTGTTCCCACAATCGACTTCAGGCATTACTGTTATTACAATGTCGATGGACGGCGAAACAGTTACAATCAAGCAACTAATCGATGGCGTGTTCAGCAAATTCAACGAAGTGAAGGAAATCAAAGTCCCAGCGGACGTCATTAAAAACGCCGTCACTCTAGACCTCACTTCCGGCGAAATCATTGCTGAATAATTGAATTGTATCGGTGCCTGCGCATCGTACATTTATGACAATTCAACATTCCGTATATAAATACAACAGGAAGTCAACCAATGATTGATATGGTTGGCTTCCTGTTTTTTTCTATGCAATTGTAGTGAATTAACTGACTTGTTCCGGTGCCTGTGTAAGATACCTTTATAACTATTCATGTGTTTTTATATTCATGCAGATATTAAGTACATTCGGACGGACATTATTGACTTCCGGAATTCCTATATGCAATTGTATTGTATAATCAGAATAGTATGTTGCACAGGCACCACACACTAGCGTTGCATACATCCCATAAACAGTATTAACTTATATATTTTTACAGTTTAATTACTTATGAAAATTTTAAAAAGGAACAGGGCTGTAAAGACGATTCAGTTCCCTTTTTTTTACA
>NZ_JAKRNT010000028.1 GCF_022346605.1 Sporosarcina sp. ACRSL
AAGGTTAAGTTAGAAAGGGCGCACGGCGGATGCCTTGGCACTAGGAGCCTATGAAGGACGGCACTAACACCGATATGCTTCGGGGAGCTGTAAGTAAGCTGTGATCCGAAGATTTCCGAATGGGGAAACCCACTGCCCGTAATGGGGCAGTACGTTCACGTGAATACATAGCGTGAACGAGGCACACCCGGAGAACTGAAACATCTAAGTACCCGGAGGAAGAGAAAGAAACATCGATTCCCTTAGTAGCGGCGAGCGAAACGGGAAGAGCCCAAACCAGGAAGCTTGCTTCCTGGGGTTGTAGGACACTCTATACGGAGTTACAAAGGGACGGATTAGACGAAGCGACCTGGAAAGGTCCGCCATAGCGGGTAAAAGCCCCGTAGTCGAAAGTCCGTCCCCTCCAGAGTGGATCCTGAGTACGGCGGAACACGTGAAATTCCGTCGGAATCCGGGAGGACCATCTCCCAAGGCTAAATACTCCCTAGTGACCGATAGTGAACCAGTACCGTGAGGGAAAGGTGAAAAGCACCCCGGAAGGGGAGTGAAAGAGAACCTGAAACCGTGTGCCTACAAGTTGTCAGAGCCCGTTAATGGGTGATGGCGTGCCTTTTGTAGAATGAACCGGCGAGTTACGATTCCATGCAAGGTTAAGCAGCGAATGCGGAGCCGCAGCGAAAGCGAGTCTGAATAGGGCGTCTGAGTATGGGGTCGTAGACCCGAAACCAGGTGATCTACCCATGTCCAGGGTGAAGGTAAGGTAACACTTACTGGAGGCCCGAACCCACGTACGTTGAAAAGTGCGGGGATGAGGTGTGGGTAGCGGTGAAATTCCAATCGAACCTGGAGATAGCTGGTTCTCTCCGAAATAGCTTTAGGGCTAGCCTCAAACGAAAGAATCTCGGAGGTAGAGCACTGTTTGGACTAGGGGCCCATCCCGGGTTACCGAATTCAGACAAACTCCGAATGCCGATGATTTATGTTTGGGAGTCAGACTGCGGGTGATAAGATCCGTAGTCGAGAGGGAAACAGCCCAGACCGCCAGTTAAGGTCCCCAAGTATCCGTTGAGTGGAAAAGGATGTGGCGCTGCCCAGACAACCAGGATGTTGGCTTAGAAGCAGCCACCATTTAAAGAGTGCGTAATAGCTCACTGGTCGAGTGGCGCTGCGCCGAAAATGTACCGGGGCTAAACGGATCACCGAAACTGCGGATTGACACCGATGGTGTCAGTGGTAGGAGAGCGTTCCAAGGGCGTCGAAGCCAGATCGTAAGGACTGGTGGAGCGCTTGGAAGTGAGAATGCCGGTATGAGTAGCGAAAGAAGGGTGAGAATCCCTTCCACCGAATGCCTAAGGTTTCCTGAGGAAGGCTCGTCCGCTCAGGGTTAGTCGGGACCTAAGTCGAGGCCGAAAGGCGTAGACGATGGATAACAGGTTGATATTCCTGTACCACCTCCCCGCCGTTATCAGCAATGGGGGGACGCAGTAGGATAGGGTGAGCGCGCTGTTGGTCATGCGCGTCCAAGCAGTGAGGTGTGGAACGAGGCAAATCCCGTTCCTGTAACACTG
>NZ_JAKRNT010000029.1 GCF_022346605.1 Sporosarcina sp. ACRSL
CACTAGCGTTGCATACATCCCATAAACAGTATTAACTTATATATTTTTACAGTTTAATTACTTATGAAAATTTTAAAAAGGAACAGGGCTGTAAAGACGATTCAGTTCCCTTTTTTTTACATTCGTTATTTACTTCTGTTCGTGTTCTTTTTTCGATTTCTTTTTATTAATAAAGTGCTCTTTACTAATTGGACTGACAATCGCAAAATCTTCACCATATCTAATCTCTTTTGGGGCGGCATCTGGTATTTTTCGTCGCCCTTTGCTTTTTCTCAACCTTCGGTTGAAGTCTTGTAAAAGCTTCTTCATTGAATCGAAAATGTAATGCTGTATTGTTCGTAAGAACGTCCATGTCGATTTGTTAGGTTGATGAATCAATCTCATAATTTCCGTTAGCGCGTAAGTGATTAAAGCTATGAACATCTGATTCCAGATACCTGTAGGAGATTTGCTAAATAGGTGGTTGACTTTGACGTGCTGCTTTAACCATTTGAAGAAAAGTTCAATGTACCAACGGTTCTTATAGGTCTCCAAGATCTCTTCCTCAGATAAGTCCAGACGATTTGTAATCAAATAAAATGGAGTTCCTTTTTCGTCTATGAACTCAATGTAACGAACCGGCTCTTTGCGGGTCTTGATGGATACAAGCTCATTCTTAATTACATTCGGATGTGTCGGTGTGAAAACTTTCAAAGTCTCAGTTGCGAAGGTTTTCTTTACACGGACTAGAAAATGTATCTGCTGTGCCATCCATCCAGCTATTTTTGTTTTATGGGCATAGCCTCGGTCCATCACATACAGTGCTCCGTCAGCATCAATGATATGGTTCACTGCGTCAGAATCTGCTATATTTCCGGTTGATGGAATCATCTTTTCGGGAAATGTACTTGTAGCTGAGGTGACCAAGACCCGTACATGGAGCTTGATTCCGCAGGAATCCTTAGAGACCGCAGTCCAATTTAGAGCGTTTTTCGGTAATTTGACGTAGGTGCCATCGATGATTCGAATCGGTCCTACGTTCTCATTAATGCCTTTGGCATTGCTTTTTAATGTCCTATATTGACTTGCCAAACTACATAAAAGGTCGGCTAGATCGGCAGTGTTCAGCTGACTTAGCCGACGGCTAAGTTGAGAGTGGCTTAGGGATTTTACCCCAATCTCCCTTTGGAAATCTTTTTTAGAGCGAACACCAATCTCTATATCTCTGAGACTGAACCATTTACATATGTGAGCCATAATAAAGATTTTCACGACTGAGAAATCAGTAACCTTTTTTGTGTCGTAATTCAGGAGCGGACAATCCAAAACATTCCTAGGCAATTTAGATAAGTATTGACGAAAGACTAAATTATGGTTTACACTTTTCATACGCTTGCTCCTTTTGATAGTGTAGGGAACTGATTTAGTCGTCGTTCCTTACCTACATTAGGAGCTTTTTTGTTTTTATTCAAGTTATCTATTTCTATTTACTGTACTTTTTTACTTTTATTTCTTGCTATGCAACGCTAGTG
>NZ_JAKRNT010000002.1 GCF_022346605.1 Sporosarcina sp. ACRSL
AGCGTTGCGAGCACATCTTTGTATTAGCCGTCACGTAGAACGGCTTTTGCGAGCAAAAGCGAAGCGTTGCGAGCACATCTTTGTATTAGCCGTCACGTAGAACGGCTTTTGCGAGCAAAAGTGAAGCGTTGCGAGCACATCTTTGTATTAGCCGTCACGTAGAACGGCTTTTGCGAGCAAAAGCGAAGCGTTGGGAGCAATGGTTTCTGCTACGCAGTAGCTTTGACTTATGACCCGAGCAAATCGAGCTGCGAAGGGTTCGATTCGCCTTAATTTCTGCGGTTTTTGCAGAAATTAAGGCATCCTTCAAGCGAAACAAATATTAAAGGGTACAAAAAAAGCGGATGACCAGCAATCGGCCATCCGCTTATATTTACTTTTTTATTGCGCCGTTTTGCAGACGAATTGAGTATCTGGAGTAACTCTGTCATCCGTAATATGCACTTGGCACATTTTATTATTATTCATGAATTTGAAAATCCCGTTATTGAAATCTGTTCCGATTTCCTTGAAGAAGATCCCTTCGAAACGCGCCTCTTTTGACAGAGTGAAGCTAATTCGGAAGCCATCCCCATCTTCGACTAAATAAGCCCGAACACCTTTTTCGAACATGCCTTCTATTTCGTCCCGAATGGAACGGGAGACGGATACAACGTGGAAATCGACGAATGTGATTTCACGTAATAATACGTTCATGAAGGAGCCTTTCGTAATCTCTTCCCATCTGCTTTGAGCCGTTTGACCGATAATGATTTGCGTTATATTATGCTTGTGGGCTACTTCTTTGATCGCTTTAGCAACCGGCCGCTTTTCATTATCAAGAATGATGAAATCTTCAACGTCAAGCTCTTTCGCAAGCTCTTTCCATTTTTCGATATACTCGGATTTTTCGGCGTCGAATTCATCGTATGGCAATGGGTCTATTGTTAAAATATACAGTGGACAGTCCATAATCGTTGCCATTTTATGTCCACGTCTAATGAGACGTTCACCATTTGGACCGTAGTAGACACAAACAAGTATTGCTTCGTCCATACGTCCTTTTGCTTTGCCCATGACCGTAGTCACCTCTTACAATTATTTTTGTTTCGTCTTACGAATCTATATTTGAAAACCACAACATTATACATGAACGACCATTGACTTACAAGATGCAATCGCATCAAAGGCGATAGAAATATTTTTAGTGTATAATTCAACTATGCACTTTTGCAATTGGTATCTGTAGCTACCTATTATGTCCCCAGTTTACATAGGAGTCAAGTCCATCCTCAATAAATTTTGAAAAAATTTACATAGAAGTTGAAGTAGTGGGAGGTTTTCTGTTGTTGACGATTACATTATCCATATTTATCCCCTTTTTGGCAGCGATATTCATTCCTTTTCTTTATAAAAGGATTGGCCGGCATATCGGCTGGTTCGTTATTATCGTGCCCATCGCATTATTCATTTTACTGGCGAGTTTCATCCCTTCCATTGCAAATGGCGAGACGTATGAACATACGATTCGGTGGATCGATTCTGCAGGGATCCATTTTACGACATACCTTGACGGCTTAAGTTTAATCTTTGGCCTTCTGATTACGGGTGTCGGCAGTTTAGTTATCCTTTACTCCATATTTTATTTATCTGAACGGGAATCATTAGGGCGCTTTTACGTTTATCTTTTATTGTTCATGGGCGCCATGCTTGGAGTCGTTTTCTCTGACAACTTAATGGTATTATATGTCTTTTGGGAATTGACAAGCATTTCCTCCTTCCTGTTGATCGCCTTTTGGTATCATCGGAAAAAATCGAGGTACGGTGCACAAAAATCAATGCTCATTACAGTATCCGGTGGAATCGCGATGCTTGCCGGATTCCTCATGTTACAGTTTCTGACGGGTTCTTTCAGTGTCCGCGAGATCATTGCAACGATTGGTCAGTATACGGACGAGCCTCTCTTTTTATTCGCGATGTTGCTCGTATTACTAGGTGCCTTTACGAAATCGGCACAATTTCCGTTTCATATTTGGTTGCCGGATGCAATGGAAGCTCCTACGCCAGTCAGTGCTTATTTACACTCCGCAACGATGGTTAAGGCTGGCATCTATTTAGTCGCTCGATTCACGCCCATTTTCGGCACTGAGATGAGCTGGCTCTATATTGTAAGCGGCGGAGGAATTTTCACGTTGTTCTGGGGTTCTTTCAATGCTGTGAAACAGACTGATTTAAAAGCGTTGCTCGCTTATTCGACAATCAGTCAGCTCGGTTTGATCATGAGCCTCATCGGTCTTGGATCTGCTGCGCTCAATCAAGGAGCGGATGCCAATTCAATTCTCTATGCACAAGCTACATTTGCTGCATTATTCCATCTCGTTAACCATTCCACATTCAAAGGTGCGCTGTTCATGGTCGTCGGAATTGTCGACCACGAACTCGGGACCCGGGATATCCGCAGATTAGGCGGGCTAATGGCTTTCATGCCGGTGACCTTCACCATAGCTTTAATCGGCAGCTTCTCAATGGCCGGATTGCCTCCTTTCAATGGATTTCTCAGCAAGGAAATGTTTTTCGATGCTCTAGTGAATGCACGTAATTTTGATCTTTTTGATGCAAGTACGATCGGTATTCTTTTCCTTGTCGTTGCTTGGATTGCAAGTGTCTTCACATTTGTTTACAGCATGATTATTGTGTTTCAGACATTTTTTGGTGAACTTCATATTGAGAAACTCGAGAAACAATCGACGAGGGAAGCATCTATCGGAATGCTCATTGCGCCTTCTATTTTAGCGGTGCTCGTCGTAGGAATTTTCTTCTTCCCGAATATCATAGGTAATTACTTGTTGCGTCCGGCAATGAATGCCGTCTATCCGACACTTGCAGGTGCTGAAGGTCTGGCACCGAAAATCTACGCTTGGCATGGGTTCGAGAGTGTCGCCTTATGGATGACAGTTGGGGTTGTTGTTGTTGGAACAATCTTGTACAAAACCCTTCGTTATTGGAAAGGCATCTATACGGTTGCTCCAATGAAATGGAGTTTAGACTCGGTTTACAATGCCTTGTTAGAAACGCTTGAGAATGGATCAAGTTTCTTGACCCGTTTCTATATGAGAGGGTATTTGAAGGATTATCTCGTCTACATTTTCTCTTTCTTTATCGTGTCGGTGGGAGCCGCCATTTTGCTGACGGGGTCGTATTCCTTCGACTTTTCAAATAACGCGCCAATCTCGTTAAATGAATATCTTATCGTGTTCGCCATGATTGTAGCGGCTATTTCCATCTTACTCGTGAAGTCCCGGAAGACAGCCATGATTTTAAATGGTGTGCTCGGTTATTCGATCGCCTTCTTATTTGTCGTCTTTCGCGCACCGGATTTGGCTTTGACACAAGCTGTTGTTGAGACCGTGACGACAGCCCTGTTTCTACTTGCTTTTTACTTTTTGCCGGAATGGAAGAAGGAAGATTCTCCGATACGTACGAAAGTATTCAATGGATTGATTGCCATCTCTGTAGGTACGATCGTGACCGTTCTCGCCCTTACCGTACAAGGGAATAAAATGTTTGAATCCATTTCTTCTTACTTTGAAGATTCATACAACCTTGCTGGAGGGAAAAACATTGTCAACACGATCCTCGGTGATTTCCGTGCATTTGATACGATGCTCGAAGTTGTCGTTCTATTCATCGCAGGAATCGGGGTTTACACCCTCATTAAATTAAAAGTGCAAAAGGAGGGACGGGACTATGAAGATTAATGATGTCATATTACAAACAGTGACGAAAATCGTCGTATTCATCATATTGACGTTCGGCATAGAGCTGTTTCTAGCGGGTCACAACAGTCCCGGTGGTGGTTTTATCGGCGGTCTCGTCCTCTCCTCTGCATTCGTTCTGCTTTACTTGGTCCATGATATAGAAACAGTGCGGAAAGGTATTCCGTTTGATTTTAAGAAAATAGCGGCAATCGGTGCATTCCTTGCCGTCGGTACGGGCATCGGGGCTGTTCTGTTCGGGGAAGAGTTCCTAACACAGGCTTTTGACTACTTCGACTTACCTGTTTTCGGAGAAACTGAACTGTCTACGGTCATGCTATTTGAAGCAGGGGTAGCGTTGACAGTTGTCGGAGTTGTCGTGACAATCATTTCAACTATTAGTGAGGATGTGTAGCAAATGGAAACGTTAATTTCGATACTTGTCGGCATTCTTGTAACGGTAGCTGTCTATTTGCTGCTGTCCCGTAATTTAATCCGTGTCATTTTAGGGACCGCTGTCCTATCGCATGCAGCGCATCTGCTATTGATAACTATGGGAGGGCTGAAGAAAGGCAGTGCACCATTGCTTGGCGAAGGTGCGGAAAGCTATACGGACGCATTGCCACAAGCATTGATTCTTACTGCAATTGTTATCAGCTTCGCCGTTACCGCTTTACTTCTTGTGCTTGCGTACCGCACGTATAAGAAGACGGCAACGGACGACCTCCAAGCATTGAGAGGGTTTGAAGATGAATAATATAATCGTTATGCCGATGATCATCCCATTAGTGACGGGAATCATCTTAGTCTTTTTACGCCATTACGTAAAAACTCAGCGTGTTCTGAGCATCGTTTCGAGTATCTTGACACTCGTTGCCAGTCTTGTCGTTTTGAACCAAATCCAGCAAGACGGGATTTTGAGGCTAGATTTTGGTGGCTGGTTGCCACCATACGGTATTTTGTTTGTAGCAGATTCGTTTTCCATGCTGCTCGTTACGACGACTTCGATCGTGACTGGGATTCTGCTCATCTATGCTTTCTCATCCATCGAGAAACAGTTTGAGCATACGTTTTTTTATCCGTTCGTTTTCTTCCTTGTCGCGGGCGTGAACGGCTCGTTTTTGACAGGTGACCTATTCAACTTATTCGTTTGTTTTGAAGTTATGCTTCTGTCCTCTTATGTGCTCATTACAATGGGAGGCAGGAAACTTCAACTGATCGAATCAATGAAATATGTAACGATCAATGTCCTTTCATCCTGGTTCTTTTTAATAGGAATTGCGTATTTATACGGAGCTGTCGGCACATTGAATATGGCTCACTTATCCGTCAGGGTGGCAGAAGTTGGACAAGGTCCTATCTTGACCGTGATCAGTCTTATGTTCCTAATCGTATTCAGTTTGAAGGCAGGGTTACTACTTTATTTCTGGCTGCCTGGATCATACAGCGTACCTCAAACCGTAGTCGCGGCCCTTTTTGGCGCTCTGCTGACCAAAGTTGGGATTTATGCGATGTTCCGCGTCTTCACCCTTATTTTCTACCATGATACAATCATCACACATAACGTGATTGGTGTGATGGCCATTCTCACAATGATTGGCGGAAGTATCGGGGCCATTGCGTACAACGATATCCGGAAAATTATTGCGTACAATGTTGTGATTGCTGTCGGATTCATTTTGGCAGGGCTCGCGATGTCATCGGAAACTGCTTTCCAAGGAGCGATTTATTACTTGATCCATGACATGGTTGTCAAAGCATTACTGTTCCTTCTTGGCGGTACGATGATCTATTTGACGGGGAAAGCGAAGATCGAAGAAATGAGTGGCTTGATCCGGAACTATCCGATACTCGGTTGGCTGTTTTTCATTACGATGCTATCACTAGCAGGCATACCGCCGTTAAGCGGCTTCATCGGCAAGGTGTACATAGGACAGGGAGCGATCGAGACTGGCTCATTTATCCTTTTGACGACAGCCTTTTTATCAGGAATTTTCGTCTTGTATTCGCTATTGCGCATCTTCCTGAATTGTTTTTGGGGCGAGACGATCATTAATGAGGATGAAGACATCCCATTGAAAAAAGGAATGCTCGTCCCATGTGTGCTATTCGGGATTATGACAATTGCGATAGGAATCGGCGTCGAAGGGCTTGCCCCTTATGTCAGCGACGCAGCGAGGACGCTGATGAATCCTGAGATTTATATTGATGCTGTCTTGCAAGGAAATCGTTAAGCGGAAAGTAGAGGTGGAGTTTGATGCCAGCCCAGTTGTTACTAAATCTGTTCATCGCTTTTTTATGGATGATGTTGATAGATGAAGATGAATTTAGATTCACGACTTTCATTGCCGGTTTCCTTGTCGGAATTGGAATCGTCTTTTTCCTGCACCGCTTTTTCGGCAGGCAGTTTTATTTGCGCAGGTTATACTCTTCGTTTAAATTGCTGTTGATTTTCATCCGTGAATTGACCCAATCCACGATCGTCGTATTGGGACAGATTTTAAGTCCAAAATTGAAAATCAAACCGGGCATCTTTAAATATGAGACCGTGTTGGAAAGTGACGTGGAAGTGACGATGCTGTCTCTTCTTCTCACGTTGACTCCGGGATCCGTCGTCATGGAAGTTGCTCCTGAAGGCGATACCCTATACATCCATGCGATGGATGTCGAGCAATCCCGGGAAGGTTTGATTAAACAACTGAAGAACTTTGAAAAAGCGATCATGGAGGTGACACGATGATCGAAACAATGATTACCATATCGCTCGTCTTATTCACCATCACGATCTGTATTGCTGTCCTTCGGATCATTCTTGGTCCATCGATGCCGGATCGGGTCATCGCACTTGATATGATCGGGGTTAACTTGATTGCGATGATTGCCGTTGTATCGATCATGTTGAATACTGCAGCCTTTTTTGAAGTCATTTTGATCTTAGGTATCCTTTCATTCATCGGAACGATCGCCTTCTCAAAATCCATTGAGAGGAGGGTCATCATTGAACGTAAACGAGATCGGTGAATTCATAGGGGCTCTGCTCATTTTGACGGGCGGGTTTGCGAGTGTCATCAGTGCGTTCGGATTGATTCGCCTTCCGGATGTGTACACGAGGTCCCACGCCGCGACAAAAAGTTCGACGCTTGCGGTGTTACTGACCCTTTTGGGAACGTTTCTATATTTTTTATTCAGCCAGCAAATCTTTAGTGTACGGTTGCTCCTCGGTATCATTTTCGTCTTTCTCACCGCTCCTGTCGCAGGTCACCTGATCGTTCGGGCTGCGTACCGTTCGAAAGTGAAATTGGCGGATATATCAACGGAAGACGAACTGTTCGAAGTTTTATATAAGGAAGAGAAAGAGAAAGAAAATGAAGTAGAAATAGAAGAAGATAAAGAAGTAGAAGTAGTAGATGAAATAGAAATAGCAAAAGAAAATGACGGTATTAGCGATAAAAGCTAATGCCGTCATTTTTATTAATTTGTTTCTTCTCCAGCTGCTTTTTTCAATGCTTGCACGAATGTTTCGGCGGGTTGTGCTCCTGAAATCGCATATTTGCGATTGATGACGAAGAACGGTACGCCTCGTACTCCGATTTGCCCCGCCTCTTCGATATCCCTTTTCACCTCTTCGGCAAACTCGTCGGATTGGAGCACTTGTTGAACACGTTCCCGAGCTAGACCTGCTTCTTCGGCAATCGCAAGCAATGTCTCTTCATTGTCGAGCGTTTCTCCTTTGACGAAATGACCTTCCAGAAGACGTTCTGTGACCGCGGCGTCTTTCCCTTCCTGCTCGGCTAGCTTCGCAAGTCGGTGGGCGTTGAATGTGTTCGCTTCTTTCATTGCTTCGACGTCATAATCGAGGCCGACTGTTTTCGCCTGGATTGCAACGTTCTGCAACATCCCTTTCGCTTCTTCCAAGCTCGTGCCGTATTTCCTCGCCAAGCTCGCAGGAACGGATCCTTCCGAGCCAACAGGTGTGTTCGGGTCCAATTGGAACGCCTTGAACACGACTTCCGACTTGTCTTTCAAATCTGCTGCATTCAACGCTTCTTCCAATCTCCGTTTCCCGATATAACAGAACGGGCAAACATAGTCTGACCATACTTCAATTTTCATGATTCAAGACCACCTTTCATGTTCTATTTTAGATTTCATTCAAAATGGCAACAATGAATATGCCTGTCACTTGTATATGAAGATTAATTGGAGGGCTGAAAATGCGCAAGTCATTGTGGCTACAAACCGCTTATCCGCGGGATTCCTACCCCGCTTTGGATGAAGATTTATCATGCGATGTTTGCATCATTGGCGGAGGCTTGAGCGGCATCGCAAATGCCTATTTTCTTGCCAAGGAAGGAAAAGACGTCGTCCTGCTTGAAAAAGATGAAATCCTCTGCGGTGCGACTGGCAATTCAACAGGTAAATTGACGGTACAACATGACGTTGTCTATGCAGACCTGATCAAACAGTTCGGACGCGACAATGCAAAGATCTATTACGAGGTAAACCGGGAAGCCGTCCTGTTCGGAAGGTCATTTGCATATGGTGATGAATTGAGAAATGCGGATTCTATCCTTTTTTCACAATCGAAATACGGGACTGAATTGCTTCAATATGAAAAGAAGGCGTATGAGGAGATCGGCATTCCGGGAGAATTCGGCAGGAATAGTGAGCTTCCCTTAAAAACAGTAGCGACATTGACGTTACGAGATGAAACGCAAATACACCCCGTACGTTTCGGCCAGCATTTGGCGAAGCTGGCTGTCCAAGCAGGTGCCCGTATTTATGAACGCTCGGATGTACGCTTGATGGATTTGAAGAAACGGTTGCTCTATACAAATTCACAAAACGAAATTCAATTCAACGAACTCGTCCTCTGTACACATTATCCGATTGAAGCGATAAAGGGTTTGCAAATCTTGAAGTTGATCGTCGGCCGATCCTATATCGTTTCGACACCGGCGAATATGCCCTTAACGGGACAATATATTTCCGTTGATAATCCGAAACGTTCCGCGAGAACTGCTTACATTGACGGAAAACCACATTTCATGTTAGCCGGCGAAGGGCATCTGGCCGGTATGGAGAAAGAGACGCAAGTGCATTATGAAACATTATCCTCTGAATTGCGCAACGTCTATCAGCTTGATGCAATGCAATACAGCTGGTCCGCACAAGATCCGCAGACGCCAGACCTCGTCCCGTATGCAGGCTGCATATCACCGAGCATGCCGTATGTATATTTGAATACAGGTTTCAGGAAATGGGGCCTCAGCAATTCTCTCGTCAGTGCGCGGATTATAAGCGACCAGATTGTCGGTCGGCAAAACAAGGCGGCTTCGCTCTATGCCCCCGATCGGACAGGGTTCGGATCGTTCCTCCTTCAAGCTTTGAAAAACACTGGGATCGTACTGAAAGAATTCACCGGCGGTCATATTTCACGAACGAATTCACCGATTTGTACGCATATGGGATGTAGAACCCGGTGGAATGAAGCTGATCAGACGTGGGATTGCCCGTGCCACGGATCCCGCTTTCGGCAGGACGGCTCGGTTCTCGAAGGCCCTGCAACGAAGCCATTGGATTTAGGATAGGCGATTCTTTCGTTATCCAGTATACTGTCCAAAAGGGGTGAGTTGTATGTCCTTGCGGAAAATACTACGGAAACATAGAACAGTTGATGACCATTATCCGTTCAATCTTGATCTCGTACGGAATTTCGAGTCACTCGTCCTTGATTCTCCCGTCACCATCATTGCGGGCGACAACGGAAGCGGGAAGACGACTCTGTTGGAAGGGATTGCAGCGGCTGCCGGAAGCATCCTGATCAGCGGAGAGCATATGGAACAGGATCATTCCCTCTCCCCTGCATTCGATCTTGCCGATGATTTGCAACTAATCTGGGATGTGAAGACGAGAAACGGATTCTTTTTTAGGGCTTCGGATTTTATTACGTATACACGGAGCCTCGCAATCATGCGCGAAGAAGCGAAGGAGAAAGTGGAGGAAATAAAACAGCGTGATCCATACAGCCTTGAAGTCCTCCCTTATGCCAGAACATTTTCTGAGTTACGCGATTTATACGGGGATGGGCTTGGAAAAAGGTCCCATGGGGAAAGTTTTTTTGACTTGTTCCAGGCAAGATTCCGTCCCGGTGGTTTTTACATACTTGACGAGCCCGAAGCGCCGTTATCGCCGCAAAACCAATTGTCGCTCCTTGCAATGATCCATGACATGACGAAGGAAGGTGCCAAATTCCTCATTTCTACACATTCTCCGATCTTCATGGCATACCCTGGCGCGGATTTATACGAAATCTTGGATGGTGAGCTGATGCCATCCACTTTCGAGGAAATGTCCCACGTACAATTGACGCGTGATTTTCTGAATGCACCTGACCGGTATTTGCGGCATTTGTTGGAATAAAAAAGTAGAGACTAGGAACGTTACTGTTCCCGCCTCTACTCTTTGATTTTTACTTCAAAGCCTCCGTCAGTACAGGAACGATTTGTTTCTTCCTGGAGACGACGCCTTTGAAGATTGCTGTATTGTTTGTCAGGGAAACGTTGAATGCCGCGCATGCGCGTTCAGCAGCATTGCCGAGTGCAATGACCGTTGAATCGTTGTTAAGAATATCCGTTACGACGAACAAGAACAGGTCCAATCCTTTTTCCTCGATAATGCTGTTCAACAGCACTTCAAGCTCGGACTGACGGCTCAATACGTCATCTACTTCAATTGCGTTCACTTGCGCGATTTCAACTTTCGAATTTCCGAGTGTGAATTCTTTAGCGTCGAGTGAAACGAGCTCTTCAAGAGATTTTCCGCTCAAATCCGCTCCTGCTTTCAGCATGTCAAGACCGTACGTTTGCGCATCTACACCAGCAATCGCTGCCAGTTCTTCCGCCGCAACACGATCTTCTTCCGTGAATGTCGGCGATTTGAAAAGGAGCGAGTCGGAAATGATCGCTGAAAGCATAAGTCCTGCAATCTCTTTCGGAATGTCAACGCCATTTTCCTTGTAAAGCTTCTTGAGGATCGTCGCTGTGCAGCCGACCGGTTCCGCACGGTAATAGAGCGGATCTGCCGTTTCAAAATTCGCGATCCGGTGATGGTCGATCACTTCAATCACTTGCACTTCATCCAGATCATCGACGCTCTGTTGCTTTTCATTATGGTCGACGAGGATGACTTGCTTTGCTTCCGGTGCCGCTTTTTCAATTAATCGTGGTGCTTCGAAGCCGAAATGGCCCAGAGCGAATGCAGTCTCTCCAGAAATGGAACCGAGGCGTACCGCTTCTGCATCCATTCCTAGTTGTTGTTTCAAGTAAGCATAGCTGATCGCCGATGTGATGGAATCGGTGTCAGGGTTTTTATGTCCAAATACAAATACTTTCCCCATCATAATCCTCCTACTGGTATATTTCCTTTTTTATTCTATCATAAAGATTTGCTGAACAAAATTGCAGCAAGCTCATCTTTGTTCACTAGAAAATCTGCTATCGGGTACTTGTCCAATACCGTCAAATAAGCAGTAAGCGATAGCTCTCCGACGTCCTTGGAGCCTAAATACATGAGCACCCGCAGAGAATAATCCGTGTATAACGTCAACCGCATAAGATCATCGCCATTCTCCATCCTATTATAACGATTATGACAGCATCGTGAAAGAAATGTGTCAAAAAAATTACATCATCGTAAAGATGTATTTCAATTGATCAGCGGGGGCGTCTGGATTACACCGATGATGGCGATGTACCAAACAATTGCTAATACGACTCAGGAACGTCAAGTAGCATTCCTTCATTCCGTCTGTGGACCGACTCCATTCATGCAAGCGGTCATTTCCGCATTGCATGCAAACGTGTTTCCGAGGATAAAATTCACTATGAATTCTTCGGACCGAAGGAAACATTGGAACTTGTAACTGCATAATTCAAAAGCGGAAGGCGCCTGAATAGATGCGACAGGCATAAGGCGAAGATGCGAAGTGGCGCCCTTTGCCACACAGCAGCTTTGACTTATGACCCCGAGCATCTGGCGCCTGGAGCTGGATGTAAAAACACACGGCTGCCTTTCAACGGGAGCCGCGTGTTTTGGTTTATTAACGTCTAACCTTTTTAGGCAAGTTAAATGAAGTGTAAATTAAAATACCGCAAAGCAATAATCCTAGATAACCAATGAGTGGATAGAAATAAGCGACAAGGTCTTTAAAGCCGAAGAAGCTTAACGCGAAACCGATTGCCAAAGTGATAAAAAGAAATACCTTGAAATTCTTCGTTCCGCTTCTTGTAAAACGAGCTCCAAATGCATAGAACATGGCTACAGCCGTATTGAAAATCATTCCATATAGAACGAAAGCCATGAATATTGCAAGAATTGGAGAGATATCATTAATGATTGCCAGCATCGGCATATCCGAATCTCCAACGACGTCCACTCTCGAGAAGATTGCCAAATGGCTCAGGATAATAAGAATACCGAGACCTAAACCGCCGACTAATCCACCAAGTGCAGCCGTCTTTTCGTCTTTTTCCGCTCCTCCCATTACTAAAGCCATGGAAGCACCGACCGCAATATTAAACGACACGTAGTTTACGCCTGAAATGAACCAGTTCGGCAATGTCGTCTTCACATCTTGAGCAATTGGATCGAGTACTGCAAACGATGTATCCATCGTTGTTAAAGAATAGACTGAAGCGATGACAACCGCCAAAATAAGGAACGGTGTAAGTCCGCCAATGACAGCTACAACCTTATCGACATTCATTAAGATTGTCAGGAAAATAAGTACTACCATCAAAAGACTTCCGTAGAATGGGGCGATCCCGAATTGCTGCTGAAGATTTGAACCGGCACCTGCCACCATCACGACCCCTACACCGAACAATGTGAAAATAATTATGTAGTCAATGATTGTCCCTAATACCCGTCCGCTTATTTGATAAATGACTTCTTTATGGGATGTCGTCTTCAAACGGCTCCCAAGCCTCGTCAAAACCATGCCTAAATATGCGAATAAAGCTGTTGAAACGACTGCTCCTGCCATCCCCATGATTCCGAAGCTTGTAAAGTATTGTAGAATTTCTTGCCCGGAAGCAAAACCTGCCCCCACGATGATTCCGATGAAAGCGCTTCCCATTTTCAGTACTTTTTTCATGATGTTTTTCCCCCCTGGTGTCCTCGCAAAAAAACGGCTCATGTACCAAATAATCCGAATTTTCAACTCGTGTTTACTTGTCCCTTCCCAATTTACCATTCTTACCTATCCATTTCAAGGTGAATTTTTTCTTTATTTTTATATTTCGGTATGTACAAAATAAATAGTCGCTCCCTGGAAGGAGCGACTACCAATTTAAATTATTTTTCCAGTAACTTTTTCGATTCCCTAATGAATGCCGGAATATCATCAGGCGTCCGGCTTGTCACCAATTGATTCTGGCAGACGACGACTTCTTTATCGGCATACTTCGCACCGGCATATTCCATATCGACTCTGATGGATTTGTAGCCCGTTGCATCGCGGCCTTCCAACGTTTTTGCCGTCAACAGCAGCTGAGGTCCGTGGCAAATGGCGAAGACAGGCTTTTTATCATCCATGAACTTTTTCGCAAATTGGACGAAACGGTCATCCGCCCGCAGCTGATCTGGGGAAAAGCCGCCTGGGATGAACAACGCGTCAAAGTCTTCAGGAGACGCATCGTCGATTCCGAGGTCGATATTGACGGTCGACTCCCCTTGTTTACCTTTCACTTCTTTGCCTGCTTCCTTTTCAATCGTGACGACTTCATGTCCCGCTTCCTGAAACGCTTTCGCAGGCTCCGTGTACTCCGAGTCTTCGTATAGATTCGTAAGGACTGTAGCGATTTTTGCCATTTATTCATCCACCCTTTCCAAATTTATGCTCCAATCTACTATTCCACACTGGAGTGGAGCTAAACTTATGGGCGGTATTTTGAGACATATGGATTATCCTTTTCAAAAAACCTCCACGGGTAGTGGACTGCTTCCCCGGTATTGCCAATTCCTACACGAGGGCCCGTTACAATCTCGCTTGCACCCGGCCCGTGGGCAATAAAAAGCGGTTCATCTGCCCAATGATGTCCATAATAGTCCATCGTTACACCAAGGGCTTTCGACAGTTTCCCCGGCCCATTCGTCCAATCTTTCATTTTGAGATGGGCTCCGCGGTTTGCCTGCATTAATTCAAGCCCCTCGACCGGCTCGGCCGCGCGGATCAGGACCGCATGCGGCGTCCCAACAGGTCCACTGACGACATTCATCAGCGTATGGGTGTGCATTTGATACGTATACACAAGCCCTGGTGCGCCGAACATGATCTCCGTCCGCTTCGTCCTACGGTTCCCGAAACTATGGGCAGCACGATCTTCAGGTCCATGATACGCCTCTGTCTCCACGATTCTTGCAGCAATGACACCCTCCTCAGTTTCATGTACAATGTATTGGCCGACAAGATTCCGTGCAAGTTCCAGCACATGAGGTTTAAAAAAGCTTTTGTCGATCGGTTCGTACAACAGAATCCCTCCGTCCGTGCCGATTTTCTCTTTTACAATGTTCTTGTAATGCGTAATTTCCTGTACATCGCTGCGATTTCTGGATACTCCCTTTCCCACTCTTTAGTTCGAGGGTAGGGAATCTTGAATTGCTTTTCCATCTCAGTCATTAAACCGACCAGCAGCATATCTCTTTTTGGTTGGTCTGCATATATGATTTCCTCATATGCTCGCTGATAATCCGCTAGCGATTTCTTGGCTGCCATTTCTTTTTACCTCCGTACTCTTCGTTGCTTTCTTCATCAAGATGCTAAAGCTTTCATGACAAGCCTTGCCCTTCCGCGAACTCCCGATACAGCTTGTGGGTTTCGAATAATTCCTCATGCGTCCCAATCCCGGTAATACGTCCCGCTTCGAGGAAAATGAGCTGGTCGGCGTCAATCACCGTCGACAACCGATGCGCGATGATGAGCGTTGTCCGTCCTTCCATGAGCCGCTGGAGAGCTTCCTGGACATGCGTTTCCGATCCACTGTCTAAATTGGACGTCGCCTCGTCTAACAACAGAATTTCAGGGTCATGCAAGAGTGCCCGTGCAATCGCAATTCGCTGTCGCTGGCCGCCCGAAAGCTTCATTCCCCTCTCCCCGACGAGTGTTTCGAAGCCATCCGTCATTTCATTAATAAAAGTAAGCGCATTGGCAGCCTCCGCGGCCTTCCGCACTTCCTCGAGTGAAGGGCGTTCTTCCAAACCGTAAGCAATATTATCCAATATCGTCCCGCTTAGCAACGGACTTTCTTGTGATACATAACCGATTCGCTTCCGCCAGTCGGACAAAGCGATATCCGAAATCGGTGTGCCCCCAATGGAGATGACACCCTCAGTCGGCAAGTAAAAACGTTCAATCAAAGAAAAAACCGTCGTTTTCCCGCCGCCACTCGGACCGACAAACGCAGTGACTGTCCCAGGTTTCGCCTCGAATGAAATCCCCCTTAATACATCTTTCCCGCTTTCATATGCAAAACTGACAGACTCGAACTGAAGGCCGCCATTCGGCACTTTAGCGAACCCTTCCGCCCGCTCGCTGTCCATCCGTAAAATTTGCTGAATCCGCTCCGTCGCCCCGACCGCTTTCTGAAAAACTGTAAATACCTGCGCCATTTGCGCAAACGGGAAAATGATTTGGAACATAAGAAAAATGATAGCGACAAGCGTTCCCGGTGATAAAACATTTTTCGAAACTTGTGCCCCGCCATAGCCTAAAATAACGACCAAAATACTCATCATAACGAGCGTCATGACCGGTGAAATAATCGCCTGGATTCTCGCTTCCTTCAATCCAAATGAAAAGAGCGAGTGGATTGCCTTCTCGCCTTTTACCCCTTCATTCTGCTCCGCCCGGTACGCCTTCACTAACCGGATATCACCAAGAACCCGGCCGAGATGACCTGAGAACTTCGCCATCTCCCCTTGTGTCGCTTTCGCAATTTTATGCATGATCCGACCTAGTGGGAAAATGATTGCCATGCTGACAGGGATACTGATCAACATAATGAGCGTCATCTTCCAATCCAAATACAATAAAATCGCTACCGCCCCGATGATCGAGATGATCCCTGTAATGAACGACACAAGATGCTCCGACACCAATTGCTTCAATATCGTCGTATCTTGCGTAATCCGGCTCATCGTCTCACCGGTTTCATTCTCATCGTAATAAGGGACAGGAAGCCGCAGCACTTTACGCCAGAGCTTTCCCCGTAAATCAGCTACAATCGTTTCTCCGACGAACGCCAGCAAATAATAAGACACACCGCCAAGCACCGCCTGCAATATGAACACCGTAAAAAGAAACACAGCCGTCTGCCAGTTAAATGCCATCTCCGCTAATGAATCCACAAGTACCTTCGTCACTAACGGAATCGCCAAGCTCGCCGCAGTCGAAAATAAAGCAAGAACGAGCGCAATCACAGTTACACCCTTCGACCACTTCAACTGCCGCACTAAACCGAAGAATTCCTTCATCGACCCCTTCGTTTTCAATTCACTTTCCATCCACTCACCCTCTCCTCTTCCCAAATACGCATAAATTTATCCAGATGCGCATAACTTACTCCAGAAGTGCATAAATCCGTACAATTACGCATAATCGAAAAAACTCACGCATAAATCCTTATAAATACTCATAAACTGTAGAACTTGCGCATAAACGTTAGTCCAGGCGATTTATTCTCCCTCATACCAATAATAAGCATGATAAAATTGCCTATACATATCGAAGCTCATTCTAACATCATTTTGAATAACCTCGATTTCATCGATTAATTGGAATCTCGTATAATAAGGGGAACTTTTCAACCTCACAATTTCGTCCTCGGCAGCTAAGCACCATCGCAAAGCTGCATCGAGATACTTTTTAGATTCATAATTAAGTTCTTCATTAAAATTGATATACAATAGTGTTTTTCGCAAGCTTCTGACATTATCAAACATCTCATTTAAGTCTCGTTTACTAATTTTCGCTCTAGAAGTCGTCATCATATCCATTTCAAACGTCTTTAAAATGGTTTCAGTATTAAACTTTACCCGATCCACTCTCTTATCCTTTAGCAGATCCCATCCTTCATTCTCTTCATCCACCTTCTTAAACTCATACAATTTCATTTTGTAGTCTTGTAAAATAGGAAGTTCCGTTTGAACCGAAACGGATTTATAGACGCTAAAAAATGAATACGGGAAAAATAGTGTCGCTAAAACTATCCACACAACGGCGAATAAACCAATGCCAATCCACATTCCCTTTTTCACTCAATTCCCCCCTAAGCCAATGTTGCCAACCATCTCTCCACTTCGCTTGGTGATTTCAAAATGAGCACTTCTGCATCTGCACGATCAAGCATTTGCAATACACCCGGCCGCTTCTTTTTCGAATACGTCCAGATGAACTTCACAAACTCCCAATCAACCTTTTCCTCGCAGCCTTCCGCCATGTCAGGACGTGTCTTCCCCCGATACATCCATCTCCGCTTGAAAACCCTGGACAGGCATAACCAGTTCGGAAAGTCGAGGAAGATAATCAAATCAGCATAGCGAGCCCGCATCTCAATGGTGGAGTTGAAATTTCCATCAATGATCCATGCGGGCTTCTCTAGTTCGCTTTGAAGTTGTTTCCGAAATTCTGGCTTCGGGGTGGGTACCCAGCCTTCATTCCAAAAAAGGGTGTCCAAATGAAGGACCGGTAATTGCAGTCGTTCAGCAAGTGCAACCGATAATGTCGATTTTCCTGCACCGCTGCAACCAATAATAAGAATACGTTGATATGATGTTTCATTCATTTCGCAATTCCCCCAAGTACTGTCCAATCTTCAACCAATCTGCTTCCAAGTCCGGTCGATGCGACGGCCGATAAAAGACGGCTGCGGGATGGAAGGTCGGGACAATCCGATACAAGCGGTCCGTCCACTTGAACGCCGTGCTGTCGAGATCAGGTAGATACTGCACCGGTCGCTCCAACAACTGTCCGTGCAGCTCCGTCACTTTCGCGTCTTTGCCAAGCAATCTCTGTAAGCCGACATTGCCGAGCGCCACGATCAGCTTCGGCTCGATATTGGCTAGCTCATAATCGAGCACCGGTGCATGCGCCAGTATCTCTTTCTGTGTCGGCGGCCGATTGTATTTCCGTTTCGTCAACGTTCCGTCCCTCTCCCGTTTCTCGCCCCATTTAAAAGGCCTGCTCCGAACCGCGCTCGTTATATACACATCCTCACGCGTCAATCCGATCGAATCGAGCGACTTCATCAATTCCTTGCCTGCCCTTCCGACGAAAGGTATGCCGTCCACAATCTCAAACTCCCCCGGCGCCTCGCCGATCAGCATCAGTTCAGGTTTCTGCAGACCTTCCCCATAAACAAACCCCTCGACCGGAAATCCTTCGATCCGCTCCCTGCCTATATCAGCGATCGATTCAGGTATTCGAAACATCAGGCGCACCCCTTTCAGCCTTGCAATAGTAGAATTGTTTCATCTAAAAATGCTTTTCCATTGCCTTGTTTGATCTTCTCGATTCCTTCGTCTACCCGATCATATCGAAATGCGCGGATGATTGCGAATAGATGTGGAACCATTTCGAGTTCGCGATCAGACAGAGGTCTTTGTGATGTATAAGCTTCTATGTATGCATGATAACGTTCCTCCGGGGTTTCATTTCCTTCGAAGTCATGGTGCCAAACTAAAAAAACTGCAACGCCTATGCATTCATTAATGAAGACTTCATCCCCTGCGATATTGTAGTCAAAGACGGTAGAAATTTTGTTTTGTTGGAATAAAAGATTATAGGGACAGAAATCTCCTTGCACCGGACCCGATGGAAGCGAATCCCATACTTCTTTCAATTGGGATCTTCTGAACTGATACAACTCTTTTAACGTGGTCAGTTCTGCGTTATACATTCCCGTCTCCTCAACACATTGAATGAGATCCAAATAGCTCAATTCATTTTCATCATAATCGCCGAGCGCATCGGTTTTATTTCCGCCGAACATGCCCCAGCTTGTTCCTGTCCCGAAGCGGAAGTCAGTTGCGGAAGAGACTGTGTGCTGCATGCCGAGCATTTTTCCAATCTTTTTAATATGGGACAGCTGGAGACGTTTTATCTCCTTACCGTCCCCTTTTCGTTCGAGAATAAAAACCAAATCTTCATGTTCAACATATCCATTTCCCTCTATCGTTTTCTCTGACACGATGAACGGCAATCTAGCGTTATTCATGAAGGTCGTGAAAGTAATGACTTTCTCAATAAAGGCAACCAATTGTTTTTCGCCCTTCAGGAAATACGTTTCCCCATCCACTTCCACCTCTGCAACGAGTCTGTCCTTGTCCCGCAAAATTTCGTGGCGTGTAACCGGTTCTGTAAAATAGTATTTCATGACCTCTTGAATCAATTCATCCGCCCCCAACTATATATTGCCCCAACGCTCGCTCTACGCTAGTCGCAAAGTTATTGCCCGCTCCCCAATCGAATCGGAAGAAAACGCCTTCTGAACTCCCCGCCGCCACGACGTGAACCCGTGTTTTTCCATCGAAATTATCGATTGTTGCGGTGACCGAAGCCCTGTTATTCGACCGCATATAGTATTTCTCCATAATGAGGACATGGAATTCCGCCGACCCGGTCGTTCTGACGTAATGGTCGACGAGCGTACCGCTAATGCTGCCGCGGAGGATTTCCGATTGAATGATGTCCACCGCTTCGCTTGGTGAAATCGACACATTGAAGTTCTTGACTGACATATCAACATCCCCTCTCTCTATACGACTAATACGAATGGAATCGATTGGAAGTTTCAATTTATTGTAATGTCCGATAGGAGAGGTTGAGTTTAGGTGAGCGGGAGCTTGCTTTGAGCGCGCGACACTTTTCCAACCAAAAAGGACTGCCGCGGCAGTCCTTTCAGTCATTCCAATTCCAATTGTTTTGTTTCCGTTCCTAACAAAATTACCGCGAGGACTCCGATAATGATAGCGCCGCAGAATATGCCGAAAATCAAACCGAATTCGTAGCCAGCGGTTAACATCGAGCCAACGAGCATCGGCCCGAAAATGCCGCCGATCCTACCGACTGCCGCTGCCATGCCCGAGCCGGTCGCGCGGACGGACGTCGGATATTGTTCCGGCGAATAGGCGTACAGCGCTCCCCATGCTCCCAAGTTGAAAAATGAAAGGAACGCGCCCGAAACGAGTAGCGTTGTCAACGATTCCGCATTTCCGAATAGCAGCGCGCTCACCGCTGTTCCGATCAAGAACGTCGATAGCACAAATTTGCGCCCCGCCTTCTCAATGAGCCAAGCTGCCGTAAAGTAGCCCGGCAATTGCGCAAGCGTCATAATGAGCACGTATTTAAAGCTATGGATCATATCGAATCCTTTCATGACCATGACGCTCGGCAGCCAAAGGAACATGCCGTAATAGGAAAACACGACGGTAAACCAGACGATCCATAGCATCGTCGTCTTCTTCGCGTACGGCTTGGACCAAATCAGCTTCAGCTTGTCTCCCAGTGATTGCTTCGGCTTCCCTTCCTCAACGAACTTCGGAGAGTCGGGCAAATTCCGCCGTAAGTAAATAGCGTAAAAGGCAGGCAATGCCGTTAAGATCAATGCAATCCGCCAGCCGTATTCCGGGATGATGAAATACGCGAGCAATGCCGCTACGAGCCATCCCGCAGCCCAGAAGCTTTCTAATAAGACGACGACGCGTCCACGTTCTTTTGCAGACACGCTTTCCGAAACGAGCGTCGAAGCGACAGGAAGTTCGCCTCCGAGACCTGCTCCTACGAAAAAGCGCAAAATCAGGAATACGGTAAGCGTCGTCGTCAATGCCGATAATCCACTCGCCAATGAAAAGAGCACGAGCGTCATCATGAACACATTTTTTCTACCGATCCGGTCTGCGAGCAATCCGAAGCCAAATGCACCGAATGCCATACCAATCGAGTTTACACTCCCGATCCAGCCCATTTCCGCAGCGGACAAATGCCATTCGACCGAAATCGCAGCGATGACAAACGACAGGATACCCACATCCATCGCGTCGAACATCCAGCCTGTTCCGGAAATGACGAGTAATTTATTGCGGGAGATTCCGCGTTTTTTATTGTTCAAATTCAGTCTGCCCTTCGTTGTAATCTTTTGGTGTCTTGACACTTGTCATTATACTCCGGGTCAGTTACGAGCACAATATGTTTTTCAATGAATCCGCAGTTCGCCATCGACCATACGAGCATGGACCCCTAACGTATCTACATCGATATGATGGACGTCGTCCCCAATCCAAATCTCGGTGCCGAACCGGGCAAGGCCGATCGTAACGGTGCCATCCTTTCCCGTTTTGATAACCGTCTTCACACCTGTAGGGGAACCGGTTTCTTTAATCGATACCTTGGAACCGGCAAAAATGAGACCACCACGGCAGCACCCTTCTACAGACAGTTGTTTTTCCGCATGAACAGAACAATTGGAAAGGCCAGCGTCTGTCACTTCAATATTCCCATTGCATGAGAGGACACTGTTAATGGCGTACGGGATCTTCAAGTACGACTCTCGGCACTCCCTCGCCGAAAAACGCTCAATTAGCGTATAAGCCTCCTCCAGAAACTTCGAGAATTCCTCACCGTTCTTTACGACAGTTAACGAAGTATCCGTAAAGACGCTGTACAATTTCTCGATGACCGGCTCCCAGCACGACGTTAATTGGCTTGAATGGTTTTTTACTTTTTGAATGAACGCGAGTTTTTCGTCTTGGAAATCCAAATATTCCTCTTTTAGGATAACCCGAACAAGCTCTTTCAATTCACGTGCATCGATTTCCGCAAGTTGAGCGTCCCGAGTTTGAATAAGTTCAAGAAGTGCATCGTTCATTCTCTCCAAATAGGAAAGCAACCCGTGTAACTGCTTTGCAAGCTCTTCTTCCAGCACTTCGTGCATACCGACCGTTACAGTGGACGAAAGGACATTCCCTTCGATGATGGCCGAAGCACCTGCCTCGACAGTCGCTTTTTGGACAGCTCCCGCGATGAAAACCTTCCCCCTCGCTCCGACGAACATGGAATTTTCCACGTCTCCGCTTATCCGGATGTCACCGTCGAACCGAATGTTTCCACTTTTCACGTCGACTTTTCCATCATAGTCCAATTCCATCATGCCACCTCAAATCACTACTTTTAGTTTTATCATAGCATAATAGGCTGATCTCCTATCCGTACAATAAAAAAAGCCTGCTCACTGGTCGTGAACAAGCATTTTAAATGAAACTTATAGTCCTGCTTCTACCTCTTTAATCATCTCTTTCATGGACAGCAATCCGCCGCCTGATAAGTACCAGTACTCCCCATTCAAATAGACAATCTTATTGTTTTTATAAGCTGACGTCTTTTTCACAAGATCGTTTTCAATCGAGTCTTTTGCGCTTGCACCGTTGCCGATAGCCGCATCGCGATCGATTACGAATAGGACGTCAGGGTTTTTATCAAAAATGTATTCAAATGAAATATTTTGGCCGTGTGTAGACACTTCGATTTTCTCGTCTACCGGTTTGTAGCCCAATACGTCATGGACTAAGCCGAACCGTGAATTCGGACCGTATGCGCTCACTTTGCCTTCGCTCGCCAGCACGACAAGCGCTTTTGAACCGGTTTCGGCTGCCTTTTCATGGATAGCAGCGATGTCTTCATCAATCGTTGCTAGTTCTGATTTCACTTCATCTTCCTTACCGAAGATTTCACCGATCATTTCCGCATTATGTTTGAAAGAATCCATATAATGCGTGTAGTCAAGGCCTACATAAATCGTTGGTGCGATTTCAGCGAATTGGTCATATAGTTCAGCTTGACGTGTTGAAATAAAGATGACGTCTGGTTTCATTGCGTGAATCGCTTCGAAATCTGGCTCTTTCAAGCTGCCAAGGTTTACGTATTTATCATCATCGTATTTCGAAAGGTAACCTGGTACATTCGCTCTTGGCAAACCTGCTACTTCAATTCCGAGTGCATCCATTGTATCAAGTGTTCCAAAGTCGAAAACGACTACTTTCTCCGGATTTTTCGGCACTTCGACAGGCTCAGTGCTTAGCTCATGCTCGATTGTTATCGTTTCGCCTGATTCATTTACAGTGGAACCTGTTGTTTTGCCTTCTTTATCATTTCCGCCGCAAGCAGCAAGTACAACCATAAGAGCTGAAAGCAGTAACGTCATTGTAAGCTTTTTCATCCAAACCATCCTTTTATTTTTAAGAATTAAAATACACACAAATTCGGCAATTATTCATTTGTTTAATCGGTATATCCATGTCATAAATCTCTTTCAATGCATCCGAGTTGATGATTTCATCGGTCGGTCCGTCTTTGACGACACGCCCGTTTTTCAACGCGACAATGCGGTCGGAATAGACGGATGCAAAGTTGATGTCATGAAGGACGATGACAACGGTCTTTCCGAGATCATCGACCAATCTGCGTAAAATCTTCATAATTTGGACGGAATGCTTCATATCCAAGTTATTCAATGGTTCATCTAGCAATATATAATCGGTATCCTGGGCGATGACCATCGCAATGAATGCCCGTTGACGTTGCCCGCCTGACAGTTCATCCATATAATCATGTTGCATTTCCATTAGGCCCATATAATCCATCGCCTGATCGACAATGCGCAAATCCTCAGCGTTCAACTTCCCTTTCGAGTATGGGAATCGTCCAAACGACACGAGTTCACGGACTGTCAAACGGACATTCATGAAGTTCGATTGTTTCAAAATGGAGACGCGCTTTGAAAACTCGTTTGACTTCATTTTGTGGACATGGTCATCATCTACGAGCACCTCACCCGTGTCCGCGTCAATGAGACGGCTGACCATCGATAGAAGCGTTGACTTACCAGCTCCATTCGGGCCGATGAAGGAAGTGATTTTTCCACGATGGATATTGACATTCACCTTTTCAACAACCGCTTTTTTCCCATAGAACTTTGACAACTCACGGACTTGGATCATGAGGATCGACTCTCCTTTAATAGTAAATAGATGAAATACACACCGCCGATAAAGTTGATGATGACACTAAGCGTCGTCGAGAACGTGAAAACCCGTTCCACGACCCATTGACCACCGACGAGTGCGATGATACTCATAACGGATGCTCCCGCAATCAGAACGGAATGCTTATATGTTTTGAAAAATTGATAAGACAAGTTTGCGACGATCAGTCCAAAAAATGTAATCGGTCCAACGAGCGCCGTTGAAACGGAAATTAAAATCGCGGAGAGGACTAACATCAATTTGACGACCCTGTCATAGTTAACACCGAGATTGATGGCAGTATCCCTGCCAAGCGACAGTACATCGAGATCACTGAACGACCGCCGACCGACGATAAATGTGAGGACGACAATGCCAAGCGCCCACCAAACCAATTCCCCGCTAATATTATTGAAGCTCGCGAACATTTTATCCTGCACTCGCAAAAATTCATTTGGATCGATCAGCACTTGCAGAAACGTCGAAATGCTTTGGAAAAACGTCCCGACGATAATTCCGATAAGTAGCAGGAAATAAATCGGCTGACCGCCCCTCTTGAAGAGGAACCTGTACAAAACGAGCGCGAATACAATCATTGTCGAAACGGATAAAATGAAATTTACATGTTTGTTAACAATCGTTATATGGTTCGATCCAAGGAAGAAAATTACGACTGTCTGAAGCAAAATATACAAGGAATCCAATCCCATTATACTGGGGGTCAAGATTCGATTATGTGTAATCGTTTGAAAAATAACCGTCGAATACGCAATCGCGACTCCCGTTAACGCCATTGCGATCACTTTAATGCCGCGGCGAGGAAGTGCATAGTCAAAACTGCCATTCAAATCGTGGAATAAATACAACGAACACGAAACTGCAGCTAGCACAACTAGAATAATCAATTTAGTAGAATCACGCATATGCCTTCCTCCTAAACAACAAGTAGAGGAATATACCGCTTCCGATGACACCGACCATCAAACTGATGGAAATCTCATATGGATAGATGAGAACCCTGCCCAAAATATCACATATAAGGAGGAAGATCGCACCTAATAAAGCGGTGTGCGGCAATGTTTTCTTCAAGTGATCACCATGGAAAATCGACACGATATTCGGGATGATCAAACCGAGAAACGGAATCATTCCTACCGTCAAAATGACAGTTGTTGTCACAAGGGCGACGAGGATGAGACCGATATTGACAATCCGCTTATACGCAAGTCCCAAGTTTTTCGAGAAATCCTCACCCATTCCCGCAACCGTAAAGCGATTTGCGTAAAAATAAGTGATGATCAGCACCGGGATGCTTATGTAGAGGAGTTCGTATCGACCTGACATGATCATCGAAAAGTCACCTTGCAGCCAGGCGGACATATTTTGGATAATGTTCGACTTATATGCAAAGAATGTTGTGATCGATGACAAGATGTTCCCAAACATGAGCCCGACGAGCGGGATGAAAATCGCGTCCTTGAACTTGATCCGGTCGAGGATCTGCATGAACAGCAATGTCCCGGCAAGCGCAAAGATGAACGCCACAACCATTTTCTCAATCGTCGATGCATTGGTGAACAATAACATCGAAACCAAAATGCCTAACCGGGTCGCGTCCAGTGTCCCAGCAGTCGTCGGCGAAACGAATTTATTCCGGCTCAGTTGTTGCATAATGAGACCCGCGATGCTCATCCCCGCCCCAGCGAGTAAAATCGCGACGAGTCTCGGTATGCGGCTAATGAGGAAAATCTCTGTTTCTTCCGATCCGAAATCGAGGAGATCGGTCGGTTTGATCGAGCTCACTCCTACGAATAACGATAGGAAGGATAATCCTATAAGTGCTATGAATAAATAACGTATTTTCATGAGGTAGAGCTCCGATATCGAATATTTGCCTAACTGAGAATCTTCTGAGTGAAAACCATTATCAATTAGCTACAAACCCAATTATAGCAGTTATGGATAAGGTGTCAACTGATAGTTGAAAATGATTATCAATTAAAATACCTCAAATGGATAGGAAGCTGTCCAAAAGCAGTCATGACGCGGATTGCAACAATTGTGGCAAGATTTTAACAGTACAAAAGCGGAGTGCGCCTGCCTAGAGGTGACTTATGACCCCGAACCAATCGAACTACGAAGGGTTCGATTTGCCGTATTTCTGCGGTCTTTGCAGAAATTAAGGCATCCTTCCAGCGCCCGGAGTCTAGACGATAACAAAAGCGGAGGATTGCTGAAGACTCTATTCATAAAAAAAACGGTCATGGACAGCTGTCCATGACCGTTTGCATATTAACCCTCTTGACCTTGCATCATTTCTTCCAAATCGACTGCTTCGTCGATGACTTCTTGAGGAATGACGATTTCATCGATCTCGTTGATTTTCGTAATGACTGATTTCATCTTTTGCACGATGCGCATTTCTTCCTCTTCGATTTTCATCGTCATGTCCATGTCTAAATCAAATGCATTCGTATAGAATGTTTCTTTATCGATGTTAATGACGACATTCAAGCTTTTCACGTCCATATTGTTCAAGATTTCCGCTTCCTCATCAGACATTTCCATATCTGCTGGAAGAGCCGATCCCATCAATTCTTTCATTAGCCCGCTGAACTTGTCGCCAGAAGCGGCAAGCGTTAAGATGTACTCATCATCCGTTTGTTCGAACTTGAAATCTTCCTTGAATTCCTTGAACAAGTTCATATCTAATGTAGGATCTGTTTCGCCGCCCATTCCCGCCATCATTTCCTCATACAAGTCATTTGGCAGCTTGACCCATTGGCCTGATTCAGGGTCATTCATATAGAAGCCTGATTCATTCATGTACATTTCCATGTCCATTGAACCCATGTCGCCCATGTCCATGTTCATCTTCTGGTACATTGCCAATGGCTCGACGATCACGTCCATATCCATTTTGATTTTGGAATCCATTTCAAGTTCTTGACCTGCCATGGAGATTTTTTGGTCGATATCCATGACTGCATGCATGCTTTTTTGTTCTGCAGACACTTCCATCGCTTTGTTATATACTTCCTCCGCCGTCATCTCACTTTTGTTGGTAAGCTCAACTTTTTCACCGGTTGCTTCGTCCTTTTTCGGCTCTGCTTCAGACCCACAAGCTGCCAATCCTAGTGCAAGCACGCCTACACCAAGACCCTTTAGCCATTTTTTCATCTGATTCGCTTCCCTTCTTTGTTTCTATTTCTGTTACGACTAATCATACGGTAAGAAAGGAAAAGGGTTCCACCTTTTTTAGGAATTTCTCGTTTTTGAATCTTTTCTACCATAAAAACAATCTATGTCTTTTCTCACCCTTCTAAACTATTTCGATTTCTGAAACTTTTCATACCACTTTGAATTAAAATCGGCTATAATAACGGGGATACAGAAAGGACATCATCGTATGCTAAAAAAATTCTTTTCCTATTATAAGCCGCATAAACGGCTATTCATTATCGACTTTTCCAGCGCCATTTTCGTCGCTCTACTCGAATTGGCATTCCCGATGGCGGTGCAATGGTTCATCGATACATTATTGCCTTCGGGCGATTGGGGAATGATTGTCACGACGAGCATTCTTTTGCTTCTCGTCTACTTGCTTAGCACATTCCTGCAGTACATCGTCAGTTATTTAGGGCATAAACTCGGCATCAATATCGAGACAGATATGAGGCAGGAGCTGTTCAATCATGTCCACCGCCAGTCGTTCCGATTTTTCGACAACACGAAAACAGGACATATTATGAGCCGGATTACGAATGATCTGTTTGACATCGGTGAGCTTGCCCATCACGGACCGGAAGATGCTTTCATTGCGGTCATGACGATGATCGGGGCTTTCATTCTTATGTTCTCGATTAATCCTGAACTTGCTGTCATTGCGATTTGCATGGTGCCACTTCTCATTGTACTTGTGACGTTCTGTAATATTAAAATGAATGCAGCGTGGCAAAATATGTATGGAAAAATCGCTGACGTCAATGCGCGTGTCGAAGATTCGGTGTCGGGTGCGCGGGTTGTTAAATCGTTCACAAATGAAGACTTCGAAATTTCGCGATTCAAAAAAGATAACGGCAGTTTCAGACTTGCGAAGCTTGTCGCCTATAACGTCATGGCGTGGACACATTCGAGCATGTATATGATGACGAGATTCGTGACGTTGATCGTCCTTGTCGTCGGCGCATGGTTCACATATAACGGCAGCCTGAAGCCAGGGGAACTTGTCGCATTCATTCTTTTCGTCAATGTTCTTATTAAGCCTGTCGACAAAATCAGTGCATTACTTGAGTTGTATCCGAAAGGGATGGCCGGTTTCCGTAGATTTCTCGATTTGATTGAACAAGAGCCGGAAATTAAAGATCGGCCTGGCGCGAAGGCTGTCAGCCATTTGCATGGGGATATCCTTTTTGACGATGTCCATTTCCAATACGATGATAATAAAAATGTATTGAACGGCATTGATTTATCGATTAAAGCCGGTGAGACAATTGCTTTCGTCGGTCCATCCGGAGCCGGGAAGACAACAATCTGTTCCCTTATCCCTCGGTTTTATGACGTCCATTCCGGGGCCATTTCGATCGATGGCATCGACATTCGCAATATGACACAGCAGTCGCTGCGTTCACAAATCGGCATCGTGCAGCAAGACGTCTTTTTATTCACAGGAACCATTAAGGAAAACATCGCGTACGGCAATTTGAATGCGACGGATGAAGAAGTGATAGCGGCTGCAAAAAGAGCGCATTTGGAAGAGTTCATCGCTTCGCTTCCTGACGGCTATGAGACGCAAATCGGTGAGCGGGGATTAAAATTATCCGGCGGCCAGAAGCAAAGGCTTGCCATTGCACGGATGTTTTTGAAAAACCCACCGATCCTCATTTTGGATGAAGCGACGTCCGCCTTGGATACGGAAACGGAACGGATCATCCAGCAATCGTTGAACGAGTTGGCTGAAAACCGGACAACTCTCGTCATTGCCCATCGATTAGCAACCATCCGTGATGCCGATCGGGTCATTGTTGTCACTGAAGATGGCATTGCAGAAGATGGGAAATATGATGAGTTAGTACGAAAGGGCGGTATTTTTGCCCGTCTGCATAATATTCAATTCCAAGAGGTTTAACATTTTGGGAATCGGGGATACTAGTACCATCCCACCCCCTTTCTCTTTATAGATAAAAACCGTACCGGCGACTTTCGAGTCACACGGTACGGTTTTTTCGTTTTATGTCCAGCTACAGGCGCCAGGGGCTCGAGTCGATGATACTCTTTGGCAGAAACCATTGCTCCCAACGCTTCGCTTTTGCTCCCTTAGGGTCGCAGGAACACATTGCTCTCAACGCTTCGCTTATGTTCGCAGAGACCGTTCTTCGTGACGGTCTGTTCTCGCAAAAGCCGTTCTACGTGACGGCAGAGCAAAGATGTGCTCGTAACGCTATGCTTTTACTCGCAAAAGCCGTTCTACGTGACGGCTTTGCTTGTAGCCTCTAAGCAGGCGCCTTCCGCTTTTCGTTAGTGGCTTACGATGAACTCTTCGAACTTCACCCGTTCGGAGCCGTCCATTTCGACGGTCATCAATGTGCCCTCTTCTTCGTACTCCGTCTTCTTCACATTCGCTTTATCGTTCAAATAGGAAACGACATCGCCACGATCGAACGGAACGAGCAGCTTGCACGTAATGTATTGTTCGAAAACCTTTTTCTTAATTAAATCAATCAGTTCATCTAAACCTTCACCATTTTTAGCTGAAATCCAAACGCTATCCGCAGTATCACGTGGATAAGGGACTCCGGCGAGATCGGATTTATTGAACACATTGATGGTCGGAATATTTTCTACTCCGACGTCTTGCAACGTCTCATTCGTCACTTCCATCATATATCTGTACTCAGGATTCGAAACGTCGACGACATGAAGGAGAAGGTCTGCTCCTCGCGCTTCTTCCAACGTAGAGCGGAATGCTTTGACCAAATGATGGGGCAGCTTTGAAACGAAGCCGACCGTATCCGTCAAGAGGAATTCCTTATTGTCTGCGAGTGATAAGCGTCTAACGGAAGTGTCAAGCGTCGCGAAGAGCATATTCTCTTCGTACACTTGCTTCGATATTACATCATCCATTTTCCGAAGCAACGCATTCATCAACGTCGATTTGCCCGCATTCGTATAGCCGACAATTGAAACGACCGGGATGCCACTTCTTTTCCGCTGCTTCCGCTGTGTATCACGACGGTCGCGGACATGGTCAAGATCCTTCCGAAGCTTCGAAATCTGGTCTTCGATTTTCCGACGATCGAGCTCGAGCTTCGTCTCCCCAGCACCCTTATTTTGAAATCCTCCGCCCGTGCCGCCACCTTGCCTGCTCAACGAAGCACGTAAACCGACTAGCCGCGGAAGCGTATATTGGAGCTGCGCCAATTCGACTTGCATCCTCGCTTCATGCGTCCGTGCACGTCTCGCGAAAATATCAAGGATGAGCATTGTCCGGTCAATGACTTTCACTTCAAGCTCTCGTTCTAGATTACGGATTTGGGACGGGGACAACTCATCGTTGAAAATAATTAGGTTGGCGTCCGTTTCCTCGTAAAATCGTTTAATCTCCGATACTTTCCCTTTCCCGACATAATGGGTCGGGTGCCTGCGCTCCAAATTTTGTGTCACACTGCCAACAACATGCACATCGATCGCTTCCGCCAAATTCTTCAATTCTTCCATTTCATATTCAAAATGCTCATTCGTCTGTTCCTGCACACCGACAAGAACCGCATATTCTACTAATATGTCCATTCAAAAACCCCTCTCACACAAGCTTCCCGCAATTAACGAACGCTTTCCTTCATAGAATTACGCATAAATCCTGTAATTTACGCATAAACGCAATTTTTCACGCATAACCGTCGCTATCTCTTCCCAATAACAACATCATTCAACCTGTCCTTCCCCTCTTCTTGACGGACGAACCGCATCCGGACATTCCCTATCATCATATCATTCGAATCTCCGACCTTTTGTGAAAGAAGGACCGCCCATTCGCCTATATCCCGCAACGGGTCTTCCACGCCGAAAATGCATTCCTTAATTTCCAGTTCTTCATTCTCTTTAGTCAAGGTGCCTTCCGCACGCAACTGTTCAAACCGTTCTTCCTCCGGCGTTTCCCACTCGATAAAAAATGGATAAGGCAGTTCATGAGAAATCGGCTGATCGACGAAGAGCATTTTCCATCTTCTAAGCTCTCCACTCGCCGTCCGACGCTCCGCATCCAGCACACCCGAAGTGGCAAAACCTTTGTTTGTAATTTCCTCATTAAATTGCTCAATATTCGGCACGGATAAACATAATGTACCCCAGCCATCCTGTTCAGCGACGTCATGAAGAAGCAAGCGAGTCAATGGATGATTGACTTGCTTCGCAAATTCAGGACGTTCGACGGACAGCCATTCGATATACGCATTTTTCACGTACATCAATGCATTATGCGTCCCCCATTTTTCGTGTTTGCCACCGATGACAGCATGTTTGCCTGCCTTCTTCTGCTCTTCAACGACGTCACTAGGACATTTCGATGTGAAATAAACGACATGGTCAAGTTTCATAGGATACTCCCCCTTTTAAAATAGGTTACCATATCCATTAAAAAAACGACCTTCGCAACATTTGCGGAGGCCGTTTCCATTATCTTTCTTTTTTCAGTATTTCCATTGCATCATAGAATTCCTTATCGATTTCAGCGTTCGGGCGATACGTCATCAAGCTGACGACATACGCGACGACTAGACAGATAAGGAAGCCCGGAACGATTTCATAAAGAGCATCCGACAGCGCGTCGATCGATCCCCATACAAAAACAGTAACCGCACCTGCCACCATTCCCCATAAAGCACCCGAAGCAGTGAGTTTGCGCCAATAAAGGGACAGCAAGATGATCGGTCCAAACGCTCCGCCGAATCCTGCCCATGCAAATGATACAAGCTTTAGGATTGATTCATTGTTCGGCCATGCGAGCGCGATCGCTATTAATGAAACGACAAGAACCGCCATTCTCCCGAGGAAGACATATTGCTTATCTGTTGCGTCAGTCTTAAGGACCACCTTATATAAGTCTTCGACAAGAGCTGAAGAAGTAACGATCAATTGAGATGAAATCGTACTCATAATAGCGGCAAGTACTGCGGCTAACATAAAACCGGCAAGGAATGGATGGAAGATGATTTGTCCTAATGCAATGAACACCGTCTCTGCATCGACCAATTCGGCACCAGTATTTTGATGAAAATAAGCGATACCTACTAACGCAGTTGCGATAGCACCGAACAAGCTTAACGCCATCCAACCGATTCCGATTCGACGTGCGCTTTTCATCTCCTTTACCGATTTGATCGCCATAAAACGGACGATGATATGAGGTTGCCCGAAATAACCGAGACCCCATGCAACAGACGAAATGACACCTGCAATCGTAGCCCCTTTTACTAGACTGAGTGCGTCGGGATTCACTTCCCGGATACTAGCTGCTGTTTCTGCGAAACCACCCGTCAATACTAATCCGAAAATAGGAACTAATAATAAGGCCAAGAACATCGTGAGACCTTGCACAAAGTCAGTATAAGTCACGGCCATAAATCCACCGAAAAATGTATATGCGATGACAACCGCCGCAACAATGAGCATTCCGGTATGATAATTTACATCAAATGAGCTCATGAAGAATTTACCGCCGGCAACCATGCCTGAAGATACGTAAAATGTGAAGAAAACAAGGATGATAATACCTGAGGCAATTCGAAGTAATCTTGATTTGTCTTTCAGTCGGCTTTCCAAAAAACTCGGAATCGTGATCGAGTCACTGGACACTTGTGTATAGACGCGAAGTCTTGGTGCCACGAGAACATAGTTTAAATACGCACCTAGCGTCAAGCCGATGGCAATCCAAGCTTCCACAAGACCGGCTACGTATATTGCGCCCGGAAGCCCCATGAGCAGCCACCCCGACATATCGGCTGCCCCAGCACTGAGTGCAGTGACTGCAGGACCGAACGACCGTCCCCCTAACATATAATCATTCAAGTTGGCAGTCCGCTTATAGGCGTACCATCCAATGACGAGCATGATTACCATATAAAAAATAATGGCAATCAATTGATACATATAACTAGACATTTTCTCCCTCCTATTTTTGTAACATTTTAATAATATCATGTATTCTATGTATTAAAAAGGATTCCTTTGAAAATATCAAGCTATTTGTCCTATAATGTTGAATAAAAGATAAGCTTGTCTCCCATTTCCAGCAAATTTCCCGGGAAATGTATATGAATCGACATGAGAAATGTAATTCAAGCATGAATAACGTTTAAGCAAGGCGGTAGCGGGAATATCTTCATAAGGAGGAGATTCCGTATGCCTTGGAATACAAACGATTATCCCGACTCGTTTAAAAACTTGGAGCCTGACGTCCGGAATAAAGCAATCGAAATAGCAAATGCGTTACTACGCGAAGGGAATGACGAAGGCCGTGCGATTTCCATTGCGACTGCAAAAGCAAGGGAATATGTGCATGGGGATAGTCCGGATCGCACGAAATATGAAGCGAAAGCACGTGGCGAGGATTGGATCCTCATCAAGGAAGACGGCAGCAGAGCCATTTTTAAGGAGGGGACAAAGGAAGATTTACTTCAAAAAGCCAAACCGTATGTGAATGAACAAAACGGAATTCTAGCCGTCTATCATGCTGACGGATCACTCGAAACAAATCTATATGAATGAAAATAAAAAAAGGTGAAGGAGTTTAGCATTCCTTCACCTGTCTCTTTATGATTGATGACACAAAGTTTCGTCAATCGACATTTCACGCAGCTTAAATTTTTGGATTTTTCCCGATGCCGTCATCGGATACTCATCGATAAATTTAATGTATTTCGGAATTTTATGGTACGAAATATTCCCCAGACAAAATGAGCGTACATTTTCCTCATTGATGTCCGCGCCTTTTTTCGGAATGATCCATGCCATCAATTCCTCGCCATATTTCGGGTCCGGAACACCGACAATTTGAACGTCCGATATTCCTGGATGCTTGTAAAGGAACTCTTCCACTTCTCGCGGATAAATGTTTTCACCACCGCGAATGATGACATCCTTGATCCGCCCGGTAATGTCGATATAGCCGTCTTCGTCCATAACGGCAATATCCCCCGTTCGGAGCCAACCATCCTCGTCAATTGCCTCTCTCGTCGCTTCTTCATTGTTGTAATACCCTTTCATCACGTGATACCCACGTGTGCATAGCTCACCCGGACTCCCTACAGGCACCTCTTCTCCCGTCACCGGATCGATGATTTTCACTTCAACAAATGGATGCGGTTTTCCAACTGTGGCCACTCGCTTCTCGATTGGATCGTCGGTTTGCGTCTGTGTAATGACGGGCGAGGCTTCCGTCTGCCCATAGCAAATCGTAATTTCCTCCGCTCCCATGTCATGGATCACTTGTTTCATCACTTCAATCGGGCAAGTGGAGCCCGCCATGATGCCCGTACGCAACGATGACGTGTCGAATTTATTGAAATCCGGATGGTTCAATTCGGCAATGAACATTGTCGGCACCCCGTTAAGGGCCGTACATTTCTCCTCCTGTACCGCTTCCAGGACGCGGAAGGGGTCGAACTGCTCAAGAATGACCATTGTCGAGCCATGCGTTACAGCTGCCAAATTGCTCAAAACAGCTCCGAAACAGTGGAAGAATGGGACAGGAATGCAAAGACGGTCCTTCTTTGTCAATTTCATAAAGTCCCCAATAATCTTTCCGTTGTTCACGATATTGTTATGTGTCAACATGACGCCTTTCGGAAACCCTGTCGTCCCCGATGTGTATTGAATGTTAATGACATCGTCAGGCGACAACGACTTTTCCCGATTGGCCAATTCTTCATCTGAAATGCCTTCCGCATGGGCAAGAAATTCAGACCATTTATAAATACCTGATTCTTCACGATCCGTCATGAGAATAATTCTTTTCAATTTCGGCAATTTATCACTGGAGACGACACCATCATCGCTTTCTTGCAGTTCCGGACAAATGGACCGGATAATATCAATATAGCTCGTTCCTTTAAATCCTTCATCTAGGATTAACGTCGTCGCATCCGATTGCTTTAACAAATATTCAAGCTCATTCGCCTGGTAATTCGTATTTACCGTTACGAGAACGGCCCCCATTTTCCCTGTGGCAAACTGACTGAGCAACCATTGCGGTTTATTGTCAGACCAAATGGCGACATGCTCACCGCGCTGTATTCCCATTCCGATGAATGCCTTCGCTAGCTCATCTGTCTCTCTATCAAACTCAGCGTATGTTCTTCTTATATTGTGTTCCGGATACACATAGGCCTCTTGCTCAGGAATTGCTTTCGCCCAATGCCTTACGACCTCGCCAACCGTTTTTCTTAACAAAGACATCCATCTAACCCCTTTCTACCAATCTTTATTTATTTACATATTATCACAAAATTCAGAAGTTGTCTCAGGTACTTTTAACCGAAAAAGCCGTTTCACCATATAGGCAAAACGACTCTAATCCTTCATTCAACAGGGAAAACACGCCCTCTTTCGTCCTTATAAACGATATGGCGGCGCTCGAATTTTGTCGGAGAATCAATTCCGGCTGCAGCCGCAATTCTGAAAAGCCCTTCACGCATCGTCAAGATATAGTTAGTCACACGAAATTTCTTTTCTTCGACTACGAGCCCTCTTTGCAAATTCTTGTCGGTCGTCGCAACACCTGCCGGGCACTCATTCGTATGGCACCGTTCCGCCATGATACAGCCGACCGAAATCATGAAGCCTCTAGCTATTTGAACAAGATCCGCACCTAATGCGAGTGCAATCGCCGCTTTGTCTGGTGTCGTAATCTTCCCGGAGGCGATGATTTTCACTTGATCACGCACTTCGTATTTCCGCAGCGCATCATCCAATAAGACAATCGCCGATTTAAGAGGCAAGCCGACACTATCCGCTAAATCTTGATAGGTTGCGCCTGATCCCCCTTCTGCGCCATCTAAGGAAATGAAGTCCGGGCCTTTGCCGGTTTCATGCATGTACGAAGCAAGCTCCTCGGCTTCCTCTTTGCCGCCGATGACAATTTTTATGCCGACTGGCTTACCGCTCCGGTCTCTGATCTTTTCAATAAAATCAAAGAGCGTCGGATAATCGGAAAACTGCCTAAAACGGTTCGGACTGTTGATCGTCGTGTACGGCACGACATTCCGGATTTTCGCAATTTCCTCCGTGACTTTCGTTCCTTCGACATGGCCTCCACGCATTTTCGCACCCTGGGCCAGTTTGATCTCGAATGCTTTCACTTGCGGGATTTCCGCCTTTTCACGAAGACGTTCCCAGCTGAATTCCCCGTCCTCGGTGCGAAAACCGAATAACCCCGATCCGATTTGCGCGATAATATGGGCATCACCTGCTAAATGATAAGGCGACAGCCCACCTTCCCCGGTATTCATCCATGCTTCTTTCGCCATTCCAATCCCTTTTGACAAGGCGGAAATCGCATTTTCGCCGAGCGACCCATAACTCATGCCAGATTGGCCAAGTAGGCTGCGGACCTTGAAAGGATGCTCGCAATTCGGTCCGATGACAATTGCGTCTTCTTCCGGCAACAGCCAAGGCAAGGCGGGAATTTCCTCCCGATGCTCCTTCCTCGAAAACAGATTGTCTTCATCGACACGGTAGCGCATCGTATGGATCAACTCATCATTATCAACACGCATTTCCTCGTTCTGCTTCGTGAATAACGCATTGCGGATGTAATAACCCGCCTCTTCAAAATTGCGTTTTGATCCGAAACCGATAATGCTGCTCAAATACTTCCCCGGCAACACCATATGCAAATACTCTTCCCGGTTGAATGGCTTCCCTTCATGGTCGGCGTTGAATAAATACTGCCTCAGCTCCGGCCCTGTCTTCTCCAGCATATAGCGCATACGCCCGAGCACTGGATAGTTCCGGAGAATGGCATGCTGCTTCTGCCGTTTATCGTAAATATACAGATAGATAGCTGTCGAAATAGGTATGACGACTAAAAGAAGAACGAGCAATGTCGTCGTGAGCGATATACTTTCAAACAACCCCATGAGCACACCCCTTTTCTAAGTGTTACGTGTAGTGTAACATGAATATATTCGCGCAATATAGAATAACGAAATACTTTGGAGGGATACATATGGTTATCGATTTATTGACATCACACGCATCCGTACGAAAATACAAGGACATTCCTTTATCGAAGGAAGACGTTCAAGAACTCGTAAGCGCAGGTCAGCATGCGGCGAGCTCCCATTTCGTCCAAGCCTATTCCGTCATTCATGTAACCGATCAAGACAAACGGGAGCAGCTAGCGAAACTCGCGAGTAATAAAAGCCAATTTCTATCCGCCGGAGCCGTGCTCGTCTTTTGCGCAGACTACGCTCGTTTAGAAAAAGCAGCTGCATTGCATAATAGAAAAATCGATTATTCGCATGCCGAAAACATGCTTGTCGGCGCCATCGATGTTGCGCTCTTTGCGCAAAACGTCGCGATTGCAGCCGAGTCGAAAGGATACGGCATTTGCTATATTGGAGGTATCCGAAACGCGCCTGCAGAAATCAGCGATCTATTAGGACTTCCGGACGGTGTTGCTCCAATGTTCGCCATGTCGATCGGCGTTCCAAACGAAGCAAACGAAGTGAAACCAAGATTGCCTGTCGAAGCGATTCTTCACGAAAATAGTTATGACACTGCCAAATATGACGATCTTTTGCCAGCTTATGATCAAACAATGCACGACTATTACTTAAACCGCGGTTCAAACCAGAAGGATACAGCTTGGTCCATCCAAATGGCCGACTTCCTCGCTGAACCAAGACGGACGCATATGAAGGAATTTTTAGCAAAGCGTGGATTTACGTTTAAATAAAGGGCGGAATGCTTTAATTACGCATAAAGTGTTTGAATTACGCATAAATCCATTTATTCACGCATAAAACGTTCTAAAAGCGCATAAATCAATTTATATACGCATAAACGAGATAAAATGAGCATAAATCGAGTAAATCGCGCATAAATAAGAATTTCCACGCATAACATATATTTTATTTAAGGGATTAGCTTCGCCAAACGCTAATCCCTTTTGGTATTCTTATATGTACATATTTGCCCGAAAAGAGGTCCAGCAACCATGCAATTTGAAGAACTCATCCAGAAACTCACAGCCCGCATACAGGAAGGAGCATTCATCCAAGGAACAATCAGTCAGCCACGATACAAATCAACCGGTTTACAGAAAGTGAAACTGAAGCCTGTGGAAATAAAGAAAGAAGTCCATATTCAATTTGAATATCACTACGAGCGCATTTTGAAACATGAAAATGTCAAAGTCACAGACGTTCAGCCTACGATCCAACAGTTACTGGAACAATTCAAGCAAATGCACGCTGAATTCACAGATGAAAAAGTTCACATCCAGCTATCGAAGAAATTCAAGGCGTCCTGGAAATCTGAACAGGCTGCTGTGACGAAAAAAGTCAATTTGTCGCATAACCGGAAAAAGAATTATTTATTGGATGATGAAACGCCTTATCCATTCCTCATCCGCCTCGGTGTCCAATCTCCTGAAGGAAAGGTGAAGAAGCAGAAATATGATAAGTTCCGGCAAATCAATCGCTTCGTCGAATTTATTGATGATGCACTCGACTATTTGCCGAAAGACCGTCCCGTCCGTATTTTGGACTTCGGCTCCGGTAAATCGTATTTGACATTTGCGCTCTATCACTATTTGCATATCGAAAAAGGATTGGATATTCGTGTAACAGGTCTCGATCTGAAAAAAGAAGTCATTGAAGAATGTAATGTGATCGCGAAAGATCTTGGCTATGAACAACTCGAATTCCTCGTCGGTGATATAAACGACTATAACGAGGAAACGTCCGTCGACATGGTTGTCACATTGCATGCGTGTGATGTTGCTACCGACATGGCATTAGGGCGAGCTGTCAAATGGGGAGCCGAAGTGATATTGAGCGTCCCTTGCTGCCAGCACGAACTGTTTTCTCAAATCCAATCTCCCGCTCTCGACGTCATGCTCCAGCACGGGCTCATTAAAGAGCGTTTCTCGGCTCTTGCAACAGACTCCATCCGCGCCGAACTTCTGACGCTCGTCGGGTATGATGCACAGCTGCTTGAATTCATCGATATGGAGCATACGCCGAAAAACATCTTAATTCGTGCGTATAAAACAGGGAAGAAACCGACTTCCGCTGCTGTCGCCAAATACGAAGCGTTCCGGGATTTGCTCAATGCCAAGCCGTTTTTGGAAAGGGAATTGAAAGAAGCGGGTTATTTAGATTAATTGGATGTTCCCTAGCGCTTAATGCACAGGATTCTTTTTAATTCTTTTCTTTCTTACTTTCTTTAATTCTTTATTAGTTGTTAGCACTTTGTGAGCTCTTTGTTAGGGCTTTGTTGGCCTGCTTGTTAGCGAATTTTTTTATGAATCAATAAACCTTGATTTCACGGCGTTTGCGAGATGACGACCCTTTGTTGATCCACATGTTAGATTTTCGCACCGAAAAAATTTTGTGCAGAAGAGACAAGCCGACACCTTTTTCAACTCCTTGTAAAAAGAACTTTTTACTTTTTATATAGACCATAGTGACAGAAAAGGATACACCTCAAAAACAAAAACCGCCCCTGATTTACATCAGGTCGGCGGTTTCTTTCATGTTATACAGATAATAATTCCTCTTGCGTTTGAAGTAATCCATTATAGAGTTCCAAGTCAACCTCATACGATGCTCGATACGTCGAAAGGCTGTGCAACTTCACTTTTTCAAAGCTGTCACCATCGACAATTTCAAAAAAGCCGTTCAATATTTCCGCATTGGCCCACGCTGTTTCTTCGAAGGCGATGTCCGCTTTATGCTCGTCCATCACCATCGTCATGAACGGTACATCGAGCGGGCGTTTTTCAGCAGCTGCTTGTTTTTTCATAAGGAGAATTTCTTTCGAACGGTCAAGCGAGTCAAGCAATGCTTTGCGATCCATTGCATGCCCCAACTCATGGATTGTTAATACGCGAAGATACGTTTCCAGTGGCATCGGTTCGGGGAGTTCTTGGCAGGCTTTTTGTACGCGGGCGATGTCGACGAGGACTTCATCCTTAATGAAATCATACATCATGTTGACGCCGGTGCGTTCCTGTTTCAGCTCCACATCCATGTTGACGGCACGGATGGTCGATTCGATCAAAGTGACGATTTGCGATTCCGTCATTCGTTCCTTCATTCTCTTTCCCATACATCCTTTACTGTTTCTATTTTTATGCGTTTATGCGTAGTTTCACGCGTTTATGAGCATTTCCGAAGATTTATGCGTAAAAAAATGGACTTATGCGCATTTGGAGTGCTTTATGCGCAATTGAAAAGATTTATGCGTAGACTTATCGTTTTATGCGTATTTCGCGGTACAAGTCATTGGATGTCGCTTTACAAACAAAGCGACTTTTTTATTATAAATAAAAAATAACTGTTATTCAAGAGAAAAATTCCAACATAAACCATATTATTAAAAACCTGCTAATTAACTAACTAGCAGGTTCATGATTCCTCTTTTGTTTTATTTAGCCCAACATCCAAAAACACATATCCATCCCGTTCATGCTGTCCTTTGAACTCGATCGGTACGCGGTTCTTGAATATCGGTCCGTCCACAACGACTGTATGGAATTCTCCCGACTCCCCGCATGAATCGATGCCAAGCGATTCCAGTTCATCCATCAATTCAATTGTGAATTTGCGACCGATGAATTGTGCAGGCATCATTTTTGTATTGACGACTACTATGTATGCTTCAAAACCCGCATGCACAAATTCCTCTAACAGCTTTCGGCGCGGTTCCATCCATAGTGGGTGGACAGCTTTCATACCGACTTTTGCACAAGTTGTTTGGATCCACTTCAAATGATCTTCAAGATCAATATCACCGAAGACACCATTCAGAATTCCTGTATCTACACATTCCTTCATAGCATCTAAAAATTGCTCCTCATACCCTTTCCAGTCAGCACCGCGAATCATTAAAGATAGACCGAGACTGTCCGCCTGGGCCCGAATGATTTCTAGCGGCAAGGCATGCGATTTTGATCGTTCTTTATCCTCCTCGAACATGGTCCAAATCCGTTTTGCGACTCCGCCCGCTTGGAGCGCCCGGTAATAGGCCAATGCTGAATCCTTGCCGCCGCTCCACGATGCGACGAATTGTTCGTTGTTCATTATGCAACACGTCCCCTTACTCTATGTTGCTAAAATTATAGCATAATCTTGGAAAACTAATTTTACGTCGACCATAAGAAAAGGACTCCCCTTTAGGAAGTCCACTGCATGCCTTAACATTTAGTACGAGAATGAATTTACTGTCTATCTCTTATTCTCTCGCTTTGGTCAACATCGTCATTTATGTCACCGTCTTCTGCCTTGTTGCCTATCGCTTTGTCAGAACTCGTCACAGCAGCGGTTCCAAATGGATCAAGTGCGGAAAGTAGCCTATCTCCAGAAAAAGCGCCTAGACTAGCAGCTCTTACTTCCTCGTCAGTATCGACACGTTTACGTTTGTCATCAGCCATCTATTTCACCACCTCGTTTTTTTAGGGAAATGCAATGTTATTTTGTCCAATACGGACAAAATTATGTAATTTGACTAAAAGGTTTAATAGGCAGGAATCCTTCTTTCTTGTGCTCGTGCAGTATGCTGAATCAAAAAATCCCCACACGCTATTGCGTTGGGGAATTTTCGCTAGGCTTTAAGGAGTAGCCGTTTATTCGCAAATCATTAATTGTCTTCCTCAATTGCTTCAGATGGCAGTTTTCATACAGACCGACGACCTGGAACCATTGATGTAGTGGAATGTAACCGAGATTCGGATGTTGGAAGGACTTTTCACGTAACTGATCCTTGCAGCTGCCATCATAAATATCGAGCAAGTAAATTCGTGAGTGATGAAGTTCTTCTTTGATTTCCAAAATGGTTTTATACGTAGTAGTCGGTCTCGTTTGCATGGGGAGTTCCCCTTTAACGAGCAAACTTCCAGAACGTAAAATAATTTTCTTGAAGGCTTTTGGGCTCTTCGGATTCTTCAATTCTTCCGATATTTTTGAAGCTATATAGGCTTCCATTAAAGCGAGGTGCTCCAAAATTTGCTTCGGAGACCAGCCGCCATTTGACGGTGTTCTATTGAATTCATCGTCGGTTAACTGATCGACGGTCTGAAAGATTTTCCTACGGATTTTGTTATTCCCCTCGAAAATCATTTGATCTATCTCCTTGTGTTGCATGATTCTCTCCATAGCATACGACGATTTGTGATAAAACTAAAGAGGTAGAGACAATTTCAGAATAATATGAGTTAAAACACCTTATGATACTTGATAATCGCCCGGACTCCACATAAAAAAGCAGACAAACTGTTTTTCAAGTTTGTCTGCTCTCTCTCATTTATGCTGGCATCGGCGTGTCTGTCGGTTGTGCGTAGCCTTCTTTGTACTTGTCATCGATGAAATCGCGAATTTCTTTCATCGATTTTCCTTCTTGTTTCATTTGCACGGATTGAACAGCAATCTCCAGGCAGACGAGGCAGCGCGTGCCGTGGTCGTCCCAGACGACGGAACCATCTTCGCGGATTTCGTCAACGAAGCAGTTCAAGTTGTTGCCATGTCCCGCTATTTCTCCGCAACCGCAGTAGCACGGCATATATTCAAGAACGTCTGGAGCAGAAGCCGCCAATTGGTAGACGAGGCGGACGTCTACTGACTTACCGTCCAAAAACTTTGGCAGTACGTCTGCCGATTCAGTTGCTTCCTGCACATCTCCATTCGGTAGCTGGTGTTCGTGACCCACTTCCAAATAGTCGTCGTGCCCGTGTTGCTGTGCTTTGTCCTCGCATGCGGCAAGGACAAGCATTGCTATAAGCATGATAGGCATGAGTTTTTTCATCTTTCATGTCTACTCCTTCATTTGTCATTGTCCTTCCATCATAATGGATTTCCAAAACGATTAGGGTTACAACTTTGTGGACAATGTCCCCCGCTCATTTTCCTTCTGTTTGATCCAATAGCGGATGCCTTTTCCTGCTAGCGGTTCATCTGCAAACCGCGGGATGACATGCAAATGGGCGTGCGGAATCGATTGCCCGCCCACTTCGCCTGTATTCCAACCGACTGAATACCCTTCATGGTCATAACGCTCTTCCAAATAGGCTTTTGCCTTCAGCAGCAACTCCTGCGTATCCCGCCACTCTTCAGGCGTTAATGAAAATACATTTTCCGCATGCCGTTTCGGGACGATTAAGCCACTTCCTTCAAGTACTCTTTGTTCAGATGGCTTTTGAATATAAGCGCATGTCGCTGTCTCAAAAATGATCTGTTGCTCGGGATCTGCCGTCAAATTGCAGTACGGACAATCTTTTTCGTACATGATCCATTACCGTCCGATCATTTTTGAAGGATCAACGTATTCATCGAATTGCTCTTCCGTCAATAGTCCCGTTTTGAGTGCTGCTTCCTTCAACGTCGTACCTTCTTTATGTGCCGTTTTCGCGATTTTCGCCGCATTTTCATAGCCGATATGCGGGTTCAAAGCTGTTACGAGCATTAATGAATTTTTCACTTTGCTGTCGATTTCTTCACGGTTCGGTTCAATTCCAACTGCACAGTTTTCATTGAAGCTACGCATGCCGTCTGCAAGCAACTTCGCAGATTGCAAGAAGTTGTAAATAATGACCGGCTTGAAAACGTTCAATTCAAAGTTTCCTTGGCTGGCCGAAAAACCGATTGCCGCGTCATTGCCCATCACTTGCGCAACGACCATTGTGAGTGCTTCACTTTGTGTCGGGTTCACTTTACCTGGCATGATGGAGCTGCCTGGTTCATTTTCAGGAATTGTAATTTCGCCGATCCCTGAACGCGGGCCGCTTGCTAGCCATCTTACATCGTTCGCGATTTTCATCAAATCCGCAGCTAGCGCTTTCATTGCACCATGCGTGTAGACGACTTCGTCATAGCTAGTGAGGGCATGGAATTTATTTTCAGCGGATGTGAATTCGATGCCGACCGATTTCGAAATTTCTTCAGCGACTTTCTCTCCGAACCCTTTCGGTGCATTAAGCCCTGTACCGACCGCAGTTCCACCGATGGCAAGTTCCTTCATCGATTGGACGCTGTCATTCAGCATTTTTTCCGTTTTCTCAAGCATGCGATGCCAACCGCTAATTTCCTGGCCTAATGTAAGCGGCGTCGCGTCTTGTAAATGCGTACGTCCGATTTTGATAATATCCATGAATTCTTCAGCTTTTTTGCCAAGCGTAGCTTTTAGTTCTTGTAGAGCAGGCAGCAATTCACGCTCAACTGCAATGACGCCTGAAACGTGCAATGCTGTCGGGAATGTGTCGTTGGAGCTTTGGGATTTGTTTACATCATCGTTCGGGTGAAGGCGTTCTTCCTCGCCCCATTCTTCTAACAGCTGATTGCCGCGGTTTGCGAGTACTTCGTTCATGTTCATATTCGATTGCGTACCACTACCCGTTTGCCAAACGACGAGTGGAAAATGGTCGTCCCACTTACCTTCGATTACTTCTTCCGCAGCTGCGACAATTGCTTTCATTTTCGTGTCAGATAGATTGCCAAAAGAGTTGCTCGCAATCGCTGCTGATTTTTTTAAATGGGCAAACGCACGGATGACGCCGAGTGGAATCCGTTCTCCGCCGATTTTAAAGTTCTGCTTGCTTCGCTGCGTTTGCGCTCCCCATAACTTATCCGCTGGTACTTTGATTTCTCCAAATGTGTCATGCTCGATACGATACTCCATCTTTCTTGCCCCTTTCAATAGATAATTCAAACTCTTCTTCTATCATGCACCTTTTTCGGAATGAAAGAAAATAAAAAGACCCAGAATCCCGAGTCTTGTTCGATAGTTATAGAATCAAATGATAGCAAACGAGCGATTCTTCCTTTTTAAATCCTTCTTTCGTATAAAGATGAACCGCTCGTTCGTTATCCGCATTGGCGCTCAATACCGCTTTTGGCAGTCCAATATTTTTTCCAAACTGAAGAGCTTTTCTAACTAACTGACGTCCTAATCCTTTTCCTTGATATTCAGGGATGAGAGCAATGGGACCTATGTTGATGACTGCTTCTTCATTATGGGAATCACGAATTGAGCGGACGATTCCAACCGGCTTTTCCCGATGATAGAGAAGGAAAATTCCACCTTCTATATAATCCTCATCATTCCCCATTTTCTTGACTTCTTCAATTGTCATGGGAGTCTCTGATCCTTTCAGTGTTGCAAAACCAGCATTACGTACATAAAGATAATCTTCCTCATCTTGATTGAATTCGAATGTTTTAAATGAATAGTCTTCCGGTAAGCTTGGCTGTTCGGCTTCCACCGCTTCTCTTGTAAGAAAATAGGCGTAACGCTCAATTGTAAACTGCAAGGATTGAAAGATCTCCCGGACAGCAAGATTGTTCTCTTGAATAAAAAGAAAGACTTCGTTGATATCCGCTGTATGGGGCTTTATCTTCTGCAACATCAACTCATAAATGTCCCGGTCTGGTTCTGCAGAATGAAAGATCCGAAAGCGCCCCTTTTTTCCTCTTCTGTAATATGAATCCTTGACGAGAGAAACCCCAGCAATGATTTCTGAACGGTCATTTAAGACGATATACGTCGGATTATCCTCATCAGGCTGAAAGGTTTTTAGGTCTTCTTCATAAAGATAGGAATCATCTACGTTATTCCTGTATTTTTTGCAGAACTCTATAAAGTCCGAATACCGCTCTTCAGATAAATACTCGATATTCACAAATTGCCCTCCTGTAAACTAAAAAATGCTAGATGGCTTGCTTTTTCCCTTCGGTAATCACTTTTATAAAATGTTCCACAACTTTCGGGTGAAATTGTGTCCCTTTGCCCCTTTTCAGTTCCGCGATGGCTTCTTCGATCGATATGGCCTCTTTATACACCCGTTCCGTTGTCATGGCGTCAAAGGCGTCGACGACGGAGACGATGGAGGCTTCCAGCGAAATCTCATCCCCCTTTAGACCTCGGGGGTAGCCTGTCCCATCATACCGTTCATGATGCTGTTCGACGATAAATGCAGCGTCTTTTAGCCATTGCACGGGATGTGCGCGCATAATGTTGGCGCCGATCGAGGAATGCGACTTCATAATGTCCCATTCTTCGCGCGTGAGCTTTCCGGGTTTATTCAAAATCTCGAGGGGAATTGAAAGCTTGCCGATGTCATGGAAATAGGAGCCCCACCGCAATAATTTCAGCTTGCATTTCGGTTGGTCCATCCGTTTCCACACTTCAATCGCATATTGCCTGATCCGGTCGCAATGGTGATACGTATAGCCGTCCACGTGGGCGACTGCATCCATTTCGTACTGCAGTAATTGGGTTTCGTAAAATAAATGTTCATAGAAATCAGCATCCATCTTCATAAGGATTTCGGCGTTCGTTGTTCCGTAAAATGTAATGACTTTGTCATACTGGGATGCGTCGATCGTTTCCCCGATCTCCATTATTCTGTATTCGCCGTTGTGTTCAATTTCGGCTACGCCGTCTAATAATGTGTATGTCTCCACAATCGTGTTTTCTGGGTTGTATTGGGCGCAGAACGAACCCCCTTCATTCAATGAAAAGAGGGCTTCCGCAACGTTATTCCAACGCCCCATGAGCGTAATCGGTCCGGACGTCATCCGTAAAACGGGGTATCGGCTTTCCGTTAGTTGCTTCGTATCGCTTCGAGTTGGTCCCATCTTTATCCTCCATAACACATTTCGACTTGTTTCAGCCTATTTCTATTATTATAGCGAACAACGGCGGGAACCGCTATGATTCTTTTTGAATAGATTGAATATACTTTCTTCAATTTGAGTAATAGGCATAATGTAATGGCCCGTTTAGGCGGTTGCAGGCGAGTTCAGGCGGTCGGCATAAAAAACACCCAAACCGCATGAGCGATTTGGGTGCCTATTATTTATTCTTCGTCAACGGGTTTCGGTTTGACCGGTGTTGGCTTTGTTGAACGAAGCTCTTCCGCCAAATTGTCGAGGCTTGGGCGCAAGTTGTTCTTTCCGACGTAGCTTTCCATCATTTCCTTAACGTCGATGCCTGACGATGCTTTCAAGGACTCTTGCAACGTAGACATGAGGTTCGTTGCGTATGATGTCACTTTATTAGCACCGCCGCCTTCACCGCCGCCTGTGTCGACGACAGTGATCTTATCGATGTTCGAAAGCGGGCTTGCGACTTGCTTCGCGTATTCAGGGATCATGCGAACGATCATGTCAAGCACAGCTGCTTGGCCGTATTGCTCGAATGCTTCTGCGATTTTGCGTTTCGCTTCCGCTTCCGCAAGACCTTTCAGTCGAATAATTTCTGCTTCCGATTCACCTTGTGCACGCTGTGCGTCAGCTTTTGCCAGACCGTCTAGGCGGATTTTTTCAGCCTCCGCCGCAGCACGTGCTTCAATGCTATACTTTTCCGCTTCCGCTGCCGCCATTTGACGGGATTTCTCAGCAGCTGCGTTTTGCTCGATTGCATAACGATCTGCATCAGCCTTTTTCTTTACTTCAGAATCATATTGCTTCTCACGGCGCAAAATCTCTTTCTCTTCCAACTCGATTTGCTTTTGACGCTCGATGATCTTAACTTGCATTTCCTGCTCTGTAACTTCCTGTTTCGCACGGGCGGACTCGAGCTCATACGCTTGGTCGGCGCGTGCTTTCGCGATATCTTGCTCGCGGCGGTAATCAGCGACTTTCAACTGATTTTCCTTCTCTGCTTCTGCGATTTCAGTCGCACGCTCGATTTCCGCTTTTTGTGCTTCCTTCGATGCTTCAGCGTTTTTGATGCGTGTTTCTTTTTCAGCTTCCGCAGTTGCAATATCTGCATCGCGTTTTACTTGGGCGATGCGCGGCTTACCGAGTGAATCCAAGTAACCGTTTTTATCGCGAACATCTTTAATGGTGAATGAAACGATGATAAGCCCCATTTTAGCGAGATCCTGCGAAGCAACACGTTGCACTTCCTGTGAAAACTTATCACGGTTTTTATAAATCTCTTCAACTGTCATGGATCCGAGAATGGAACGTAAATGCCCTTCCAGCACTTCCTTCGCTTCGTTTTCGCGGTCGGCTTTCGATTTACCTAAAAACTGCTCCGCTGCCGTCGCGATTTCAGAAATCGATCCTCCGATTTTAATGATCGCAGTTCCATCTGCCATAACCGGAACACCTTGTTCCGTATACACTTCAGGCGTCGTCACTTCTAATTTACTTGATAGTAAACTTAGCGGCTCCGATTGTTGGAACACTGGGAAGACGAACGTCCCCCCACCACGGATGATTTTAATCCGGTTGCCCGAATCATCCGTATGTACGTTTTTGCTTCCTAAATAACTTCCCGTGACGATGAGCGCCTCATCTGGCCCGACTGTTTTGTACTTCGAAACGTAGACAAGGATAACAGCAAGCAAAATGAACACGACAATCCCGATAACGATTAACGTTCCTGGCATTTTAATTCCCCCTTAGTAAAATAATTGTTGTGCTTTGATCATTTGAAGCGGAAAGGCTCATATTCCTTCACAATGAACGTTCCTTCCTTCACTTCAATGATCAGTACTTCTTTTCCGTAGTCGATCGCTTGGTTTTCGTATCCAGCAGCCCTTTTCGAAATGATCCCATTCACGTTTTCGATGACGATTTCGCCGAAGCCGTCAATCGGAATCGGTACGATAACTTTACCGACCTGACCCGTCAGCGATTCGTCTGTGTAGGCAAGCGATACTTCCGCGGATTTCAATGGAAGGAGCACGAAGAAATATAGAAGGAAGTCCAATGCGGTCGCGGCTCCAAGCGCAATGATGAAAATCAGCAAATGATTCCAATCTGTCGTCAATTCCAAAATATAACCGACTGCGGATGTAAATGAAATGAACGCTAGAATTACTGCTGGATCCAGTAGCGGACTTGCTTCCCCCACCCCTTCTGCAATGTCACTGAAGAAAATGTACAGCACGGTTGCCAATCCTGCGATGATGAGCACAGTCAAATAGACATTAATAACCGGCATTCCGAACACTTCCATCCTCTCACCTCGCCTTCTCCTACTTTGAATTCTACTATACATACGGTTAACCAGACATAAGGTTTCAATTTTTTTGGAAATAAATATCGGGTCGTCCAAAATTCTCTCTGTCTATGATTTTGCCAAAATCTGTACTTCTTTATTATCTTTTTTGCTATGATAATAGGACTGCTAAAATAGATTCTCGAAACAGAGGGAGGATAATCATGTTCAGTCATCGTAGAACCGATCCATTTTTCGCTGCTCTCTTGGAGATTGCTGAACACGTTCAAGAAGCGATGCATTATACAAATGACTTTAAAGTAACTTCAGTAGCCGATCTAAAGGAAGTGAGCATCAAGCTGAAAGATTACGAGACAGCAGGCGATGATCTAATTCACGATCTAATTTCCAAACTCAACACTTCCTTCATGACGCCGATCGAGCGGGAAGATATTTTGCAATTAGCTATTAATATGGACGATATTCTAGACGGCATCGAACAGTTCGTTGCCTATTTAGAAATGTTTTCGCTTACGAAAATTGATGAGTATATCCAGAAATTCATGGATAATATTGTGAAAAGTTCGGACCAAATCGTTAAAGCGATGGAACTGTTAGCAAGGAAGAAGCTCGTTCAAATGCGAGATCATGCTGTTCTCATTAAGGAATTTGAGCGCATTTGTGATGAAGTCCTACGTACATCAATCAAACAGTTGTTCATTCGTGAGAAGGACCCCATCCGTATCATCCAGTTAAAGAATATTTATGAGCTCCTCGAAGAGATTGCAGACCATTGTCAGGATGTGGCGAACACAATTGAAAGAATTATTATGCGAAACGCGTAAGGGGTAGCTCTTCATGGAGACGATAATAGTACTCACGATAGCGATCGTTGTTTTTGCACTTGCTTTCGATTTCATAAACGGCTTCCACGACACCGCGAACGCCATCGCTACATCGGTGTCGACGCGGGCCTTAAAACCACGTACTGCCGTTTATCTTGCGGCAATTATGAACTTCATCGGGGCATTGTCGTTCACGGGTGTTGCCAAGACGATTTCAAAGGATATCGTCGATCCGTTCTTTTTAGAAAATGGTTCGCTCGTCATTTTGGCCGCTCTTATTGCAGCCATTACTTGGAATTTGGTCACTTGGTATTACGGCATTCCCTCGAGTTCGTCGCATGCGTTGATCGGTTCAATTGCGGGTGCCGCCATTTCTGCGGCGGGGTTCGGCATTTTGAATTACGGTGGATTCCTCAAAATTATGCAAGCGCTTATTCTGTCACCGTTCATCGCCATTGCGGGCGGTTTTCTGATGATGTCGCTGTTCAAGGTTTTATTGAAAAACAGGAATCTGTTCAAGGCGAATAAACGGATTCGGTACTTGCAAATCGGAACGGCGAGCTTACAAGCGTTCACACACGGTACGAACGATGCCCAGAAAGCAATGGGAATTATTACGATGGCGTTGATTGCTGCCGAAATGCAGTCAACCGACGAGATTCAACTTTGGGTCCGGGTTGCTGCTGCGGCGGCGATGGGACTCGGAACATCGATCGGTGGCTATAAAATCATTAAAACGGTCGGAGGAAAAATCATGAAGATCCGTCCCGTCAATGGGGCTGCGGCCGACCTTACTTCCGCAATGATCATCTTCGGGGCAACGCTCATCCACTTGCCGGTCAGTACGACGCATGTCATCTCGTCCGCCATCATGGGTGTAGGATCGGCGCAACGTGTTCGCGGTGTCAAATGGGGAGTTGCCAGAAAAATTGTCCTCACGTGGGTGATCACCTTGCCAATTTCCGCAGCAATCGCTGCCATTACGTACCAAATTTTGAAGTTGTTTTTCTAAGAGAAACGCCTTAGATAAAGGAATATAAGAATTCAGTCGTTCTTTTTAGAAAAGAAACATTTCTTCATGCAATTGAAAAAGATTTTACTTGCATTGCCAAAACAGCTCTGTTATGATAAAGGAGAATTATTTTTGTTCGGCGTGATGGTCACGGTGTAATGCTTGACCGCTTCAAGACTTGAGCAAGGATAGTAACACAATGTGTGCTCAGCACACAAGGAGGAAACAAACATGGAACATGGTAAAGTAAAATGGTTTAACGCAGAAAAAGGTTATGGCTTCATCGAACGTGAAGATGGCGACGATGTATTCGTACACTTCTCCGCTATCCAAGGCGAAGGCTTCAAGACTCTTGAAGAAGGCCAAGACGTGACTTTCGAAATCGAACAAGGTCAACGCGGACTTCAAGCAACAAACGTTGAAAAAAACTAATTTGAATTAACCCATTCAAAACCACTTCCTTCGGGGAGTGGTTTTTTTCATTTTATTGATTGTATTAGCAGAGACGTTCGAGCGCGGAGGCCCGCACTTCGGGCGCGGGAGCCTGCACTTCGGGCGCGGGAGCCTGCATTTCGGGCGCGGGAGCCTGCACTTCGGGCGCGGGAGCCTGCACTTCGGGCGCGTCGGGCGCGGAAGCCTGCACTTCGGGCGCGGAAGCCTGCACTTCGGGCGCGGGAGCATCCCCTTTGAAAGCGGTGCCTTTGGACGCGCGGGCCCTCACTAGCGACGCGATTCCAAATAACAATTTCTTAAAAGACAATCCTACACATCTTCGTTATGATAGAAAGATAGAGAGATCATGTACCGGGGAGGACGAGTGTATGCGCACACTTGCGCGGTTTGTTACGAGAGGCTATAAAACCATTATTATTGCGTGGATTGTCATTTTCATTGCGATGGCCGCTTTCGCCATCCGCCTGCCAGGGTTGCTTGCGGGTGACGGCTTTCGGATGGATGCGGAGCATGAGCAAGTTATGAAAATCGCTTCGGAAACATTCGATTTGCCGGCGGAGACGATGTTCGTCGTTTTTGATAACGTGGCGGATGACACCATCTCTTCGACGCTAGCCAATATTGAGGAACTTGACCTCACTTCTGAAATCGTTTCCCCGCTTGAAAATGAAGAGCAATATACGAAAGACGTATCGTACGCATTGCTTCATTTTGAAGACACTGACAAAGATATGTCGGCGGTCGTGACGGATATTCGGAAAGCGATCGGGGATGAGGAAGGGGTTGTCTTAACCGGACGATCCGCCATTACGAAAGATATTAACAGCGCGAGCCAACGGGATTTGATGAAGGCGGAGGCAATCGGTTTGCCGATCGCCATTGTCGTTCTTCTCCTTGCCTTCGGGACTGTCATGGCTTCCATCGTTCCCTTAATCGTCGGGGTGGCGACCGTCATTTCAGCATTCGGTGTACTGGCATTAGTCGGTGGGCAGATGGACTTATCGATTTTCGTATTGAATATTATCCCGATGCTTGGGCTCGCTTTGAGCATCGACTTTTCCTTGCTGTTCATTAGCCGCTATCGGGAAGAACGATTGAAAAGCGATGTGTTGGAGGCTACGGCGACAACAATCCGGACAGCGGGCCGTTCTGTTATTTTCTCGGCATTTTGTGTGTTCATCGGGCTTGGCGCCATGTTCGTCATTGAAGTGGAGATTTTCCAAAACATTGCGCTTGGCGGCATGATTGTTGTCGGGATGGCAGTGCTTAGTTCAGTTACGCTGCTGCCGTCGGTATTGATTGTACTCGGCGATCGGTTGAATAAAGGCCGTATCCTTAAGGTAAAAGAGAATGGCTCCGACCGTTGGAGACAGTTCGCCAACGCGGTTATTAAACGGCCGATCCGGATTACGATTGGGGCCCTTCTCTTATTAGGCATTGCTGTCATTCCCGTGAAAAATATGGATGTGACAATTCCGCAAATCGATTCTCTGCCTCCGTCATATGACACGCGCGCCTCATATGAATTGATGGATGCCACATTCGGGCTCGGCAACCAATCGACGGTGTACTTGATTGCCGATCGAGACGGCGGTTGGTCCAATACCGAGGGCTTGCACGCTATGAAAGCGTTGGAAGAGGAGTTGTCGGATGATCCGTTAGTTGATAAGCTGACAACGATATTCACCGCGAGCGGTGTCGGGTCGCCAAAAGAGTGGGAGCAAGCGCTACAAGTTCCCGAAATTAAAACGCAGCTGGAACCTTTATTCAAATCACTTGTCAAAGGTAATCAATTAATGATCCCTGTGACGCTTCAGGCGAAAGGTACGTCCGAGGAAGCACAGCAATGGGCGCGGGATTGGTCGGAACAGACGGAGTGGGATCTGCTCGTCGGCGGCGCACCGAAGTTCAATCAAGAAATTTTCGATGAAATTTTTGATAATATCTGGATTGCACTGACGATTATCCTTGTATCGACGTTCATCATCTTAATGATTGCGTTCCGCTCCATTTTGATTCCGTTGAAGGCGATTTTAATGAATGTCGTCGGACTGGCCGCGACGTTCGGGATTCTCGTATACATTTTCCAATACGGTCATTTCGGGCTGCACCCCGGAACGATTGCGCTCATCATCCCGGTGATCGTCTTCAGCCTCGTCTTCGGATTAAGCATGGACTATGAAGTGTTCCTCATTTCGCGGATGCAGGAGGAGTATGCAAATACGATTGATAATGATCATTCGACCGTTGAGGGGCTTGCGACGACAAGTAAAATCATTACATCAGCAGCGTTGATCATGATTGTTTTAACAGGCGCTTTCGCCTTCACCGACGTCATGCCGGTGAAACAGATCGGGGTCGGCATCGCGATTGCGGTCGCCATCGACGCGACAATCATTCGTTTGTTGCTTGTTCCAAGTTTGATGAAATTGTTTGGCAAGTGGAATTGGTGGATGCCTTTTAGGAAAGGTCCTTATAAGGCCGGCAATTGGCATTAATTCATGAACATAAATAAACTGCCTGGACATCGGAATCCCGCTTGTCCAGGCAGTTTTATTTACAATCAATCCACAATTTCCACGTTCGTATTGTTCGGCCGTTCTTTATTGAATTCCGCTATCATAGCGAAGTAGATGGCTGCGACGACTGCAAGGATGAAGACAACAAGCCCGATGACGAGCGTTCTGCCTTTCATTCGGATTCACCCCCACTTTGCTTGAAGTTCTCCTCTTTCAAATAATCAACTGCTTCCCGGTAATCGCCGAAACTTTCTTCTAGATTGTAGCCATGATAAATATTGAAAAAGCCTTCTTCCTCGAGCAATGTCAGCTTCTCGCCTTGCTCATTCACCCACACTTCCTCGATCTCCTCTTCTTCCTCTTCCGCGTCATCGGTCGATAGCGCGCGGATGGCGTCCCGGATTGTTTTAATCAATTCCTCTTCTGTCGCTTCGCGAATGTTGACGAGGCCGCGGTCATCCGTCTCGTAGCCCGGAATCCCTTCCACGTACACAAATCCGTTGCCGTTCGGGTGAAGATGCTGAACAACGACCGTTTTCTCATAAAGACTGTCTTCATAATGATAATTAAGCCGCTTCATCGATACTTCTTTCCGTGTCAGTTCGGGGAACGTCTCAATGATTTGTTGTTTTTGTTCGAATGTAAGCATGTTATGGCCACTCTTTCTGTTTCAAAATGTGTTTCCAGTATACCATCATTCATCCTTCACCGTTAGACCAAGCGCACGTGCAAAACCTAGTGCTTGCTCCTTCGAAACGATGCATCCTGCAATTTTTGGAACTGTTACTTCAATTCGATCAAACGAACTGTTGGACAAATCAACGCCGTCCAAATCGGTTTCCAAGAAATTCGCATTATCGATCTTACACTTTTCAAACCGAGCCTCCTTGAACTGGCATTCGTAATAATCACTATCCATTAAGTTGCAGTTAACGAACTCAATTTCCTTCATCTCGGAAAAATTAAAGTTCGCATAGCGGACGTCACTATCCTTCACAAGCAGATGTCCTAAATTGGAATTAGCGATATCCGCTCCCGTCAGTTTCGAATTAACGATTTCGCATCGGTGAAACGTGGCATTTTCCATTTGGACGTTCGAGAAGTCACATGTTTGGAATAAAACATCGACGAATTCCACACCCCTCCAATCGGCGTTCGCAAATGACATATCCTTGAACACACAATTATCAAAAACAAAGCGTTCCCCATCTGCGCTCGGCATCACGCCACCTTCAAATCGTACCTTTTCAACAAACCGATCTAGGCTCCATATATCAGATGGTCTCAACAATTCATGTTCTGGCGACAGTCGCGGTCTCACACGCTTATCCTTTTTCTCACCCATGCACCCCCTCCTATCGCGTCTTCCATTCGATGAAGATGACGAGCAGTATGACAACTACAAACGCCATCATATAAAACCAATTTGGGATTGCACTAATTCCGCTGAACATCTTACCATCTCCCTTTTCTAGAAAACATACAAGTTCAGGTTATCACCGGTTAGTCGTGTTTATCACCGCTTGTGGACAAGTTATCACCGCCCACATATGCATTATCACCGCTTAGACCCGGATTATCACCGCTCACGATGACATTATCACCGTTCGACCATTTATTCCCACACGCCTTACCGTCGAACACCCACAATTACTCGTAAGTCAATCGTAATCTCCTTCATCCCCGCCGAAAGAACTTCACGGACCCGCTCTTCACTCGCATTCCATGTGAGCGGAGTCATGCGAATCAACGGCTCGAGCAACCCTTCTGGCAATGAAAACGTATACGTCAGTCGTTCCGATTCCACAGCGTCGAACTGTTCGCGGAAACGCTCCAATGGGTCAGCTTCCTCTTTTTGCTGCTTCCCCTCATAGAAAGCATCACGCAATTCCTGCAAATAGCCGCTCTCCGGTACGACCTTCACGATCATGCCGCCTGGTTTTAACAGTCGGTTGAATTCAGCGTAATTGGCTGGTGATAAAATATTGATAATCGCATCGAGCTGCGCATCGGCAAATGGCATGGCAGCAAGGTCCGCCACACTCCAAATGATGCCAGGATAATTTTTCGATGCCGCCGCGATACCTTCCTTCGCCAAGTCGATACCGATGCCGATGCATTCCGTTCCTAGCTGTGAATGAATTGCATGTAAGTGCGTCCCTTCCCCACAACCTGCATCTAATACGACTGAATGTTCTGTTCCAGTCAAATGGTCATTTATACGAGCTATAACATTCTCAAGGACAGGTCCAAAATAGCCGCTATTCATAACTAATGTTCTCGCCTCAAACAACGATTTATCATATTTCGTCGAATGTGCTTGCGGTGCTAAATTGACATATCCGCTCTTCGCCAAGTCAAACGAATGCATGTCCCGGCAGACGAGCCTCGAATGATCAACCATTTCCATCCCCGCAGAACAGATCGGGCATTTGAACAGTTGTCTATTGTTTTCCATGAGCAGTGCACTTTGCATCTTCTTCGTCAATTTCATGTCCGATACTCCGATCCATTATTGTTCTACAAGTATACCGCCTTTCCGCCAAGACTCAAACTACCAATGGTTCTCACTGTATCTATCGCCCCTTTGGCGGGTACAATAGTAGAAAGGAGGCGATTTCCGTGAAGCGGATTTTACTATTTATCATTTTCATAGTGGCAGTTTATCTCGCAAGACCTTTATGGGAAGAGCCCGTTTCGAAATACGTCGACCTTTCTTTCTTAAATCAGGTCGACGAAAAAATTGTAGATGTATTGGACTCGAAGCCGGCCAATTCTGCCATGAGCTCCACACTCGACACTGCTAATCGATTATTTCTATATATTTCTTCAAAAACATCCGAAATGGAGCAAATGATCCCTGACAAAGTGGCGAAGCCCGAATTGGCGAAACCCGACAACAGCGCAATGTCCATCCATAATATCGAGCTCGGCGCAACGAAACAACAAGTGAAAGCAGAGCTTGGCGAGCCGAAAAGCCGTTCATTGAATGAATACGGTTCCGAATGGTTTACGTACCATGAAGACTACCAGAATTTCGTCATGATTTCCTTCGATGAAAAATGGAAAGTCAATGCAATCTACACGAACGACGATCTCATTTCATCGAAGGCGGGCATCCAGTACGGCACACCGAAAGCAGATGTACGCAAGGCCTATGGCGAGCCGCTGAAAGAAATCCGAAAAGGCTTGTACGTCTACATCCTTCAGGAAAATGAAGGGATGGATCTTTTTAAAGTAGGAAGTGCATATATGTATGTGTTTTACGACCTTCATCGGGATGATACCGTAACGGCTGTCAAGCTGATTACGACCGCACTTGAACAGCAGAAATCCGGAATGTACGCAGGCGGAGATGTATCTCTGCGCAATGGGTTCGAACAGCAGCTTTTCGATTTGACGAATGCCGCTCGTGTTCGGCACGGACGCTCGATTTTGCACTGGGATGATGCGATTGCTGAAACAGCCCGCAAGCATAGCCTTGATATGGCGGCGAATGATTATTTTAGCCATGATAATTTACAAGGGCAGTCGCCTTTCGATCGGATGAAGGCGGATCGGATCAAGTTCCGCAGGGCGGGCGAAAACTTGGCATACGGCCAGTCAAGCAGCATTTTCGCGCATGAAGGTCTCATGAATTCAAAAGGGCATCGGGATAATATTTTAATTAAAGATTACAGTCATCTCGGCATCGGCGTCGCCTTTAACGAGAAATCGCAGCCCTATTATACGGAAAACTTCTTCTTACAATGACTCTTTCATGTGTACATCTATCTGTTCCGGGGAAGACAAGTGTGAGAACAGATAGATAAGGAGGAGTTCGAATGAAAGCAGTAACGTACCAAGGCGTGAAAGACATCCAAGTGAAGAAAGTGGAGGCTCCGAAGATTGAGAAGCCCGATGATATTATTATCAAGGTGACGTCGACGGCCATTTGCGGATCCGACTTGCATATTTATCAAGGTGCATTGCCGACGCAGAAAGATTATGTCATCGGCCACGAACCGATGGGAATTGTCGTAGAAACCGGTCCGAATGTGACGAAAGTGAAAAAAGGCGACCGTGTCGTTATTCCGTTCAATATATCATGTGGTCAATGTTTTTATTGTGAGAATGAGATGGAAAGCCAATGTGATAATTCGAACCGCAATCCCCATGTGGATACGGGCGGTTATTTCGGGTTCACGGAACGCTATGGGAATTATCCGGGCGGCCAGGCGGAATATTTGCGTGTCCCTTATGGGAATTTCCTTCCGTTTGTCATCCCTGAGTCTTGCGAATTGCCGGACGAGGCACTGTTGTTCATGTCCGACGTACTGCCGACTGCCTATTGGAGCGTGGAGCATGCAGGAGTGAAAAAAGGGGATACGGTTGCCGTCCTTGGATGCGGCCCTGTTGGCTTGATGGCGCAAAAGTTCGCTTGGATGAAAGGTGCGAAACGCGTTATAGCTGTTGACCATGTCCCTTATCGTCTGAAACATGCTGTTAAAATGAACAAGGTGGAAGCTTTTAATTTCGACGAATATGACAATATGGGTGAGCATATTAAAGATCTTACCAACGGCGGTGTCGACATCGTCATCGATTGTGTCGGAATGGACGGGAAGAAGAATATCGCGGAAAAAGTCGGTCAGAAGCTGAAGATGCAAGGCGGGACGTTGAGCGCTGTAGAAATCGGTTATCAGGCCGTGCGCAAATTCGGGACGATCCATCTGACAGGCGTCTACGGATCGCTCTACAATATGTTCCCGCTTGGAAATATGTTTGAACGAAATATTACGATAAAGATGGGGCAAGCCCCTGTCGTCCATTACATGCCAATGTTGTTCGACAAGATTACAAAAGGTGAATTCGATCCGACGGAAATCATTACGCACGTCGTTCCGTTGGAGGAAGCATCCGCTGCGTATCATCATTTCTTCGAGCATGAAGATGATTGCATTAAAGTGATTTTGAAGCCTTAAATATGAAGAATGAAAAACCGGTCCACGCATTGGACCGGTTTTTTCTTATTTCTTCCCTGTAATTGGTGCACAAGCAATCCGTGCACCTGAATTCCCTGCTGGATCGGTCTTATAGTCATCTGCCGTTTCATGAATAACGATGGCGCTTCCGTCCTTATCAAGGATCGAATTTTCCATGCCCTTCTTCAACGTAATTTCAGAAGTTGTCAGCTTCATGGACACTTTTCCTTCCTGGTCAACTTCAATATTCGGCAAATCGCCTAAATGGAAGCCTTTCGGATTGTCAAAGCCATGTTCCTTCCCGGTCGGATTGAAATGCGCTCCGGCTGAAGTGAAATCCGGTGGTGTACACACGCCGGTTTCATGGATGTGAATACCATGCATCCCAGGCGGCAAATCTTCCGCCTGCACATTGATGAGCACCCCTTCCGTCTCCTGGACCAATGTGACTTCGCCGATCTCATCCCCTTTTGTATTCAATAAAGGAGCGACGATCGCCTCCATCTTTTCCCCGCTAACAGGCAGCGTTTCTTTTTTCATTTTCCCACATCCCGCCACTGCAAGAATGGCACTCAAAAGTAGGACAATTATCAGTTTTTGCTTCATTGTAGTTCCTCCTCCACATTTACTCTTGCCAAGCATACCCAACTGCCGCTGTTTTATGAGTGGGAATTTTTCCCGTTGTTTTGTCGAATGCTTGAGTGCGGAGAATTGGGTGCGGGCGGATTGCTTTGAGCGTGGGAGCTACAGCTTTGAGCTTGGGGGCATTGACTTTGAACGCGAGAGCATCGGCTTTGAGCGCGGGAGCACCGGCTTTGAGCGCGGGAGTTACGGCTTTGAGCGCGGGGGGAACGACTTTGAGCGCGAGAGCACCGGCTTTGAGCGCGGGAGCACCGGCTTTGAGCGCGGGAGCTACGGCTTTGAGCGCGAGAGCTACGGCTTTGAGCGCGGGAGCTACGGCTTTGAGCGCGGGAGCTACGGCTTTGAGCGATGGGACATCGACTTTGGACGTTGAGGCACTCAACCACTCACTTTGGACGCCCAACCGCTCGCTTTGGACGCGCAACCACTCGCTTTGGACGCGCAACCCCTTACTTTGGACGCGCCACCTCCCCCTTTGGCCGCAGGAGTAAATTACAAATAGAAAAACCGCCGCTCATTCCCCTTCATTGAAATGAGCAGCGGTTTACCTATTTTAAGCTAACACTAATTTCTCCAAGTCAAGCGGTGCTACATACTCACCGTCTTGATACACTCTCATATTCCCACCGGAAATTTCGTCGATGAGCATGATATCACCTTTAGGATCGCGTCCGAATTCGAGCTTGATGTCATACAGTTCAAGCCCCTTCGCCGCAAGCTCCTCTTTCACGACAGTCGAAATGTCCTTCGTCAACTTCTCCAAAACATCATACTCGTCTTTCGTCAAAATGCCGAGCTGCGCCAACGCGTCTTTCGTAATCGGCGGGTCATTGCGGTCGTCGTCTTTGATCGTCACTTCGACAAATGCGTCCAACGGTTGTCCTTCTTCGCAGTACGCTCCGTACCGGCGCAAGAAGCTTCCGACCGCGCGGAAACGGCAAATCACTTCAAGCCCTTTTCCAAACACAGTTGCCGGTTTCACTGTCATCGTCGCGTTTTCGATATTCGCGTCGATATAATGTGTCGGAATCCCTCGATCCGCCAATTTCTCAAAAAAGAATTTTGTCATGCGCAAGCCTGATTGCCCCGCGCCTTCAATCGTCAGCCCCACTGTATTTGCACCCGGATCGAACACGCCGTCTTCCCCGGTGACGTCATCTTTGAATGTCAATAAAACATTGCCATCTTCCAATTTATAAACGTCTTTCGTTTTACCTTTATATACAAGTTCCATGCCCACGTTTCCTCTCTATTCGAAAATGTAGTGCCACATTCAGTATAAGGCACTTTTCCTCGTTTAAAAAGTGAAAACTTGACGGGGGTCAAGATTTCATTCAAAAAATGCTTTATGCTATAGACAAGAACTAGAAAACAACTAAACTTTGCACAGGAATGAGAACTTACTACATTCCAATTAAAGGATTTTTCACTTGTCAGCATTCATGCAACGGGTGTATAATAGCTCGACGAATCTAAGCTCATAGTGAAAGAGAGAGTGAAAAAGATGGGCCGGAAATGGAATAATATTAAAGAGAAAAAAGCTTCGAAGGATGCGAATACGAGCCGTATTTACGCAAAGTTCGGGCGTGAATTATATGTAGCAGCAAAACAAGGTGACCCTGATCCCGAGTTGAACCAGAATCTCAAAATGGTCATTGAGCGCGCAAAGACGTACAACGTGCCAAAAGCGATCATCGACCGTGCGATTGAGAAAGCGAAAGGCGGCGCTGAGGAAAACTATGACGAGCTTCGTTACGAAGGCTTCGGCCCGAATGGCTCGATGGTTATCGTCGACGCGCTTACGAACAACGTCAACCGCACCGCTTCCGAAGTGCGCGCAGCATTCGGGAAAAACGGCGGAAACATGGGCGTCAGCGGCTCCGTTGCGTATATGTTCGACGCAACTGCCGTCTTCGGCTTGGAAGGTAAAACAGCTGACGAAGTGCTCGAACTTCTAATGGAAGAAGACATCGAAGTCCGCGATATTTTGGAAGAAGAAGATACTGTCATCGTATACGCGGAACCGGATCAATTCCACGCTGTGCAAGAAGCATTGAAAGGCGCCGGCATCACTGAATTCTCCGTCGCTGAACTGACAATGTTGGCACAAAACGATGTCGAGTTGGACGCTGACGCACAAGCGCAATTCGAAAAAATGATCGACGCGTTGGATGACTTGGAAGACGTTCAGCAAGTTTATCATAATGTTGATTTAGGGGAATAAATGAGAAAAAACCACTTCGTGTAATTTAAGCGAGGTGGTTTTGTTTCGTTGATGAATTATTTAAATACTCTCTATCCAGTATTGAATAAAAATATTGATCATGCCATTGGTTATTCCAGAACAGTTCTTCTTTAAATGTTCCCTCTCTTTTCATACTCAAGCTCTCCATTAATTTTACAGATTTAAGATTGTTGCAATTGCACATACCGACTACTTTATGAGCCTGTAATCTTTCGAACGCAAACTCTAGTAAAAGCTTCGTTGTTTCATACCCAAATCCGTTTCCTTGGTAACTAGGAAGAATTGCAAAACCAAGCTCCCAACTCTTTCTATGCTCTACATAACACCAAATTTGGGCCAGACCGATTGATTTTACTTCTCCATCTACAGTGCTTTTGACAATAAAATCATAACTATGTGGAGTATTCATCTTTTGTAGGTACGTTTCTTTAACGACATTTCTATCTGATTCAACATGTTCTTCATAAAACCAAATATCTTTATTACATTCTAGTTCACAAACAAAATCCAAATCATCCGGAGTAACTCTTGAGAGAATTACATTTTTTCCATCAAGCCTCATAATAATCACTTCCTTGTTTGCTGAAAATTTTCCATCCACTTCCGAAGTCTACTTAATCTCCTCCAACACCCACGGTTTATTTCCTTCTTTTGTATAGGAAGCAGCATACTCTTCATCTACCTTGATATTGTTCCAAAGCAATTCATTATCAACCATAATCTGAAACGCTTCCTCTTCGGTTTGGTTATTAGGATCATAAGCAATTATCCAATAGTCTTCGTCTACATGGTCTTTCTCAATTACAACTAATAGTGAAGCTGTATAAACTGATGAAACATGCCCACAAGCGCTTAGTAAAAGCAATAGAACGATTAGTAGAAATAGATTTGCCCTTTTCATGAACTCACCCCCGTTGTTCATTATCTAGCAACGTCCAGCCAAAACGTCGCCAATCTTCCTAACCCTGACCCCTTCCCTCTCCAATGCACCCGGTATCACCCTCGCAAACTCCACCGCTGTCTTCCCATCCCCATGAATACAAATCGTATCGGCTTGAATCGCAACTTCCGTTCCGTCCGTCGCAGTCACCTTGCCTTCCTTCACCATCCGAATAATTTGGCGAATAGCGACTTCATAATCGGTGATCAATGCATTCGGCTTCTTGCGCGAAGTCAATGTTCCGTCCGCTTGATAAGTCCAGTCCGCAAACACTTCATGCGCCACCTTCAACCCGATCCTCTCCCCTGCCTTGACTAGCTCGCTGCCCGCTAGCCCGAAGAGAATCAATACCGGATCTACTTTATAAACAGCTTCTGCAATCGCTTCGGATAACTCATGGTTCACAGCCGCCATATTATAAAGCGCGCCATGCGGCTTCACATGTTGCAACCGGCCTCCTTCCGCTTTTGCGACCCCAGCCAAAGCTCCTATTTGATAAACGACGAGGTCAAAAACTTCCTCCGCAGAAATCGCCATTTCTCTACGTCCGAATCCTGCTAAATCCGGCAAGCCGGGATGCACGCCGATGCCGACGTTTTTCTCTAGGGCCAACCGCACCGTCCTTCGCATCGTCGTCGGGTCACCTGCGTGGAATCCGCAAGCAATATTCGCCGACGTAATCGTCTCCAAAATTGCTTCGTCATTCCCCATAACATACGCGCCAAAGCTCTCGCCCATATCACAATTCAAATCGACTACAAATGCCATTCCAAAAACCCCTATCTACATTTATTTCGAATCGCTGCTCGTAGTTCCTTCAAATTCATTTCCTGTTTGGCAAACAACCTTTGTGATTCTTCGATTGTCACTTCTTTGAATGAAAGGCGATCTCCCGCCTTCGCCTGCGCAAGCTTTGTAGAATCAACTGAAGCCAGCTGCCCGATTTTCGGATAACCGCCTGTCGTCTGCCGATCAGCAGCCAAAATGATCGGATTTCCGTCCGCAGGAACTTGGATGGAGCCATACGTAACCGCTTCAGACACCATTTCCATCGGCTCTTTCAGCTGCAATATAGGACCACTGATTCGGTAGCCCATCCGATCCGATTGCGAACTGACGGTGAATGATTCATTCCAAAACTTATAATGGCTCTCCTCGTCAAACAACTCATATTGCCTGCCCTGCATGACCCGTATCTCAGAATGGTTCGATAGACGAGGAAGGAGATGACGCGCAACTTGCCAATCTGCCGCCTGAAAAGGTTCGTCTGATGCGAGCTTTTCCTCCATGGCCACAGAATACATCGTTGGCGGACCAACATGAAGGACATCCCCTTTCCCGACCGCCCTTCCATTCAATCCACCAAGCCGCGCCTTCACATACGTCGACCGGCTTCCGAGCACAACCGGCATGTCAAACCCGCCAGCGACCGACAAATAGGCCCTGCCCCCCGCCTTCGCCGCTCCGAACCGCAATTCGCTTCCCTTTCGAATGAACACCGATTTCCACATCGGTACAGCTATGCCTTCAATTGCCGGAGCTAGATCCCCGCCACAAATGGCAATCAGGGCATCTTCCTTAAATAAAAGATGCGGACCGACGAGTGTCATTTCAAGTGTTGCTTCCGTCTCCTTATTCCCGACTAGCAAATTTGCAACCCGATGAGAGAATGGGTCCATGGCGCCACCTGCCACGACACCGAATTTCTGGTATCCGTACCTTCCCAAATCTTGAACTGTATCATGAAGACCCGGCTTACGAACCTCAATCATTCGGCGCCACCTCTCAAGTCTTCATACTCATCTCTCGTTATCTCGTAAAACTGAATTATATCCCCCGCGGCAAGCAAACTCGGAGGATCCTCATCCGGAAGGAACAACTCAAGCGGTGTTCTCCCGATTAGTTGCCAGCCCCCTGGCGTTTCGATCGGATAAACTCCCGTCTGCACTCCCGCAATCCCGACAGAGCGTGCAGGTATTTTCAACCGAGGTGTCGTTCGTCTTGGCGCACCGATTTTTTCGGACATTCCCCCGATGAACGGGAAACCCGGTGCAAAGCCTATCATATGTACCTTGTAATCTCCCGACGTGTGGATCTCGATGACTTCATCTGCCGTCAAACCATTATACTTCGCAACAAAGTCCAAATCCGGACCAAATTCGCCGCCATACAAAACAGGGATCTTCACAACTTTTTGCTGCGTGGCAGCGGATTCCTTCACATCTTCTAGCAACTCGCGAATCCGCTCGCAAACGGCCTTATACGGACTATCCTCTTTAAGGAATTCCCGTATCGAATAAAGGACAGTAACGGTCGTATAAGCAGGTATGTATTCAATCATCCATGGCGGTGCTTCTGCTTCCAACCGAGAGACAACCGCCTTCACTTTCTGCTCGGATGATGTGTCGATCTGTTTGCCAACTTCTATGACAACAGCTTGGTCGCCCAATGGTGACAAAGTGTACTGCATCATTCCGACACTTCCTTACTAGTATGAATATACATAATTCTACCTGAACCTCTGTTCTTCGCAACTGTTAGTTCACGTATGGGCAAAGCCCTCCAAACATATAATTAGTAACGACTACCTACCCACTTAGGAAAAACGCTTTAATTGCTAATATTCTGCATTTTTCATCTACCCACCTTGATGAAGATGGCGTACAATCAAATACAAAGGATGAAAGGATGTGAGCATGTTAATGAAAAAGCAATGTATTTTCAAAAAGGCTTTCCTCGCAATGGCCATTGCGTTGATCGCCGTATTTCCGGTAACACATGAAGGAACGTATTCATCTGTCGCCGCATCCGGGGAAACGACTCCCGTAGCATCCATTGATTCGACAACTTTAGATCAAAAATTACAGGCAATCTTGAAAGACCCGAAGCTCCAAGGGGGAATTACCGGGGTCAGTGTTCGAAAAGCCGATACGGGTGAATCGATTTATTCCCACTTCGGCGACATCCGCCTCCGCCCTGCTTCCAATATGAAATTGCTGACAGGTTCAACAGCAATGGACATATTAGGGCCGGATTACCGTTTTTCAACGGAAGTTCTGACGGACGGTCAAGTGAAAGGGAACATGCTTCAAGGCAATCTTTATCTAAAAGGTAAAGGCGACCCGACGTTAATGAAAAAGGATTTGGATCAATTCGCGAAGGAATTAAAAGCGAAAGGGATCAACAAAATTAACGGCAACTTGATCGCCGACGACAGTTGGTACGACGACGTCCGCTATTCGCAAGATTTGAACTGGTCGGATGAGCATAATTATGTCGGAGCGCAAGTGTCTGCACTGACGCTTTCACCGAACGAGGACTATGATGCAGGAACTGTAATCGTCGAAGTGAATCCTGGCAATAAAGCAGGAGATCTTCCGAAAGTGACCCTTACTCCACAAACAGACTCAGTTGTAATCGTTAATAACGCAACGACTGTTGCAAAAGGCGAAGCGAAGAGCATCTCCATCGCACGTGAGCATGGAACAAACCGGATTATCATTAAAGGGAAAATGCCACTCGAAGGTACGGTATCCCGTTCATGGTCAGCCGTCTGGGATCCTTCAATGCTAGCGCTTGATGTATTCAATAAATCGCTAGAAGCAGAAGGCATCCAATTTGTTGGAAATGGCGGAATGAAGACAGGTGTAACGCCTAGTGGGGCAACTGTTCTCACTTCAAAAAAATCAATGCCGCTTAGCGAGCTTTTCATTCCATTCATGAAGTTAAGCAACAACGGGCATGCGGAAACATTAGTGAAGGAAATGGGGAAAGTACAACGCGGCGAAGGCAGCTGGGACGCGGGGCTAGCAGTTATGAAGGAGAAGCTGAAACAATTCGGCGTCAACACGGATACAGTCGTTCTCCGCGACGGCTCCGGCATGTCGCATAAAAACCTCGTTTCTGCGGATGAACTATCGAAACTGTTGTATAACATTCAAGGGAAAAGCTGGTTCCCTGCTTTTGAAGCATCCTTACCGATTGCAGGCAATCCTGAACGGATGGTCGGCGGTACACTCCGGAACCGGATGGGCGATGGATTGACAGCCGGCAACGTCAAAGCGAAAACCGGCTCCATCACAGGCGTCTCCACCCTCTCCGGTTATGTAACAGCGAAAGACGGTACGGAATTGATTTTCTCCATCATGATCAATAATTACATCACCGGGCCAGTCGCGCCGATTGAAGATGCGATTGCAAGAGCACTTGCCGAATCTGAGTTTTAATGAACGTAAACGGATGAAGGAAAGCTACATTTTCCTTCATCTTTTTATTTGTTTTGCGGAACGCTCTAAGTAAAAGGCTGTTATTAGACGATTTCAATGTTGTTTTAGGCGGTTGTGGCGAGATTTCAGGCGGTTTTGACGAAGTTTCAGGCGGTCGCAATGTTGCTTCAGGCGGTTTCGACGAAGTTTTAGGCGGTCACGATCCTACTTCAGGCGGTTCGGACGGAGGTTCAGGCGGTCGCGGTTTTCAGATAATCATATTGCACCATATAAGGGCCAATTATTTTGAAACTGGAAGGATTTACATAAGACGATAGCGAATACATCCATATCAATCATTTATCTTGAAAGTAGGGATTCATATGGAAAAACTATCTGCTGATCAATTCCAACATGCCACAGAATTTCTCAAATCAACAGCACGTCCATTGGAAAAGGCGCTATTCGAATTTGAATTTGAGAACCGCAGCCGCGAGCCAGTGTTGGAAGAATTGAAAGCTTATCAAAATGAAGACGGTGGTTTCGGAAAAGGATTGGAACCCGATTTCCGGTGTGAAGCCTCTTCGACGTTAGCGACAACAATTGGGTTGCAGCATTTGATCCGCATCGGGGCGGATGAATCGGAGCCGATGGTGCAACAGGCTATTCAATATGCCCTCCATACATTTGACGAAGAAAAGATGGGTTGGGAAATTGTCCCGAAGGAAGTGGAGACAGCGCCACGTGCCATCTGGTGGAATTACGGCGGCGATTGGCCATGGGGTAATCCGAGCGCTGAAATGACAGGATTGCTCCATCATTATAAAGGCCTTGTCCCTGAGGATTTTCTTGAAAAGCTTACAGCCCATGCAGTTGCATACGTCAACGAAGAGGCGACAAACGATTTCCATGAATTGCAGTGCTTGTTGAAATTGACGAGAGAATTGCCGGCCGAAGAAGCAGACAAGATTTCCGATAGAGTACGTGAGATTGCACAACATAGCGTGACGACGAATCCGGAAAAGTGGCATGACTATTGCCTGCTCCCTCTTCAAGTCGTATCGTCTCCGACGTCTTTTCTATATGAAGATTTTAAAGAAATCATCCCTGCCAACATCCAGCATCTCCGATCAACCCAATCGGAAGACGGCAGCTGGAAACCGACATGGGCGTGGGGGCGGTTTGAAGATGTTTGGGAAACGGCAAAACAGGAATGGAGCGGCGTGCTGACGCTTGATAATTTGAGGGTACTGAGGGCATTTGATGCAATTTCGTAACGGGAGGCCTTGCAAAAACAATGCTATTTGAAAAAGTCGATACAGTTTTCATTCCGGTTCAACGTCTTGAAAAGGCACTGCACTTTTATGTGGAAGTGTTAGGTGGTATACCCGGATGGAAAGATGACAATGGAATGTATCAAGCGATCTCATTCGGAGACACATCCATCACGCTCTGTGTCAATCAACATAAACAACAAATGAGCAATAGCCTATTCAGCTTATATACACCATCAATTGAGGAAGCGCATGTTTATCTTTCATCTCACGGTACAGACGTTGGCGCTATCATGGAAGAGGGAGCGAAATATTTCATAGCGACAGATCCTGACGGGAACCGTATCGAGGTCTGCTCCTATTAGAAAACAGGTGACAAAATGAATGCATACGTAAAGGCCACGTTGAATCAAATTTCGATAGCAGTACGGTCTATCACTACTATGATGGACCAATTGGAGCCGAGCGAATTAGACGTAAAACCGACTGACAACAAGTTCTCCATCGGACAGCTGCTGGCCCATGTCTCTCTTATTTGCCAGGCAGACCTTCTTATTTCAGACGAGGCTTCCGAGGAACAGATGAGCACATATTATTCCTCTAATCCCCTTCAATCCATAGCTGAAATGAAAGAAGCTCTGCTGGCTAACTTCACTTCATTGGAGAACCGTTATTTTAAATATACAGAGGAAGATCTTATGCAAACGACAACTTCCTACTGGGGCGTTTCCTATACACGGTTTGAGTGGCTGCTAGAAATCTCTTCTCACCTCTATCATCACCGCGGACAGCTGCATGCCATGCTTGTATATTGCGCTAGAAAAGATCCGGAAGTTGCGTTGTTTGAATAACAGTGAAAAGGTGATTCGATTGATTTATGAAATGACAATTCAAGTCCGCGTATCTGAGTTTGAAAAAGGGCAACAGTGGTATACAACCTTGCTTAAAAGAGAACCAGATTTCATTCCCCATGAAGGGTTCGCTGAGTGGGAGCTTCTTCCGGGCTGCTGGCTGCAAGTTGCGGAAGGTCATCCTTCCATGAATTCTGGTCCAATCCGCTTGGGAGTTCTTGACATTGAAGAGGAGCGCAATCGGGTTCAGCAGGAGCTAGGAGTGGAATCCTTTGAACTTCATTCAAGAGAAGAGGTTCCGGTCAGATGGGGAACTTTCGCAGACCCTTGGGGGAATCAGCTCGGATTCTTTGAATATAAAAGCGAAGCAGAAAAGAAGGAAAGGATTCGGGTCATTGTAGGGGATTCTCAATAACGTCAGACGCCTCCCGGTTTTTATTTTTCCGGAAGGCGTCTTTTTAGAGCTTCTGTATCGCCGATTTCACTTCCACATTCGCTTTCAAAACACCTTTTACTTGCACAGAAGCCAATGTCTGTTCTACAAGTTCTGCATTGACGTCATCTGCAATGACCAGTAATCCTGCCACTTTCACATCTAACATCGTACTCGCATCACGCAACTCTTCTAATTCTTTTCTTCCGTATCGCACTACCCCAACGACGTACGATTTCCTCGTGACGATCTCTTTCACTTCTTCAGCATGCGTTTCCAATTGTCTACGGATCGCAGTTCGAATGAAATCTGTTCGGTTAGAATAAAACCCTTGATCCACCAATAGATCAACTTTCCCTAAATCAACGACGTTCATATTAATCGTGATCTTTTCCGATTCAGCCACTCTTACCATCCCCTTCCTTTTGTTATGTATATCATAACATGTGTACCATCCATATGGAAGGTTCATAGATGGTGGCAAACAAAAAAAGAGGATGGACTTAATTCGTCACCATCCTCTGTTTGTTCATTACAACTCTACATCATCGCTCATCTCAAACACATCAAACACATTCTCCTGAATGATGAGCGACATGATCTTGCCCTTTTTCTCAAAGTAATGAACATGGCCGACCCGTTTGTCTTCAAGTTCAATCCATCCCCACTTCTTAATTTCCTCCAAATAATCGGCAGGCGGGGTACCCTCTTCATCCCCGATGCCCTTCAACCTATACTTCGCCGACTTCGCAATTTCCGATGTACAGTCTTCCGGCTTTAGCTCATAGGCATTTTTAGGGACCGGAAATCCTTCATTGATGACCGCCATCCGGTAGCCATCCTCTTCCGTATACTCATAGACACAACCTGTCATCATCATAGTGGAAAACAGCAGTAGTGGAATTAACATTCGCCTCATCAAGGCAACCCCCTCGCAGAAACCTTCAACCTTTTACTTTCAGCGTAATCGGAAAGTTTCCGTTTGTCTCCCAACTAATTTGTGACAAAAAGAAATTGTTCTTTCGGAACGACAAGACACAAAAAGCCCCCGGAGATCTTCCTAGGGGCTGAACTCTTATCGATTCAAATCTGGAGTTCCAGGGCTATGTTCATTAGGCATCTCAGGCATCATCGGTACAGGGAAACCTTTAGGAGGGTCAACTACATTGAGTGTACCTGCATTCCTGCTCGGTGACTCACCTTGGAAAATCTCGGCTATGCGAGTAGGGTCTAACCTAAAGTTAAACTGTGCATTATGGAATCCCATGTCTACATATTTTCTACATTCAGGATACTTGTTTATATCATAATTAGGGATTGGGAGTATCTTACCCCAATCAACACCTAACGTCTCCAACGCTTTCGCAAAGGCATTCTGATGCGCGTTGTCACGAACAATAAGGAATGCGAGTGTTTCACGGAATGTTTTATTTGAACTCATTTCGTAAATACGAGTTTTTTGGAGAACTCCCGTTGATTCGAGTACCAAATTGTCTAGTAAATCTCCGATAAGGTTACCATGAGCATACACCCAAGATCCATTCCAAGGGTTACCAGAAGCGTCAACTGGTAGAGAAGACTGTGCGCCGATAATATAGTGATGAGGATTTGCATGTCTCGTGGCGTCGTTAAGTGGAGCTTGATCGGCGCCGGCGTTTCCTGGAGCAGCAGAATAGCCAGAGTCATTTAATAGCTGATTGATTGTATTTTGAACGAGTTCGACGTGCGCGATTTCTTCCAAGAAAACGCCACGGAGCAAATCTCGATATTGTGTCTCTTTCCCTCTAAAATTAGAGCTTTGGAAAAAATACTGCATCATTGTTCTCATTTCACCAAAATGACCGCCTAATATTTCTTGCATAACTCTTGCAGCTTCAGGGTCTGGCTTATCAGGAGTAATAATATTAATGAGCTCTTCCTTGTAGTAATACAATTTATCCAATCCTTTCAATTTTTTTCTAAGGATTAGACTGCCCTATACCATAACAAATATTCAATTTACAAGGAATGAGCAGACGGATGGAGCACAAAGATTAAACAAACAAAAGTAGCGCCTCCTTTTACTAAGTAGTAGTTGGTTCATATTCAGGATGTTAATCACCTGAATATCGAAAGAAATTTCGGAACTTAATGAGAAATAGGTTATAATGTGTATAAGAGTTTGTGAAGAAATGATCTTAAACTAACTAAGCAGGATGGAAAAGAAGATCATTTATTTTAGACAACAGAAATAAATAGTTTTTCAATAGAAAGTAGGAAGCTCTTTGGATATTTCTATCTTACTTATTGATAGCATATTGAAAAAGTTTAAATCTGAAAAAAAATGGGTTTATCAAGCAATAGACCAATTATCAGAAGAAGATATTGTATGGCATCCCTCCTCAGAGAGTAACAGCATAGCAAATCTAATATCACATATTAGAGGAACAGTTCGTCAACGACTTGAGACAGTATTTTTTAATGTACCAGACAATAGAGATAGAAATAAAGAATTTGAACGAGGACTTCTATTATCAAAAGAAGAAGCTCTTATCCTTGCTGATGAATCATTTGATGTAATTATTAAGATTTTAGAAGACATAAAACAAAACCCCCAATTGTTAGTTTGGCAGCCCTATCTGAATATGCCCCCACTTACTTTTAGTGCCAATGACAACGAATCAACTTTACTCGATATGATGGTACAAATGGTGCGAGAAGTGCATAACCACACAGGGCAAATAATGTACATTGCAAAAATGAGAAAGGGACAATTGCAGTGGGTTTATTAGATTAAGTAAGGGTATAGAATCTGTTTTTAAGCAACTCACTTCTTCACAACAATTAAATATGGATAAATGAAAAAAGCGCTTGGTATAAAGATCCCAAGCGTTTTTGTATGTTAATCTGTCTGTTAATACCGATGTGTTTTGTTGTGAAATTCCGATTTCATTAGTACTTCGTTCGAATATCCAGCTTAAAACCTTACCAGTTTTAATAAACCCTTCAATGAATCCACTTGTACCTCTCCGCCAATTGGAAACGTAAACATCGGCTGTGTATGGCCAAAATCAACATCATATAGAACAGGAATCTCCTTCAATAGTGGATGTTTGTCAAGAATGAACAGAAGTTGCTCCTCCGATATTTTCGATGCTCGTTGAAACCTGCCGATGACGAGAGCCTTTATGGACTTTGCATTTTGCAATAAAGACGTTAAATCCCTTGCGAACGTTTCGGGAGTAGTCATTTCATCGTCTTCAACAAATAAGATGGCATTTTCAATACTTGGCATATACGTAGTCCCTTGCAGCAAATTCAATGTGCATAAATTTCCGCCCCATAGCTGCCCGCTTGCCTCGCCCGCATTATACGTTTTCCAAGCCGTCTCTTCAAAATTCCGGTTCTCCTGATCTAAATACCATGCATCATCGGTCCATTGTTCAGATGGCTCCAACTCAAACGGCGTATCCTGCATGAGACACTGCTTAAAGAAATGTGTTTGGTATGCCTGCGCCTTCTTCATTTGAAAGCTTGAGAAATGAGGTCCTGAGTACGTGACCATTCCGGTTTGTGTTGTAATCGCAGTTCCGATTGCCGTTATATCGCTATATCCGCAAAACACTTTTGGATTCTCTTTAATCAATTCATAATCTATGTACGGCAGAAGTTCATTCGAATTGAAACCGCCAATAACCGTCAATATGCCTTTTACATTTTTATCGGCAAATGCCTCATGCAAATCCTCCACCCTTTGCTGAATGGAAGTGGAATTATGAAGATCTTTATCAAAGACATGTTTGCCAAAAGAAACGACAAAGCCTAAATTCTCCAATCGTTCCTTTGCAACTTGAACGCCTTCTTCAGAAAGAATACTCGCACTTCGACTTGGTGCGATGATCCGTATTTCATCTCCCCGTTTTAATTTCTCTGGTATTCCCAACAAAATTCCCTTCTTTCGTTTACTGAATTTCCAACCTAAGTCGAATCATATCGATGCATTGAATGCCGTTCTCCATAATGACCTCGTCATAGTAATCGGTGAAGAAGTCTTTGATGACGCTCGAAATGCGAAAACCGCATTTCTGATAGAGCGAAAGCTGACCGATGCTTGAATTTCCCGTTCCGATTTCAACAGTCCGATAACCGTTTTCTTTAGCAACCGTTATTGCGCTTTGCAGAAGTTTCTTCCCTATCCCCTGTCCCTGCCTGTCTTCACGGACGGCGATGTTTTTAATCTCAATCGTATTTGCGTCTAATGCCACTACGACAAAGACGCCAATCCTTTCCCCGTTCTCCTCGGCAACGTAGCATTCGCCTTCCGCGATGTACGCATCTACGAGTTCACGAGAAGGATCGGCGAGCAGAAGCAGATCATTGGGCGGCGTTTCATCATGCTGCAGTTTCCGTATTTTCATTTGAGCCACCTGCCTTTATTTCACGTAGAGCAAAGGTCCTGTTTTGGTGATACATTTAGATATTCAATAGATAACTTTCTCTATTCAATAGATAACTCCCGGTATGCAATAGATAACTTCATCGATTCAATAGATAAACTCGCTAATTCAAGAGAAAACCATCCGGTAAGCGGCTATCATTCCTCTATTACCTCATAGGCGTCTAGCCTCTCAGTTTTGCTCAACAAGATTTCTACCCTTTTTGTTTTCAGGTCACCTGAAGCGTACCAATCCTTAACTGTATCAAAATCGGATGACGTCAAATCGGATGTTTCAATCGAGAACTTTTCATCGTCCATCCATTGATAGTCAACGATCGGCCACGTCGGTGTATACATATACTCTTCGGCTAGTTCAGTCGATTCGAAAGGGATCACTTTCATTTTCTGTAGATCGATTGCTATTAATATATGGCGAACTACAACTCCGCCTTCGTTGTAACCGTATCTTACTAACAGTTCATCTTGTCCAGGCGAAATTTTGAAATCCTGAAAAATCCCGGTTGATAAAGGGACACTAAAAACTTCTGAGTCTCTCGCTTTAATCAAGAGGGTTGAACATTGCTTATTTCCACAGCCGTATTTTAAAATGAGAACATACCCTTCGGAAGAGCTGTTTATCATTTCATATTGCGTTCGTTCAAGTTCAATTTCGGCATCATCCTGGGCATCCAAGTAAGCTTTAAATATCGGTATATCTTTTATGGCGATTTCAAAGGTTCGGCCTGCCTCATCTGTTATTGTGAGTACATCCAAATTCGTTTCCGGGATTCCGACCTCAGTTGAAAAAGGTTCAACTTTGGGATCTTGTCGGTTTATTGCAATTGTGAATACAACCGATATTGTAACTAAAACGAAAAGAGGAATCAGTAGTTTCGCTTTCATATTTGCATTTTCTTAAGAGCCGTTTCCATTATCGCTTCAGACACGTCGTGCCAGCCTTTATAATAGCTGCTCACCTCTTCCGGTTGAATGAGCATCCGTTCCGACGACTCGAACCCTGCATCAAACGGCAAGAATTCCGTAATATCCATCCGATAAAACGCTTGATAGCCGACTTTCGGGTAGGGACTTGTTTCATTCCATAGCGGATTTTCGTCATGGTTTATTTCAATGGCGCCGAGCAGCCGGCAATCCCCAATTACATAGGCCTCCTCCAGCACTTCCCTTCGAACGCACGCTTCCACTGTTTCGCCCACTTCGATATGCCCACCCGGAAAATCCCATCCCCGGTCATTCAAGTTCACCATAAGCAGCTTCCCCTCATAAAAACAAAACGCATGGACGCTTGTGACCAGTTCCCGTTGTGGCATCAAATCCGGCATCCACGTAAGCTTCAACTTATGTCCGCCCCAATCTACGTACGTCACTGTCATCCTTAAACCCCTCACTTCCCTAACGAATACCCGTCAAAAAGCCTCCCGCCATATGGTGCTAACACTTCATCTGTTATTGTGATGATTCCTTCCCGATCGCCGGTTTTATAAAATGCGTCAAATGCAGCTACAAATCGATCGGCAAAATCCTCATCGTACTGTTTCAACGCGCGGACAATCCATTTTGACGCACCAATCCAATGCCCGTTCGTCCGGAGAACAAATTCATGGATGGATTCGGCGAGTGTATTGGCAATGAAGAGCGCTTCCGCTTCATTTTGCGTCCCTAGAAAATCCCCAAGCGCATCTGTCAACATATACCTTTTCATCATCAACGTCTGTTCAGACCATGGGAGCGGCCCTTCATTCAAAAGCTCAGCGGCTTCGTTTTTAATCGTAGCTAGAATTCCGGAATCCTTTAATACAATCCCTTCCGCTACCATTCGGGGCAAGCTCGGACGCGCCCGTTCCGCATCAGAACGAAAATAGGTTTTGTATGAGGTTAACGTATGTGCGAATACTTCAATTGGCCAGTTGTATTCAATACGGGATTCACGGTACGCCTCAGTGAGCAAATCATCAAAGACAACAATATCGAGATCAGACGTCGGTGTTTCTTCTCCCCTAACGACGCTTCCCGCAAGAACCGCAGCTTGGCAATGAGGGAAGTATTCATCGACAAACCGTTTTGCTGCAAATATTGCTTTCATCCTTTTCAGTCTCATTCCCGTTTCCTCCAACCACTTTTCAAATTTCCATTTGTATTCTTTTTACAATTTCCATCGGACGAACATCTAGCGACTCAAGCTTTGCGATTGGTAGCCATTGCGGTTCATATAGGCCCCGATTGCGATTTTCCTCGAATTCCTCGCCTTGCCCCGTTCCGAATTGCCCCCCGACGATTCTAGCCAAGAAATAGTATTGCGTTCCATTAAATTGAACAGTTCCTAGTTGTCGTATTATGTCGATATGTACCCCTACTTCCTCAAACACCTCCCGGATTGTTGCTTGTTCTGGGCTTTCACCTTCTTCAATTCCACCGCCCGGAAAGACATAATACTCCATTCCATTTCGATTCCGCTTTATGACAGCGACCTTATCTTCTTCAATCATTACGGCAGACCCTCGGTTTCTCGGACTCACACCCTCACTCCTTACTATATTCAATGAGCCAGCAATCCCGATATTCCCCTTCATGCCATTCATGCTTCGGCAGGAGCTTCACCTTTTTGAATCCACATTTCTCATAGCAACGGACGGCCCGCTCATTCCACGTTTGAGGATCCATAACGATGCGGTCTGCGTTCTTTTCATTCAACAAATACGTTACTATTAATTCGACAAGCTGCGTACCAATTCCTTTATTCCAATAGGTAGGTTCGCCGATGAACTGATCCATCCCGAAAAGGATTTCCGACGGATCCATATAACCATAAATCCGCCTCTCTTCTTCTCCAACCGGATAGAATTGCACATACCCGATTGGCTGCTCCTCATACAGAATGAGACACCGCGTTTCTTCCTCCGCTTCCCCGTAGAAATCCTCTTCGACTTGCGCCAAATCCAATGGACGATCTCTTCCTTCATAAAACTGAAGAACTTCGGGATCCGACAACCATTTAGCCATTAAGAATTTATCTTCAGCAATCAATTCCCTGATTGCTAACCGCTCATTATTCACAATCATTCTTAATCCCTCCGTTGGCAACTTTAGCCAAAAATCAACATCGTATTTTATTCGACAAAAGGAGTACCAAATCCTTCAATTTTCAACATATAAAAAGGCAGCACCAAAATTGATTCGGTGCCGCTTTTTCCATCACTTTACTAATAGACCTTGAATCCATTTGCTTAACGTCCCTTTATCGACAAAAGGCGCTAATTCAGCAATAGTTTCCGGAGCAAATTTGCTCATATCCATCCGATCGATAATCCTGCTGAGCACTTCTCTGTCAATGAAAGGTGCAAGAGAAACTAAGCGACTGGAATCCAATTCGCCCTCTTTTACCCGTTCCGCCAGTTGATTTAACATTGACCGACTGCAAAACGGGGCTAATCTGACAACAAATTCCCATTCCAAGTCCTCGTCCACAGCTCGTTCAATCAATTTATCTACATGTTCTCTTCCAATAAACGGCGCCAGTTTGATGACGGTATCAGAATCTACTTTATCCGTAACAGCCTTGTCTAGTAAATTCCACAATGCTTCTCTGCTGACAAACGGAGCGAGTTTCCCAATCTGCTCCAACTCAACGCCATCCTCCCTCGCCTGGAGTACAAGTCTATCCAACGCTGCTCTTTCCACAAAAGGTGCAAGCCGGACGATAGCGTCAAAATCCCCTCCTTCAGTAACAGCCTTGTCCAGCATGTCCCCTAACGCTTTACTGCTAACAAAAGGTGCCAGTTTCCCAATCAGTTCAAGGTCGACGTTTTCTTCCATCGATTGGAGTACGAGTTCATCCAACACCTCTGTTTCTACAAACGGTGCTAGCCTCACAATCATGTCATGATTGAACAAGCTTTTATCAACCTTCTCCGTCACGGCAGCCAATTCACTCGCTCTCAATAAAGGTGCGACTTCAATCAATTCATCCATATCAGCTTCGCCCGCATTGATCATTTCCGCGACTTCCTCACGACGATCCTCAGAAATCCCCTTTACGATCCGACCAAGATTATGGACATACACGGAACCTTCCCGCTCGGCCCCGCCATTCATCAACTCATCTACTGACACACTAAAAGCCTGTCCGATGTTCATCAATGTTCCGAGGTCTGGCAATGATTCTCCCCGTTCCCATTTCGAAACAGCCTGATGACTCACATTCAGACGATCCGCCAATTCCATCTGCGTCCAATCCTTCTCTTTTCGAAGCTTTGATATGTAGCTTCCAACCTTTCGCGTATCCAACATGTAAACAACCTCCCCAATAAGTTTCAGTGCGCACTGTTATTTTCAGCGTAGCATATTGCTCCCTTATCGCCTATCAACTATTGGTTGAATACGAGATTCTACTGACAGTGGAATGTATATCTATTAATCAAAGATTGTTTCCTTGTCAGGGTTCTTCAAGTATTCAAAGAGCATTTTTATTTGTGATTCTGTATTTCGCTTCGTAGAGAGCAAAGGTAAATTGTTTTCCGAAAAGAACTCAACTTGAGTCGTTTCCATTCCTACAGCGGGCTCTCCTCCAATAATTTCGCACAATATAAAAATCTTATAATAATGGTAAGGATCTGGAGGGTGAGGGTGCTTGTTTTTATCTAATAATGCAAGTAACCTAACCGGAATTACCTCATAACCGGATTCCTCTTTAATTTCCTTTACTACATTTTCTGAAGGGGATAAGCCAATATCACAAAAACCGCCTGGCAAAGCCCACTTATTATCAATATTTTCTTTCACCATGAGGATTTGATTATTTTGAAAGACGACACCACGTACATCTACTTTCGGAGTTTGATAGCCTGTTTCATTCGTAAACAAATCCCTAATTTTCGTTACTTCTATGTCGGTATATTTCGCCATGATCTCTACACTTATTTCTCGTAATTCCTCATAACGCTCGATATCATAAATATCTTTCGAAAAAGCTAAACCTGACTGCGCCAAGGCCTGAATTCTTTTTGCCCAATCCAACCATAAAGTACTCATCTATCCCCCGCCTTTATATATAGTCTGAAAATTATATATTTATTGTAACACCATTTCTCGCACTACAGAACAGGGTAATGGTTTATATGCAAAAAGCCGTCCAACACTCCGATGTTGAACGACTTATCGTTTCCTATTTAATTATTCAGCTATCGTAAACCGATTCACGTCATCTAACAGGCGATCTGCGAGACTTGCGAGCGTCTGCGCATTTGCAGATATTTCTTCATTTGCGGATAGCTGCTCCTCTGTTGCGGCACTTGCTGATTGGGCTTCTGCTGACGTTTGCAAAGCGAGATCTTGGATATGAATCGATTCAGCGGAGACGATATCCGTCATGGACCGGACTTCCTTAATCTTCGTTGAGACATCATGCATCGCATCGTTCATGAGCAAAGTCGCACCTTCGATTCGTTGAAACACATCCCCGGTCCTTTCCGACAATTCCCTTCCTTTTGTAATGAATCCATTGCTTTCTTCCGAACTCTTGATCGTTCTTTGCACATTACTAACCATCTCATCAATCATTTGACTGATATGCCCTGCTGACCGTTTCGATTGGTCTGCAAGTTGGCGAACCTCTTCCGCAACGACTGCGAACCCTTTGCCATGTTCCCCAGCACGTGCAGCTTCAATTGCTGCATTCAACGCTAGTAAATTGGTTTGCTCCGCCATCGTTGTAATGAATGACGTCACTTCACGGATTTTTTCCGAGTGAGCTGCCAGTTGTCCAATAGTGATAGATGACTCCTGAATGGACGAGCTAATTTTCCCCATCTGACTCGTTACCTCTCGCATTCTTGACGCTCCATCCAAAACGAGGTCAGCAACTTCCGTTGAAGCATGTTGCATTCTTTCATTATCATCGCTAATTTGGTCAATCCCTTTTAGCATTTCATTCAAAGAACGATTGGAATCATTCACTTTTCCGACCTGCTCATCACTCGCAAGTAAATTCCGCTCCGTTATTTCGGCAACGGTTTCAGAAGCAGCCAAACTTTCTTCCGAGCTAGCGGATAGTTCCTCAGCATGGAGTGCAAGCTGGATGGCGGACTCTTTGACGGTCGTCAAAATCCCTCGTAAGTCTTCCGTCATCCCATTTAGCGCTGTTGCCATTTCTCCAATTTCATCTTTATTCCGCACTGCAATTGGGCCTGCAGTAAAATCCCCGTTTGCTAGTTTAGCGAGCGAAGCAGTCATGTTTCGAACTGGTTTGGCGATACTGCGGCTAATGATTCGCGCGATAACGATACTTGAAACGACAGCAAATCCTATTAAACCGCCAATCAGATAATAGATCCATTTCAACACAGTTTGTAACTGTTCTTCCGTATTCTTTTGCTCCGTTTCTTGCTGTTGAATTAACTGTTGAAGATTGGCCGAAACTTCCTCCTGATAGAAGGAAACCTCCATTGCCAAGTTCATCGCGCTTTCCAAATTGCCTGCCTGTACATCTCGGATGATTAGTTCACTAATTGTCTCAGCGCTTTTAGTTGTCTCCTTCACGTCTTTCATAATATCGCGTGCGGATGGAGTATGTAATGCTTGATCCAGTTCTTTAATATGTCCTTTAATGGATTCCAATATTTCTTTTCGTTGTTCCACGTATGATTGCTCTTGGTAGATGATGTAGCCGCGGATATTTTTTGCATCCGCATGTTGGGCTGACAATAGTTGTTCCATGACGATTACATTTTTTATTTTATCGTCAATTAAATAACGGTACTCCGCATCCAATTTGGATAGAGCCCATAACCCGGATGCTCCGACTAACAGAACAATGGATAGAATCGCTAAAAATCCAATCCACAACTTCTTTCCGACTGTCATTCTCAATTCCTAGCATCCCCTAACGATCTATAGTCAATTATAATTATAGGTTATAGGGAAAAAGCATTATGTAAATTATTTGTTAAGTTTGTTGAATGTTACACTTTTTCAGTACATCATCGACAAACGCTTTCTTTGCCTCTGTATAGAGGCGTTCATTATTTGGATATTTCAACGCCGCTTCCTTCTTCAACATTTCGTATTGTCTCGCGATGTCAGGATGGTCATTCAGATAGTCCCTAAATAGCGTGTGTTGCTTCCACCAGTCGCCTCCATACTCAACGACGTGATAGACATGCGTTTTCGTCAATTCCTCCAAATCGGAGAACTTGGCGAAGACTTCCTTCCCTTCAATTTCCACACGCCCTAAATGATAAATATCCGCATCCTTCAACCGGTACTTATCAAATTTCTTCACATCATCCAACGAACTGACGCCGATCAGGACATCGAGCATTGGCTTTGCTGCAATCCCTTCGGTCGCCGTGCTTCCGATATGCTGAATGTCTACTACGTATTCCCCGATCAACGATTCCAATAGGTTCTTCTCCTGCGCGAAAAGCTCTTTCCATTCATCGCGATATGAAGTTAAAGCGACTACATCTTTATTCAAACCTAACATATTGACTTCGCTCCAATCTCCTTACAAATAAAGTCGGCAATCTCGTTGACCCCGATTTCGTCAGTCGGGATGAATTGTTCAAAGCAGTCGTCTTCAAAGCCGGCAAGACATTTATCCGTCTGCTGGAAACACCAATTGCCTTCCTCTTCCCCGCGTTCAAGCAACCGCTCATGGATCGTTTCCTTTTTCGCAGTCAAACAGAAATGATACGTTTCAGGATCGACCTGCAAAAAACCGCCATGGATTGTCTTGAAATAGTCCTTGTTGTAAATCGTCATCGGCACAATCAAATCTTTACCATATGTCTCGCGCAACTGTCTTGCCACTTCGACCGTCAATGGCTTCCACATGTTCAAGTCTTGAAAATCCCCCGTTTTCTCGCCTTCCAACTTCATTTCTGCCGGGATGATATTCCTCAGCATGAACCCGACCTCTTCCGGATCAAACAGCATGGCTCCGTCTAATCTTTGCAATAATTCATTCGCAACCGATGTCTTTCCGACACCGAACGCCCCGTTGATCATGACAATCATTTCCCGTCCCCCTCGTATGTTAGAAATGGCTCATACATCGTTATCGCATGATTCTCTGTGACGAACTCATCGTCGATCTGGTTCCCTTCTGCGTCGTATACTTTCCGAAAAATCGAATTATGACGGACGTAGCCGCCCCATAATTCTCTTGTGAAATGATGATCTTTTTCGTAAATCTCGTACGTTCGAGTTGGTGGTACCGCCGAACGCCATTCCCCGTTAAGATGCGTGTCCGTTAAGTAAACCATCAGCTGATATGGCGTTCGGGTTTCGTTCTTAATTTGCAAATCCAAATAATTGTACGCACACGTCGCCCCGCTGCCGAATGGCTGACTGCGATTTGAATCGGGAAAGACGTCATAACTGTGGCGATAGCGCTCTGTCACAGTCAATGGCGTATGCAGCGTGATCCAATAAATGAGGTTCGACAGCTGGCAGAGCCCCCCGCCCGTCCCGACAGTCACCTTTCCATAATGGAGAATCATGCCGTCGACATACCCTTTCCGCTTCGTCGTATTGCCGATCAGCCGCCAGTATGAGAACGTTTCGCCCGGCTCGATCACGACTTTATGCAATCGTTTTGTAGCGAGCTGTAAATTAATGATTTTATTCCGTTGCAGCTGCATATCGACATCTTTCAATTGCCTCAGCAAAGGCGTCCGGTGCTTCATCACGACATACGGAAGTTTTTCTTCGAGTCTTTTGCGCGCATACTTTTTTCCGTCAAACAGCCATTCACCATAGCGTTTCAATCTATATACTTTCTTCCCTGCAAATATTCTCAGTTTGCTTCGTTTAATCGGTTGTAATGAAACCATATAGTCACCCCCAACCTAATCTTACTTCCACAAAGATTCACCATTTTCCTTCTTTATCAACTTGTCTTGAATACGCTGAAGGTCCCAAAATGAGCATAAGTATAGCAAACTCGCGCATAACTTGCCCGAACTTGATCATAACTCCCTCAAACTCGCGCATTACTCACCTGAACTCGCGCAAAACTCCCTCAAACTCGATCATATTTCCAATGACGTGTCCGCCGAATGCAACTGACAGGTGCTTTTTTGCAACTGACCGTAAAATAACGACCGGTCATCGAAAACCTGCATACGGATTCTGATTGTCTGTATATAGTAAGTGTACAAAGAACAGCGACGGAGGGATTTGAAATGGAAATTGTGCGTGTCAGCAATTTACAAAAGGCATATGGGGACAACAAAGTGCTACGAGGTATCGATTTCAAAGCAGAGGCGGGTGAAATCATCGGGGTCATCGGTAAAAACGGGGCGGGCAAATCGACGTTCCTTGAAATCCTCATGACGTTAAAACCGTATGACGACGGGAATGTGCTCATATTCGATAAAGAACTTCAAGCTCTCTCGACTAGTCAGCTTGAACATGTGCGAAAAGATATCTCAGCGGTACTGCAGCCTACCCAATTTTATAAAACATTGAAAGTTGTCGAACTGCTAAAACTGTTCAAAGCGTATTACAAATCACCGATAGATATCGAGCAGATCATCACCGACTTCAAACTTGAACCGCATCGGAAGAAATACTTCGACAAATTATCGGGCGGTTGGAAGCAGATCGTCAGCTTAGCGATCGCCTTTTTATCCGAACCGAAAATGCTCATTTTGGATGAACCAACGACTGGCCTCGATCCGCATATGCGGAATATGCTTTGGATATATATTTCCGAATACAACGGACGCACGGGCAGCACGGTCATTTTGACGACCCACAATATGGACGAAGTTGAATTGTATTGCGATAAAGTGATGCTGTTAAATGAAGGCGTCAATGAAGTGTTTGATACAACAGAAGCGATACTTTCAACCGGCTACAAATCGATTAACGAATTTTACTTATCAAAAGTATCTATTTGAGGAGGAATACCAATGTTAGCGACGCAATTAAAATACGACTTGCTCATGTTCTCACGGGAGATTTTCTATATGGTGTTCACGATCATCGTTCCACCGGTCACGTATTTGTTCATGGGGCAGCTTTTCGGGGATGTTACATATGCCGGCAATCTCAATTATGCCGAAACATACACCCCTTCCTTCATCTTGCTCATCACATTTGGGGTCGTCTTTTTCGCATTCGGGTTTGACCAAGTGATGAACCGGACGACAGGCGTAGAAAAACGGATCATTTTATCCCCCGTTCCGAAAAGGACGTTGTTGCTGTCGAACATTTTACGGTCCATCATCATTACGAGCTTCGGATATTTCCTCGTGTTCTTTATCGGTCTAATCGCTTATGATCTTTCATTCCAACCGGTCAACTTTGTCTTGGCCTTCGGGTTGTTCATGCTACTGAACGCAGCATTGCTTATTATTTCGTCAGCCATCTACTCGCTTTTCACAAGCATGAATGCCGCACTCGTCTTCTCCATTGTCATTTTCCAAGTCGTCATGTTCACCGGCGGGTTCACGATGCCGATCAACATGATGCCGAAATTCGTGCAAGTCATCGCCGATTTCAATCCCGTCTATCATATGAATCAATTATTCATCGCCGTTTGGAATGGGCAGTTGGAGTGGAATGCAGCAACACTTCAATCTATCGGATTTATCGTCATCGCCACTGCCATCTCCTTATTGGTTCTACGTTTTGGAAATAGACTGCGAAAATCTTCCTTGAAATGGTATCCTACTACTAGGAACCGAGGAGGGGTTGTACAAAATGAAAGTAACACTGGACATTGACGAAATTTACGAAGAGACCAAAGTGACGATCCATTGCAATGAAGTGGATGATTCGATAAAGGAAATTCTTGATATTTTGAAAGGAAAGAAGACTGAGTTTCTCGTCGGTCGAGACGGCGAGATGCAGCATATTTTGAAACCTGATGAAATTCATTACTTCCATACGGAAAAGGAAGGCGTTGTGGCTGTTACGTCTTCCGGCTCCTTTTCATTAAAAGAGAAATTGTATGAGCTTGAGGAAATGCTGCCTTCTTCGAAATTTATTCGACTATCAAAATCGGTTATTGCCAATCTCCATGAGTTAAGCCGATTCGAAGCCTCGTTCAACGGCACATTAGTCGTCCATTTCAAATCCGGCGCGAAAGAATACGTTTCACGCACATACGTGAGTGGCATCAAGGAAGCATTAAAAATGAACAGGAGGAAAAACGGATGAAAACGTTTATAACGAGAAGTATACTCGGCATCTTTTTCGGCTCATTCCTCGCACTTGTTACGATCTTAGCGGTTATCTATATTGGCGATAAAGAAATGTTGGATGCGGCAATCCTCGGAAAAAATGCTCTCGGAACTATGTTTTGCGGCTGGTTCTTCACGGTGACTCCTTTGCTGTTTGAAAACGAAAGACTGACGTTGCCGGTACAAACGACATTGCATTTTCTTAGTGTCACTGCCCTTTATTTTATCGTTGCGTTTATCATTGGATGGATCCCGTTCACGATGAAAGGATTCATCGGCATGCTCCTTATCTTCATCGCGTTCTACTCAATCATCTGGCTGTCCTTCTATGCATATTTCAGGAAGCAGGCGGAGAAGTTGAATGAGGAGTTAAGAGGGTTGTAAATGACGGTTGTGATGTTTAATTTCCGGAGGTCGAAAGTCACAAAGTGATCAAAAGTATAGCAAACCCGAGCATAACTATGCGAAACTCGCGCAAAAGTATGCTGAACTCGCGCATAACTTCACCGAACTCGAGCAAAACCATGGTAAACACAAGCATTCCTCACTAAAGGAGTCTGATTTTACACTCTATTAACAAGATTGCTATATGCACTTCACATTGAGTAGGTATGATGGAGTCGAATCCATTTTGAGAGGAGCATTCCATTGAAAATTGCATTGTTCAGTGATTTGCATTATCCGGCAGTCGATGAAAGAGTACCAGGTTTGTTAGAGGCGCGTGCATCGTTTTACAAGGAATTCATCGATCAGTTTTTGGCGATCGACGCACGTTTGCACGTCTCTCTCGGTGATTTAACCAATTACGGCATGGCGCACGAATTGCACAACATCTATTCCCTGATCGGTGATTCCCGTGAATTCATCCACGTGTTAGGGAATCATGACAACTACTCATTGACGAAACAAGAGCTTCTCGCCTTGACTGGGCAGAAACAATACCATTCATTCGAAACGGAGCAGGCGGTATTTGCATTTTTGGATACGGCTCGAGAATTGGATTATGAATGTTGGGGCGGCTGGATAGATGACGAGCAATTGGAATGGTTCGAGCACGTCATTCAAAATTCAGGAGAAAAGCCGTTACTTGTGTTTGCACATCATCCCGTGCACAACACAACAAAAGGATCGGAGCTGAACAACGGATCCATCCATCCGGGCATTGATATGCGGAGTTTATTAGAGCAAAAGAAAGGCATCGGCATGTATTTCAATGGCCATACGCATCGCGATTCGATTGTGAAAGAAGGCAACTGGACGTTCGTTCAAACTGCAGCTTGTTTAGATGAGCAGTCATTCCGGGTTATTGATATCCAGGATGAGCAAATCGTCGTGTCATCCATTGATTTGAATGACGAGACGCTTAAGCAGAACGCAGCCTTAATTTATGAAAACATGAATCATTTCACACATCGTACGGATGGAAAAGGAATCGACGAAGACCGGAATTGCACGGTATCATTGCTACCAACACTTGTTCAATAAATAAATAAATAAATAATAAGCATTAATAACAAGCTTAGTTGAAGAGCAACGTAAATTGTTGCTCTTTTTTATTTGTGTCAATTTTACGAAAAGTGATTATCTGTATATCTATTTGGATAAATAAGTAATAAAATAGAATTAGAACAATCGTTCAAATCAACGGAAGGAGATCTTTATGAATTGAGTAGGCGTTATGACAGCGAAGAGGCAAAACGAATTATTAGGGAAAAAGCTTATGAATTGTTTTCACTGTATGGGTACAATCAGACTTCAATCGGAGATATTTCTAAAGCATCCGGATACAGTAAAGGCCACATCTACTATCACTTTGAAAACAAGGAAAAGCTATTTGTTCTATTAGCTCAGAATTCCATGCATGAATGGTATGCCAAATGGATGGAAAAAGAACCAAACTATTCGTCTGCCACTGAAAAATGGTACGGGATGGCCAAACATGTTCTGTACAATTATCAAACGCCTCTGCTAAAGGCAGGACAGGAATTGGGCGCAAATCCTAAATCATCACCGGAATCAGTCCGAAAGTTATATGAACTTGCAGTAGTGCCAATGAGCACTTATCGTTCAATCTTTTTAGAGGGAATTGAACGCGGGGAGTTTGAAAATGGAAACGTTGATGAATGGACTGCACTAGTAGGGACTTGGCTTGGGGGGCTATGCCAATTGACGAATACACAGCCATTACAGTCACTTGAGCCTTTATTTGAACAAGCAATCACCATCTTTTTAAGTTCAATAAAGAAAAGGGGAAAATTACATGAAGATCGCATTAATCGGTGACAGTTTAACTGAGGGGCGTCCAGGTGTTTCATTTGCAAATATGTTAAAAGTGAGATTTCCAAAGGATTTGTTTGTAAATCTCGGAAAACCTGGGGAGACAGTAAAAAGTCTATATAGTCGTTTAACAAAAACAGGACTAGATGATGATTTTGATTTGGCATTCCTTTGGATTGGTACAAATGACGTGTATTCAAAGCTTTTAAATGTTAAGGCGCAGCCAGTAGTAGAAAATCTTGAGGAATTTAAAGAGGTTTACCAACAGATTTTAGAAATCGTAAATTCTTCTTCCAAAATGGTGGTGATGGTTTCACCTGCTTTAGTTGGTGAACATTTTGATAATCCTTCCAACAGGGAAGTTAAAGAATTATGTATGCTCATCAAATCGTTAAGTGCAAAGGAGCACGTACATTATTTGGATCTTCATGCCGTTTTTGAAAAAGCATTAACTAACGAGACTAGTTCAGATTATATTTCCACCAATCCGTTTCGGGTCATGTTTGATGTGTTCTTCTATAAAAAAGCAGAAAAAATCGATCAATTATCAGCTAAGCGTGGTTTAAAGCTTACCTTGGATGGAATACATTTGAACAGCCCCGGAGCAAAAATCGTTTCAGATGAATACGCCCATGTGATCAAAAACGCAATTGACCAAAATACAATGGTTCCTTTGGCATTAACCAATGAACACAAATAGAAAAGTAGCGATTGTAACTGGCGGAGCGTCAGGTATTGGGAAAGCACTTTGTAGAGAACTCATTTCACAACAGGTATTTGTCATCATAGCGGATGTGAATATGAGTGAAGGAAAGGTTTTGGAGGACGAACTTAATCGACAAGCGAACTGTTCGCGATATGAATATGTAAATGTAATTGATCAAACAAGTGTAGAAGAGTTAATGAGGAACACTTTCCAAGAATTCGAGAGGCTAGATTATCTATTTAACAATGCAGGAATTACGATGTATGGCGAGTTATTTGATGTTTCAGCAGATGACTGGAAACATATTGTGGATGTGAATCTATGGGGAGTCATCCATGGGACACAGATTGGATATAGCATCATGAAAGAGCAAGGCTTTGGCCATATTGTCAATACAGCATCTGCAGCAGGACTCGGGCCCTCTCCTCTGACTTCGGCATATTCAGCAACGAAACACGCTGTAGTCGGTCTCACAACTTCACTACATTATGAGGCAAAAGAATATGGTGTGAAAGTAAGTGCACTTTGTCCCACATTTGTAGATACACCCATTTTTTCAAATGCTATTGCTATTAACATTGATAAGGAAAAAATGGTTCAGCAGATGAAAAAACAAAAGCTGATGGCTCCTGAAAAGCTGGCAAAGATTGCACTGAAGGGCGTTCATCATAATACCCCGTTAATTTGTCCGATGCCTATGCGAAGAACAATGGACATCTTTTTTACGCTATTCCCAGGAGTCCATAGCAAGCTGATGGATTATGTTTGCAAGATTGGCAGAAGAGCTCGTACTTCATAAGGGTCTTCTTCGACCTAAAAGCGGCGAAAGCGATAGGGTTACGATAATCTAATGTAGAAATTCTACAAATCGAACCCTTCGCTATTCGTCAAAGCTAATTATAAAAAGCTGCCTTTGAAGCCTTTTCATTTCTCCTAGTCCAATAAACCGAAAACAATATCGACAGGATACTCAGTCCGAGTGATGGCCAGAAATAAGGCGGGTAATACGTTAACTCAATTTCATTCTTCCCGTTCTCGAGTTCAATGCCCGTAAAGGCATAATTCGCCTGTAGAATCGGTGTTTTCTCACCATTCCGTTTCGCAGTCCATCCCTTCTCGAATGGAATCGGAAGGACGATATGAGAATCCCCTTTATGATTGTCCAACACGATCTTCGCATTGCTCCCGTTCCAACTTACATCGATAGGCGCTTCCTGGTCGCTTTGCGCTTTCACTGCTTTCAATAACGAATAATCCTCCGTATACAATGAAAAGTCGCGCAGGTCGTATTTCCCTTTCGGCACCCTGATAGCAATCCGTTTTTCGGACGGCACTCTGATCGTCAAATCGTTAACATTCGTCCTGTAGATCGAGTCATTTTCCTTCCGTTCGGTCGTGAACCCGTTCACTTTCAAATTAAAAGCCTTATCAGTCGTTTTCCGTTGAATGAAGAACGACAGGAAGCTGTCCACTTTCAAATCCGTTTCCCCCATAACGACGTCGATTCCCCCCTCGCCATCCGCTACATGCAAAATCCCATCCTCATACGTTGCATTCACAGGTTCAAACGTCACTTCGTCAGCAATATCCACCAGCTCAGGAATTTCCGCCCCTTCGACGTCGGGTAAAATGATTCCATTTAACATCGCATGCTCTTTGGCAAGTGCGGGTTCATCCTTGAGATCCTCTTCAGAGTAAAGGACAGATGTCGTACGAGCGAACGGAAGGAGGTAGTCATTTTTATATGCTATGTACTCACCTTCCCTCGCGATTTCCGCAAACCCGAAAGGAACCGGATCCCCGCCTTCCTTCCGAATCGCATAGCTGCCATTCAAAATGCTGTACAGATTTGCCCGGTCACCGAGAGAAGCATATCTGCTGACGCTCTCCCGTCTCATGTCGATCTGGAGATCCTGTAAATAAAATAACAGCAAATGTTTGTTCAAAATGCTCGAGTACACGCTCATCCCGTTGAAGTCTTGGACAATTGGCGTATTGTTCCTCGTTTCAATCATCCAGTCAATTCTTGCAAGCGGATCCGTTTCAGCAGCCAACACGTCCTCGATCAATGCCCGCTGATCCACCCCGTAATAATGCTCGCTTTCCATATACTCCCGAGTGATGCCGTAGTCAGGGCCTTTATTTTTGCCATTGTCCCGATATGTCAGCTTTTCTTCCTGGAACATATTCGCCGTGAGCACTGATGTGAATAAAATAAATGCAATCAGGAGACACATTGCCCACCGCTTTTTTTTCCAATAGAAAACAAATAACAATGCAATCGTGACACCGGCGCAAATGAGCAAATAAGACTCGTGCATTTGGATTTTAAGCTTCGGATCGAACGTGTAAAACACAATATAGAGCCCGGTTGCAACGGTCGCGGAGATGACAATATTTTGTAGCCGCACCGTGCGCAACTGTTGAAGTGCAGCCGCTGCCGTCCCCCCTGCCATAAGGGAAAGATAATGCTCCCATCTGTATTGCGGCGCAGAAAAGCCGTTGAACACACTGCCGACAAACGGGCTATAATGCATTACGCATAGCACGATTGTACTGCTAGCAAAAAACCTGAATGCACGGTTTTTGTAAAGAGGAATCATCAACAGGCAAAGCAGCACGAAAGCAGGCAGTATGACAATCCTTCCATGGAGCAGCAAGTTATCGACCGCCCCAAATAGAGGAATGGAATCCTCATACTCCGGCCTGAAATTGTTCAAATACCCGTAGACGGACGGAATGAAAAACGGAGCGCTAATCCCCGCCCCTGCAATCCCTCCAACGAGAAACAGCTTCACCTGCTTCCCCTTCTCCGTCTCTTCAATGAAAAGCGGGAACAGCCAACGGAAAAGGATGTACAAAAAGGCGAGCAAGAAATTTACATACGCGAAGTAGAAATTGTCGATCATATTAAGCGCGACTGCTGCGATGAACAATCCGCCCTTCCCATTTTGCAGTATTCTTTCCACGCCAATGAGCAACAACGGAAAGAATAGCATCGCATCGGCAAAAAACTCCCAATATGTCACATGCCTAAAATAAATGACACTCGTGCCGTAAAGGACGGCGCCGATAAAAGCAGGAATGCAATGGAATCGAATTGTCCTGAAAAAATATGTAGTCAGTGCAATGATGCACGTCATTCGCAAAATGCTAATAACGATGAGTGTATTCGCCCAGTAAAACAAGTCTGGCGTCGAGATGACCCCGATCTTCTCAAGCAGGAACGTGATGAGTACGGTCACGATAAAGACAATCGACGTGGAAAAATAATACCCTAGCTGCGAGAATACGCCGCCGCCCAGTCCGAAGCTCTCCGAGTAGAAAAACTCCCCGCTCGTATACAAATTATAAAGAAAGTATTTGAACGGAATCATTTGGGACAGGCCGTCGTTCAGCCCTGTCATATAACGCCCTTTGAAAAATTCCGTTAGAAAAAAAAGATGGCTGAGGACCGCGATAACAAGGCTTGCGGCCCATATAGCGATCCACTGTGATGTCCTTTGTCTGTTCATGCAGTTTTTAGCACCCTCCCGGTTACAACGAACGTGATCGGCACGGTTACGACCAAGGCGGCGAGTGGAGCGATGCTGCTATTCATGTTCAGCCACTCGACGAGAACAAAGAGGACGATGAACGTCACTCCGATATTCACAAATTGGGTGACCGGAAACAGGAAGAACTTTTTCCATGTCGGTTTCACACCGTATGTAACATAGCTGTTCAGTAAAAATGATCCGACCATGCTTATGATGACCGCCGCAAAATGGGCGATCACGTATTGCAAATGCAATACGTGCACTCCGCCCAAATAAAGACCGTAGTAAACCACTGTATTGACAACACCTACAATGAAAAACGCATTGAACTCACGAGCCATGCACTGTCGCCTGGCCTTCCCGTTTTGCTTCGACGCTCGTCTGCCGAACTAAATAATGCGGGCGTTTTTTCGTTTCATTGTAAATCCTTCCGATGTATTCGCCGATGATTCCGAGAGATAACAATTGGATTCCACCCAAGAAAAGGACAGCGGAAATCGTCGTGAAATACCCGGGCACCGCCACACCATGAAGGAAGATGCCAATAAGTGTGACGAAAATGTACACCAATGCTGATGTCAATGTCGCTAATCCGATATACATGCAAAGACGCAGCGGTTTCGTGTTAAACGAAACGATTCCGTCGATCGCATAGTTCAGCAGCTTCGAAAAAGACCATTTCGTCTCCCCGTGCTGACGTGTGACATTTTCATAGGTAATCGTCTTTTGCTCTAATCCAATCCAAGCATATAGCCCTTTGGAGAAACGATTACCTTCGCTGAGCAATAAAAGCGAGTCGACCGCACGCCTGCTCAACAACCGGAAGTCCCCTTCCCCGTCATTCAACTGAACGTCGATCGCTTTATTGACAATGCGATAATAGGCACTCGATAACAGCGACCGGAGACGAGAATCCCCTTTCCGATTGCGTTTCGCAATCACTTGGTCATACCCCTCTTCAAAACCTTTCAATAGCTCGGATATTAAAGCGGGAGGATGCTGTAAATCAGCATCCATCAAAATGACCGCATGTCCTTTTGCATGTTGCAGTCCAGCTATAATCGCAGCCTCTTTCCCGAAGTTCCGTGTGAATGAAACATATTCAGCTTCCGGGTACGTATATTGAATATCTCTAATTTCAATCATTGTCCCATCCGTGCTGCCGTCATCGACGAACAACACCTCATATGCCATTTGCTGGTGCGCCATTTCATCTGAAATTGCCTTCATCACGTTAGCAATATTCCCCGCCTCATTGTAGGAAGGGATGACAAACGAAATCGTCAACTGTTCCATCTGCTCACCCGCTTTCATGGAATTTACTCTGTCTTAGCTGTTTTTATCCCGCTTTAACTGGCTGTAAGACCCAACTTCAAAAATTATAGAGGAATCTAAAATTCTCAGTAGGGGATCAACAGCCAGTAAAAGCCCGATTGGTTCAACTAACAATCAGTGGAAAAACCTCACTGATTGAAGTTTCACTTTACTTCACACCCGTGTAGACAAATGCGCGAATGATTTGCCGTTGGGCGAAGAAGAAAATGAATAGGATCGGAATGACCAATATGAGGTTCCCCGCCATTAAAATATTCCAGGCGACACCGCCATCCACCTCACGAAGCTTCGAAATTCCGAGCGGCAACGTACGGGAAGCATCAGTCGTTGTCATGACGAGCGGCCAGAAATAATCATTCCAATGGGCGATAAAGCTGAACATCCCGAATGTAATGAGGACAGGCTTCGCCATCGGCACCATGATTTTCATAATGATCTTCCATTCACTCGCCTGATCCAACCGAGCAGCTTCTAATAACTCTTCCGGGACTTGCTTGAATGACTGGCGCAAAAGGAATATCCCAAACGCACTTGACGCAAACGGCAATATTAATGCCCAAAGCGTATCCAACAGCCCCCATGAACTCATCTGCAAATAGACCGGAAGAAAAATAAGTTGTGTCGGAATCATCAACGTAACCATCGTCACACCGAAGAAGAAATTGCTCCCTTTGAATCGATAGCGCGCAAATGCGTAAGCCGCAGGGATGATCGTCGCAAATTGCAGAACAAGAATGCCGACAGAGACAATCGTGCTATTCAGCAAATACTTCAGGAACGGCCCTGAATTCCATGCTCTCGAAAAGTTCTCCCACAGCAATTGGTTCGGAATCCATTTCGGCGGGAAGGTCATCGTTTCACCTAACGTTTTAAAAGAGGTGGAGATCATCCAGACGAATGGCATTGCAAAAATGAAAATGAGTAGTAGCAGGCCGATTCCGTTGACGGCCGTCCAAATCGGATTTCTCTTCATGTCTTCCTACCTTTCATGATTGGTAATGGACTTTTCGTGACAGCAGTTTGAAATAAAGAAACGTGAATATGCCGACGACAAACAGCAAGATGACACCGGCAGTCGAGGCATAACCAATTTTGAAGAACCGGAAGCCATTTTCATAAATGTAATAGACGATCGTATTCGTTGAATTAATCGGACCGCCTTTCGTCATGATTGAAATCGTTTCGAACACTTGGAACGAACCGATTAGCCCGATAATCGTCAAGAAGAACAACGTCGGCGACAGCATCGGCAACGTCAATTTGAAAAAGGTCCGAACCTTGCTCGTATCATCAAGTGCCGCCGCTTCGTAAATGTCTTTGGGAATACTTTGCAGGCCTGCGATGAAAATAAGCGTGTAATAGCCGATCCCTTTCCAAACCGCGACGATAATGAGCGACAACAACGACGTCTTCGGATCTGTCAGCCAAGGGATACTTGCGATGCCGAACAGATTTAAAAACCAATTCAGCAATCCGTAATCCGTATCCATGATCCACATCCAAAGCATCGAGATTGAAACGAGAGAGATAATATGCGGACTGAAAATCGCCCCTTGCACAAATCCGTACATCGCCCCTTTTTTATTCAACCAAAGGGCTAATAATAAGGAGATGCTGATTGTCAATGACACCGTCGCGAATGAATAGACGAATGTGTTGCGCAACACTTGCTGAAATTTCGGGTCTTGCAGCAATGCCGTAAAGTTCGATAAGCCGACGTAATCTTTGTCCGGGCTAATGAAGTTCCAATCATAGAAGCTTAAATAAATCATATAACCGATCGGATAGAGGAAAAACAGCGTGAACACAATAATTGATGGAAAAATCATCATGTAAGGCCTGATCGCTACCCAGTTCAAAGCGGAAAACGTCGACCGCTCGCGTTTGTGATTGATCATCTCGTTAGGATTTGCAAGAGTCATATTAGACGCCTCCAACGATTGCCGGCTTCGGTTGAGAAACAGCCCTGTCGATTTCGAGGAAACGGATCCGTTCTTTCTGCTCGTCGAAGAAATAAAGTTTCTCGTACGGAATGGCGATTTGTACATTATTCGATTCCGTGATTGGATTGTCGAAGCTTTTCACATTCATCATGCCAGCAACATTTGACACCGTGTAGATCGTTTCTGCCCCTAATGTTTCTGTCGTCAGGATCTCACTTTGCAGCACGACATGATCCGTCCTTCGCTCCTCTGTTTCCCCGATGATTTCCGCATGCTCAGGCTTGAATCCGACGTATTTCACATTTTCGAATAACGTCGGTAATACAGTATTCAAATGTCCACGCTCGAGAATATTCATTGGCGGTGTACCGATGAATTCAGCAGTGAACACATTATTCGGGTCATGATACATATTCATAGGAGAATCCATTTGTTGCGTAACGCCTTTATCGAGAAGAATGATCTGATCCCCCATCGACATCGCCTCGACCTGATCATGAGTGACGTAAACGAACGTCGTGCCGAGACGCTTATGCAGCTGGATCAGCTCTCGTCTCATCTGCCCTCTCAGTTTGGCGTCCAAATTCGAAAGAGGTTCATCCAGTATGAACACTTTTGGCTTTTTCACCATCGCTCTTGCCAATGCGACCCGCTGCCTTTGCCCTCCTGACAATTGATGTGGCTTCTTATCCAAGTGGTCCGTCAAACCGACAATCTCGCTAATTTCCCGAATTAAAGACTCCCGTTCCGCTTTTGGAACCTTTTTATTCACAAGGCCGAATTCGATATTTTTACGAACCGTCATCGTCGGGTAGAGCGCATAGTTTTGGAAAACCATTGCGATATTCCGCTTGCCCGGCTCCACATTCGTCACACAATCATCACCAATCCAGATTTCACCGCTCGTCGGTGTTTCCAATCCAGCAATCATCCGGAGGGTCGTCGATTTCCCGCAGCCGGAAGGACCAACGATAACGGTGAATGAACCGTCCTCGATTGTGAGATTCAAGTTGTTCACCACTGTATCCTCATCGAACTTTTTCACGATGTTCACTAATCTGATTTCAGCCATTCCGTTCATCTCCTCTTCGCTTTATAGCTTCACAACAGACGGTTGACGTAAAAAGTCAGCCAACTCTTCCACCGTTTTGACAGTATGATCCCACTCATGTTTTCCAAAATGCGTGTACGGTGAAATGAGGCAAGTGCGTCCACCAAGTTTTCGGACAGGCGCCAAATCATTGTATGGATTATCTCCGATGGAAAGGATTTCGTCCGGAGCATACCCTTCTTTCAATAGCCCTTTCACGATCGTTTCCATCCCAAGTGGCTTCTTTGCGTCGTACACATAATCATCAAACATCGATCCGATATTCAAATACGTGACGAAAGCTGGACCGGTATCCCCTGGCGTATTCGTCATGAATATTTTTTTCTTTGTACTGAGTGCTGCGATGCTTTCGAATAAAGGCGTATGGCGTCTGATTTCAAAAGGCTTTTGAATCATTTCGTAACGTACTTTTTCAAAAGCCTCGTTCCGCTTTTCACGTGGTATGCCGTATTTTTCTGCATATAGATTGGCGATGCCCCACGGATCTCCGATGAAGAGGAGTGATGTAACTTCCTCAATCGAATGTTCATGCTTCTTGCCGTCCCATGAATAACAGTTCGTCGGCAAGAACTGATCATGCTCATAGAAAAAATGCTGTTTCCGATCAAAGAAATGGCCAAGCTGCACAATATGATTGCCATCGAGAATATCGTACGCTTCGGACACGACATCACTCATATTCTCTTCGTCTACGACTTCGTCCAATAAATACGTTATATACCGCCCTAAAAAAGCATCGTCCTGATACAACGTCCCGTCCATATCGAAAATCGTCACTTTCACTTGCTCCATCCATTTCAATGTGATCGTCTCCTTTACGAAAACAGGAAGAGGGGGCTCGATTGCCCATCTTCCCGAATCGGATTATTGTAAGAGGGGATTCGACAACTCAGCTGCTTTATCCAATGCTTCTTTTGCTGATAAATCCGGCTCCAGTAAACTTCTCGTAATTTCATCCTCCAAGATTTTCGAAATCTCAGGATAGGCATCCGCCATCGGCCGTGCTTTTCCATATTGCAATTGGTCGACAGCCACTTTGTATTGAGGGATTTCCTTATACAAGCTTTGCATCTCATCCGAATCAATAGCGGAAAGTCGGCTCGGCAAATAGCCTGTGTACGTGCTCGCATAGATGGTCTGTTCTTTCGCTGTCATCCATTTGATGAATTCCCATGCGGCTTCCTGTTTTTCAGGTGACAGACCTGCCGTCATAACAAGGTTTGCACCGCCTGTCGGCACACCGCTCGTTTTATTCGATGGCATGAATGCCGTGTTGAGTTCAAATCCATTCTCCTCTGCGACCGCCAAGGTATGCGTCAAGTTTGCAGTGGATGCGAACATCATCGCAGATCTGCCGTTTGCAAAGTCTTGTGAAGCTTGCGCAGACGATTCATCACCGGTATGGATTTTCAAGATACCTTCTTGTGTAAGGTGTTTCCAAAATTCCAGCGCTTCCACCCCGGCTGTTCCATTGAATGTCACTTCGGAATCATCTGAAGCTAGCATATCGCCGCCACCAGCACCAACGAACGCCTCAAAGTTCCAAATTCCTACCGGCATACTCAGACCGACACTTTTGCCTTCCACAGTCAAAGCACGTAAATACTCTTCGAATTCCTTCCAGTTTTTCGGACCTGCTGGGTCAAGGCCCGCTTCCTCCAACATCGTCACGTTCATGTAGAGGATCGGCGTGCTCCGCAAATACGGAAGTCCGTAGATGTTACCGTCCACATACGAGTTGCCCATCAGACCCGGATTGAAATCTTCCAAATTGATGTCGCTGTCTCTTTCGATGAACGGCGTCAAGTTTTCCGTCATTCCAGAACGAGCAAAAACGCCCATCGAAGCGATTTCATTCAACGTAACTTCCGGCGCATTTTTCGCTGCGAAAGCCGCTTGCGTTTTAGAATGAAGGTCAGCGTAATTCCCTTGGAACTCCGCCTTCACTAAAATTTTATCTTGTGAATCGTTAAACATTTTGACTAAATTCTCATTGTTTTCCCCAATCTTATCCCCGAATGCATACCAATACGTAATTTCCGTCCTGCCACTATCCGCTGAAGCTTTGTTATCTTTGCTGCCTGTACCTTCCTGGTTGTCTCCGCATGCGCTTAATACTAAAACGAAAACGAGCAATGTGATGAACCGTCCAATGTTTTTCAACTTGTCTCCTCCAGTTAGCAATTGATAGTTTAGTAGCCCGATTGACAGATTGTTGGGTATGAATACTACCCTTACCTCCTTTTCTCGTTCGTTCCCTTACAGACCATATTGTACGTGGTCATTGTTAAGCACAAATCTTCTTAATGTAAAGAATTATTAAGGTATTTATGAAGGTGCCTGTGCAAGACACTATTCAGACTATGCACTACAATTGTATAAAGGAAAATCAAAAAGCCAACGACGTCAAATTTCGTTGGCTTAACTTCTGTATTATTATTAGTTTTCTTGAATTGTCATAAATGTGTGGTGCACAGGCACCGTTAAAAGATTAAACGGATTGCCATGTAAACAGCAACGCCCCAGACGACGACGGCGGAGATTTTATTCATCAACCCGATGAATTTCCCGCTCGTATCCATCTTTCCGAGCATCCGCCCAGCTAAGGCAAGTCCGAAAAACCAGCACCATGAAATAATAATTGTCGTCAGCGTGAACGCGAATCGGGCCTCTCCCGAATAACTCAATGCGTTCGATCCGATGACGCCGATTGTATCGATGATTGCATGGGGATTCAGTAAGGAGACGGATGCGGCGAACATGATCTGTTTTTTCGGAGAAAACCGTTCCGCTTCTGACTCCATTGATGTAGGAGCGCTTCGCCAAAGAGAAATTCCGATGTAAAGCAAAAACAGGATGCCGACAGCTAACATGATTGTTTCCAACCAGTGGAACGTCAAAATAAGTAGGGAAACACCCGATACAGCTGCAACGATTAAAATCGTATCACAAATCCCCGCAGTTATGACGACTGGAAGTGCCCTCACCAGCTTCGGTTGCAACGCCCCTTGATTGAACACAAATAAATTTTGTGCGCCTAACGGTAAAATCAACCCCAGTGCCAGGATGGCACCATGCAGAACCGCCTCAATCATCCGCTCTCCCCCTCTTCTATCTTTCTATCTATTGAACGACTTCCTTCAGTTAATTGCAACATCAAAAAAAGCCACCCCCCACACAGGAGATGGCGTCCACTCGTTTATTTCAACTTCTGCAAAATGACGACTTTCAAGTAATTGAATTCCGGGAAGTCGCGGCTTGTGCGGAAATCCTTTGGCAATGAAGATTCCTCGAGGATTTTATAACGTGAACCGGCATCCGCAAATCCTTTTTCGATGAACGTCTTGAATTTCTTCATGCTGAAGCTAGCGTTATTCGTCGATGCAATGATGATGCCGTTCTTCTCTGTGATATCGATTGCATCCTTCAACAAAGCCGGATAATCCTTCGCCGTGCTGAATGTATATTTCTTCGAACGTGCAAAACTCGGAGGATCCAAAACAACTACATCGAATTTCAATTCATGGCGTTTCGCGTAACGGAAATAATCGAACACATCCATCACTTTGATGTTTTGCGCTTCATAATCAATGCCGTTCACGCTGAACTGCTCGATCGTCTTCGGCAAACTGCGCTTCGCCAAATCGACGCTCGTCGTCTCGCGTGCGCCCCCTAGAGCTGCTGCGACCGAAAATGCACCCGTATACGAAAAAGTGTTCAGCACATGCTTGCCTTCCGAATACTTGTCCCGCAATGCTTTTCGCACATCGCGCTGATCGAGGAAAATCCCCGTCATCGCGCCATCATTCAAATCAACAGCAAAGTTCATGCCGTTTTCCTTTATGATGATCGGGAAATCCCCAGGGGTCCCTTTCACAAAATCATCTTGCTCGATATATTGGCCTTTCGTATCGAACCGTTTTTTCTCATACACCGCTTTATAATCCACAAGCTTGTCCAACACGCCATACACATGATGCTTCATGGAATAAATGCCTTCGCTATACCAGCTCACCATGTAGTAACCATCGAAATAATCGATCGTCAATCCACCGATGCCATCGCCTTCCCCGTTAAAGACGCGGAATGCGGTCGTCTCGCTATCTTCGAAAAAGGATTCCCGTCTTGCTAAAGCGGCAGAAATCTTTGATTCAAAAAACGTGAAATCGATTTCTTCGTTGTCATCTTTTGTCAGCACCCAGCCGATTCCTTTGTTCTGATTCCCATAATAGCCTTTCGCAATAAATTTACGGTATTTATCGACCAAACGGATAATCGTTCCTTCTTCTTTCAACACTTCGGGGTTGACCACTGCGTCTTTCAAAATTAATGGGTACCCCTTCTTTATGGCGGCTATACTTTGTGCGTTCACTTGTACATCAATTGTTTTTGTCATCGTGTCATCCTTTTTCGATCATTTTTTTCATTATCGCACGAACAAGTAAAAAAAGCTTCTCTCATTGGAGAAGCTCAAAGATCAGGCAAGCAGACGGAACGCCAAGCTTTTCAACAGTCCCATACGAAGCGGACGTTCCATTTGCAGCCCTCTTACTTTCATTACGTACGTCTTCAAGTCGCCTTCATACACAAGTTCCATATGCGGCAAGCACGCCAGATGATGCGGCATCGTCAGGCAAGGTCTCGTCATGAGTCGATGCGGCTCGCTCTCCTGCAAGACAGTCGCGACGAATTGCGAACAGAAAAATGCCCTTTTCCGTCGAATCTCTCTATTCAGCGCCACGCCGAACAAACCGATAAAATTGTATTTATAATTACGTTGATTCAACTCGAATTGGGCGATTTTCTGACGAATCCGCAAGTACGCTTCCGTTGACACTTCACAACGGTATACAGCGCAATCGGCCTCCCGAAAAATGCCTTCCATTACATTTTCACGCACGAACCCACCAAGGAACGGATTGTATTGCTGCTTCCGGCCGAAACTATAAATCTCGGTCAATTGCTCATCGAATGCAATCGACGCATGATTTAAATCCTTCCGCGTATACATGCCGATCGCCTTAGACAGTAAGGTTCCCGTGTCAGTCAGTACAATATAGATCGTTTCCCCCATTATTCCAACCCCTAACTCATCTCTATCTACAGTATGTACATTTTTTTCGGGAAGCTAAACCGTCTGCAGGTGGAAAACTTCTAAGTCTTAAGTTGTAGACATTTACTCTGGGGCGGACAGTTCAACCGTTTTATCTATCTATGTATTATACGTTTTAACTAGATGTAGAGTTTCACTCCCAAAAGAATTTTCATTCCCATGGGTAAGCGATTTCTGTGGATGTATAGGTAGTCACAATGGGTCGTCGGTCGATGGTTTTCCTATTATACTACTAATCAGGTCGAATGTACTGCCATATTATTAAAAACTTTCAGCGAGGACTGAATAGTCGTCACTTCTCCAAGTTCGCCAAGATGTTTTTAACAGCAAGCTCGACGAATCTAGGCTCTGTCGCCATATTCAAGCGAATGAACCCTTTCGCTTCTGCGCTGAACCATTCACCGAAGTCAACGGCAATCCGGCAGCGATCCTGAATGAATTCCTTCGTCTTTTCCGCATCAATAACGTTCCGTAAATCAAGCCAGACCAAATATGTCCCTTCTAAAGGCGAGATAATAATTTCCGGCGCCTTCTCGTGAAGATGCTGTTTCACATGTTCGTAATTATGACGGATAACAGCTTTCAGTCCATCAAGCCATTCTTGCCCATGTCGATAAGCCGCTTCTGCAGCAGCAAGTCCTAAAATATTCACTTCTGTTTGATTAACCGTTTTCACATATGCATCGAATTGTGTACGAAGCTGTTCATTCTCGATGATGATAAACGACGTCAACAGCCCAGCAAGATTGAATGTTTTAGACGGTGCCGTGACAGTAATGAGCTGGTCTGCGAATTCACCGCCATATATAATTGCGGAAGGAATATGCGTATGCCCTTCCATAACAAGATCTTGGTGGATTTCATCCGATATGACGAGGACGTTATGCTTTTGGCAGATCGATAGGATCTTCCGTAACTCCTCTTCTGTCCACACGCGGCCGACCGGGTTATGCGGCGAGCATTGGATGAACAGTTTCACGTCATTGTCGACAATGCTTTTTTCAAATGCTTCAAAGTCGATACGATAGTTCCCATTTTCATTCACAAGCTCGCACGTCACTAATTTCCGTCCCGTATCTTTCACGGCATTATGGAATGGATAGTAGACGGGTGTCAAAATCAATACGGATTCATCCGGTTTCGTAAAGGCGTTGACAAACCAGTACAGCGCGGTGACGACACCTGTAGAAAACCGCATCCATTCCTTTTTCACTTCATAGCCATGATGCTGTTTCTCCCAATCAATGAAGGAATCATAGAACGAATCGGGCACGAAGGAGTAGCCGAATACGCCGTGTGCAACCCGTTGCTGCAAGGCGTCCAAGACGGCTTCGGGTGCTTTGAATTCCATGTCGGCTACCCAGGCGGCGATGAGATCCGGGTCGCCGAACCGTACGTCAAGCGCATCCCATTTTAATGAATTCGTCCCTTTCCGTTCCACTGCGTACCGTTCGCAAAATTCAGTTGCGTTCATCTGCAATCACTCCCGTTGATGTATTTATTCAACAATACGCCAACTAACCGGAAACGTCTAGAAGGTTTTTTTATCAAAAAAAGACATCCAAAAAGTCGGATGTCTTCCTAAAAACGCATAAATCGGCGAAAAAGCGCATAAATTAGCCGAGAAGCGCATAAATGCCAGAACTCACGCATAACGATGGCGAATTACGCATAAATCGATTCAAAAGCGCATAAACGCCTTTATTCGCGCATAAATAATTGTCGAAAGGCATTCTACGCGAAATCGTTGATCACCTTTACTCCCTTCCCCCGCGTTCCGCATACACATTCATCGCATCCCGCATGAATACGGCCAATCCTTCCCCGAATTTGTCAATGTTCTTCGTAAATCGTTCATCCGCGACATACATTTCACCAAGTCCGGCGAACGCTTCCAATGGATAATCGCCAATTTTATTCAAGAAAGTATACCACTCGCCAATTGCAGCTTGAGATTCTTCTGCAGCAGGGTCGGTATTGCGGAGCTCCGCGAGTTTGAAATAAATGCGGTTCATCTCCTCTTGGGTTTCTTTGCCGAAGTTCGCGACATTTTTATTCGCCTTGTCGACCGCTTTATCCCCCCAACGTTCTCTCGCTTCCTGCTCATATGGATTCGAACTGAAGTCGAACCCTTTAAACTTCTCTTCGTTCGTCATTGTCATTTCTCCTCTCTCGGATTGGAGCGTCTTGTCAATCGTCTCAATCATCGTCTCCAATTGCTTGCGCTTCGCGACCAACATGTCTCGTTGTAGCTCGAACGCCTCCAGTCTGTTGAATGACGGGCTATCCAACAGCTCCTTGATTTTCTTCAAAGGGAAGCCGACTTCACGAAAGAATAGGATTTGCTGGAGGGTCGTCAAGTTTTCATCGGAATACACCCGATAGCCCGCCTCCGTCACTTCGTCCGGAACGAGTAAACCGATTTCATCATAATGATGGAGCGTGCGCACACTCACACCGGTCAAATCCGCTACTTCTTTCACTTTCATATTCCCCGCCTCCCTTCACTATTGACTATAGAGTATGACGTAACGTGAGAGTCAACACAATTGAAAAAGAATTTTATACTCATATCTAGCATTCCAAGTATACTTAACATAACGACTTATTCAGGAGGTATTCTCATGATCATCAATACTAATAGACTTCAATTAATAGCTTGTACACCTGAATTTCTATCAACCATTTCGCCTGAGGATTATGAAATAGGAGATCACGTTAAAGGACATATAGCCGAACTTCAAGACGACGATTCCCAATTCGGATGGGGTGTTTGGTTCGTTGTGGATCAAGAAACGAATACGATTGTTGGAGATATCGGATTTAAAGGGAAACCGACTTCAGACAAAACAGTGGAAATCGGCTATGGCATCATTCCTTCTGCACAAAACAAAGGGTACGCGACCGAGGCAGTGCGTGCTCTTGTTGAATGGGCATTTGCTTCGGGGCGAGTGAAGAAAATCGTTGCCGAATGTTTACACCATAATCTTGCTTCGATCAAAGTGTTGGAAAAGTTGGGGATGAAAAGGACTGGACTGGACGGCGATATGATGAATTGGGAAATGCCCCAAGTAAATGGGGAACCATCTTAAAAGTAATACGTCCTTTATTAATAGAAAATTTCTAAAACGGTGGTGAAAGTTCTTGTACATACTAGCTTTTTTAGTATCATTTCTTATTGTATACGCTTTGATTCCCCCGTTGCGAAAGCTCGCTTTCCAACTCGATTTTGTGGACAAACCCCAGGAAAACGTCGAACGAAAATTACACCGTAAACCGATTCCACTGACGGCGAGTTATGCACTTTTCATTGGCTTTTTTTCCGTCTATCTTCTATTTACTAGAGAGTTTACTTGGGAAACCGGCGCACTTTTTGGGGGAGGAGTATTGCTGTTAACGATTGGAACGATCGACGACTGGTTCAAAACGAAGGGAAAGGATTTCCCGGCATTGCCTAAATTCCTCGTGCAAGTATCCGCCGCGATTCTTGTTTTTGCGTCGGGCATCACGTTTAACGGCTTCGTCAACCCGCTATCCGGTGAATATGTCACCCTTCCATTTATTCTGCAGTTTCTACTGACGATTTTATGGATCTTCGGAGTGACAACGGTAATTAATTTCTCGGATGGCATGGATGGGCTCGCGGGAGGACTTGTTGCAATATCGGCTGTTACGCTTTTTATTGTTGCAGTTGCAAAAGGCCAGCCAAATTCCGCTATGATGGCGATTGTGCTAGTCGGCATTACGGTAGCTTATTTGCGCTTTAATAAACCGCCTGCCAAGATTTTCATGGGGGATGCAGGTGCAAGTTTCCTTGGATTCTTGCTTGCGGTCATCGCATTGGATGGAGCCTTCAAACAAGCAACCGTTCTCTCATTGTTCATTCCCATTTTGGCATTGGGAGTACCAATCTTCGACAATCTTTTTGTCGTCGTCAAACGTTTTGTCCAAGGCAAGTCTATTTATCAAGCGGATGCTAGCCAAATCCATTATCGATTGCTACGTGCTGGCCTGAAACCAAAGCAAGTACTCGCATTTTTGTTTTTGGCGAGTGCATGTCTATGTCTATCTTCAATCATTTTGTTACTCATACAAATATAATAGGTTAGCGGTCACAAGCAACATACCTAACATAATCCTTTTCACAAGGGAATTGTTAGGTATTTTTTTCTTTAATGGAGGCTGACTTATAGTTTCTGAATTCTATATGTCCTTATTACAAGACTGCTCATGTTGAAGTAACCATTCTTTTCTCCATAGACCACCTGCATAACCCGTTAATTTCCCATTTGAACCGATTATTCTGTGACAGGGAATTACAATGCTCAACTTGTTTTTCCCATTCGCACTCCCTACAGCTCTGATTGCCTTTTTGTTTTCGATGGAAACAGCGATATCCTTATAAGATGCCGTTTCAGCGTAAGGGATTTCTCTCAAAGCTTCCCATACACTTTTTTGAAAATCAGTTCCTTCAAACTGAAAAGGAAATGTAAATTCATAACGTTCACCTTTAAAATATTCGTCAAATTGTTTATAGCATTCCGCTAGAACCGCGGGAGTTTCAACGGTTAATACATTCACCTTTTCGCGCCTTTCAGTGAACATAATAGAGTTAACGGCATCATGATTACCTATTATTTCTATCAAGCCTATCGGTGATTCATAATCTAATTTAGATTTTTTTGTCATATAAGGACCTCCAAAGATAAAAAGTAGCATATGCCTCCCAACCTTCCCAAATAACGGCATATTCTTTGATTTCTTCAACGGTCGGCTTCATATCTAATCCCAATAGATTCTTAATAGCGTTATGAAGACCGACATCCGCTATTGGTAAAGAAGAAGTATTGTGTAAGCATTTCATCATAACGTAATCGGCAGTCCACGCTCCAACACCTTTTATCATCATTAATGTTTTTTTAACTTGCTCATAATCCTGCTTTTGCAGTAAGACTTCCTTTGTCAATTCGCCATTTAACATAGTTTTAGCTATGCCAATAATATATTCTGCCTTCCTTGAAGTAAATTGATGTTTTCTTAAATCATCGATACTTATTAAAGCTATTTTTTCAATTGATGGGAATATCCAAAACGTTTCACCCTCAAAACAAAGGCTTTCACCATATTGTTCCACGAAACGTTTCTTTAATGTGTATGCAAATGTTAAATTAATTTGCTGTCCAATGACCGCCCATACTAGTGCTTCAAATAAATCTGGCATACAGATAATCCTCAAGCCATTATAGCTATGAACTAGTTTCTTTAAAACTTTATCATGTAAAGCCATTTGATAAAATCCTGTTAAGTCCCTTTCCAAATCGAACCATTCCCATATGTACTCTGCCACTTTTTCTCGCAAATGAATCGATGGAGTACTTATAGGAAATTCAACCTTTAACGTGTTTTCAGTATGTTCTATCTTGAATAAGATTAAGGATTCTTTCACTTTTAGTAGTTTATATATAGATCCGGATTTAATTTTATGAAGGATTTCCCTGTCGGATCTACTTAAAAAAATTAAACACTCTTCAAAGTTAAAGTCCTCGGGAGGATAAATCTCCAAATGCGATTCATAATCCGTCCAATTCATGAAGAAATTCCTTTCGGTATTCACTAGGTGAACAGTTTTTTAAGTTCCGGAATGCTTTGTAAAAATTAGAAGGACTCCGGAAACCCACCTCATAGCAGATCTCAAGGTTCGTCAGAGTCGAGCTTTTTAGAAGATGAGCTGCTTTATCAATTCGTATTTTTTCTAAATAATCCCGCGGAGTCTCCTTGGTTTCTTGTTTAAATAACCTTTCCAAATAAAAAGGACTTAAACCAACTTGATCCGCTATATCTTTTAATACCACATTCTTTTTATGGTGATTGACTAGAAATTTAATGATATTCCTAACCATTTCAATATGCGGCGACTGATCTGCCTCTGGTTGGCACCTTTTGCATGCTCGATATCCGGCTTTTTCAACTTCTTTCATGTCATGGTAAAACTCCACATTCATTTTTTTAGGCTTCCTTGATCTGCAGGAAGGCCGGCAATATATTTTAGTTGTTTTTACTGCCGTAAAAAAAAGGCCATCATATTTACGATCACAAGCGATGATTTTTTCCCACATCTCTTCAAATGAAAGATTGATATTTCCCATCACGGTTCACTATCCTTTCAACGCTAAGATCTTAGCTCCCTACATGTATTGAACCCATTTTAACAAGTAATCGCCTTCCTTTTCGTCCTCAATCTTGCTCTTATGGTCTGTCTTTACAAAATTTTATCCCCTTCAGATAGGTTTTTATAAAACTAACGGTTTCAGGAAAATTAGTGATACCAGTTCCTTCAAAACTTATCCTTACTCAAATCCTCATGCATGGAAAATATCCCTTTACTCATACATCCAACCAAAAGAAAAAGATCATGACGTAAGCAAACTTTTCATCGGATGAAATATGGGCCCCGAAACTGACATGCTCATGATGGGCCGTGCTTTGGAAGGCAGGAAGCGTCGCGTAAGGAAACAAGCCGTAGCGATACGAAGCTGTCCGATTTCCATCCTCATCTGTCACATCGATATCCCCCGCCATGTTGTTCGCTTCTAGCTGCCGCCAGACCGTGCCATCCGCATGATAAAGAGTGCCCCGGTTTTTCATTGCCGATTTGGATAAGTGTTGTATGTATTGTCCTAATACCGTGCCATCGGGTTTCTTCAACGTTAACAAAAATTGCTTCACATTGTTTTTGATTCGGATAGTTGCTATGGGTAGCCCGTCCATTGACGCTATGTCGTATTCAACGGGAAACACCATTCCTTTTTCAAACAACGAGAAAAAGAGGAGGCCATTGCGCAACCGTCCTTTTGTAGGTTGGATCTGAAACAACGGTTGTCCATTATGATCGACATGGACAAATTTCGGCAGCAACGAAGGCACTCGTTTTAGATTTAATTCTCCAATAGCTTCCATATCCCAGGCACTTTCGACAACAGGAGGATCCGTCAGCTTTTCGTATGCTTTTTTGAAATAAACCCCTGCCCCAAGCGCAAACAATCCGCCAATCCCTACTTCAAACAATACATCGCCATTTACCGAAAACCCTTCATACCAAATAAAATAATAAAGAATGCAAAATAAGATCATACCGATGCCGCTAATAAAACCGGCAATCGACGTCTTCCGATAAATTTCTTTCATGCTGCCACCCTCTCTCATGCTGCTTTATTTCTTGAATTCGTCTTCCAATTCCTTTTCAATCTCTTCATCAGTCATTGTGACTACTTCTTTTTCTTTCACATTAAAATGCTCTGAAATCTGTTTTAATTGATTGCTAATCTTTAAAAGACAATAAACCACATTCACCAAGAGCAATATGATGATGAGTAAAAATATCATGATCCACACAATCCACATATAAACACCCCCCGTTAATCTCTATATTTATCTACGTTACGAACACCTTTTAGATTCATATTATTCAATAAAAAAAGACCCGGCAAAAGCCAGATCCTGTCTTATTCGATCGCCACCCAAACTTCCGTCTCGTATCCCTTAGAACCTACAGGATGAATATATCGCTCAAACCCATAGCTATGTCTAAGTGTCACATCCGGATTGCGCAACAACGCATCAAAAGCAGCCGGAATGGCTTCAACTCCGCCTTCAACCTTTGCGACAATAAATTTACCGCTTGGAATCAACAATTCCTTCGTATCTGTAAAACCTTCTGCCAACTCCGATTTAATGCCCGCCAAGTAGTGAAAGTTTCCATTACCCATTCCTAACGTGATTCCAAACGACTCTTCAGGCGTCGCTCCCTTTTCTTGAATAACCCCGTTCAATTCATCCCAAAGCTTCGGAATCTCCGTTACTGGCCCATTCATTTCATAGCCTTTTACCTTGAATTGCTCGACATGTTCAACGCGTGTTTCCATTCCACTACTCCCCTTTGTTTTCGGCTTGGCTCTTAGTAACTTAATTGTTTTTCATTTTCATATTACTACTATTTCCCAACTAACACAAAAACATTTTTGTCAGGTGCTTCCATAACAGCTACGTGCCCGCCAAGAGTATTAGGAAACGGCTTGCGGATCCATTGAACCCCTTGCTTTGACTGTAAAGCCTTGTATGTCTCGTGAACATCATCAACGACTATTTCTATCTCAGCAAAATTCAAATCAGGATTATTTTTCAACACAAGCTCCGAGTTACCATCAGGAAACTGCATTCCAATAAGTGCCCACTTCTTTTCTTCGTCCTGAAATGTCTCCCAAGTCTTCTGTAACCCTAAGGATTCGTAAAATGCGACTGACTCCTCAATGTCTTCAGTATAGACTGCAACACATTCAATTCTCTTCCACATTTTGTCCCCTCACTCAATCGGCATCCAAATCTCTATAACGTCTTCCGTTGCTCCAGCCGGATGGACGTATCGCTCGAAATCGTAGCAATCCCGCAGTTTGATGTCCTCCATTTGAATGATGTAGTCATACGTAGCCGGGATTCCCGGAATGCCGCCTTCCACTTTCGCAACGATGAACTTACCCGCCGGAATAACGACCTCTTTCGTGTCTGGGAACCCTTCCGTAAACTCTGCTTTCAGCCCCGCGATATAATGGATGATGTCGTTCTCCATACTCAAGCAGACACCAAATGATTCTTCAACAGCGACATCTTTCTCATTAATCTCTTTGATTAACCGATCCCATTCTGCCGGAATTTCAGATACAGGTCCCTTCATTTGGTACCCTCTCACTGTAAACCCTTCGCTTTCGACAATACGTGTTTCCATTTCCTTCTCCCCTTTGCTTAATAATTGATCGATTCCTTCCATCTTCCCTTGCAGTTTGTTGATTTCATCCTCGATTTCCTTTTTCCGATTCCTCAACAACGACTCCATCTGTTCATCCCCTTCCCGCAAAATGTCGGAAAGGGACACGCCGAAATTCCTTAATGTCTTGATTCGCACGAGCTGTTGCTGTTCCTTCTGCGAATAAAACCGGTATCCCGACTCCGGACTCACATAGGTAGGCTGGACGAGTCCGATCTCCTCATAATGCTTGATTGCTTTCGTCGTCAGCCCGACTAAATAAGCTGTTCTCCCGATTGATAACATAGTTCCCCTCCCTTTGATTCCACTATAAACCTGCCTGCAAGGGACAGGTCAACAAGAATCTTTTTTATAATTGAACTTGTTTTCCTTTTGTCAAAAAACCTAATTTGGTCTCCGATAAAATAATCGCAGCAAGTATTAAAACCGCACCAATCCCCATCTTAAGCGTAAGGATTTCGCTCAACAGAATGACGGAAAAGACCATTCCCCATAACGATTCCGTCGAAAGGATGATTGCTGCTTTCGTTTCTGTAATGAATTTCTGCGAGACGGTTTGCAATAAAAACGCAATCGTTGTTGAGAAAACGCCTAAATAGAGTAAAGACGTTAACCCTTCCGGTTGCATGCTGAACGCCGTCTCCCCTTTCAACAACACAACGACGAAGCCGATGACAGTCGCAGTCACCATTTGTACGATTGTCAGGACAATCGGATCTTCCGTTTTCACGAATTGGGCCGTATAGAAAATATGGAATGCGAAGCCGATTGCACAGCAGAACGATAAGAAATCTCCGAGATTGATGCCAGCTGACCATTGGAGAGACAAAACCGCCACGCCGAACATCGCCAGAAAAGCGCCAACGACCTCGAACAAATCCAGTTTCCTTCTATAAATTAACAGCCCGATAAACGGTACGATGACCACATTCACCGCCGTCAGAAACGCATTTTTGGATGGCGTCGTATATTGAAGGCCGACCGTTTGCAACACGAACGCTATGTATAAGAACACACCGATGATGGCTCCTTTGATCAATGCGCTTTTTGAAATGAGCTTCAATTTTTTATAAAAGACGGCACATAATAAAACAGCGCCAATTAGAAACCTGCCCGCTAAAATCTGATAAGGTGTGTATGTTTCCAATGCTACAGCACTTCCGACAAACCCACTTCCCCATATGATGGCCGTTAACAGCAATCCGATTTCACCCATATATTTCTTCATATGATCCTCCGTTATCCGTATTTTCAATTTCATCCATTATAGCGCAATTGCCTTCATTCAAGGCTATATTTTTCGGAAACGTATCGTTTCATTCACATAGGAAAACATAAGAGTAAAACCTGAAAAGGAGGGTTTAGACTTGAAATGGCTTAGGTTGTTCTTTCTATTCCTCATGACTTCGATGCTCATCCACCCTATGTTGCCAAAAGCGGAAGAACGAAATATTGACCAACAATCCATCAAAGACGCGCTGCTAACGACACTTCAACCGTATATTTCGGAAGGAATCATCGCCTATTATGGCTACGATAAATCGTATGGATTGCACGATGCAAAAATAGTGACGATCCAGCGGGAAGATGAAGGCGGGTTTTCCTTCACAGTGGAAGTTCAAGTAAAGACATTTGAAACGGCTGAAAATCCGCCATACGGCAAGGAGACATTGCAGTTCGGAATCAGTGCGAAAGGCGTTAAACTGCTCGATTTTCAGCATGTTGGCGATGACGAGGAAAAAAAGTTGCAACAATTTTATAAGGAAGCACTCATCGACATTAAAAAGTCTTTCCACTTAAATTTACTTCCTTATGAACGATACGATTATAACCAGCTGCGCTACAAAGCGGAGAAACAAAATGATTTCAATTCACTGGCACATATCGCTGAAGAAATTGTCATCAATATTCTTAGCACGGAGATTCAACCGCCTTACAAAAATGTGATTAGTCCCGTTACCTTTGTAAAAGGCGATGAAGCCTTTATTCTTTTCAAGAAAGCCGACGGGACCAATTTTTATTACAGAGTTCTGAAAGAAAACGGGATTTGGAAAGTGGTTGAGCAGGAGAGCGAGAAAGGGAAGAAGATGGGGTATGAATTGCTTTGGTATATGTAAAGAGGCGGAGAGAACCGCCTCTTTACAATACTTATCCTCAAAAGTTTTTTGATTTCACTGACGTATAGTTTATAATAGTGGAAATAGTTGTTGTTCTAGGGGTGAGTTACAATGGATGACCGATTTGATCTAAGCTTTAAAAACAAGGAAGTTAGAGTATGGATCTATATTATGGTTCCATCTATAACTGCATCAGTGTTACTTATCCTTTTTACAGAAATTGCGAACCCTTATATAAATCTAATTCCAGCAATTGCTTGGACGCTGTATTACATATGGCGTTTCTTTTTTAGAAGAAAACAAAAGAAGGAAGTTGCTAATACCGCTTAGCGCTTTACATTTTATACTCTTGTTTTGTGCCATCAGGATTAACTTGATATTGCCAAAGTCCGCCGTCTTCTCCCCTGTAAATAAGCAGGTACATAATTGCTTCATTCTCAACAAAATTTATATATAGCTGATACTCGACATTTCCTTCTCGGATAGCATCAAACGGAACGATTTGTGTACTCTTTTCATACTCAAAGTTATCTTTAACCTTGTCGTATACCCATACTTCATTCGCCTCAAAATCGCCTTCTCCAGAGAAATAATCCATGCCGAAGATTTCTTCTACTTCACTTTTTGATAGACCTGCTTCCGCATGTTTATCAATAAATTCTTTGTTTAAAGCTGGTTTAGAATCCAACTCTTCATTTCCAACTGAACATCCAACTAACAGAACACTTAAAAAAACCGCTAGTAGTATTCTTTTCACTTTCACCCTCCATCTCCAAGAAACTTCTCCACAATCTCCTTCACTGTTCCGCCGACCGTGTCCTGCACGCGTTCTCCCGCCCAAAGCGACATAAATTCAGGACGACTTTGCGCAGCGGCTTCACTTCGGATCTTTTTCGTCAAATCGTTTTGGTATGGATAAGGTGCGATCGGGAAACCTTCCATCATTTCGATGAATTCATTGCGGATACCTCGTGCCGATTTACCGGAGAATGCTTTCGTTAGCACGGTGTTGTTTTCAGTTGCATCTATGACCGCTTGCTTATACAGAGGATGCGCTCCGCTTTCTTCTGTAGCTAATAATGCTGTTCCGATTTGGACGGCTGCTGCTCCGCGGGAGAGTTGATGGCGTAGATGCTCCCCGTTAGCGATTCCACCAGCCGCAATGACTGGAATCCCAATAGCCTCGACGATGGAAGGCAGTAATTCTTCGAGCGGGACAAGCTGTTCGCCGAGGAACGAACCACGATGTCCTCCCGCTTCTTTTCCTTGTGCAACGACTGCATCCATTCCTGCTTGTTCGACTAAGACCGCTTCTTCGACTGTCGTCGCGGTGCCGATCAAGTAAACATTATGCTCCTTTAATTTCTGGATAACCGTTTCGTCAGGCAAGCCGAATGTGAAGGAGCACACGGCAACTTCCTCTTCAATGATCACGTCAATCTGCCCGTCAAATGACGGCTCAGATAACGGTGCCTTCCAAAACGGCATGCCGAGCTTTTTGCCGATCGGCTGCAATGCAAAATAGGCTTGTCGCAACTGCTCTTGTTCCATTTCGGTCTGTTCCGGAACGAATAGATTGACGGCAAACGGCTTATCCGTAAGCTTTTTCACTTCACGAATGAAATCACGAGTTGCTTCTGCGGATAAATAGCCTGCCCCGATGGATCCCAATATCCCTGCATCCGCACTAGCCGCCACAAATTCCGGTGTTGTAACACCCGCCATTGGGGCTTGGATGATTGGGTGCTCAATTCCTAGTGCTTTCATAAAAGTCATGATCCCACTCTCCGTTCCTATTCATTTTCCGACAGGCACATACCCTGTCTTCTCAATAATTTTCTGTCCTTCATCCGACAAAATCCATTCAATGAACGCTTCGACGTGCGGGTTATCGCTTCCTGCCGTCACGGCATAAAATTCATTCGTAATCGGGTATTCTCCCGAACGAATCGTGTCGACAGTCGGCTCAACACCATTTACGGCCAGCAGACGGATCTTATTGTTTTTCACCATTTGGGTCGAATAGTATCTGAATGTGTAGCCAATCGCATTATTATGATTTTTATAGTTAGACACTTCTCCAATGATCGTTCCCATAAGGGAAGCAATATCTTCTGTCGGCGGCTTCATGATCGGCGTTAGCCCCATGAACTCCTGCAAAGCTGTTTGACTGCCACTACCTTCAGGACGTTGGAATGCTCGAATTTCATCATTCTTCCCACCGACGTCTTTCCAGTTTGTAATTTTGCCGGAGTAAATCCCTTTAATTTCATCCTCCGTTAAGCTCTCCACCGGGTTTTTGGCATTGACGAAAAAGACGAATGCCTCTTTCCCGATCGGCGTCAGTTTTAATTCCTTCCCCGCGCTTTCCGCTTGATTCAGCTGTGTTTTTGATGGACCCAAAACGAAGATAATGTCCGCTTTTCCGTTAATTAAATTCATATAAGCTTCTCCCGTCCGATAGGACATCACTTCGCTGCCATACGGATCGTAGTCTTTCTCGGGATAAACGGCTTGCGCGAATGCCGCGTAAATTGGATAAAGAGCCGTCGCCCCGTCGATGATCGGTAGATTATCTTCAATTTTGTAGGATGCTGGCTTATCGAGAGAAACAGCCTTTGATTTCTTGGCAAACGGCTGATATTCATAGAGATCGACTTGGCCATCCGCGATGACCGGCCTCGTTTTGTCGTAAATCCCTGGCGCTGCGTAGATAAGCGTGATAACGACTACCACGGACGAGCCGATGATGAAAAACTTTTTGAATCGGTCCAACTCGAAACGCATCATGACAACAAATGCCCCAATCATTACATACGCAGCGGCAATGAATGGAATGAGATAGTCCATCCCAGTGAAATATGCAGTTAGTGCCCCGATTGCAGCTAGCGGGAAAAGCAATGCCATAATGAATAGCACAAATAGTACGCCCCAAAAAGTTTTCAAGCCATTCCCTCCTCGTACTCCCTCTTTCGTTCAGTATACATTATTTTGAATTTAATAAAATATCTATTCTCTTAGGATTGTCTACTTTAGCCGTGAGTTCTTAGTAAAAACATAGAGCAAAATGAAAACGATTGCTCTCAATTATTCAGTAATTATTGAACTTTAAGTTCGATAATTATTGAATAAATTCATTGTCTTCGTTATGCTACTGTACAAGGAGCTGATGAAACTTTGAATACACTATCAATCACAGGAAGAAAAAGAGAGTCATATCAAGTGGAATTTGAGTATTCTTTACTATGGGAATGCGCACTAGGCATTGCTGCTATTACCAATACGCCACTACTGGATACGTTGGAGAAAGAGAACGAATTTGAGAGAATAACAAATGATTTCCCTGTAGTTTTAAAAACTGAACTTGAATATGTAGAGAAAAATAATACTTGGAAAAGTTTATTACAGCTTTTACATGTATTCGAAGGAGATGATATTGCCGATTTTATAGATTTTATTCAACAGCTCTCATTTGAAGAATTATCTTATTACTGCTTTCCCTATGTAGGCGATCATCTACAAGAAATAAGAAGACAAGCTTCCCAAGGCAAAGTGGACGCAGTGCGTCAATTAAAAGAAGTTACGAAGGACAACAGTTTCTTTCCTGCCTATATTGAATTTATCCATGGTGTGGACGAGGAGGAATTAAAAAGTCATCTTCGAAATGTTATGACTCTTTGGTTTCAAAATGTCATTCTACCGCGGTCTGAAAAATTAGTAGGTATGCTTGAACGTGACATAGCAGAAAAAAAGGCAATGAAGGAAGAACTGAGTGCCGAGGAATTTGTTGCTTGGGTAACAAATGGGACGGAATATATTCCTGAACCAAGTGTTTATAGGGTTTTATTGATTCCCCAGATGACCTATAGGCCGTGGACGATTGTCTCAGATATTGAGGGTACAAAAGTATTCTACTACCCGATCGCTAATACGAGCATCCACCCTGATGATCGATATCTCCCTGATTTCCTTTTGATTCAAAAGTACAAAGCATTAGGAGATGAGGTGCGGCTTCGCATGTTGAAATTGTTATCTGAAAAGGATTGCACCCTTAAGGAAATCACGGAGGAACTTGATGTTGGTAAGTCGACTGCCCATCATCATCTAAAATTGTTGCGAGCTGCTTCCCTGGTTGGCATTAAATCATCTAAATATACACTGAAGGGAAATTCCATCGCTTCTTTATCTAAAGAGCTGGAACTTTATTTCAATCAATGAAAGTGAAAATGGAAAGCAACACTTTATTGAAAAGTAGAGGCTTCGTGGCTTTATGGGCAGGCAGCGCAGTTTCCGAATTAGGTGGAGCTTTCGGAACTTTTTGCAATTCTGTATTAGTGTATGAGCTAACCGGATCAAAGATGGCGTTAGGAAGCATGTGGCTGCTTTACTTCATACCTTCTATTCTTTTGCAACTTGTTAGCGGACCTTTTATCGACAAGTGGAGCAGGAAATGGATCATGGTTTTTTCTCAATGGACAAGGGCTGTCATCTTTCTTATGCCTCTTGCAATCCTCTCATTGGGCATGATAGAAGTCTGGCATATTTACGTGGTACAGGTCGTCATTGGATTGATAACACCCCTTTACGTTCCAGCAAGTCAGGCAATTACACCAACAATCGTTGCACAAGAACAGCTTCCTTCTGCAAATGCTTTTCTAGACGGTACGACCAGACTCATGCTATTCTCAGCTCCTATTTTAGGCGGGATTTTTATCGAATCGATCGGCGTACGTCCTACATTAACCATCGTCTGCATTTTACTGACAGCGAGTGGCTTCACTTTATTATGTGTAAATGAAAAAAGAACAGCTAAAGTAATTCGCAAAACATGGATTGCCCAGTTTCAGGAAGGGATTCAATATTTCTTTCGACAGCGAACAATTGTATGGTTGGGATTTTTTCTAGCCTTTGTTCAATTTGGTGTTGGTGTGACGATGGTCATTAATCTACCTTATATTACGGATGTATTAAAAGGAAATTATCAAGAGTACGGTCTTTTTATGGCCGGCTTTCCACTTGGCTATGTTATCGGATCCTTCATTGTTGGTAAACTACCTATAATAAGTAGAAGAAAGTTGATGTTAGGCTCTCTTGTGATTGGCGGATGTACATTCATTGCTTTAGGAGTGACGCAAACCATCCTTTTAGCAATACTCTTCGAAATCCTCGCTGGAGTTGTCATGGCCATATTCAGTATCCATAACTTGTCGATTTGCCAACAGCTCATTCCAAATCAACTGATGGGTAGTGTCATGTCCGTCCGGTTAGCGATTATCCGAACTGCTATGCCCCTCGGAATACTTACGAGCGGGATTCTCAGTGAACTTTGGGGAATTCGTCCATTGTATATAATGATCGGCGCAATCATCGTAGCTTTCTCAATAATTGGTATTACAGTTCCTTATTTCAAATTCATCGATAAGCCCACGAAGATGTTGGCGGAGTAACTAAATTAAAGGTGCCGAACAGAAAGAATCTGTCGGGCACCTTTTAGAGATAATCTACCTATATCTACTACCGCCATTTCCGATAAAACATCTGGGTTATGACGAAAGAACAAATAAAGGAATAGAACACAACCCAAGCGGTATCCAACCAAAAGTTCCTACCAATATACAAAGCTTCATCTGTAAAGTGAAGAAGCGTTTGCCCTACTGGCGGGAACAGGAGAAGTACCCATTTGAGGATTGCCGCTTTCTCGACAATGCCTTCTCCGGCAATTGAAATCGCGATGACCAACATTGATGATAGCCATGTGAATTTCTTTGATTCCACTTTTGTATTGGAAAAGAACGAACCTACGATAATACCGAAGACCGCGAAAGAAAGGTGACCAAATACCGCTACGCTTATATGAAGGAGTCCAGCCGTCTCTTTGAAACTATTGATCACCAATGGATACACAATTGCCACGAACGCTAAAATGGATGCACTGAGTAAACAAACAACCCATTTCCCCCATAAATAATCTCTTTTACTAGGCAGTTGAACAAAGAGTAAATCCTTCTCACTTTCCCCTTCCAATGAAAAAACGCTCATTGCCACCCACGTCATGACTAAATAGAGTGAAATGCAAGTGATCGCATAGCTGCTCATGATTGGAACGCCGCGGTATGTGTAAAACAGAATAATCCAGCCGACGAATAATGTGAGCGGTGGTATGAACGTCAGCGATCGAATATAACTACTGATTTGATAGCGAATAAACCCCCTAACCACTACGTCAACTCCCTTACTTCTAAAATGGAGCAGTTTTTCTGTAACAGATTCCGCAGCACCTCGTCACTTGCATTCCCTTCAACTGTGAAAACTGCGACATTCCCATCGAACTCTTGTTGACTGACCGGGAGATCTTTCACATCTTCCCTTCTATGAAATGCAACACGGATTCTCTTTTTCGGGACTGCTTTCATCGATTGAACCGTGATTTCTCCAGTTTCAATCTGAAAAATCTCCTTCGCCACATTACGAATGAGGGCTTCCTCATGGGAAGTGAAGATGATTGGGGTTTGTGCTTCATTTAGCAATTCGATGAGAACCTGCTGGGATTCTGCATCTAACCCTGTAAGCGGTTCATCCAATAAAAGGAGATCAGGTTTCATTAAAAGCGCCTGGATGATCCCTACTTTTTGCTTTGTTCCTTTTGAACATGCTTTAAGGGACGTATCGAGAAACGCCTCCAAACCGAATAGCTCGATGTACTTCGATATTTCATTTTCAATAGATGCTTTTGAGCCGCCTTGAAAAGATGAAACGAGCAATAAATACTCTTTCAGCGTAAATCGTAGACTCTCCGGAAAATGCTCTGGCACATAGCCAATTTTTTGTGCGCTTCTTACTATTTGTCCGCTCGTCGGTTCAGTAATGCCGGCCAGCATTTTAAGCAATGTGCTTTTCCCTGACCCGTTCTTGCCGCGGATTAATAGCTTGGTGTTGTTGGAACATGATAAAGAAATATCTTGAAGGATTAACCGCCCAGCAATCTCCTTACTGACTTGAACGGCTTCTAATATGAACGTCATATGATCAACACCATCCCCCTGACTATCGGCAGTTCACTCTAAAATATCGCTTACCCGACCAACTTGTCCGTCTTCTAGCCGCACTTTTATCCCATGCGGATGAAAGCTTGAATTCGTCAATAAATCCTTGACAATCCCTTCCGTCTTTACGCCTGTCCGCTGATCCTTTTTCAAAATAACAGCAACTTTCATTCCTGGCTTCACATCACTTCGATTACGTCCGTCCATTGTTTCGCTTCCTCTCAAGTTAATTTCCTTCAGTTTACCACATTGCAAATACTTCCCACCCATAAAAAAAGCCCTTAGTGGGATATCCCATCAAGGACTCTAACAATCCTATTCCAAATCCATCGTCCCTTTGACACGCGCCAAGTATTCCGCGTAGACGATCAATAACAGACTGATTGCGAAAAACACGCACCCTAACAAGAACTCCTGACCCAACAATGTCGTCATTTGTGAGTAATCACCATTGTTAACGATGTCCTTTGTTAATCGAACCCCTCGCGTTAATGGAATAAAAGACGCAAGTTGTTCCAACCATCCCGGCATGACGGAAAGAGGATAATTTGCGCCGCTTAACAAAAGCAACAGGCTCGCAAGCAAGTTGGACCATAAATGCATCGAAGGCGACCACAAACAAAACGTCGCGATAATTAACCCTAGTCCGCAGGCGGAAAAGATAGAGACGAGCCAAATGACGAATAAAGACAGAAGAGCGTCGAATGAAATGGATAGCCCAAATAACAGTATGCCGAATACGAGCCCAAGTGCAGCAGTGAACACGCCGTTTAGCACATGGGCGAGTGATCTGGAGATGAAAAGCGGCGCTTTGCTTGAAGGAGTGCTCATGACGAGCTGGAGCGTCCCCATTCCCCGATCCGATGTAATGACGGACATCATGCCGAAAACTGCATTCATCACACAAAGCAGCAACGCATTCGCCGCGATATAACCGGCGAGTCCTTCCCCTCCATACACATAATTCACGAGAACTGCGAAAAAGAGTAGCTGACTTAACGGATTCAATACCATTACGAACAAATACACTTTCGGATCGAGCCAGCCGAACAATGCCTTATAAGATAAGACACTATGCCGGAAAAATCGTTGTACCGCCTCCATCTCAATACACCCCCAATTTCCCGTTAATGCGGGCTTTGTTTTCAACAGCTCGGTAGCAGACATAACCAATTGCAATGTAAATCAACACAAGCGCAGTCAATGCGAATAAAGGCATTGCCACTACAGAAAACGTTGCGTTCTCATCTGTCGCCTTTCGCAGCAACTCAATCGCCCAAGTTGGCGGCAACAGATAGGAAATCGGCTTCACCCAGTCAGGCAGGATCGCGATTGGGAATAGAAATCCGCAAATGAGATAGATTGGGTATTCGATGAAGTTCATTAATGCATTCGTCTGGCGAGAGAGCGTAAACGCAAGCGATAGGAAAAAGGAAAAGACCGAAATGGCGAGCAGTACGAATACGAACGAACCGAAAAACAACAAAGGTTGCACGGCTGGCACCTCAATCCGGAACAATAGCACGAGAGAGAGAAATGCAATCACCATGGAAATCAAACCCCAAACCATATTGCCGATAATCTTCCCGATCAGGATGGCAGCGAACGGGACAGGTGCTACAAACAAAAGCTCTAACGTCCCGTAAAAACGCTCACGTTGCACGTCGCTTGCCGACGAATAAACGATGGAAGACCAAAGCGCCATGAAGCCTGATCCAAGCACGACATAATGAAATATTCGTTCAGGAGAAGAACTTCCGTAAATGAAAAACGCCAACGTAGATAAAAACAATGGATTCACGATAATAATGAATTTGAACATAGGGCGAGCAATTGACAAGCCCATCTGCACTTTGACCGAATGAAGCAAAGCACGCATCATTGCGCATACCCCCCAACAAGTTGCACGTAGACGTCCTCAAGAGTCGGCTGCATGATCGCTAGATCCGAAATCTTTGTCTCATCCACCAGACGATAGATCTCGGGAATGACGGCTTGCGGCATCTCGGTTTGCAGACGGACAGTCGTCATGATGTCATTCTGTTCATGCTTTACATGACGGACATGCGGCAGACGCGAAAATTCATCAATTATACTAGCATCCACGCCAGTCAGCTTGCATTCGATGATTGACACCCCGGCTGTTTGCCGTTTCATATTCTCCGGCGTATCCACCGTGATCAGTTCCCCTTTGTCAATAAATGCAATCCGGTCGCACAGCTCATCCGCCTCATACATATAGTGGGTCGTCAGCAAAATCGTCGTTCCTTGTTCATTTAATTTCAATAAAATATCACGAAGGCCCCTCGCACTGACAGGATCCAGCCCAATGGAAGGTTCATCAAGGAAAAGAATTTGAGGGCGATTAATGAGTCCTCTTGCGATTTGGAGACGTTGTTTCATCCCTTTAGAGAAGGTCTCAACACGTTGTTGAGCTACATCTTCAAGCCCAACGAGCTCAAGCAATTCCAAAATGCGGTTCTTTTGTTCATGCCGCGGAACTTTATATAAATCTGCAAAGTAAGCAAGATTATCATAGGCGGATAAACGCCAATACAGATTTCGCTCCCCGCCTAAGATGAAATTGATATGAGGACGTACTTTCATATGTTGCGATACAGGGTCCATCCCCAATATGGAGATCGTTCCCGAATCAGGGATAAGCATTGTCGTCAACAGCTTAATCATCGTCGTTTTCCCCGCCCCATTCGGACCGAGCAAACCGAAGATTTCTCCTTTGTTGATTGAAAATGAAATACCCTTTAACGCCTCGACTTCCTTCTTTGTCTTCTTCAAAAAACCCGTTTCAGTCTTATATACCCGTCTTACATTGGATACCGTGATGACAGTTTCCCCCATACAATTCCCTCCCGATATTAGATAACCATCTTATTAGATGATTGTATTATATTATGTCTATTTGTCAATCTATGAAAACAAAAAAACGCGGCCTCTATGGCCACGTTCTTCTTACAACGCTATATGTTATGTCCCTAAAAATGTCCTTACGCCAGTCAACAGCTGGTCAACCTTCTCTTTATCACATGTGAAATATTTAATCGTACCGACTTTTTCTTCTTGCACCAAGCCCGCTTTTTTCAATAGCTCAAGATGATGGGAAACCGTGGCAGTCGTAATGCCTAAGTACTCGGCAATTTTAGCCCCGTATTCCCGCTGGCCCGATAATAGGCGCAACATCCGCAAACGATTCCCATCAGCCAACACTTTCAGCTGTGATTCCAGCTCTTTGCTTTTGTCCATCACATCTGACAACGGTACAGTACACCCGTAGATGACGATGCAAACTTCACGATTGAAAAGTCGGATCCGTGCAATCGAACTATAAATAGACGGTATGAAATAGAACATTTTATATTGGCTTGTACGTCTGAACGACTTGCCCATGACGTATTGAGCAAGTGCAAGGGGCTCCATGGAAATGGACTGCACTTCCTGCATCGCCTTTTCCACCATCTTCTTTTTTTCATTCAACGCTCGTTGAAAGAAGTTCGACGAATCGATTTCAAGTAGAAGGGACGAAAATCCGCGTCGGTACTCTCCCAAATTCGTAAAGAATTCGATGACGGTCTCCTTTTTTTCATCCGTATCCCAAAGAATCGTATCCTCATATGTCATTAAAGAGGTTGGAGATTCCAACAACGCTTCGACTTGCGGCAACGGAATATATTCGGAGAAGAAATCGTATACATACGCCGCATCGCTTAATCGGTCGATCGCATCCACAAATTCCCGAGCGTCATGAAAATAAGGAGATGGCAACAAAAAATTGAGCAATGGAGAAAATCCTAAGCCGAGGGTTCTTGGCCACGTGGCAATGAAGTCCTTCGCTCCGTCCGATAACTCATCCATAACGTTCATCCCGTCGACTTCAGTATATTCATTTTTCTTCCCATCCATTACAGCCGCCATGAGAGACAACGCCTCAACAACCGGGGAATGCAAATGTTCAACTACTTCCACCGGCTTCCTCTGTTCCACTTCCTTCTCGAATGCCACGGTAAGGCCCTCCCTTCTTGAGAAACATCAGATTCCTGACTATGTTTATGACTCCATTATAGCAGGACGAGTGATAGCGAGCGAATCGGCCGTGCATGTTACGTCTATTTCACTCTGGCTCAAGGAGTTATCACCGACTCGTCCCGATTTACACTCATTACGTAAACAATCCACAACAAAACTTCTTAAAAATGAAATTTTCCTGTGAGTAAACCCGTTATACTGAATGAAACACAAAAAGACATGCGCATGTCCGTTTCAGTAAGGAGGTTACTATGGAACAAGAGCAGCTTTGGATACAGCAAGTGTTAGCGGGCGACAAACAAGCCTATGCACACATCATTAATAAATACAAAAACCAATTATTTGCGACCATTTTGCGAATGACGAAAAACCCGCAAGATGCGCAAGATCTCGTCCAAGATGCATTCATCAAAGTGTACCGCAATCTCGAAAAGTATGACGCAAGCGGCTCATTTTCCGGCTGGCTCTACCGAGTAGCCATAAATCATTGCATGGATGAGTTCCGCAAAAAAAGCAATACGACAATCCAAGTAGAAATAGACGAGACGAAAGTGGTCAATCGTGAACATCCGGAAGTGGTTTTCTTAAAGAAAGAAAAGAGTCGGCAATTGGAACGGTTGATTGCCACGTTGCCTGAAGACGAACGGCTCATCATACTTCTCCGTTTTGTCAATGAAATCAGTTACGAGGAAATTGGCGAAATTGTAGGCGTTCCCCTGTCGACAGTCCGCAACAAACTGCATCGGGCTAAGAAAAAGATGAGAGAAACCGTGAAACGTGAAGGAGGCTATTTTCATGAACTGTCCAACGGCGGATAAACTATCGCAATTTGTAGATCAGATGCTACCTAAACAGGAGATGGCTGAAATTGAAGCGCATGTACAGTCATGCACTTCCTGTGGAAGAGTTGTGAATGCATTTCAAGAGGAACAGCATTTCATTGAAGAAACGTTGCAGACACCTACATTGCCTGAGAATTTCACTGATCTTGTCTTAGATCAGTTAGAGCCATATGGGAAGGCTCGCAACTATAGACGCAAGGCTGCTTGGAAACGGGTTGGAATTGCCGCTGCCGGCATCGTTTTGGCGGTCGGCATTGGGGCAACCGTCAACCCAAGTTTCGCACAATTTATTGGCGGTCTATTTTCAACCGACCAAGTCGATGAAGGGTTGAATTTAGCTGCGGAGGCTGGGTTAATACAAAGGGTAGATTTACAAGTCGAAGATCAGGGACTGACGTTCTTCGTGGAAGATGTCATCGCCGATTCCTCAAGGGTCACTCTTTCCTATAAAGTGTTGAATAAAAACGGAAAACCGCAAGATACGTATTTAGACATAGCGGATTCCAATAATACCATCACGGCCATTGATCAAAATGGCAATGTACTGGATCGATTGGGAACAAGTTGGCAACATGGAAGCGACTATGGGTACATCGAGTTCTCGCTTCGCGATCAGGACAATGTAGAAGAACTGACGATCCAATTCAACCTTGTCGAACTGAATGGAGTGAAAGGCAACTGGAAGTTACAGGTCCCTGTCGATTTGCATGAAAACCGTAAGCTGACAAAAATGGCAGATTTGAAAGATGCAACAGCTGTCCATCACGGTGTAGAAATTGATTTGAAGAAGCTACAAATGGCTCCTTCTTCCATGGAATTGTATTTCGAGACGGCATTCACAAAAGAAGAACGGGAAAAGACTGAAGAGGCAATACGCGAGTTCGAGGAGAAGTTCGGAAAAAGCAGCCTGGATAATCTTGTATTCGGTAACAACTCCGCAATTGAATACCATATTGAAAATGCTGAAGGGAAAGTGATTTATTCAACAGCGCGAGATACCAATTCAGATACTGCAGGCATGCTGCAAGGTTCAGGCGACGATCTGAATATGTCGGGGGGCACCGCGTGGATCCATTCATTCGTTCCAAAAAATGAAGAGCAACTAACTTTTGTATTGAATGGTGTCTATAAAAAGGAGCCTACAGACCTTTCCCTAACAATAAAACCGAAAGACATAAAAAAGCATCCCGTTTCATTTGACTATAAAGGGACTCACTTAACGATTAAAAGTGTGAAAAAACCACTTTTCGGAAAAGAACGTTCCGTCGTCATCAAAATGGAAGGCGGTACAGATTCTCTAGACGCCGACTTAGGAAACTGGATTGCTGTCGACGGCGAAGGAAACAGCTACCTTGCCAATTTCGGCAGCTCCATCTTGGATGAAAAAGACAAAAACGGCCGACATATCGCAACATTAGACTTGCGGTTGGATAGTTTGGAAGAAGTTCCAGAGGAGCTCACGTTGTATCTTGTTTCAATGACAAGTTATTATCCTGTTGAAGAACAATGGAGAGTTCCGTTGCTTGGCGAATGAATAAATATAACGGCTGCCTGGGTAGGATAGGCAGCCGTTTTTGTCGTGATCGTTCCAGGCTTCTGAATGAACAGCTGCCCCCTATCCCCAAACCGTCAGAAGCATTCCGCTCACCCTTTCATCCGTCAGGGACTCGATTCCCGTGAAGCCTTTCGACCGAGCACGTTCACCAAGTTTGCGGATCACCTCTTCATCTTTAGCTAGAATGTGCGTGTACACAGAATCGATTAATAGAAATGCCAGCTGGCAATCACTGCGCATAAAGTCTTCATAGTTTTTCACTTGGACGATATTTTTCCGTACCGGGAAAGCCTTCAAGTCTGCAAATATGAGATAATGGACGTGTGTATCTATAAATTCCAAAAACCCAGGACCATCCATAACTGCTTCCGAAAAAAGCGGATCTGCCAAGGTGTCGTTCTCTACTTTATACGATTCGACCGGATCGATGGACCACACCCACGTCGGGTCGACGATATCCACTAAGAGATCTGCCAACTGCTTGCCGTATATAATTCTTATTTGAAACATAATTCCCCTCATCCCTCTTGCCTCTCTATCTATTTAATGATTTTCCTTAATCTTACTATAAAGCCGTTACCGATTCTCCTAGATAGCGTCTAAGTAAGTAACAAGCGAGGTGACGATATGTCCAGTGAAGTATGGTTCGATGACTATTATGATGCCGTCTACAGTTACATCCTTATGCTCGCGAAAGATCCCCAAGTAGCTGAAGACTTGTCCCAAGAGACGTTTATCAAGGTTATTAAGAGTGAACATCAATTCAAGGGTGATTCCCTCGTCAAGACATGGATTTTCCGTATCGCCTACACGACGACGATGAGTTATTTCAGAAAGAAGAATCCAATTACGTATTTCCTTGATCTCCATACACATAGTTCCAAGCACGAACAATCCTCAGAAGACATTGTGCTCCTAAATTTACAACAAAAACAGTTTTACGAAGCGCTCCGCCAACTGAAGCCAAGTTACCAAAACGTAATCATCTTGAGAAAGATCCAAGGGTTCTCGACAAAAGAATCGTCAGTCATTCTTAATTGGTCAGAAGGAAAAGTGAAGATGAGCTTGTCGAGGGCGCTTACTGCTTTCAAACAGGAATTAGAAAAAGGAGGGGTTACAAGTGAAACACTTATCCGATGATCGCATAACGAAGGAATTGGAGAATCTTATTCAGAAGTTTAAACCTTCACACGCACAAAAAGAAAGGGCTCATTATAAGATTTTTCAAGAGAATAGCTATAGAAAAAAGGGTAGGAATCAAACCTGGATACCAACTATAGTTTCATTTATCCTTTTACTTTCTATCATTTCTGCTGCCTTCTTTCTACTTAACGGCAAAGATATGCAAAGTAACTATGACGTTACATCTGACTTGGATGGATTTTACGTACAGCAAACAAGCACTACTAGCAATACACAATTCACTATTTATTTCCACAACGAAACGCTGTTTATAGAAGATATAACTCCGTATTCTACATCCGGTGATACTTTTTCTGAAGAAAAATTCAAAAAGTATATTACAATCACTGATACGAAACTAATTCCTGGAAAATATAAAGATTACAGTGTAACAAAGAACGAGGATGCTTATACAATTGAAGTAAAAGGTGAGACAGAATTTACTTATACCCTAACCAAAGTTGCACCAAGAAAATATATTGGTGAAGACGGTATTGAGTATTCAACTAGTTTATATTTGGATTTTGCGGAAGTGATCACAGATGAAGTAACACCTGAACGATTAGGAACCGCACCGCAGACGGAACATACATTTTTGATTGAATGGGGATCCGATTCGATGGATAGAGGAAATCATGATTTCGAAACACATGAGCACGGGCAACTTGTCGTTTCAACTGATTTCGATGAGCTACAGCGGGGCCAACCGGTTTACTATCATACACCACCTTCGCTTATTACCAAAAATCCCGCAGTTCCTGAAATGTATATTGGGAGAGTCATCGGATTGCCCGGTGAAACGGTCGAAATTAACGGAGGCCAAGTTTATATAGACGGGAAGAAGCTTGATACGTTTTATGGGAAAGCGACGATGCACGGCTTGGACGAGGAGGAGTATTTCATTAAGACGCCACGCAGCGCGATTGGAAATGAGAAGTCAACGAGAGAATATTTCAACATGAACATGGCGTCCGTTACTGTAAAGGAAAATGCAGTGTTCATTCTCGTTGATCAATGGTGGCGGGGTTACGATAGCCGAGAGTTCGGTCCTTTGCCGATTGAAGAGATTGAAGGAATCATTACCGGGATTGCGGAGTAATACCTTATGAGTTATTCCATTATGTATATTGATAAGCTAAGCAGAGCAACCGCCAAATCGGCATGCTCTGTTTCTTTTTCATCATCACATTTATAATGGGTTACTGTAATTCATTTGACAGAAGTCTATATAGTTCTGCAACCGCCTGATAACCGGTCAATCCTCAATTTCATTCAACAAGTTATCAGGACACAAAGCGATTAAACACTTCCTCTATTCAACCAATCTTCTCTCGTCAATTTCATATTAATCGAATCAATCCATTCCCCTTCAAACTCAAAGTCCTTTTCGTCCACACTCTCTACTACAAAGCCTATCTTTTCATAAACGTGCTTCGCCCTCGGATTGAAGTCAAACACACTTAACGTTATCACGTTAAGTGTCGTGGTAGTAAATAGATAATCGATAGTTAGTTGAGTGGCTTCCGTTCCTAATCCCCGATTCCTTCCCCTCGGCCCGATAAGTATTCTGAAATTCATGTTATGAGTTTTTTCATCGTATAAATTCACCACTGCCTCGCCCACGAGGATGCCTAGAGAAGAGTCAACTATCGCAAGATCCAGGCGATCTGTTTGTTCATTCCTTGTATTGTACCAATGGAGCATGTATTTCCAATCAAAATCCGAACTACTGCCTGTCAGTTTTAATACTTCAGGGTCTTGTAAGCATTCCTCTATAAAAGGAAAGTCTCCATCCTGGAAAGGTCTGAGGATAACTTTCTCCCCTTCGATAAGCGGTTTGTGACTTAAATCTATCATTTCGTTTACACTCCTAACTTTCCTCACCTATGATCTTTTTCAACTCTAGTAAGTCGTCAATCACGACATCCGCCTGAGCAAGTTCTTCATCTCGCGCGAAGTCAAAGTTGCATCCAATTGCAAGTAACCCGTTCTCTTTCGCTGCGTTTATATCCGATAGTCGATCACCAACTACCGCTCCATTCGTAATGCCATATTTTTGTACAATGCCCCGGACTAAGTGTGATTTGTTTAATGAATAAATTTGCTCGATACTAAAAGTTTCCGTTACCCATTGGTCCATGCGATAATGACTCACAATTGCTTCGAGGTAATCAATGAGCCCATTGCTTGCTATGTAGATCGAGCAATTCTTCTCTTTTATATACGTGAAGACTTCCTTTACATTGGGATATAATGCGCCATTCCCGTTTCTGATATTTTCAAGTAACCTTTCAAGAAAATACTTATCTGTCAGGTCCCTTTCTTCTGTTGAATGATCAGGCATTAATGTTTCCCACACTTGCGGTAACGGAACACCCATAATTTCACGGTATTTCTCAATAGGTGTGGCGCTACTCCATTTATCCTTTGACCGTAAATGTTCAAACGTATCATCGAGCGCTAATTCCAAGATTCTATCTGTCTGAAAAAGTGTTCCGTCCATATCGAATATAAGTGACTGTATCATAATCATTCTCCTATATAGAATTTGTGGCATTAGCTGATTACAGGCAACACTCTTCTTTCCGCCCAATGGACGATAAATTGTTTTTGGCGTGGATTCAAGTTTTCAGGCAAAGCTTCTCTCCTGAAAAATCGATGCTCCCTACTTTCAATGCCTTGCTGTTCTAATACACCACCAAATGTATTTGTCGTAAAAATGATTTGTACACTGTACGCTTTATCTCCATTAGGATATTGAACAAAACAACTCTCGCCAGAATAAATACCAAATAGCTTAAGGTCATCGATTTCTAATCCCGTCTCCTCAAAAACCTCTCTCATGGCTGTTTGCTCGAAAGATTCTCCAATCTCCATTACGCCGCCAGGAATACACCAATTATCTTCATCCGTACGGTGTTGGAGTAAAATACATCCTTCTTTTTCAATAATCACCCCACAGCCAACTGTAAATAGAGTTTCATTACCAATCAGCTTTCTCATATCAGATATATAGTTCATACATTTCTCCCCTTTGCTCCTTTACCAAAACAAACAGTGGGAAGCATGTTTCCCACTGTTGTAATTTGGATATTTATTAATGAAAGTTGATACTTCGAAGCTTCTCCTTGAGATCTGGATGAATTTGATTTTCCTCTTCAATGATCAAGTCACCTGTTCCACTTTTGAACACATCGTGTATTGATTGTAACTGTTTCATTTGCTCGTCGGTTGGCGGCTGATTAACCATTTGGTGAAGCAAGTCAATCGCGCCATCTAAAGAGACATCCAGCTCTCGATTCAGTTCTGCAACCATTTCTAACAATCGCCATGCATTATAAACATCATCTAAGATTGGATAAATGAGCTCCATTCTCTCCTGAGAGTCCTGAAGAGTCTCCTCACCGGCTTCTAGAACCGGTACCGTTTTAGTTGTAAAAGCCGTTTTCAATAAGTTGAATGCATCCTTGAAAAAGGCATAAGAGGCAGGCTGATTATCGTTATTGGCTGTATTCTCTTTCTTATAAAAAGTTACTTTCTCATATCCATTCTCATCTTTATCGTATGTGAATCTCTGTACTATTCTGTCAGAATGCGACCGCATCATCATCACGATACCCGGCTTTCGATCAAACCTTGCAGTACTGAAATCTATTGAACCTAACTGAACAAAATCATCAAAAAGCGGAAAGGTTTCCTCACCGTCTTTTACGACCAACAGCCAGGTCTGTCCATCGTCCCATGCAAAAAGGCCATTCTCCGTTTTTCCTGCATTCACATGCAATTCGATTTCTTCTTCTTCGCCATCCCCGTCAATGTCCAAAGTGGTCTTCTTATATAGCGTTTGTGGATACTGTTCAATTTCTTTTGCTAGGATCATAGCATAATCATCGTTCGAATAAATCGGTGTTTCATCCGATGTTTCCGTTACAACCAATTCGAGCGCTGCCTTTTGTTCCTCTATCGTCTTTACTAGGGATTCATTTTCCAATGAAATCTGCTCAATTTGCTTTTTCAGTTCCTCAATTTCTTCAGTCATTTCTCCGTTTGACTGATTCGAACAACCGACAAGTACGACTGCCAAACATACAACTCCCGGTAAAAGTCTCCGCATCCCCTATCCCCCTTCATTAGAAGAAATGTCCCTTATCAACCTTGAATTTGATACATGACTTCTCCTGCAACTACCGTCATAACAACAGTAGCATCAAGGATCTCACTTTCACTCACTTCAAACAGATCCTTATCCAAAACAGTAAAGTCCGCGTCATATCCGACACCAAGCTTCCCGCGCGAATCCGCCTTCCCAATCGTCGCTGCAGCTCCGGATGTGAATAAACCGACTGCCTCGAACACGCTCAGCTTTTCTTTCGGCAAGTACCCTTCATGTGTCTCCTCCGGTTTTCTCCTCGTCACTGCAGCGTAAATGCCGAGCAACGGATCAACTTCTTCGATCGGCGCATCCGAGCCTGCGCCGCAAATGAATCCTTCGTCAATGAGCCGCTTCCATGCATACGCCCAGTCCAAGCGCTCTTCCCCTAAACGGTCCATCACCCACGGAAAATCGGACGATACGAAAACGGGCTGGATGTCCAAGACGACCGGAAGCTTCTTCATCCGTTCCACCAAGTCGTCCCGCAGCACATTCACGTGGATGAGGCGGTCGCGCTTCCCTTCTGGAGCAGGGTGGCGCTCAATCGCGTCCAATCCTTTTTCAACTGCACCGTCTCCGATCATATGCATCGCGACAGCTTGCCCGTATTTTCGGGCAGTCGCTACATTCCTCTCAATCTCTTCATCTGTCAAAACTGCGTTACCCGAAGTGGATGGATTATCTGCATACGGCTTGCTCAACAAAGCGGTGCTTCCGCCAAGCGCTCCGTCGACGAAGAATTTCATTTCCCCAGGTTCGATCCACGGTTCATCATATTCTGCATTGTCCTCCATTAACTGTGTGAACACCGTCGAGCGGCGCAACAGATGCGCACGGAATTTCTTTCTTTCACCGATGACATTTCTGAACGCCTGCAATGGATTGCGGTAATCTCCGTAATAGCCGAGATCATCCGTCACCGCGCCCGTTAATCCTTTTGACAATAAATCGTCGACCGATTTCTCGAGTGCTTTCGTCAACATCTCCTCCGTCGGTTCCGGAATAAGTTGCATCAGACGATCCATCGGGCCTTCCTTCAATACCCCTGTCGGTTCTCCATTTTCATCTCGCTCGATGACACCATCGTCCGGATCTGGCGTATCTTTCGTAATGCCCGCAAGTTCAAGCGCCTTCGAATTGACGATCGCTGCATGTCTGCACGTTCGCTTCAGAAACATCGGCGAGTCTGTCACGTGGTCGAGGTCATGACGCGTAAAGATTTTTTTATCCGGAAAATTGTTTTCATTCCATCCTTCACCGATGAACCACTCGTCCTCCTTCAAATCAGGATGGGCGTTCAAAATCATATCCATCATTTCATCCGAGGACTTCGCTTTTGAGAAGTCAAGGCTAAGCAATTTCGTACCGTGCCCGATCATATGCATATGATTGTCGATGAATCCTGGATAGAGTACAGCTCCTTTCAGGTTAATTTCACTATCTGCTTCATTTTTTAAGTCTTCATATGAGCCTGTCGCTATGATTTTGCCGTTTTCCGTTAGCAGCGCCTCAACGGTTTCCCCTTCTCTTTCCATTGTATAGAGCTTCCCATTATGCCATATCTTTTTCATTCAGACTCCCCCTTTACTTACCTTAATTCTAAACTTTCGTGCAACGTTGGGCAATCTAATTCGGGGGAATGCTATAATGGAACCATCATTTCAGGGAGGGATTTTACTATGAGACTGACCGTTTATCTTGCAGGTGAAATTCATACGTCTTGGCGGGAAGAGGTGAAACAGAAAGTAGCCACTTTGAATTTGCCGATCGATTTCGTCGGGCCGATGGAGGATCACGACCGATCGGATAATATCGGCGAAGAAATTTTAGGCAAGCAGCCAAATGCGATCTTCAAGGATGCCGCTGCTTCCAGCTTCAATAATTTGCGGACAGAACTATTAATGAAGAAAGCCGATCTTGTCATCGCCCTCTTCGGTGAGCAATACAAGCAATGGAATACGGCGATGGATGCAAGTGCAGCGGTTGCATACGGCAAGCCGCTTATCCTCATCCGATCCGAACAGCATCACCACCCGTTGAAGGAGCTTTCCCGCAAAGCGCATGCGACGGTTGAGACTGTAGACCAAGCCGTGAAGGCATTGCATTATATTTTTGAATGAATGAAAGGGCTATCCGAATCGGATGGCCTTTTTTAGTAGAAAGAATCGTAAACCGGTTTATCATTACGAGAAGCAGGGAATATGTAAAACGTCTTAACTGTACAGCACGAACCTTTACAAAATATTTACATTACGTTCATACTGCCTCAATAATCCTTTCGTACACTATGAGTACGCCTCATTCCAAATAGGAGGATTTACTAATGACATTACTACATGAACGTATAAAAGATAAATCTCTTTCGCTCGTGCGAAATGAAAATTGGCAAAAGCCGATATACGAAGCAACTGGCTTGAATCTTTGGTATGGCACTTCACACGCTTTGAAAAATGTCGACCTGTCCATCAATGAGCGTGAAGTGACTGCCATCATCGGTCCTTCCGGCTGTGGGAAATCAACATTCCTCAAAACATTGAACCGGATGGTGGAAACTGCAGCCGATGTTAACATTTCCGGTAACGTCACGTTTAAAGGGAACGATATTTTAGGCAAAGCGATGCCGGTAGAAATTCTTCGTTCCAAAGTCGGCATGGTGTTCCAAAAACCGAACCCATTCCCGAAATCAATTTACGAAAACATCGCATTCGGCCCACGCGTACATGGCATCCGCAACAAAGCGACGCTTGACATGATTGTTGAAGAAAGCTTGAAAAAAGCTGCATTATGGGATGAAGTGAAAGATCGTCTCCATAAAAGTGCATACGGCCTTTCAGGCGGACAGCAACAGCGGTTATGTATTGCAAGATGTCTCGCCATCGATCCAGAAGTGATCTTGATGGACGAACCTACTTCCGCACTGGATCCGGTTTCGACACATAAGATCGAAGAATTGATTCACGCCATTAAGAACGATGTGACAATCGCAATCGTCACACATAATATGCAGCAAGCTGCTCGTATTTCCGATCGCACAGCATTTTTCTTGAACGGTGAAGTCGTTGAGGAAGATCTTACGAATACAATCTTCAACACCCCTTCAAATGAGTTGACAGACGACTACATTAACGGTCGATTTGGTTAATTAAATACGGAGGACTCCTGCTTAACCGCTAGTGTCCAAGCTTGGATATATGAACCCGCTCATTACAAGAGCGGGTTTTTATTTATTCGCAAACATCCAATTTACAATACATTTACATTTTAACAATACTTACTTAACATTAACCCTTTAATATGTAGTTGTGAGGCAAATTACTCACGACTTTAGAACATACAATCAGGGGAGGATTTATCAATGAAGTTCAATAAGTTTCTTTTATTCATGATCATGGCTGCATTTGCAGTTGTCCTTGCAGCATGTGGTACAGATGCCGATGAGAAAGACGGCGACAAGACGAATACAAGTTCCTCAGGTGAAACTACAGCTCCTGCAGAAGATGCAGAAGTTAAAGATTTGGAAGGCAGTGTCGTTATTGACGGTTCTGGTACAGTTTACCCGCTTATGGCCCGCCTTGCTGAAGAATATATGATTAGCGAACAAGAGAACGTATCCGTAGAAGTAAGCCGTGCTGGTACAAGTGCTGGTTTCAAAAAATTCCTAGTTGAAAACGGAACTGACTTCAACGATGCTTCCCGTAACATTAAAGATGAAGAAGCAGCAGCAGCAAAAGACCTTGGAATTGAAGTAAAAGAATTGAAAGTTGCTTTGGACGGTCTTACATTCGTTATTAATAAAGATAACGATTGGGCAACTGAAATGACGCCTGAAGAATTGATTAGCATTTTCCTTGCAGATAGCACTGTTGAAAAATGGTCTGACATCAATCCAGAATGGCCAGATGAAAAGATCAATGCAATGGGACCGAATGAAAACCACGGAACATACGAATTTTTCTATGAAAAAATTCTAGATAAGCAAGATATGGATAGCACAGTTAACTTGCAACAAGAGTACTCAACACTTGTAAACCTTGTGTCTGAAGATAAAAACGGTATCGCGTTCTTCGGTTTCGGTTACTACGTGAATAACCAAGACAAACTTCAAGCAGTTTCAGTTGACTTCGGAAACGGTCCAGTTGCACCTGCACTTGACACAATCTCTGAAGATGGAGCTTATGCTGACTTCACTCGCCCGGTCTTCACATACTTAAATGTGAACCATGCGAAAGAAAAGCCACAAGTTAAAGACTTTGCTATTTACGTCATGAACAATATTAATAAATTTGCTGGTGAAACAGGCTTTGCGCCAATTCCTGAATCTGAAGTACAAGAAAACGTCAGCTTCTTGGAAGGCCTATAATAAGTAAAGTGGGATGAGAGCTGCTAGCTCTCATCCTCTTGTACCTTTATTGGAAGGAGTTCCTCTCATGATAAACCAAGGAATGACAAAGAAGGATAAATTGAATATCCGTGCAATGATCGACCAAAACCAACGCGGCAATTCGACCAGAAGGAAGATTGAAAAGCTAATACCCATCTTTCTCACACTTATCGCCTCTATTTCTGTCCTAACGACTATTGGCATCATTTGGACGCTGCTATCCGAAACGGTGGAGTTTTTCAAACGGGTGCCTTTCCTCGACTTCTTTACGGGCACCGTATTGAGACCGCTTAGCCAGAACCCTGAATTCGGGGTACTTCCTCTAGTGATGGGAACTGTTACTTCTTCCGTAATTGCACTATTGGTTGCCGCACCAATCGGATTGATGGCGGCTATTTACTTGAGTGAATATGCATCACCGAAAGTACGGAAAGTGGTTAAGCCGATTCTTGAATTGCTTGCTGGCGTGCCGACAATCGTCTACGGATTCTTTGCCTTTACATTTGTGACGCCTCTTTTACGCGAGTTCATCCCTGGCCTACAGGCAACGAATATTCTTAGCCCGGGCTTAGTCATGGGTGTCATGATCATTCCGATGATCGCTTCCCTTTCTGAAGATGCGATGAGCTCTGTGCCAAGCGCAATGCGTGAAGGGGCATACGGATTAGGTGCGACGAAGCTTGAAGTGACACGTAAAGTTGTCATTCCCGCTGCTCTTTCCGGCATCATCGCTTCATTCGTGCTCGGTATTTCTCGTGCGATTGGCGAAACGATGATCGTGACAATCGCAAGCGGTAGTACGAAAAACTTCACGTTCGACATTACACAGTCGATGCAGACGATGACCGCTTATATCGTCGAAGTAACCGGTGGAGATGCACCTGCAGGATCGACGGTCTATTATAGCCTTTACGCTGTAGCGATGACTTTATTCGTTTTCACACTCATTATGAACCTTCTTGCTAGAGCTGTTTCCAAGAAGTTCAGGGAGGAATATTAATATGAAGCATCTAGACGAAAATCAACATATGCGACGGACGAAGTTCCGCTTAGTCTTAAATAATATTTCGAAAATCATTTTCATGTTAGCCGCCTTTTTCGGGCTGTTCTTTCTCGCCGTCTTACTCGGTAAAGTCTTTACCGACGGCATTGGGTCAATCAATATGAATTTCCTCACAGGTAAATTATCGACGCAACCAGAGCGCGCGGGCATTATGGGAGCCATTCTCGGAACGTTTTGGCTGATGCTTGTCGTTGCCCCTGTTACGATGTTTTTAGGTGTTGGTACGGCGATCTATTTGGAAATGTACGCAAAGAAAGGCCGCGTACTCGATTTCATTCAAACGAACATCTCCAATTTGGCGGGGGTTCCTTCCATCGTTTACGGAATCCTTGGAATGACGGTATTTGTACGGGCGATGAACCTTGGAAACGTCGTCCTTGCCGGTGGTTTAGCGATGTCTCTTTTGATTTTGCCAATCGTTATCGTTGCGAGTCAGGAAGCAATCCGTTCCATTCCTTTCTTCCTAAGTGAGGCAGCTTACGGGTTAGGCGCGACAAAATGGCAAACGATCCAACGTGTCATCTTGCCGGCAGCACTTCCAGGAATTTTGACGGGCGCGATTCTTGCCCTTTCTCGAGCAATCGGTGAAACAGCACCCCTCGTCGTCATCGGCATTCCTGCATTGCTGATTCCGTTCCCAGGAGGCATTATGGACCGCTTCACAGTATTACCGATGCAAATCTACTACTGGACGTTGGATGCTTCATTAGTTGCTGAATATGCGAATCTTGCAGCCGCCACGATTATCGTTCTGCTTGTGGCACTGTTCATCTTGAATTCAACAGCGATCATCATCCGTAACAAATTCCAACGCGTTTTCTAAATAAGTTTTTCAATCGCATCCGACAAGGATGCGATTTTTTTATGAGTAAAATCCAATAAAAAACCGGAAACTCCAATTTACGAGTTTCCGGTTCAAATAATCATTCTTCAGTTATTCCCATCTCTTCACGAACGACTTCCGCGATACGGTTGACATGTCGTTCACACGACTCGTGGTCCGGCGCTTCGACCATTACGCGCACAAGGGGCTCCGTTCCAGAAGGTCGGACGAGCACTCTGCCGTTGCCCGCCATTTCCTCTTCAACTTCCTTGATGACTGCAGCGACTTTTGCATTTTCGGTCACTTTGTTTTTATCTGTCACGCGGACGTTTACAAGCTCCTGCGGATAAATTGTCATCTCGCTTGCGAGATCGGATAGCTTTCTTCCCGTCCTTTTCATAATGTTGACGAGTTGCAAGGCTGTCAAGAGGCCGTCTCCCGTCGTATTGTAATCAAGGAAGATAATATGGCCCGACTGCTCGCCACCAAGATTATAATTCCCTTTTTTCATTTCCTCTACGACATAACGGTCGCCGACAGCTGTTTTGACACTCGTCATACCGTGCTGTTCAAGCGCTTTGTAGAAACCAAGGTTGCTCATAATCGTGGAAACGATCGTATCTGATTTCAAGCGGCCCTTCGACTGAAGATGACGCCCGATGATGAACATGATTTGATCACCATTAATGATCCGTCCTAATTCATCGACAGCAATAAGGCGGTCGCCGTCTCCGTCAAAAGCAAGCCCGATATCGGCTCCTTTATCTACAACAAGCTGGCTGAGCCCTTCCGGATGTGTCGATCCGACGCCGTCATTAATATTTAAACCATTCGGTGAAGCACCCATCGTCGTCAAGTCTGCATCCAAATCGGCAAAGACATGCGTTGCCAATGAAGAAGTTGCGCCATGCGCACAATCGAGAGCGATATGAAGGTCTGTAAACTCTTCGTCGACCGTCTGTTTCAAGTATTGAATGTATTTATGGCCGCCTTCAAAGTAATCCGTCACTGTGCCGACTTCCGCACCTACCGGACGTGGCAGACGATCCGTCTCTTCATGCAAAAGGGATTCGATTTCCTCTTCCTGCTCATCCGTCAATTTGAACCCATCTGCTCCAAAAAACTTGATGCCGTTATCTTCTACGGGATTATGGGAAGCGGAAATCATGACACCCGCCTGGGCATTCATCGCGCGTGTCAAATACGCAACCCCCGGCGTGCTAATGATTCCGAGCCTCATCACTTCGACACCCACAGATAACAGACCTGCGATCAATGCGTTTTCCAGCAAATGTCCGGAAATGCGGGTATCGCGACCGACAAGAACTTGAGACGGCTCCTGTGCATCTTTTGTTAACACATATCCGCCAATTCTGCCTAGTTGAAAAGCAAGCTCGGGCGTTAATTCTTTATTTGCAATCCCACGGACGCCATCTGTTCCGAAATACTTTGTCATTATATATACTCCCTTTCAATGCTCATAATCAGCTTCTTCATCATGCAAGCTTTATTTCCAATGTCACTTCATCCTCCGAAAGCTTCCAAGCAATATTGTTAGGCGCAACGACAGTTATCGGGTAGGCATGCTCGCCTTCCTCGTCTGTGTTAGAAGCGTCGACACTAATATCTAAGTCCGATACGTCAAGTGAATTGATGACGTCCTCTTTTGCAGTGATTGTCACATCCACGACCCCGTCCTCTGGTTTCAGAAAGGAACTTTTATATTTTTCATCCAAACCTTTCACAGCGACAGGGACGTTTTTGAATTCCTTTGTGACATCAACATTTACATTCTCTTCCTCCGCCGGTCCAATCGATACTTCAGGAGGAGGATCTTCTCCATTTATTACTGTGACGCTAATATTCACCTTGACTTTGTCCTCCGAAAGCTTGGAAACCCCTCTCGGCTTTGGAAGAGTCAGTTCAACGGTTTCCGATTGTTCCACATTTGAAACATCTACATCCACCCGGATTTCATTAATGGCATCTAGCGTCTTCTTCGGTCCATAGAGTCGCACCGTCTTTGTATCGGAAAAGATCGAGTTAATCGCAACGTTTTCACCCGGTACGCCTCTTTGACGGAGGACGATCGGCACCTCTTTATTATTTTCTTCAACTTCCACTTTAACAGTCACTTCTTCAGGATCAATCGTGACATTCAGCTTGTTCAAATCTCGGTCAAGCACGCGGACGCGAGCTTTTTGTTCAAATGATTTATTGATGCCATTATCTCCAGTTGCTGAAACCTTTACGAAGCTAATTGATTCGATGACGCTTTTGGCGCCTGTTACTTGAATGGTAGCGGGTTCTACTTCCTTTTTCACCGCATGGAACCCATCTTTTAGCAATCGCTCATTAAATTCAGGTTCGACAGGGAATGCTCGTGAAATCTTCTCTTCAATGACAACATCCACTGTTGCAGGGTCCAACCTTACGTCTAGCTTATCCGATAGGTTCTCGGCTTGAATCCTTACTGTATGCCTTCCCATCGGTAAGCTCCTAAGATCGACCTTCAGTATGAAATCCTTTAATAACTTCGTCGTCTGTACGATGTTGGAAGGTCCATCGATCGTCATATTAACCGTTTTTGGAACTCCGGTTACAACGAGGTTTTCATTATCATAATAAACTTCCACCGGTACGTCCCGAATGATATCAAGCGTATCACCGATTGTGGAACTGCTCGTATTATTCCCCTCCGCTCTGACGGAAAAGAAAAGGATGATAGCGAGCGCTAATGCCGTGAAGCGGAGGAACCATGGGCGATCCATTAACTTATCCATCTTTACGTTTCCCCCATTTCCAGAATCGTGTCGACGAAGTTTCATTTTCCGAACCAAACCATACTTGCCGCAACTGCTTCTCAAAATCGTCCATCGACAGGTTCCGATTAATGTCACCGTTTGCTGTGATGCTGACAGCACCTGTCTCTTCAGATACAACAATTGTAATCGCATCGGTCACTTCACTAATGCCGAGAGCTGCTCGGTGCCGTGTTCCGAGTTCCTTCGATATGAAAGGATTTTCCGAGAGTGGCAAATAACAGCCTGCTGCTGCAATGCGGTTCTTCTGTAAGATGACGGCACCGTCATGCAACGGTGTATTCGGAATGAAAATATTGATGAGTAATTCCGATGTGACGTTTGAGTTCATTGGAATGCCTGTTTCAATATATTCGCTGAGCCCTGTCTCCCGTTCAATCGAGATAAGTGCTCCAATTCGCCGCTTCGCCATATAGCTCACTGACTTCGTGAATGCTTCAATCATGCGATCTCGTTCTTCTTCTTCCTGCATTTGTGACCGTGCAAACAAACGTCCTCGTCCAAGTTGTTCCAACGCACGGCGTATTTCCGGTTGAAAAAGAATAATAATAGCTAGGAAACCGAACATCAACACTTGATCCAACATCCACTTCAATGTATCGAGTCCAAGATATTCAGTAAAAATACGGGCAAATAGAATGACGAAAATCCCTTTTAATAGCTGTACGGCTTTCGTGCCTTTTATGATGGTGATTAATTTATAGAAAACAAACCAAACGAGAAGCACATCCACTATATTTTTCAGTATCTCAACCGGACTTGAGTTTGTAATCATTTCCCAACCAGGCATGCGCTTCCCTCACCTTCATCGCAAATTCTTTACTTCAGTATATCATAGAGCCTAGTTTCAATGCTCTTGAAAACAAGCAGATACTGGCTGTTAATGAAAACGTTTTTAGCGGAGTTTGGTTTCCGATTTGAAAAGGAATGTTTTGGGCTGATATAGACGCGGATTGATTCGCTTTGGACGCGGAACGACTCGCTTTGGACGTAACGGCTCGATTTGGACCCAGAACGGATTTTTGCAGTAACTATAATTATTTCTATATAAAAGACGATCGCACTTCCGTTGCTAGGAAGGCGATCGTTGTTACTACTATTCGTCTTGCGACTCTCCATTGGAGGGCTGAAAAATATCCTTGACGGTTGACTTGAGATTATACCATAGCCAATCGAAGACCTTGTCGATTTCTTCACTTTTCCCGGTAACGACTGCTGTCGATGCCATATATTTTGAACCATGGATAACCGTTACATCGCCATCCACTTCCCCTTCTATCCGGAGATTGCCGTTTTTGACAACAATGTCCCCTTTCACAACTTCACCAGCAGGAACGACAACAGTTTCCCCTTCGACGACAAGATTTGGCTGCTTCGTGAAGGAAAACTGCTGATCATTACTATAGTTAGAAAAGAGCGTCGCGCTCATTAACATTAAAAATAGTGCGGCTGCTGCCAGTAGTGGGTGTCTGCGTAATAGGCGCTGAAAGCCTGCTTGCGATTTTTCTTTCGGGAGACGTGCCATGACGCCAGAGACAAATCCTTCTGGAGCCTCGATTGGAGCGGCATCCTTCAGGAACAAAGCCGATATCTTCATTTCATCCATTATTTCCTTGCAACTTTCGCAGGAAGCTAGATGTTCATGCAACATCTGCTCGTCTTCTCGGCTTATGTCTCCGTCTAAATACGCGTGCATTAAATGGATAACTGGTTCCTGACACGTATTCATACTTTATTCCCTCCTACATTTTACCCAACTGTTTCCGAAGTGCTTCCCGACCACGGTGAACTCGGGTTTTTACGGTTCCGAGTGGTAATTCTAAAATATCACCGATTTCCTGCAACGGCAACTCTTCCATATAGCGAAGAATAATGACGGTACGGTATTTCTCAGGTAGTCGCCCAATCTCATATTGGACACGTTCCTGTGCTTCCATACGCTCCACTTCTTCCTCAGGCAAGTCGCCTGCCGCCGCAATTTGTGAGTACATATTCAGACCGTCCGTTCCAGGCACTGTCGCATCTAGATAGTAATCAGGCTTCTTTTTGCGGATTCGATCAATGCATAAATTTGTGGCAATCCGAAATAACCACGTCGAGAACTTCCGTTTCTGATCGTACGTATGAATATTGACATACGCGCGTACAAACGCTTCTTGGGCGATATCTTCCGCTTCTTGGGGATTGCCGAGCATTCGATAACAAACATGATACAGCCGATGTTGAAACAATGTTACTATTTCCTCGAATGCATCTTGATCGCCTTTGATCACTTGATTTATTCTTTTATTGACCAATTCATCCAATGACTTTCATCCTCCGCTCTATGCGGCTGTTCCTTCTATACGATTGAAGGGTCCAACTGGTTTCATTTTTTTCTTCTTCTTTTTATTTTACCAAAGTTTGATAGTTTTTTCCGTTGTTTTGGAAAAATCTTTTCACAGAAATCTACCACAGAAGAGTTATGTAAAATAGAACAAAATAGAACCGCTTGGACTGAATCCAAGCGGCCTGATTTTATAGTAACTTCTCTCCAAGCAATGATCCCATTAGTCCAACTGCTACATCCGCAGTCTTATTCCTCTCATCGAGAATTGGATTGACTTCGACGAACTCCGCAGATGTAATCAAACCTGAATCTTCGAGCATCTCCATGGCAAGATGGCTTTCGCGGTAGCTAATACCTCCTGGCACCGGTGTTCCTACTCCGGGTGTGTAAAGTGGATCTAGCCCATCCAAGTCTAAAGATAAATGAACGCCATCCAAATTTTTAGATTGGAGATACGCAATTGCATCCTTCATGACTGCGGTCATCCCGTCACGGTCAATTTCATGCATCGTATATACTTTTACACCCGTTTTTTTAATTAATTCACGTTCGCCAGGATCGACAGAACGCGCTCCAATGATGACTATGTTTTCGGGTTTCACTTTCTGCCCTTCCTTAAATAGGTTGACGAGCCGTTCATGACCATGCCCCATTACTACGGCAAGTGGCATGCCATGAATATTGCCGGACGGAGACGTTTCCGCCGTATTCATGTCGACATGGGCATCGTACCAGATGACGCCTAAGTTTTTATATTTGGAGGAAAGTCCTGAAATCGTACCGATGGCAATACTATGATCTCCTCCGAGTACGAGAGGAAATTTACCCTTCTCTACGACTTTAGCAACTCGTTTTGCGAGTTCACCTGTTGCACGGACGACTTCCTCCAAGTTTTTCAAGTTGGACACTTCTCGATCCTTCCGTTCGACGGCGCTTACTTGAACATTTCCCTCATCCTTCAGCGTATGCCCGATCGCTTCTAATCTTTTAATCGCGTCCGCATAACGGATGGCACTCGGCCCCATATCTACTCCCCTACGGCTTTGTCCGTAGTCGAGCGGTACTCCTATTACTGATATATCTAGTTTTCGCATATATGTCAGCCTCCCCCACCCATATTGTAATTCGTTCTATGAAATGGCTCAACCTGACAAGTTTACGAATATTTATTCATATTCTACAGATTTCGAAAACATAAATTCACAGTCTTCCGGCGGCATTGGCTTACTGAAAAAATAGCCTTGTCCTTCTCTACACCCTAAACTGCGGAGAATTTTTGCCTGCTCCTCTGTTTCAATTCCTTCCGCAATGACATTGAGGCCTGCCGTGTCCGCCAACGTAACGATTGCTTTGACAATCGCCCTGCTATTTTCATTGACATCAATGTCTTTGACGAACGACCTATCGATTTTTAACGCATCCGCAGGAAGCTCTTTAATATAACTAAATGTGCTGTATCCCGTGCCGAAATCGTCAATGGCGACTTGAATGCCCAAGTTGCGGATTTGCTGAATCGTCGACTGCATTTCATCCCGATCCGCGAATGAGCTTTCCGTCAGTTCGATTTCAATATATTCAGGGCCGAGATCCTCCTCGTCCAAAATACGCTTAATTGTCTGTACGATATCCGGAGCTTCCAGCTGTACAGCCGACATATTAACAGCAATTCGGAAAGGGGCATGTCCTTGACGCTTCCATTCATTCGCCTGCTTGCACGCTTCCCTTAGAATCCATTCGCCCAGTGGCAAAATGATTTTCGTTTCCTCTGCTAGGGGAATGAATTTATCCGGCGGAATCCGCCCAAGATCCGGGTGATTCCAGCGTACCAAAGCCTCGACGCCTGACAAAGTTTTGCGAGAGAGATTCATTTTCGGTTGATATTCCAACGTAAAGTTCCCCAATTGAACACTTTTTCCCAATTCATTTTCCAATAAAATACGTTCTAATGTTTTCGTAGCTGTACCTGGCTCATACATTTTATAGGTCCCGCGACCATGCTCCTGTACATAATGTAGTGCCTTTTCGGATTTCATCATTAGTTCCGAAACGGTTTTCGCATGCTTCGGAAATAGTGCTATTCCGCAACTCGTAGAAATCGTATAGATTTCACCTTTAATGCTGATTGGTTGTTCCAAGCTTGCTTTAATGTCCTCCGTCATCCGCTCTGCTTCTTCCTCGTTCTTTGCTTGCGTCAATGTGAAGGCAAACTCATCACCGGAGATGCGGCCAATAATATCGTCCGCACTCAGTGCTTTCTTCAATCGTTTTGCGACAATCGACAGCACATAATCCCCTGAATCCTGTCCGAAAGAATCGTTCACATTGCGCAAACGATCGATGTTCAAATACACCAACCCGACGCTCGACCTTTTCTTCCCTTCGAGACTTGCACGCAAGGTTTTACTGAACGCATGACGGTTCAGCAACGTTGTCAGTTGGTCATTGTAGGAAAGGTCCCGGTTTTCTTCGACGATCTTACGGTAAACTTCGGCATCCTTGCGAATTTTCTCTTCCATGAGTTTCCGTTCAGTTATATCGTAGCGGATGGAAATATACCGGTTTGGAATTCCTTTGTCGTTCAAAAACGGAACGATTTTTGTATCGACCCAGTAAAAGCTGCCGTCCTTCGCACGATTGCGGATCTCCCCGTGCCAGATATTTCCTCTTCCGATCGTAGCCCACATATGTTTAAAAAATTCCTTCGAATGGTATCCAGAATTAATGATTGCATGTGAAGCGCCGATTAGCTCTTCTGCTTTGTATTGAGACATTTTCGTAAACAATTCATTCACATAGGTGATTTTTCCTGTTCGATCGGTGATCGCGACTATGGCGGATTGATCGAGCGCATATGCAATATCGACAAGCATATCCTCGACGTTTTGTTGATTGTCTTCGCCTGTCATTTTTCGCATCATTCCGTAATAATCCTGCATCGGACACCAAACCCTTTCTGCTATAACCCGTATATTGCAATTTACTTGAACTATCTTCTGAATTTTTAAACTGTCTTTCGTTTCTACTATACGATATCTCTATATAATACTCGCAAATTCTGCATTACACCGGTGGGAGTTTGACTATTTTTCGAAAGTGGTAAGGGATTTTTGGCAATAAAAAAAATCCTATCTGGTGATGGATTTGGGTGGTGGATTTATATATTTGGGGTTAAATTAATGGGATGTTTTGGGTATTTAAAATCATTTGCTCGCAATTCCTTAAATAACGGAATGCTTGGGGTATTAAACCCTGTTTGCTCGCAATTACCTTGCGGTATTGCTCGCAAATTATTTTTTTTGTGGAGCAAAAAAATAATTGGCTGGGGTAGCTGGATTCGAACCAACGAATGACGGAGTCAAAGTCCGTTGCCTTACCGCTTGGCTATACCCCAACGTTACGATTGAGATAAGCTTTGCATTACTGCGTCAGCTTCTTTCTCTCGATTAAGTTGAGCAGATGATATGTAAATGGTGGTGGGGGACGGATTCGAACCGCCGAACCCTGAGGGAGCGGATTTACAGTCCGCCGCGTTTAGCCACTTCGCTACCCCACCAGATTAAAATTGTGATAAGCTGCGCATCTCTTTGTCAGCTTTAAATGAGTGAAACAAACATGGTGACCCCTACGGGATTCGAACCCGTGTTACCGCCGTGAAAGGGCGGTGTCTTAACCGCTTGACCAAGGGGCCATCTAATTATCATGAATTGCACAAATGCTATATTAGCATAATTTCATTCACTGTGCAAGACTATTTTTCATTTTTTCCAACTAGCTTTTCAGATAGAAGGTAGACATAAAAAAAGAGTCTTACTGGAGCTTCCAACCGGATTCGAACCGGTGACCTCTTCCTTACCATGGAAGCACTCTACCTACTGAGCTATGGAAGCATAAAAATGGCTCCGCAGGTAGGACTCGAACCTACGACCGATCGGTTAACAGCCGATTGCTCTACCACTGAGCTACTGCGGAATCGTAATTAATATTTCCAACGACAATATTTAGTTTAGCTGAAAACCGGATAATTATCAAGCTTTTTTTATTACCCCGTAACGACTTTCTTATATTAGCATGTTCCAATCATATTGGTCAAGCCTTTATCATAAAGTACCCTATAGATTTCGTTTTAAAGGGGATGTGTCTTGAGAGCAAAACTAATTCTACTCATTTTCGTTTTCTGTGCTGCCGCACTATTTTTTCCAAGCATGCCCGGATCGGATTCATTGAAAACGGTTTTCCGCTTGACGGACGAGCCGAGTGAGGTGATTGTCAGGGGGATGTCGGGCTCCGCACTGACTATTAATATTTCTTTCGGAGACGAAGAAATAGTGGCACTCATCCGAGAGTTGCAAGCTCCCTATCCGTTGCTCCTTCTTGATATGGAATGGGCAGAGCGCTTTCCGGAAATTGTACAACTGATCAAGAAACGCAATATCCCGACCGGCTTATTGGGACATGCCGGATTGGAGTACGAACAAAACACCCCTCTTTTGATCGAACAGCTGGAAAAGTACGAGGAATTCTTCGGCACAAAGCCGTTATGGTTTAGAACAGCTGATGAACAGTTCCCTTTTACTTTGCGAAGCACGCTTTGGGATATCGAAGTGAATGCCCTCGGTTCGACGGTACAATGGTCGAAGGGAGAGCCGCCACCTGTCATAGAAGGGGAAATCATTTCACTGCCGCATCATCGCGAAGAACGAATCACTTTGTCCAATTTCAAAAAGCTCATTGAAACACGTCAAAACAAGTCGTTGGAAGAAGTCCTTTTCAACATGTCGATCAAAACAAAAAAGTTGCCACAATGATAAAAGCGCAGTTCCTGACGTACTGAAACTTGCGCTTTATCTTATTTCGCCTTTGCTGTTTTTGCCGCTTTCGCCTGACGTGCCTGTCTACGTGCATCCCGTCTTGCCTCGTCCTCAACGGATTGACGGTTGTATTTGGGCAACATGAGGATTTGGTATGCATTTACCGCAAGAAGCGGGAATAATAAAATCGTCACCCACGTATCGATATTGCCCGACCGAACCATTAAGGCCGGCAGCCATTCGAGCGTCGTAATGACAATCATGAAAAACAACGCAGAAATGAGCGTGTGCTTTTTCGTCCATTTTGCTTTTAGATAAGCCGTAACGATAGATACTGCTACTAATGAGAACAGTAAGGTCAAATAGAGAAGGGTTCGCCCCGTATCACCTGAAGTCAACTTGAATCTGAAAAACACCAAGTCGAACAGGACGACTGCGATAATGAGCAACTGCACCCAATTCCATAACGTCAAAGATCTGAATAAGTTCACGCCGAATTGGTGCACCGTCAAGTAAGCAAAGAAGCCCATTTGCGCGACGACGCTCATCGTGAACCCAAGGAAGATCATCCATAAGAATGCTCCGAGAAACTCCATGTATTCTCCAGCCGACAAATATTGTGAAAAGAATTCCCAACGGACAATCAACCCAACGATTCCCGTGACAACTCCTCCAATCAGTAATGCAGTAAAAAAGAATTTAATCCAATTTCGTATGGTCACGATACTGTTCCCCCGTTTTTTATTGCTCCTATTAGTGTAACAACGTTTTGCGGAAAAATCTATTTCATTAAACGCCTAATGCATATTCCTCCTTATATTGTGAACAATAATTGAAAACGCAATCGGAAGGGAAATTGATCTCATGAAAAAATGGGTTCATTTACTTGTTTTCGCCATACTCTTATCGGGCTGCAGCATGCAACAGCAAGGACCGAATTACGATGAAATGAAAAAGATGATGACGGATGCTTTACAGACGGAAGATGGAAAAAAACAAATTCGGAAAATGCTATCCGATCCCGAATTCAGGGAATTGATGGTGCTCGAGCAACCAGAAATTAAGAAATCCATCGAGGATACACTACTGTCGGATAAAGGCAAGGAATTTTGGAAGACTGCATTTGAAGACCCGAAGTTCAGCCAATCCATCGCAAAAAGTATGAAGGATCAACAACAGGACATCATGAAGAACTTAATTAACGACTCTTCATTCCAAAAAGAAATGGTGGAGTTTTTCGGACAAGCTGATATGCAAAAGCAACTGGAAACCATTTTGCAATCAGCGAATATGAAAAAACAGATGGAGAAATCCATCGAAGAGACGATTAACAGTCCGTTGCTCAAAGCGAAATGGCAGGAATTAATCCTCCAGGCGGGTGAAGTGGCGCCAACCGAGAAGGGCGGCGGTAAATCCGGTGGCGGTGGCGGTGGGGGCGGCCAATCCGGCGGTGGCGGTGGCGCTGGCGGCGGAGGTGGCGGAGGCGGAGGCGGCGGTTGAGGCAAAAAAGCTGTTACCGCCTCGTCTTGTGAATTCCATACCGATTGAACAAAAAATCAGTGGAGATCACAAAGGATCCCCACTGATTTTTATTTTTTGGTTTTATCAATAACCGCCTGAGCAATTTTCATATAGGTTTCTCCGATTGGATGATCTTCCGCATAGACGGAAGGGGCAAAATCGGTTTCATTCCAATCAGGCTGTCCCAGTGGAATTTGACCTAACAGCTCGGTACGCAATTCTTCAGCAAGTCGAGTGCCTCCGCCTTGACCGAAGACGTATTCCTTCTCGTTTGTCAGTTTCGACTCGAACCATGCCATGTTTTCGATGACGCCTAAGATCGCATGATCTGTTTGAAGAGCCATCGCACCTGCACGAGCCGCTACGAATGCAGCAGTCGGATGCGGAGTTGTCACGACAATCTCCTTAGAAGCTGGAATCATTTGATGAACGTCGAGCGCAACGTCCCCTGTTCCAGGCGGCAAGTCCAGTATGAGATAATCTAGCGGTCCCCAATCGACATCTCGGAAGAACTGATCCAGCACTTTGCCGAGCATCGGACCGCGCCAAACGACCGGAGCATTGTCTTCTACGAAGAATCCCATCGAAATCACTTTCACCCCGAAACGTTCCACCGGGATAATCCGGTTTTCCCGAATGACCGGCAACTCGGTGATGCCCATCATATCTGGAACACTGAAGCCGTAAATATCCGCGTCGATCAGTCCAACCTTTTTCCCAAGACGCGCTAACGAAACCGCCAAGTTCACAGAGACGGTCGACTTCCCGACACCGCCTTTGCCGGATGCAATCGAAATAAATTCTATATTATTTAATGGGGACAGCAAGTCCTGCGCTTCCGCTTCCGTCGCCGTACCGCGGAATTTTTCAAGCGTTTCAGGTGGCAGCTCTTCAAATCGGATTCCGACCGAATCTGCGCCCGCCGCTTTTATTACTTCAACTACTTTCATCTGTAAATTCATTTGCTCCGCCGTGTTCACTTTGGCGATGGCCAATTTTACACTGACATGCTTCTTCTCCGGCTTTACCGATATGCTAACAATTCCATCAGTTTCCGCAAGAGTTTTATGTAAAAACGGATCCTTTAACTCGCCTACAACGTCACGGACAATTTGTTCGTTAATCAATATGGCCACCCCTTAGAGGAATATTCATTCTTCTCTAAGTATACCATAATGCCCTTCCGAGAAAGTCAGGATTCGACTTTATTGTTTTTCGGATAAATGAAATTGGATGATTCCTTCCACAATCGCATCCGCCACTTTCCCTTGGTACGCAGGATCCGTCAACAATGCACGTTCCTCCGGATTTGAGATAAAACCGGTTTCGACGAGGACGGAAGGCATCGGTGCCTTTTTCAATAAATACACACCTTTGATGGCGAGTGCTTCTCGATCTGTATTCTTTAAATTGTTTACGAAAGAACCTTGAATGGATTTAGCTAAGAGCTCGCCTCCAGGATGTCCCTCAGCATGATAGAACACTTGGGATCCCCGCCACCTTTGTTCTGGAATTGCGTTGACATGCACGCTGAGAAATATATCGGGATCCTCTTCAATGGTAATGCTTTCACGCAACTTCAAGTCGGCCATTTTTCTTTGCCGCGTCGTTCCGAACTTTTCACCCGGCGCGTGTTCTGCAAGGGCATCTCCTTCCTTCTCACGCGTCATGACAACCACTGCACCCTTCTTTTCCAATCTCTTCTTCAACTCATGCGAAATGCTTAACGTAATGTCCCTCTCTACTACATCGCCAACTGACGCTCCACCATCAATTCCCCCATGTCCGGGGTCAATGACAATCTTCACTCCCCCGAGCTGTTCAGGCATGAAAAATCCCCTGTCCGAGGCATTCACACCGTAGAGCACTACAAGAAGGGAGCTCGCAAATAATAATCCGATGATAAGCCATCGTTTCAATCTCACACCGCCTTTTTCCCCACTATACGCAAAACTTGGCCAAGATATGCTTGTATCATAATAAGCTTCAATAAAAAAAGAAGCCTCTGTTGCGGCTTCTTTTCCTCACTTTATTCAACATCCCCTTGCCAATCGAGCATACCGCCAACCATATTCGTCGCGTCATACCCTTTCGCCTCCAAAAATTCTGTCGCGTTTCCGCTGCGTCCGCCGGAACGGCAAATGATAATATAAGACTTCGATTGATCGAGCTCATCGAGACGGTCTGGCAATTCGCCAAGTGGAATATGCACAGCACCTGGAATCATCCCTTGTGCCACTTCCTCATCTTCTCGAACGTCAATCAAGGCAAGGTTTGTGCCTTCTGTTAATTTCTGCTGTAGTTCAGTTGTCGTAATTTCCTTCATTCCAAAAAACCTCCGATTCGTAAAGTCATATTCTTATCATATACACCTAGCGAACTCCCGTCCATCACACCGCTTCCGGAAATAAAAAATGGACTTTCCCCATAATGGCGGAAAGTCCATTTTGACTCCGAGAACTTATTGATTTCCTTTTGTTACCCATTCTGCGACAGTTACTGTGCGCTTTGCTTGATGCTTGACCGCTGCTTCGACGTCGTCAATCATTTTACCGTCTTGGCTAACTGTAACGCTCGTCCCGTACGGGTTTCCGCCTGCGCCAAATATAATTGGATCAGTATAGCCAGGAGCTGCGATGATTGCACCCCAATGCATCATGGAAGTGTACAATGAAAGCAATGTAGCTTCTTGTCCGCCATGTGGATTTTGTGCAGAAGTCATCGCACTGACGACTTTATTCACAGTCTTGCCACTTGCCCAAAGACCACCTTGCAAATCAAGGAACTGCTTCATTTGTGAAGGCATATTTCCGAATCGTGTCGGGACGCTGAATATGATGGCATCTGCCCATTCAAGGTCTTCGGAAGTCGCGACTGGAACATCTTTCGTCGCTTCGGCAGTTGCTTTCCATATCTCGTTCCCTTGAACAACCGATTCAGGTGCCAATTCTTGTACTTTCAACACTTTCACTTCAGCACCTGCCGCTTTTGCTCCCTCTTCGGCCCACTTTGCCAATTGATAGTTTGTTCCACCCATACTGTAGAAAATGACCGCTAGTTTAACGTTTGGCATCTTTTCCATCTCCTTTGATTTCCCGAAAAGTCTACTCCAAAACCCCATGCTACACCTCCGATTGCCAGATTGGAGAGTCTCCACCGAAATTAGTATTTCCAATGGGATTACAATTCATTCCCATCATTTGTCCGGCTCGACGGTATAACTGGGTTGGCGTTAAACTAGCATCCCCGCAATGGCAGCACTTAACAGATTGGCCAGTGTCGCTGCGATGATTGCACGGAATCCCATTTCAGCAATATCATGTCTTCTTGAAGGAGCCATTGCTCCCAATCCCCCAATGAGCATCGCAAGCGATGAAAGATTGGCAAAGCCACATAATGCAAAGGTGATCATCGCAACACTTTTAGGTGTTAGATTCTCTATTTCAGGTGCAAAGGAAGTGTAGGCAACGAATTCGTTCAGTACAAATTTTTGTCCGATAAAGGAACCTGCTTGTAATGCTTCATCCCACGGAACTCCAATGAGGAAAGCAAGTGGGAAGAAAACATAACCTAATATTTGTTCAATCGTCAATCCTTCCAACCCAAAAACTCCACCAATTGCTCCGATAATCAAGTTAGCTAAATAAATGAGTGAGATAAAAGCAAGCAATAATGCACCTACACCAGCCGCAATTTTCAACCCATCTGTTGCCCCACGCGCTGCCGCATCGATGACGTTTCTGGATTCCTCATCTTTCACCATTTGAACATTTTCAGCTGTATTCAATTTTTCTGTTTGAGGGACAATAATTTTTGCAAATAATAATCCTGCTGGCGCACCCATGAAAGCTGCAGCTAACAAATATTCAATAGGAACACCTAGCAAGGCATAACCACCTAATACAGCACCCGATACACAGGCTAATCCCCCAACCATGACTGCAAATAATTCCGACTTCGTCATTTTTTCTATATACGGTCTTATGACTAATGGCGCTTCCGTTGGCCCGAGAAAGATGTTGGCGGCAGCTGACATTGACTCGGCTTCACTTGTCTTAAGAGCTTTTGCCAAAAGTCCACCGATGATTTTCGTTGCAAATTGCATAATTCCTAAATAATAAAGAACCGCTATTAAGGATGAAAAGAAAATGATAATGGGCAATACTTGGAAGGCAAAAGTGAAACCAGCACCTTCAGCCCCTAACACTCCTCCGAACAAAAACTCGATTCCAGCGTTGGAAGAGTCAATTACTTTTTGGACAATCCCAGAAATGAATTGCAAAATCTCTCTTCCGAATTCCCACTTCAACACCGCAAAACCAAAAACAATTTGGATCGCCAAAGCTCCAAAAACTGTCCTCGGATTAATGGATTTCCGTGAAGTCGATAGGGCCCATGCAATCGCTAAAATGCCAATGATGCCGATAATTCCCCAGAGGTATTGCATAGTATCTCACTCCTGTCTTATTAATAGTAAGTCGGTGGCCCATTTCTTTCTTTGCTCAAGTGACGCGCCCCATTATAAACAACATGTACCGAGCGCTTTTAAAATTTGGTTTGATATGGGATAGTCTCCCGTTATTTACGAGAAGATATTCATACGAGTTCACCGGCATTTCATCTTCTTGGAATAAAAAAAGACCGGGTAGAAGTATATCTACCCGGTTTACCGACTTATAAAGAAAACTCATTTAAAAAATTTATTAAAGAGAGTTGTTCAGTCATCCTCTAAGTGACATGAGAATACGAAACAGTTAATAATGACAGTCACCATTTAGTAGTGATTTGAAGCCCCATTCCTGAAGGATCATTGACGTTAATCACATTTTCTTTTTCTTCAAAATGAATATTTTCTGTTAGTAAATTCTCTCTTACTTCCTTCCATTCCGTTTCCGTTACATTTATCGTATAATGCTTTAAACCTTTTGCATTAGCTGGCGGTGCTGGAATTCCTTTTCCTGCCCATATATTCATTCCGATATGATGATGATAACCATCTTTTGAAACAAAGAGGTGACTACTGCTTTTGGCAACTACTTGAAACCCCAATACTTCCACATAAAACTTTTCGGACTCCTCCAAATCAGAAACTTGAACATGCATATGCCCCATTCGTGTATTTGCAGGCAAACCTGTCCACTGCTCATTTTTCGCTTGTTTGACTAGTTCTACTGCATTAAGTTGATAGCTTCCTCCGACATATCCGCCGTTCCCGTCTTCGATCCATTCATTCGAAGGACGATCTGCATAAATTTCAATGCCATTTCCTTCAGGGTCCATTAAATAAAGTGCTTCACTGTATTGATGATCTGCTGCCCCTTCCAAATAGCCCGTTTCACTTAAATGAATCAAGTATTGTCCTAGTGTTTTTTGATCTGGAAGCAAAAGAGCGAAATGGTACAATCCTGTTGTTCTTACTGGCTTATCCACCGCATCTTTCTTTTCTTCAAGAATGAGAAGCTGTGTTTCCCCATCAGCAGTTAATATCGCTCTATTCCCTTCATTTTTCAACAATTGGAAGCCGATTACTTCTTGATAGAATTCACTCATTGCCGGTAAATCATATACCGTCAAAGTAACTGGTCCAATTCTAGCTGGTGAATGTATATCATATTTCGGTGAAGCGTCTTGCTCCTTATTAGTAATTATCAAACCGATCACAAGCACGGCTGTTAGAATCACAATGAACGTGACGATTCTCGTTATTCGTTTATTTATTTCATTTCGCTTTGTAGACATATCTCTTCTCCAATTTAATATATTTCATTATTTATATTTCAAAAGCATCTGCGTCAAGGTCTCCGCATTAAAAAAACCCCTTCCCGATTTCTCGAGAAAGGGTTGTAATGACAAGATTAACGTTTTGAGAACTGAGGTGCACGACGCGCGCCTTTAAGACCGTATTTTTTACGTTCTTTCATGCGGGAGTCACGTGTAAGCAAGCCTGCAGCTTTCAATGTGCTACGGAATTCAGGGTCTACAGTAAGTAGAGCACGTGCAACGCCGTGGCGGATTGCGCCTGCTTGACCTGTGTAACCGCCACCGTGGACGTTTACATGGATGTCATAGCTGCCAAGTGTTTGAGTTGCTACAAGCGGTTGCTTGATCACTTCACGAAGTGTTTCGAATGGTACGTAGTCTTCTACGTCACGGTTGTTGACGACGATTTTACCTTCGCCTGGTACGAGACGTACACGAGCTACTGAGCTTTTACGACGGCCAGTGCCGATATATTGTACTTGTGCCAAAAGTGTTTCCTCCTCTTAATTATCCGCGAAGCTCGTATGCTTCTGGTTTTTGTGCCGTATGTGGATGTTCCGGTCCAGCATAGACATGAAGTTTTTTGATTGTTTGACGACCAAGAGGGCCTTTTGGAAGCATCCCTTTAATCGCAAGCTCCAACATTTTTGTTGGGTAGTTCGTGCGCATTTCAAGCGCTGTACGTTGTTTGATATTACCTGTATAGCCAGTGTGGCGATAGTAGATTTTATCTTTCAATTTGTTACCAGTCAATTCGATTTTCTCAGCGTTGATGATGATGACGTGATCGCCAGTGTCAACGTGTGGTGTGAAAGTCGGTTTATGTTTGCCGCGCAAAATCGCTGCAACTTCAGAAGCTAGACGACCAAGCGTCTGTCCTTCAGCGTCGACAACGAGCCATTTACGCTCTACTTCGTGACCTTTAGCCATGAATGTTGTACGCATGTATTGTATCCTCCTAAAAATATCAATCTGTTCCGTTGTTTTCTCTATCCCTAAACACAAATAAACTTTCCGGGGCTTATTGTGGGGTTATTGAAATACCATTTATCATCTTATAGTAAATACGAGCAAACGTCAAGCGTTTTATTAGAAAACACCAGGAAAAGTTGACTCGAGTTTAATAAGTAACGTTCATCAAGTACAAACCGTGTGCTGGCGCTGTTTTCCCCGCCTTTTTCCGGTCTCTTGCTTCGAGGATTTCCTGCATGTCTCGAGGCTCGTTCCAACCGATGCCAACCGCTAAGAGCATACCTGCAATCGTCCGTACCATATTGTACAAAAAGCCGTCGCCTTCAATCATCATGATGAGCTCGTCCCCACGTTCTTCAAGAGTCAATTCCCGAACTGTCCGGACTTTATTCTCCGTCGCGGTTTTGGATGAACAAAAGCTCGTGAAATCATGTGTGCCAATAATGTACGTAGCCGCTTCCCGCATCCGTTCGATATCCGGTCGCCATTTTCCGAGATGAACGGTATAATTGCGTTCAAAAGGGCTTTGCACCTCACTCGACGACCATTTAAACATATACGTCTTGCCGGTTGCGGAATACCGCGCATGGAAGTCGTTATCGACGAACTCCGTTTTGACGATCCTCACATCTTTCGGCAATAAAACATTCAGTGCCATTTGCCAACGATCGAGAGGCAGCTCTAAAGGCGTGTCAAAATGGATGACTTGCCCCCATGCGTGCACTCCAGCATCTGTCCTGCCGCTTGCCACCGAGTAGATGGAGCTATCTTTGTGAAGCTTCACGAGGGCCTTGTCGATGACGGATTGGACAGTCTTCATATTCGGCTGGAACTGGTATCCTGCATAGCCTGTACCGTCATAGGCGACAGTTGCTTTAACACGCTGCATATCAGTTCCCTCCTCTCAGCAAGATAAGGGCGGCAACTAGTATTAAAAAGATGATGATCACAAGCGTATCCCGCCATTGCCAATTTAATTGACGGTATCTCGTCCTTCCTTCTCCGCCTCGGTAGCCTCTTACTTCCATTGCGATGGCAAGATCCTCTGCACGTTTAAACGCGCTAACGAAAAGAGGGACAAGCAAAGGCACAACCGCCCGGATCCGTTCCTTGATCGTCCCGCTCGTCAAATCGGAACCGCGAGCGAGCTGGGCTTTCAATATTTTATCAGTTTCATCCATCAGTGTCGGAATGAAGCGAAGGGAAATTGACATCATCAATGCGAGCTCATGAACTGGCAATTTCATGCGCTTAAACGGATTCAACAACGTCTCCATCCCATCTGTTATGGAAATAGGCGATGTCGTTAATGTCAAGATGGTCGTCATTAAAACGAGTACGAGGAACCGAATGGAAATATAAATCCCTTGCCTGACTCCTTCTTCGTAGATTTTAATAAACTTCCAATCAACCAATAACGCGCCTTCCTTCGTGAAAATGAAATGCATGAGTAACGTAAAGACGATGAGGAACAGGATCGGCTTCAATCCATTGAACAAGAAATAAAGCCGAATGCGCGCAATGAAGATGACGAGCAGCGTAAATGCCAATAGTAATGCGTACGTCACCGTATTGTTCGCCAAAAATACAGCGACAATGAACATGAAGACGAACAGCAACTTCGATCTCGGATCCAGCCGATGGACGAATGAATCTCCCGGTACGTACCGGCCGAAAATCATTTTCTCCAGCATTACCGTTCACCGTCCTTCAGAGCGACCGCGATTGTTTTCGCTAGCTGCTCTTCCGTCAGTGCGAGCTTCCCGAAACGCTTGCCGAACAGTTTTTCCACGTCTTTCTGAAACGCCACAGAACGCGGCAGGCCAAGTCGGAAAGACTTGAGCGTGTCCACATCTCCGAATACCTCTTCAGGCGTTCCAGCCATTACAGAACGCCCCTCATGCATGACGATAATCTGATCGGCGTAACGTGCCGCGTCTTCCATGCTGTGGGTGACAAGAATCGTCGTCAAGCCCTCTTCCTCATGAAGCTTATGAAACAGTTCCATGATTTCCTTCCGTCCGCGTGGATCTAGGCCTGCTGTCGGCTCATCCAAAATGAGGATGGATGGCTTAAACGCTAGGACGCCCGCAATTGCAACCCTGCGCATTTGTCCTCCGGATAAATCGAACGGCGACTTCTGAGCAACGTCCTCCGGCAATCCTAATAGCCTTATTAATTCATGGGCACGTTGCCTTGCCTCCTCTTCAGGAATCCCAAAATTCAACGGGCCGAACATAATATCTTTTTCAACGGTTTCCTCGAAGAGCTGATGCTCGGGAAATTGGAACACAATGCCGACGTTCCTGCGGGTCTGTTTCAACTCTTTTGCCTTCGTGTCAGCGGTAATGCTGACATCCCCGATACGGACAATCCCTTCCGTCGGCTTCAGAAGACCGTTCAAATGAAGGAGCAACGTCGACTTTCCAGATCCCGTATGCCCGATGATAGCTGTATATGATCCTGATTTGATTGAAGCATTCACCTCATGGAGGGCCCGTTTTTCAAAAGGCGTGCCTTTTGCGTATGAATACCCTACTTGTTGAAGTGAGATGTCCATAATTCATTCACCAACTCTTCTTCCGTCATATGTTCCCCTTGCACCGCAACTCCTGCTTGGCGAAGGGAGCGGGACAATCTTGCTGCAAATGGCAAGTCGAGCCCAATCGCCTCCAGCTCGTCGCCATGTGCGAAGATCTCCTCCGGCTTGCCGGTCATCATCGTCTTTCCTTCATTCATGACGATAACTCGATCTGCCAATAGTACTTCCTCTAAGTCATGCGTGATGGAAATCACCGTGAGCCCCGTCGTCCGTTTTAGTTCATTGACGACTTGGATGACTTCGTCACGCCCTTGAGGATCAAGCATGGAAGTCGCCTCGTCCAAAATGAGCAGTTTCGGACGCATGGCGAGCGCTCCTGCAATTGCCACACGCTGTTTTTGTCCACCGGATAGATGATGCGGCTCATGATCTAGAAATCCTTCCATTTTCACTTGGGCAAGTGAAGCATGGACACGGGGCACCATTTCCTCAAAAGGGATGCCGTTGTTCTCTAAAGCGAAAGCGACATCGTCCTGAACAGTGGAGCCGACGAATTGATTGTCCGGATTTTGAAATACCATCCCGATCTGTGAGCGGATATCCCATAAGTTATAAGCGTTTAGTTCCTCTAGAAAGACCTTCACCTTGCCATCCTCGGGAAATAAAAGACCAATCATCAACTTCGCCAACGTCGATTTACCGGAACCGTTATGACCAACGATAGCGATCCACTCACCGTCTCTCACAGTGAAACTGACATCTTCAACCGCTCTCCTCGCGACGCCATCTTCTGACTCATATGAATACGACACGTGATCCAACGATAAAATTTCCTTCACACCACTCACCTCCGGGTTTTTCTGATTATGTATGAAACGACTGAATACTACAATATTTTCTCGGCATAAATAAAAAAAGCGCGCACCTCATCCGAAGAAATGCGCTCCATTCTATTCTGATACCGGGTGCTCAATCCGGATCAGCGGATGAGATGCGTAGAGCTAGACCGATCGGTGAAACCGTCGATCATAACACTCAGCTTTAATTATTTGTCGTATAAATCATTTAGATAAGAAAAGGGCGTGGCTGTGCGTATGCCAGACACACCCTTCGTGTTGTTACATTCCAGCTTCGGTTGGCAGCTGCTCGGGTCGCTTCGGTCTTGAAGCAAAAGGCATAGTACGCCTTTCGTTCAATCCCTCCAGCGCCTGTCGCAGCTAAACGCCACCCTCCGCATTATACTAGTTCAATTACAACAACAGGTGCTCCGTCTCCGCGACGAGGTCCCATTTTCATAATACGAGTGTAGCCGCCTTGGCGATCTGCGTAGCGTGGTGCCACGTTATCAAACAATTTTTGAAGTGCAAAGATTTCTTTCTCATTGCCTTCTTCATCTGCAGTTGTCACTAGCTCACGGCGAATGAATTGTGCTGCTTGACGACGTGCATGCAAGTCACCGCGTTTACCAAGCGTGATCATCTTTTCAACGACGGAACGCAATTCTTTCGCGCGCGCTTCTGTCGTTTGGATGCGCTCATGCACGATTAGGTCTGTCGCCAAGTCGCGAAGCATAGCTTTACGTTGTGAACTTGTACGTCCAAGTTTTCTGTAACCCATAGAAGTTTCCCTCCTTCAATCTAGTTGATTAGTCTTCCGAGCGTAAACCGAGGTTCAACTCGTCCAATTTCGCCTTCACTTCTTCAAGTGATTTACGGCCAAGATTTCGCACTTTCATCATTTCGTCCTCAGTCTTATTCGCAAGCTCAAGAACTGTATTGATGCCTGCACGTTTCAGGCAGTTATAAGAGCGAACAGATAGATCAAGCTCTTCGATAGTCATCTCAAGCACTTTTTCTTTCTGGTCTTCTTCTTTTTCCACCATGATTTCTGCAGCTTGTGCTTCGTCAGTCATGCCGACAAAGATATTCAGATGCTCCGTCAGGATTTTTGCTCCGAGCGAAACAGCTTCTTTCGGACCGATGCTACCATCTGTCCAAATGTCAAACGTCAACTTATCAAAGTTGGTACTTTGACCTACACGAGTATTCTCGACTTGGAAATTGACGCGTGAAACTGGAGTGTAAATAGAGTCGATCGGAATTACACCAATCGCAAGATCCTCACGTTTGTTTTGATCGGAAGGCGCATACCCACGGCCACGAACAGCATACATCCGCATACGCAAATGACCATTCTTGCCTAGTGTAGCGATTTGAAGATCTGGATTCAGCACTTCAACATCACTGTCATGGGTAATATCCGCGGCAGTGACGATCCCTTCGCCTTTTACATCTATTTCAATCACTTTCTCGTCATCTGAATAGATTTTGAGAGCAAGTTTCTTCACATTCAAAATAATTGTTGCAACGTCTTCAACGACACCTTCAATTGTAGAGAATTCATGAAGAACTCCGTCGATCTGGATAGATGTCACGGCAGCTCCTGGCAATGAGGAAAGAAGCACGCGGCGCAAGGAATTCCCTAAAGTGTTTCCATATCCACGCTCCAAAGGTTCAATAATAAATTTACCGAACTTGGAATCTTCGCTGATCATAACTGTTTCAATCTTCGGTTTTTCAATCTCGATCATTCATTTACCCTCCTTCAAACGTCTAGTATATAGGCCGTTCCATATTGAAATCGATTATCAAAAAGAAAATCAAAATGCAATCACACAATTTAGTTTTACCAAAAATTGTGCATTTCAATCAATTGGAAAACAAACCATTATACACGACGACGTTTTGGTGGGCGGCATCCGTTATGCGGTACCGGTGTTACGTCTCTGATTGCAGTTACTTCAAGACCTGCAGCTTGTAGTGAACGGATTGCCGCTTCACGTCCAGCACCTGGTCCTTTAACAGTAACTTCCAAAGATTTTAAGCCGTGTTCCATCGCAGCTTTAGCAGCTGTTTCAGCAGCCATTTGAGCAGCAAACGGAGTCGATTTACGGGAACCTCTGAATCCTAGTGCACCTGCACTGGACCAAGAAAGGGCATTCCCATGACTATCAGTGATCGTTACGATTGTATTGTTGAACGTCGAACGGATATGTGCAATACCAGTTTCAATATTCTTTTTCACGCGACGTTTACGAGTTTGTTGTTTACGTGCCATGTCTACGAAAAACCTCCTTTACTTATTATTTCTTCTTGTTAGCGACAGTCCGTTTAGGACCTTTACGTGTACGAGCGTTGTTTTTCGTGTTTTGACCACGAACAGGCAATCCACGACGGTGACGGATTCCACGGAAACTACCGATTTCCATCAAACGTTTGATGTTGAGGGAAGTTTCACGACGAAGGTCCCCTTCAACTTTCAAGCTGTCGATTTGCTCACGGATTTTATCAAGCTCTGCATCAGTAAGATCACGAACCCGAGTGTCTTCAGAAATACCAGCGTCTGCTAGGATCTTTTGTGCAGTTGTTTTACCAATTCCAAAAATGTATGTCAATGAAATGACTACGCGCTTATCGCGCGGTACGTCTACTCCAGCAATACGTGCCATATAGATTGTGCACCTCCCTTTGTATTAGCCTTGTCTTTGTTTATGTTTTGGATTTTCACAGATTACCATTACTCGGCCGCGTCTGCGAATAACTTTACATTTTTCGCAGATCGGTTTTACAGATGGCCTTACTTTCATCTTACCCAACCTCCTTCAATATTCCGGAGTTGCAAAAGTTTCATTTGAAACGGTATGTGATACGACCGCGTGTCAAATCATAAGGTGAGAGTTCCATCGTCACTTTGTCGCCAGGCAGGATTCGGATAAAGTGCATGCGGATCTTGCCTGATACATGTGCAAGAATCGTATGACCATTTTCCAATTCCACCTTGAACATTGCGTTCGGCAACGTTTCGACTACGGTACCTTCAACTTCAATTACGTCGTCCTTCGCCATCAATCCTGTCTCCCTTCTATATCCAATAAAGGTCTTAACCATCGAGCGGCAGCAGTCCCAAATCAATTACGCCTTGGCGTAATTGCGTCCGGATTTTGAATTGCGCACACGCAATTGACTCCTTACAAAATCCGTGACATCCACCGGAGGCTTAACTTGGATCAGCGTGCATTTGGAATACCTCTGATTTTAGTTATAAACCGGCTTTGATCCTGACACTAAATGTAATGACTGACCTAGCTGAGTCAAGTTTAAGCTTCCTTCAACATATGTCCGGATTGCATGAGTGATGTTCGAAAGACGTCTGTCACACTTCGTTTCCCGTTAGTCAGTCCCCGACTTTTGTTGTGGAAAATCGCATCGGAAAAGACACAAACGACAGGATTGTCGTTGGTGCGTTCCATCCTTGCCACAGAGTTTCGGACATCCTTTACATTATACCCACCTCGGCAGGCATTTGCATTTACGACGTCCCAAAACAGTGCCGCCAATGGATTATCACCAGTTCCTATACCGGGCACCATATGCTTTTGCAGCTCGTTAATCATACGCTCTTTCCGTGCAACAGTGCGATGCTGCCCACAATATGGCGTGCATGAATTGCGTCCGGAAAGGATCACTGGGCACTCTCTTGTAAGATAGCGTCCAGATCTTTGAAAACATCATTGATGTTCTGTTGCCCATTTATGTTCGTCAACACGCCTTTGTCATTATAAAACGCCAAGAGCGGTGCTGTTTGATTCATATTTACTTCCAGACGGTTCGTGACAGTTTCCGGATTGTCATCCGCTCGCTGATAAAGTTCCCCGCCATCCTTATCACATTTGCCTTCAACCTTTGGCGGATTGAATTGCAAGTGGTAGGATGTGCCGCATACTTTACAGATTCTGCGACCGGTCAATCTTGCGATAAGTTCATCTTTTTCAACTTTGATGTTGAGAACATGCTCAATCTTCCTGCCCATATCCAAAAGCAGTGCATCTAATGCCTCTGCTTGAGGAACTGTGCGTGGAAAACCATCTAGCAGGAATCCTTTATCACAATCGGATTTGCTTAATCGTTCACGAACGATGCCAATTGTCACTTCATCAGGGACAAGAGCACCTTGATCCATGAACGACTTTGCTTTGACTCCAAGTTCCGTGCCTTCTGCAATTGCAGCACGGAACATATCGCCTGTAGAAATATGAGGGATTTCGTACTTTTCGACAATTTTATCTGCTTGCGTACCTTTTCCGGCACCTGGCAGACCCATTAATACGATATTCATACGTCGTGCCCTCCATCGTTATTCGAAACAGGGGTTCAAAGTGAACTCACCTATTAGGAATATTATTTCATAAACCCTTTGTAATGCCTTTTCACAAGTTGTGATTCGAGTTGTTTCATCGTTTCAAGGGCAACCCCTACGACGATCAGCAAGCTCGTTCCTCCAATTTGTGCGGACTGTGGAAGGTTCGCAAAATTGATGAAGAAAATCGGCATGATTGCAACGACGGCAAGGAAAATCGAACCGACGAATGTCAATCTGTACAAAGTGCTCGTTAAATAGTTTTGCGTGTTTTGTCCTGGACGAATGCCCGGGATATACGCGCCTTGCTTTTTCAGATTATCCGCCATATTCTCCGGATTCACTTGAATGAATGCGTAGAAATAAGTGAAGGCGAGAATGAGTGCGACATATAGAATCATTCCGACTGGTTCGTTGTAATCAAAGATCCTCGTAATGACTCTTGTTACACTGTTGTCTCCGAAAAAGGCTGCTAATTGTTGTGGAGTAATGAAGAATGCCACAGCAAAGATAACCGGGATAACTCCAGCAGCATTCAATTTCAACGGCAAGTGCGTTTGTTGTCCAGCCGTAGTCTGTCCACGGCCTGTCATACGTTTTGCGTACTGAATAGGAATTTTACGGAGTGCTTCCTGTACGTAAACAACTCCAACGATGACCGCAATAATGACGATCAACAATAATGCCATCGTAGCAATACGAATGAACAAAGCGTCTCCCGCATCTTGAATTTGTGTTGCATAGAGTTGGTTCACTGCGCTTGGAATGGCTGCAACGATACCTGCGAAGATGATAATGGAAATTCCATTACCGACTCCTTTTGCAGTGATCTGCTCACCAAGCCATAGCAGGAATGAAGTACCGGCAGTCAAGACAATCGCAATCATCACATATGTGGAAATTCCTTCGTCTAAAATGAGCGTGCCGCCAAACATTTGGTTAAAGCCGAATGACATAGCGATCGCTTGGATAAACGCGAGGACGACTGTGAAGTATCTTGTGAATTGTGCAAGCTTCCGTCTTCCGACGTCCCCTTGCTTTGCCCATTCAGCGAATTTCGGAACGACATCCATCTGCAATAATTGCACGATGATGGAAGCGGTAATGTACGGCATAATTCCCATTGCGAAAATGGAGAACTGCTCAAGTGCGCCACCGCCGAATACGTTTAGAAATCCGATGAATTGGTTGTTTGATTGTTGCAAAGCTGTTGCATCAACGTTCGGGACAGGGATAAATGCTCCGAGTCTGAATACGATGAGCACTGCTAGTGTGAAAATGATTTTAGACCTGATATCTCTAACGCGCATAAAGTTGGAGATTGTCTGAAACATTAAATCACCTCTGCTTGCCCGCCCGCTTTCTCGATTGCCTCTTTAGCAGAAGCTGAGAATTTATGAGCTTTGACAGTAATCTTTTTCTCAAGAGTCCCATTTCCAAGAATCTTAATTCCTGATTTTTCATTGCTCACGATTCCAGTTTCAATTAGCAATTCAGGCGTAACTTCAGTACCTTCATCAAAACGGTTTAGGACGTCCAAGTTCACGATTGCATATTCTTTACGATTGATGTTCGTGAATCCACGCTTCGGAAGACGTTGGAAAAGTGGAATTTGACCACCCTCGAATCCAAGACGTACACCGCCGCCAGAACGAGCGTTTTGACCTTTATGACCTTTACCGGAAGTTTTACCTGTACCGGAACCGATTCCACGACCAATGCGTTTACGTGCTTTACGTGCGCCTTCGGCTGGTTTCATATCGTGTAATTTCATCTTATCGGCACCTCCTTATTTCGAAAATGTGCATTATTGTTCTTTAACAGTGACTAGGTGGCTAACCTTGCTGATCATGCCACGAATCGCTACGTTGTCTTGATGTTCAACCGTCTGATTCAACTTACGCAGACCGAGAGCTTCAACTGTTTTACGTTGTGCCGGCTTCGCGCCGATTACACTTTTCGTAAGGGTGATTTCAAGTTTCTTTGCCATTGTGTTTCCCCCCTTAACCTAACAGTTCTTCTACGGATTTGCCGCGCAATTTAGCAACTTCTTCAGCGCGTTTCAAATTCTTCAACCCTTCAACTGTTGCACGTACCATGTTGATCGGCGTGCTTGATCCTAAGGATTTTGAAAGGATATCCGTGATTCCTGCAAGTTCAAGTACCGCACGGACAGGTCCTCCGGCGATAACTCCTGTACCAGGTGCTGCCGGTTTGATAAGGATCTGACCTGCACCGAAACGTCCAATAATTTCGTGTGGAGTTGTTCCTTTAACCATTGGCACTTCGATCAAGTTCTTCTTCGCATCTTCGATTGCTTTACGGATTGCATCAGGAACTTCTTGCGCTTTCCCAGTTCCGAAACCGACGCGACCGTTTTTATCACCGACAACGACAAGTGCTGTGAAGCGGAAACGACGTCCACCCTTTACCACTTTCGCTACGCGGTTGATCGTTACTACGCGTTCTTCGAATTCACTTCTATTCTGATCATTACGACGCATGAAATATGTCCCTCCTTCTTAATTAAAATTCCAGTCCATTTTCGCGTGCTGCGTCAGCAAGAGCTTTCACACGGCCGTGGAATAGGTATCCGCCACGGTCGAAAACAACCGATTTGACATCCTTTTCAACGGCTTTCTTCGCGATCAACTCGCCGACTTTAGCTGCTGCTTCGGCATTCGCCTTTGAGTCCAATTCGAACCCTTTATCCATAGTGGAAGCACTAGCAATCGTAACGCCATTCACATCGTCGATTAGTTGTGCATAGATATGTTTGTTTGAACGATAAACATTCAAGCGTGGACGCGCTGGAGATCCGCTGATTTTCGTACGAACACGTGCATGACGTTTTTTGCGGACAGCGTTCTTATCTTGTTTCGTGATCATCGTGGTCACTCCTTCCGAATGCCTTTACGCGGCATTATTTACCTGTTTTTCCTTCTTTACGACGGATTTGTTCGCCTTCGTACTTAATACCTTTACCTTTGTACGGTTCTGGTGGACGCACTTTGCGAATGTTCGACGCTAGAGCACCGACGCGCTCTTTATTAATACCGCGAACGATAATTTTCGTATTAGCAGGAACTTCAACTTCGACTCCTTCTTCCGGTGTGAATTCAACCGGGTGGGAGTATCCTACGTTCAATACAAGTTTCTTGCCTTGAAGCTGAGCACGGTACCCAACCCCAACAAGTTCAAGTGTACGTTCAAAACCTTTAGATACACCAGTTACCATGTTATCCAAAAGGGAACGAGTTGTTCCGTGGATGGAGCGGTGTTCTTTAGATTCAGAAGGACGAGTCAAAGTGATGACATTGCCTTCTTGCTCGATTTTAATATCAGCATTAAATGTATTTGTAAGTTCGCCTTTCGGGCCTTTAACAGTGACAACGTTATTATCAGCGATCGTAACTGTCACGTTTTCAGGAACCTCGATTGGACGTTTACCAATTCGGGACATCCTATTGCACCTCCATTCAATTGTTACGGATTACCAAACGTAAGCTACGACTTCTCCGCCTACTTGTTTTGCACGAGCTTCCTTATCTGTAAGGAGACCATTTGACGTGGATACAAGGGCGATACCAAGGCCATTCAAAACTTTAGGAACTTCATTTGTTTTTGCGTAAACACGAAGACCAGGTTTTGAGATACGTTTAAGACCAGTGATAACACGCTCATTGTTTTGACCATATTTAAGGAAAATGCGGATAATGCCTTGTTTGCTATCTTCCACATATTCAACATCGCGGACGAAACCTTCACGCTTCAAGATTTCAGCGATTTCTCTTTTCATGTTTGAAGCAGGTACCTCAAGCTTCTCGTGGCGAACCATGTTCGCGTTACGGATGCGTGTAAGCATATCTGCAATCGGATCACTCATTGTCATTCCATTAACCTCCTTCCCAAGTTAGGGGATTACCAACTAGCTTTTTTAACGCCAGGAATTTGTCCCTTATATGCAAGTTCTCGGAAACAAATACGGCAAAGTTTAAATTTACGATATACGGAGTGCGGACGACCACAGCGCTCGCAACGTGTATATTCTTGAACTTTGAACTTCGGCGTACGTTTCTGTTTAACGACCATTGATTTCTTAGCCACGTTTTCGCCTCCCTTTAGTTTACTTTTGGAACGGCATGCCGAACTGCGTTAACAACTCACGTGCTTCTTCATCGGAGTTAGCAGTCGTAACGATGACGATATCCATTCCTCGTACTTTAGATACTTTGTCGTAGTCAATTTCAGGGAAAATTAGCTGTTCTTTCACGCCGAGTGTATAGTTACCGCGACCGTCGAAAGCTTTTTTCGAAACACCTCGGAAGTCACGAACACGTGGAAGTGAAATTGAGATCAGCTTGTCCAGGAATTCATACATACGCTCGCCGCGTAGTGTGACTTTCGCTCCGATCGGCATTCCTTCACGAAGACGGAATCCAGCGATTGACTTTTTCGCTTTTGTTACAACTGGTTTTTGACCAGAAATAATTGATAGATCTTCTACCGCTGCATCAAGTGCTTTGGAGTTTTGAACAGCATCACCAACACCCATATTGATGACGATTTTCTCTACTTTTGGTACTTGCATTACTGAAGTATATTCAAACTTGCTCATGAGAGCAGGTGTGATTTCTTTCGAAAATTTCTCTTTTAATCGGCTCATCAGTTGGACCTCCTTTCATCTATTACTCATTTGTCCAGTGCTTCACCGGATTTTTTAGCAATACGAATCTTTTTGCCATCTTCGATTTTGTATCCTACGCGAGTTGGCTCGCCTGTCTTAGGATCGATTGGCATGACGTTGGATACATGGATAGCTGCCTCTTGGCTGACGATTCCACCTTGAGGATTTGCTTGGTTTGGCTTTGTATGTTTCTTAACAATATTGACGCCTTCTACAAGCACGCGATCCTTCTTAGGGAAAGCAGCTAAGATTACTCCGGTCTTACCTTTGTCTTTTCCGGTGATGACCATAACTTTATCGCCTTTTTTAACGTGCATTTCATCGCACCTCCTTGATTGGCACTGTCATGTGATTAAAGAACTTCTGGAGCTAGTGAAATGATTTTCATGAAGTTGTTATCGCGCAATTCGCGTGCAACTGGTCCGAAAATACGTGTTCCACGTGGGCTCTTGTCATCACGGATGATAACACATGCGTTTTCGTCGAACGTAATGTAGGAGCCATCTTTACGACGCACTCCGCTTTTCGTGCGGACGATAACTGCTTTGACAACGTCGCCTTTCTTGACAACGCCACCAGGTGTTGCTTTTTTCACTGTTACAACAACAACGTCACCGATATTTGCAGTTTTACGGCCTGTTCCACCGAGTACTTTAATTGTTAGAACTTCACGTGCACCTGAGTTATCGGCAACTTTCATACGGCTTTCTTGTTGAATCATTGAGGCTACCTCCTCTCGGAATTTACTTTCCGAACGATATTAGATGATGACCGCTTTTTCGACTACTTCAACGAGGCGGAAACGCTTTGTTGCTGAAAGTGGACGTGTTTCCATAATGCGAACAACATCGCCGATTTTCGCTTCATTCAATTCGTCGTGGGCCTTGAATTTCTTCGAATACTTTACACGTTTACCGTATAAAGAGTGCTTTTTATGTGTCTCTACCATTACGGTAACCGTTTTATCCATTTTGTCGGATACGACACGGCCTGTATACACTTTGCGCTGGTTACGCTCAGTCATGGCTGCAACCTCCTTCATCAGTTATTTGCACTGATCTCTCTTTGACGTATTACAGTTTTCATGCGCGCAATCGATTTGCGAACTTCACGGATGCGTGCAGTGTTTTCTAATTGTCCTGTCGCTAATTGGAAGCGAAGGTTGAAAAGCTCTTCTTTCAGTGATTTCACTTTTTGCTCGATTTCTGCAGTTGTTAAGTCACGGATTTCTTTAGCTTTCATTAGATTCACCACCAATTTCTTCACGTTTTACAAACTTGCTCTTAACGGGCAGTTTGTGAGATGCGAGACGAAGTGCTTCACGAGCTACCTCTTCGGACACACCTGCGATTTCAAACATTACACGGCCTGGTTTTACTACTGCTACCCAGCCTTCTACAGCACCTTTACCGGAACCCATCCGGACTTCAAGAGGCTTTTTCGTATATGGCTTGTGAGGGAAGATGTTGATCCAGACTTTACCGCCACGTTTCATGTAACGTGTCATTGCGATACGAGCTGATTCGATTTGACGGTTCGTGATCCAACCTGATTCAGTTGCTTGCAGGCCGAATTCGCCGAATTGCACAGATGCTCCGCCTTTAGTTGTTCCGCGCATTTTTCCACGGAATACACGACGATATTTAACGCGTTTAGGCATTAACATATTAGTTGCCTCCTTCCTCAGAGTTCTTCTTCACTGGAAGGACTTCTCCCCGGTAGATCCATACTTTTACGCCGAGCTTACCATAAGTTGTGTCAGCTTCTGCGTGTGCATAGTCGATGTCTGCACGTAGTGTATGAAGAGGAACAGTACCTTCACTGTAATGTTCCGCACGAGCGATGTCAGCACCGCCAAGACGTCCGGACACTTGAGTTTTGATTCCTTTCGCGCCAGCACGGATTGTGCGTTGGATTGCTTGTTTTTGAGCACGACGGAATGATACACGGCTTTCCAATTGACGAGCGATTGATTCTGCAACCAATTTCGCGTCAAGATCAGCACGTTTGATTTCTACGATATTGATGTGTACACGCTTGCCAGTAAGATCGTTCAACGATTTACGAAGTGCTTCAACTTCGGAACCGCCTTTACCGATCACCATACCCGGCTTCGCAGTGTGAATTGTAATATTAACACGCTTTGCAGCACGCTCGATTTCCACTTTGGAAACTGCAGCGTCAATTAGGCGTTTTTCGATGTATTCACGGATTTTCAAGTCTTCGTGTAGAAGATTCGCATAGTCTTTTTCTGCATACCATTTCGAATCCCAATCACGAATGATGCCAACCCGCAAACCATTAGGATGTACTTTTTGACCCACGAATTACCCCTCCTTCTTTTCGGATACCACTACTGTAATGTGGCTAGTACGTTTGTTGATCGCACTTGCACGACCTTGTGCACGTGGACGGAAACGTTTCATTGTTGGACCTTCATCAACGAATACTTCGCTGACAACCAAGTTCTCAACATCCATTTCATAGTTATGCTCAGCGTTTGCAATTGCTGATTGTAATACTTTTTCTACAACCGGAGATGCCGCTTTTGGCGTCAGGCGTAGAATTGCGACAGCTTCACCGATTTTCTTGCCCCGGATAAGATCAACGACCAAACGGACTTTGCGAGGAGCAATACGGACTGTACGGGCAGTAGCCTTTGCTTGTTGCATCAGATTAACCTCCTCTCAATTAACGTCTTGTTTTCTTATCGTCAGCGCCATGACCTTTGTATGTGCGCGTAGGTACGAATTCGCCAAGTTTGTGACCAACCATATCTTCAGTCACGTAAACAGGTACGTGTTTGCGACCGTCATATACAGCAATCGTCAATCCGATGAAGGATGGGAAGATTGTGGAACGGCGTGACCAAGTTTTAATAACCTGCTTCTTTTGTGCATCTTTTTGTGCATCAACCTTTTTCATTAGATGTTCATCTGCAAAAGGTCCTTTTTTCAAGCTGCGGCCCATGGAAAAACCTCCTCCCGTGATGATTGTACTACGGTCCACTCACCGAACCGCAGCGTCATCACATTATTTTTTACGGCGACGAACGATAAGTTTGTCGGATTTGTTGTTTTTCTTACGAGTTTTGTAACCAAGAGCTGGTTTACCCCAAGGTGTAACTGGGCTCGGACGGCCGATTGGTGTACGTCCTTCACCACCACCGTGTGGGTGATCGTTAGGGTTCATGACAGATCCGCGAACTGTTGGACGTTTGCCCATCCAGCGTGAACGACCTGCTTTACCGATGTTGATCAATTCATGTTGTTCGTTACCGACTTGACCGATTGTTGCACGGCATGTAGCAAGAACCATACGAACTTCACCGGATTGTAGACGGATGATGACATATTTGCCTTCACGTCCTAGAAGTTGTGCAGATGTACCTGCAGAACGAACTAGCTGACCGCCTTTACCTGGTTTCAATTCGATGTTGTGGATAGTAGAACCCATTGGGATATTTTCAAGTGGAAGTGAGTTCCCAACTTTGATATCCGCTTCTGGACCTGACATGACTGTCATGCCTACTTCCAATCCTTTTGGAGCAAGGATGTAACGTTTTTCCCCATCAGCATAGTTGATTAGGGCAATGTTTGCAGAACGGTTTGGATCGTATTCGATCGTAGCAACGCGTCCTGGAATGCCATCTTTCCGACGTTGGAAGTCGATGACACGGTATTGGCGCTTATGGCCTCCACCTTGGTGACGAACAGTCATCCTACCTTGGTTGTTACGTCCGCCTTTACGCTTAAGTGGTTCAAGCAATGATTTTTCTGGCTTATCTGTTGTAATAGCAGAGAAGTCTGAAGAAGTCATGTTACGACGTCCGTTGGAGGTAGGTTTATATTTCTTAATCGCCATTTGTGTTCCCTCCTTCGTTTATTTACGAGTCAATTACATTTCGAATAGTTCGATGTCTTTTGAATCAGCAGTCAAAGTTACGATCGCTTTTCGGCGTTTGTTTGTGTAACCAGCATGTTTACCCATACGTTTGAACTTACCTTTGTAGTTCTGTACGTTGACTTTTTCCACTTTCACTCCGAAGATTTCTTCGATAGCTTGCTTTACATGCGTTTTGTTAGCGCGTGTATCAACTTCGAAAGTGTACTTTTTATATTCCATTTGTTCTGAAGAACGCTCGGTAATGACCGGACGTTTTAGTACATCACGTGCTTCCATTAACCAAGCACCTCCTCAATTTTTTGAACTGCATCTTTAGTGATGACGAGTTTGTCATGAGCGACAAGGTCAAGCACGTTGATGCCGTTTGCTGTAACGACGCTGATTCCAGGGATGTTACGAGCGGACAATGCCACTGCTTCATCAAGGTCAGCTGTTACGAACAATGCTTTTTTATCGATTGACAGATCGTTAAGGACCTTTGTGAATTCTTTTGTTTTTGGAGCGTCGAATGTAAGACCATCCAATACGATGATTTCTTCATCGCGTACTTTCGTAGAAAGCGCTGAAAGAAGTGCCAAACGACGAACTTTCTTAGGAAGTTTGTAGCTGTAACTTCTTTGAGTCGGACCGAATACGATACCGCCTCCACGCCATTGTGGTGAACGGATCGACCCTTGACGAGCACGGCCTGTTCCTTTTTGGCGCCATGGTTTGCGACCACCACCAGCAACTTCCGCGCGAGTTTTTACTTTGTGGTTCCCTTGACGCAATGAAGCGCGTTGTTGAACCAATGCTTCGAATAGAACAGCTTCATTTGGCTCGATACCGAAGATTGCTTCGTTCAATTCGATGTCGCCAACTGAAGAACCTGTCTGACTTAGTACGGATACTTTAGGCATTTTTGTTTCCTCCTTCCTTTAAGAATTAGTTCCCTTTGATTGCGCTTTTCACTGTGATAAGTGATTTGCGTGCTCCTGGAACATTACCTTTTACTAGCAACAAGTTACGCTCAGCGTCAACTCGTACGATTTCAAGGTTTTGGATCGTAACAGTGTCTCCACCAGTACGTCCTGGCAATTTTTTACCTTTGAATACGCGTTGTCCGTCAACCGCACCTAGTGAACCTGGCGCACGGTGGAAACGGGAACCGTGACTCATTGGTCCGCGTGAGAATCCGTGGCGTTTAATAACACCTTGGAACCCTTTACCTTTTGATACTCCTGTAATGTCGACGATATCGCCTTCTGCGAATGTATCGACTTTGACTTCCTGACCAACTTCGTACCCAGCTACGTCTACTCCGCGGAATTCGCGAATGAAGCGCTTAGGTGCCGTTTCAGCTTTTGCAACGTGTCCTTTTTCAGGTTTGTTTGCAAGCTTCTCACGTTTGTCGTCGAATCCAAGCTGGATTGCTTCGTAGCCGTCTGTTTCAGTTGTCTTCTTTTGAAGAACAACGTTTGGAGCAGCTTCAATCACAGTTACTGGAATGAGATCGCCGTTTTCAGCAAAAATTTGCGTCATGCCGACTTTTCTCCCTAAGATTCCTTTGGTCATTTGTCACACCTCCTGAATTAATAAGTTTTATTTTATCGATTAAAGTTTGATTTCAATGTCAACGCCAGATGGTAGATCGAGTTTCATCAATGCATCGACAGTTTGTGGTGTCGGATTGACGATATCGATAAGACGTTTATGCGTACGCATTTCGAACTGCTCGCGCGAATCTTTGTACTTATGTACCGCACGAAGAATTGTATAAACAGATCTTTCAGTTGGAAGAGGTATCGGACCTGATACGCTTGCACCTGAACGTTTTGCTGTTTCTACGATTTTTTCAGCTGACTGATCAAGAATTCTGTGATCATATGCTTTTAAACGAATACGAATCTTCTGTTTTGCCATTACTTTCCCTCCTTCTCGCCTATTTTCTAGACATTCTCCACGGAAATTTCCCACACACATGCCATGGCAAAGCGGCCGGGTGTGTCGGCAACCTCCCGCTTCATCGCAGTCAAAGACCAACATTCAACATTATACACAAGGAAAAAGAATCCCGCAACCCTTTTGGCGAAATTCTTTTATCGACTTTTTAATTATAATAGGGTGCTACTCATATTTCAACTATAAAGATGCAATTTACATGAAAAATAGCTTGGTTTTTACGAACTGCGTTAAACCGCGTAATATGAGGAGCTAATCTATGTAGCCTATAGTAAATTCATAAGATTTTTGCGAACTTTTGCGGTTTTTAATAGAGCAGTAGGGTGAGTTCATTTTGTTATTTAGAAATACAAAAAGTAGCAAAGAAGATTCGATGAGATCGCTTGTTTTGAGCGTGGGACGGATCGGTTTGAGCGCGATATGACTTACTTTAAGCGCGAAACGGTTGTCTTTGGGCGTGGAATGACTCACATTGAGCGCGATACGGCTGTCTTTGGGCGCGGAATGACTCACTTTGAGCGCGATACGGCTGTCTTTGGGCGCAGGACGGCTCACATTAGACGCGCAGCACCTCTCTTTGGACGCGCGACGACTTGCTTTGGACGCGCAGCCAGCAGTTCTCTTTAATGTGTCTATACTATATACCGCGGCTTCAATCCATTCATCAACTTCAGTTATGATCCGATCGCGCCAAATGCCTTTGACCATCAAAAAATCCCGCACAAGTGCGGGATTTTAAAGTGATTACTTTTCGATTGTTGCTACAACGCCAGCGCCTACTGTACGTCCACCTTCACGGATTGAGAATTTAGTACCTTCTTCAATCGCGATTGGAGCGATTAGTTCAACTGTCATTTCAACGTTGTCGCCAGGCATAACCATTTCTACGCCTTCTGGAAGAGAGATGATTCCAGTTACGTCAGTTGTACGGAAGTAGAACTGTGGGCGGTAGTTAGAGAAGAATGGAGTGTGACGTCCACCCTCTTCTTTTGAAAGAACATAAACTTCTGATTTGAATCTAGTGTGTGGTGTGATTGTACCTGGTTTAGCAAGTACTTGACCACGTTCGATGTCTTCACGAGCTACCCCACGAAGAAGTGCACCGATGTTGTCTCCAGCTTCTGCATAGTCAAGAAGCTTACGGAACATTTCAACACCTGTTACAGTAGTTGATTTTGGCTCTTCAGTCAAACCGATGATGTCAACAACGTCACCAACTTTAACTTGTCCACGCTCAACACGTCCTGTAGCAACTGTACCACGGCCTGTGATTGAGAATACGTCCTCAACTGGCATCATGAACGGCTTGTCAGTGTCACGTGGTGGTGTTGGGATGTACTCGTCAACAGCGTTCATAAGCTCAACGATTTTCTCTTCCCACTCAGGCTCACCTTCAAGTGCTTTAAGAGCTGAACCTTTAATGACAGGAATGTCGTCGCCAGGGAACTCATACTCAGAAAGAAGGTCACGGATTTCCATTTCAACAAGCTCAAGAAGCTCTTCGTCGTCAACCATGTCACATTTGTTCATGAATACAACTAGGTAAGGAACACCTACTTGACGAGAAAGAAGGATGTGCTCACGAGTTTGTGGCATTGGGCCGTCAGCTGCAGAAACAACTAGGATTCCGCCGTCCATTTGAGCTGCACCAGTGATCATGTTTTTAACGTAGTCAGCGTGACCTGGGCAGTCAACGTGTGCGTAGTGACGCTTGTCAGTTTCATACTCGATGTGTGAAGTATTGATTGTGATTCCACGCTCTTTTTCTTCTGGAGCGTTATCTACGTCAGCGTAAGATTTCGCTTCTCCACCCATTCTTTTTGAAAGAACTGTTGCGATTGCAGCAGTCAAAGTTGTTTTACCATGGTCAACGTGACCGATTGTACCAACGTTAGCATGCTCCTTGGAGCGATCGAATTTCTCTTTACCCATTGTGGAATTCCTCCTTAAAAATATGAAAGTTTTATTTTTTATAAGCATGGAAGCTGGAGAAAGAATTCCCTCCAACTAACCATATCTTACAAGCAATCAATGATGGAAACAAGGATGAAATTGAATTATTCACCTTTATTTTTCTTGATAACTTCTTCTGCAATTGATTTCGGAACATCTTCGTAGTGATCGAATACCATCGAGAATACTCCACGACCTTGTGTATTCGAACGAAGTGAAGTTGCGTAACCGAACATTTCTGCAAGTGGAACCATTGCACGGACAACTTGAGCGTTACCGCGAGCTTCCATACCTTCTACGCGACCACGGCGTGATGTAATATCACCCATGATGTCGCCCATGTACTCTTCAGGAATGATGACTTCAACTTTCATCATCGGCTCAAGAAGAACAGGGTTACATTTTGCAGCTGCATTTTTTAGTGCCATGGAAGCAGCAATCTTGAACGCCATCTCGTTGGAGTCGACGTCATGGTAAGAACCATCGAATAGACGTGCTTTTACGTCGATCAACGGATAACCTGCAAGAACACCATTATTCAGGGAGTCACGAACACCCGCTTCAACGGATCCGATATATTCACGAGGAACAACTCCACCGACGACAGCGTTTTCGAATTCGAAACCTTTTCCTTCTTCGTTTGGCGAGAACTCGATCCAAACGTGACCGTATTGACCACGACCACCTGATTGGCGGACGAACTTACCTTCAACTTCCGCAGCAGTACGGAACGTTTCACGGTAAGAAACTTGTGGTGCTCCAACGTTTGCTTCAACCTTGAACTCGCGGCGTAAACGGTCAACGATGATATCAAGGTGAAGTTCACCCATACCAGCGATGATGACTTCGCCTGTTTCTTGGTCTGTATGCGCACGGAAAGTCGGGTCTTCTTCTTGAAGTTTCGCAAGAGCCGTACCCATCTTGTCTTGGTCGCCTTTTGTCTTAGGTTCAATTGCTACAGAGATAACCGGTTCTGGGAATTCCATGGACTCAAGAATGATTGGTGCTTTGTCGTCACAAAGCGTATCACCTGTTCCAGTATCTTTCAAACCGACTGCCGCTGCAATTTCTCCTGAATGTACTTCAGAGATTTCTTCACGGGAGTTCGCATGCATTTGTAGGATACGTCCTACACGCTCACGCTTACCTTTTGTAGAGTTCAAGACATATGAACCTGATTGAAGGACTCCTGAATACACACGGAAGAATGTAAGCTTACCAACATAAGGGTCAGTCATAACTTTGAACGCTAGAGCAGAGAATGGCTCTTCGTCGCTGGAATGACGCTCTTCTTCTTCTTCTGTATCCGGATTGACACCCGTCATTGCCGGGATATCGATCGGTGATGGCAAGTAGTCTACGACAGCGTCGAGAACTAATTGAACACCTTTGTTTTTGAAAGCAGTACCGCAAACCACTGGGTAAAATTCTACCGCTAGTGTAGCTTTACGGATTGCTGTTTTGATTTCTTCGACTGTAAGCTCTTCGCCGCCGAGGTATTTCTCCATGAGGTCTTCATCGAAATCTACGATTGCTTCGATCAATTTCTCACGGTACTCTTCAGCTTTCTCACGGTACTCTTCGGGGATATCTTCAACTGTAACATCCGTTCCTAGGTCGTTACCGTATAGAGTCGCTTTCATCTCAACTAGATCGATAATTCCGCTGAACGTATCTTCAGCACCAATCGGAAGTTGGATCGGGTGAGCGTTCGCTTGTAGACGATCGTGAAGAGTGCTTACGGAATAAAGGAAATCCGCACCCGTTTTGTCCATCTTGTTAACGAAAACAAGACGTGGAACTTTGTAGTTTGTCGCTTGGCGCCAAACTGTTTCCGTTTGTGGTTCAACGCCTGATTGAGCGTCAAGAACTGTTACGGCACCATCCAATACACGAAGTGAACGTTCAACTTCAACAGTGAAGTCTACGTGTCCTGGAGTATCGATGATGTTTACGCGGTGGCCTTTCCATGCAGCTGTTGTCGCAGCAGAAGTGATCGTGATTCCACGTTCTTGTTCTTGCTCCATCCAGTCCATTTGGGAAGCCCCTTCGTGCGTTTCACCAATCTTATGGATCTTACCTGTGTAAAAAAGGATCCGCTCCGTCGTTGTCGTCTTACCGGCGTCGATGTGAGCCATGATACCAATGTTACGAGTATTCTCTAAGGAGAACTCTCTAGCCATTTTGTATATCTCCTTCCGTTTCGGATTAAGGTGTCAATAAACTGGCCGATTTTACCAGCGATAGTGAGCGAATGCTTTGTTCGCTTCTGCCATCTTATGCATTTCTTCACGGCGTTTCACGGATGCACCAGTGTTGTTGGAAGCATCAAGGATTTCATTCGCAAGACGCTCTTCCATCGTTTTCTCACCACGTGAGCGAGAGTAGTTCACTAGGTAACGCAATCCGAGAGTTGTACGGCGTTCAGGACGAACTTCGACCGGAACTTGGTAGTTCGCACCACCGACACGGCGAGCACGTACTTCAAGAACTGGCATAACATTGTTCAATGCTGCTTCAAATACTTCTATAGGGTCTTTACCTGAACGTTCTTTCACAAGTTCAAACGCACCATAGAGGATATTTTGAGATGTACCTTTTTTACCGTCCACCATCATTTTGTTGATAAGACGAGTAACAAGCTTCGAATTGTAAATCGGATCTGGCAATACGTCACGTTTTGCAACAGGACCTTTACGAGGCATATTGTTTTCCTCCTTTCGAAATAATCATTCCGTTATTAGTTTTTCTTTTCTTTAGGTCTTTTCGCACCGTATTGTGAACGGCTTTGCATACGGCCAGTAACTCCAGCAGTATCAAGCGCTCCACGTACGATGTGGTAACGAACACCCGGTAAGTCTTTTACACGTCCTCCGCGGATAAGAACAACGCTGTGCTCTTGAAGGTTGTGACCTTCACCAGGGATATATGCGTTCACTTCCAAAGTGTTTGTCAAACGAACACGCGCATATTTACGAAGAGCCGAGTTCGGTTTCTTCGGAGTCATTGTACCCACACGAGTACAAACACCTCTTTTTTGTGGCGAGTTGACATTTGTCATCGACTTTTTGAAGCTGTTATAGCTTTTTCCGAGTGCTGGTGCCTTGGAAGTGTCCGATTTCGATTTACGAGGTTTGCGGACCAATTGGTTAATTGTAGGCATCGGATTTCCTCCTTTCACTGTGCTTTTTTTGTAAGACCACACATCCAGGTGGTTCATTTTTGGGGTAAAAACAAAGTCTTTGTGTGTTTAATCACACAAAAACCATCATACAGTAATGGCGACGACGGACGCACCGACTTGAATGCCGCATGCCTGACCGAGCTTTTCCCTCGAATCAACATAACTCACTTCAATGCCGTGAATCGCTGCTTCCCCGATTACCGGGTCAATCAGCTTCCCTTCGGCATCTTTTGCGATGACGACTTCCTTCACTACGCCTGACTTTATCGCTTTCACTGTTTGCTTTGTACCGATGATTGTCTTCTTTGCCTGCTCGACTTTTTCATAAGACATTGTTGCATCCTCCAAAGTACAGACATTCAACTATCAACCTTTTGTATATTACCATTTGCAAAGAAGCCTGTCAACAATAAATAGAAAATGGGGAGAGGATTTTTCTCTCCCCACCACTACTTATTCAACACTAGCTGCTGTCGTCGCCTCTTCATCATGTTCCATTTGAATTTGACGATAACGTTGCATACCCGTTCCAGCCGGAACAAGTTTTCCGATGATGACGTTCTCTTTCAATCCGAGCAATTCATCTGTTTTTCCTTTGATTGCTGCATCAGTCAAGACACGAGTCGTCTCTTGGAAGGACGCCGCAGAAAGGAACGATTCCGTTTCAAGTGAAGCTTTTGTAATACCGAGAATGACCGGACGAGATGTTGCCGGAACTTTTCCGTTCTTCAATACTTCTGCGTTCGCTTCAGAGAATTGGTGGATATCGAGCAATGAGCCCGGAAGAAGATCCGTGTCCCCTGCTTCGATGACACGCACTTTGCGAAGCATTTGGCGAACCATTACTTCAACGTGCTTATCTCCGATTTCAACACCTTGCATACGGTATACTTTCTGAACTTCTTTAAGAAGGTATTCTTGTACAGTCGCAACGTCTTTGACGATGATCAATTCTTTCGGATCGATGGAACCTTCTGTAATATGGTCTCCACGGTCGATCGAATCGCCGATCTGCACTTTCAAGCGGGCATTATATGGCGCGAGATACTTGCGTGTCTCGACTTCCCCTTGAATCGTAATTTCCTTCTGACCTTCTCGGATTTCGTCAATCTCGATGACCTCACCTTTGATTTCGGAAATGACTGCTTGCCCTTTCGGATTACGGGCTTCGAAAATCTCTTGGATACGCGGAAGACCGGATGTGATGTCATCCCCGGCAACCCCACCTGTATGGAATGTACGCATCGTAAGCTGTGTACCAGGCTCACCGATCGATTGCGCAGCGATAATACCCACTGCTTCGCCGACTTCAACCGCTTCGCCTGTTGCAAGGTTGATGCCGTAACATTTCTTACAAATACCATGTTTCGTGTTACATGTGAACGCTGAGCGAATTGTAACTGATTCGATGCCTGCCTTGATGATCGTATTTGCAAGATCGGCAGTGATCAGGCCATCTTTCGGTACAATCACTTCGCCAGTTTCCGGATGACGGATCGTCTTCTTCGTATGGCGACCTTCAATACGCTCTTCCAACGTTTCGATGATTTCCGTACCTTCCGTAAGCGCGGTGATGCGCAAGCCTCTGTCCGTTCCACAATCATCTTCCCGAACGATGACGTCTTGTGCTACGTCAACGAGACGGCGAGTCAAGTAACCGGAGTCAGCAGTTTTCAACGCTGTATCCGCAAGACCTTTACGAGCACCATGCGTGGAAATAAAGTACTCGAGTACAGTCAATCCTTCACGGAATGATGACTTGATCGGCAACTCGATGATACGACCAGCCGGGTTGGCCATCAATCCCCGCATTCCCGCGAGCTGTGTAAAGTTAGACGCGTTACCACGGGCTCCTGAGTCACTCATCATGTAAATAGGGTTTGTATTTTCAAGAGAGTCCATCAGTTTATCCTGGATAATGTCCTTCGCGTTACTCCAGTAGGAAATGACACGGTCATAACGCTCTTCTTCCGTAATAAGACCACGGCGGAATTGCTGCGTCACTTTATCTACTTTATCTTGAGCCTCTTGCAGGATTTCGTCTTTATTCGGCAATACGACGATGTCGGAAATACCAACTGTGATTCCTGCGCGAGTAGAATATTTGAATCCTAGGTTTTTCATCCGGTCCAACATTCTCGAAGTTTCCGTAATATGGAATCTCTTGAAGATTTCCGCGATGATGTTTCCGAGGATTTTTTTACGGAACGGAAGAACGATCTCCGCATTTTGAATATGCTCTTTTACATTGACTGTGCCATCGATGAAATATTTATCCGGCGTTTCAACTTGTAAATTGTGATTCGTCGGTTCATTGATGTACGGGAATGATTCTGGAAGAATTTCATTGAAAATTAACTTCCCGACCGTCGTCAATAAAAGTTTACGGTTCTGCTCTTCTGTAAATGTCGGGTTGTTCAACGACCCCGCTTGGATGGCAATTCTCGTATGCAGATGGACGTGGCCTGTTTGATATGCAATCAAAGCCTCGTTCGTATTGCTGAAAATCGATCCTTCACCGATTGACCCTGCTCGCTCCAATGTAAGGTAATAGTTACCTAATACCATGTCTTGAGATGGGGTTACGACCGGTTTTCCATCTTTCGGGTTCAAGATATTTTGCGCAGCAAGCATTAGCAAACGCGCTTCAGCTTGAGCCTCTGCAGAAAGCGGAACGTGAACAGCCATTTGGTCTCCGTCAAAGTCGGCGTTGTATGCCGTACAGACGAGTGGATGAAGCTGAATGGCACGGCCTTCCACCAACATCGGTTCGAATGCCTGAATCCCAAGTCTGTGAAGGGTAGGAGCGCGGTTCAGTAAGACCGGGTGCTCTTTAATGACATCTTCAAGGACATCCCAAACTTCAGAATGCAAACGTTCAATTTTACGTTTCGCACTCTTAATGTTGTGGGCAAGTCCGCGTTCGACTAATTCCTTCATAACGAAAGGCTTGAACAGTTCGATAGCCATTTCCTTCGGAAGACCACATTGATACATTTTCAAGTTAGGACCTACGACGATTACCGAACGGCCTGAATAATCGACCCGTTTACCCAATAAGTTTTGACGGAAGCGACCTTGCTTCCCTTTCAACATATGGGAGAGGGATTTCAACGGACGATTTCCTGGTCCTGTTACCGGACGTCCGCGTCTTCCGTTGTCGACGAGTGCATCGACAGCTTCTTGCAGCATCCGTTTTTCGTTCTGCACGATGATGCCAGGTGCGCCAAGGTCAAGTAGACGTTTCAACCGGTTGTTACGGTTAATGACTCTCCGGTAAAGATCATTCAAATCGGAAGTTGCAAAACGGCCGCCGTCCAGCTGTACCATCGGACGCAATTCTGGAGGGATGACCGGCAACACTTCAAGAACCATCCATTCTGGGCGGTTTCCTGAGTTACGGAAAGATTCGACGACTTCCAAGCGTCTGATCGCACGAGTACGACGTTGACCTTGTACAGTCTTCAACTCTTCCTTCAGCATTTCCGTTTCTTTATCAAGATCGATTGCCATTAGAAGCTGCTCGATCGCTTCAGCACCCATGAGCGCTTGGAATTTGGAACCGTATTTTTCACGGTATAGCCTGAATTCCTTCTCGGAAAGCAATTGTTTCCGTTCAAGTGGTGTATCCGCTGGGTCGATGACAACATAAGATGCGAAATAAATGATTTCTTCGAGCGCACGTGGCGTCATATCTAGAATAAGGCCCATTCTGCTTGGGATTCCTTTGAAGTACCAAATATGTGTAACCGGTGCTGCAAGCTCAATATGCCCCATACGTTCACGGCGAACTTTTTGTCGTGTCACTTCAACGCCGCATCGATCACAGACGACGCCTTTGTAACGAACGCGTTTATATTTACCGCAGTGGCATTCCCAGTCTTTTGTAGGTCCGAAGATCCGTTCACAGAACAGACCGTCCTTCTCTGGCTTTAATGTACGATAGTTGATCGTTTCGGGTTTTTTCACTTCACCGTAGGACCAAGAACGAATTTTATCCGGTGAAGCAAGGCCGATTTTCATATACTCAAAATTGTTTACATCTATCAAGGAGCCTACCTCCCTCTTATCTTATCTCCGCGATGGACTCTCATCAATATCGTTAAAACAGGGGAGCATGCTGTAGCTCCCCTATTCAATTGAACATACTAGTATTTCATTAGACTGTTTGATCTTCAGCCATGAGATTCAATGCATCTGTCGGTTGCATATCATCGTCATCGTCAAGATCGCGCATTTCGATTTCTTCGAATTCTTCCGTCAGCATCTTCACGTCCAAGCCAAGGCTCTGCAATTCTTTAATAAGAACTTTGAACGATTCAGGTACGCCCGGTTGAGGGACGCTTTGCCCTTTGACGATAGCTTCGTATGTTTTCACACGGCCGACAACATCGTCAGATTTAACGGTAAGAATCTCTTGCAATGTATAAGCGGCACCGTAAGCTTCGAGCGCCCATACTTCCATCTCCCCGAAACGCTGACCGCCGAATTGGGCTTTTCCTCCGAGCGGTTGTTGTGTAACGAGTGAGTATGGTCCAGTCGAACGAGCATGTAGCTTATCGTCGACCATATGCGCAAGCTTGATCAAATACATGACACCGACAGATACACGGCTGTCGAATGGTTCGCCTGAGCGGCCATCGTAAAGGATCGTTTTTCCGTCACGGTTCATGCCTGCTTCTTCCATCGTAGTCCAGACATCCTCTTCATTCGCTCCGTCAAAGACCGGCGAAGCCATATGAACGCCTAGATTCCGTGCAGCCATTCCTAGATGCATTTCCAATACCTGTCCGATATTCATACGGGATGGTACACCGAGTGGGTTCAACATGACGTCGATCGGCGTGCCGTCCGGAAGATATGGCATATCCGATTCAGGTAAAATGCGAGAAATAACCCCTTTGTTACCATGGCGTCCGGCCATCTTATCCCCAACGGAGATCTTACGTTTCTGTACAATATACGCACGGACGAGTTGGTTAACGCCTGGCGGCAATTCGTCGCCATCTTCACGATTAAATACTTTCACGTCAAGGACGATACCACCTGCACCGTGTGGAACTCGCAATGAAGTGTCACGTACTTCTCGGGCTTTTTCACCAAAGATCGCATGAAGGAGTCTTTCTTCTGCTGTCAGTTCAGTAACCCCTTTAGGTGTCACTTTTCCAACGAGAATGTCGCCATCGCGAACTTCTGCACCGATACGGATGATACCGCGGTCGTCCAAGTTGCGAAGGGCTTCTTCACCGACATTCGGAATATCCCTTGTGATTTCTTCAGGTCCAAGCTTCGTGTCCCTTGCTTCCGATTCATACTCTTCAATATGGATCGATGTAAAGACATCATCTTTCACAAGACGTTCACTCATGATGATGGCATCTTCATAGTTATACCCGTCCCATGTCATGAAGGCTGTAAGCACATTTCGGCCTAGAGCAAGCTCCCCTTGATCCATCGATGGTCCGTCTGCAAGGATGTCGCGCGGTTTCACGCGATCTCCGACACTGACGATCGGGCGTTGGTTATAGCAAGTCCCTTGGTTGGAACGGATGAAGTTTTCAAGTCTATAAATCGTCAAGTCGCCTTTTACTTCTTTGCCATCTACCGTCTCAATACGACGGATACGGATTTCCTTCGCTTCTACGTGCTCGACAATTCCATGGAATTTCGCAAGCACTGCAGCTCCAGAGTCACGCGCTGATACGTGTTCCATACCTGTACCGACAAACGGGGCTTCAGGATTCAATAAAGGAACAGCTTGACGTTGCATGTTCGCACCCATGAGGGCACGGTTCGAGTCATCGTTTTCAAGGAATGGGATACATGCAGTCGCAGCAGAGACGACTTGTTTCGGAGATACGTCCATATAGTCGATCTGTTCGCGTTTGAATACAGTGTTATCCCCTTGGAAACGACCAACAATTTCATCATTCACAAAGGAACCATCTTCGTTGAGCAGCGCATTCGCCTGTGCAACGACATAGTTATCCTCAATATCCGCAGTCAAATAGTCGATTTGGTCAGTGACGCGCCCAGTTTCAGGGTCAACCTTCCGATAAGGAGTTTCAATGAAACCAAACTTATTCACTCTCGCAAACGTTGAAAGGGAGTTAATCAATCCGATGTTCGGGCCCTCCGGTGTTTCAATCGGACACATACGTCCATAGTGGGAATAGTGAACGTCTCGGACTTCCATGCCCGCACGTTCCCTCGTCAATCCACCAGGTCCGAGTGCTGAAAGACGTCTCTTATGCGTCAATTCGGCAAGCGGGTTCGTTTGGTCCATGAATTGGGATAGCTGGGAGCTACCGAAGAATTCTTTAATGGAAGCGATGACCGGTCTAATATTGATCAATTGCTGAGGTACGATCGATTGCGTGTCATTGATGGACATCCGTTCTTTGACGACACGTTCCATACGAGACAATCCAATTCGGAATTGGTTTTGTAGCAATTCGCCAACTGAACGTAGACGACGGTTTCCGAGGTGGTCGATATCGTCCGTATTTCCAACTCCATGAAGCAAGTTGAAGAAATAGCTAATAGAAGCAACGATATCTGCAGGCGTTACATGTTTCACAGACTCATCGACGCCAGCGTTTGAAATAACGTTGATCACTTGCTTCTCTTCACTTTTCGGAGCATAGATCTTGATCGTCTGAATTGTAATGTCCTCATCCAGTACACCGCCAACATGCGATACTTCCTGGACGCCGACTCCTTTATCAAGATGCGGCAATAGACGGTCCAATGTCCGACGGTCTAACAGTTGATCCTTCTCAAGTAAAATTTCACCTGTTTCAGGATCTACAATTGTTTCTGCAACCGTTTGATTGAACAGACGGTTTTGTAAATGAAGCTTTTTATTCATCTTATAGCGGCCGACATTCGCCAAATCATACCTTTTTGGGTCGAAGAAGCGAGAGTATAGCAGGCTTTTCGCGCTATCGAGTGTCGGAGGCTCGCCAGGACGGAGGCGTTCATAAATTTCAAGCAAGGCCTTTTCCGAAGTTTCCGTGTTGTCCTTTTCAAGCGTATTACGTAAATACTCGTTATCACCAATCAAATCGATGATCTCTTGGTCTGTCGAAAAGCCAAGAGCACGGAGTAGAACGGTAATCGGCAATTTACGAGTACGGTCGATCCGGACATGGACAACATCTTTCGCATCAGTTTCGTACTCGAGCCACGCACCGCGGTTCGGAATGACGGTCGCTGCAAAGCCGCGCTTTCCGTTCTTGTCCGTCTTATCGTTGAAGTAGACGCTCGGAGATCGAACGAGCTGGGATACGATAACCCTTTCCGCACCGTTGATGATGAAGGTACCGTTTTCCGTCATCAGTGGGAAATCCCCCATGAAAACGTCTTGTTCCTTCACTTCTTCCGTTTCCTTGTTATGCAGACGCACTTTTACGCGAAGTGGCGCTGCATACGTAACGTCACGCTCTTTCGATTCATCAACAGGGTATTTCGGTTCACCAAGTTGATAATCAACGAACTCCAACGAAAGATTACCTGTGAAATCCTGGATCGGAGAAATATCGCGGAACATTTCCCGCAAACCTTCTTCCAAGAACCACTCATAAGATGCCGTCTGGATTTCAATCAAATTCGGCAGCTCGAGAACTTCATTGATCCGCGCGAAACTTCTGCGCTGACGGTGTTGACCATACTGAACTAAATGACCTGTCAACTCTTTCACCCCTCAAAACAATATTAGTCCTTTGCGAAATCATAAAAATAGTGTATGATATCGAAAAAACAAAAAGAAAACGAGTTCTGGCAAGAGCTCATTTTCGGTTTAACAATCTTTTATCCACTGCCAGTATGCCTTAGTTTTCCAAAACTTATGCAAAAGGGCACACGAACGCATTATATTATTTATGCATTTTACAATACTACCACAAGAAAAATCTCAAGTCAAGATTTTCTAGCTTTTAGTATGAAATACCCCTTTTTCTTCTCAACCGTCTCTACATTGCTGAAAATCTCCGTCAAATGCGCGATTGTCGAAGGAGCTCCTTGTTTCTTCTGAATAACGACCCACAATTCTCCTCCAGCGGCCAATTTTGAAAAAGCACCGTCATAGATTTTGAATACCGTCTCTTTTCCTGCCCGGATTGGCGGGTTCGTCAATATCGCGGCGAAACCTTCCACTTCAACAGCCGATAATGCATCACTTTCATAAATCGACACATTTTCTATGTTATTCAGCTTAGCGTTTTCATGTGCAAGCGCCATCGCCCTTTCGTTAACATCGACCATATGGATGTTCCGATCCGGAAAAGATGCGGCGATTGACAATCCGATTGGCCCGTATCCGCAGCCGACATCTAGCACATCGCCTGCCAGTTCCGGCATCGTGAATGATTCCGCTAATAGGCGGGAACCGAAATCCACTTCTCCTTTACTGAATACACCTGCGTCTGTTTTGAAACGAAGCTGTTTGTTGCGCAACGTCGCTTGCCATTCCTTCGGATCACTTTTCACTGTTGGATTTTTAGAGTAGTAATGTTCAGACATACTGATTCTCCTTCCTTCCGAAAGGTTACCCATCTTCAGGCTCAATTACAATTTACAAATTACCGATTTTTCGCGATCAATTCTGTTACTCGATTATCGGATTTCTTTGTAGATAAAAAACGAAGAAAAGCCCGTCCAGATTGACGAGCCTTTCTTCAGTATTCAAAAATTACTTGATTTCGATGCCAGCGCCAACTTCTTCAAGTTTCGCTTTCATTTCTTCAGCTTCTTCTTTAGAAACGCCTTCTTTAAGAGCTTTTGGTGCGTTGTCAACTAGTTCTTTAGCTTCTTTCAAGCCAAGGCCAGTGATTTCACGTACCACTTTGATTACTTTGATTTTTTGGTCGCCAGCAGAAGCTAGGACTACGTCGAATTCAGTTTGCTCAGCAGCTGCTTCACCAGCACCTGCACCGCCAACCATTGCAACTGGAGCTGCAGCAGTTACGCCGAATTCTTCTTCGATTGCTTTTACAAGATCGTTCAATTCAAGAACTGTCATTTCTTTAATCGCGTCAAGGATTTGTTCTTTAGTCATTATATTTTCCTCCTAGATAGGTTTTAGTTTTGTCGGGGATTACCCCGCATATTTTCGTTCAGGCTGCTTGTTTAAAATTAAGCGCCTTGTTCCTCTTTTTGCTCTGCAACTGCTTTTGTTGCAAGCGCGAAGTTGCGCATTGGAGCTTGTAGAACGCTGAGTAGCATGGAAAGAAGTCCTTCGCGGGATGGAAGATCTGCCAATGCTTTGATATCTTCAACAGTAGCGATGTTTCCTTCGATCACACCTGCTTTGATTTCGAGCTTGTCGTTCTTCTTAGCGAAGTCGTTAAGGATTTTAGCTGGAGCCACGACATCTTCAGTCGAAAACGCGATTGCGTTCGGGCCTACTAAATGTTCGTTCAATCCTTCAAGTCCAGCTTTTTCTGCAGCACGGCGTGACATTGAGTTTTTGTAAACTTTGAAGTCGATGCCTGCTTCACGAAGCTGTTTACGAAGTTCTGTAACTTGGCTCACGTTAAGACCACGATAGTCAACTACGACAACGGAAACTGCAGATTGCAATTTGCCTGAGATCTCTTCAACTACCGCTTGTTTAGCTTCTAATACTTTGCTCATCTTGACACCTCCTGTAAGAATTCGGGTCATTCATACCGATATGAAAAAGCCCTCGTGATCCACAAAGTAGACCACGAGGGCAGAAAAGTCGTCATCATTAATAGAAATGAGCGTCTTGTCCTCGGCAGGATGATTAAGCGAGCAATACGCCCCTGCTGTCTACGGTACAAATGATATAGTTCACAACAAACGAAATCTTACCATAAGATTTCAAGTTCGTCAATGATTTTATTTAATAACTACAGACGATGGATCAATTTTGACCGCAGGACCCATTGTAGTCGTGATGTTCACAGACTTCATGTATGTCCCTTTCGCTGCAGCTGGTTTCGCTTTTTGGATAGTTTCAAATACAGTTTTAAAGTTTTCTTCAAGCTTTTCGTTGTCGAAAGAAGCTTTTCCGATTGGCGCGTGGATGATACCCGCTTTGTCCGCACGGTATTCAACTTTACCTGCTTTGATTTCCGCAACAGCTTTCGCAACGTCAAACGTTACTGTGCCTGTTTTAGGGTTTGGCATCAAGCCTTTTGGTCCTAGTACGCGACCGATTTTACCAACTTCGCCCATCATGTCCGGAGTTGCGACGATTACGTCGAAATCGAACCAGCCTTGTTGGATTTTAGTGATGTACTCTGCATCGCCGACGAAGTCTGCGCCAGCTGCTTCCGCTTCTTTCAACTTTTCGCCTTTCGCGAAAACGAGAACGCGTTGAGTTTTACCAGTTCCGTTTGGAAGCACAACTGCTCCACGGATTTGCTGATCGTTTTTACGAGTGTCGATTCCAAGACGGAATGCGACTTCAACAGTTGCGTCAAAGTTGACTGTGCTTGTTTTCTTTGCAAGCTCGATCGCTTCTGTCAAGTCGTACGCTTTTGTACGGTCGACAAGCTTTGCCGCTTCAGTGAATTTTTTACCTCTTTTTGCCATTAGTATTTCCTCCTCGTTTGTGGTTTTAACGGATTATACCTCCCACGAATAAGGGTTGCGTGTTCCTAGGAACAAGCGCAACCCCCACTACAAAGAACCGCGTTTGGTTGATCCCGATCAGTCTTCGATCGTGATTCCCATACTGCGAGCAGTACCTTCAACCATTGCCATCGCCGCTTCAACCGATGCTGCGTTTAGATCCTGCATCTTTTGTTCTGCAATTTCGCGAACTTTATCACGTTTTACAGTAGCTACCTTCTTTTTGTTTGGTTCACCAGAACCTTTTTGAAGATTAGCTGCAACTTTCAGCAATACTGCTGCTGGTGGAGTTTTTGTAATAAAAGTGAATGAACGGTCCTCAAATACAGTTATTTCAACAGGAATGATTAAGCCTGCTTGATCCGCTGTACGTGCGTTGAAATCTTTACAGAATCCCATGATATTAACACCTGCTTGACCTAGTGCCGGTCCAACTGGTGGAGCTGGGTTAGCTTTACCTGCAGGGATTTGCAATTTTACGATTTTGGTTACTTTTTTAGCCACGAGACACACCTCCTTAAGTCCGTGATGTGGTAATTGGGTTGCCCCTCCCACTCAATATGTGCCTGCCGGTTTCACCCGGTAGAATTTGGTTAATCCGTCCAGTCTGTTTCTGTTTACAGTCTGACCTTTGAAATGATACCACTATTATGCTCGTCTTGCAAGTAGTAATCTCTATATTTTTTCAACTTGCGTAAAGTCAAGTTCCATAATTGTTTCTCGGCCGAACATGTCGACAGAAACACGGACTTTCCCTTTGTCTTGATCGATTTCTTCGACTTTCCCTTGGAAATGCGCAAACGGTCCGTCGAGCACTTCGATCACTTCGCCGACTTCAAAGTTAGCTTCTGCTTTCCGTTCTTTCATGCCCATTTGCTTGAGGATGAAATCGACTTCTTCCGGTAAAAGTGGAGTCGGTTTTGCGCCTCCTCCAGAAGAACCAATGAAACCTGTCACGCCAGGCGTATTTCGGACGACATACCAAGAATCGTCAGTCATGATAAGTTCCACGAGGACATATCCAGGGAACGTCTTTTTCATAACTGTGCGTTTTTTTCCGTCTTTAAAGTCTGTTTCCTGCTCTTCAGGAATGACGACGCGGAAGATTTTATCTTGCATCCCCATCGTCTCGACACGTTTTTCAAGGTTGGCCTTTACTTTGTTTTCATATCCTGAATACGTGTGGACGACGTACCAATTTTTCTCCATCTCCATAATGACGAGGACTGTTTGTCCGTCCCTCCTTTTCGAAATACAGTTGATTTCCAATTCAAATCTACGGAAGTCACAAAAATAAATAAAACCTTACGTTATAAATTCCCCGTAAATAAGCTATTTACACAAATTTTCGAGAAATGAAAAAACCCGTTCATGTAACAAGACGGGATATTTTCAACAAGGATATTCATGCTGTCCTATTATAACGCAAGATACCATTCCATTACATTTGATATGCCCAAATCAACGAGACCGAAATAAACTGCCATGAAAACGACTGTGACGATGACCACAATCGTATAGCGTGTCAATTGATTCCGCTTCGGCCAGCTGACCTTCCGCATTTCAGAGACGACATCTTTTAAAAAGCCGGTTATCTTACCCATTCAATCGTAGACCTCCGAATACTAAGTATATTGCTGCAACTAGATTGTTTGTTTATGTTCTGTATGTGTATTGCATTGTTTACAAAACTTCTTCACTGTGAACCGGACCGTTGTCTGTTTATTCCCCGCAGGGATGACATAGTTTCGTGATCCGCAGCGATCACAGCATAAAATTAGCTTTTTAGACATTTTTTCACCTTGAACTTCCGTCGTGCTACAAGTAGCCGACCGTCTAAGCACATAGCCATTGCCTTGCTAAAGAGTACCACCTTATTTTCATCATGTCAACACGATGGAAAATGTTTGGCAACCACTTTTAGACATTGTTCAATGAACGACATCGACTTGCATATGCCGTTCAAGTTTCCGCTTGATGCGTTGCAGCGCATTGTCTACAGATTTGACTTGCCGATTCAATTCATCTGAAATCTCTTGGTAGGACTGCCCTTCCAAATAGAGTGATAGCACTTGCTTTTCAAGCCCGCTCAGCACTTTATTGATTTCCCCTTCCATGTGGATGAAGTCCTCCTTATGGATCATCAAATCTTCCGGATCATCGAGCTCCGACCCTGAAATGACATCCAGCAATGTGCGGTCGGATTCCTCATCATAGACAGGCTTGTCCAAAGACACTGACGTGTTTAGCGGAATGTGCTTCTGCCTTGTCGCTGTCTTGATGGCTGTAATGATTTGCCTTGTAATGCAGAGCTCCGCAAATGCTCGGAACGAAGAAAGCCGATCCATCCTGAAATCACGGATCGCTTTGTACAGGCCAATCATTCCTTCCTGAATAATATCTTCCCGATCACCGCCCATCATAAAATATGAGCGCGCTTTCATTTTAACGAAAGATTGATATTTGGTAATAAGGAAATCAAGCGCGTCCGTGCTGCCCTCATGAATACGAACTAAAAGCTCTTCATCGGATAGCCCAGTGAAATCAGATGTACCCCCTTGAACGTATACATTTCCCGCCAATCACCACACCCCGATTCGTTATTGCCATTTCAATCAGTATACCGTATGGAAAATTTTTCAGTCAACCGTTCATTTCATTCCACGCCGCCATTTTTCAAATATTTCTGCCACCTCGTCGGATAGTTGGATCTTGGAAAAAGGTCGTTCCTCTTGGATTTCTTTCACTTTTTTCGTAATCAATTTATCGATTTCATTCATTTCAATTTCCAGTTCGCGAGCCGATTTCCGGAGGGCGCCTTGTGCAAAAATGACCCATTGCTCCGTTAAATCGGATGTGGCCACGTGAATTTGGACCCTGCGCCCGCTCAGCTCGGACACCATCTTTTCAATCCGTTCATCCGCAGTTTCATTTTCCCTCGTGAAAACGACCTCGACGTTATGTTTCCAATCCTTCTTTTCAATCCCCCGCGCTAAATGCGCATCGAACAGGACGATGACGCGCCAGCCCGTATGCGCTTTATATTCGGCCATCCGTTCGATGAGCCTGTCCCGAGCTTCCGCAAGGCTTCGTTGCTTCAGCTCTCGTAATTCGGGCCATGCTCCGATAATGTTGTATCCATCGACGAGCAATATATCTTTTTTCATGACCCCGATGTTGGGGGCTTACGCTTGCGTAACACTTCGTACATGAGTAGGGATGCAGCGACCGAAGCATTCAATGACGTTACATGCCCGATCATCGGCAAATGATAGAGGAAGTCGCACTTCTCCTTCAAAATGCGGGACATCCCTTTCCCTTCACTGCCGATAATGATGGCAAGCGGCAATGTCGCATCCATCGAACGGTAGTCTTGCGAACCTTTAGCGTCCGTTCCAGCGATCCAGACGCCTTCCTTCTTCAACTCCTCCACAGTCTGGGAGAGATTGTTTACGCGAACGACAGGGATATGCTCGATGGCTCCAGTCGATGCTTTTGCGACGACTCCTGTCAATCCAACTGAACGCCGCTTCGGAATGATAATGCCGTGTACGCCAGTAGCATCCGCCGTCCTAAGAATCGAGCCGAGATTATGTGGATCTTCCAGTTCATCGAGGATGAGGAAGAATGGGTCCTCATTGCGGTTTTTTGCAACAGCAAACAGATCATCCAGCTCCGCATAGGAATAAGCAGCGACCGAAGCGATGATTCCTTGGTGGTTCACGTCAAGCATGCCATCCAGCTTTTGTTTTGGAACTGCTTGGACGATAACACCTGACCGTTTTGCGAGTGATAAAATTTCCCCGATGCTTTTTTTATTCAATCCTTCAGCAACCCAGATTTTGTTCAGTTCCCTGCCGGAACGGAGTGCTTCTACAACCGGGTTTTTACCGCCGATCAATTCCGATTCCTGATTTGTCATGATGCGCCTTCCCCTTTCGGATTTTCGATGAACTGCACTGTCTCACCAATGATTTCCCCTACTCGGTCATTTCTGCCGAGCAAATATAAGTAGCCGATGACCGCCTCGAATCCCGAGCTGTAATTATACGTCACGACATCGGTGTTCTTTGGGACCGATCCGGATTTCGCATTCCGCCCGCGACGCAGGACGGCTTCCTCCTCTTCGGTGAGGAGGCCGTTTTCCTGCATCATCTTGACAGCTGAAGCCTGTGCCTTGGCGGATACATATCGAGTCGCCTCCTTATGAAGGATGTTCGGTTTCACACGGCCGGAACGAAGTAAATGCTCGCGGACCGCCTGTTCATATACCGCATCCCCCATATAGGCGAGCGCAAGTGCGTTCAATTGCTTCACATCTACGTCACGCAATGTATACACGCTGCTCACCCTCTTTTCCAGCGGGTGCCTTGAGCGGTATCTTCCAAAATAATCCCCTTTTCCTTCAGTAAATCCCTTATTTCGTCTGATCGGCTGAAATTACGTTCGCGGCGTGCAGTTAAGCGCTCCTCGATAAGCCCTTCGATTTCATCATCCAGCAGCTCTTCCCCTCCGAATGGCAGGCCGAGTACTTCCATAAGACGTTCGAATGTCGTAATGAAATAATTCAGGACAGTTGCTTGCGTATTTTTCTCCAGCAAATAGACATTGGCCATTTTTACGAGCTCGAAAATGGCAGCCATGCCGTTTGCTGTGTTGAAATCATCGTCCATTGCCGTTTCAAATTGACGGACTGCCTCATCCACCTTATGGATCCATATATCAGGCTGATCCCCAAGATCCGCAGAGGTGCTTAAACGGTGTTTCAAATTGTTATACGCCGTTTGAATACGATCCAAACCGTTCGCCGCGCTTTCCACAAGCTCCTGTGAGAAGTTCACCGGATGACGATAATGGACGGATAACATGAAGAAACGGAGCACTCGCGGGTCGATCTGCTGACGGATGTCGTGGACGAGAATGAAGTTCCCGAGCGACTTCGACATCTTTTCATTATCAATATTAATATAACCATTATGCATCCAATAACGCGCAAATTGTTTTCCTGTCATCGCTTCAGACTGCGCAATTTCATTCTCATGATGCGGGAATGTCAAATCCTGCCCACCCGCATGGATGTCGATCGTATCGCCCAAATGCTCCCGCGCCATAACGGAGCACTCGATATGCCAACCTGGACGACCTTTGCCCCAAGGACTATCCCAAGAGATTTCCCCTTCTTTCGCGGACTTCCATAACGCGAAATCAAGTGCATTTTCCTTTATGTCGCTTTCTTCGATTCGCGCACCGACTTTCAGCTCATCAATCGACTGATGGGATAACTTGCCGTAGCCGTCGAACTTGCGAGTTCTGTAATAGACATCGCCTTGCGATTCATAAGCGAACCCTTTCTCCACGAGCACTTCGATGAACGCGATAATGTCATCGATATGCTCTGTTACCCGTGGATGGGCGTCTGCTTTTCCGCAACCGAGAGCGCTGACATCCTCGAAATAAGCATTGATGAAACGATCTGTCAGTTCCCCAACCTCTTCGCCAAGCTCATTCGCCGTCTTGATGATTTTGTCATCGACATCCGTAAAATTGGAGACAAACTGGACATCAAAGCCACGATACTGCAAATACCGACGAACCGTGTCAAATACGATAACCGGTCTTGCATTTCCGATATGAATATAGTTGTAGACGGTTGGCCCGCACACATACATTTTCACTTTCCCTTCCTCCAGCGGGATAAATGGCTCTTTCTTTCGTGTCAATGTATTATAAATTTGAATACTCATCGGTTTTCTCCCTTTCCTCTAGTTCTTCAATCCGTCTTCTCAACAATGCAATTTCCTCTTCCAACCGATTGCAAGTTTCTGCAACAGGATCCGGCAAGTTTTGGTGATCCAGTTTATCCTTTACCCGTACACCATTCGATACGACCACTTTGCCCGGAATTCCGACGACTGTCGAATCGGCAGGTACATCGATCAATACGACCGACCCCGCACCAATCTTGCTGTTTTCACCGATTGTAATGGAGCCGAGCACTTTCGCTCCCGAGGCGACGAGTACATTATTGCCAAGAGTCGGGTGCCGCTTTCCTTTTTCTTTGCCCGTTCCTCCTAATGTCACACCTTGGTACAAGGTTACATCGTCACCGATTTCACATGTCTCGCCAATGACGATTCCCATGCCGTGGTCAATGAAGAGACGCCTTCCAATCGTCGCGCCCGGATGAATCTCGATGCCCGTGAAAAAACGGCTGACCTGCGAAATGAATCTCGCAAGAAATAAAAAGTTCTTTTTATACAATGCATGTGCTACCCGATGCGCCCACACCGCATGGAGGCCGGAATACGTTAGGACCACTTCGAATGTACTACGTGCAGCAGGGTCTTGTTCAAATATGCATTGGATGTCTTCCTTCATCCTCCGAAACACTGTGTTCGACCTCCCGATTACTAATTTTCGCTTTCGTTAATGCAAAAAAGCGTCCCTGTCCATAACTAGACAGAGACGCATTGAATGCGCGGTTCCACTCCGCTTGGAAGGAGGTACTCCTTCCCGCTTAACGCCTCTAACGCTGGCGATGCGTCCGGCCTACTTCTTCGTTCGGCACGGCACTCAAAGGGGCATTTCCACATCGCAGAGGTTCAGATCACTTGCAGCCGGTGGTGATCCTCTCTGGAGAACATGCGATGTATACTTCTCCTTATCAAAGCTTTCAATTCTTTATTCCAATGTACGTCAATTGTACATCGATAATGCCTAAAGTCAACTAGAATCAATTTCGCCTAGGCGAAATTGCGTCCAGATTTTTATCGAGCTCGCTCGATAAACTCCCTTAAAAATCTGTGACATCCGCCGGAGGCTGACTTAATTCAGACAGGGTTTGACCTCCCACTTAATCGAAGGTGTTTCGACCTTCATTCCTCCACGTACGGAAGTGAGTGACATCGGCTGAATTAAGACTGCGCGAATTTCGACACACGCTCGATTGTCTTTTCCTTACCGATCAATGCAATAGAATCCGGCAATTCAGGGCCGTGCGTCTGTCCGGTTGCGACAACGCGGATCGGCATGAACAAGTTCTTCCCTTTATGGCCCGTTTCCTTTTGCACCTCTTTGATCGCCGCTTTGATCGAAGCGGCATCAAATGATTCAAGCTCCGTCAATTTGCGTTGGAACGACGCCATCACCTCAGGCACTTGTTCCCCAGCAAGGACTTCCTTGGATTGTTCATCATATTCAATATCATCGTTGAAGAATTGGGCGGTCAATTCGACAATTTCTGCACCGTAGCTTAATTGCGCTTGATAGAGGGCGATTAATTTGTGCACCCAGTCGCGTTCCGCCTCCGTCATCTCTTTGCTAACTCGCCCTGCCGCCTGCAGATGAGGCAACGTTAATTCGATCACTTCATCCAAGCTAAGCTTCTTCACGTATTGATTGTTCATCCAAGTCAGTTTCTGCTTGTCGAACATGGATGGCGATTTGGAAAGTCGGCTTTCGTCGAAAAGCTTGACCAGTTCATCATGTGTGAAGATCTCTTCTTCCCCACCCGGAGACCAACCGAGCAGTGCAAAGAAGTTGAACATCGCTTCCGGCAGATAGCCGAGATCCTTGTATTGGGAAATGAATTGGATAATCGATTCGTCTCGTTTCGACAGCTTCTTTCGCTCTTCATTGACAATTAACGTCATATGCCCGAAACGTGGGTATTCCCATCCGAACACATCGTACACCATCAATTGTTTAGGTGTATTCGTCAAATGCTCTTCGCCACGGAAGACATGCGAAATTTTCATAAGATGATCGTCAATTACGACCGCGAAATTGTAAGTCGGAATGCCGTTCGCTTTGACGAGCACCCAATCGCCGACATCCTTCGATTCGAACGTCACTTCCCCGCGGACTAAATCATCCACTGTATACGTAACGTTTTCAGGGACACGCATCCGTATCGTATACGGCATGCCCGCAGCTTCCTTTTCAGCAACTTCTTCAGCTGTCAGATTGCGGCAAGTACCCGCATACATTGGTGCAGCAATGCCGGAAGCCTTCTGCTTTTCACGCTCCGCCTCCAGTTCCTCAGGCGTACAGAAACATTTATAGGCATGGCCTTTGTCCAGCATTTCCTGTGCATATTTCGTATACAGATCAAGGCGTTCCGTTTGGCGGTAAGGACCGTATTCCCCACCGACATCGACGGACTCGTCATGATGAATGCCGAGCCATTTCAAATTATCAAGCTGGGACAGTTCCCCCGCCTCAATATTCCGCTCCGTGTCGGTATCTTCGATGCGGATGATGAATTTACCGCCGTGATGGCGCGCGAATAGGTAATTGAACAATGCTGTCCGGGCTCCGCCGATATGTAAATGGCCGGTCGGGCTCGGCGCATAACGTACACGTACTTCTGTTGTCATGTGAGTGCATCTCCGTTCTTGATAAATTCAAGTGTCATTTTATCATTGCTGCGTTCAATTTGAAAGGACTCCATCTTTCAGGAGAAGGATTGTCGCCATCGAAGCGATCCCTTCTTCCCTACCGACGAATCCAAGCTTTTCAGTCGTCGTCGCCTTAACGTTCACTTGTGCTACATCCGCATTCAACAATTGTGCGATGCGGGCACGGATTGTTTCGATATGCGGCGCCATTTTAGGCTTTTGTGCCATGATCGTGCAATCGACATTGCCTAAACGGTATCCTTTCGACTCTACGATTTCCCACACTTTTTGAAGGAGCACCGCTGAATCCGCATCTTTGAAAGCCTCATCGGTATCTGGGAAGTGTCTGCCGATATCCCCTTCCCCGATTGCACCAAGCGCTGCATCGGTCACTGTATGCAAGAGGACATCCGCATCGGAATGCCCCGTCAATCCTTTTTCATATGGAATCGTAATGCCGCCGATAATCAATGGCCGCCCTTCTTCAAACTGATGTACATCAAACCCTTGTCCTATACGAATCATGAGAAATCCTCCTGCTGTCTCTGTTTCAAGAGGACCTCGCCAAATAGCAGGTCCTCCTTCGTCGTCATTTTAACATTATCATACGTACTTTCTACAACTCTCACTGGATGACCGAGCCGTTCCACGATCATCGATTCATCCGTCCCGAGGAACCCTTCCGCTTCGGCTTTCTCAGACGCTTCCTTCAGAAGTTCATAGCGGAATGCTTGTGGCGTTTGGATTGCCCAAAGCTTCGATCGATCTACTGTTTCTTCAACGAGACCGTCTGGCGCAAATTTCATCGTATCCTTCACTTGGACACCTGCAATTGCGGCACCAAACCTTTGAGCAACGTCGACAAGCTCATGGATCACATCCCGTTTAATGAAAGGCCTTGCCGCATCATGCACGAGAACGATTCCTCCCGACTGATGCGCACGGATGCAAGCTGCCACACTTTGCTGCCTCTCCGCCCCGCCTTCGACGAGTGCCACCACTTTCGTAATGCCGAAACGGTGCAGCATCTCTTCAATTTCCTGCTTTTCTTCCCCTTTGATGGAAAGAATCATACCCGAGCAAGCTGGATCTTGTTCAAATACATCCAACGTATGCATGAGAATCGGCTTGCCCGCCATTTCTAAAAACAGCTTGTTGAATCCGGCACCCATACGCCGGCCTCTCCCCGCTGCAGGGAGCATGACTGTATATGTGTTCATCATCGTTCCTCGGCTTTCTTCATCAATAAGCTTTGGCGGTTTTGCCGTTCTTCGGCTTCGCGAAGATCATCCGACCTGCAGAAGTTTGCAAGACGCTCGTAACGATGACATCGATTGCATTGCCGATATGGTTTCTGCCATCTTCAATGACGATCATCGTCCCATCGTCTAAATAGGCAACGCCTTGATTATGCTCTTTCCCGTCCTTAATGACGACGACATGCATCTCCTCGCCAGGGATGACGACAGGCTTCACCGCATTCGCCAAATCATTGATGTTCAATACGGCAACACCATGCAAGTCTGCCACTTTGTTTAAATTAAAATCATTTGTCATAACGAGACCATTCATGCTTTTCGCTAGACGGACAAGTTTCAAGTCGACTTCCGCAACATCCGCGAAATCTTCGTCTGTAATCAAAATACTCGGTCCGTCATCCGTCTGCAACCGCTTTAACACATCCAGACCGCGTCTTCCTTTCGTACGCTTCAGTGAATCGGATGAATCCGCAATATGCTGAAGCTCTGTCAACACAAATTGCGGGACGACGAGAACCCCTTCCAAGAAGCCGGTTGAAGCGATATCCGCAATCCTTCCATCAATGATGACGCTCGTATCTAATATCTTATGGAACTTAGCATCCTCCGGAAGATTCGCAGCTTCCGCACCATCCTTCTTTTTCGGATTAGCATTCTTTGCAGCGAAAACCGCTTGAGAAAACTCCTCACGTTTTTTGAATCCGACTTGGAAACCGAGATATCCGAGAAGAATGGAAAGCACAACTGGCAGCACTGAAGTAATAAACGGAATTTCAAGTGCGCTTAGTCCGAAACTGGCAAGAAAAGCAACAAGCAATCCTACCATCAAACCAATGGTTCCGAACAACAAATCGAAAATCGGCGCCTTCAGCAGGCGGTCTTCCATCCATTTAATAAAATTCACGATTGGGTCCGCAATGAAAAGGCTTAACAAATATAGCACAATCGCTCCTAGGACAGCAGCTACGTAAGGATTGTCGATCATCGGCTTTGAAGTAAAAGAAGATAAAGTGAATAAATACGGTAAAAATAATACGCCGAGCGTTCCTCCGATTAGCAGCAATCCAAATTGAACCACTCTTTTTAACATGTTGAACACCTCCATTTCGTTACTTTAACTATACACCTTTTCCATTCACTACACTGTTCTAAACAATCAAATCCGATTGTTTGCAGACAAGTATAGGACAACTACAACAGCGCTGAAGTTCCGAGATAAGTAAAATCGGGAAATTGGGACTTCCTACGAAAGTCCCACCCTATTTACCATACCCATCCCATACATGCTACTATGCACTTTTTACGAAAATGCAATGTTTAATGCTTCACTTATCGTTTCGACACCGACGACTTGAATCCCTTCCGGAAAATCCCAACCGCCGATATTCGAGGATGGAATCACCGCCTTTTCAAAGCCGAGTTTCGCCGCCTCCGTCACGCGCTGTTCAATTCGGGAAACGCGGCGCACCTCACCCGTCAGCCCGACTTCTCCAATGAAGCAGTCTGTCGCTCCCGCAGCAGCGTCCCGGTAACTGGAAACGATACTTACGAGGACCGCCAAATCGATTGCAGGCTCGTCAAGCTTTACGCCGCCAGCGACTTTAATATAGGCGTCTTGCGCTTGCAGAAGCATCCCCATCCGTTTCTCAAGAACGGCCATGAGAAGGGAGACGCGGTTCTGATCAATTCCGGTCGCCATCCGCTTTGGATAGTTAAAACTCGACGGTGTCACAAGTGCCTGGATTTCAACGAGGATCGGTCGGGTCCCTTCCATCGAAGCTACAACAGTCGACCCCGCACCGCCTTGCGACCTTTCTCGCAGGAATAATTCGGACGGGTTCAGTACTTCCTTCAACCCCGACTGCAGCATTTCGAAGATCGCGATTTCATTCGTTGAACCAAAGCGGTTTTTTACACTACGCAAGATCCGGTACGTATGGTGACGCTCCCCTTCAAAATAGAGGACAGTATCCACCATATGCTCGAGGAGGCGCGGACCTGCAATTTGTCCGTCTTTTGTCACATGTCCGACGATGAAAATAGCGATATTTTGCGTCTTTGCAATTCTCATCAGTTCTGCTGTACATTCCCGTACTTGCGATACACTTCCCGGTGCCGAAGTCACTTCGGGATGGTGAATCGTCTGGATGGAGTCGGCAATGACAAACCTTGGTTTTACGTCATTGATCGTCTCATGAATTCTCGCAAGATCCGTTTCTGCGTAGATGAACAGCTCGTCAGATGCAACACCGAGACGTTCGGCACGCAGCTTCGTTTGTCTGATGGACTCCTCGCCTGATATGTACAGGACACGCTGTTTTTGATTCGCAAGGAGTGACGATACTTGCAAAAGCAGCGTCGATTTTCCGATGCCCGGATCTCCTCCGATCAACACGAGCGAGCCGGGGACAATTCCACCACCGAGCACCCGGTTCAGTTCCTCGAGCTCTGTTTTAACTCTCGGCTCTTCCATCGTTTCGATCGAACTGATCGGCATTGCTTTTTGTTGAACAGTTTCTGTATGCTGGAAAGCACCGCGTGGACCTTTGCTGACAATCTCAACTTCCTCATCCATCGTATTCCATTGACCGCAGCCAGGACATCTACCCATCCACTTCGGCGATTCATAGCCACAGTCCCTGCACATGAACTTCGTTTTCTTCTTCGCCATCTTTACCTCCATATACGAAAAGGACAGCCCACCCGCGTAGATAGCAAACTCTACGGGAGGGCCATCCTATTATTGTTTTTCTGCTACTGGAACGCGATCCGTTTTCACTACGAACTCGCCATCCTCTACATCGACAATAACTTTGCCGCCAGTCAGAACCGTTCCGCTCAACAGCTCTTCCGATAGACGGTCTTCAACATGCTTTTGCAAAGCGCGGCGCAACGGACGTGCACCGTAATCCGGATCGTAACCTTCTTCAGAAATTTTCATTTTCGCCTCATCAGTCAATTCGAGCGTAATATCCTGCTCCGCTAGACGCTTCGTCAACTCGTTCGACATGAGGGAAACGATTTCTCTCAAGTGCTCCTTCTCTAGCGAGTGGAAGACGATCATTTCATCAACACGGTTCAAGAACTCAGGACGGAATGCTTTTTTCAAAGCATCTAGCATATTCGATTTCATGCCTTCGTAATCCTGATCTCCATCATTCAAATTGAAACCGACATAACGATTTTTCTTCAATGTTTCCGCTCCGACGTTTGACGTCATAATAACGACCGTGTTACGGAAATCTACCGTGCGACCTTTTGAATCCGTCAATCTTCCATCCTCAAGAACTTGCAAGAGAATATTGAAGACATCCGGATGCGCCTTTTCAATTTCATCGAGTAAGACGACGGAGTACGGCTTTCTGCGAACTTTTTCGGTCAACTGCCCGCCTTCATCGTAACCGACATATCCAGGAGGTGAACCGACAAGACGTGATGTCGCATGTTTTTCCATATACTCGGACATGTCAATTCGAATCATCGCATCTTCGTCTCCGAACATCGCTTCCGCTAGCGCTCTTGCAAGCTCGGTTTTCCCGACACCTGTAGGTCCGAGGAAAATGAAAGAACCAATTGGACGCTTCGGATCCTTCAATCCTGCACGCGCTCTTCGAATCGCCCTAGAAATGGCGGTTACCGCTTCTTTTTGCCCGATGACACGTTCATGCAGAAGCTCTTCCATGTTCAACAGTTTTGCGGTTTCGGTTTCCGCGATTTTGGCAACCGGAATTCCAGTCCACATCGCGACAACTTCTGCAATGTCGTTTACTGTCACTTCCGATTCCTTTTTCCCTTGTTTCTCTTTCCATTCTGTCTTCGTTGTTTCGAGCTCTTCTTTCATTTTCTGCTCTTTATCGCGGAATGAAGCAGCCTTTTCGAATTCCTGGCTTTGCACCGCGGCATTCTTTTCGTGGCGGATCGCCTCTAGTTTCGCTTCGAGCTCCTTCAAATTTGGAGGCGTCGTATAGGAGCGTAGACGTACTTTTGATCCCGCTTCATCGATCAAGTCGATCGCTTTATCCGGTAAGAAACGATCTGAAATGTACCGATCCGACATTTTTGCCGCTGCCTCGATTGCTTCATCCGTAATTTTCACACGGTGATGCGCCTCATATCGATCGCGTAAGCCTTTAATGATCAAAATCGTTTCTTCCACAGTCGGTTCGTCGACTTGGATCGGTTGGAAACGTCTTTCGAGCGCCGCATCTTTCTCGATATATTTACGGTATTCATCAAGTGTTGTAGCACCGATGCATTGCAATTCTCCACGTGCTAGAGACGGCTTCAAAATATTCGAAGCATCGATCGCTCCTTCAGCTCCGCCAGCTCCGATCAACGTATGCAATTCATCAATGAATAGAATAATATTGCCTGCTTGACGGATTTCTTCCATCACTTTTTTCATGCGATCCTCGAATTCACCACGGTATTTCGTTCCGGCGACGACTGTCCCCATATCGAGCGTCATAACGCGTTTATCGCGGAGAATTTCAGGTACTTCATTATTGACGATTTGAAGTGCAAGCCCTTCAGCAATGGCAGTTTTACCGACACCCGGCTCCCCGATCAACACAGGGTTGTTCTTCGTACGGCGTGCCAACACTTCAATGACGCGAGTAATTTCCTTGCTGCGGCCGATGACCGGGTCAAGCGTTCCTTCACGTGCCACTTCAGTCAAATCGCGAGCAAGGCTGTCGAGCGTTGGCGTCGAAGCGGAGGATGAAGTTCCTTGCGTGCCGACGGAGTTATCATTGCTTCCGAGCAATTGCAGGACTTGCTGTCTCGCACGGTTCAAGCTGACACCGGCATTATTCAATACGCGAGCCGCGACACCTTCCCCTTCACGGATGAGCGCCAACAAAATATGCTCAGTGCCGATATAGGAATGGCCTAGTTTACGTGATTCATCGACAGAAAGCTCAATGACTTTTTTTGCTCTTGGCGTGTAATGCACAATCGGCCCGACTTCTTTCGATCCGGAACCGACGAGGCTTTCCACCCCTTTTTCAATCGTTTCGAAGCTGACGTCGATCGCTTCCAATGCTTTCGCAGCGATGCCGCCGCCTTCTCGTATGAGTCCCAATAAAATATGCTCAGTGCCGATGGATTCATGTTTTAATCTGATCGCTTCTTCTTGTGCAAGCTGAAGGACTTTTTGAGCCCGCTGTGTAAAACGATTGAACATCATATACTTTCCTCTCCTTCTATAATAACGTCTATCCCTATTCCATACTGATGAAAGAATGGAATAGGAGTTCCTCTTACTCTATTCCAATGGACGTTGAAGCAATCCAATCAAAACAAATTGACTTTGACCATCTTTGACGTAAGTATAATGAATCGAATATTCCCTTGCAAAAAAATTGCTCATTCTTCTTTGTTTTTTTCTTTAGATTGCTGCTCCGACCGCAAACGCTCCCGGAACAGATTCGCTCGGAATATATCCCGTTCCTCTGCCGTTAATTCTGAGCCGGCATATTGTTGAAGAAAACCTGGCTGCATGAAAATCATCAATTCATTCAAGATGGACATGTCTACATCTTCGATAATGCCGAGATCGATGCCGAGACGGACGTCCGATAAACAGCGGGCCGCTTCCCCCGAAGGTAGCAATCTTGCGTATGAAATCGTGCCGAGTGAACGGAATAATTTGTTTTCCAGTGCAATACGGGATTTGGAAAGGAGAATTTCACGTGAACGTCTTTCATGCGCAATAAGCCGCAACGCCACATTTTTCAAATCAGAAAGGATCTCTTTCTCCGGTTTGCCCAAAGTTGTCTGATTTGAAACTTGATAAATATTGCCCGGCGCTTCCGTTCCTTCCCCGTAGCTGCCTCTAACGACCATACCAAGCCTGGATATCGCAGGGATGATTCGCTCGATCTGCTTTGTAATTGTCAATGCAGGCAAGTGCATCATCACTGACGCTCGCATTCCCGTACCCGTATTTGAAGGACAGCTTGTCAAGTAGCCGTAATCCTCGTCGAAGGCATAGGGAAGTTTATTTTCTAAATAGTTATCAACGGAGTCCGCATGCTCATAGGCACTTTCCAGCTGGAAGCCTGGATAGATGCATTGAATGCGGATATGATCCTCTTCGTTCACCATGATGCTCAACGTCTCGTCTTCCGATAAGATGACCGCCCCATGGCGTTTGACGTCCGTCAATTGCGGACTGACCAAATGCTTCTCTACGAGCACTTGCCGTTCAAGCGCCGGTAGTTCAGACATCTTCATATAGGCATACCCTTTTCCGTCGGAAGTAAGCAAGGCGGCCGCAACTTGCGAGTCGACTCTTTGCGCCTCGTCAGTCGTGAACGCAATCGGGAATCGATATCCCCGTAAATTGCGGGCCAATCGGATTCTCGTTGACATGACGATATCCGAATGCTCTCCATGAGACGTCATCCACCCTGTAACGTTGGCTCTCATGAATTTATTGATTGACATCGCTGCCTGCACCTCCATTGCCACATTCCGTCAAACGTTCCTTCAACGCATTCGCTTCGTCCCTTAATGCGGCCGCATCCTCAAAACGTTCCGTCTCGATGGCCTCTTGCATTTTCAATCGAATTTCCTCGATTTTCTTTTTCAAGGCAAACCGTTCGTTGAAGGACTCCGGCAATTTTCCGACATGCGTCGTATGTCCGTTATGGAGTTTACTAAAAATACGTGGCAAGTAGTCTCGGAACGAGTCGTAGCAAGTCGAACAACCGAATTTGCCGATGTCGAGGAATTTCTTGAACGTCAATTGGCAGTCAGGGCATTTTGGCCCTTCCGTTTTGCTTTCCCTCGACTGTTGGAAAGGCTGAACCGATTCGCTCCCGCCGAACCAATGAGAAAGGAATTGTTGAATCGACAACGGTTCCTGACTCGGGTCGAATTGAAACATTTGTGTTTGGAACGCGCATTTCTCACAAAGATGACGTTCCGTAGTTTCGCCCATGCTTCCTTGAGTAAAAATCACGGTAGCCGGCCGTTCTTTGCAATTGTCGCATTGCATAATCTGCACCTCGTATTCGTTGAATTCTATTCAAGCTGCTTGTAGATGAGGGTTTTGAGCATCGCCTGCAAGATCCGTGCCCTGATTATGTCGCGCTCGGGCACCGGGTAGTGCAATGTTGTCCGGTCGACCGCAGCGAGGATGAGTCTCGATTCCCTCTCCGAAATGACATCCTCTTTCAATAGTCTGTAGACGATGCCCTCTGCCATCGAGTAGGTTGCGCCTTGTTGGATTCCTTCTAAAATATGTTCGATTAATTCTTTATGCGAATTTGTCTGGACGCGATAAATGCGGATATATCCCCCGCCTCCCCGTTTGGATTCGACGGCATATCCACGTTCAACGGTGAATCGTGTGTTAATGACGTAATTGATTTGCGATGGGACGCATTGAAATTTCTCCGCCACTTCACTTCGTTTGATTTCCACTGCCCCACTATCTTCTTTTTCGATAATCGCCTTTAAATACCCTTCAATAATGTCGGAAATGTTTCGCATGATGTCACCTCTTTTCATCCGTTACTAAGTCACTGACTTTGACTATCTTTGACTTAATTGTACATGAAAATACATCGTGCACGCAATTGAAATGCAATTTATCGTTCACTTGATAGCGGGGCAGTTGCTTTCCGTTTCAGCACTTCGCTTTCCGCGGGCGTCGCTTCAGCCAATCGAACAGCGAAGGGTTCGATTTGCCGTATTTCTGCGAACTTTGCAGAAATTAAGGCATCCTGCTCGTAACGCTTCGCTTTTACTCGCAAAAGCCGTTCTTCGTGACGGCAAGGCAATGATGTGCTCGTAACGCTTCGCTTTTACTCGCAAAAGCCGTTCTTCGTGACGGCAAGGCAATGATGTGCTCGTAACGCTTCGCTTTTACTCGCAAAAGCCGTTCTTCGTGACGGCTTTCGCAGGAGTCTACGTGCTTTCACTTCAAGCAACTCTGCACCAACTGCAAAGTATGTCTTACTCATAAATCCCACTCGTAATTTCCGCATAATATGATTGTTTTATGTTTAGGAATTAAAAAACAGGGTAATAAGGTAGTTGAGGATTTTGTCTGACCTCTTTTTCCTCTTCACGAGTTTTGTTTGAAAGGGCAGATGGAAACGATTGAGGCAAACAGTCGTTATTCTCACCCCGAGCAGTCTGTCCTTTTAAACAAACTCTTATAATTAACATGGAATGTTTGACGATAATTGATACGAAAAGGTAGTTTTTGTATCGACGAGAACATAAAAGCAGCCCCCGGAGATTCGGAGGCTGCCCGGAGTGTAGACAAAGTCGTTTTTGACTTTGTCTATACCAATTTTATGGAAAAGCCGATAAATTGAGATTTCCCTCAGCCTGATTGAAAACGCTTGTCAGCCTAGGCGCGAAGTGGAGCGAAGACGCGAATAGAACTTAAGTTCATGAGCGGACGAGCGACACGAGCAACAACGGATGCGAGCGTTTGTCAACAGGCTGAGCAACCCCTGGAAATCCGGAGGCTGCTCATTTTTTATTCAATTGTCATGTTCTTCATTTCCTTAACCGGCAGGAAGAGCTCGCCTGTTTCGTAATAAGTGATGGCGAGGCGGTCGCCTTCTTGGATGTAGATTGCTAGTGGGACGGATTCGGTTGAGACGATGTAGTTCCGTCCGTTGTTGGCAAGGATCGAAACAATCGTGGCATCCCCTACACGTTCCTTGTAGACGCGCTCGACAGTGACCGAAGTTTTCCCTTCCTCAGCGTTCGAGTTGCCGTCGACTGTGCTTCCGCCTCGTTGCAATGCTGTTTTGTATAATCTCAGTGCTTCGTTCGGTGAATTGGCAAAGACGGAGATTTCCGGGTTTGCTGCCGAGACGATGAAGTAGTTTTGCAAGAAGCCGTTCGAGTCAAGAACCGGCGTCAGCCAACTCGCTTCTCCGTAAAAGTTATAGAGCACCGGCATTTCACCGGTCCATTTCTTCTCAATGAATTTCTTCTCAATAATTTGAAGCGCCCCTTGTGAGTCCATGTACGACTCTTCAAGATTACCCGTATAATACGTCGCCTCTCCCGTGCGGCCATCCGTCAATGCATAGCCGAGCATCGAGTCAACTCCTTCTTTCGGACTTGTGAAATCAGTGAAGTAATACATATGCCCGTTTTCATCGAATACTGGGCTGACATTCGCTTCCGTCCCTTCATCTGAAGGAAGCTTTACGTCCTTCTTCCCGACGATTGAGTTCCAAAATCCGTGTACGTATTTTCCAAAATAGCTGTTCTGGAGGCTGACCGCTTCAGGTGAAACTGCACCATCGACGAATTCAGGAACTTCCGAAAGCGAATATTGATTCACTTCCCCTGTGCCTGGATCTACCATGACAATCCCTTGCACATCGAATCCATTCCTCGCAGAGATGAAGTTACCGTACGAACGGATATAATGCGGCTTTCCATCATCATCGATTTCAAGTTGCACATCCCCGTAAAAGATAAGGTTCGGTGCTGTCATCCGCATATGGCGCTCCACTTGTTTGTGGAAGTAGGAAGATGGTGTATACGCCATTTCCGTTTTCACGAACTTCGGATTATCAGCCGAATCGGTTGCGCTCATTGTGAAATAGCCCGGCGTCGTCTTCCCGTTTATCCACTTGAAGAAGCCCGAAAACTCGACTGGTGCGATATAGACAAACTCCTCATTCACCTTTTGGATTTGTAGATTACCAAGCTCATAATAGCTCGTATTCGGCACTTGACCGAATGCTTTTTTCATTTTATTCCGAGCGAATTGTGGGGGTACACTTGCCGGTGTCTTCGTTTCGTCGAACGCTTTGATTTCCACTTGTTGCTCCATTTCCACCGCTTTGTATTTTTGATTGGCATTGAAGAACGGCGCGGTGAGAATGAATGCACTCCCTGCTAACGCTACTAATGCAAGGACGATTTTAAAGCTGCGTTCCTTCCCGGTTGCGAACACGACGCCCGCAATGGTGACAAGAAGAAATAACGCCCACAATGACGTCCAATTTCTATCTATATTCGTAAGGTAATAAAACGCGAAAGTGATAACCGCCATTAGAACGACTGTTGAAGACAGGGCTCCAATCCGATTGAAGGCAGGTCCCCCTTCTTTAGTCGTTGACGTAAGCGGAACCATAATCATCGCAGAAACGATACCCGCGACAATTGAAAATAGAAGTAAATTTATCATGTGATCACTCATTTCTTAGAAGACAACCTCCCCTACTATACGAATGAGCACGGAAAACGATTCATTTTTCACGATTCTATTTTGAATCCTTTCTCTACATCACATCGTAATAGACATTAAGGAAAGGAGTTGAATCCATGCAGAAGAACTTATTTCCGCCTGAAGGGCCAGCTCGTAAAATGACGTCGGTGAAGAAATTTTATTACGTAGTCGTTCAGTCGGTGATCGGAGCTATCGGAGCGGGCGTCTTGTATTTATTTTTTCGAATGCTTCCTGATGGCGATTGGTTCATTACGTTGCTATTCGGCAGCATCGCATTGTTCATCGGCTGGTTGTTCGTCAAACTTCTATTGTTGCCCTCTCAAAAAGGTCCAACAACCTTCAAAAAAGTGGAGACAGCAGATGGCTATACGATTTATTTTATAAACGAGTGGACGGGAGAAACAGAATCCGTCTCGTTCCGATATGACCAAATAACCGATTTGCTCATCGGCCTTTGGACAAATCCAGGGTTCAAGGGTAGAAAAAACGACTATGTCGGAGCGCGCCTCCTGTATCGATACAATGAGGACAGCGGCAAGATCAAGTACAACGAAACAGTCATCATCAGTGAGAATTCATTGAACGAATGGATTGACATCATCCAGAAACATCGACTTCCTGCAAAAATAACGAACATGAATATTTCAGCGGTTACAGAAGATCAGTTTGAAGAAATGCTTGAAACGATTGACGCCATACCTTTTGAGGAATCAATCTCCGTCACGGACTATTTCATGCAGCAAGAAGACTTTTCCTTATGACAGCCGACTTCAATGAAAAAGGACCATCCACTAAGTTGAGATTGATCAACTTGAAGGATTGCCCTTTTCACATTATATGGAGCGCCTCACTTTTAGCACTTTGTACATCCGATGCCCGAAGATTCCTGCAAGAACCGACAGCAAAATGTCTTTTGGCAGTGGCGGCACCATCCATGCCCAAGCAACCGCATAACTGAAAGCGTCAGGAGCAGCAGCCCAAAACTTATACGCAAAGTACATCCAATTCGTACCAATAACGTAATTCACGATTAGCCCGACAAGCGCCGCTACGACATAGCTCCGCAAACTGCCATTCTTTTCAACAATTTTCCCTACTACATACGCTACAAAAATGAAAGAAACGACGAAGCCGAAAGTCGGAATTAAAACAAAGCCGAACCCCCCTTGGAATTTCGAGAAAATCGGCGCACCAGCCAAACCGACGACCATATACACTGTCATCGCAGTCGCACCAAGTCGGCTACCAAGAAGAAGTCCTGCCATTATCGCAAAGAAGGTCTGAAGTGTAATCGGCACCCCACCGACTACAAGGAACGGTACAAACGAAGTTATATTCGCCCCGATCATCATTAATGCGGCAAACATTCCACAATAAACGAGACTGAGTGCGCTCATGCCGCTTTTCGATTTCACTGTAACTGTTGTCATAATCCACCTCATATATTATGTTATCTCCAATAGAATAAAAGTTAACTCATTTTATGTCAACCTCATTTCTATTTCAGTTAACTAATGATTAAGGCATAAAAAAACCGACAGCATTTCGCTATCGATTCGACGTTTATCGTTCTTTATCTTCATGTTTCGGAAATAAAAAATGAGAGATGATTCCACTTAAAATGGCGGCGCCTATCGTAATCCAAATTCGGGTCATTCCGGGCACTTCCTGAAAGTTTTTATTAAGATAAACCCATGAAATTCCGGCAACAAGGAGTGCGATGGGGACAGTAAATTTGAAAATCCTCAACCTATTCACCTTCTACTTTTTTCTTCATATGCCTATTCTATCACATTTCGGCTATTGACGTATTTCACATTTAACGGTATGATGTTTTAAATTATTCAAACAACTGAATAACAAATTCTTATCAAGAGAAGCTGAGGGACTGGCCCGTCGAAGCTTCAGCAACCAGCCGTTTTGGTCAGGTGCTAATTCCAGCAGGTCAGTTTCGGCCTGGCAGATGAGAAGGAGCGAGTATTCGCATATTCAAAGCCTTCTTTTTAGCGAAGGCTTTTTTATTTTATTATTGAACAATTTTTGGTTTATGCGCGTTTATAAGAAGTTATGCGTATTTGGTGTCGTTTATGCGTATTTATTAGGATTTATGCGTTTTTGGGGACAATTATGCGCATTTCTTATGATTTATGCGTATTTGGGAGTATTCGCGGAGTTGTACGTGAGGGGTACGAAAGAAAGGATGGGTTCGGATGAGATTGCTTGATAAATTGAAAGAGAATGTGTTAGCGGCAGATGGTGCAATGGGGACGCTGCTTTATTCATACGGTATTGATTTTTGTTATGAGGAATTGAATGTCGAGAAGCCGGAAATCATCGAGAAGATCCACCGTGATTATATCGGCGCGGGGGCGGATGTGATCCAGACGAATACATATGGCGCCAACTCTCTGAAACTCGCCCGTTACGGGATGGAGAACCGGGTGAAGGAATTCAACGAAGCGGCAATCCGAATCGCAAAGCGTGCCGCAGCGCCGGGCAATCAGTTTGTTCTTGGGACAATCGGTGGGCTACGGGGCATACGGAAGAGCGATGCTTCACTATCTGAAGTGTTGACAATTGTTCGTGAACAGGCAGACGCCTTGCTATCCGGCGATCCTGATGGACTATTACTAGAGACGTATTATGATTTCGAAGAGTTATCGACGGTCGTCACAGAACTACGGAAAATGACAGATATACCGCTAATTGCGCAAGTGGCGATGGATGAGCCCGGCGTTTTGCAAAACGGGATGAACTTAAATGATGCCCTTCATCAGCTGGGAGCATTAGGGGCGAATATCGTCGGCGTCAATTGCCGACTAGGCCCGTATCATACAATCCAGGCATTTGAAAAAGTGACGATTCCTGAGCGTGCGTTTCTTTCGGCTGCCCCGAATGCAAGCTTGCTTGACGTCGAGGATGGCCGGATCGTTTATGAATCTGAAGCCGATTATTTCGGTCGCGCTGCAAAGTTTTTACGAGAAGAGGGTGTACGCCTGATCGGCGGGTGCTGCGGAACGACGCCGAAGCATATCGCTGCAGCGAAAAAACAGTTGGCAGGACTGTCACCGATAACAAAAAAAGAAGTTACACCACAGAAGCCGATCATCATTCGAGAAGCGGAGCCTGCATCGCACGAACCACTTCATGAAAAGGCGAAGACAAGAAGGACCGTTATCGTGGAACTCGACACACCTCGCCACTTGGAGACAGAGCAATACTTCAAAGGTGCGAATGAATTGTATGCAGCCGGCGTAGATGCTGTCACTCTAGCGGACAATTCCCTCGCATCCCCGCGCATCAGCAATATGGCGATGGGATCGATTTTGAAACAGGAGCATCATATACGACCACTTGTCCACTTGACGTGTCGCGACCATAACTTGATTGGTCTGCAGTCTCATTTGATGGGGCTCGACGCCCTTGGGATCCATGACATCCTCGCCGTCACGGGGGATCCGACGAAAGTGGGCGATTTCCCTGGAGCGACAAGTGTCTATGACGTCTCAAGCATGGAGCTGTTGCAGCTGATTAAGCAATTGAACGAAGGTATTTCATTCACGGGCAAGCCGCTTCGCAAAAAAGCGAAGTTCTCGGTTGCCGCGGCATTCAATCCGAACGTCCGCGTCCTCGATCGCGCCGTTCAGCGGCTTGAAAAGAAAATCGAATGCGGGGCGGATTACTTCATTACGCAGCCTGTTTATACGAAAGAAAAGATCGTCGACATTTACGAAGCGACGAAACATTTGGATACGCCGATCTTCATTGGCATCATGCCGCTCACGAACATTCGGAATGCTGAATTCCTGCATCATGAAGTGCCGGGCATCAAATTATCCGAAGATGTGCTAAACCGAATGGCTGCCTGTGGAGAGGACCGCGAGAAAGCGACCCAAGAAGGCATCAACATTGCGAAAGAGCTAATCGACACAGCTGCCGAACTGTTCAACGGCATCTACATCATTACGCCTTTCCTCCGCTATGACATGTCATTAGAACTGATCCACCACATCAAAGAAATTGACGCACAGAAGGAGAGGAAGATTGTCCATGCCTAAACATCCAATCGAGCAACAACTGAAAAACAGAATCCTCATCTTAGACGGTGCAATGGGCACTATGCTACAGGCAGAGGATCTCTCTGCAGACGATTTCGGCGGAGAGGAATATGAAGGATGCAACGAATACTTGAACATCCTCCGCCCCGATATTATCGAAAAAATCCACCGTTCCTATTTGGAAGCAGGAGCGGATATCATCAGCACGAACACATTCGGGGGCACCCCCCTCGTACTGGACGAATTCAGCCTCGGCCACCGCACTTATGAAATCAATAAACGAGCTGTGGAAATCGCGAAACAGTGTGCTGCCGATTTCTCGACGTCAGAGTGGCCGCGTTACGTCGCTGGGGCGATCGGTCCGACAACGAAGACACTTTCCGTCACGGGAGGCATTACGTTCGATAAACTATCCGACGACTTCTACGCCCAAGCAAAAGCATTGATCGAGGGCGGTGCCGACCTTTTATTAATGGAAACGAGCCAGGATATGCTCAATGTGAAGGCCGGTACAATTGGAATCAAGCGTGCATTCGACGAAACAGGCATCGAACTGCCTGTCATGATTTCCGGCACGATTGAGCCGATGGGAACGACATTGGCCGGTCAAAGCATTGAAGCATTCTATATATCCATCGAGCATATTAAGCCGTTGTCAGTTGGCTTGAACTGTGCGACTGGACCCGAATTCATGACGGATCATTTGCGCTCGCTTTCGGATCTGGCAACGAGCTTTGTTACTTGTTATCCGAACGCAGGTCTGCCAGACGAGGAAGGCCATTACCACGAATCACCTGAATCTTTATCCCAAAAACTGAAAGGATTTGCGGAAAAGGGATGGCTGAACATGGTCGGTGGCTGTTGTGGTACGACACCTGCCCATATCCGCGCAATCCGCGAGGCAGTTGACGGCATGGAACCGCGTCTAAAGCCGGAAAACGGGCATGAGCACGCTGTTTCCGGTATCGAACCGTTATTATATGATCCATCGATGCGCCCATTGCTCATCGGAGAGCGGACGAATGTCATCGGGTCGCGGAAATTCAAGCGGTTGATCGTCGAAGAAAAGTTCGAGGAAGCTTCTGAAATTGCACGCGCCCAAGTGCGCGGCGGTGCTCACGTCCTTGACATTTGCCTTGCGAATCCGGACCGTGATGAGCTTGAAGACATGAAGAAATTCATGCAGGAAGTTGTCAAAAAGGTGAAAGTGCCTCTCGTTATTGATTCGACAGATGAAAAAGTGATCGAAGAAGCATTGAAATATTCCCAAGGGAAAGCGATCATCAACTCCATCAACTTGGAGGATGGTGAGGAACGGTTCGACGCCGTTCTTCCTCTCGTGAAGAAATTCGGTGCTGCAGTCGTTGTCGGGACGATCGACGAAATCGGGATGGCAGTAACGCGTGAACGGAAACTTGAAATAGCGGAACGTTCTTATGACTTGCTTGTGAATAAATGGGGAATCGCCCCTGAAGATATCATTTTTGACCCACTCGTGTTCCCTGTCGGAACGGGTGATGAGCAATACATCGGCTCTGCTGTCGAAACGATTGAAGGCATCCGGCTCATCAAAGAGAAAATGCCGCGTAGCTTGACGACGCTAGGTGTAAGTAATGTGTCCTTCGGGCTGCCCCCTGTCGGCCGGGAAGTGCTGAACGCGGTGTACTTGTATCATTGCACGCAGGCGGGACTCGATTACGCGATCGTTAATACGGAAAAATTGGAACGGTATGCTTCAATTCCGGAGAATGAAATAAAACTTGCTAACGATCTTCTATTCAATACGACGGATCAGACGCTTGCAGATTTCACTGATTTCTACCGGGATAAGAAGAAAGAGAAAACCGAGGATGATATTCCGAAGACGGTTCCCGAACGACTTGCGTATTATGTCGTCGAAGGGACGAAGGAAGGGCTCATTCCTGACTTGGAAGCCGCACTCCAGATGTATGACACGCCGCTCGATATCATTAATGGTCCACTGATGGAAGGGATGTCGGAAGTCGGCCGGCTGTTCAATGATAACCAGCTGATCGTCGCGGAAGTGTTGCAAAGTGCAGAAGTGATGAAAGCTTCGGTTTCATTCCTTGAGCAGTTCATGGAGAAGAAAGAGGACGATTCCGGTAAAGGGAAAATCGTTTTGGCGACCGTTAAAGGGGATGTCCATGACATCGGGAAAAACCTTGTCGACATCATTTTGAGCAATAACGGGTACCGCGTCCTTGATATTGGCATTAAGGTGACACCTGCAACGCTTATTGACGTCATCCGGAAAGAGAAGCCGGACATTATTGGATTATCCGGATTGCTCGTAAAGTCCGCGCAGCAAATGGTGTTGACCGCCCAAGATTTCAAGGCGGCCGGTATTGATACACCCGTCATGGTCGGTGGGGCCGCGTTGACTCGTCGGTTTACGGAGACGAAAATCGCTCCGGAATATGACGGACCCGTCATCTACGCGAAAGACGCGATGCAAGGGCTCGAGCTCGCGAACCGATTGCAAGGCGGTGACCGAGAAGCTTTGCTAAGTGAAATTGTCGAGAAGCAAGAGAAACGTCTTGAAACAGAAGCGATCCGCGCTTCGCGAGACACGGCAGTTGCCGTTTTGCCAAAACCTGTGAAGACAGTGCGGGAAGACGCGCCAGTGTTTGTCCCGTCGGATTTACGGAGACGCGTGTTAAGGGATTATTCCGTTTCACATTTATATCCATACGTCAATATGCGTACGTTGATCGGACATCATTTGGGCTTGCGCGGCAATGTCGATAAGATGCTTGCGAATGGAGAGGAGCGTGCGGTACAGCTCCACGAAATGGTAACCGGTTTCCTCGAATCGGGACATTTATCTGCTTCGGGTATGTACCAGTTCTTCCCTGCACAAGCGGACGGCGACGACGTCATCATTTATGATCCGAACGGCGGGAAGACCGAAATTGAGCGCTTCACATTCCCTCGTCAAAGCAAGGAACCATTCCTGTGTCTCGCTGACTTTTTGAAGACGGTCGATAGCGGTGAAATGGATTATGTCGCGTTCATGCAAGTGACGGCGGGACATGGCGTGCGGGACTATGCGAATAAATTGAAAGCCGAAGGAAAGTTCCTCGAGAGCCACGCGTTCCAAGCGACGGCACTTGAGCTTGCAGAAGGCTTTGCGGAGCGTGTCCATCAGGAAATCCGTGACCAATGGGGCTTCCCGGATGCCACCGATTTCACGATGCGCGACCGGTTCGCAGCCAAATACCAAGGTCAACGTTTCTCGTTCGGCTATCCAGCATGTCCGAACCTCGAAGATCAAGCGAAACTGTTCGGTTTGCTGAAACCAGAGGACATCGGTGTCCATTTGACCGAGGAATTCATGATGGAACCGGAAGCATCAGTATCAGCTATCGTGTTTGCCCATCCAGATGCAAGATATTTTAATGTAGATTAACAAGTGAAGTCGCCTCCAATGCGGGGCGGCTTTTTTGTTGGGCTTTGGGCGTGTGATGCACTAGCTTTGAGCGCGGGTGATAACGCTTCGAGCGCAGGATGCATCATTTTGAGCATGGAAGGCTTCACCTTGAGCGCGCAACCCTCACTTTGGACGCGGGACGCTTTACGTGTTAGGTTTCTCCATTGGCGCGATTCAAAAAACAAAAAAGCTGCTCCATTGTCGAATTACTCGACGCCGGAGACAGCGGTTTTACTCGTAGTACGGTCTTAGTAGAAGCCTCTTCTACCGAAACCAGGCCCGAAACCAGGCCCGAAACCAGCTCCTGGACCAGGATTATAAATTGGTGCGCCCGGAACGTTTCTGAATGTTTCGGTGAAATAATGTCGCGGCGTGACGACTGGATGTATCCGATTCACGTTAACAATCGGATGAATGACCGGTTGTTGAACTGGGAAAAACGAGTCCGTACAACGAACTTGTGTCGGGCATACAACTGGCGGCAACTGTTGCATTGGAAGCAACCGGTCTCCACAGAATCCATGGTGCATCATCTTCACTCACCCCCCTCTATCTATTACATGTAAAAAAGGATGGGACATACGGGCGAGCATCTATGGACGCGAGAAATTCATGGTTAGTTGTTCTATGTGCTTGTCTCACCTTATTTGCCCATTCATTTCCCTTTCACTTCTTGATAAGCGAGTAACGCTCGCTTCCTGGCAGCTGCATGATCGACAATCGGTGGAGGATAGGTTACGCCAATTTGAATGTCCGCATCTTCCAAAACCTTAGCTGGCGCTTCCCATGGCCTATGAATATAAGGAACTGGCAGACGTGAAAGTTCTGGCACCCATTTCCGGATATACGTGCCATCCGGGTCGAACTTTTCGCTCTGTAGGAACGGATTGAAGATTCTAAAGTAGGGTGCACAGTCAATCCCGCACCCTGTTACCCACTGCCATCCCATCGCGTTATTGGCGGTATCGAAATCGAGGAGTGTCTTCTCGAACCAGCTGTAGCCTTTCCCCCATGGGATCAACAGATGTTTGACTAAAAATGAAGCGGTTACCATTCGAACACGGTTATGCATCACACCCGTCTCCCATAGTTCCCGCATGCCCGCATCGACTAATGGGTAGCCGGTCTGCCCCACTTTCCATTTTGTAAGTTGCTCATTTGAGCCTTTCCAAGGGAATTCTGCAAATTGCTTCCGCAACGGAAGGCGGATGATGTCTGGATAATGAATCAGTTGATGGTAAGCAAAATCACGCCATATCAACTGTTTGAGAAACGAATTGATGGATTGGCGAGCTGTCATTTCAGTCGTCTCTTCATATACTCGTTTAGCAGAATACCATATCGCTTTTACACTGATATTGCCGGCTGCTAAGTAAGGAGAGAGCTCTGAGGAAGAACCACTCGAAATGAGATCCCGCTCTGTTCCGTAATAAAAGATTCCATCATCGGAAAACTGTTCCCATTTTCCAATCGCAACTTGCTCTCCAGGTTCCCAATACTGGTGAAACTTCTCATTCCAAGGGCGTTCAGCAAGCGTTCGGATATGATCGATCGGAAGTGTTTGAAGTTCGCGGTCAATTCCTTGCATCTTTTCTGGCACTGGAAACGGTTGAGCGACGACCTCTTGCATGCACCTCTTCCAATAAGAAGTGAACACTTTATAGGGCTCCCCTTGTTTATTCAAAAGATCAGGAGTGAATAGGAGGTGCCCATGGAAGGTTTGAACTTCCTTCCCGATCGACTCGAGCTGTGCTGCAATCCGACTATCCTTCTTCCGCTCATCAGGTTCATACCGTTCATTAAAGTAGACGGCTCCTGCATCCGCTTCTTCCATCACCTCAAGAAGTGCATCGAATTCATCTCCATCTTTAATGAAAAGCTTTAAGCCATGTGTCTGAAGCCCTTTATCAAGTGACGCCAATGAATGATAAAGCCACCAGAAGGAGGCTTCACTTTTTGAATAACTCAACTTCTCTTCATCAGACCAAATATAGACAGGAATGACAATTCCCTCTTTTGCCGCCTCCCATAGAGCGGGATGATCGTGTAGCCGAAAATCTTTTCTAAACCATATAATTGTCCGTTTCATGAGTCTCATCCTTCTCGACAAGAGTCAAAGCTGTTTCACTTCATCAATACTCATATTGCCCTCTTTCACTTTCTTTCATAGCTTCTATTCTTCTTACACCAAAACAAAAGGGCCGTCATCTCCATCGTTGGAGGACAGCCCTGTTATGCACTATTATTGATACGTTTGCGGCAATTCTTTCGGATCAAAGCCGGTAGCTTCTTTCAATTTTTTTGTGTACTCCGGATAATGGACAGGAGACCCTTCGCCAATCATCTCGAGGGATGCCATGTAATCAGGGTCTTGTCTTAGTTCCATTTCGTTCGGATCAATGAATGCGCGTTCCATTTAAATCACTCTCCTTCAAATAGTACCCGAGGCTAATGTGACAGAAATGAAAAATCTTATGTGATAAATATCGCTGCATCATCTTTCGCTACTACAATTATACCAAATTTTCCGTATTTCGTAAAGAATCATAGGTTTTGTTTCATTTTAGCCGAATCGGATATAATGATATAAAGCAAGTCGGAAGGAGTCACGATGATGAAGCGAATTGTGTTATTCGATGGGGAATGTAATTTTTGCAATTCAAGTGTGCAATTCATAATCAAACGGGATCCTGCCGCCCACTTCCTTTTTTCTTCATTGCAAAGCGAAACCGGTGAAAAGTACGTGAAGCAATTTAACATTCCGGATGACGTTGACAGCATTGTACTAGTTGAAAACGGGAAGGCGTACACTAAATCCTCCGCCGCCCTCCATATTGCAAAAAAACTGGATGGCTTATGGCACCTTTTATTCTTATTTATACTCGTCCCACGCAAAATTCGTGACGGCGCGTATGACTATTTTGCCCGTAACCGGTATCGCTGGTTCGGCAAAACTGAAGGTGCTTGCATGCTCCCTTCTCCTGAGGAGAGAAAACGATTTATATAACGATATTCAGGCGCTTCTTTCGATATGAGAAGTGCCTTATTTATTTTGTACATACTATTTTTGAATTGGACATACAATCGAAGAGCAGCTCAGGCTGTCCAACAAGGTCTTAAATACTATGTTGAAAGTTTCTTAATTGTCAGGTAAAATGTAGAAAAACAGTATCAAAGGGAGGAAATATGGAAAAAAAGTTCATATGTAATTTATTCGCGATGTTCGCACTTGTGCTTTACGTTGGTCTGGCACCTCTTCAAATTGTAAGCGCTAACACGCCGGTTTCTGAGAGTACGGCTGAATTAGCAGCTCCGACATGGGTCGCTTCTGCCAGTTATCTCGCTTTAGGGGATTCGCTTGCTGCAGGGATGGACCATCTCGGAGAAATAGGTGACGGCTATGCCGATTTTTTAGCGGACACAATGGATGCCGCAGGGCTTTTGAATTCTTATAATAAAGCCTTTGCCGTGCCTGGTTATACCACAAAGGATGTACTGAAAGATCTTGAAGAAAATGCAACGCGGGAAGATGCGGATGGAAAGACTATCCGACTCCATGACGCGATTGCCAATGCAAGTCTCATTACGATTAGTGCTGGTGCGAATGATGTGTTGGCGCATGTAAAAATCGATCCAACGACGTTTGCTTTGACTTATGACGAAGAAGCACTTCAGCAAGAAATCCAGCAAGTCGGCATCAATCTAATGAAGATCATTACAGCGATTCATACGATCAATCCCGATGCGCAAGTGTATTTGATGGGGTATTACAATCCATATCCACACCTTCCAGAGGAAATTCAGCCTTTGCTTACGCAACTGCTAGCCGGCGTGAATAAAGCGATTGAGACGGCAGCACAATTGCCAAATGTCGATTGGGTGGAGACAGCCGATGTAGTCGCAAAGGATGTTAAGAGCAATTTGCCGAATCCGCAAAATATACATCTGAGCCCTGAAGGTTATCAGGTCGTTGCAGAGCAATTTTGGAATAAAGTACAAGCTGATTATCCTTGGATTCCGGTTGATGCTTTCGTAGCTGATGAAGTGACAACAGATTCTGTGACGCTCGTTTGGAAAGCGGCGACTACGGAAGGCCAAATCGAAACATATGACATTTATCTTGGCGAAGAGAAGATCGGTTCCGTTGAAGGAGATGTCTTCACATTTACGATTGGCGAATTAGAAGAAGGTCAATCGTATGCATTTTTCATCGTCGCAGTAGACGAGAATGGTACCAGCAGCGAGGAGTCACCTTCTGTGACGGTAAAGACTGAAGCGATTGAACCTTTATTTACAGACATTAAAGGGCACTGGGCAGAGAAAGCGATCGGTCAAGCTGCTTCGCTTGGCATTTTCAATGGATATACTGACGGGTCGTTCAAACCGGATAATGGGTTGACTCGTGCGCAAGCCGCTTCCGTATTCGTCCGGGCATTGAATTTGCCGGCTGCAAATGTTGCGGCTCCATTCAATGATATTGGCGATTATGCAGCGGAAACGCAAGCTGATATTCAAACAGCGTTTGCACATGGTTTTATCAAAGGGGATAATGGACATTTTAAACCGACGGAAAATGTGACACGTGCTCAATTTGCACTTATGGTTTGGCGAGTAGCGACGGCTGAACTTGGTGGTGACATGCCTACATCCAACACGTTCACAGCACCTGCAGATATGGGCGACTATGATGCAGAAACCGTCCAGGCGATTGCAACGATGAGCGGACTTGGCTTCATTTCATTGGAAGATGGCGCATTCCATCCGACAGAGCCTGCGACACGCGCATTTGCTGCAAGTCTTCTAACGAAGTTGCTCAGCGTAACGAATCAATAAAGACGAAAAAGGTTCCGGTTGCCCGGAACCTTTTTTCTATGCTTCTTGCGTAAGCTTCTCATTCTCTTCCGGCGTGAAGGCGCGGGATCTTGTGAGGAATCGCTTCCCTTCCACCCCTTCCAAGGAGAACATGCCTCCCCTACCGTCCACGACGTCAATGATCAGCTGTGTATGCTTCCAATACTCAAATTGGTTTTTATGCATGTAGAAAGGCGTGTCGCCGATATGTCCGAGCAAAACGTCCTGATCGCCGATGATCAGGTCGCCTTCCGGGTAACACATCGGAGAGGAGCCGTCGCAGCAGCCCCCCGATTGGTGGAACATTAATGGGCCATGCTTTTCTTTCAGTAATTGAATCAATTCCAAAGCGGCGTCCGTTGCAAGAACGCGTTCGGGCATTGGCATTCCTCCTGTTCCTTCAAACATGAAAGGTTTCTTAAAAGAATCCTAATTTGTCCTCGCTGTAGCTGACGAGCATATTTTTCGTCTGTTGGTAGTGCGACAGCATTTGTAGGTGGTTTTCACGTCCGATCCCGGATGCTTTATAGCCTCCGAAAGCAGCGTGCGCAGGATAAGCATGGTAGCAGTTCGTCCAAACACGTCCCGCTTCAATGCCGCGTCCGAAGCGATACGCTGTATTCATATCGCGTGTCCAGACGCCTGAGCCTAGTCCATATAATGTATCGTTCGCGATTTCCAACGCTTCTTCCTTCGTCTTGAACGTAGTAACGGAGACGACTGGTCCAAAGATTTCCTCCTGGAAGATACGCATTTTATTATGGCCTTTAAAGACTGTCGGTTGAATGTAATAGCCATCCGCCAACTCGCCGTCAAGTTGGTTTCGCTCTCCGCCGATCAGGCATTCTGCACCTTCCTGTTTTCCGATATCGAGGTAGGATAGAATTTTCTCCATTTGCTCTGTAGAAGCTTGCGCGCCCATCATGACAGTAGGGTCAAGTGGGTTGCCGATTTTAATAGCCTTTACGCGCTCCAATGCACGCTCCATGAACTTATCGTAAATGGATTCCTGAATCAATGCACGCGACGGGCATGTGCACACTTCCCCTTGGTTCAGTGCGAACATGACAAATCCTTCGATCGCTTTATCCAGGAATGCATCGTCTTCCGCCATGACGTCCTCGAAGAAGATGTTTGGCGATTTCCCACCGAGTTCAAGTGTCATCGGAATCAAGTTCTGAGATGCGTATTGCATAATGAGGCGACCTGTCGTCGTTTCTCCGGTAAATGCGATTTTCCCGATACGTGGGTTGGATGCTAGCGGCTTACCCGCTTCCAGACCGAAACCGTTCACGACATTGACCACTCCTGCTGGCAGCAAGTCCTCGATCAATTCCATCAATACCATGATGGATGCCGGCGTTTGCTCAGCTGGCTTCAACACTACGCAGTTCCCCGCCGCAAGCGCAGGTGCAAGTTTCCAAACTGCCATCAGCACCGGAAAGTTCCAAGGAATGATCTGGCCGACGACTCCAATCGGCTCATGGAAATGGTACGCCACTGTATTGTTATCGATTTGGCTGACGCCGCCTTCTTGAGCGCGGATCGCTGAAGCGAAATATCTAAAATGGTCGATGGCTAGCGGCAGATCGGCATTCAATGTTTCGCGCACCGCTTTTCCATTTTCCCACGTCTCCGCAACGGCAAGCATTTCAAGATTCTCTTCCATACGATCAGCGATTTTCAATAAGATATTCGCTCGTTCCGTAACCGAAGTTTTACCCCAAGCATCCTTTGCAGCATGGGCTGCATCCAGCGCAAGTTCGATGTCTTCTGCCGTCGAACGCGCCACTTGCGTAAACACTTTACCCGTGACAGGGGTCGGATTGTCAAAGTACTGCCCATTCACTGGTGCTACCCATTTTCCACCAATGAAATTATCGTAGCGTTCCTTGAAGTTCACCTTCGCCCCTTCTGTGTTCGGAAATGCATAGACATGATTCTCAACAGCTTGTACCAATTTCCATTCCTCCTTATTCTTTATAGATTGCTATAGTAAGTGCAAAAAAATTGCACACAAAGCCACTATATGCAGAAGCAGGTAACGCCATCCTTATGAATGCGCTTACATTTTGTAGAAATGAAAAGTCTGTGAATTCATTCTATCTGATTATACAAACTATTGCAAGTTACATAGATACAGTCCGATTCTCCCATCGTTTACCATTTGTTCATTTCACCGTAATAATTTGTTCATACTTTTCTCTTACAATAAAAAACAAAGAATACTAGAGAGGAGTTTTACCTATGGCAAATTCATTCGGCAAACGGTTCATCTCAACAGTGGGGGCAGGCGTACTTGGTTCTGCACTTACGTTAGGTGTCGTGGCAAACACAAATATATTGCAAACTAAAACAGATGAGGAAGTGGCTGCTTCTGTAACAGAAAAGTCGTCCGCGTCATCGAATTTCATCCAAACTTCAGCGGATTCTCCGGGAACGCTATCCGATATGGTAGAACATGCATCGAAAGGGATTGTTGGCGTTTCGAACTTCAAAAATACCGGCAACCGTTTCGCTGGTAACTCGGAGCTTTCGGAATTCGGAACAGGCTCTGGTGTCATTTACAAAATTGAAGGAGACGAGGCCTATATCGTGACGAACAATCACGTTATCGAAGGGGCAGGCAAAATCGAAGTGACATTGCACAGCGGGGAGAAGGAAGCGGCGGAGCTAATCGGAAGCGATGCATTGACCGATTTGGCCGTATTGAAAATCAACAGCAAACATGTCGATACATCACTCGAATTTGGCGATTCAGAAACACTTCGTGCAGGCGATTCCGTCGTCGCCATTGGAAATCCGCTTAGCCTCGATTTCTCGGGTACCGTCACACAAGGCATTATTAGTGCACCCTCACGTTCCATCGAAATAAAGACAGCGGCTGGTAACTGGGAAATGGACGTCATCCAAACAGACGCAGCGATCAATCCTGGCAACAGCGGCGGCGCTCTTCTGACGACAGACGGAAAAGTGATCGGCATCAACACGTTAAAAATTGTAGAAAACAGAGTAGAAGGGCTTGGATTCGCCATCCCGAGCAACGATGTCGTGCCATTGCTTGAAGAAATTATGAAAAACGGCAAAATTGAACGGCCTTATATCGGCGTGAGCCTCGCGGACTTGGCTGATGTTCCGTATACGTACGTACAGGATCTTCCGCAAGAAGTGAAAGGCGGTGTGATGATCGCAAGTGTCGATCCTACATCTGCTGCGGGCAAAGCAGGATTGAAAGAGAGAGAAGTCATTACCGCAATTAACGGAACGGACATTCACAATGCGATGGAACTGCGTAAATTCCTTTATTCCGAGCTTTCCATCGGGGACAAAGCATCGCTTACGGTTTACTCAGGCTCGAAAAAACGGACAGTAGAGTTAACCTTGACGAGCAACTAAACAAAAGCGCAGGGCGCCTGCCTAGGGGCGACGGGCATAAGACAAAGATGCGGCGTGGCGCCCTTTGCCACATAGCAGCTGTGACTTATGACCCCGAGCCACTGGCGCCCGGAGTCTAGACGCCATACTATTATAGAGTTCCTAAACAAATAAACACCTCTGCCACTCAATCGTCGGCGGAGGTGTTTCAGCCTGTTGACAAACGCTCGCATCCGTTGTTGCTCGTGTCGCTCGTCCGCTCATGAACTTTAGTTCTATTCGCGTCTTCGCTCCACTTCGCGCGGGCTCGCAGGAAGCGAGTCATGCAACCGTTGCCACAGGACGTGGCGCTTTTAGGTTGCCTTCCCTGACAAGCGTTTTCAATCAGACTGAGGATTATTGGTAAACAGATTCAGTTGCGTTCAAATAGCTTTCCCCTAAATCAGTAATGGTCGTGCCGCTCCTGCCTTGGCGAGCATTTAGGAGTCCTAGCTGTTGCAAAACTTCCAGCCTTAAACGGATTTGCTGTTCAGACAAGTAAATTCCGTGTACCTCCAATAGCTTCTTCAACTTGACCCTACCGAATGTTTGCAGTCGAGCCTTTCCTTCAGCGTAAATGCTTAATATTTTGATACTTTCCTTTAAGAATCCATGCTCTTCAATCTTTTTATTGATCGATTGTATATCGTTTTGCGAAAGGGTCGTACTGTTTGAAGACATATTCTTTTCGGATTCAAATGCTGGAATGCCCGTCTCCGCAAGTAACACTTGGGATTTAATATAGCGATTTACGAGCTGCTCGTGCGTGAACCCTGCTTCCAATGCTTCCGCGATCGCCCACACCGTTCCGTACGATAACAATCTGTCGCCAATGTCAATGACATTGGAGAATCCACTTGGAACGAATTCCATTTCACCTGGTGTAACGATATAGTCAATATCGGCCGGAAGGGCATGATTTGGATTGCTGTCGTCATCCAAATAATACGAATGGGTAAAGAAAATATTCTTTAAGGAGTCCAACGTTTCTTGGGCATTTTCAAACGTATCGTTGACAACGAGCAACTTCTGACCCGCAGGCAAATCAATTAATCTCTTCGTATTGGCGATATTCACTTCCCGATGTGCAACGATCGTCTTGCATTCTTTTGGAATGAAAGGGCGGATCAACCCCATCAAAATCGACCTTGATAAAATGACAATATCTGTGTCGGAAATGCTGTCACCGTCCAAATCTTTGACAACGAGTTTCGAGACGATTGCTTTATCACCAAAAATTAATTCCAGTTGTTTAGAGATTATCGTTAAATAACTCTCTTGTATCGAGATGATATGAATTTTGGTTTTCATTCTTTCTCCTCATCTTCCATTTTCCATCTACTTATTTCGCATCCATCATACCATAATTTTCCTAAGGATTTAAATAGTAGATTGCTTCTCATTAGTCGATAAGATGACAAGCAACCCAATGGTCCTTTTCAGCCTCTTTCCAGATTGGCGTCTCTTTGCACTTATCCATCGCATATGGACAGCGCGTACGAAAACGGCAACCGGTTGGCGGATTCATCGGGTTTGGAAGATCTCCCGTCAAAACGATTCGTTCCCTGCCCCGTTCCTCTACCGGATCTGGCACCGGAACTGCAGACATTAATGCTTGTGTGTATGGATGCAAAGGATTGGTGCTAATCGCTTTTGTAGGAGCGAGTTCAACGAGATTCCCTAAATACATGACACCGATTCGATCGCTTATATATTTCACCATCGAAATGTCATGCGCGATAAATAAATACGTCAAATTCTTTTCATATTGCAAATCCTTCAGCAAATTGACGACTTGGGCTTGAATTGATACGTCAAGCGCAGAAATCGGCTCATCCGCGATGATCACTTCAGGGTTCACCGCCAATGCACGCGCGATACCGACACGTTGCCTCTGTCCTCCCGAAAATTCATGCGGGTATCGATTCATAAATTGCTTATTCAGCCCAACGACTTCAAGAAGGTTTTGGACAATGTCCTTCCTGTCTTTCGGACTCGCCGCCAATCGATGGATGTCGATGCCTTCCGCAACGGAATCGAGCACTTTTTTCCGCGGATCAAGAGAAGCGTACGGGTCTTGGAAAATCATCTGGATTTTTTGCTTCATACGGTTTTCCAGTCCCTTTTTCAACTGTCCATGAATGGGCTCACCGTTAAAGTACACTTCTCCGCCTGTCGGTTCATATAGCCGGATGATCGTTCGACCGGTTGTCGATTTTCCGCATCCTGACTCCCCGACCAAACCGAGCGTCTCCCCTTTCTTTATATCGAAGGATACGCCATCGACCGCACGCAATTGCTTGTTCCCGGAAAGGTGAAAATGCTTCTGTAAATCTTTCACCTGGATGATTGGTGATGAATCCGCAGCTTTGCTCTTCTTTTTCTTCGCAGTAGCGACCATTTCCCTTTCCTTCACTTGGATAACTGTCGATAGATCGGGTGCTTTCGGATGGAGTAACCAAGTCGCTGCGTAATGGGTATCAGACACTTTGAACATTGGTGGCTGCGTTTTATAATCGATCGCAAGCGCAAATTCATTTCGAGCGGCAAAGGCATCACCAACGGGCGGGTGTAATAAATCCGGAGGCGAACCAGGGATAGAGTATAATTCCTCTTCCGCTTCCAGATCGGGAATCGATTTCAACAACCCCCACGTATATGGGTGCTGGGATTCGTAGAAGACTTCATTGACCGTTCCTTCTTCAATGATTTTGCCGGCGTACATGACTGCAACTTTATCCGCCATATTTGCAACGACCCCTAAATCATGGGTAATGAGAATGATTGCCGTGCCCAACCGTTTTTGGATGTCTTTCAATAAATCCAAAATTTGCGCCTGAATCGTTACATCTAAAGCCGTCGTTGGTTCATCCGCAATGAGAAGCCTCGGGTTGCAGGCGATTGCAATCGCAATGACGACGCGCTGTCGCATTCCTCCTGAAAACTGGTGAGGATACTGATGGACGCGTGTAGCAGGCTCTGGTATCCCAACGAGCTCCAGAATTTCGATCGCACGGTTCAGCGCTTCTTTTTTTGATAAGCCTTGGTGTTTCATAACACTTTCCGCAACTTGCTTACCAATTGTCATCGTCGGATTCAATGCCGTCATCGGGTCTTGGAACACCATTGCGATTTCCGAACCGCGGACGACCTCCATTTTCCTTTCCGGGGCTTCAAGTAAGTTTTGCCCATCGAACAGAACCTGTCCCCCATCATATGTAGCGGTTTTGTCGGGAAGTAGTTTCATAATTGCTTTGGATGTGACCGATTTCCCTGATCCCGATTCTCCTACAATGGCTAATGTCTCTCCTTCATTTACCGTAAAATTGACACCCCTGACCGCTTTGACAACCCCCGCCTGCGTATGGAAAGAGACATGTAAATCTTTCACTTCCAATAATGGCTTCATTGAAATCCCCCCTTATTCAATACGTCCAATCCAACTCATCATTTTTTCATTTTCGGATCGAGCGCATCCCGTAGACCGTCTGCCAATAAATTAAAGCAAACCATTAGACCAACGATGACCAATGCCGGGAACATCAATAGATAGAAATGGTTCCTCATCGCCTGGAATCCGTCGTTTATCAATACACCCAAAGAAGCGAGCGGCTCTTGCAAACCAAGGCCGATGAAGCTTAGAAATGCTTCTGTAAATATCGCCGCTGGAATCGTAAACATCATATTAACGATAATGAGACCTAGTGTATTCGGAATGAAGTGCTCTTTAATAAGCCGGCCGTTCGAAGCACCTAATGCCCTCGACGCGAGTATGAATTCCTGCGTCTTCAGTTTGAACACTTGAGAACGGACAAGCCTCGCCATGTTCACCCACCCTGTAATAACCATGGCAATCGTAATCGTCAAAATCCCCGGTTTCATTAACATAATCAATAAAATGATCAAAATAAGATTCGGAATGCCGACCAACACTTCGATGATCCGTTGCATCACATTATCCACTCGTCCGCCGAATATGGCGGAAACGGCACCATATGTAACACCGATGATCAAGTCAAGGATAGCGGCTAAAAAGGCGATGTATAAGGAAATTCTCGTCCCTTCCCAAACCCGGGTCCATTGATCTCGACCAAAACGGTCCGTCCCGAGCCAATGCTCGCCGCTCGGTTTTTGGAACACTTTATCGTAATCGGTTTGCTCGTAGGAGTATTCGTTGAGATGCGGTCCGATAATCGCCATGACAATCAAAATGGACAAAATGATTAAGCTGAGCATCGCCCCTTTATTTTTCTTGAGGCGGATCCAGCTTTCCTTGAACATGCTCATTTCCGGGCGAGTAATTACTTCCTGTGCTTCTTTCTGGTAGCCGACGACTTCAAATGAATTGTCATCGAAATCTATGTCATCCAATTCGTCCATTCGGACTTCAATTTCTTTCACGCTTTTGCTAGCCATCATTTTCACCCCTTTGACTCTGTCAAACGTATTCGCGGATCAATGATTCCATATAATAGATCGACGACTAAAATAGTCAAAATGTAAAACGCACTGTAAAACAGCGTCAATCCCATAATTGTCGTGTAATCATTCACTTTGATCGAGTCAACGAACAAGCTCCCGATTCCCGGAATACCGAAAATATTTTCAATGACAAGCGAACCTGTCAATAAACTGACGGTAATCGGGCCCAAAATGGTGATGATTGGGATCAGCGAGTTTCGAAGCGTATGATTGAAAATCACGCTCCACTTTGAAAGTCCTTTTGATTTTGCAGTCAAAATATAGTCTTGCTGCAGCACTTCAAGCATTTCATTCCTCGTGAATCGCGCAATAAGGGCGATAACCATCATCGTTAAAGCGAGTGTCGGCAAAATGGAACTGCTATAGCTCTCCCAGTAAGCGATCGGGAGAATTCCCCATTTTAGTCCGATGTAATATTGCAGCAATGCGGCAAAGACAAAGTTCGGTATCGAAACACCGATGACGGCGATGAACATCGTGAAGTAGTCCCAAGCTGTATTATGCCGGAATGCTGCAATCATCCCGAGAATGAGACCGATTGACATCCCTAAAATGACTGCTTGCAACCCGAGCAATGCAGAAGGTCCGATTCTGTCTTTAATGAGCGATTCGACCTTTTGCCCTTTGAAGTAAAAAGACGTCCCCAAGTCGCCTTGCACTAAGTTCCCCATATAGATTCCGTATTGAATGATTACAGGTTTGTCGAGCCCATATTTTGCGTAAAACTCAGTTCTTGCCTCTTCCGTTAGAGCTGCTAGCCTTTCTTCGTCAAAAGGTGAGCCAGGCAATAATTTCATAAGAAAGAACGTAGCCGTCGCAATGACAACGAGCGTCAAAAAGATATTGACGACCCTGACGACGATGAATTTTTTCATTCCTTCCACCCCTTCACTGTCAGATTCTTAAACCTCGCCCATCATAGTCTCGTAAATGCTAAACGCTGGCTTCAACATTCCTACTGTCTCTTTTCGCGCATTCAGGAGAAGCGGAAAATGATAGGACGCAAGAGCCTTTGTTTCCTGTTCGTCAATTAAATCCATCTGCCGCAAAATTTCCATGATGACAACGGACGTCGCGCGGGAATTGCCATCATCGATTTTAACCGCTATCCCGATACCTGCCCTTGGCACGCCTACACAATAAACTCCTTCCGCACCGGCTTTACCGAACGCTTTTCCATCCATATGCTTCATGAAATCTGAACAGAAACGAGATGTACCACCAACCATTTCTGGTGCATTCATCATCGCCTTCGTCACCCGGTGGATTGATTGTTGCCGTGATTCTTTGAACTCGCTCGGAACCGCCATTTTCGCAAAAGCGAGCGCCAAGTTGCGTAAAGGAACTCCATGAACCGGGACACCGCACCCATCGATACCGATTTTGATTTCTTCCGAAGGTACGTTCGTCAACTCACTAATAACAGAAAGGATTCTCTGTTGGACGGGATGATCGATTTTATAATAGTCTTCTACACTTTCATTCATATGTTTCGCCGTCGCAAGCATTCCGCTATGTTTTCCGGAACAATTATTATGGATCGGGGTTGCTACCCCACCGCTTCTGATGAGTGCTTCATATGCCGCCTGCTGTCTCGGAGGATGTATGCCGCATTTCAAATCTTTTACGTCTAAATCAAGTCGTTGTAAGATCGATGCAGCGCGGTTGGTGTGCTGTTCTTCCCCATTATGGGAAGCACAAGCCAATGCCAGATCGCCGTCATCGAATGCATAATGATCTGCAGCACCCGTCTCAATAATCGGGATTGCTTGCAAAGGCTTCATGGAAGAACGAGCAAACACAACTCTTTCAATATCACCGATAGAGGAAATGACTTCTCCTTTTGCATTGACGATTGCAAAACTTCCTCTATGAACACTTTCAACTATCGGACCTCGTTCTACAGTAACAAGTACATTAGACACGATAGAACACTCCCATTCTCTCTATTTTCAAATTAGTATAAACCTTAAAACAACTCATTACAACCATATAATCCAATTTATTTATATTTTCAATCAAACGATATATTCCTACTATAGGTAAATAAAAAAATAGTTCAAAAAATAGCTTGAAAGGTTCTTTTAGGTTTGATAAGGTTATAACAACTTATTCGTCAGACTATTCTGATGCGATGTGGGGGTGTTGATTCTAGTATTCGTTATTCATTTCTGACAGATATTTTCAAAGGGGGAAAGGGTTTGAAACCGGTTATCGGCATTACTTCCAACATAGATGCTACTTCACACACGCTTCAAAACACTTACATCCAGGCGGTCATCGCTGGAGGAGGTTTACCTATCATCATTCCAACGGGGGTGGAACGTGATGTACAGCAACTCACTTCACTTCTCGATGGTTTGATCATCTCGGGAGGGGGCGATATGAATCCTCTCTTGTTTAACGAGGAGCCTCTGCAGCAACTCGGAAGCGTTACTCCCGAAAGAGATACGAACGAATTGACGCTTGTGAAGCATATGCTCGCCTTGGATAAACCGATCCTTGGCATTTGTAGGGGCCACCAAGTTCTAAATGTCGCTTTTGGTGGAACGCTTTACCAAGACATTATCTCGCAAAGTGCTACTCCGTTATTGCAGCACGACCAGAAAGCGAAAAGAGAGCATCCAACTCATTCGGTTCATATTGAAAAAGGCACGATTCTCGAATCGATTGCAAATGCCGAAAAAATCTTGGTGAATTCATTTCATCACCAAGCGTTAAAGGATATTCCGTCCCCGCTCATCGTCTCAGGCAGAGCGAGCGATGGAATTGTTGAAGCCGTTGAAAGTACGGACCACCGTTTTGTTGTTGGCGTGCAATGGCATCCGGAAGCTTTACGACAGTCGGATGACCAGGTGTCCATCCGCTTATTCGACGCTTATCTAAAAGCATGCCAAGAGAGGATGGTCGCCATTGGATATCATTGACCTGCATTGTGATGTATTAGCTAGAATGCATAAAGCAAAGGGGAAAATACCATTTGCGGATTCGAAAGATTTAGACGTCACATTCGAAAAATTGAAGCAAGGTGGAGTACGCATCCAAGCCTTCGCCATTTTCGTATCGCCATCCATCAAATCGGATGAAAAATTCCAAGTTGCATTGGATCAGATCCATTATTTTTATACCGAAGTGATCGGCAAAAATCCGCAAATGAAAGCTTTGAAGACGTGGGATGATTTCGATCAGCTCCAGGACGGGCAAATTGGTGCGTTCCTCACGCTAGAGGGAGTCGATTGTATCGGAAATGATATGCAAAAGCTGTCGATTCTCCGTGAACTAGGGGTCCTGTCGATCGGGTTGACATGGAATAATGCAAACTTGGCCGCGGATGGCGTCGGAGAGGAACGAGGAGCGGGCTTAACAGCTTTCGGGAAAGAAATTATTCAATTCTGTAATGAAAACAACATTCTCTCGGACGTTTCCCATCTTTCCGAACGAGCCTTTTGGGATGTTATGGACATCGCCCACTTTCCGATTGCGAGCCATTCCAACTCACAAACGCTTTGCACTCATAGGCGGAATTTGACGGATGAGCAGGCGACAGAACTTTTCAAAAAGAATGGACTGATCCATGTCGTATACAATCCGCCTTTTGTTGTCGAAAAAGGTGATGCGTCCATATCCGATCTCATTGCACATATTGACCACTTTTGTTCACTAGGTGGGGTTCATCAAATTGGTCTGGGGTCAGATTTTGACGGCATTTCCGAAAAGATCACCAATCTCGAAGATGCCTCCATGCACCCCGCTTTAATTAACGAGCTATTGACTCGTTATAGCGAGGACGAAGTGAAAGGTTTTGCATTCCAGAACTTCCTTGACCACCGCCCTGGCCGTCAAGCTGTTCTGTGATATTTGGAAGGGAAGAAATGTAGTAGACAAGTAAAACAGGAGGGGAATTTTAATGAAAAGGAAATTATATTTCTTGCTCGTTATGTCATTGGTCTTGGCCGTTTTTTTAAGCGGCTGCGGATTCAGCGGCTCCAAGAGCAATGATGGGGAAAAAGCAGGAGAAAAGGATGGCGGAAAGGACGGCGGAAAAGAAAAGGTCGTCAACTTAAGCCTCGCGAATGATATTCCAGACTTGAACCAAGTGTTGACGACGGACGGTATTTCATTCTCCGTATTGAACAACGTAATGGAAGGGCTTTACCGTTTGGATGAAAATAACGAGCCACAGCCTGCCATGGCGGGAAGCGTTAAAATATCAAACGACAAATTGACGTATACATTCCATCTACGCAGCGGCATTAATTGGAGCAATGGTGAACCTGTCACATCAAGAGACTTCAAGTATTCTTGGTTACGTGCTATGCATCCTGATACAGCAGGCGCCTATTCAAATATACTATCTGACTATATTGTAGGCGGGCAGGAATTTGCAGATGGCGAGGCTGACGAAAGTGCTGTCGCAATCGAAACACCTGACGACAAAACACTTATTGTTACACTTAAGACGCCGACACCGTTTTTCCTAGGTTTAACGGCATTTGTAACGTATTTCCCTCTAAATGAGAAATTCATTAACGAAGTCGGCGAAGATAAATTCGCATTGACGGCTGACGCGATTTTGTATAACGGACCATATGTATTGACTGAATACAACCAAGCCCAAGGCGTCACATTAGTGAAAAACAAAGAGTATTGGGATTATGACAATGTAGATGTCGACAAAGTGACGATGAGAGTCATCAAAGAACAAAGCACTGCGTTGAACCTTTACGAAGCCGGAGAATTGGATCGTGTCTACTTAGCTTCTACTGATGTAGACGCTTATAGGGACAGCGAAGAATTTGGTACAGAAACGGAATTCATTTCATGGTATTTGCAGTTCAACTTCCTTGAAAAGCCATTTGACAATGTGAACATCCGAAAAGCATTCCAACTCGCCTATGATGCGGAAACTTTGACAAAAACAGTGTTGAACAACGGGTCTGCACCTGCGTATGGATTAGTCGCTGCAGGCGTGCATGGTGATGGAAATAAAACATTCCGCGAATTGAGCGGAGACCATGTCAAAATGGACGTCGCGAAAGCAAAAGAATACTTGGAAAAAGGACTCGCAGAAGTCGGTGAATTGCCACCACTTAAAATTTTGACTGCTGACGATACGATTGCAAAAGACACAGCGATCTTCCTGCAAAGTGAATTTAAAAAGAATCTAGGCATCGACGTACAAATCGACACAAAACCGTACAGCGGCCGCTTGGATGCGATGAGAGCAAGCGAATTCCAAATGGGAATCTCCCGTTGGGGTGCGGACTATAACGATGCGATGGATATTTTAAGCCTTTGGATCGGAGAACCGCTTCGCGGCCTGCGCGGAAACTATTATAACGAAGAGTATAAGAAGTTGATTGAGAGCGCGCTCGTAGAGGCGGACGAAGCCAAACGCCTTCAAATGTTAATAGATGCCGAGAAATTGATGCTTGTTGACGACGGCACACTCGGTCCACTCTATTTCGAAGGAAAGGCCTACTTGCAAAAACCGCATGTGAAAGGTGTCATCATTCACCCGTACGGCGCTTCCATCGAATTGAAGACAATAAAAGTAGTTGAATAAGTACAGTTCGAAAAGGTATTGCCCGCTTAGTTTACTAGGCGGGTTTTTCTATTTCATTCCCGTTATAATTATAGAATAGAGAAACCTTACTTTAGGAGGACGGTAAATGAAAATCCTCGTAATTGAAGACAATGAAAGCGTCTCTTCCATGATTGAACTATTTTTTGAAAAGGAAGGGATTCACGGTGAATTTGTGAAAGATGGGCTGACAGGCTATGAACGGGCCGTTTCGGAAAGTTGGGATTGCCTCATCATCGATTGGATGTTGCCTCGGATGGATGGAGTAACCATTTGTCGGAAACTGCGACAAGCCGGAATTGCGGTGCCGATCATTATGCTAACCGCAAAGGACAGTGAGTCAGACCAAGTGCTCGGACTCGAGATGGGGGCGGATGATTATGTGACGAAGCCGTTCAGTCCGCTTGCGCTCATGGCACGCATTAAAGCCGTCACGCGCAGGTACTCTGTCGTGAAAGATGTAGATCCGGATGACACCACTTTGAAAACAGACCATTTTATCATCAATACAAAGACTCGCGAAGTGTTGCTGGACGGAAAGCCTGTGCCGAATTTGACGCCAAAAGAATTCGACCTGCTCCATTTTTTCATCCAGCATCCAAAGCAAGTGTTTTCGCGAGAACAGCTGCTCGATCGTGTGTGGGGCTATGACTTTTATGGCGACGACCGGACAGTAGACGTGCACATTAAGCGGTTAAGGTCGAAAGTGTCGAACGCAAATAGAATGTTTTTCCATACTGTATGGGGCGTAGGCTACCGATTTGATGAAACGGCAGGGACACCGGAATGAAAGTGAAGTATTTCTATCAACAGCTTGCAAGCCATTTCAGCGTCATCATCATCGCGTTTTTAATTCTAAGCCTATTATTTTCCCATTTCGTCGAGCAATTCGTCTATGACAATAAAACCGAAGAGCTCGCTTCCTACGGACAATCGATTCTGAAGGACATTGAGCAAGATCAACGGAATTCCCGGTTCATTTTAAGGTCATACGGCGACGTCCTCGAAGGAAGGGACATTCAATATAGTTTATTCAATGAAAAATCAGCGATCATCTATTCGACCGGGCTGAAAACGCCGTTGATTGAACTGAATGAGGAAGAATGGCGGGCATTGCAAAGCGGGAAAGCGATCACCGTGAAACAGGAATTCAAGCGATTTGAGCAGGCAGTCACCTTCGTCCTCCTCCCCTATTTCCACCGGAACGAATTCGTTGGCGGTATTTTATTAACCTCGCCACTTAAAGGTTCGCGGGAAATCATTTCGCAAATGAATGGTTATTTGATCTACACGACGATCATAGCGCTAGTAATTGCCTTGTTAATAAGCGGACTTCTCTCGACTGTAAACGGCAGACGTATTAAACGACTGCAATCGGCAACCGCAAACGTAGCGCATGGCGATTATTCAATTCGGATTCCTACGTCCACCATTGATGAAATCGGGGAACTTGGACGGGATTTCAACAAGATGGTAGAAAAGCTTGAAGCATCGGCTGCGGAAATTGAAAGCCTCGAGAACCGCCGTAGGCAATTTATGGCGGACGTTTCGCATGAACTTCGAACGCCACTCACAACAATACGCGGCATCATCGAAGGATTGCGCAACGATATGATTTCGGAATCTGAAAAGGAACGCGGCCTTCAGCTCGCGAGCAGTGAAACGATGCGGCTCATCCGCCTTGTGAATGAAAATCTAGACTACGAAAAGATTCGTTCCAACCAAGTGACGCTCGTAAAACAGCACATCCAATTAAAGGAGCTTCTCGAAGTGATCCAAGACCAATTGGAGGAAACAGCGGCTGAGCGTGATGATCAAATTGTCGTAGACGTCGCGGAAGAGGTCTCCGTCTTCGCCGATTACGATCGAATCACCCAAGTGCTCCTCAACATTACAAAAAACAGCATCCAATTCACAGAACACGGTACGATTTCCCTACGGGGATTGATGCAAGAGAACAGCACCGTCATTGAAATTGAAGATACGGGCATCGGAATGGACCCCGAGGAAATCGAAAAGATTTGGAGCCGTTTCTACAAAGCCATCGACTCCCGGACAACGAATCCGTACGGCGAATTCGGATTAGGATTGTCGATCGTAAAACAATTGGTCACGCTGCACGGCGGAACGATTACCGTCGAAAGCGAGAAAGGCAAAGGGACAAAATTCCGGATAGAGCTGCCTGATCAGGAGCCTTTGTTGGAATAAAAGAGCCCTGCGTTCATAATATGAATCTTGTGAAATGCAAAAGGTCTGTCATTCGGTTCGATACCGATTGGCAGACTTTTTTCTTCAGTGTATAAATGGAATATGTAACCAATTTACGGTAAAATGCAAATAACAATTTTAATTCGGAGGAGTCCTTATGAATTTTATTGCTTGGATGATTATCGCCGCTGAAATCGGATTTTGGGTCGTCATCATTGCGGGACTCGTCACACGGTACATCATCAATAAAAAAAGGCTCGGCCTATTCTTCCTTGCCTTAACTCCAGTCATCGACCTCATATTGCTAATTGTCACGGCTGCTGACTTATACAACGGCGCTACCGCCACACAAGTACATGGAATCGCCGCTATCTACCTTGGTGTTTCAGTCGCATTCGGAAAAAGTATGATCCGCTGGGCAGATGAACGATTTTTATATTACATTAAAAAGCAAGGAACGAAACCCGTCCGGAAATCCGGGCTCGCCTATGCCAAACACTCGATGAAAGGCTCGTTGCAACATGTGCTCGCATTCATAATCGGCGGAAGCTTCCTTTTCTTGATGATTTACTTGATCGATGATCCATCGAAAACCGAAGCCCTCTCCGGTATGTTAAAAGTATGGACGATCGTTCTCGGTATTGACTTCGCCATCTCCGTTTCGTATTTTATCTGGCCACGACCACAAAAATAAGAAATCAAAAACAGCCGTTCCATTTTAAAGGAGCGACTTTTACGAAGGGATATTTCAACGAAATCAGGGGTGACTGGCATGGTGAAAAAATGGATTGTATTTTTAATAGGAGTAATTATATTTCTGAGCTCTCTTCCATTGACTATCCTAATGGCAATGGAAAAAATACATACTTCTCAAATGCATAATCGTTACGAGCTTCATATTATTAGTCACAGGTATCCACCTCCAGAATCAACGTTCCATTATAAAAACAACATTATAGAGGTCAAAGAAACACTACTGGACGAAGAAAATTATACGGATCCTTGGAATTACAAGATCGCTTTTGCTGATTTGTCTGTTTTTATCAACGGGGAAGAAATCGATACATTGGAACAGTACCCGATACGGATGGAAGAAGAAGGTTTGGCAAGGTACTATGGCAATATTTCTTCTATCATCATAAAAGATAAACGAAAAGACGAAGAAAAACTGTATATGATCTTAAAGAAAACGAAAGACCCGGTTGTAACGGATGGAATTAATATCGGCATAGCCCCTGTCGAGACGTTGACATACAGTTTGTACGATCTTGATGAGGATGGCCTTCTAGGAAGAGAATCGTTCAGCTTCACCAATCGAAATGCTTTGCAAACTCTACTGTTGAATAATAGCGGCACTTCTCCACATGCAATCGGCCACTATACGGATGCTTGGAACTGGATGCCATCCGTTTTTTATCCTTTCATCTTCCCATTCTTATCATTTCTAGTCGGGATTGTGCTATTGATCTTTTACTTCCCTTTCAGAAAATCAAAAAGCCGACCCCTATAGGATCGGCTTCTCTCTACTTAAAAATTATTTCGATACCATTCTGTAGCCGCATCCACTTCCGTCCGCGTCAACGAATGTCCGTTCATTTCCCAATGAACCTCAGTCGATGCACCTGCGCCTGCGAGCAATTCCTGCAATTCCTCGGTCTCCTGCGCCGGACAGATCGGATCATTTTTCCCTGCAGCAATGAACACGGGAACATCCGTCAATTCAGGAAGCTCAATTCCGCGCCTCGGCACCATCGGATGGTGCAAAATAGCGCCTTTTAACGACTCAGCGTAATGGAATAACAAGCTCGCTGCAATATTCGCTCCGTTCGAATAACCGATCGCGACGATATTCGATCTGTCAAACCCATGCTCTTGCGCCGCCTCGTCTAAAAATGCATGCAATTCATTCGTACGGAAAACGAGGTCCTCCTCGTCGAAGACGCCTTCCGCGAGCCGTCTGAAAAATCGGGGCATCCCGTTTTCCAGTACATTTCCGCGAACACTTAGGACAGATGCTTCCGGGTCAATCAATCCAGCTAGCGGCAATAAATCCTGTTCCGTTCCACCTGTTCCGTGCAATAAAAGGAGCGTCGGCTTCGAGCTGTCCGTCCCTTGCTTAAAAATATGCCTCATCTTATTTCTCCCCTTCGTATATGGATTCAATTAACTGTCTTGTTCAATATTTTCAAATTCATATATCTCGAATTCAAGACAATGATAACAGAACACCATTATGTTGTCAAAAGTGATGTTTCATTCAAAGTTCGAGCATCGCCAATAATGATACGCAATCGCCTCTGACATGAACGCGAGCCCCCGGCTTTCAACTTGTATAATCGGCTGCCACTTCTCTCCTCTTCCCTTCATCATATAAATTTCGTGATGGGGCGAAGGGTCAAAGTAGCCTGACATGTCAAATGTGCCATGCCTTCTGAAAACGGCATTTACTTCATAATCAATTTTCGGAGCCGTCACTAACGGATTACCGACAGAATGCTCTAGCAGAAAACCGCTTTCCTCTTTTTGGTGATCCGTCCTTTTCATTGTAATTCCATCGGCAGACGCCCTTGCTTTATCTTTGAACCGCTTCAGATGGTCATATGCAACGGTCGGTCCGACTTCTTTCGTAAAAGTCATCGGCTGTCCCTTCTCATCATAGGCAAGTTCGATGTCAACACGTGTCCTGAAACCGTCACCGTTCGGGTCGAATCCTCTTCCGTCTCCTTTGAAAAAATGATATGGCGACAATAGGTTCGGATTCCTGACCCATTCTTCCGCTAGAAAAGTTGTGTAGCGGAACTTCCACAGATCGACTTTGGCAATCTCCTGTTCTCGGTCATTGATCGGCTTTAGCATTTCGCTCAGTTTGCCAATGGATTTGATCGTCGTAAACGATTCTACAGCCGACTCTGAAGTGGATGTGGCTGGATTCAACATGCCGAACAGATTGGATATGGCCGATCTCACTGATGTTAATGGCTCTTCGGATTTTTCAAGAGGACGTCTTGAACGAATTGTATAGACATAGGATTGCTCCAAATCAATGTCCCGGTCGATGAATCGGTTCTCATCGACCTTCGCCATGAATTCCCCGTTCCTGTAGATTTCATATTCTTCGACGTCCTTGATCCTTTCCCACGACAGCGCGATTTGCGTCTTCGCGACAATTGTCGTCATGACAAGCAATTGCAATGGATTTTCGACATTTTTTTCTTCTGCGAAGGCCGATGTCTGCATCGCAATGACATCGACGACTTGATTGTTCTCCACGCGCTCAATCATATAATGATATAGCTTGCCATGTTTGAAATCTCCGTCTTGGAATTCCGGAACGGATCCTTCATACAAATGCTCGCCATCTTTATACACATTGTAAAAACCTCCGACATCATTCCACGTAAATGAAATTAGGTCATGCTCATGCTTTACTGATTTGATTTCAAAAAGCACGCGGACCACCTCCTTCTTTCATTTTGCTGCATCGACTCACAGCCTAAACATGACAACCTTTATTATTGTCATTGCCCTCGTTGTAGAGTTGTGAAACTACGGAGGAGATCATTTGCGACGGGGTGGTAAGTCGAAGGTCCCAAAATGAGCATAACTAGGTTAAAGTCGCGCATATTTGCACTGAACTCGCGCATAACTGGGGCAAACTCGCTCATAACTCGGCTAAACTCGCGCATAACCGGGCCATAATCGCGCATAACGAATTCATAGAGTTTATCGGTAGGTCAGAAAGTCCCGATTTGGTGATAAATTCATTTATTCAATAGATAACTCCTAACATTCAATAGATAACTCCTAACATTCAATAGATAACTCCTCTTGCCATCCCGCATTCATAATAAAGCCCGCTCCGGCACGTGTCCGAAGCGGGTTGCACTATTTTAATTCCCTCAATTTCCTGCTTAACTCATGGAAGGTCTTATCCAACTTGGCGTATTCTGCGGTCCCGGGTTTCAACATGCTTAATTTCCCTAATACCGCCTGCAATTCAGTTTCTACACGCAATCGTTCTTCAACGGACGAATCCTTCGGTGGGGCAACTTGCTGTTCCTCCCATTCTCGCAAGGTCAACGGCAATTTTCGGATGCCTCCTTTTTCAAATACGAGCAGGCTTTCCGCCATCCGTTCAGTGAAATACTTGTCATGCGAGGCGAAGAGAAGCGTTCCTGGAAATGTCGACAGCGTCTTTTCGAGTTGTTCCCTTGACGGCAAATCCAAGTGGTTCGTCGGCTCATCCAATAGCAGCACGTCGGTCCCTTCAAGGATGAACTGCATTAGCTTCACTTTCACCCTTTCACCTTGACTCAATTGACCTAATGGCAATTGCCAATGCTTCTTGCCAAAGCCGAGATTTGTCAACTGCGTGCGGATGAGACCTTGCTCCTCAAAGGTTTCAGCATGGAAATAATCGGCCAATGTCACATCATCCGGCAAGTCGAGAACCGCTTGGCTCATATAGCCAATCGACATGCCCTTCGTCAGCCATAGATTTCCTTCAAAGTCTTCCTGCCCGAGCATCATGCGGAACAGCGTCGACTTCCCGCTGCCATTTGCACCGATAAGCGCAATCCGCTCGCCCGCTTGCACAGTAAAAGAAACATCTTTAAACAGTTCATTCCCACGGAACGCTTTTCGGACGTCCTTCAACTCCATGACACGATGCCCTTTTTTCCGACTTCCTTTCACATCGAATTCGACAGCCATCTCCTCTTTAGGTTTTTCAATTCTTTCCTTCTCAAGCTCTGCCTCCAACCGCATGCGTTTTGAACGGATCTGGACATCCTTCTTCTTCGCCTTCATTCGCCAATATTCTTTCGCGCCTAGCACGCCCCCGCCTTTTTTCGCCGATTCCCGATGCGCTTTCTCGGACCAATTTGCAAGCTGTGCCATCTGCTCTTCCACTCTTGCAATTTTTCGTTGCTGTTGAATGAATTGCTGTTCTTGTATAGCACGGGCCATATCTTTTTTCTTGCGATATGCCGTATAATTCCCCGTATATACTGTCAACTTCCCATATTCAATTTCAAAGACAAAATCCGCCGTCTGATCAATGAAATGCCGATCATGCGACACAATCAAGTACGTCGCTTTTCTTTCATTCATGATTCGCACCAATTCATCCAAACTCTTTCCATCCAAATGATTCGTCGGTTCATCCAATAAAACGATATCACTCTTCGCAGAAAGTGCTGCCGATAGACGCAACTTCATCCGTTCGCCGCCACTGGCAAATGAATATTCCGCTTGCTCCGGGACATTCCATTTCGAACGGTATATCGATGTTTCGGATTGTTCCCAGTCAATACTACCTTCATTTGGTTGCTCTTGTTTGAAAAATGTAATGCTAGGCTTTTTGCCAATCCAATCAATTGAGCCCGACGTCGGTTTCATTTCCCCCGCAAGCAATGATAGCAATGTTGACTTCCCTGCCCCATTTGGACCGACAATTGCAATACAAGCCCCTTCCGGCACCTCCGCCGAAATGTTCTCCAAAATAATCGCATCTCCAATGGAGTACGATACGTTATGAATATTTCCTAACAACATAAAGATTCCTCCCCTTACTGGAGGGTATAAAAAAACCCTCCGCCTAGTTCACGGAAGGATTGGGTATAGCTATCCAATTTTAAAATACCTCAAAAAACCCCTGCAAATAGGGAGCAACCGTTTGAGGAAATGACTTAAAAGTGGACAGACCAATCCTGTTTTCCGTAAGAATCAACCATGCTCTTTTTCCGGAATTACAAGATTAGTTGTACATCGTCCACACGTCATTCCTTTCCTTTATAAGTGTCTTCATTATACTCAATTGCGAAAGGTCTTTCAACGAAAAATTCAGATAGTGGACCTATTGCAAGGCCTCTTCCTTCCAAATTCGCTCAACTCGCGCACCATCATTCGTCACTTGAACACGATAGACATCCGGATTCGTCAGTGATTGCCATTCCTGAAAACCAATCTGCTCATCGAAGCATCTCAACAGCAATGTCATCAGATTTCCATGTGTGACAAGAACAGTTTTCGAGCTGTCCGGCAGTTCATCGACCACTTTACAAACACGGTCCATCGCTTCGTAGGAAGACTCCCCACCTTCATATTTCAAATGAAAATCGAGGAAGGTTTCTTCCAATTTCAACAGCCAATCTTCAAAGTTATACGTGCTTAACGTCCGTTCCGCTAGTCGGCTGTCTTCTTCCATGTGGATCCTTTTCCTGTCGGCAATCGGTTCCGTAGTTCTCCTTGCACGGACGAAAGGACTTGAAATGACCCGATCTACTTCAATTTCCGCAAAAAAGTCCGCTAGTTTCTCGGCCTGGATGATTCCTTCCGCGGTTAAATCCGCATGCGGTGACTGTCCGTCTGCAGCACAATGACGAACGATATAAATTGTCTTCTCCACTATAAACACCTCCATTCCTTTTTTCCCTTACATCATATAAAGAAAACATTGTTAGAGTTGCGTCAATTATAACACTCTTCTAACAGCATAAAAATCTACCGGCAAGGAATCATAAAAGGGCAGGAGGTGTAAAACATGAAGGAACCGAAAAAATTCACTGAAGCAGGAACCGATATCGAAGAAGTGAAACGGCAAAATGCGAACTCCGGATTAAGTTATAACGAAGTGAAAAATCTCCTTGCCCAAACCGGCGGCAAAGGGACTGCGAAGTACAGCGACACGGATCCAATGGAAATTCGAAAAGCGAATGAGCCAAAATAATGAAAAGACCGGTTCCATGTCTGGAACCGGCCTTTCATTTCATATAGCGATCAAGAAAATGACCGACTTTCAATTTATACGTATCTCCGGCAAGGGCATACGCCTCTCCGTGATTTGCTTTCGGGACGAGGAATATTTCAGTTTCACTCGACGTGTTCTCTTCCAATTCCCCAGCCATTTCCGTCGGCACAAATGTATCATTCATTCCATGAATATAAAAAACGGGTACACTCGTCTTCTTCACTTGCTTCAGAGCGCTTGCCTCCCTGAATGAATACCCGGCACGCACTTTCGTCAACGCGCTCGTGCTATCCAATAGCGGGAATGCGGGAAGATGGAACATCCGGTTCATTTGGTAGGTGAACAATTGGTAGACCGATTGGTATGGACTGTCTGCGATGATCGCCTTCACTTGACGGGGAAGTTCTTCCTCACCGCTTGCCATTAATACGGTAGCCGCCCCCATGGATAACCCGTGGTATGCCACTTCCGTCGATGGTCCAAGTTTCTGCACTAACATATTTGTCCAATCAATCACATCGAGCCGTTCCGGCCATCCAAATCCGTAATAATCGCCCTCACTCTTACCATGCCCTCTCGCATCCGGCATGAAGATGTTGTAGCCTAGTTCATTATGATAATACTGGCCGAAGAGCCCCATTTGCTTAGCATTGCCTAAATAGCCATGCGTCAAGACGACAACTTTATTTGTCGGTCTTGCAGCGGGCAAATAATACCCTGTAAGCTTTAGACCATCCCGCGAAGAGAGGTGGAGAGTTTCAAACTTCTGTACGGAGACCCATTTTTTCCAATCCCCATTCAAATATAGGTCCATCGTCTCATCCGCCACTTTCAAATCGGCATTCCCTTGCAAGTATTCTTTCGGGCCGCGCTTGACCGCCAGCTCATAGAAAAAGAAGCTGCCCACGATCTGTATAATCAGGAAGACGGTTGTCAACAGAAACAATAACTTCTTCCAATTTATTTTAATTGTTCTCATTCCCCTTATAGTATCTTGGCATTAGCTGCCTACCATTATTATACAAGATAAACAGAAAAGAATGAATAACATAATTCCTTTTTCATAAAATTGGCATGCATCTAATGAGATAAGGAGGAGATTTTTGTGATAGGTCCAACTATATGCAATAAAAAAAAAGCCACGACCGATCGCAGGGGGGACGCAATCGGTCGTGGCTTATTCATTATTGCTCTCTTTCACGAATTTTATTCTCCGGTTCTTTTGCTGCTCTGTCGGCCCTCTTGAATTCCTTCGCATACAGCACTTCCTGGGTCGCACTCAAACCGTTGTTTTTCTCGGTGAAACTTTTATGCGGTTCTTTTTTCCGGCTCATTGTCAAGCGCTCCTTTCCATCCATTTACAATCAGTCTCCCCGGACGGTTGAAGTTTAATCAAATATTTATCACGCCGTAGCCGCCAGATTTACTTTACCGGAATTTCAATTTTGTAATCAACCGGCTTCATATGATGCATCCCCTTAATATGCATATAATCCGGTGTCGTCTCTAATGGAAATACTAATGTACGTACCTTCAAAATCCTTCCGTTATATAGCTTTTCAAAGTCTTGCCCAACGGTTGTTTCAAGCGGGGTTGAACTTCCCTCACCCTCGATTGTTACACCATCGAAAAGGATATCATCATTAGAAGCAATAGTAATTTCCACACTGTCTTTCGTTTGTACAACATCTCTCACCCACAAATCCTCTCCTTTTAGGAGGAACGGGTGCTCACTTATTGTACTAAGCGGAATCTTTTCATCGACGATTGTATAGCCAACAAATTCCTTAACGACCAAATCCAAAGAATCCAACTCCTTTGGCAATGCATCATAACGCAATTCAAATGTAGTGCCGCCCAGTTTGGTGGTGATGCCGCTACCCATCATCTCAACGGACTTTCCGTTCGCACGCAACTCTACTTTTTCAAAAGGGAGATTGATTCGACTCAAATTCCCCACATTCATGGTTCCTTTAATTATTGTTACTGTAGGAGTAGCTGTAATTGCTTTGAATGTGATTGTCCCTTTGTCGACTTTCACTGTTTGATTGATCTTTTGCTGGATTTCGGATTGCATAGCCTTATTCGGGTCATAAGGGAATGAAATACTTCCTGATATCGATCTGCCATCTTTCGTCAACTTTGTAGCTTCCAATGTTAATGTTTTCGCAAACGGGTTAACGGGATCGAAAAACATTTGCCCTTTTATTTCAGATTGTTCTTCATTGATAATCGACGTTCCGGCACCCCTGCTAGAATTCGTCAAAAATCCTTTGATGCTTGCAAATGTAATACCTTCATTGTCCTCTGAATTCATTAGCGTATAATAAAGGATCAATTGATTGGCATCCGTCATTATGCCGTCCACCGTCAACTCCGTTCCATCTTCAAGTAGAACCTGCTTTCCAATTGTCTGTCCCATTCCTTGTTCATTCAATTCAGCGAGGGTGCCGCTCATCACTTCATCAAAGCCGATTATTTTCTTCCCATAATACGCCAAACCGTTGTAGTTATATCCGACAAGGCATACGAATAACAAGGCAGCAACCGCTAGTGGCCACTTCGGTTTCAACTTTTTCTTTCTCGGGACTTTATCTAGTGCCTGCCTTAGCCGCCCTTCCAACTCGTTCGGTGCTTTTATTTTATTCAAACGCTCATGCTCTTCGGCCAAACGTTTTTCAATTTCATTCATGGGACTCACCCCCATACGCTTCTCGTATTTTTTTCAACCCTTGAAAGATCCTCGATTTCACCGTTCCGACCGAAACATTCGTTATCGCAGCGACCGTCTCATAATCCAAGTCATGAAAGTATTTCAATTGAATGGCTTCTTTCTGATATTCATTCACACACTTCAACATGTCTTGGAGTTCCATCTGCTGTTCGCTTAGACGGTAAGGATCATGTGTAATCTCATGCGATTCCCATTCATCCAGCAAAACTGTTTTATGCCGCTTCTTTACTATCTGCTTGCAACGATTCACAAGAATGGTTTTGCTCCAGCTATAAAAGGCCGTTTCCTTTTTTAGCTGGTCTATATTCTCATATAAACTGACGATCATCTCTTCCATCGCATCCATGGCGTCATGTTCATTTCTCATATACGTCAAGGCAAGACGGTAGTAATCGTCCCGCTGATCCATGATCAGTTGAAGCAATGCCTCTTTGTTCCCCTTTTTTGCCTTTTTGACTAACCGAACGACCTTCACGACCTCACCTCTCCCCTATAAGAGTCATCATACCTTTAAAAAGTTCATTTCTCCTATAAATAAAAATGTCTCTTGTACATATATGTCACACCGTGATATAGTCGAGATACGACATATATTGATTCGACATATGGGGGAACCTTATGGATAAGTTGATAAAGAAGTATGTGCCGATGACGGAAACCGCCTTTTATATACTGCTTTCACTAACCGAACCCAGACACGGATATGGGATTATTAAGCGGGTTGAGGAATTGACAGATGGTCGCCTACGACTTGGTTCCGGCACCATTTATGGCACGTTAACAAAAATGCAAAAGGATACAATGATCACTGTTTTTGCGGATGACAAACGGAAAACAATTTACGAAGTGACTGCTAGCGGAAAACTGGTCATGCAGGCTGAAATGGAAAGGCTAAAAGAATTGCACGCAAACGTATTGCGATTTGAGGAGGACTTCTTATGAAAAAAGCTAAGTTGTTTTGGAGTTATCGAATAGATCATACTGAACAATGGCTATCACAAATGGCGAGGGACGGTTATCACCTAACTCGTTTTAATCCGTTATTACGCTTGTTTTCATTTGACAAAGGTCCGAGCACTTCAACTTCGTATGCCATTCAATATGATAAAACCGAGATTACATCCGGACTACTCACTTCGGGTTGGGAAACGGCCACCACTTCGGGGAAATGGCGGATTTTGAAAAATGAATCGCTGGAGATCACATCCCGTCCAATGCGCGATGCGATTCTAAGACGAACTCGATTGCATGCCTATATCTTTCTAATTCTCTCAACACTTTGGTTGACTCTCCAATTTCCTTTCTTCTTCATTTGGGGAATTGCTAGCCACGCGACGACAGGGAAAATAATGGTCATGCCTATACTAATTCCCCTCATCATTTTCTTGTCTTTAGCTGGTCTTACCGTTTTCATATTTCGAGCCTATCGGAAGTTTGAAGTCAAAGAGATGGGGGCAACGATCGAAAAGTCGAGCCTCGGACAAAAGGTTCGCAAACTACGTCTTGGATGGATGTATCAACCATTGCAAACAAAAGAATGGCTTGAAAGATTGGCGCTCGAAGGACTGGAGCTTGAATCCGTTACTGCCGCTGTTTTCACATTTCGGGAGACGAAACCTCAGCTCATCAGCTACGAAGTGAGTTTCGAGCCGAAAGTGAATACTGATTTTTATTCATTCCATCAAGATGCCGGTTGGAAACTTAAATTCACATCTAATACGACATGGCTTAACTACTCCATTTGGGCAATGCCTTACGAAAAAGGCGAAGAAGTTCCAGCATTCAGCTACGACACGAAGGAAAAAATGCGTTATGTAAGAAGGGCGTTTGCCATGAATTTAAGTATGGGAGCCTTCATCCTGCTCGTCAGTTTTCAATCACTTTACGTAAACATTTACATCGGTTCCACTCCCTTTTTCGAATGGTCCTTGATGGGAGCCATCCGCATACTATTAGTAGTTTGTATCCTCGCATGGATCGTGTTGTTCACAAAAATCATTGCAGGTTATCGAAGAGAAATGAAAATGTTGCATCTTTAAATAGGTTGCGGGGCACCGAATTATTTCTACCCAAAACGGCACAGCTGTCATGGTTGTCCGCGTTGCAATCGAGTATAGTAGTAGCAGGTGATGATATGAAAACAAAAATATATATCGACAATAAACGATTCATTGCAGGAACGACGTTGAAAGATGAACGTCTGCCGGAGCATAATAATATGGCGTTTCACGCAAGTTTGAATCCGGAGTCTGTCCTAGAAAACCGGAAGCGGTTGGCGGCTTCCCTCCAATGCAAATTACAGGATTTCGTCTCCGCCAGTCAAACGCATAGCACAAATTTCCACAAAGTGACACTTTCCGATAAGGGGCGCGGCGCTGAAGTTGGAGCAACCGCCATCCCAAACACGGACGCGCTTTATACAACTGAACCAAATATTTTACTATGCAGCTTCACTGCAGATTGCGTTCCGGTCATTTTTTGGAATGAAGTGAATGGTCTCATTGGAGTCATCCACTCCGGCTGGAAAGGAACCGTCCAGGAAATCACTTTAAACGTCTTTGAGCATTTGAAAACTGCTGAAGGATGTAAGGCTGAAGATTTCCATGTACAAATCGGTATGGCGCTCAGTCAGGAGAAATTCGAAGTGGACGAGGATGTGTATGTGAAGTTCAAAGCACTCGAGTACGCGGATGAATTTATGTATTTCAATGAACCAACGAATAAATACCATATCGACAACCAGAACACCGTGAAAAAACAATTAGAACTTGCAGGTGTTCCGGAAGACCGGATCACGATTGATCGGACATGTACCTACATAAGCCCAGATGGATTCTCGTACCGCCAAGACAAGAAAACGGGGAGACATATGAGCTTTATTATGAGACATGCCGACGAGTAAGAGTGCATTTCGCAATGGGCATTGCCGATCATTAATAAGAAAAGGAGTACCGTCCTGCATTCGACAAAGCAGGATTGGTACTCCTTTTGTATCGGTCGGTACATTCATTGAATTTTGATTTGCTTACTATCTAGTTCTCGAAAATTAGAAAAATCGGTTACGACACGTGGCCCGATTTCGACAATTCGGTCGAAAATTAATAGGTTTGTTTCGGTTACGCGAAGTGACTCGTCTTCTACTTGTACGGCGACGATTTCGTGAAGTTATCCGCATTCTACTTGTACGGCGACGATTTCGTGAAGTTACCCGCATTCTACTTGTGCGGCGACGATTTCCACCACACCCACATGACGAAACCCGCATTCTGCTAGTGCGTTTGCGATTACGCGAAGTTACCCGTACTCTGCTTGTGCATTTGCGATTGCGAGAAGTTACCCGTACTCTACTTGTGCATTTGCGATTGCGAGAAGTTACCCGTACTCTGCTTGTGCATTTGCGATTACGCGAAGTTACCCGTACTCTGCTCGTGCGTTTGCGATTGCGAGAAGTTACCCGAACCCTGCTTGTGCGTTTGCGATTTCGGGATGTTACCCGAACTCTGCTTGTGCGTTTGCGATTTCGGGATGTTACCCGAACTCTGCTTGTGCGTTTGCGATTGCGAGAAGTTACTCGAACTCGGCTTGTGCGTTTGCGATTACGTGAAGTGCTCCGTACAGTGCCAGTGCGTCTGCGTTTGTGGTTCCAGAAACGTGCCCAAACGTCTGTGCGACGGCGAATGCGGGATGTTACCCGTTTCCTGCTTGTGATTCGGCGATTGCTCGAAGTATTTCGTACTCTACTAGTACGACGGCTCGTTCTACGTTTATTCCGAGATGTCCTTCTATTGCTCCGAGGATCCTGAAACATAAAGTCATCAAGTCCTAAACGACCGACCTTTTCCCTCGCTCTCCGTATTTCATCTTCAAAAAAGAGTGACATGTCCAACCCCCCTCCCATGTTATAGAGAAAGAATCCACGCATTTCACTGTGCCTCTTCCTCTCCATAAAATACGTTGCAAATGCGACAGGAGTAGAGTTAAGTGCACAATTCTCGACAAATATTGTTATGGAAACATCCTTCATGATAATTCATAGAAATAGAATAATGAATAGGGGGTGGATTTCCGTGGGAACTACTGAGAGATTACTTGAATACCGACTTTTTATTCACCCGATGGATCTGAATGAGCTCCGACAAGATATTTGGATTGACGACCCGGTTCCTGCAAAGCTAACGATTCAAAATAAAAAATATGATATTGATATCGCCTATCGTGGATCACATATCCGGGACTTCCCAAAGAAGTCCTACCAGGTTTCCTTTTATAAACCTTCGACGTATCGGAATGCGAACGTCATTCATTTAAATGCAGAATATAAAGACCCCTCTTTACTACGAAATAAACTTTCCTTTGATTTTTTTAATGAAATTGGTTGCCTCGCACCTCAAGCGCGATTTGTCTTTTTGAAAGTGAATGGAAGAAATGAAGGGGTTTATTTAGAATTGGAATCGGTGGATGAGCGATTCCTTGCAAACCGTAAATTACAAGCTGGTTCTATTTTTTATGCGGTCGATGGGGATGCAAACTTCTCACTCATGAGCGATTTGGATAAAGAAGTGAAAAAATCCCTTACGTTTGGATATGAACTGCAATGCGGGACCGAGGAGGACGAAGTTCATTTACATCAAATGATTATAGATATTAACACGATTGCAAGGGAAGATTTTGAAAAGAAAATTCAAAACTATATAGATGTGGATAAGTATTTACGTTGGCTTGGGGGTGTCGTTTTCACTCAAAATTTTGATGGATTTGTCCACAACTATGCACTTTATCGGAGCAAAGAGACCGGGCTATATGAAATCATTCCATGGGATTACGACGCAACATGGGGGCGGGATGTCAATGGATTGGAAATGGAAAGCGATTATTTACGAATAACCGGCTTCAATACGTTAACAGCAAGGATTCTCGATGTAAAAACATTTCGTGACCAATATAAAAACTTACTAAAGGATATTGTGAACAATCAGTTCACCGTCGACAACTTGAAACCGAAAATAGTAAAAATGCATGCAGTGCTCCGACCTTATTTATTATTGGATCCGTATAAAAAGGACAGTATCGACCAATTCGACGAAGAACCCGACTACATATGTCGTTATATCGGAGAACGGTCGGCATTTATTAAAAGAGAGCTCGAGCTTCTTCATTAAAAAATCCACGCGCCTTTAAGGGATGCGTGGATTTACTCATTATAGTGGAAGAAGCTTCAGCTTTTCTTTCTGCTTCAACTCTTCGATCATGTCGAGCCAACGTTGTGGTTTATTCGACAGGACCGAATAATAATCCTTCAAGAATTCGACGACCCAATAAGATGGAATCTCCGTAAGTTGTTCATCCGTCGGCATGAAGCAGAAATCGAGCCCTTCGACCGCCTCCCCATCGTTTTTCCACGATGGGTGAACGTATGTGAAGTCAAGACGCTTATAGCCTAGATGGGACAGCACTTCTCTCCGGACGTATGGGTTCATGGCCATTACGCCGCCGAAAGCGAAATCCTCTCGCTCATAAGGATCATAAATTTCCGCAAACATGCCGAACAATGTCTTGCCGTTTTCTTGCGCCAAGCGCTGCAAATCCTCTTCGCGCTGTTTCGCCAAGAAACGGCCGATGCCGAGGCCCGATTGCCCGATTATCGTAAAATCCGTCATCGCAATATTCCAATCCGGATAATAACGGTACTCCGTTGCGCCAACGACTTCCCCTTCATGCACCGCAACAAAGACGCGGATACTCGGGTCTTCAAGCGGCTCTTTCCACAAGTCGAATTCCAAGACCTCTTCCGGCGGAAAAATCTCCCTTAATAAGTTGTGCATTTTTGCAAATAACGGATCTTCAATATTGTTCACACGAATAAATTCCATCTCTAGTTCCCCCTCTTGAACGGATTCTTCCATTCCATTAATAGCGCATGATTATGCGACTCTTCATCTTCTAAATAATTTTCAATTAATTTGACAGGTATGCGTCCGCAGCGGAGCAAAAATGTAATGACTGGATCCTTTATAGTACCTTGGACAATCTTTTGGACATATTGCTGCGGTGTCATGTCTGCCGAAAATTTTCCGTATCCGGGCATTCTTCCGCCGCCAAGGACACGTGTCAAATCAAGCTTCACAGCAAGCTGGTAAGCTGCCTGCATCATCCATTTGCCAAGCCCCGCCTTTCGGAACTCCGGACTAATGCAAATATCAACGATGTAAAATGTGTCACCGACAGGATCGTGATTTCGAATAAACCCGCCATCCGTCATATCCTCCCACGTATGATCGAGATTATTGGAATCAAACTTCACTAGCAAACCAGTGAGCGATCCTATTATTCTCCTATTATGCTCGACACAAATAGCTCCCTCAGGGAAGAGGCTTACGTGATTCTCCAACTGTTCCCGGCTCCACCAAAGTTCCTCCGGGAAAGGCGGTGGGAAGCAATCCGCCTGCAGTGCGATCATGGCATCGAAATCCGCTCTTGAATAATTGCGGACAACAACAGGAATGAAGCTCCCCTCATGGGAGACCATCACTTCACTGCGATATGCCATCAATCTCACTCCTGACCGGAGCCGCGCCCCAATCCGTGTACAGATCTGTTCTGCGATCGCGCCAAGTCGTCACCGACCCTTTCTCGCGCACTTCATACAACAGGCTCAAATCCAAATCAGCTGTCACTAGCATATCGTGATTTAATTCACCTTCCGCTGCCAACCCTCTCGGTGGGAATGGAATGTCGTTCGGTGTAATGATTGCGGCCTGCCCAAAGTTTGCGCGCATGAAATCGACAGTTGGCAAGGCGCCGACTGTCCCTGTCAACACGATATATACTTGGTTCTCAATCGCACGCGCGTGGCTCGTATACCGGACGCGATGAAACCCGTGACGGTCATCGGTGCAAGACGGACAGAAGATGACATCTGCCCCTGCGGCCTTCACCATCCGGACGATTTCGGGGAACTCGATATCATAGCATGTTAGGATGGCGATCCTTCCTTTTTCCGTGTCGAACACTTTCAGCTCGTCGCCCGCTGCCATATTCCAACCTTCAATTTCGAAGGGGGTTATGTGCAATTTCGCTTGCTCCTCCACTGTGCCATCCGGGAAGAACAGATGGGCGACATTATAAAGGCGCCCCTCACGCTGAACAACATGAGTGCCGCCGATAATATGCATTTTCATTTCTTTTGCAAACGTTGTGAACAGTTCGATGTATTGATCCGTAAAGCCAGGAAGCGCTTCGATCGATAGCGCTTTTCCGTTTTCATTCCCGATGGAAAGCAACTGCGTCGTAAAGAATTCCGGAAATAAGACAAATTCCGCCCCGTATTCCTGGGCATTGCGAATATAGTGCTCACATTGCGCCCCAAACTCCTCGAAGGAGCGGATGGAATGCAAATGATATTGCACAGCAGAAACGCGAAGTTTCATTGACCTAACCCCCTATTATCTATAGTTAGCAACATCATAATATATGGAAGTGGTAAAGTCATTCATTATTTTGAAAGATTGTCAGTTGTTACCGTCAGTAGGTATTAAGTCATGAAATGAGCATATTTGTGTCGAACTCGCGCAAAACTACGCCAAACTCGCATAATCGGACTGAACTCGAGCAAAATCGGACCGAACTCGCGCATAACTCGCACAGATTGCGCCATAACTAGGCAAATGAAAAGGATGCCCCGTATGTAGCAGGCATCCTTCGTAATTGTTATTGTTTTTGCTGTCTTTTCAGTTCATTACGGGCTTCTTCCTTAATTGATTCCAGTTGCGCTTCCGCTTTTTTCGCTGCATCGTTCGCTATTCCTGCAGAATCCTTCGGAAGTCCGTTCGGCTGATCGTCTTTATCGCCTGCGTAGCTTTTCATGATGTTGTTCCTCCTTACGTTGATGCCTTTATTATTCCCAAAAAGGAGTGAATCCAAAACCTACGATTATCTCGTCAGCGCATAATAAAGGACGTACAGCCAACTAAGAATCCCATGGAAAATAGCCCAAAGGATTGATTTATGCACGCTCCACGAAATGACGACCGCCAAACAAGTGCCAAGGCCAATCCCGCGCTCCAACATCTTTTTCTCCATTCTCTCCCTCCCATAGTCCACTATAAGTACGCCCGTGCGAATAAATGAATTTTTTTTGTCAGCTGGACATGAAGCTTATTTTCATTTCACGAGGGTAAACTTGCACTAGAAAGGATGAGTGAGTTCATGCTATACGATTGTGTCATTATCGGCGGCGGACCAGCTGGATTGAATGCCGCCCTTGTACTTGGAAGAGCGAGACGAAAAGTGCTGCTGTTCGATGACAACCATGCCCGGAATCGGGTGACGCGCGAGGCGCATGGATTCATTACCCGTGACGGCATCTTGCCAGACGAGTTTCGGCGCCTCGCTTACAGCGATATCGCCCGCTATCCATCTGTGGAAGTGAAAAGCGAAAGAGTCACTTCTATTAAAAGGCTGGACAAGATTCACTTTGAACTGGAAACAGCTGAAGGCAACAGCTTTCAAACGATAAAAATTATCTTAGCGACGGGCTTGAAAGACGAACAGCCCAACATCCCGAACATCGAAAAATTTTATGGGACAAGCTTGTTCAGTTGTCCGTACTGTGATGGATGGGAACTTCGTGACAAGCCTCTCGCCGTCATTGCGGATAAAAATGTGTATAAGCTTGCGAAAGAAGTTTTTGTCTGGAGCCAGGACTTGGCGGTGTTCACGAATGGCGAAGGGCGGCTCGAGGCGGAAGAATGTGATAAACTGCTCGCGAAAGGCATTCAAGTGTATGAAGACAATATTACCGCGCTGGAGGGAGAAAACGGACAGTTGAAAGGCATCTGTCTAGAAGACGGCACGCTCATCGAACGAGCCGGCGGATTCGTCACTCCCCTTTGGAGCCATTGCAATCAGTTCGCGGAAGAGCTTGGCTGTGAGTTGAATGAATATGGCGGCATCCAGACGGACGAATACGGCAGGACAAATGTGTGGAACGTCTATGCTGCGGGCGACGCCGCCCATATCGTCCCTGCACAGCTTGTTATTGCTGCGGGATCTGGAAGTGCTGCGGCCATTGGGGTGAATGGCGATCTGACGAATGAATACTTCGGGGATTGACTATGTAATATGCGCCCGTGCAGGAATTCAATGCACAGGCGCTTGTCCGTTTTGATTTAATTATAGATTGACCACAATAATAAACGCGTCAAATCCAGCGGCTTTCAGGTCAGCCACTTGCTTGTCAGCGTTTGACTTGTCCGCAAATGAACCCGTAATGACGCGATAATACGTAGTTCCATTGATGACGGCTATGTCAATGAAGCTATCGAAGCCTTTCGCTTTGAGCTCGGCAACTCGTTGATCGGCGTTGGCACGAGTTGTAAAAGATCCAGTGACGACACGGTACAATACATCGCCCGTTGGTGGGGGAGAGCTCTTTTTCTGCAAGCCGAGTGCCTTCGCAAGCCCGTTGACATGGCCTCTCGCTGCTTTGTCGAGCCATGCTGAAGTTTTCATTTTCGCAGCGTCTGTCGCATTGTCGATGAATCCATTTTCCGTCAGCATCGCATGCATGCGGCTTTCACGAAGCACATGGAAATTCTCCTTCTTCTTCCCGCGGTTCGGCATGTCGATTAATTTCACAATTTCCGCATGGATTGTATTCCGCAACTGAGCAGTCGTTGAAGTATCCGACAGCAAGTTATGGATATAGTCCTCATATCCCGTTCCGCCGCCAGCGTTAATGTGGATGCTCAAATAAAAATCAGCACCCCATGCATTCGCGTCATTCGTCCGCTGCGGCAAACCGACTGTCTGGTCTCCAGTTCGGCTCATTCGCACTGTTGCATTGGAGTACTCGTTCTCCAGTATATTGCGTACCCGTGTCGCAATTGCCAGCGTCACATCTTTCTCCCTCAAACCATTTCCTAAAGCTCCTGGATCTGTTCCACCATGTCCTGGATCAATAAAAATTTTAACCATATCTCATCTTCCTCTCGTTTTTTAGTTTTTTATTCCGTGACTATCCGACATTCCGCCGTTTTTGAGACTCTATATGCCGACCACCTCCTTTCCATGTCGTTTTCTTCCGGCATCACCTCCTTTTCAGATTGCGCGGGGTTGATTTGCGCGAGTTTCGGTCGGTTTTGCGCGACTTCGAGTGACTTATGCGTGAGTTCAGTGCCGTTTTGCGCGAGTTTAGTATCGTTTTGCTCATTTCGGGACTTCCGAACCACTCGCTTCACCAATAAAAAAAGCGATGCCTATTTTTTAGGCAACCGCTCCTTCACTTCTCGAATTTCATCTTTAATGTCATCGTATTTGTCCGTCAGCGCTTCCAATAAAGACTGATAGCGCTTTTCCCTTGACTCACTGCTTTTCACTTGATTCCAAAACAACCATACGAACAGGACGGCAAACGGACCCTGTGTCAAAAAATAACCTAGAAGCTCTTTTGTAGCCATGCCAATCCTCCTTTTTTGTGGAAAATAAAAAGAACGCCCAGTGGACGCTCCTTTAAAATCCCGCTATTCTATTGGCGATTTCCTTCGCCTACACTCATTGTAACCTGAAAGAATTTCACTCGTCATTTCTACGACATTTACAGCACTTGCGACATTTGCGACATTCATTTCACTGTTACTGCGACAGTTAGGGCAAAGATGTGCTCGTAACGCTTCGCTTTTACTCGCAAAAGCCGTTCTTCGTGACGGCTTTCATTGTAACTTAAAAGTTTTCGCCTCGTCATTTCTACGACATCTACAGCACATGCGACATTTGCGACAATCATTTGATATTGCCTTGGTCGATTTCTTCGGCCTGGACCCAGTGTAACCCAAAAGAATTGGATCCGTCATTTCTACGACATCTGCGGCACGTGCGACATTTGCGACATCTTTTCGATAATAGCATCTTTTATCCTGCCGATTTGGCGATCCGATACTTGCATATGCCTGCCAATCCAGCGCAAGCTCTTCCCCTCAAGCAACCAGTGCAGCACTTCGACTTCACGATCCTCCGTGATGAGTGGGATCCTTTCTTGAACAAGTTGGATTTTCTTTTCATACTCGTACACTTTTTTCAACCGCTTTTCCCTTCTGTTGAATTCCCGGTAAATCGGATCGCTAGGACGGCCCACAGCTTTCGGCATTGCTGCCTCCATCCCGTATCGCGCCGTCATTCCCTCGCCCACTTCATTCATGCCTTCCCGAATGACTTTGACGCTGTTAATCATCCAGTGATAATCCTTTACTAATTGTTCCATTTCCTCCTTCTTCAAAAGTATCACCCCTTCTGTTTTAGTTTCATTAATGAAACAATATGTCACTAATGAAACTTTGTACAAACACTTTATCACGCTGAGGTTTCATTTACAACCACTTAGTTGTCACAAAAGAAACTTTAGGATATAATATCTATAACGAATAGGGGGTTGCAAGATGGAGTCAATCGGGCGGGAAATTAGGAAAATCCGAATCGGAAACAAGTTGTCCCAAGAGGAATTTGCGGATCGGATCAATCAAAAACTAGGTCTATCGATTACAAAAGGAATGGTGTCGAAATGGGAGTCAAACTCCATCGAACCAAAAACAAGAATGATCAAAGCGATTGCGGAAACGTTTCATGTTTCATTAGACCAGATGCTTGGATTGGACGTGCCTGAAAAGCCATCGACGGTTGAAACGATTGCTGCCCATATCGATGACGATTTGACTGAAGAAGAACTGGAGGATATAAAAAGATATATTCAATTTATTAAATCGCAACGAAAGTGAGGTGGTTCCATGACCTATGAATCCCTGCTTGCCCAATACCCCCATTTGGTCGTAAAGGAAGTCAAAACGCTTCCATCCGGACTCGCAGGTCTTTATATGGACGATGTCGTACTCATTGATAAAAATCGGAGCCATTATGAAAAGCATTGCATTTTGGCGGAGGAAATCGGCCATTACGAAACGACGTATGGTGGTGATATTACGGATCTACAACAACTCACGAATTTGAAGCAGGAATTGGCTGCAAGGCGATGGGCCTACGAAAAAATCGTGTCGCTCGATAAATTGATCGAATGCCATGAATCGGGTTTCAAGACCATTGAGGAAGTGTGCACCCATCTTGAAGTGACAGAGAATTATTTAATGGCGTCCATTGCCCATTACCATTCCCGTTTCGGCGTATCGACGAGTTACAATGGATATGAAATTTACTTTGATCCTCTCTACGTGAAAAAGCTGTAATTTTTTTTAACCTTTTATTCGAACGTATGTTCCGAAAACCAAAAATGGAATTCATAAATTCAGTTGGAGCGGGAACAGTATAGTGAAACCTTATTTTCGAATAAAGGAGGAGTGTAACGATGAAAAGGATCGCTGTGGAACAACCATATGAAGATGTCATGACCGCCCTTCAAGCGAAAGGGTATGAAGTGAAGATGTTCAATACGGATGAAGATGTCAAAGGTTATGATATCGGCGTCGTCCGCGCTATCAACGAAGGGAATACACAAGAGTTCGATTTCCCGGTCGTTTCCATGAGAGGCCTGTCAATCGACGAAGCCGTGGAAGCCGTGGAAAAGAAAGCGAATCTGATGGAATAATACGTAACAGAATCCACGGCTGTCGCCATGGATTCTGTTTTTCGTTATGTCCCGCAAAACGTCTGGTAAGGAATGTCTGGCGGGGGTGGCATCTTGTATTGATCATCATGTTCGGCTGTGTGATCATACGGATTCGCGATCACTTCCAGCAGCTTTTCCATAACGGTGAAATCACCCTCGATTGCGGAGTCAAGCGCTTCCTCCACATTGTGATTGCGCGGGATGACTGCAGGATTGCTATCGCGCATCAATTGCTTTGCAGCCTCGTCAGATTCAGGTTGCCTCTCAAGCCGTTCCTGCCAACGTCGGTCCCAGTCATCAAATTCCGGCGTTTTGCACATCGGCAGGTCGTCCAGTTTTTCATTTGTCAGCGCTAAGAAAAAATTCGTGTAGTCTGCACGGTTGTCTTTTAGTATCGTTAGCAGATCCTTCACAAGCTTAGCGTCTTCCTCTTCTTCGTGGAAAATGCCGAGCTTGCTCCGCATCCCCTTCAGCCAATAGGAGTGATACAGCTTCGCATATCCGGAAAGCGCGTTCTCTGCAACTTCGATTGCCTTTTCTGCGTCGTCATGCAATAACGGCAGAAGAGTCTCCGCTAACCGGGCAAGATTCCATTCACCGATGCCGGGTTGATTGCCGTAGGCGTAACGGCCTTGTCGGTCAATTGAACTGAAAACTGTTGCAGGATCATACGTATCCATGAACGCACACGGTCCGTAGTCAATCGTTTCGCCGCTAATTGTCATATTATCGGTGTTCATGACCCCGTGGATGAAACCGACGATCTGCCATTTGGCGATTAACGATGCTTGCCGGTCAATCACTTTTTCAAGAAATGACACATACGGATTGGCGTCGCCTGTGATTTCCGGATAATGCCGCTCAATTGCATAATCTGCTAAGGTTCGTAAATCATCGACAACTTGACGGGCTGCGGCATATTGAAACGTTCCGACACGAAGATGGCTTGCTGCAACACGTGTTAAAATGGCACCTTCAAGCGGCTCCTCCCGATGGACAGGTGCGCCGGTCACGACAACCGCCAGGCTCCTTGTCGTAGGAATTCCGAGGGCATGCATCGCTTCACTAATAATAAATTCACGCAGCATCGGCCCGAGCGCCGCCCGACCGTCTCCGCCACGGGAAAACGGCGTCCTTCCTGAACCTTTAAGTTGAATATCAAAACGATTGCCGTCCGGCGTCAACTGTTCGCCAAGCAACACGGCTCGTCCATCCCCAAGCATCGTAAAATGCCCGAATTGATGGCCCGCATACGCTTGTGCAATCGGCTTCCCACCTTCAGGGATTCGATTTCCCGCAAACACGGAAACGCCATCCTCGTCTTCCAACGCTTCTGCATTCAACCCAAGGGAAGTTGCAAGCGGATAATTCAACATTACTAATTCTGGCGACGGCGAAGGTTCCGGCAACGTCTCCGCGAAAAACGCCTCTGGCAAACGGGCGTAGCTGTTTTCAAACTTCCATCCATTCGTTTCGGTATTTGTCATCGTCTCCACATCCTTCTTCCGCTCTTTGCTCATTACTCAGTATACCCCGCTTCCGCGGAATCAAAGAATTTACTGTTCATAAAAAAACGGTGCCTGTGCAAGGCACATTTATGACAATTCAACATTTTGTATAAGTATACGATTTTACCCCCATATAACTTTGCCGTAAGTGAGTTCATAATTTTTCTTATGCAATTGTAGTGCATAATCTGAAATGTTTCTTGCACAGGCACCGGAATGATTTGTAATATTCTTACTCTTGAAAAGCGTAGCTCGCCGATCGATGAGACGATTGGCGAGCGTATTGTGGGGTTATGCATGGAAATAATATGTTTGACGCCTGCGGGAAGCTTCCCGTTGTTCTGCCCTTCTTCGTTCACGATGACGTTCTAGTTGTCCGTTTAGGCGGGGATCTTGAGACATCATTTCCTGTAATCCTGAAGAATCGAGATTCCTCTTCACTTTTTCTATTTCATCCTCAAAAAATAATGACATGTCCATACCTCCTCCCCTTTGATTGCAAGGAAATAGCGAATTAGGCTAAATTATTCGCTATTCCCCCGTCACCATAGAGTACGTCGATTTACCGACAGGACAAGAGGTAAGTGTACAGTTTTTACGATTTTCAATTAAAAATTTAGTTTTAAATAAGCAAGAAGCACTGCATCGGGACGAACGAACGTTCTTGTTTGTATAGACTTCCATTTACATTTATTGTATACTGCAAACAACAGACAATACACGAATTCGATGACAACAGATGATGAAGAAAGGAGGAGAAAGAGATGGAGGAGAGGATCCTGCAATTGCTTGAAGGGCTGAATGCCAAGGTAGACAATATTGAAACGGAAATGGGTAGCATGAAATCTGAAATGGGCGACCTGAAAACTGAAATGGGCAGCATGAAATCTGAAATAGGCGACTTGAAAACTGAAATGGGCAGCGTGAAATCTGAAATGGGGAACCTGAAATCTGAAATGCACAGCCGTTTTGATCGAGTCAATCATCTTTTAGAAGGGATTGGCGGTCAATTTGAGCAGCGAACTCGCCAGCGCATCGCTGAAGGACAAGCGATTTCGAAGGAAATTAAGATCCTAAAATTGCGAATCTTTGACTTGGAAACAAAAAATATGTAAAAAGATATTTTCTCAATGAGAGCAGGCGCATGAAATCAACCATGCGCCGCTCTATTTTTATTTCACAGCCTACAATGATTCCATCAAAACCGTCACAATAATGCCGAAGACAACTCCAATAAGGATAGTGACCGTGAATAATAGCCAATGCTTCAACTCCTCACCCTCCCGCAACCCTTTTCTTCAATGTATTAGCCTGAGGTAGAAAACATGAGGGATTGTCCAAAATTGTTGTTATTGATCTCAGCCTTAAGACGTACACGAAAATCCAACATGCGACTGGTAGATTATTCAATGGAATAAGATAGAATAAAAGTAAATAGGACAAAAGGAGAATGAAAATGAATAAGCTATTAGGAATCACGCTGATAACAGGTTTTCTTGTTGTTTTCGGCATTTACGGTTATAACAAATGGTTTGTGAAGGCAAGTGGGAACGAGATTTCAATTGAAAAAGACAATGCCGATGCACTGAATGTAAACATCGACTTTGGTGTCGGTGATCTACTTATCCGTGGCAATTCCCCTGAATGGGTCAGCGGGGAGTTTACGTATACACATAAAAAACTGGAACCGAGAGTGAAGTACAAGAAACAGGGTAATGTCGGAACCGTCGACATTAAGCAGGGCTCACCCGGTTTCCAGGGCACAACAATATTGGGATTCAAAAAACCTAAATATGAAAATGAATGGGATCTCCAGCTGACAAATGATATTCCTATCGATTTGGACGTCGACATGGGCGTTTCGACAGCAACATTGGACTTGAAAGGCATTCAACTAAGCAGCCTTTCTATCGATGGCGGTGTCGGTGAATCTGTTATCGATCTGAGCGGGAACTGGAGCAAAGGTTTTCGTGCCAAAATGGACTTGGGTGTTGGAGACATTACCATCATCCTTCCGAAGGAGACTGGCGTCAGAGTAAACGTGTCGAAAGGGATTGGAACAGTAGATTTGAAAGACCTCACCAAGGATAAAGAAGGTGTCTTTGTCAATGACGCCTATGCAAATGCAGACGTCATTATCGACATTTCACTCGACATAGGTGTCGGCGATGTTAAATTTAAGACCGCCGAATAACCTGGATTGTGCCTGTGCATCACACATTTATGACAATTCAACGAAATTTATGAAAATACGAAATGGAAGCCAACAAATGCAGATTATGTTGGCTTCCTTTTATTCACATATACAATTGCAGTGTATTATCAGAATAGTTCGCTGCACAGGCACCCGAAAGATTCTGAAAACTACATAGCAGCTTTATTGTAATTCGACTTTCGTTCCTGCGAGGAAATCACCTAGATGACGTTTGTCTTTCCGGAAGAGCCCCATGGATAACATGACTACTCCAAGCAATGTTCCGCCGTTTGCGAGAATAATTGCGACCATATCAAAACCACTATACATGCCATGAATTACACCTACGTGACCTAATTGCCACGGTAAAAACTTAATAATATTTCTTACTAAGCTTGAGCTAAATCTTTTGTGCACGTACATTAACTTCAACCCAGCGGCTCTTTTTCCAATTGATCCATCTTTAAAATCCAAATACGAAAAAATAAGGATGATTGGTATGACGGATGTAAATGTAGCGATTAGCTGCGATTGTGTCTCTGTATACGCCGGAATTTCCTTTAGAACTAAAAATATGATCACCACGTTGATAATCAATAATAGTACCAAGTAAGCAATGATCACTGCATAATCAACAAGCAATTCTTTTAGTCTTTTCATGATAGGAATGTGATTCATCAAACACCTCCACTTTCGACTTATTCTGCTCGTTCATTCTGACTGTAATGTTAGTGTATACCTTCTCGATTGACGATAGAATCTCCTTTTAGAATTGAATACATATATAAATCATCAAATTTACCACAAGTATATTCATAATGTCTTAGTAATCCCTCTTTAAGAAATCCTCGCTTTTCCACTAATTTTTGTGAGGGGAGATTTGCAGGTTCTATTAAAGCCTCAATTCTTTCCAACTGATAGTGACGGAACCCAAAAGCAATAACCGCTTCTAATGCTTCACTAGCTATGCCTTTTCCCCAGTAATCTTTACTGAGTTCAAACCCAACTTCAGCTCGATGATGTTTGGCAGCCATATTTAGAAAGCCACAACTCCCTATAATGGTGCCAACATCTTTTAAAGTAATTCCCCATCTAATGCCAGTGCCTTCTTCGAAAATAGCGTTATACCAATTGATTTCATCCCAAGCATCTTCAAGCGTTTGGAAAGGCGCTAACCCCATATGTTTCACAACATCTTCATCGGATAAATATGCAAGCAAATCATCCGCATCCTCTGTTGTTACTTTTCTTAAAAGTAATCTTTCAGTTTCAATTATCGGGAATTCTTTCTTCATTAATTTCCCTTCTCTCTATTCACATTAAATTGTATTATATACTCTGATAAGTAAAGCTGCACCCTATTCAAATAAAAAACCGCCTAATGATTGCACATTAAACGGTCATTCGGCTAGGACTATCCTTGTTTAATAATCCCTCTAATCGATTCGGGTAGTTTCGCAGTCCCATCCATAAAGTCTTCAATAGAAAAATGCATAGGTTCGCAGTTCTCACCTACACCAAAGATAAGACCCAAATCTTCCGGGGAATAAACGACAGTATGCAAGGTACCGAAATACTCTTCATAGTGATGGAAAAATACCGGGGAATCGCCATCATTAAAATGATGATACGCAGAGAGGGCTGACATTTTTTCATCGATTAAGCGACCCACATAGTGCTGGCGTCTTATCGAATTTTCGGCGGTCGCTCTATTCAATCCTTTCAACTCCCCTGTTTCAAAATGATTCGCACATACGAGCGGGTTCATCTGCTTGATGACCTGCTGCTCCGGGGACGCTTCAACGACGACAGTCGCGCCGCTTGAATCCATCATTGAATAGTTGTAGCAATAGCCATGAGGAATTTCCGCAATTAACTTCGTCGCCTCTTCTACATTCGCGCATTGTTCGAGCAGCATCCTGACGACTGTCGTGGCGATGAATCCTTCCCCTCGATGCTCACTATTCACAAAATGAAGCCCCACGACTAAGCCTTTTTCGTTCATCCCATCCAGCCTTCCAATCATTTGCTGACTGAGCCCGACATTGCAATAGCCATCTGTCGGCTTCGCAAAAACAAGCCGCGCATCATACAGATTTGGACTAAAATCATAGTTGCGCACGTAATAGCCATTTTGCGCAAGAGCCGTACACCCCATGTCAGGAAATGGATAGTCAAACCCGCTATAGATTCGAATGACTGTATCCAGATCCATCTTCATCGCGTCCGCCATGCCGTGCAACTCCTGCAAAAGACTCGGCGAAACGTCCTGCAATATCCCCTTTGCCTTCTCCGCATCAACATTCCGTGTCATGACACGGAGTAGTTCCAGTTGGGCTGCTAATCCAGTAGAAAGAATCTCTTCGCCTTGCGCTACTCCGATTTGATATGCGTCCCCTACCAAGTCCACAACTCTGACTACCAATTGTTCACCATTCATCCTTCACACACCCCTTTTCACAATGTCCGTGACAGGCAGCAACAACTCGACTGTTGAAAGATCATTCCCCCGATACCATTCGACTACATCACCTGTAGGAAGCCAATCATGTGTAACGGCATAGTTAAATAATTTTTCATATCCATCCTGAATGTTTTCGAATGACCCGGTAAATGGCATTGCGATACACATCGCAGATGCCATCTCCTCTTTGTAGACATCCCCTGACATCCATGTCGTATCAGTCGTAGGCGGCACACTAAAACCGATTTCCGCCTGAATCAAATCCAGTCCCGATATATATTTCAAGTAACTGTTTTGAATTGGGACATTCCGCTTCTTTAATTCCTCCGCCTTTTCCATGAAAAGTTCCCCAAACTTCCCAATCCGCGAAATGGCCGGGAACCAAATAACCGTCTCCCTCTCTTTCTCAATCAAATAAATACGTTCATTCAATGAATTGCCTTTTAAATAACGCAAACTCGTATCTAATACATCACGTCGTTTTTTAATACTATGAATCCAATCCGCCATCATCTGTTGCCGCTTGCTAGTATTCGTTTCATTCAAATACATCTGAATGTCGGCAATTGAGATATCAGCCATTCGTAAACTGGTAATCAATCGCACCGTTTTAATTTGGTCTTCACGGTACAATCGATAGCCACCTTCACTTCTCTCAACCGGACCTAACAACCCTTTTTCCTCATAATACCGGATTGCACTTTTGGCAACGCCAACCCTTTCAGAAAACGCTTGTATCGTCATGAGCTTCACCACATCCCCCCCCTTACCTCGATACTACACCTTCAAGTAACTTGAAGCTCAAGACTAAATTCAAGAATATTTTACGTTCACTTTCTTTTCGTGTATCTCTTGCAATTCCACTCAATTCCATGTAAAGTGGTAGGTAATTTAACAATATCTTATTTCGCAAGTTTTTGAAGTAAGGATAGAGGCGCAAAGACCATCAGTACACAATCAGAGGATAATGAGGTCCTATGAAGGTTGTGGAAAGGGGAATTTGCCGAAGTGGAGAGACTCTCATTTATCTCGAAGCTGGTTCTGGGTTGAATAAGTCCAGAATTGTCATATAGGAAACTATATGGAGGGCTATCTTCTGCAAAGAAATAATTTATTTATTTCGAGCAACAACGAGCCCTCGTTGTTGCTTTTTGTGTTCTTTTTGCAATCGCCCTTCACCCTCTATTTTATTTACCAAAATAAAAGACAGGATGTGGAGAAAATGAATTTCGGACAAATTGTAACAGCTATGGTAACTCCTTTTGATGTGCAAGGTGAAATTGATTTTGCAGCAACACGGAACTTAATCGAATATTTAATTGCCAATGGATCCGATAGCTTAGTTGTAGCGGGAACGACAGGAGAATCCCCGACGTTATCGTATGAAGAAAAGGTCCAATTATTCAAGTTCACAGTAGAAGTTGTAAATGGACGAGTCCCGGTCATTGCCGGAACGGGCTCAAATAACACGAGAGAATCGATCGAACTGACAATGCGTGCGGAAGATGTAGGTGTTGACGGCGTCATGCTCGTCGCACCGTACTATAACAAACCGTGCCAAGAAGGTATGTATCAGCATTTCAAAACAATCGCGGCGGCTACTTCTTTACCGGTCATGCTCTACAACATACCAGGACGCAGTGTTGTGAACATCGATGTCGATACAGTCGTCCGCCTTTCGGAAATACCAAATATCGTTGCCATCAAAGAAGCGAGCGGAGATTTAGACGCAATGGCCGAAATTATCGAACGGACTCCACAAGGGTTTTCCTTATACAGCGGCGATGACGGGCTTACGATCCCCGTCTTGTCAATCGGTGGAACGGGGGTCGTTTCCGTATCCTCCCATGTATTAGGAAATGAAATGCAAAATATGATTCGAACCTTTAAAATCGGCAATACCGTTGAGGCAGCTACCGAGCACCGCAGACTATTGCCGATGATGAAAGCACTCTTTGCCGCTCCGAATCCATCACCTGTAAAAGCGGCATTGAATATAAAAGGAATCCCAGTCGGCGGCGTGCGTTTGCCGATGATTCCGTTGAATGAAGAGCAACTGTGTACACTAAAACGAGCTCTTTCAATTAATGAAGAAGTGACGATCTAATAAGCTATCTAACTGAAACAATCCATCCTCGAGGATGGATTGTTTTCTCATTCGGACTGTTCAAAAAGACCAGTGCTTATTCCACTAAATCAGATTCATCAATGATTCCTCGATAGAATTTCCCTTGCTCTTCCAAGAATTTTTTCGCCTCGTTACTATCTTTATAAAAGGACTCCCAGTTGTTTTTTTTCAATAACTTCTTCCACGCCTCTGTTTCGATCATTTCTTGTATCACTTTATTCCAATAAGCAATTTCTTCTTCTGTCATATCGGGCGGTCCAACAACTCCCCGCCAATGCGGGAATACCATGTCGACCCCCTGCTCTTTCCAAGTAGCCACATCCGCCAACCCTTCAAGCCGCTCGTCAGATGAAACAGCGATTACTTTGAGTTTGTTCGCTTGATGTTCATCCATAAACTCGGAAGCGGAGGATGTCGCCACATCTACCTGTCCATCTAGTAAGCTTGTTACGACGTCACCGCCACTGTCATAGACAACAAAGTTTAGTTTGACGATATCTACTCCGTAATTTTTAGCAGCTTGCAGAAAGGAAAGATGATCATTGTTTGCTAATCCCGGTGCTACAGCGATCTTTACAGAAGACGGGTCTTCTTTCAATTTTTCCAACAACTCTTTTACGTTTTGAAAAGGAGAATCCAATGGCACCGCAACAGCTATCCATTCTGTTGTGAGAATTGCAAGCGGTGTGAAGTCCCGGTATTCCAATTTACTTTGGCCAAGGAGATGATTTGTCACCATTAAACTAGAATTTAACGCAATATGATGAGCATCCTGATTGGTTAAGTACTGCCAGCCAACCTCTCCACTGCCCCCTGGCTTATTGACAACCTCGACATTCTGATCTACTAACTTCTCATCCATCATTACTTGTCGGATTGCATGTGCAGCGGCATCCCAACCGCCGCCAACTGTTGCCGGGGCGATGATTTCAATCGTATTTCTTGGAAATTCTTCTTCTCCCGATTCACCAATACTTCCCGTGCACCCCGCCATAAGCAATACGAATACGAGTATAAGTGTGCCATAAATTCTTTTCATCGTACTTCTCCCCCATCTGGACTACCATTCAGAAGGTATGCAACCACTCTTGTTAAAAAATGAGCATCTTCGTTGTGAGGATGCTCAAATCATAAAGTATTTCCTTTCGGGGCGACCTACAATCCCATACTCCAACTCCGCCCTCATCTTCCCAATCGACACTAAGTATTCCATATACCTTCGTGCCGTTGTCCGAGAGACACCGATATGTTCACCAATTTCTTCAACAGTGGTGCCGCTTGAGATTTCCTTCATCGTTTCCATCACTTTCGTAAGAGTCAATTCATTAATCCCTTTCGGCAAATCTTCCTGTTGCTGCGTCTCTAAAGAGGGCTTGCCGAATAACTGATCGACCAATGATTGCTCTACTGGCTTGTTTGATTCAAGGATCGATTTTCTTTCCTTGAATTGATGGATGACTTCCTCTAACCTCTGCAATTGCAACGGTTTAATTAAATAATGAAAGGCACCAGCCTTTACGCTTCTTTCAAGGAGCTCCATATCCTTAGCTGCCGTAATCATAATAAAATCTACATCAGCGTATGTTTTTTTCAAATCTATCACCAAATCTATCCCTAGTTGGTCAGGCATGTAAATATCTACAAGCAATAGATCGATTCTTTCCTTTTTGAAATACCCGTGAACTTCTTCCGCCCGTAATGCCTTGCCAACGACTCGAACCCCTTCGATGCTTTCTAATAATTGTTGGTGGATGTCTGCAATTCTAAAATCGTCTTCCACGATTAATACATTTAACATTTGTATCACCTTTCAACTTTTTCGGTTTTTGGGATGAATACAGTAAATATTGTTCCTGTATCATCGCTCTTCCATTGGATGTCTCCCCCAAGGTCTTGTATTGCACTCCGTACATTCGACAATCCATAACCACGGTCAGACTTGTCCTTCGTGGAAAATCCTTGTGTGAAAAGCTGATGGGCAACGGTTGGATCAATCCCCCTACCGTTATCTGACACTTCAAAAATGATATCCTCGCCAATATCCAAAGCGAAGAAATTCACCAATCTCTTCTCTTGGTCAATCACTTCCTCAAAGGCATTGTCAATCAGATTGCCAATAATGATCGTCAAAACTCCTGTACTGATGAAGGAAGGCAGCTGTCCTAAACTACTGTTTTCGTCAATCGTAAAAGTGATTTTGTTTTCCGATGCTTTCCCTATCTTCCCAAAGAGAATTGCTTGAACGTTAGTGTCTTTTATATGTTCAAATATAAACGCATTCGTATGCTGCGTCACATCGATTTCCTCTTGAATCATCTTAATCGCCTCGTTGTACTTACGAAGTTGCAATAATCCCGAAATAACGTATAACTTATTCATGAACTCATGTGTCTGGGCTCGCAGGTCATCTGAATACTTCTTCACTTCAAACAATGTATTAACGAGCTCATTCATTTCCGTTTTATCCCTAAATGTAATGACGATACCAGATACTGCAACGTCTTTACGTAAAGGCACAATTGTCATGATTAACGTTTTCTTATGTACATTCAATTCGAAGGAAAATGGCTGACTGGCAGCATGTAGTAGTTTGGAATATTGTAGAGTTGGAAAAACCGATTCAATTGAACGGCCTTTATAATCGTTTGAAACGTTTAATATCTTTCTGGCTGCTGTATTAATAATTGTGATCTTACCTTCACCATCAGTGGCAATAAGTCCTTCCGAAATGGAAGCAAGGACAGCATGCCTTTCCTTATAAAAATTTGCCATCTCCTGTGGTTCCATACCAAAAGTATCTTTTCGAATCGAACGCGCCAACCAGATGCTCAGACCAATCCCAATTACAAAGATCGTAAGTGAGATTAAGGCTAACCTTTTCGTACGTTCCATCACTGTATGCCGTAAGTCTTTCACTAGATAGCCAACTCTCGCTGTACCGACAATTTGTCGATCTACGTAAATCGGTGAAATAGAAACAACAGCAGGTCCCAAAATGCTGTCAGCTATTAAGTTATAATTGCCACCGAAAACAAGTGCCTTCGTTTCATCTTCAATCGAATAAATTTTACCGATTTCCCCTTCATCCGGATGAGAAAGGATTTTACCTTCACGATCTTTAATGACGATGAAAGCAGATTCTGACTGTGTCATATGATAATCAATGAGCGGTTTTAATCGTTCTGTGTTCCCCTGCGAGATCGCCCACTGTATGGAATCCATTTGCGACAGAATTTTCGTTGTCTGCAATCCCCTTTCTGCCGCATATTGGAACACCCGTTTATACTCTGTGTAAACGAAAAGACTCAACATTAAAAAGACCATCAAAAAGACGAGGGAAACAACTACAATTAAAATCTTTCGTTGCAATGACCCTCTAAACATTTAATCACCAATTTTCATCTAAAAGTTCCATTTTCTATTATAACAATGTTTCCTAAATTTAATAGTCAACTAATATTCTAATAAGTCCATTATTGTCTATCAGCATATTATTCACTTGAAATTTTCTACGATTAGCTGAAGGATAATTGCCACAGTTACTACCCGAAGTATCGGCTTAACGAATTTCGGGTTCAACTTTTGTGCAATCCGAACACCTAATTGCGCGCCTGTAACTGAACCAAGGAGCAAAGCGATTGTCATCGGCCAAATGATCATTCCTGTCGATATATAACTGATGGCAGCCCCAAAGCAACTTGAAAATGTCGCGAGCCGTACATACGCAACCGCACGGATATACGCGACATTTAAATAGCCAAATAGATAGAGCATTAACGTCCCTTGACCCGGACCAAACAAACCGTCATAAATTCCAATTCCGTAAAGTCCAGGGACACTCGCTTTGGATATGCGTAGCGGTTCATTTCCAGTAAAACTCCCTTTCGAAAGGAATGACGTGATAAAAGCAAAGATGAGCAAACAAATCGCAACCCAATACAGGTTACTCTCTGACATTAACGAAGCGATGTATCCTCCGCTTAAGCCGCCTCCAAGACTTACAGGGATGATCCAAAACGATTCTTTAAAGGATATTTCTTTCCGCCGTAGTAAAACGTAAAAGCTAGAAAATGCACTCACTGTATTTGATACTTTATTCGCACCAATTGCTGAATGGATAGGGAGCCCCATCAACAACATGGAAGGAAGACTGATCAGTCCGCCACCTCCCGCAAGTGTTCCGAGTGTGGTTGCAATAATACCTATGAAGAAAATAAGAACATATTCCATGCGCAACATCCCCAATTTTTTAATTTATGTACACAATGCCAAATTACGTTCTATTGTCTTTATTTCTACGGGGATTCATAACCAATGCACCGCCGATTAGGAACGCTCCGCTTACATAAAAGACAGATACGATACCGATCCAGCCACCCACCGCTCCGAAAAAAATCGGTGCAATGAATTGAGAAAGGCGATTCGTCATTAATCGAATCCCAAGAACTTCGCCCGTCCGGGACTTTGGTGAAGCATTGTACGTCGTCGTCATCGAAATAGGCTGTCCACATCCTAATCCGAACCCCATCAGACAGCTGAAAACAGCAAAAAGAATGACGTTATTGGATAACGTAAAAATGAGAAAAGAAGAACCTGCAAGCAAAATGGAACTGAATAAAACAACTTCCCGATCCATTACTTGCAATAATTTAGGCAAAATAAACCTGACAATCATCATCGCTAATCCTTGAATCGACAGGATCCAACCAATTGTAGAAGTTGACATCCCTATTTGTGTTCCGTACAACGGAAAATAAGCAACAAATATATCCTTCGAATAAAGGACAAGTGCACTTGAAAATAACGCTTTTTGAATGAGAGGATCTTTTACTAACTGCAAGGAAGAACGAAGACTTACTTTTTCTGCAGGTTGCTCTTTCAGCACAACCGGTATATAAAAAGCAAAAGCGATTAAAAGAATACAAATAATCATCGAGACAAGAAAGCCTGCCGAGTGAGAAAAATGTTCGGATAAATAGCCGCCTATTACAGGACCGACGAACGCTCCTGCCGCAACAGCCAGCGTAAACATACTGAAATAATAATCACGATTTTCTTTTGTCGCATGATTTCCAAGGACATTTTGTAAAGATAGCGCAATAAAAATATTAGAAGTTCCAACTAAAATTTGGCTCGCGAACAAAGACCAAATCGATTCAAATACATAAGGAATCAACATGCCGATAGCCATCCCGAGTAAACCAAGAATGACCGGAAGGCGGTCTCCGATTGCATCAGCAATTTTCCCGGCCTTAATTGCGATTAAAAGCGGCAACGCGGCAAACGAAGCTGTCAATAGCCCAATCTCTAACACGGAAGCATTCATGTCGTATGCAGATAATGTAATGATTGGGCGGGTTGCATTAATGACAAGTTGAAAACCGAGAACGATGAGTAATACATTTCTTAATACCATAAGTACTCGCCTCATGAATCCGGACCCAAAAAGTCCAGTAGTTTTTAGCTACGTATTGTTATCGACACGCAACATCAGTAAAAAGACTCCTTCCCCGGAGTCTTTTTTACGTTTTATCCGCTTATTCATTATAGAGATGGCATGCAATGCGGTGGCCGTTCTCAATTTGTTTATTCTGCGGGATTTGTGTTTTGCAAATATCCATTGCGAATGGGCATCGTGTATGGAAAACGCAGCCTGCAGGAGGATCCAAAGGAGACGGTAATTCGCCCTTTAGTATAATCCTTTCCCTTTTAGCACCGGATTTCGGAACTGGAACTGCCGATAAAAGCGCTTGTGTATAAGGATGCAATGGGTTCGCAAATAGCTCGTCCGTAGGCGCTTCTTCCACTAACCTCCCAAGATACATGACACCAATCCGATCAGAAATATGACGGACGACACTCATATCATGAGAGATGAATAGATAGCTTAACGACAAATCTGACTGCAACGTCTTCAGCAAGTTCAGAATTTGAGATTGAATGGAAACGTCTAGAGCAGAGACAGGTTCGTCCATTATTAATATTTTTGGATTCACAATGAGAGCGCGTGCAAGCCCAATCCTTTGTCGTTGCCCACCTGAAAACTCATGTGGGTACCGATAATAATGTTCAAGTTGCAACCCAACTTTACTTAATACTTCCATGACAATTTCCGTCCGCTCTTTTGCATCCCCGATGTTATGAATAATTAACGGTTCTTCAAGTGTTTTTCCGATTCTCTTTCTAGGATTCAATGAAGAATAGGGATCCTGAAAAACCATTTGAATATCTTGACGCACTTTGCGCAGCTCTTGCCCTGAAAGTTTGAAAATATCATTCCTATTATAAATTGCCTCTCCCGCAGTTGGCTCTGTCAGTTTCAGTAACGTGCGCCCCGTTGTACTTTTCCCACAACCAGACTCTCCAACGAGACCATACGTTTCTCCCTTTAGAATAGAAAAAGAAACATCATTGACAGCTTGAACAAATGTTTGCTCTTTGCCAAATTGTAAGAGGCCTTTTTTCACAGGGAAAAACTTTTTTAAGTTTTTAATTTCCAAAAGAGTATCTTTACTGTCGTTTTCGATAGGTTCGACTTTCGGTTCAAGTGTAAGTGTGGACATCTGCGGCTACCTCCTGTTTTGCAAGTATCTTTTCAAAGTGCCAGCACTTCACTTTTTGTGAAGCTGTATGTTCGTAAATAGGTGGCGGAGATGCGACACATTGTTCGTCCGCAAATGGACATCTTGCAGCAAACCGGCATCCTTTAGGTACTCGTGTTAGCGGAGGCACCGTTCCTTCTATTGTGTGGAGCATTACCGACCGGTCTCCATCTAATTGAGGAATCGATTTAATAAGACCTTGTGTATAGGGATGTAACGGTCTAGTGAATAGCTCTTCAATACTTGCCTCTTCGACAATTTCCCCTAAATACATCACCACAACTCTCGAGCACAGATCAGCAACCACTCCTAAGTCATGTGTGATGAAAATAATCCCCATATCGAGTTCTTCATTTAAGTTTTTCATTAAATCCAATATTTGAGCTTGGATTGTAACGTCCAATGCAGTTGTAGGCTCGTCGGCAATTAATAATTTCGGACGACAAGCGAGTGCTACCGCAATCATCGCCCTCTGCCTCATCCCTCCTGAAAGATTATGAGGATATTCATTGGCTCTTTTTTCTGGCGACGGAATGCCGACGAGTCTTAATAGTTCAACCGCTTTTTCTTCAGCTTCTTTTTTACTCGCATTTTGATGCAGAATGATTGATTCTGCGATTTGGCGACCAACCGTGTGTACCGGATTTAGCGTACTGAGCGGGTCTTGGAAGATCATCGAGATGTCATTTCCTCTAACTTCGTTGATCTGTCTTTTATTGAGAGAAAGAATATTAGTCCCGTTAAAATTAATTTCTCCTTCATATTCAACAGTTCCCTCTTCAAATAAGCGAAGAATCGTTTGAGACATTACACTTTTTCCGCATCCGGATTCACCTACTACGCCTACGATTTCCCCTTTTTTAACGTCAAATGATACGCCATTTACAGCCGTGACTTGTCCCGTTTCGGTGTAAAAGTGAGTTTTAAGATCTTTTATTTCTAAGAGTACGTCAGTCATCATGAAGTCTCCTCCTTTCATTTAGCTGTTTTGACACGTTTTCTTTTAACCTTTTTATAATGGGGGTCCATGACGTCCCTCAACCCATCCCCTAAAGCGTTAAGCCCGATAACAGCAATAATAATGAGTAAGCCCGGGAAAACAGTCATCCACCATGCGTTAAATATGACAACCTTCCCGTCATATAAAATATTCCCCCAACTCGGTGCTGGCGCTGGAATCCCTGCCCCAAGGAAGCTCAATGCCGCTTCAGTAATGATCGAATCGGCAAAAATGAAAGTTGCTTGTACAATTAACGGTGACAGTACGTTAGGTGCTATATGCAGCCAAATAATACGTGTGGAGCTAGCGCCTTGTGCTTTCATTGCTTCGATGTACGTTTGTTCACGAACAACTAGCGCCGCGGACCGGACAATACGTGCCACATATGGAGTAAAAACGATGCTCAATGCGATGATAACGTTTTCAACTTTAGGTCCTAAAGCTGCCATTAAGGCAATCGCCAACAAGATTCCCGGAATTGCCATCAATCCATCGGAAATTCTCATTAAAATTTGGTCCAACCTTTTATAATAACTAGCGTATAAGCCCATCGTCAGGCCGACGATTGACGTAATGATCGCGATAGAGAGACCTACGCTAATAGAAGCTCTAGCACCATAGACAATTCGTGTTAACAAGTCTCTTCCGAAGTTATCGGTACCTAATAAGTGTTGTGCATTGGGTGCTTGGAGTCGGTTGTTGACTTCCATTTCCAACGGGCCATAGCTAACTAAAAAAGGTCCGATGACACTTAATAGCACTAAAAATGTAACGATGACTAATCCAATCATCATAGAGTAATTAGAAAAAAACCGTTTTTTCAGTAGCTGTTGCTGCTCTTTTTTCAGTTTTTTTCTTGCGTCTGATAGCGTTAATGTACTTCCTATGTCTTCCATGCTACTCCTCCTAACGCTTCCAAAAATCAGGTTTTATTTTTCTTCTAATCGAACTCGCGGATCGATGACCCCGTAGAGAATATCGATAATTAGGTTTAGGATGACATACAGAAATGTAACAAAGAGAACAACCCCTTGGATGACCGTATAGTCACGTCGTGCGACTGAATTAATGATCAACGAACCGATACCAGGTATATTGAAAATTGTTTCTGTTACAACTGCCCCTGTTACTAAACCGCCAAATGTGATTCCGATTACCGTGAGGATTGGAAGGAATGCATTTTGTAATGCATGGTTGTAAATAATCCTTCTCTCCACTACCCCTTTGGCCCTCGCCATTTTTATATAGTTTGTATTTAATACTTCCAACATCGAAGATCTTGTCATCCGAGCAATCAATGCTGCTTGGATGGATCCTAACGAAATTGCCGGCAGAATTAAGTACTTAATATGTTCCCATAAGCCGTTCTCTAAAGGTCGATAACCGGCCACAGGCAGCCATTGCAGTTTTACACCTACTAGCAACACTAAAAATAATGCGAGTAAAAAACTTGGGATTGCCATTCCAAGTAATGAGAAACCCATAACTGTTTGATCCGTAGCAGTCCCTCTTTTAATAGCCGCAATAATTCCAAGTGGAATTGCAATACACAAAGCGACAATTTCAGCTAATATAGCGAGGGATAATGTTGGCCCAATATGACTCATAATGGCTTCGTTCACAGACATGTTCATGTGATATGATAAGCCTAAATCTCCAACGATGGCCTTTTTAATCCAATTAAAATATTGCACATAGATCGGTAAATCCAAGCCAAGCCGAGCTTTGGTTTCAGCAATTTGTTCTGCTGTTGCTTCCTCACCCAACATAAAAGCTGCCGGATCACCTGGGGTAAGATGGATGATTGAAAAGATAACAATAGATACAATAAATAAAACAGGTATTAACGATAATAGCCGCTTAAAAATATAAGACCACATGAATGCTTACCTCCCTCTACCATGAAAATAAAAAATAACGCCATGTTTAGAAAAACATGATAAACCTGGCGTTATTTTAATCCTTCAATTACTTGGAATTTGAAACGTTCCAGAAGATGAGACCATCGATATCTTCTAATTGTGAAAGTGATGTGCGCCCTGCAAAAAGCATATCCCCATCTCCCATTTTGATGGCAGGTTTGTAATCCAAGAAAAACGCCTGTAATTCATCGTAGTATCCACGTGCGGCTTCAAGAGAAGGAGCTTGACGGATTTTAGACGTAATTCCTTCTAATTCCTCACTATCTGTCCAACCGACATAGGTTGGTCTTGACCATACAAGAGAAGTCGGTTCAACTTTTCCTTTGTTTGTAATGATTGTAATGTCAAAGGCATTCGGGTCATTTCGACGCTCTGAGAAGGTCGGCCAGTCGTACACTTCCAGCTTTACGTTGACCCCCGCCTTTTTCAACTGCTCTTGAACGACAATCGAAGCGTTGTACATATGGTCGTAATCTCTAGACGTCATGAGGCGAATTTCTTCACCGTTATATCCAGCTTCTTCAAATAATTTCTTTGCCAATTCTATGTCTTGTGCACCATATTCATCTTTACCAATATCGCTGTACCACTGTGTTTCCTGATTCGCTAACATGACGTGGTGATTTGTATTGTAGTAGTCTGGGTTAACAAAAGCCGCTTTTAAGACATCTTCTTTCTTTACTGCCGCGTTCACTGCATCGCGTGCAATCTGATTTGTGAAAAGGCCTTCTTTTTTATTGAAATACAATAATAATAGCTCCCGAGGAACACTTTTCAATTCAACGGCTTTGCTAGCTTTAATCTGATCGACATTATCAATTGGAAGCTCCATGACAACGTCGTATTCTCCCGATAAGATTCCAGCAACTCGTGTAGATGAATCCGGCACAAAAATAATATAAAGATTATCTACCAATGCTTCTCTTTTCCCCGCCAACCCATCACCAGGCTCTTCCCGGGCTGCGTAATCCTCAAATTTAGTCATGTGAATTTGTTGGTTTTGCTTCCAATCTTTAAATTGAAAAGGACCGGTACCGATATACTCAGTTACTCTTTCTTTTTCATCTTTCCCTTCTAGAAGTGAAGCAGGCATAATCGTCGGGGCTTCTCCACCCGAATACGCAAGAACGAGTGTTGCAGTTGAGGTTGGTTGCTCCATCTCCAAAAGGACTGTATATTCATCTAGTTCTTTGAAACTTGCTCCTTTGAATGTTTCTCTTCCTGAACCGGAAACGTTAATCCAGCGATTCATGGAGGCAATAACATCTTTCGCTTTCATTTCCTCGCCATTATGGAATGTAACGCCTTGACGCAGCTTAAAAGTGATCGTATTCCCATCTTCTTCATACGATTCTGCAAGCATCGGCTGAATTTCACCTTTTGAATCGAATGTTAATAGCGTTTCAAATATATTTCTTGCAATGTTTGAAGAAATCGTTGTTGTATTGACATGCGTGTCCAATGTAGGCGGCTCAGAAGGTACTGCTACTCTCAAATCTCCACCTGATGTTCCTTTTGCGTCCGCCCCTGCTGTCTCGTCTTTTGAGCAGCCTGCAAGAGCGAGTATCAGGGCGCTTAACAATAAGGCATATTTAATAAATTTCATTCCGTTTCCTCCTATAACTTGTTATTTACTAATGCAAAAAAGTACAAGACTTCCAAATGAGAGCGGTTACATTTACGCCTCCACTTTTTCGTATACTCAGAAATTTACCACAAGTTGAATTGGCAGAATATATTGACCACATAAAGATAATTAAAAAATTTATATATATTAAATTCATTAAGTCCACTATTTTTTGTGATTAGTAGTTCATTAATTCTGAACGCATAAGAAAAAGACAGGCTTTTTATGGCCTGTCTTTCACGATAACATTTCATCTAAATATGCAATGATCTCTTCTTTATTCCCGGATACTTTCTCTGCTCTTTTAGCATCCTTATCCTCTTTATCCAACGCTTTCTTCAATACTTCTTCTTCCTTTGATTGAGGAATAACTACGACACCGTCGGCATCCCCTACAATAATATCGCCTGGCTGAACCGTGACACCTCCACAAGAAATCGGCACCTGAACAGCACCTTCACCCGCCTTACCGCTAGCTGCAACGGTAGTCCCTTTGCAGAATACAGGGAAATTCAATTTCTTAGCGCCTACAATATCGCGAATGACGCCATCTACAACAATCCCTTTAATGCCAAGCGTTTGCGCCATCCCAAGAACAAAATCGCCTGCAATCGCTCTGTACGTATCCCCCTTCGCGTCAATGACGAGGATATCTCCGGGTTGCGCTTCCCGAATGGCTTTCAATACAACAAGGTTATCACCAACAGGCATTTGCACAGTAAATGCACGACCCGCTACCCGGTACTCTTCTTGTAGAGGTTTGATGGCGGCGTCCATATTCGTCAAGCCGTTCAATGCATCAGAAATACTCGTCGTTGGGAGATTTTTAAACTGATCTAGTATACTCATAAGTTCTCCTCCTATGTTAGCGTCATCTTACCAAATAGCTTATTCTATAATAAATTGCATTATTTCATACTTCACTAACTAGATCGTTACGACTCCTGCCCATCTTATAAAGCCTAATAATGAAGACCAGCTGTACAAGCAGTACCAATCCCATTGAGAAATAGGCAAGCGGTTGCAAAGTGAAAACTAATACGGATGCCAATACCATACTCCCCAGCATGAGGCCTACGTTCACTTCAAGTCGGGAAATAGAATACAACCTGTCGCTCATTGCTGAAATGAAAAGTGACAGGATAATGGTCACCATCATCGTCCCCACCGCCGCTAACGCCAATAAAGAAATCGATAATGCAAATCCAGCGGCTGTTGAGAGTGGAATCGAACCGGCCGAATGCCCTGTGCTGTTCAAAACGAAGAAAAAGATACTATGGCAAATCATTACGATCACAAGCGGCTGCACCTTGCCCATCTTTTCATGTCCCGCCTTCAAATCCCGGACACCCAGATACATCAAACCATATCCAAAGAAATTCGTTGCATAATAAACAATGCCGGAGTCAATAAAATCGAGATTTGTTTTAAAGAATACAAGAAACAAACCTAATATGAACTTTTCCACCGCACTCACCCCCCCGTTCCATTCAAACCCGAATCCCACTCAACCGAACATCTTCCGCCCTTCGGATATAATCAATCAAATAATCCGTAGCATCCGGATGATGGTACACCTCTTCAGGCGTCATCCAATACACAGCCGATACTTCATCAGGACTGACCGCGTACGGCTCACCGCTGAATTCCTCGCATAAAAAAATAACATTCACGACCGGCTCCCCCTGATCCGTCACAAAACTTGTACTATGTACATAACGCGGGCGTCCTTCGAGTACAAGCCCCACTTCCTCCTCCACTTCTCGCGCAACAGTCCGCTCTAAAATATCCGACGAAGCCCCTTCCAGCTCAACTTTTCCACCAATTAATCCTATTCCGCCTGGTGCGTGTTCTTCCTTCTCGCTCCGCCTACCTAACAAATAGCGACCTTCCCTGTAGATAGCTACCTCTGTGTTGACGATGAACATTTGTATCACTCCATTCCTCTTACAATGTATTGAATCTCATCCTAAAGATCGTTCAGGAGCCGCTGTCACCCCGTAATTTCTTCTTTTCGTTACCCAAAATCCAATTGTGAATGTGATAAACATCAAGATATAGGCACCAAATATAATAGTTGTCCCACTACTAATAAACGGAAATATTAGTAATGGTCCAGAAACAAATGCAAGCATATAATGTTGCGATAAAGACGCCAATTCCATACTTCTTGAGGCACTATCTAGTATGATAAACTGCCAAATAAATAAAATGAAAGACATGAACCATATGGAGTTACCAAGCATGAAGCTCTTCCAAACCGGTATATTCAATCTGGCAAATCGAATGCCTACATAGAACCAGAATACAAGGAATATTAATTGCATGATGAAAGGGAACAAAGGAAACATCATTTTATTCGCTAAAAACCCATAAATAAATGGAATTAGTAGCAATACGATATGAAACACATAACTACTAATACTTTTCATAAAAACCCTCCAAACGCTTTGTCTAGAATCAAGTTACATATTTCGATCTTATCAGTAGTTATTCCACAAATATTCCAAATATCCTTTATTAAGCTGTAGTTAAGTGACTAAAGGATATTGAATACGAGTCCCTCCACTCCCAATCTCACTTACTTCCAAGAAGGAAGGGATGCAAAAAAGCAGAGCTCCGTATAGTACGGGCTCTGCTTCTCTTATTTTTCCTTATTCCTTTTCTCATTCAAGCCATCCCAAAACATCCAGCCATTTTGTGATCGACCGGAACATAGCTCGGCTGGCGTACTTGGACTGTTGAATTCAACATCATCGATTAATTTTGCAGTAGCATCATCAAGCCGAATCGCTTTGTTGGAATCAATCAACTGCTCATACCTTCGAAGCGAGCGCTTGTAGAATGTACCTTTATCGCTCCAATCTTTTGTATGTTCAAGCGGTGCACAAATAATTGAATTTGCTTGCAACACGAACTTCCCATCCGCAAGTCGTATCGAAGCTTCATATGGCACCTTTGCCTCAAAAACTTCAACTTCATCCTCCACTTCAATCGCAGTTGGAACACTCGCACGGAAAGAAACCCCTAACGCCTCCAGCAGGAATTGAATATGGGAGGCAAATGAATTAAGGGTCGATCGATTGAACACATTGACGTTCGGCTCAACCGAACGCATATCCCGATTCTCCAAACTGTACTGCGTCTTCGAAAACGCTTGGATGAAATAATACTCCAAGTAATCAATGCTCAACTTATCAAAACTGTTATTGTCTGCCACAAACAAAATACCGAACTGCCAAAAGTCTTTCTCACGCAAATGGGACTTAATCCGATTAATGCCATTCACGGATTGCCCCACATACACACTCGATTCATCAGAATCGGAAAACAGAAAATACACAGCATGGTTGTTTGCATACTCCAACGACTCAACATCATTCAACCGACTCTTCGTGAAATAAAACCCTCGAATCTGACTCGTCGGATCCTGAATAATACGCAATGAATTGGCGTGCTTCACATCAGGAAAATAGAACATTACTGTGCGATCATTCTTCATTCATTTCCACCTCGGATATTCTCTATGAACGTCTGTTGTTCATTTCTTTGATGATTAAAGTTCTGGTGTGATAAGGATTGCCATTTCTATTAGTATGGATAATGAAATCTGTCCAGCAATTTTCAATAGCATAAGTCTAACAACCGATATCTTACGCCATACTCATAAACTTGTTTGAACCCTTCTTTTAGATTATCATAATACACTCTTATTCGCTGCCGGCATTAACTTCGCTGGCATCGCCTCATGCAATCGCCATACAAAACTGATTGGCTTATTCCCCTCATGGCTCACATAGTCAGCAGTTCCTAAAAATACAAATGGCGCCGTATAGCCATCCTTCTGTCTGTACTCCCGAACAAATAAGGCTATTTTATTCCCCGTATTTCGTTGATTGATATATCTTTTTCCAGTTGGACTAGTGTCAGATGTTTTATTTTGAGATTGCCAATGAAACAGTTTATCGCTTATAGCGTAGTCCTCGTATTGTGTTGAGGGTGAGAAGTCTTTGTCCGACTTATTGAGAGTAATAAAAAAGATATCGGTTTCTTTGTCCTCAAAATACTTAACCCCTTCACGAAATGCAGGTTTAACCTCTTCATTGAAATAGCCGAGTGCAGCAAGAACTTGGTCTGAGGTGTATTGAGCATGAACACGTAGCGGTGTTACATATTCAAACGGGGACGGCTTTTCTACTGATCGAATATTTTCCATACACACATTGAGCACTTCTTTAATTTCGCGCCGAATCGCTTGCGTTGTGATCATTCGCTGAATACCGTCGTGCATTGAATTAAATCCATGTTTCTTTGGTGGAGCGTCGAAGATAGAATAATAGAGCATTCCAACCATCAGAAGCTGCTCTTCATTACCAATTAAGCCGTCTTCCAAATATCTTTTCAAAAATGTAAGTAGTTCAATCGAATCCAAATGAAACAGCGATTGAATTCTCCTATTAATGGTAACTTCATACTCACTTTGAAAATCTTCCGAAAGACCCGCTTCAACCTTAAGCCTTTCAAATGAGCGATTTCTACTTGTTCCGTAAAAATCTGCGAGCGTTAGATGATGGTACCGAAGGAAATTCGATAATGTAAGCTTCTCACCTGTATCTTCCTCAAAGTATTTAAGCTTCGTGATCAAATTCTGCTTTGTATTTTTTACTTCTTTTACGTTCCGCAATATGTATTCCTTTGCTTGCTTTTCCATTTGGATTACAGAGCCCTTTGGCAAGTGGAAGAAACCATTTTCGATGTAATGGCGAATGGAATGCTTTGTCCTTCCGACAAGTGCTCGGAACTTTTCTTCGAACGGATAATCGGCGTGGGCTTGTCCTACGAAATCTAAGACTGTCAAACATTCTTTGCCATCAGCCAAACGCAACCCACGTCCTAATTGCTGTAAAAACACGGTTAGACTTTCTGTTGGTCTTAGGAATAAAACTGTATTAACTTCTGGTATATCAATTCCTTCATTGTATAAATCCACAACAAATATGAATTTAATTTCGCCGCTTACTAATTTTCGTTTTGCTGTAGTTCTCTCATCATCGGATGATTCTCCATGCAAAGCGATGGAGGGGATTTCCTTCGAGTTGAAGTATGCTGCCATATATTTTGCGTGTTCCACTGACACACAGAATCCAAGTGCTTTTACTTGTTTTATATCGGTAACGTATTTATTGATGCTACGGATAACAAGATCACTACGACGATCGTTGGAAGTGTAAACATTCGTAAGCTCATCAATATCGTACCCTCTTCTCGACCACTTAATTGCCGATAGATCGACATTATCTGTTACACAAAAATAATGAAATGGACTAAGCAATTTACGATCGATTGCTTCTGTTAAACGCATTTCAGATGCAATCCGATCATCAAAATAACTAAGGACATTCTGATTATCCATTCGTTCAGGTGTGGCTGTCAGACCTACTAATATAGTTGGCTCATAATACTCTAATAAGGCTCGATATGTTGGCGCTGTAGCATGATGAAATTCATCTACAATAATAAAATCATAGAAGTCAGCCGTTGTTTTTTCTATCATCTTTCGACTATTCCAGCTTTGGATACTCATAAAGAGTTGATCAAATGAAGTTGGTTCAAAACGACCGACAAACATCTCACCAAAATTTGCGTCTTTTAAAATTGCACGGAAAGTATGCATGCTTTGTTTAAGTATTTCTTCACGATGGGCAATAAACAGTAACTTTGCGTCCGGCTTCTGTGTCAAGAATCGTTTAAAATCAAAAGCGGAAATGACAGTTTTACCTACCCCGGTAGCAGCCACGACCAAGTTTTTCATATGACCATGCACAGTACGTTCAACTTCTAGTTCATCTAGAATTTCTTGCTGATAATGATACGGACGAATATCAAGGAAGTACTGCTCTTTTGTCTCAGCTACTTGATCTTTCGTCAAAGATTGGCGAACTTTAGACCAGTTTTCTTCCTCATTAGCTGACAAACTTTTAAACTCTTCATCATTCCAGTAACCTTCAAAGGTTGCTTCAAACTTACGGATAATATCGAATGAATCTTTCTCTGTTACTTTTAAATTCCACTCAAGTCCAGATGTTAATGCTGGATTTGAAAGATTTGAAGAGCCTATATATGCAGTACTAAACCCTGTTTTTCGTTTAAATAAATATGCTTTGGCGTGTAAACGTGTTCTTTCTTTATCCAAAGAAACTCGAATTTCAGTGTTAGGCAGCTTGCTTAATTCTTGAAGTGCTTTGTAATCTGTTGCCTCCATATATGACGTTGTAATAATTCTTAGACGGCCGCCACGTTCAGTGAAGTTACGAAGTTCTTCAATAATAATGCGCAATCCTGACCACTTAATAAAAGAAACGAGCCATTCAATCTCGTCCGAAGTGAGAATTTCATTTCTTAATTCCTCCAACATGTTGGGCTCAGCGTGTGATCCGGTGAATAAAGAACTTTGTGTTAAAGGTGTAACGGGTCTAAGTACTTTTTTCTTTTTTAACGAGTGAGCTGTGTTAATCGTTTTATAGATTGAAGTAAGGATTTCCGCTTGTTCATCTAATTTATGCTTTGCAACGTCATCATCGTTTAGTTTTTGATGAAGTACATCAATAATTTCATTACAAACTTCAATTTGTCTCAGCAGTGCATCTTCCTTATTTCCACCTTCTCGAATATGCGATAGCGCATTTCTAGTTACAAAGGAAATGTAACTTGATAAAAGGACTCTTGCTTCGGCTTCATCTATTTGTTCCTTTTCCACAACAAATATATCTGGAAGCTCATCCAATTCCTCTTTAATTTTCTTATTTATTAATTGCTCATAAATTCCTTCGTGCATTGTTGTATCACCCTTTCAACGGCTGGAATGTCAGCTGGTGCCCATTCTAATGAATGTAGTTCATTAAATGGTACCCATTTTAATTCACTATGTTCAAAAGCAACCGGTGTTCCATTAATTATTTCAGCAAAATAGGTTACTAAACGCACTGTGAATGAGTCGTATATATATGTCGTGTCTTCAACAAATTGTCCAACTGCAATTTCACAATGAAGTTCTTCTTTTATTTCACGAACTAATGCAGTTTGTGGCGTTTCACCCGTTTCTATCTTTCCACCGGGAAATTCCCAATACCCAGGCAACGACATATCCTCGGAACGACGTGCACAGAGAATATCTCCTTTATTGTTATAGATGACAGCACCGACAACATGAATTGATTTAGTCATTCTTAATCTCCTGTTCGACTTGCTTAATCAGTTCAGATCTTTTAATAATCCGGATAGTGACTCCTCAGACTTATTATTAAAATCTGATAACTGGATACTGTTTTCCATTGTATCATCTTTCTGTTTATAGATGAATGAGTTTTAAGAAACCTCGTGATTGTACTTTATCAAGTTCCATAGCATATTCAATTTCCAATTGGACACCCTAACCGTAAAATTGAAAGGGTGTGTATTTTATGATGCCAGAACGAGAAATTTTAGCGCAGTTGAATGAGGACCAGTTGAGGGCGTTGAGTGCTTTAGAGGATGAGCTCGGCGTGACGCTCGTTGCGTATGAAAGTCCGATGCATGACAATGACAATCAGATTGTGGAGTCGGAAGTTTGAAAGACGGGGCTATCTTCGGGTAGTCCTTTTTTGTTTGATAATTTCCCCCACTCATAACTCATATACTGGTATGAGTTATGTAAAGAGGAGGAATGGCGTGAACATTACAGTGCGACCGGGAGATTCACTCTGGCACTACAGCCATTTGTTTAGAGTTCCGCTTCAATTGATTGTCGATTCGAATCGTGATGCAAACTTGCAGGTTCTTTCGGTCGGGCAACGCATCCGAATTCCGGGATATGTGACGGTTGAGGTGCAGGTCAATCAGGGAGAAACGTTATGGTTGATTGCGCAGCGAAGAAATGTCCCGATCGAAGCGATTTTGCTTGTGAATCCTACGCTTGATCCCAACCGCCTGCGAGTCGGGCAGACGATCCGGGTTCCTTTGCGCATCACTTGGAGGCTCGTCAACGGGGAGCAGACGTATAGCTATGCGACGATGATTAACGACTTGAGAAGGCTTCAATCTGTGTATCCCTTCATCCTGAACACGTCAATCGGGGATTCAGTTCTCGGAAATAACATTCCTGAGATTCGAATTGGAACTGGACCGAAACGGGTTCATTACAACGCTTCCTTCCATGCAAATGAGTGGATTACAACGCCCGTCCTTATGACTTTCCTCAATGACTATTTACTTTCCCTTACGAATCAAACTCCTATACGTAGCTTGTTCACGCTTCCTTTGTACCAACAATCCACCTTGTCTCTTGTCCCCATGGTGAATCCTGACGGAGTTACACTTGTTCAGCAAGGACCGCCGGAGACAGAGCCGTGGAGAACGAGAGTCGTAGAAATGAACAATGGCAGCACGGATTTCTCTGGCTGGAAGGCGAATATTCGAGGTGTCGATTTAAACGATCAGTTCCCGGCAAATTGGGAATTGGAACGGGAACGGGAAACTGCTCGGAAAACCCCCGGTCCCCGTGATTACGGTGGAGAACGACCGCTCTCCGAACCGGAAGCCATTGCGATGGCAGACTTAACGAGGAGACGGGACTTTGCGTGGGTACTCGCGTTCCATACGCAAGGCCGGGTCATCTACTGGGGATATCTGGGACTCGAGCCTCCTGTGTCGGAAACGATGGCCAATGAATTTAGCCGGGTAAGCGGCTACGAGCCGGTCCGATCAATTGAAAGCTACGCCGGCTACAAAGATTGGTTTATTCAAGATTGGCGAAGACCAGGATTCACTGTTGAGTTAGGCTCTGGAACTAATCCATTGCCAATTAGCCAGTTTGGTGAAATCTATGAGGAGACGTTGGGAATTTTTCTGGCTGGGTTGTATTTATAGGGTAGTAGTTGGTGCTTAATTAATTTTGTATCTATAAGGAGGTCTTTTATCTTAATTTGTTGAAAAAAGCAATTCTTTCTCCGTGTTTTTCGAATATTTCCCTCTCCATAAATGTTTAATGTATTAGAGTGTCATGAACACTTGAATCTCTTCAAGCATATAGTGTAAACGGCCCTCAAGTGAAAAAATAAGAGGAGAGTGTCTAAATGGGGAAAATATTTTCTAGAAAGCTTGTATCTATTGTGGTTGCTGGTTTGTTGCTATTTAGTGCGGGTGGAGCAGTTGTCAGTGCAAAATCGAAGGAAGGCAAGAAACAAACAAATCGAACAGAGCAGAATCACCGGACAGATGTTATTACGTATAACGAGGTCACGGTTCCGAGATATGCGAAGGAGGTTCGATTAACAGGTACAGTCGTTATTGACGGGCCGCAGCTCGTTGTCTCCATTCCTGGATCAAAAAACATGACAGTCACTAAGGTCCGCGATAAGGTGTGGACGTATGAGGCGGTGGTTGATGTATCGTCAATCAAAGGTGACGCTGTATACGAAATTTCTGCCTATACCGTCTTTGTAGACAAAAGGAATGCTGGAAAAGTTCATTCAAGTGCACGGACTGTATCGCAAAAGATCCATGTTCCGTTTATTACGTCCACGGTTGCGGAAAATACAAAATGGGAATATAACCGGTCAATCAATCAATTCACATTGACGTACGATATAGTTGAAAACTGGTCCAATGGGGAAAAGGTTAATATAGCGAAATCAAGATCGTATACTGTGAGAGGAGTAGACAATTATGTGGCAGTCCCTGGTACAGCAACAACACTATCGGTACCAACTGCAAACCAAGATTTTACGTTCTCTCCGGAGGCAACGTGGAAATATGATGCAACGACAAAAAGGTACTCGGCAACATTTAATATTTTGATCACAGATAGTAAAGGGAATGTTAGAAAAGAAGCAGTTACGATAAACGGACTGATGCCGGGGCAAGTGAATGAAATATCCTATCCATTGACGGATCGATATGGAACCGTTACTAAAAAGGCGTATTATACGGCACCAGCTGCACCGGTGGATGTGGTGGTAGACAGATTGCAAAACCTTACATTCACTCTCGTACAACAGAATAAAAATCAATTTAAAGTGGCAGCTTCTTATCAGTTAGTCCATTCCGACGGCAGAATTGAAGCAAAGATACATTATTTAGATGGGAATTTTGGAAATCCAGCGTCAAAAAGCAAAAATTCCTCATCAAGAAATTGGGAAGTTGCCGGCTTTGTCTACAAGATTACTGTAAATTACGATGCTAAGAATAAAATTTACTATGTCACGTATGAAGATGTTAGCAAAAAATAACTCGTAGTCATAGACTGCTAAAACGACAGGCATCCAGATATGGGTGCCTGTTTTTTGCGCTAAATACTATCTCTACATGCGAGATTTATGCGCAGAAATATCGATTTATGCGTTTCTAGTATGACTTATGCGCATTTGATTGGATTTATGCGGTTTTCTGGCGGTTTATGCGTAAGTTTCAGAATTTATGCGTGGAAATCGGGATTTATGCGCTTTTGGGGTTGATTCCACTAAAAAACCTCACGTTCTGTGAGGTTTAGTTTCTTTCGAGGGGCATGGAGCAGCAGCGGAAGGAGCCGCCGGATTTGATGATTTCGGAGAAGTCGACTTCGATGACTTCGAATCCGTGGGCGCGCATGGTGGCGTTCACTTGTTTGTTTTGCGGGAGGCTGAATACTTTGCCGTCCCCGATTGATAAGACGTTTGTGCCCATCGTGAATTGTTCTTCCGGTGACACTTCGATCAGCTTGTACGTGCGCGAAAGTGTTTCGACCATGTCTTCGGATAGGGCTTCCCGGAAGATGAGGCCAATTTCGGGCGATAGTATGTTGAATACACAATCTAAGTGTAAGTATTTTTCATTGAACGGTACGCGGATGATGTTGTGTTTTGGCAGCTTGCGTTGCAAATTGCGGACTGCCTCTTCTGACGTGCGGCTGCTGATGCCGACGTACACTTTGTCGCGGTCGACAATGACATCCCCGCCTTCCACCCGGTCTGTTGTCGTCTGGTAGGAAATGTTTTCGTCTTCTAGAAACTCCTCGAGTGCTTCTTCCTCGCCCTTTCGAATATCTCTTGCCATTTCGGCAACGAAGACTTCCTCTCCGACCGTGAAGCCGATGTCGCGTGTGAAAACTTGCTCTGGGAATTGTTCGGATGAAGGCAGGTTGATCACTTCCACTCCGTGTTCACGTAGTAATTTTTCAAATTCTCGATGTTGCTTCATCGCTATTTCCACATCGATATTTTCATCTGCATATTGCTTTTGAGTTTCGTTGATGACATCTTCGATTGCCATGAACTTCGGTTGGCAAAGAATGACTCTCTTCAATGAATCATATTCTGTATTGACCTTCGTTTTTGATTTATCGTCCACAGGGGAACTCATTGTTTCATCCTCCACATCTTTTTCTCCATCGTACCTATTCCCTCTTCCAATTACACTAAACCACTAGTTTAGGGTTTCCTCAGAAGGGAATTTGATAATTAAATGAATGATTGGGGGAAACATAATTGATTGATGAAAAGACTAATACGTTATTGAAGAAAGAGGATTTTGCTACAAGAACTAATTTGCCGGAGTGGCTATTGAAAAGCTATCGGACGTTCCATAAAACGGTGACCGATAAGACGTTTCCTTGTTACTTCGGCATGGGCGGAGAATTGAAAGGTGAATTGCGTTATGCGTACGTGACGCATAACGATTGGTCGAACTTGCCTTCCGCACTTCATGCTTTTTTGAAGTTATTTGATGATCCTCATCATAAGCGGCATGGACTGTTCGTTTTCGTGGAGCCTTTTGAGACGGAAGGCGATTTGGAGTCGTACCGAAAGCAGTTTTGGGACATTCTGCAGTATTTACATGATGTAGATAAGGTGCAGTGGCCTGCTGATAGTCCTCGGGATCCAGATCATTATTTATGGGATTTCCATTTTGGCGGCGAGCCGATTTTTGTTTTTGGAAACGCGCCTGCCTATAAGCAGCGGAAGACAAGAGATTTGGGGCAATCGATGGTGCTAGGCTTCCAACCTCGTCGTATTTTCGAAGGATTGAAGGGAACCGAAAAAGGCGGGATCATGTCACGCGAAAAGGTGCGTGAACGTGTCGAAGTGTGGGATCAATTGCCGAAGCATCCGGATATTAGCCATTATGGAGACCCAACCCATAATGAATGGAAACAGTTTTTCATCGGCGATGACGTCGAACCGATTGTCGGGAAATGTCCATTTTTGCACAAAGAAATGAAAAATGAATAACGGGTTCGGATGACGGAAATACGAAAAAAAACGCTCAAAATGAGCGTTTTTTCAAACCCTTATATTACTCCAGCACCTATCTGTTTACGGAGTCTTCACTTACTTTTTTGTTCCACTCTTTTTAACTCCTTTGCTAATCATGTATATAAAAATAATTGCAAAAGTTGATAGTGCTACTGTGCCACCAATATTTGTCCAATTCATTTCTCCATGCCGAATGGTACTCACAATAATAATCCCTAGTAGAGCCCCAAAACCGAACAAAACAGACGTCGTCCAATGTGGTGACTGTTTACTATCTTGAATAATTTTCTCTTTCAATTCTCCATCACTCCTTAATAATTCATCGATCGTGATACCGAATAAATCGCTTAAATCGATAATCACTTCAATGCTGGGATAGTTTTTACCTGTCTCCCATTTTGAAACTGATTGGCGACTAACATGTATTTTGGTAGCGAGTTCCTCCTGGGACCACCCTTTCAGTTCTCTTTCCCTTTTAAGTTTTTCTCCAAAGGACATGTTCTCAATCACCCTTTCTTATTCCATTATTAGTAGAGTGGATGGTTATAGTAAAGATAGTTATAGGCGCATCGTAGGTGCAACCTTTTGTTGCTCCTAAAAAAAGGAGACACCAATTATATGTGACGTGTCCCCTTGTTTTATTTCTTCAATTTAATTTCCCGACACTATTTTCTGTATTTCCCGTATCGCAACCTTCATATTTCGACTAGAAAGTGCGATTTTTAGCGGTTCGGTTAAGAAAATATTGGCGGAATATTTCCCGAAGTGTGTCGATTTCCCGGGAAATTACTCGTATTATTTCCTGTCTACTCCCTTGCCGATGCCATAATAAATATCCATTTCGTTTTCTGGCACCATGCTGCCGCCGGTTGCCCAGACGAGATGGGTTGCGGATGGCATGTCGGCTTTAGGCACTTCATTGCGAATGGCTTGGATGGGTCCTGTCATGCCTGCTAGTGCTGACGGTTCGAGGCGAATATCCTCGGTATCTGCGATCATAGTTAATAGTTTAAACATCGTTTCATCGGCAATTGTGTAGCATCCTTCTAGGAGCGGTTCCATCACCTTGCCGACAAATCCGGAAGCCGTGCCGACTGCAAGTCCGTCTGCAGCTGTTTGAATGTCGAGACCGAAGTCTGCAACGGACACTTTGTCATGCAAGCCTGTCATCATGCCGATTGTCATACATGGTGAATGGGTTGGTTCAGCGAAGAAGCAATGGACATTGTCGCCGAATTGAAGCTTGAGGCCGAAAGCGACGCCGCCTGGTCCCCCGCCGACACCGCACGGCAAGTAGACGAATAGCGGATTGTTTTCATCGACTTGCGTACCGCGCTCTTTTAGTTGTACTGCAACCCGTTCGCCAGCGACGGCATAGCCAAGGAAAAGATCTAGAGAGTTTTCGTCATCGACGAAGTGGCATAACGGGTCGGCTTCTGCCTGGCGTCTGCCTTCCTCCACTGCTTTGCTGTAGTCGTCCGCGTATTCAACGACGGTCACGCCTTTTTCACGAAGAAGGTCCTTTTTCCATTGTTTCGCATCGGCTGACATATGGACGGTGACATTGAAGCCGAGCTGTGCGCTCATGATGCCGATGCTTAGTCCAAGATTTCCTGTCGATCCGACAGCAATTTTATGCTTCGCGAATAAATTGCGGAATTCCGGCTCTGCAAATCTCGCATAATCATCTTCTTTAGTAATGAGACCGTTCTCGAGAGCAAGCGTTTCGGCATGTTTCAACACTTCATAAATACCGCCGCGCGCTTTGATGGAACCCGATATCGGGAGTGCATTGTCCTGTTTCAACAATAATTCCCCAAGGATATCCATATTGTATGTAGTTGTGAGTTCCTCTTTTATCTTCGGGATGGCAGTAATAGGTGACTCGATAATGCCGTTTGCCTCTGCTGTTTCAGGAAATACTTTTGCGATGTACGGTGCAAATCGCTTTAATCGGTCACTCGCGTCCTTCACATCATCCACGGTGATGCCTGATTGCTCAATGCCTTTCGCACTGTCCCCATTGAGCGGGTTTCGCCAAAGCACTTCTTGTTTTTCGATGATTTCTTGCAATAATGGCAATTTTTCGATCCAAGCCGTCTTTTCGCTTTGCTTCACGGTTATCGACCCCCACAGTATGATTTCCCCCATTATACCATGTAAGCGGTTCACAGATTATTCATTCAACACATAGCGATCGATTAAATCCCTCGTGAGTGTGAAGCGAGGCGTGGACGTATCGCTCCCTTCTACTCCGACACCCATGACGACTGTGATGATTCGCTTCCCTTCATAAATGCCCGTACTTGCAAAGCACGGTCCAGCCTCCTCGGTATATCCCGTTTTCAATCCTTCCATGCCGATCATCTCTTGCGGCATGCCGGGAAGCATGAGATTTGTAGTCCATAGTCGGGTCCCATCGCTTGTCGTGAAGTCTGTCATTCGGGTAAATTCCAGCACTTCCGGATATTGCTCTAAAAGCTCGTTCGCAATGGCAGCAACATCCCGTGCAGTTGCATGATTCGTATCAGCTTCATCCAACCCCGTTGCATTGATGAAGCGAGTGTTTGTTAAGCCAAATTGTTCGGCTTTCTTGTTCATCTCTTGGACGAATTCCGCTTCTGTACCGCTCACTAATTCCGCTAGTGCGACGGCAGCATCGTTAGCGGAAGTAATGGTCATCGCAGCAAAAAGCTCGCGGACATTGTATGTTTTGCGCTTGTCCATTCCTAACATAACGGCATATCTAGGTTGGTTCAAAGCGGCTGTAGAAGGCTTATATTGGCTATCCCATGAGAGACGTCCGTCGGCAATTGCTTCAAGGACAATATATTGGGTCATCAGCTTTGACATACTGGCGATTGGCAACGCTTCCTTGGAATTTTGCTCGTAGAGGATCTTACCCGTCTCCGCTTCAAGAACGATGGCCGCTTTCGCTTCGTGATAAAGGGGATTTGTCTCTTTACGAGCGTCCTTTTCTTTGATGAAGATGAAAAACGCCAATGCGGCGACAATTAAAATGGTGAGTGTTTTTTTCATTCGAATAATCACACCTTTTTCCTGATTTACCTCTATTGTCTACAACAAAGATGAAGATTCATTCATGGATTTTCTGAAGAATTTCTGAAGATGGGATTTTATTCTAAGGAGTTAGATGGGTGGTAGGTCACAAAGTGATCAAAACCTTGTCGAACTCGAGCAAAACCAGACCAAACTCGAGCCTAACTCCGCCTAATTGCTCCAAAACACCATCGAACTCGAGCAAAACCGTCCGCGATTCCTGTCAGAAAGTGCAAAGGAGGTCATCGCCCACCTGCACACACCTTCATTATCCGGACTGAATACGCTAGTAGTAATAACGTCAGTGGTGGTGATTTGCATGGAGAGTGCGGGGATTTTAGCAGGGCCGATGTTGCGGCGGGTGGATACGGAGTCTGTTGCCATTTGGGTGGCGACAAACTGTCCTGTCGAGGTGGACGCTGCCATTTTTCTTCTAGACACGCTTACACCGCTTGACACCGCCACGAAGACGACATCAGTACGCGCAGGCCATCGTTTGTTCATCCACTTAGTGCAAGTGCATGGGCAATTTCCAACGGATACGCTCCTTGGCTATGACCTGCTTTTTCGCGTTGGAAAACGTAATTTTGATTTAACCAGTCTCGGTTTGATTCATAAAAATGAAGATTCCATCACGTATGATGGACTTCCCTACCCTTCGTTTTTCATCCCCGCAACTGCAGCTCCAACTTTTCTATATGCATCTTGTCGGAAATTTCATGGGAAAGGGGATGATGCCCTCGTTGCAGGAGATGCGCTTTTGCAAAGATCCGCTCACCATCTTGCAGCACGTCCGAGCGCTTTGTTTCTTACCGGCGATCAGATTTATGCAGATGATGTGGCGGATCCATTGTTTACAGTCATCAGAACGGTTGCCGAACACTATATTGGTAATGAGGAGCTTGGGCAGTTCGATTCGCGTTTACGGGAGGAGCCATTTGCTACCGCCCTTCAGCAAGTGAACGGACGGCAGTTCATTACGGAGCGGTTTTGCCGGTTCACTTCGGCGAGCGCTTCGAATCATCTGCTTACCTTCGGGGAATATGCGGCGATGTATTTGCTGTCTTGGGGTCCTGCGATGTGGACGGATGTTTTTCTCCCTTCGTTTGATGAGTTGTTGAAGAACGATGGATTATATTTGTATTTCCAAGAAGATCGCAGTGAACTTGAGCAATGCCGTGTCCGTTACGAAGAGCAGTCCGGGCAACTGTTGCAGGCGATTGGATCGCTCCATCGGATCCGAAGGCTGTTTGCAAATATGCCAACATATATGATATTCGATGACCATGATGTAACGGATGACTGGAATTTATCCGCAGACTGGCGCAGTTCAGTACTCGCTTCGCCGCTTGGAAAGCATGTAGTAGCGAACGGGCTTTGTGCATATTGGGCGTTCCAAGGTTGGGGCAATGAGCCGCAACGGTTCGGGGAGGGGTTCCTACAGTCGATGAGCAGGCATTTCGACGGGTTCATTGCTAACTCAACTGCTTATGAAGTTTGGGCGACTCGGCTTTGGTCATTCAAAGGCTGGCAATTCGTGGCGCCCACAACACCTGCTGCGCTATTTTTAGATACGAGGACAATGCGTTATTTTGACGATCACCCGAAGCCTGTGAAAGTTGGACGGATGGTAAAGGAGACGGCCCAGACACCGAGGTTGATTGGCAAGTCCGGTTGGAGAGTCACCGCGCGGACGCTCTTGAATTCTCGGTGGTCGAGGGGCGATCCACTCATCATCGTTTCCCCGACGCCCTTATACGGATTGGGGCTGATCGAATCGGTGCTCCACTCGTATGTGTATCCGCTCCGTGCTCTTGGATATCCGATTCACGAAGTGCTTGACTTTGAGGCGTGGAAGTATAATGGAAGAGGATTCACCGATTTCATCGGGCAGCTGTTCAAATGGAGTTTATCCCAGTGTATTATCCTGTCGGGGGATGTCCATTATGCTTCCGCCGTCCGGTCTCGACTGACGTCGAAACGGGAAGTGCTCGATATTTTGCAGTTCACGAGCAGCCCTTCCCATAATATGAGCTTCTCGGGTATTTGGGGAATGCTCATGAGAATGGCGATTTGGGGAAATGCGAGGAAACGGGTGAAGCGGACGATTTACCGTTATTGTGATGACTCGTTCTCGATCCATAATGGCGGAAAAGCGATGGATAGCCCGAAGAATGCGAAATGGCAAGAAGCACTCCGCTACTTGGAGATGCCGCCGGGTTCGATTGTCGAGACGGAGAACAATATCGGACTCGTCACTGTCGGGGAAACCGTCGTCAGGCATTCGCTGTTGCAAATGAAACGTGGAGAAATGAAAGAGATTCGATTTGAGGATGTCGAAGCCTTGCCGGAATGATGCGGCGGGGCTTTTATGCGTAGATTTTCGGCTTTATGCGCAAATTCTGTAGTTTATGCGTGAATGTCATGATTTATGCGGCTTTCGGGGAGGTTATGCGTAAATTTTGATAAGGTCTATGGGTGGAGGGATATTATTTATAAACGGTAAATTCATATTTTTTACGTTAAAAAAGAACTTTTAAGGGGGAGAATTATGCGTAGACTAATATTCTTTTTAACGATGTTGTTAGTTCTCAGTGCTTGTAATTCAACGAGTGAAGTATTACGCAAAGAGAAACCTAATGACTTTGCATTTTCTTTGAAGTATGGAGTGAGAGCATTAAATGAGTTAAATACTTATGACAACACTTACACAAAAGATTTAGTTGAAGATGGAACTGAAACAACAGATATGGTGCTTTCCAACGAAGAAATAGAAGTCATTTATGAGAAATTTAGAAGCGCCGATGTTTTAAGTTTGCCCGAAGAAAAAGGTGGTCCCCCTTGTACGGCGCCATATTATAGGTACGAATTATCCATGACGGTAGATGGTGAAGAATATTACTTAAAGTGGGATACTTCTTGTGAGTCAAAAGCGCTCAATAGATGGGAAAGAACAATGAATTTTATAAACAGAGAAATTATTTACCCAAAAGATGAATACCAATCACTCCCTGAACCTACTGGTGGCTATGAATGATACGCTGTATTCTTAGAATTTATTAAAAATCGTTCAATCGAAATGATTGAACGATTTTTTAATGAACAATACAAAAAGCACCGCAAATGCGGTGCAATTAGTTATACACTTTTGCTTACATCTTCTTTTGAAATTTATAGTTTTGCGGTAGGAAACGGACCGTTACCATCGGATCGTCTCTTTTTTTGATTTATAGCTGTGTCCGTACGTCCCAAAGTTCAGGGAAGAATTTATGGTCTAGGACGGTTTTCAAGTATTGGACGCCTGATGAACCGCCAGTGCCTGTTTTAAAGCCGATGATCCGTTCTACGGTCTTCATGTGGCGAAAGCGCCACTGTTGGTGGCTGTCTTCGATGTCGACGAGCTTTTCGGCGAGTTGGTACAAGTCCCAATAGTGGTCGACATCCCGGTACACTTCGAGCCAGGCCGCCGCCACGGTCGGGTCACCCGCATACGTTACAGCGTAATCACGTGTTAGCAAATCGGGATTTATCGGTAATCCGGCGCGTGAAAGTGCGCGGATTGCGACGTCGTAAATGCCCGGTGCTTTGTAGGCCGACTTTAATTCACTCGCGAGTTCAGGATCTTTCTCGTAGATTTTCAAAATATGCGGCTGCTTATAACCGAGCGCAAACTCAATCAACCGATTTTGGTAAGACTGGAAGCCTGACGCGCGGCCGAGGCTTTCACGGAATTCCATATACTCGGCCGGTGTCAACGTCGAGAGGACGTCCCAAGCCTGGATGATTTGCGTTTGTACCCGTGAGACGCGTGCCAACATCTTGAACGCTTCCGGCAGTTCGTCTTTTTCAATTAACTCGATTGCCGTATTCAGCTCATGCAAGATGAGTTTCATCCATAGCTCGCTCACTTGGTGGATGATAATGAACAGCATTTCATCGTGGTGCCCAGACAATCGCTCTTGGCTCGACAGCACTTTATCGAGCCGCAAATATTCCCCGTACGTCATATTGTCCCGGAAGTCCGTATGGATCCCTTTTTCATTCATGACGGCCACTTCCTGATAACCGCGCGCACTGGACTCCCATCTCCACCTTCAATCGGCAATGGCAAAGCAATCAATTCATAATCGCCCGGGTCGATTTCCTCCAAGACGATATTCTCCAAAATAAGCACGTCATTGTTATGCAGTGAATGATGGGCATCCAACGTCTTGCTATCCTCCGGGTCGACCGATGGCGTGTCGACACCGATGAGCTTGACACCGCGCTCCTTCAATAAAGGACCGATATCCGCCCGCAAAAAGGTGAACGTCTCTGGAAATACATTCGGATCCGGTCGGCTTAACGTCTTTAGTAATATCCGTTCCACGCCACCGAAATCGATATGCTCCAAATCGGAGCGCCCTACGCTTTCGAGCCCCGAGACGTCAATGACGCGAGCCTTTCCTATATAGACATCAATCGGCAACTCGTGCACTTTCATTCCTTCATCGTCATAGTGAAAAGGCGCATCGATATGCGTACCCATATGCATGCTCGTCGTCATCGTTCCGATATTGACGGAACCGGTATCTGCTTTCAGAAACCGAACGTCATAGGAAAACGGCGTATCCCCGGGCCACTCGGCGATTCCGTTATGCAAACGCTGTGAAATGTCTATCCACTCACTCGTCATGCGACAACACCCCTTTTATTCTCAAACTTTTCGTATCGCTTTTCATTCATGATGATTTTAAGCTTTTGTACTGTATGCCAAACGTCTTCAAAACTGTTATAGAGGGCGACGGGCGCTAGGCGAATTCCATTAGGTGATCGGAAATCCGGAATGACGCCGTCCTCTTTCAGCGCCTTGCAAATGCGCGCTGCCTCCTCATGCTCAAGTAATAAATGGCCGCCGCGTGTTCTATTGACCGGATTGCCGATCGTGAAGCCAGCGTCTTGTAGTTCCTGTTCAATCAATTCAAGCATATAGCCTGTCAGCTCAAGCGATTTTTCGCGGATTTTTTTAATGCCCACTTCCTCGAACATGTCGAGGGAGCCGATGACGGGCGCCAGGCTCAGAACATGAGGTGTTCCGATTTGATAGGCACCAACATCCACTGCGGGATCCATTGTATGATCCATATCGAATTGCGTCTCCTTTTTCGAGCCGAACCAACCCGCGAGCCCAGGTGCTTTGCCGAAATGCTTTTCGTGAACGAATAAGCCGCCGACGGAGCCCGGTCCCCCGTTCAAATGCTTATACGTACACCAAAACGCAAAATCCGTTCCCCACTCGTGGAGCGAATGCTCAACTGCTCCGACGGAATGGCATAGGTCGAAGCCGATGGGGATATTTCGTTCGTTCGCAGCTTTCGTCAACTTGTGCATATCAAGCACTTGCCCGCTCCGATACAGAACTGCAGGCAACACAATGAGCGCCACGTCGTCCGTCATCGCCTCGATGATGTCATCCTCCAGTAAGTAATGACCGTCGTTGCTTTTAACACGAATGAGATGCTCATCCGGATCATAGCCTTTCAAAGCGAGCTGACTTTTCAGCGCGTAAATATCCGACGGGAAATTCAATTCATCAGCAAGGATTTTTGTTTTATTGCCAGTAGGCTTGTAAAACGTTGAGACAAGCTGATGCAAATTCACTGTCGTGGAGCCGGTCGCAATGACTTCTCCGGGCGTTCCACCGACGAGCAGTGCCATTTTCTCCCCGACCCGCTCGGATAAATAAAACCACGGATGCTCCCCTTCCGTCCATCCATTGATGCCGAGCGTTTTCCAGGAATCAAGCAATTCCAGCAAAGTTAGTTCAGCCCGTTTTGACAATAAACCGAGTGAATTGCCGTCCATGTAAATGGTGTTTTCCGGAATGTAAAATTCGTCTTTATAAGAAGCGAGCCGGTCTTTGCGATCCCGCTCCTGTGCATTGACAAGTGTGTGTTGCGACATACAAATCCCCCTTTTGTCTTGCTAAGAAAAGCATAGCATATTGGCGGAGGGGAGGACATTCTGAATTTGTAGACTTTTCGGGTGGGGGCGGCGTGATTTGAGGACGGGGGCGGCCGGCTTTGAGCGTGGGACGGATCTCTTTGGACGCGGAATGCCTTGCTTTGGGCACGGGACAGCTCATTTTGGGCGAGGAATGCCTTGCTTTGGGCGCGGGACCTCTCGCTTTGGCGGGACAGCTCACGTACGCGATTTTCAAAAAAAACAGGTGAAGGACATACTCCTTCACCTGCGTTCACCAATTATTTAAACCATCCTTTTTCCTTGAACCGCGAAATGGCTTCGATCCGGTTGCCGACCTCGAGTTTTTCGAGGATGACGGAGATGTAGTTCCGTACGGTTCCTGGCGTTAAGTACAGCTCGCCGGCAATTTCCTTTGTTGTCTTCCCTTCGGCGACGAGCTCGAGCACTTGGCTTTCGCGGTCGGTGAGCGGGTTTTCGGTGTCGTCCTCGTACGCGATGTCGACGAGCTCGGGTGCGTAGATCCGGCGTCCTTCCTGGATGGCATGGATGGAATTGACGAGTTCCTCGATTGGACTGTCTTTCAACAAGTAGCCGCGGACTTTGGCTTTCCGCGCACGCTCGAAATAACCGGCCCGCGCAAACGTCGTTAGTATGATGATTTTGCAGTCCATTCCGGCAAGCTCTTCCGCCGCATCCAATCCGGTCTTGACCGGCATTTCGATATCCATGATGCAAATGTCAGGGTTGTGCTCTTTCACGAGGCGGACGGCTTCCTCCCCGTTTCGCGCCATCCCGACGACTTGCATATCGTCTTCCATATTCAAAAGGGAGCCTAATGCGCCTAACATCATTCCTTGGTCTTCTGCAATGACGATTCGAATCATGCTTTCCCCTCCTCTACTTGATGTGTAATGACGACCGGCATTCGGATTGTTAACGTCGTTCCATCTTCCTCATTAATGTCGAGTGTGCCGTTTACGAATTCAAGACGTTCCCGCATCCCCTTCAAGCCCGTGCCGCCCGGTTTCCTATCCGCCATCCCTTTGCCGTTGTCATGGACGATGATCGAGACTTCCTCGTCCTTTTGCTTGAAAACAATATTGCAAACCGTAGCTTCGCTATGCTTCACGACATTCGTCACGGCCTCTTTCAGACACATGCCGAGCACGTTCTCAACGTTGGACGGAAGATTGATTGCCGGGAGATCGGAGTCTCCTTCGATTCTCATTTCAATTTCAGCTGCTGCAAGGATTTGACGGGCGCGCATCATCTCATCCACGAGTCGAGTCGCACGCATATCCGCCACAAGCTCACGTACTTCCTTCAACGCTGTGCTTGCGGTTTGGCGGATGTCAATCAGCTCCCTCTCCGCCTCCTCAGGATTTTTCGAAATTAACCTTCGAGCCAAGTCGCTTTTCAGTCCGATCATCGATAATTTCTGTCCAAGCGTATCATGCAAGTCCCTTGCAATCCGTTCACGTTCTTCAAGCAACATCAACTCCGAAATGCGCTCCTTTGCATCCTCGAGCTGATCTTCGAGTTTTTCGCGCTTCCCTCGGTTATACAGATTAAATGGAAGGAGGATGACACCAATCACCGTAATGATGATGAAATGAACTTGCGGTAAAAAGAGATTGATGTCCAAGAAAAAGCCCGTCACTATTGCGCTGACCGTGAAAAAGATATGTAAACCGTACATAATGAAAAAGCCGACGGTCGAACGAATATTTCCAATAAAAAACGCCGTAAAAATCGATAGGTACACATAGCCGAACAGGAGTGTCATAACGATATTGATGACGATTTCGAAGCTGATCCACATATAGACCAGGCCGCTTTTTGATCTCACTGAAAAGAAATAGGAGATGAAATAGAGCACTAATAACGCGATGCCGACCGAAATGCCGATAGCGGACCATGAACGGAAGATGAAAAAGAACGGCAGCAAGCAAAAAATGACCCACGCATAAATACTGAGCCATGGATTTTTAGGAAAAATACTGTACCATTTTTGCATCGATTTCACCGTCCTGTTCCTTCCATTATATCAAAAAATTGAAACAGCCACCCCTACTGCAGGGCGGCCGTCTGTTTATTTACTGTCAAAGCTTGTGCGCTTTGGTTTCAATTCATTCAAATCAATGGATCGCTTAGCGCGTTTAACGACGCTTTTCACTTCTTTGAATGTGATGAACCGCTTGTTATCGGGATCATACAGTTTGTAACGTAGCGAATCTAAGCTCGTTTTGATGGTGATCGTCGTCGCCATTTGAAGCGGCGGGGTTGATTCATGCGCAATTTCCAAGTTATAGTTCGGAACTCGCGGCGCCAAATGATGGACGTGGTGGAAGCCGATGTTGCCGGTCGCCCACTGAAGGACTTTCGGCAGTTTGTAATACGAGCTTCCTTCGACTGCTGCCTTCACATAATCCCACTCGGATTCCTCTTCGAAATAGGAGTCCTCAAATGTGTGCTGAATATAGAAAAGCCAGATGCCGAGTGCTGCCGCAACAAACATGATTGAACCTTGCACAATAAGGAATGCTTGCCAGCCGACGAGCCATGCCATAAATGCATAAAGGACGATGATGGCCACATTCGTTAAATACGTATTCATCCGTTCCTTTTTCCGTGCATCCTTCCGGTTGATCCTGCCGTTAATAAGCACGAGATATAACGGTCCGAGCCCAAACATGACGAGAGGATTCCGGTAGCATCGATACATGAGCCGTTGCCAATTCGACGCTTCCATATATTCGTCGATTGTCATGACCCAAATATCGCCGACGCCGCGCTTGTCGAGATTAGAGCTCGTCGCATGGTGGATGGCGTGCTCACGCTTCCACTTTTCATACGGGAACAATGTGAGAATTCCTGTAATCGTTCCGACGATGTCATTCGCTTTTTTATTTTTGAAGAATGAACCGTGTGTGCAGTCGTGGAAAATGATGAACGTCCGAACGACAAAGCCCGCTGTAATGATGGCAATCCCGAATGTTAGCCAAATGGAGATCGATAAACTTTGGTACGCCAAAAACCAGAGAAGAAATATAGGCGGAACCGTATTGACCAGTTGAATGATACTCTTTTTCAAGTCCGATTTGGCATAAGGTGCAACATTCTTGTGCAATTGCTTCGTTTTTTCTTTGCTCATTGTAAACGCCTCCTCGATAAATTTCCTTATTTCCATACTAGACTGCTTACCCGTTTTGCAGAATAGATGAACGTCATAACTTTTTATATGATAAGTGTCATTTATTGTGAAAGTGTTCACAAGGTGGAGGCTTTTTGTATGTGGGAGGCGATGTTTTGGGCGAAGGGGCATCGATTTGATCGCGAGACGCTTCTATTCGGGCGCGAAACGCTTCACTTCGAGCGCGAGATGCTTCACTTCGGGCGCGAGATGCTTCACTTCGAGCGCGAGATGCTTCACTTCGGGCGCGAGATGCTTCACTTCGGGCGCGAGATGCTTCACTTCGGGCGCGAGATGCTTCACTTCGGGCGCGAAACGCTCCACTTCGAGCGCGGGACGCTTCTCTTCGGGCGCGAGATGCTTCTCTTCGGGCGCGAGACGCTTCTCTTCGGGCGCGAGACGCTTCTCTTCGGGCGCGAGACGCTTCTCTTCGGGCGCGGCACGCTTCACTTTGAGCGCGTAAAAAAACAGGCACCCCTGTAGGAATGCCTGCACATCTTCATCCGTTAGCTTCGACGGCTGATTTAATATTCGATTGGTTGATATTGTGATGGCTTGTATGCCATACCGCTTCGCCGTCCTTCAACAGGAAAAGCTGCGGGCTTTCGTGACGGATGCCCAAGTCGCTCTCGACAGCGCTTGATAGCGGGCGGCTGTTTTGGACAACGAGATAATATTTTTGATAATCTGTTTCGAGCTTGTTGAACTCCTGGTACCCGGCTGCGCTGATCGGGCATGTTGAGCTATGCTTCATGAGGAAGACCGGCTCCGTTTTCGACTCATTCCGTACGGATTCCCATTCTTCCATTGAGTGGATCTCTTTCATTTTATGTTCTCTCCTTTCAAAGAGCTATACTCATAGTATAGGCGGTCGATACGCCGACCTCAATTTCTTTGTTTCCTTCTATACCCTATTACAATACTGTGTAAATCTTTCCGATGAATAAATAAAAGAAAAGCGACAACAATGATAGCGGCAACCGTTTGCGGCCATTCTTTCGTCAATCCGAACAGAAAAAGGGGAGACAATCCCATGGCGCTCATCCCGACTAGCGTAAAGTTTTTTACGAATGGATAAAAAATGAGGAAAACGACGACAAAGCAGGCAACGACTAGCGGATGGAATGCAAGCATCCCTCCGATAAACGTCGAAACTCCTTGACCGCCACGGAACTTATGGACGATCGGATAAATATGCCCCGCCATGACGACAAGAAGCGCTACAAGTTGAAGCCATTCCTCCAGCCCCATCCATTTAGCAATCAAGACGACAAGCGCGCCTTTCAGTGCATCCCCTAAAAACGTCAAGACGAACGCAGTCTTGCCAAACACCCTTCCCGCATTTCGTGCACCTGGATTCCCGCTTCCTGCTGAACGGATGTCATCACGATATAATAATTTTCCGATCACCGTCGCTGTCAGCAAGTTGCCAACAGCATAGGCGCCGATCAGCAATATGACAATCTTTATGACGTCCACTTCCCTTTTCTACTTTACAATATGCAGCGCACTATCTTTTCCTGTACAATATTTCGCAATAGAGAGGATGATCGAATTGAAGAATTCCACCATCCGCCCTTCCGTGGCCATTGGTTTATGCATTTTATTCGGCGGTGCCTATGTTTTCATTGTACTTGCAATTATAAGCGGAATGACGTGGGGCTTTGACAAATCGGTCATCGATGCCATCCAAGGCTTGGAAGCTCCTTGGTTAACGTCAATCATGATTGCGTTCACCTTCATTGGCTCCACGAAAGTTGTCATGCTTCTTACGATTGCGATGACTATCCTTCTAGTTTGGAAATTCCGCGCCAGAAGCCAAGCCTATTTCTTTTTCTTCGTAATGGTCGGGACAATCATCGCGTTCCAAACATTGAAAGTAATTTATAAACGGGACCGTCCCGAATTCCATCGACTCGCCGAAGCGGGCGGCTACAGCTTCCCGAGCGGTCATGCGATGATGGCCACTAGTCTCTACGCTTTACTCACTTATATGTTATGGCGACATATCCAATCGACGGCAGGCAGAATTGCCTTGTTGTCTTTCGCCATTTTCATGTTCGGCATGATCTCTTTAAGCCGCATTTATCTAGGTGTCCATTATCCGAGCGATATCCTCGGCGGACTGTTTGCAAGCGCATTTTGGGTCGCACTCACTACATTCCTGTTCGTCCAATTCCAAAAGAGAAAGGAACGCAGCCTCGTCCAAGACTGACGAGGCGCTTTTCATTCCCTAAACTTGGCCGCTTCCTCATCGGATAAAATACGTGGTTCTGAGAATCCCACTTGTATATATTCGGTGCGCTCATCCACTGAAACTCTGAAAATGTAAGCATCGCTTGTCTTTTCAATAGATTGAATGGTCGATTGCTTTTTATCATAATAGGACTTCACTTCCTTTTTCACCCAATACGGAACTTCTCCTGCCGGCAAACCTTGTTCCCCTTTCTGCTCTTCTTCCCATTGTTGCTTCGCTTTCGGGTCTAAACGAAAATAAATCTTCTGCAAGGTATCAATGACTTCACCGAATCCGATGATCAACACCCCATAGAGGAAATGCGTTGCAATTATGCCGAAGAATGCCAACAAGGCAGGGCCTGTCATCCCGCCTGAGTGCTGCCAATCTCCCCATTCATTGAAATGGCCGCCCATTTGCGCCATCATCGACAATGAAAAGATTCCTTGAATAACACCCCAAATCATGACGGCAACCCCGGCAATTTTAATGATATAGCCTATTGTGTTTTGCTTCACGAACAAGTTGTTCAACATGACCACTCTCCCATTTATATTTCCAGTTATGTTGTGTACGATTGAGTGACTTGGATAGTTTCAAATGAGGAGGGTTAACATGAGTCCATTTACAGAAAGAGTTGTAAAGATTATTAAGGACATTCCTTCGGGGCGTGTCATGACATACGGCCAAGTCGCTGCGACTGCAGGAAATCCGCGTGGTGCAAGACAAGTTGTGAGAGTCCTCCATTCGATGAGCGCCAAATACGATTTGCCCTGGCATCGGATTATCAATGCGCAGGGCGGCATTTCGACCCCCTCCGACCGTGAAGAAAAAGGCTTGCAACGGGAACTGCTAGAGGCGGAAGGTATCAAGTTCATGTCAAATGGGAAAGTGGATCTAGATGTCTATCGATGGTTTCCTGAAGAGGAATTCATGTGGTAAAATTCAAATCGCCTGTCGTTCGCGGCTGATGACACGTTGGACGGACAAGATCCGGTCTATTCTGAATGTCCGTTTTTCGTGGCGCAGATGGCAATACGCTGTAAATGAATCTACACCGACTGCAAGAATGCGGATGCGTCTTTTTGTCAATGTCCCATCCGCCCGCATATAGATCATTACCGCCAAATCACGTCGTTCGCATATGTTGAGTAAAGCTTGTCGCATAGCTCTCATCTCCGTTCGGAACATTTGTTCTCATTATATGCGAACAGCTGGATAAAAACAACCATTTCAGATGAAAGAAGGTGAATAAATATGTGGAAAGATTTCAAGGAATTTGCATTCAAAGGGAACGTCCTTGACCTAGCGATTGCGGTCGTCATCGGAACAGCATTTGGAAATATTGTGTCATCACTCGTAGAAAACATTATTTCGCCGATCATCGTTGCGATCACTGGAAAGGTTGACGTGTCCACTCTTGATTTGCCAATCGGGGCGACTACTCTGAAATATGGCCTTTTCTTACAATCCATTATTGATTTTCTCATCATCGCCTTCTCGATCTTCCTATTCGTACGTTTATTAATGAAGTTCAAACGGAAAGAGGAGCCTGCAAAGGAAGAAGCACCTGCCATTGACGCAAAAGAGGAATTGTTGAAGGAAATCCGAGATTTATTGAAAGAAAAACAATAACCATAAAAAAATGCCAGCCCATAACAAGCCGGCATTTTTTTATTCTGCTCCTGCTCCACCACCGCCATCTCCTCCGCCGCCTCCTCCGTAACCACCGCCGGAATCATAAGAGCTGCCTCCCTTGTGAAAGGCCTTGTTTGGGGAGATGGGGGATCCCCACGTAGAATAGGTAAAATAAATCGGATCGACTTGCAACGCGAACAATGCCGCGAGTGGAGAAGATTCTGACAATCCTCGTCTAAGCTTCGGTAGCCTTTTCTTGGACCGATTCAGTAAATAGGCCCGCGTCATCCAACGGTCAGTTTCATCTAGATGATGATAATCGGGTATCCCCCGTTTTACCTGACTCCTGAATTTCGTAATGCTCATCTTTGTATAAAGAGCAGTGATCGAGCTTGGAATTGCCCTCGGGGTTATGAAAAATAAAATTGCGCCGCAAATAATCGCGTAAAGGACGGCGTCTGTTACATCCGAAGCAACGATTTGTGCCCCTGCAAAAAACATCCCGACAAAGAACGTAATGGCGGGCCATCTCTTTCCTGAGTTAGTTCTGTAAAAGGCAATTCCAAGGACCCCGACAATCGCAGGAAATGCAATTCCCCAACCGCTTGCGCCGTCCGCATAATACCCGAACATCGTTACGATTGTAAGGAGGAGGAAAATGGCAAGCTTCATCAGTTTCGGCACCTTTGTCGAAAGGGCGCCTGCGTCTTCCATAAGGTGCAGCACATCTTCATGCCAGACTTCGTGATTTTCATGGAATTTCCATTGCTTGCGTAGATCATTCCGATTCTGTTTATCAGTACGAAGGGAGGACCCCGCCATATCATGCAAGTGGAATTTTCGATGACCGATCCTTCCTTTGAACAACCATGTCATTAAATATTGCTCATGAGGTAATAATTCTTGTTTGGATTTCTTCAATTGTTCATTTGATTGGACCAGTTGAAAAACGAGCGTCTTTTCGGGAGCGCCTTCCTTCCCTTGGAAACGCGATGCCGCGTCCGCCATCTCCACTTTGACAATTCCCTTTTCGGCGAGTGAAAACAGCCCAGACAGGAAGCTTTTCCGGTTGAACCGACCATTATGATCAACAAAGGCCAAATACGTTGGATCCGTCTGCAAGACAAGATCTGTGCTGCCGAACGGGGAAAATAACCGTTGTCTCAGTAAGAAAAGGAAGACAATCAGAATGATGAATAAAACGGTCAATCCATTCGCCACGTTTATAGCAACGGGGATATTCGCCCATCTTGATTCGTTTTTATCGATAAGCCGCTGTTCCTGGAGGATGGCTTTTTCGAAAGGCATCGGTTCGGTCCTTTTAAACTGCTCCGTCATGATGGTTGACGGAAACAGCACACGGGTACCCGTCACTGTATATGCGGACGACTTTGGCGTATGAAACGTAATGCCGTCGCGATATACCATCCGCACTTGCCCTTCCCGGTCATGCATAAAACCATGAATACGATCGTCCCCGACATCGCCAGGCAACACGAAGGCGATATCCACATTATGGATGTCCTCGTCGTGGTTGTCGCCCCCCTCGAAGAAGGTAACGTTCAAATCACTGTAGGATTCGTAAGATGTCACGGCGTTCATCATCGTATAGACGTAAAGGACGGAAATGCTTTTCCGATCTGCAGGAATGGCAGTCACATAGGTGTTTCCTTTGCGGGACACATCCACTTTGGTCAAAGCGGATTCCTTAATTTCCCCAACAACCGACTCCGCCCCTTCTACGAGAAAGGCCTCAAACGGGTAAATCTGGTCAACATGCTTCCCCGGAAACGAGCGCGTCAACCGCGAAAACTCACCATCCAATGTATACGTAAACACCTCATTCACTAACATATTGCCATCCGGTTGCACCCACCCTTTAATCTGCACCCGATCGATCGTGTACGATTTTGCATGGACTTGGGTGGGTGAAACGCTAAACAGGACTATCATGAAAACAAGTAATCTTCTCACCGGCTGCACCCCCTTTGAATGACATACGGCGGATTGCGGGGCGGGGTTTCAGATAGTTAATAAATTGGTAGGAATGTCCCGTTGAAACACGGCGAAACGATGGCGCAAAGTTATGCGCGAGTTCAAATGGGATATGCGCAATTTAAGATAAGTTATGACGCAAATCTACGGCGTTATGCGCATTTCCAAGTGAGTTATGCGCAACTTTGAACTAGTTATGATCATTTCGGGACTTTTGATCTAGTGAAGTTTGATAATTAATACACTCCTCTCCCATTATAAGAAAGGATTTGTCTTATTTGAGGTTACCTTTTTGCATCTCATATAACCTTTCAAGGTCACTTAAACCGACTGAATACTTTACGCCTCTATTTTTACCTGTTGACGGAATCTCTAAATATTTCAACATCCTGGAGACTCTATCCTTGTTGTCGGTTCGAAAAAAGCTTCGAATGTCACTGTTAGTAAATTGAAAATCGATTAACATACAGTATTCCAGAAATGCCTGAATGTGAGCAAACTTGTCGATATAACCGCAACTCTTACAGCCCCATCCACTGTGGATGGTTTGCATTCCATGAGTGCCACAATTTTCACAGCGAACGCCTGGTACTAATTCCGATGGTTGAATGTTGTAACTTTTAGTTAAGGGAAATGGATTGTATCTACGATGATCGTATAAGAGGTCTTTTGCCACTGCGTTGAGGGTTTTGGAATCGAGAGATGGGGAGGTCTCTTTATGCTTTCTTAAGTAAACCGGTATTTCGTAGGGGAATAAAAGAGTCAAATTCTTACGTACATTTTCAAAGTTTTGCTGCGGTCGAGGGAAAACTACAGCACCTCTGACGGGGATTGAATAGCCTTTTGCAAAAAGCCAATCTTTCAATAGAATCATATTCCGTTCAAGCTGCACAGACGGGCATTCAAAAGCATCAACTTGTCCATTTTCTAAAACACGAATTAGCTGGTTTTGATCTTGGGGAAATTCAATTCGACCGGCTATATTTTTCACTTCCAATATAACTGCGCCTTGACTTGATAAAAAAAGTGTATCTATCTGGAACTTGCCGGACGATTGAAGATTCAAATCATGTAATATGTAATGTTCGAACGGAAAACTATACTTATTAAAAACACTTTCTAAAATCCGCTCTCCATTTTCTCCTGCACGAACTTTGTGTACCTCCTTCAAGATATTTTCCATGTTTGGATGGTTTGCGGGCAATCTTTTTACAAGCATTTCGAGTCCTAACAATTTGAGCGGCACTGATTTTCTCTTAACTATCAATAAGCTCCACCTCCATCTCATATCGTAACATGTTATAATTCTTCCCGCTACAAGTTTACCGAAAATTCAAGTTTACATATCGGCTTTTTGAAGCTTAAGCGCTCTATCCCGTCTAACAAGAAAATACACATCGTGTAATTATGCGCAATTTGGAGTCTCTTTTGCGCGTAAACTAGCAACTTATGACGCAATTCTACAGCGTTATGCGCATTTTCAATTGAGTTATGCGCAACTCTCAACTAGTTATGATCATTTCGGGACTTTCAACCCACACCAGGACCCGCCCATTTCTTCCGGGACCTCCTTTTAAATCCCGCCACATAAAATAACCGCTCCAATTCACACAATTTCAACAACCTTGTGTCGCCCGTTGCCTACGCCCAGAACTGATGCTACAATGGAATGTAGGATTTACGATAAAAAGGAGTGAAGTCTCATGTGGTTCTTATACATCATGTACATCTTATTCGCTTTTATCATCGTTGGTACAACAGCTGGTCTTGTGAGCACATTCAACAATCATAAGTGATTGTTGAAGTGCTTTTTTTGTGGAATCGCGGCACGATGACGGCAAACAAAAAAAGATGTCCCGCAGCCGACTAGCTGGGGACGCCATTTTACTTATACTTGTGGAGGTAAGATCGATGGTGGAGTTAGATTTTGGTCGCCTTTTGCGTTCGTGGATACGCTGTCGTTCGGTTCCAGTGCTAAGGCGCTTCCTGTTCCGGCAAATGCGGCTAGCAGTGCCGTTAGTAAAATGATGGATAACTTTCGTTTCATGATTCCTTCTCCCCCTTGTCATAATAATACAAACTATACATGTCCGCTTTCCCGTCATTACCGGTGGAGCGGTAATAGTTTGCTAACCTATAGGCAATACTTCTTGCTTCTCCTATATAATCATGTTTCTTCAGAAAAGGAAATACTATTTGTTCACAATAGTCAAAAAGTTCTTGTTGGGATAATTTCGTCTTTCTAAAGTACTCTAACTGCACTTCCAAATACGGGTCTTTTTTCCTTCCAGCTAGTTCTTCTAATTCATCAAGCAACAAATCAATCTCTTTATTTTCCTCAACGGCTGTTTGCAATAAGTGGATGAGGACTGCCTGATAGTAATCGGTACCTGCTTCCAAGAGTGCCTTCAATTCTTTCAACATATCATATGCCGAACTATGCAGTCCCCTTCTATTTTGTAACACTGAATAATTATAAAGTGCCCCTTGGTACAACTGATCCTTCTCCATCATTTTAGCGTTCCGTAGGATTGTTTTGAACAAGCCCTCCGCTTGCAAGGTAAAGTCGCGTTTTGTATAGTTGATCGCCAACAGAAGCTGTGCGTGAAGGAGACGGATGTAATTGGAATCCTTCCTGAAGTGATCGACGGCCATCTCTGCGTAGTAAGTCGACTTGCTGTATTGAGCTCTGTTATGAAGCAAGTAGGCTCTTTGATAAAACAGTTCCCCTTCGAACATATGGGGAATCCGCTCTCTAAATTCTTCAATCCGTTCCAAGCGACCTTCCGCTTCTGTAAAGTTTTGCGTGAAGATGTCATACATGAGGTAAATGACTTTCGATACGCCTTTTTCATAATCCGTAAATGACTTTTCCATCCGTTTCAAGATGGCGGTTTGCTGCGTTGCACGCGGAATGTCCCGTTTGAATAAATAATACCGTAATTTATAGAGCTCGTATCGATTGACTAAGTCTGTCGATTGCAAGTAGTCTTCTTGCGCGGAAAGCTCTGCGTACACCTCTTCCATAGAAGTTAGATCGTAATAGACTGAGTGCATGATGAATGTTTCCAATTTCTCTTTCCAATACTCATAGGAATTTACCTCTTGTTCCCATTCAATATTCATTCGATTGAACAGTTCGTTAATCGTTTCAATGTGGGGAACGTACTTATTCGACTCAATTTTACTTAAATGGGAGATGGAGCAGATGCCTTCACTGAGCTCTGCCTGTGTCAGATTGTTTTTCATTCGGTAGTATTTGAGAATGGATCCGATATTCAACATTAGCCCCCCTTTACTGTCTTATTATTCAAACATATCATTACCTTTTTATGAATACATGAGAAAACAGTCCCAGGGGAGTATGGGACTGTTTTCGGCCTAATGTATGGGATTTTCATTAGGAGGCTAATTTAACGAACTCTTGCAAATCCGAATCCGGATGCAATGTCATCTCCTCGTCCGGCGTGATAACCACCGAGGATATCATATGATTTCGCACGATTTTGCAAGTTGGTGCGAAGTTGAACGTTTGTGAAACTGGGATTTTCCGCCCAAACCTTCGCTGCCAGTCCTGCCACATGCGGTGTTGCCATCGATGTACCGCTAATTGTTGCATACCCACCGTTGTACCAAGTCGAGAAGATCGATGTGCCAGGTGCTGACAGCTCAACATCTCCTGTTTGAATGGTATAGTCTCCAGCTGTTCTGGAATGACCACGGGATGACGAATTGGCGACACGGTATGTGCCGTTTTCCAACCGACTTTCGAGATTTGCGACTGCAATTGCTGAAGGCAAGGCTGCTGGATAATCGATCGAACCGGGGGAGTAACCATCGTTTCCAGCAGCTGCTACGATTAGCGCGCCGCGATCATATGCATAGTTGACTGCATTCGTAATTAAGGAGCTTTCACCGTTTGAACCGAGCGACATGTTAATAACAACTTTTACACGCTGCGCATATGCTTGGTCTGCGGCGTGGCGGATTGCATTCGCAATATCGTCCGCATAGCCGCTTCCGGAATCGTTCAATACTTTATATGCCCAAAGTTTCGCATTTGGGGCTACTCCGTAGACGCCTCTTCGATCGTCTCCACCTTCGCCTAGTGCAGTCCCCGCAACATGGGTACCATGCCCATTACGGTCGGTGCAGCTATTGTTCACAAGCGGCGAAGTTTGTGTGAAGTCTTTACATTGTTCTGCGTTGTAATAGAGGTCGTTATGGTTCACATTGACACCTGTATCGAGAATGGCGATCCTCACGTTTGAGCCGCCCGTCGTATAAGTTAAATTATTGTCATTATAAATTGCTTTAATACCCCAAGGAACGGATTGGCTAGCAGCTGCTGCATCCATTTCATCATTCACTTCCACTGATGTAGGGTCAATCTGAATCGAGAGGATATCCACTTTTTCGACAGTGATATTCGGCATATTTTGCAAAGCCGTAAACTCTTTCGCTGTCACGTCCGTCGTGTAGGAATGGCCGTCGAATTCATTGCGCAGCTCGTAGCTTTGTTGAAGTTGCTGCAGTTGCTGGTCACTTGTTGCTGTGATGAGCACTCGGAACGTTTCGCCCCTTTGTTTCAGCCGGTCCTCTTTGAAGTCCCGGAGGCCGTCCTGTGCAGACACAGCACTCGTAGGCATCAGCATCGAAGCCGTAATGGCAATAGCGGCGAGCACTTTCAATGGTCTCTTCATTCATTGTCCTCTTTTCCTAATAGATTCATTGTTGCTACTTTTACTGTAGCAAACATTCTGACTTTAGGAAATTGGGAAAAATTCGATAGGAATCGACGGTTTTCGCATCATTACCTCTATCTATTCACCCCTAACTTGGAAAATATTTAATTCGAAAGCACTAAAAAACACCGACTCGTTACAAGGCGGTGTTGGGCAAATCGAGAAATCTATATTTGATTGGACCTATCAATTAAGCCGTAACATCACGTTTTACGAATGTCGTATAGCTAATAACAAGGAACGCGACAATATAAACGGCAAGGACGGCTAGCGAGAACGGCATCGTTATGTCTTCCACCAACATATATCCCGTTTCGAATTGCGTCAAGTCCATATGCGTAAACAACAAGTATTTTGCAATTTCATATTTCGAAAGCAAGGCACTAATCATCGATCCTGAGAAATAAATGAACAGTGAAAGACCGATTGCAAGCGAGCTAGAACGGAAGACGCTGCCAATTGTGAAAGCGAATGTCGCGGTTATAAACACGTTTCCGAATGACAACAGCAACATATATAGGCTCTCACCCCAGACAGATGCTTCCACTACTTCCTTACCGTTCCACACAAGATCCTGGCCCGTCCCCGACTTGAATAATAGGCTAACCATTAGGATCAAGACGGCATAGCCGATTAGCATAAGGAAAATGCCGAACAGATTGACTGTGAGAAATTTGGACGTCAGGATTTTCCAACGTTTCACTGGGCGTGTCAGCAACATTTTGATCGTCCCTTGAGAAAACTCGGAAGCGACAATCCCTGCCGCGACAATGACCGTCAACAGCAAGACCGTTCCGCCTAGGCCCGAAGGATCCTTGATCATGGCCTCCCGGCTGTAACTATACTCTGGTTCAATTTCGTTCGCAAGCCGGTATTCAGCAACTTTCTCTTCACCTTCAAGCTTTTTGCGCTGGGCTTTTGTCAATGAATCGTCGGCAAGACGCATTTGAATCGAGGCCAGTTCCCCTTGTACTCCTTCCTGCCAGCTGGGTGGATTCTCCGCGGCATGTTTCGTATTTTGTATATCAATCCATTTTGTTAAGCTAATCATTCCTGCAGTGAGCACGATCAGTATCGCGACCATGACCCACGTTCCTTTTTTATGCCACAATTTCATCCATTCATTTTGAATAAGCTTCAGCAATTTGGCCACCTCCAGTCATCTCTAGGAATTCATCCTCCAATGTTTTCTTATGCGGTTGAACCGCATACACTTCTAACCCCTCGGCAATAAACGACTCGACTAACCCTGGAATTTGGTGCTGCTCAGCATTCACGAGAAGACCGCCATTGAGCGTATCCACCGTAAATCCTCCGTCTACAAGCAACTGCTTCGCCTTTTCCGTTGGAGTTGCTTCAATATAATAGAACGATTCCCGCGTTTCTGACATTTCGCGTATGTCAATGAGCTTTCCGTTCTGGATAATCGCAATCCGGTCGCACATGAGCTCGATTTCTGACAGCATATGGCTTGAAACGAAGACGGACACCCCTTCTGCCTCAGCAATTTTTCGCAAGTATTGACGGAATTCACGGATTCCAGCGGGATCGAGTCCATTTGTCGGTTCATCCAAGATCAAGAACTTCGGATTGTGCAATAACGCCTGTGCAAGCCCGAGACGCTGACGCATCCCGAGTGAATAGGACCCGACTTTTTCATGGATGCGGTTTTGCATACCGACTTGACGGACAACTTCGTCAATCCGTTCCTTCGTTACGCCATTGTGCATTCTTGCAAAATGCAGCAAGTTTTTATAGCCCGACATGAACTTATACATTTCCGGGTTTTCAACGATGACGCCGACTTTCGATAGACCTTCCTCGAAGTTCTCGCGCAGTGACACCCCATCGATGACAATGTCGCCACCCGTCTGCTTCATCAGTCCGACCATCATCCGGATCGTCGTCGTTTTCCCCGCCCCGTTCGGACCGAGGAAGCCCGTGATCTGCCCAGGATACAACGACAAACTCAGATTATCGATGATTTTCTTGTTTTTAATCGTTTTCGATAACCCCTTCAATTCTACTACCGGTTTCATGTCTCCAACTCCCTTTTTAGTTGCTGATTGATCAAGTACGCTTTCGCGTACTTGCGTCCAGATTTTTCGAGCTAGCTCGAAAAGCTCCTTTGAAAATCTGTGGCATCCGCCGGAGGCTCAAATGAATTCAGCGCGATTTGAACCCGACAGAATTTAAGAATATAAGCATTCATCCCACCGCATATAGAAGTGAGGGACTTCTGCTGAATTCATTTGAATAGCGAAACCATCCAACTCGTTGCGTCAACTCCGTAAAAATCACGTATTTCGTCGACTGCCTCTTGGGCAATGACTCTCCCCCCGCGCATGACGATGATTTCATCAAGCAGCGGCTCAACTTCCCGGATCTCATGTGTTGACATTATAATCGTCTGTCGTTCTGTATCGGTAAAGCGGATAAGTCCTTTCCCAATATCATCACGAACCATCGGGTCAAGTCCGGAAAACGGTTCATCAAGCAAATACACGTCCGCCTCCCGCGCAAGCGTCACCGCAATTTTCACACGTCCCCGGTTCCCTTTCGACAGATTTTTCATTTTGGAATCAAGCGATACATTCAAAAACTGAAGGATTTCTTTCGCCTTCACTACGTCAAAATCTTCGAACTGGGATGCATAGAAATCGATAAGCTGCTGTACCGTAAAATACAGATAGAAGGCATCCGTGTCGGACATATACGCAATACGCGAAGCAATCCTGCGGGTGATCGGCTGCCCGTCAAACGTTGCGCTCCCTGAATTCGGTAGTGAGAGCCCGGCCATCAGCTTCAGCATCGTTGATTTCCCACTGCCGTTTTCCCCGACAAGGCCGATCACTTTTCCACGTGGAATCGTCAATGTCACATCTTGCAATGCCCGTTTACTGCCATATTTCTTTACGATCTGTTTTAATTCAATCATTCTCGCCACCTCGTTCCTGCAAGCTCTTTATAATTTCATCCGTCGTAAATCCGAAAGCCGCAACATTTTGAAGGAATGTCGTCACAAGCTGTTCCTTCATTTCATTCCGAAGGGCCGTGATCTTTTCCTGATCCTCCGTCACGAACGATCCTTGCCCCCTTCTCGTCTCGGTGATCTCCATTTGCTCCAACTCCTTATATACGCGTTGCATCGTATTGGCATTGACGCCAACTTCCACTGCATACTCACGGACGGACGGCAACTTCTCCCCCACCCCAAGTGTGCCTCGCATAATATCTCCTAGAATCCGGTCGATGAGCTGCTGGTAGATCGGCTTATCAGGTGAAAAATCAATGCTCATCGTCAGTACCTCACTTTCTTTTCGAGCAAAGTTGCTCCGCCTGTAAATAAGACAATTGCAACAATAATGTACAGTGATGTGCCGGTAAAGGATCCAGAGATCTTCCAGACAAACTCCATAACACCCCATACGGTAAATCCTACAAAAATAAGCAACAGCATAACAACCCCTGCCAACAAGCGAACCCTCACTGCCAACATCTTATAAATCACCCAAATTAATAAGCTGACAGACATCATGAATATAGTATTGACGAGCACTTTTACTAGTATTGCCAAATCGGGGACGATACCTACAATTCCACCGATGAAATATGCAATTATCGCTATACCGGTCCAAATTAGAAAGGATCCAGCTATCAAGATAACCGCTGCTATTACCTTGACACCTAAGAGCTGTGCAATCGAAGCGGGCGAATGTAGCCATAGATCAGGCTCCTTCATATCTGTATGGAGACTTTGAAGGAAAAGCGCTGCTCCGATAAAAATATGCATCGTTGAAAACATATTAGTAAGCTCATCTGATTCAACAATGCCACCAACTGCAGCCGGTGCGAAACTCGACACTGCAATTACGATAAAGCTAAAGGTAAAGAAAATCATCGACATTCGCATAAGCATCCATTCTTTTTTGAATAAACCGCTCCACCTATTCATAACCTCACCTGCTTATCGAATATGCTAATTCCTCCCAGGAATAACCCAACTGTAAAGAGTACCGCCCATAATAAATCACCTGCATATAGAACCGTTTCGGTATAGGCGAAGAAGCCGTACCCGATTTCGAGCGTCGGGTTTTTAATCGCCATCAGATCGATTTTGCCGAATTTGCTAAGCTTCTCGTAAAAGCTGGAATTTACAACTTCCCCATACACTCTGATCGATAGGATGAATAGAACGAGTGTAATCGCAATGGAAAAGCTATTAACAAACCGTTTTAGCAGTTGATCGATAACGAGGAAGAAAAAGCCGATGACCATGTACATGAGCGACGCAAAGAAAATAAAGGTGATGAACAAACTCCCGAAAAAGAATAGTTCGTCGAACGTTATGATTGATACATCACTGATTGCATAACGAATGGCGAGAACAGCCGTCGGAATGAGCAAACTTCCAACTCCAATAAGTGCAGCCATCGTCATTTTTGCTCCAACAAGCTTTGTCGTAGATGCCGTCGAATGCAGCCACAAATCCGGGTGTTTTAAATCGCGATTGACCATTGTCGCTAATGAAATGACAGGCACTAACGCACTGAAACCCGCCACCAAAAAGCAAAGGACCATCGTAGCCTCAAAAACAGAAAAGGCATTCACTGCAAACACTTTGGCAACAGACGGTAGAACGAACAACCCTGTCACCAATAGAATCGCCAGCACCAGTAACATCCATCTCCACTGGATCCATTCCTTCCGCAATAAACCATTCCACTGTTTCATATGTCTATCTCCTTCTGTACCGGTGTATTAGTTACATAGTACACTATAATCTCGGAAAGTGTAAAGTGATTTGAGTGATTAATTTGAAATGAATCTAAAGTCCCTGTTTGGTGATATTCTCTTTTATTCAATAGATAACTCCTCTTATTCAATAGATAACTCTCTGGATTCGATAGATAACTTCTTCCATTCAATAGATAATTTCCCCGATTCAATAGATAAGCTTCAGCAAAGGAATTGAGTGGATCAACTTGCACTATGACGCTTATTGAAAAATGAATCCATTATAACTAATACTTATACATAACGTTTCATTTCCCGTCATAGCCTCTCCTATCCACATCATTTACACTGGAGATACAACGACAAAAGGGGCGAATGACGATGACTCAATTTCTCACCGGTATCGACCATATCCAAATCGCGGCACCTCCTCATTCGGAAGAACAGGCACGTGAATTTTACGGTCAACTGCTTGGTATGGAAGAAATCCCGAAGCCTGAAAACTTGCAAGGACGCGGCGGTTGCTGGTTCAAATGCTGCAACCAAGAAGTCCATATTGGCATCCAAGCTGATTTTACACCCGCCAAAAAAGCGCATCCCGGCTTCACCGTACATGCGCTTGACCAACTGAAATCCCGTTTAGAAACAGCAGGATACGAAATTTCAGAAGAACCGCCGATCGAAGGCCGTGCCCGCTTCTTCACACACGACCCGTTCGGCAACCGTATTGAGTTTTTGGAGTTTCATTAAGACACGATAATATCCTTCTCCTGCTGATCCAGACGATTTAACTCTTCCATCGCTTCATTACGTTTCCGCCGCAACTGGTCCTGCACGCGGCGGACATCTTGGAGCACGGAGTTTAGCTTGCTTTTCGCGTCCGTAATCCGCGAATGCACCGCCCAGTCGGAGAAAATGTTATCAAAGAAAATGTCCGTAAATGTGAAAATGTCATTTTGGTTCACCTTGAACGATTCCGTTGCGGCGTTTTGGACGTCCATCAATTCCGTCTCATAATGGCGGAGAGCCCGCTGTGCGCGGTGTACAAGATCATCCGAGCTGTTCATTTCCGAATACTTCATCGCAGAAACGATGAGGCCGCCGCCTAAAAACGTATCCCACATCGACAGCCCTTCCGCATTGCCTAACTTATCGAGCGCAGCGTCAAGAGCACGTTTTGCTTTCTCACCTGCCTCATAGGCTTCATCAATTTCTCTCATTAACGAACGGACCCGCACACGGTCATCAGCAATTTTCTGCAGCGTCCCATTTGCGACTGTATCGTTTTGCCGAATCCATGCCTCTTTCTCTTTTAAAAAGTCCGCCCAATCCTCATCAATATAAAGGAAATCCTCACGATTCATTTGCTCGCGTAGCCGCCTGACTTCAGCTTCTAAATCCGTCACTGTCTTTTCGGCTTCATTGTATTTCAGCTCGGCTTCTGCGACTTCATTAATCTCCTTTTCCATCTGTTCATCCCATTTGCCCGTCCACTCTTTAATTTTATTCATGAATGAAAATTTTCCCAGCTTCACTACATCCTGCTGTTCCTTTGTTAGTTGCCGATGCAGCCGATCACGCAATTGGACTGCTTCCTTGTATTGTGCCTCCGCACCATCAAGCCTGCGCTTCACTCGATTTCGCTCATTCCGGAGCATCGTCAACTCCATTTGCCGTTCATGGATATCCGCTCTCATCGTCCTCACTCCTTTCCTTATATACGGAAAATGTCAGTTTAGGTTTCAGTGGAGAGCTGCGATTCACTGAGTCCAAAGTCCCGAAATGAGCATAACTTGTACAAAATCGCGCATAACTCATGTAAACTCGCGCATATCGACTCCCAACTCGCGCATTTGACCATAAAACTTGCTCATAACTCGCCTAAACTCGCGCAATACCGCACAATCTCAATAATTAAAGGCTCTAATTTGTCAAAACCACTCCTCGCAACGGTAAAAATCCATAGACAGCGAGACTCCCGCGTGCAGATATCACCATACAAAAAAGCCGCCTATAGAAAGGCGACTTCCTCAATGTTTAATTTCCCTTCGCAGCTTCCGGTGCTCTCTGCGTGCGGGACCCGTTTCAAATAACCGTTTTTCTGCTTCGGTTTCCGGATAGATGCCCGGAACCGGGGTCGGTTTGTTGTTTTCATCCATGGCGACCATCGTCAAAAATGATTCCGTTGTCAGCTTTGTTGCTCCTGTCACCAAATCCCTGGAATGCACCGTGACGAATACTTCCATCGACGTGCGGCCTGTCGAACTGACGACTGCCTCAAGTTCGAGCACGTCCCCGACTTTTGCGGAAGACAAGAAGTCAACCGAATCGATGGAGGCCGTGACAGCAGCGGCCCTATTGGAATGCTTCATCGCCGCAATCGCAGCAATTTCATCTATGTACGCCAGTACCTTTCCACCAAAAATTGTTTGCATATGGTTCGTGTCCGGCGGTAATACAAGCTTCGTAACGATTGTCCGTGAATAGCTCATCGGTCGTTGTTCCATTTTCGTCATCTCCCTTTCAATTCACCATCCAGTATACCCACTACCGAAAAAGTTGAACAGCCTCACTCGAACAGCAACAAAGAATACGGGTGCGTGAATGAAAAACCGCCATCCCTTTTCACGCTTTCCTCCACAATCCTCCCGCCTTCCATCACATACACACGGTCGCATAAATGCTGAACGATTTTGAGATCATGAGAAATGAACAAAATCGCCATGCCCGTCTCCCGGTTCAATTGTCGAATCAGCTCAACGATCTCTTTTTGAATCAAACGGTCAAGATTCGACACAATTTCATCGCAAATTAATAGCTTCGGCTCTACAAGCATCGAGCGCAGCAAATTCACCCTTTGCCGTTCACCGCCGCTTAATTCCGAAGGGCGCCGATCCAAGTGTTTTTCTTCCAAACCAACCTTTCCGAGCATCGTACTTATATAGGCATCACGATTCCTTTTCATCATCCGAAGTGGCTCCCTAAGGATATTGCGGACCGTCCACGAAGGATTCAATGCGGCGGTTGCATTTTGGAAGACGATTTGGTTGGAGGCATAGAAGTTATCTGAACCCAAGAATGAAATCTTTCCTTCATCCACAGGTTCCAACTGCATGATGAGGCGTGCCAACGTACTTTTCCCGCTGCCACTTTCACCGACGATTCCGACGAGCTCGCCTTTCCCGACCGTCAAATTAATATCATGCAATACAGGTTTTCTTCGTTTCCCCTTGCCATAGCTTTTTGAAAGATGTTCTACCTGTAGCAAGGCCCACGCCTCCTTCCTTTAAAATCGGCTGTCCAGCAACCGCTTTGTATAGTCATGCGTTGGTCGTGAAAAGATTTCCGAGACTGTACCCGTCTCTACGATTTCACCTTTTTGCATGACGATCATTTCATCAGCCAAACCCGTCACAACATCCAAATCGTGTGTGATGAGAAGAACCGTCGTTCCGTTTTCATTCAACAACCGGAGCCATTTCAAAAATTCCTTCTGAACGACTTTATCGAGCGCTGATGTCGGTTCATCCGCGATCAGCAAGGCCGGTTTGACATACAAAGCGCACGCAATCATGCACCGTTGCAGCATGCCACCCGATAATTCAAATGGATATCGGTCCAAAATGTCAGCGGACAAACCCAGCTTCCCTAGAATATCCTTCATCTTTTTCCGGTAGGTAGTATGATCTTCGCCGATCCTTCCTGCGGAAAACGCATATAGCTGCCGGTCCATTTTTATGCTTGGATTAAAACTGTTCATCGCGTCCTGAAAAATTGTGAAAAACTCATTCTTTCGTATAGCTGTTACTTCTTCCTTCGTTGCCTCCAGCAAATTAGCGCTTTTATAACGTATTTCACCAGAGGTATTTGCACCTGCAGGCAATATTTTTAACAACGCCGCAACCGTCATACTTTTTCCACTGCCGCTTTCACCGATCATTGCTGTGATTTTCCCATTCGGAATGAAAAACGAGCTCCTATTCACGACAGTCGCTCCATTGACAACAATCGTTAATTCCTTCACCTCAAGCATGGAACCGCCCCCTTCCCGAATCCTTCATCGCTTCACCAATAAAGTTAATGGAAAGGATCGTCAGAAAGATCAGCATTCCAGGAAACAAGCCGATCCACCAGGCACCGATCAATATATCGTTTTGCGCATTGTACAGCATATTCCCCCAGGATGGAACCGAAGGAGGAATGCCAATGCCGAGAAAACTGAGGGACACTTCGATGAACACGGCCCCTGCCAAATTGTAGATCGTCACGACGAACAACGGCGCCATGCTATTGCGCAACAGATGCCCCGTAATAATCTTCCAGGCCGGGGTTCCGAACATTTTCGCCATCTTTACATATTCCGCATCTTTCAGTCGGATGAATTCCGAGCGGACAATCCGGGCGGTCGTAAACCAACCCGTCATGCCGATAATGACCGTCATCCCCCACATCCCGCCTTGCATAATCGCTTGAAACGCCAAGACGAAGATGAGAGAAGGGATAGAAATAAGGGCTTCCAAAATCCGCATCATGACGGAGTCGGTCCATCCTCCGACATACCCGCTAATTCCTCCGTAAATAACGCCTATTGCAAATGACAATGCGACCGACAATCCAGCGACTGTCAACGTCACCTTTCCGCCTTGCAATAAACGCGAAAAGACATCCCGTCCAAGATGGTCCGTCCCTAACAGATGCCCTTCGCCAGGAGGTGCATAAACCGCGTCCAAATCCATTTCATTCACGGGGTGAGTGGCTAGTACATCGGAAAACAATGTCAAGACGAGAGTAAGACCAAGAAGCGAGCACCAGAAGACAAGATTCTTCCTCGTTTTCATCCGCTCAACTCCCCTCTCCGAAGCTTCGGGTCAAGGATGTACATAAGCACATCAATGACAAATAGGGTGATGACGACAATGAGACCTGTCAGCATAATCCCACCCATGAGCAGCGGATAGTCCTTTACCATGACGGACTTCACGAGCAATTGGCCGAGGCCCGCCCAGGAAAATAACGACTCAACGATGACGGAACCGCCAAAAAAAGATGGAATTGTAATACCAAGGTAGTTCAAATAAGGGATGAAGGCTTTACACAGAACGCCCCGCCTAATTTCTAGCTCCTCCACCCCGTTCGCCCTTGCCACCATCACATAATAGCTTCTCATTTCGGATTTGACACTATCTTGGAGGATGCGCGCGTAAAGGCCGACATGCGTCAACACGACAACCGATGCCGGCATAATCAGATGCTTTATTTTATCGACAAAACCCCCATCTCCACTTAGGCTCCTCGTTCCGGACGATGGCAAAACACCAAGGGTGACAGCGAATACATAAATGAATAAAATCCCGACCCAAAACGCCGGAATGGAAGAGGAAGCAATGCTGAATGTCGACAACCCCCTGTCGAGCAGCGAACCCGGTTTCATCCCAGCCGCCATCCCAAGCCAGATGGACCCGAGAATAATGAACAACATTGAGGTGCCGAACAACAATAGCGTATTCGGCAGCCTCTCTGAAAGAATCGTAGCGACAGGACGGCCAACACTAGCAGACATGCCGAGATTCCCTGTCACCGTCTCCTTCAACCAGGCTCCATATTGGACAATCATTGGGCGATCGAGCGCAAAGGCCTTGCTGATCCGCTCTTTTTCTGCGGCAGTCAACGTTTGGGCATTGCCTCCGTAATAAGCCGTCGCAGAGCTTCCCGGTCCCGCATGCATAATGAAAAAAGAGAGGAAGCTCACGATGAAAAGGACAAGAATCCCCAACATCATGCGCTTCCCAACCCATTTAACGGTCATTCCACTTCCACTCCTCGACATTCCAAAGGAAACCGGAGCCGTGATGACCAAGTGTACGCTCCTTCACGCCTTCGATATTTCCGTGAATGCCATAAACTGCATTGACGTAAGCAATAAATGCGAATGCAGGATCATCTGCAAGCTCCTCTTGAAATGTCATATAGCTTGCCTTCCGCTCATCCTCATCCATTGATAAACGACCTTTTTCAAGCAATACATCCACTTGTTCATTCGAATAATTTCCGTAATTATAACCGAAACCCGTCAAGCTCGATTCCGAAGAATGGAATAAGCTATACGTATGATGGTCCGCGTCATACGGACTGCCCCAACCGATCATGAATGCGTCTGTCTCTTCAATCGTAATTGCACTCCAATCAAGCGCCGCCACATCGACATCCGCACCGATCGATTTGAAGCCTTCTGCGACATAATTCGCCATATTGACACGGACTGCGTCTGACGCAGGTGCTGTAATCGTGAAGCTCAACTTTCGGCCATCCTTGTAACGGAAGCCGTCGTTAGATTTTTCCCAACCTGCTTCATTCAACAACTGCTCGGCATGTTCGACATCGTAGCTATACATCTCAATGTTTTCATTATGAAAGGCATGCTTTTGCAACGGCGAAAAAGCCTCTTCCCCGTACCCTTTCAAAATACCTTTCACAATTCGGGCCCGATCGATGGCAAAGCTGAATGCCTGTCGTACCCGGACATCTTGCCATAAATCGTTTTGCATATTGAATAGGATTCCTCGGTAATCTGCAGTATCGACATTGTAGATTTCCAGATGATTCCGCTTTTCCAATTCACCGACTTGCACTGGATCGAGCAAGGCGATATCGACTTCTCCCGAAGCGAGCTGCAGCGCCCGTACATTGCTGTCGGGAATAAATTTGAAAATGACTTTCTCAATAGATGGCTTTGTACCATGGAACTGCTCATACGCTTTTAACGTCAAGCTGTTGCCGCGGTCCCAGCGATCGAACTGATAAGGTCCTGCACCGATCGGATGGCTATTGAACTCCGCCGTCCGCATATCTACGCCGTCAAACGCATGCTTCGGCAAAATCGGCAATGTCAGTTTATCAAGGATCGGGGTGAAAGGACGCTTCAATTTCAGTTCGAATTTGTAGTCATCGATTTTTATCAGCGACTCTACTTCTATGAAATCGGACTTCAGGAACGAAGCATTCTTGTCATCTAACACACTTTCAATTGTAAAGATGACATCTTCAGCAGTAAGCGGTTCACCGTCATGAAACTGCACGTCCTCCCTTAACTTGAATGTATACGTCAATTGGTCATCCGAAATGCTGTATGACTCTGCAATATCTGTTTTAGGTTCATTGTTTTCATCAAAACGGAAAAGTCCTCGGAACAGAAGCGCGTCTACATTCGTCTCCTCAAGAATCGGGTTCAGTCCATTAAACTCAGATTCAGAAGCATAGATTAGGGTATTATCTTTCACGACCGACGCTTCTTTTTTTCCACATCCTGCGACTGCAACGAGTAGTAGCATTCCAATTAGGACGATCATTATTTTTCGTTTATTCATCGTTTCCTCCGCACTTTCATACGATTGCCGATAGCTCGGCAAACACGCGCTTCATTTCCTGCTGCAGTCTCCATTGATTCACACCGAGAATTCTGCAATGTACCGCATTCCCCGCAAGTCTTGTGATGCCTGCCCGTAATCCGTCACCAACATTCATCGCTTCCTGAATCACTCGCAGATTGATGTCGTCAACTTGTTCTGAAACGAGCCAAATGGAGCCGACATACAACGCCTCTTCAAGTAAACCAATTTTATGGAGATGCAGATTTTCTGGGACAAAGTGAAGACTGTCAAAAGCGAGCAGCTCCCCTTCGACGTAAATCTTCATCATTGATTTTAATGAAGAGAAATCGAATACTTCCCCACGCATCTCTCGACCTGGAGCGATAATTTCACCCCAAAGTAACGTTGCGTCCTTCTCAAGGCGAATCGTTGTTTCCATTTGGAATTTGGAGTCCGCGAATGGGATAATCACTTCAGGCATCCATTCAAGACGCGAATCTTCCGCAAGCTCCACGTCAATCGATTGGACACATGTTTCACCTGTATGCGATCGGTATACTTTCAAGGCAGATTGCTGGATAATCCTCGCCTTGCTTCCTGGTAACAGACGGATCGATATATCATTTCGGTCCCCTGCCACCATGCCCCCTGACGATTCCATAATAAACACGGTCGCCGTAGGGTTGTCCCCTTCGTACAGCTCTCGGCTCGCCTTCAACGGAGGTTGCTGGAATACATGCGGCATCCGGGTATAACCTCTTCTCGGTTCAAACACCATATCCAGCTTTCCATTATGGTGTCTTCGGGCCACTTTACTCACCGGCACTCGCTGTCCCTGCGCCTTCAAGCAACATACTGTGTTTAATCCAATTAACGATCTGATCGACATTTTTCCGTGTCCGGACATCCGCAAAGACGTAAGGGCGGCCGCCTCTCATCTTCTCTACGTCACTCTTGTACAATTCAAGATCGACGCCGACATGCGGAGCGAGATCTGTTTTATTGACCAATAAAAGATCTGATCTTGTTAAAGCAGGACCGCCTTTCCTTGGAATATCCTGACCTTCTGCTACATCGATTACATATATATATCCGTCCACAAGCTCTGGGCTAAACGTAGCTGATAGATTGTCCCCGCCGCTTTCGACGAAAACGATGTCAAGATCATTGAAACGTTCCTTCAACTCATCGATTGCAGCGAAGTTCATGGAAGCGTCTTCACGAATTGCCGTATGCGGGCACCCGCCAGTCTCCACCCCGAGAATCCTATTTTCATTCAACACACCGTGATTCATTAGGAATTGAGCATCCTCGCGTGTATAGATATCATTCGTTATCACTGCAACATTGTAATCTTCGTGCATTGCGCGGGTTAGTGCGTCGACGAGCGATGTTTTGCCCGATCCAACAGGACCCCCGATTCCGATACGTACTGGTTTCATATATAGAAACGCCTCCTGTCATGAAATAAATAATCTTGAATAAAGATACTCATGCTTCATCGATGCGAGCTCGATGCCAAGCGCATTGTTGCTAATGTCTTCTTCAGTCAATTCGGCAACTAGCCCGGCAGCTGCAACAACCTCTGCCGCCAGTTCATGCATGGCCTGCACACCTGTATTTTGTCCAAACGGGACAGCACGCACTGCGTTTTGGATAAGCCCATTTATCGACGAGAATAAATACGATAGAACCGCATAATGCGCATCGATATCACTGACGGCACAATATATGCCGTACAGTATGGCATAATGCCCTTTAATTTCATTCGCACTGATTCGATTTTTCCAGTCGTCAAAATAAGAATCCTCGACGAGTGGTGAAACTGTCCGAATGAACTGCCTCCCCAAGTTGATGCTCGCGTCACGGGATTCTTTTGCAAGCTTGATGGCTCCGCAAAGATTTTCCAAATGCAGAAGACGATCGACATCTCGATTCCTTGCCGCTTCATGTGCTTCTTGGATGAGAATCGCATCGCCAAATACGAGATTGTGATGGAGAAACGTCGTACAAAAAGCGATCAGCTCCTCCTTCGTCCGGAGTAAATCCTCTTGGATATACGTCTCCATTCCGTATGATTGCGTATATGATCCGATTGGGAATGCTGAATCATGGATTTGAAGCAACCGCAAAAACTGGAGATCAGTGGGAATGGCCACGGTATTTGAAAGGTTGCTTGAATCGTCGTTCGGTTGTTTCATACGCTACACCCACCTCATCCAATAATGGCGCTAACGTGTGGTCGGCGCGGACGACAATCTCGTCTTTTTCGATCAATGCAGGTGTATGGCGGTTGCCAAGCTCAAACGCAGCTTTGCCCATTTCGACCATATCTTTCGGCCGAATGACGATGACCGATTCCATTTTCGTCCGAATCACGATGCAGCGTTCGTCATCTTCGAATAGCACATCGCCGTATTTCAACGGTTCTTCTTGATTAATGCGCAAAGCGATATCTGTACCATTCGTCGTCTCCGTACGTAGAATCCGCTTGCTCAACTCTTCCCATTCCAGCTCGACCCATTCGATGCGCTTTCCTGGAATTTCTTCTGTATCACCGATATTGCGTATGATTTTTTCTATTAGCATCTTGCATTCTCCTTCTTTGCAATGACTACGGTTTTATAAAAGTGTAAAACTCACAACGTTGATTTCCGTTTCAGGCGGACGCTTTCCGGGGGGCGGGCGGTGAGCCAATCGAACGGCGAAGGGTTCGATTTGCCGTATTTCTGCGATTTTTGCAGAAATTAAGGCATCCATTCTGCCATTCCTGCTCGCAACGCTACGCTTTTGCTCGCAAACGCCGTTCTTCGTAACGGCTAGAGCAAAAATTTGTGCTCGCAACGCTATCGCTTTTGCTCGCAAACGCCGTTCTTCGTAACGGCGTTCGCTAATCCCCCAGGAGTCGCCGCCTTACACTACAATCAACAATTTACCTAAAAGTAAGAATCGAGAATTAAAACAAGAAGTACCTTTGTGCCATAGGAAGTACGTCGACTGGTTCACATGTTGCAAGCTCCCCGTCAATTTTTACTTCATACGTTTCCGGATCGACGTCGATTACCGGCATTTCACTATTATGCTTCATATCCGCTTTGGATACGTTACGGCAATTTTGGACTGTTCCGATCAGCTTTTTCAGTCCAAGATGTTCCGGAAGGCCTTCCTCCACTGCAATTTTCGGCAGGAATGTCATTGACGAATTTTGCGGTCCTTGCCCATGATATCCGTACATCTTGCGACCCATTAACGGCTGCGGTGTTGGAATTGAAGCATTTGGATCTCCTGTCGCCGCATAGACGGCGATACCACCTTTAATGACGACTTGCGCCTTCACTCCGAAAAATGCAGGTTCCCATAATACGATATCCGCCAATTTCCCTTCCTCGATCGAGCCGACTTCATGCGAGATCCCTTGGGCAATGGCTGGATTGATCGTATATTTTGCGATATAGCGTTTGACGCGATAATTATCATTGTCCTTCCCTTCGTCTTGCGGAAGCGGACCACGCTGCTTTTTCATCTTATCCGCCGTCTGCCACGTCCGGATCGCCACTTCGCCAACCCGGCCCATCGCCTGGGAGTCGGATGACATGATGCTCAAAATCCCCATATCCTGCATAATGTCCTCTGCCGCAATTGTCTCAGGACGGATACGGGAATCCGCGAAAGCGATGTCTTCCGCCGAATCACGTTTCAAATGGTGGCATACCATAAGCATGTCCATATGCTCATCAATCGTATTGACTGTAAACGGCTTCGTCGGGTTCGTCGACGCTGGCAATACATTCGGCAATGCCGCCATTTTCAACTGGTCGGGCGCGTGTCCCCCGCCAGCTCCCTCTGTATGGAAGACGTGGATGACGCGTCCATTAATCGCATTGATCGTATCTTCGACGAAACCAGCCTCATTCAATGTATCCGAGTGCAAGGCAATTTGGATGTCATATTCATCCGCCACCGTCAAGCTTAGATCCAGTGCAGACGGGGTCGCTCCCCAGTCCTCATGGATTTTCATGCCGATTGCGCCAGCCCGTACCTGCTCAACAATCGGCTCCGGGAAAGCCGCGCTTCCCTTCCCGAATATACCGATATTCAATGGAATGTCTTCAATTTGCTGAAGCATCCGATGCAAATGCCATTTTCCAGGTGTTACCGTCGTTGCAGTGGAACCTGCCGCAGGGCCTGTCCCGCCGCCGATGAATGTAGTCGTTCCAGCATTCAACGCTACCTCCACTTGTTGCGGACTGATGAGGTGAATATGCGTGTCAATTGCTCCCGCTGTCGCAATCAAACCTTCTCCTCCATACACTTCCGTGCCGACACCGATAATCATTCCCTGATCGACACCGTCCATCGTGTTTGGATTCCCCGCCTTACCGATGCCAACAATTCTCCCATTTTTGATTCCGATATCAGCCTTTACGATCCCTGTGTGATCAATGATCGTTGCATTCGTAATGACCGTATCCAATACGCCGTCTTCAGAAGTCTTTTGACCGTTCTGCCCCATCGACACGCGAAGGGACTTCCCGCCGCCAAAAATTCCCTCATCTCCGTACGTCGTATAATCCTTTTCTATTTCAATCCATAAATCGGTATCCGCTAAACGGACCTTGTCGCCCACAGTCGGGCCGAACATCCTCGCGTACTGTTCACGTGAAATTCTCAATTAACTGTCAGCTCCTTTAAATCCGCCATCCGATGCCTTCTCTACAATTTCCTCTTTTTTGTGAGTGGAACCTTCCGTTAATTTGTTCAAGCCGAAAACATGGCGCCTTCCACCAAACTCGACAAGCTCCACTTCCTTCTCCTCACCCGGCTCAAAACGCACCGCTGTCCCGGAAGGAATATTTAAATGCATTCCGACCGCCTGTTCACGATCGAATTCTAAATGTTTATTCACTTCAATGAAATGGAAGTGAGACCCGACTTGGATTGGACGGTCACCTGTATTCGCGACCTTCACCGTCTTCACATCACGCCCAACATTGATTTCTATCCATCCTTCAGCCGGTTTGATTTCTCCTGGTTTCAAACGAAAAACCCCCTCTGTTATTGAATTGGGTGATGCACCGTAACTAGTTTCGTCCCATCCGGAAATGTGCACTCAATCTGCACGTCTTTTACCATATCGCCGACGCCTTCCATTACATCATCCACTGTAAGTAGTTGCTTCCCCTCACTCATCAATTGCCCGACAGACTTTCCATCCCGCGCACCTTCCATAATATAATGACAAATAAGCGCAACCGCTTCAGGGTAATTCAACTTCACCCCACGAGCCTTTCGCTTTAACGCAAGCTCTCCTGCCATGTGTAACATCAATTTTTCCTGTTCAACTGGTGATAGCTTCAACAAAAAACACCCCCGATTTTTTAATCAGACATTTTAGATATCTAAAGACAGTATTTGGTATTGCCTTTACTTCCTATTCAATTGTTTCGAAACATTAGTGTGTTGCATGAGCATGCTATTATGGGCAGACGCCCGAATGATTGGGACCTGGCGTGATGCAGGCCGTATTTGAGGGAATTGAGGGATTACAACGACTCTAGTATAAGATAAGCTATTTTTATTGGCAACTATAACAGAAAACAGTAAATATCAGGGAATTATAATTAGCCAACGCAAAGAACACCCCCAAATTAGTATTTTTGGACATTTTAAATAACTACGGTCGGTTTGCTGCCGCGTCTGGTAGTCGTATTCAGTTTTTTCGATTTCTTGTGTTGTGCACGAGCGTGCATTATGGACAATAGTCGTCCGATTGATTGGGACCTGGCGCGATGCAGGTCATTAGAGGGAGATGGGGAATTTCAACTACCCTATTATAAGACAAGCTAATTTACTTGGCAACCTTAACGAAAACTGGAGAAAATTTGGAGATTGTGTCTAGAGCAAGTCTTATTAAGACATCTCACCGTAAACTGTGTCGGGTTTGTCTGGAGTTTTGCGCGAGATTGAGGAGGATATGCGCGAGTTCGTGAGAGATATGCGCGAGTTTGATTGAGTTTTGCGCGAGTTTTGGTCAGTTATGGCGCAATTTAACGTAGTTTTGATCATTTCGGGACTTTTGTTGCACACGTTCATGTTACTTCATGCATTTAACTAATAAAAAAATCGCCCTGATGTAATCAGGACGATGCTACCGGCACTTTCACCGCATCCGACCGCTGCATGACTTCTTCATCATGCAAGTGGCAGGCGACGAAATGCCCTTCTTCTTTTTCAAGCCATTTCGGCTTCAGCTCCCCGCAAACTGACATTGCATACGGACAGCGTGTGCGGAAAACGCAGCCGGATGGCGGATTAATTGGGCTTGGGAGTTCCCCTTGCAAAAGAATCCGTTCCCGCGATTCCTCGATATCCGGATCTGGAATCGGGATCGCTGACAGGAGTGCTTCTGTGTAAGGATGAAGTGGCTTGTCGTAAAGCTGCGCGCTCGTCGTAAGCTCCACCATATGCCCTAAATACATGACGCCGATCCGGTTTGAAATATATTTGACCATCGATAAATCGTGAGCAATGAACAAATACGTCAATCCCTTTTCCCGCTGCAAACGCTGGAGCAACTTGACGACTTGTGCCTGAACGGATACATCGAGGGCGGAAATCGGCTCATCCGCGATGATGAAATCCGGATCGAGCGCCAATGATCGGGCAATTCCAATACGTTGCCGTTGACCGCCGGAAAACTCATGCGGATACCGGTTCGCGTGATCTCGGTTTAACCCGACGTCCTCGAGCAATTCATTCACACGCGCCCGCATTTCTGCTTGCGTCTTGTACATTCCGTGAATTTGCATTGGCTCGGCAATAATTTCATATACAGTGGAACGAGGATTCAACGAAGCGTACGGATCCTGGAAAATCATCTGCATCTTTTTCAGAAAGCGCTGCCGCTCGTTGTCGGTCATGTCATGGACGCTTTGCCCTTCGTATAGCACCTCGCCGTCCGTCTTATTGTACAAGCCTAAAATCGTCCGACCCGCAGTCGACTTGCCACAGCCTGATTCGCCGACAAGCCCGAACGTCTCCCCTCTGAAAATATCGAAGCTGATGCCATCGACTGCCTTCAGCTTCGCCCCTTTGCCGACGTCAAAATGCCGTTTCAAATCTTTCACCGATAAAATCACATCTCGCGCCATTCAGTTTCCCCCTTCTTCGTTGCCATAGCGGCGCACCGCGCATAATTCCCGCTCCAGTTTTGAACCCGCAAGCTTCAGTAATTCAACCGATTGTCCGGTCGAAGGAGAATGCAGAAGCAACCCATTTCCATAATAAAATCCGACATGCCGGACATTGCCTTTCCCTTCGTCATTTGCAAAGAACAGCAAATCACCTTTTTCCCACCGTTCCGGCTTATCGATCGGTACTTCTTCGCCGCTTTTCGCCTGGTCGCCTGCATCCCGCGGGATAAAATGCCCGCAAGCTTTCAACATATTGTAGGTGAAGCCTGAGCAATCAAAACCGTACGATGACATACCGCCCCAGAAATACGGCAGATCCAAATAAGCTAGTCCTTCATCGACTGCGGCAGCAGCGTTCCGCTTTTTAAATTGATGGACGGAAGGTGCCCGTACGATGTCCGTTTTCAGCACCAATGCTGCTCCGTCCGGTGTTTCCACTTGAAAGTAGGATTCACTTTCATCGGTCAATGGCAAAATCGTATTGAACGGCACGATCATAAGCGGGGACCCGTCGAGATTCCATAATTGCGATTTTGCTACCGCAACTCTGACGAATCCTCCAGCCTCTTCAAGCGGGGACGCTTTTTTCAACTGTCCAACCGGCACCCATCCCGGATAGCCCCGGTCGTCCTTCTTCGACGGCTGCCATACAGCAATCACTTTCGCCCAATCACCAACAATTTCATCGACGATGACCGGCTCTCCATACAGAAGTTGCGTCTGCACACGATTCGAATTGCAAAGGTCGATCCGCTCCTCGTAAGCGAGCTTCTCGAGCCATTTATTCAGATGAAGCGGATTGGAAACACCGTCCGCATCCAACTCTCGCGCAGATTCGGGCGAAGTCCAGACCGTCGCGACCGGCACCGCACAAACATACATATTCACTGTCATCTCTGTCATTCTCCTGCCCCCTTCCCGATTAGTTCCATTCCTGCTGCGTCCAACCCGAGCCCTGGTTCGCCCGGCATCCGGATCGTTCTGCCATCGTAAACGATACCGCCAGCAACAATATCCTCAGCAAGCATAAGCGGCGCATCGAAATCGAATCTCGTAATGTTCGGCTGACTCGCCGCCAGATGGGCTGCAGCGGTAATACCGAGCTTTGTTTCAATCATGCTGCCGACCATGCATTCAACGCCGTACGTTTCAGCCAAAGCATTGATCTTCAGCGCTTCATGGATGCCGCCCGATTTCATCAGCTTAATATTTATCAAATCGGCTGCCCGCGTCTCCAAAACGCGGAGAGCGTCTTTCGCGGAAAACACGCTTTCATCTGCCATGATCGGCGTTAACGTATGATTCGTCACATATGCAAGGCCATCGATATCATCCGCGGCTACAGGTTGTTCAATCAATTCAATGTCGAGACCTGCATCCTCCATTTTGCCAATCGCAAAGACAGCTTCTTTCGGTCTCCATCCTTGATTCGCATCGAGCCGAATTTTTGGACCTGTCCCGACTCTTTCTCGGATTGCGCGAATTCTTCCGATATCGTCACTGATGTCTCCAATGCCAACTTTTACTTTCAACACGTTGAAGCCTTCTGCAATATAACGTTCCGCATCGTCTGCCATTTCAGCCGCGTCATTGACACTGACCGTAAAGTCTGTTTCAATTTCGTTTCTGAATCCGCCGAGCAGCTGATAGAGCGGCAAACCGGCAAATTGACCGATCAGATCATAGATTGCCATGTCGACGGCGGCTTTTGCACTCGTATTGCGGACGATTGACCGTTTAATCAGGCGGAACACTTCCTCGCGATTCCTTACATCAGCTCCTATTAACTGCGGAGCAATCACCTCTTCGATTGCATATGTAATGCTTCCGAGTGAATCGCCGGTGATGACGTGGGTCGGAGGTGCTTCCCCCCAACCCGTTCGTCCGTCGTCACTCGTCACTTTCACATAGACTGCATATGCTGTCGTCACTGTTCGCAGCGCAGTTTTAAAGGGCTTCGTCAGCGGAACGGCAACTGGAATAGTTTCAATTGAACGGATACGCATTCATTCCACCCCCGGTAATATCGTCAATGTCTTTTGGTCGGCGTCAAGCCTTCCTTCCACGCCTAGCGGAATCGCGAAATGCGGCTCGCAGTGGCCAATCTTGAAGCCCTCCACGACCGGCTTTCCTAAATCGCCCAAATAATGATGGAACACCTCATCCAATGACAAGGTCCTCCGTTCCTTCTTCGGCTCGGCATCCGAGAAATCTCCGATGACGATGCCAGCTGCATCTGTTAATTTACCTGCCATACGCAACTGGTTTAGCATCGAATCGACCCGGTACGGTTCCTCCCCGATATCTTCAATCAGGAGTAGCTTGCCCTTCGTATCAATCTCGAATTTAGTGCCGATTGTGTCTGCAAGCAACGATAGATTGCCGCCGACTATTTCGCCTTGCGCACTACCTCCAGCAAGGGCGTTCAACGACGAAATGTCGTCCGTATAATGAAGTTCCATCGGTTCGAACAGCTGCCTGAACATTGCTGCGGACAGTTCATGGAACGTATCTTTCGCAACGCATGACTCGAGCATCGGACCGTGAAAGGTGACGAGATTTGAATACTGTCCGATTGCTGTATGGAGAAATGTGATATCGCTGTATCCCCAGAACACTTTCGGGTTATCCCGAATTAATTGCAAATCCAATCGATCGGTATAGCGGGCGGATCCGTACCCGCCTCTCGCGCAGATGATGCCACTGATGGAAGGGTCGGCGAACATGCCTTCCAAATCTTCAAGCCGTTCATCGTCCATTCCCGCTAAATAGCCATGGACGTTATATACATGTCGTCCTAACTTCCATTTCAGTCCAAGCTGTTCAAGAAAAGCGAGTGATCGTTCAAGATTCTCCTGAACGGGTGGGCTCGACGGCGCGACAATGCCAATCGTATCCCCCGGTTGCAGCCGTCTCGGTCGTATTCTCAATCTTCAGCACCTCTTTCAATCAAAAATCATAAGAATCATAGAAAACCTCTTCGAGAAACGCATAAATTACTGGATTCACGCATAACTTCGCAAAATGGCGCATAAATCTCTGGAATCGCGCATAAACCCGCAGAACGACGCATAAATTGCTAGAGTCACGCATAAACTTACATACCCGCGAATAAATCACAAAGTCGCGGCGCCATGACGGACACCGCGACTGTGCATTAGTTCTTATCTGCGTATTTCAAGTCAACGTAGCCGACAGGGTGACGCAAGATGCCGGATACGCCCGGTTTTTCAAGTGATGTCGAGTTGTAGAAGTATAGTGGGAAGACAGGCATTTCATCCATGAGCAGTGTATCTGCCTGTTTTAGCAATTCCCAACGTTTGTTTTCATCTGTTTCATTTTTAATGTCCGCGATGAGTTTGTCATATTCCGCATTCGACCAAGTTGTACGGTTCATGGAAGAGCCGGTAATGAAGCTTTCCAGCGCGTTTACAGGGTCTGCATAGTCATGCAAGAAAGATGAACGGGACATTTGATATTTGAATTCTTTTTGCTCGGAAAGGAAAACCGCACTTTCCACGTTTTGAAGCTCTGCGTCAACGCCAAGCACTTCTTTAAACTTGGACTGAAGTGCAATCGCGATGTTCTGATGTGAATCGCTCGTATTATAGGTAAGCGTTACTTTCGGAAGCTCTGTCCAGCCTTCCTCTTTCATTCCTTCTTCCAATAGCTGTTTTGCTTTTTCTGGATTATACGAAACGAGATCACCGACGGAATCACGGAACTCCTTGCCGTCCGGTCCGATGAATCCGTATGTGACGAATCCATGTGCTGGTTTCTCGCCGTTTTTCGTTACAAAGTTGACGATTTCTTCTTGGTCAACTGCAAATGCGAATGCTTGGCGGATCTTTTTGTTCGTAAATGGCTCCATTGATACGTTGAAACGGTAGAAATACAAGCCCGCTTGGTCATCAACGCGCAATTCAGGACTATCTTTCAATTGATCTGCAAGTTCAGATGGCACACCTGTTACGTCAAGTTCATTCGATTGATACATTTGGTAGGCAGTCGTTGTATCGCTCACCATTGCCCAGTGGACTTTATCCAACTTGACTGCGTCTGCATCCCAGTAGTGTTCGTTCTTTTCGAATTCAAAGCTTACATCATGATCCCATTTACTCAATTTGAATGGACCGTTTCCAACGAATGTTGCTGCTTCCGTATGCCAAGTCGGATCTGCAGAAGCAACCTTTTCATTGATTGGGAAGAAGCTTGGGTTTGTAATGATGTTCAAGAATGCTTCATTCGGAGAAGTCAATTTGACGACGAAAGTTTTTTCATCCTTTGCTTCGATAGCGATATCATCCGCTGAACCTTCTCCATTGTTGTACGCTTCAGCCCCTTCGATGAAATACGCAAGGAATGCTGCAGGTGAAGCCGTTTCCGGGTTCAACATATGTTTCCAAGCGAATACGAAATCGCCTGCCGTTACTGGATCCCCATTCGACCATTTCGCGTTTTCGCGAATTGTAAATGTGTACGTCAAGCCGTCTTCAGAGACTTCGATTTTTTCAGCTGTTGCCTCGACCGCTCTATGGTCTTGATCTAGGCGAGTCAAGCCTTCCATAATATTGTTGAGCGCGCTCCAAGAAACTGCGTTAAATCCGATGGATGGATCGAATGACGTCGGCTCTTCCCCGTTGTTCATAAGAAGGACCTTTTCCACAGCAGCCGTCTCTTCAGTTTTGCTTTCCTCTTTTTTACCTGTCTCCGTTGTCTTAGTGCCAGCCGGCTTTTCCGGTTCCTTGCCCGCATCTTTGTTCGCGGTACACGCCGCAAGAACAAGCGCAAGCATTGCCACCATTAAAAATGTTATCCACTTTTTCATTTCAATAGCCCCCTTTTGTTTATATATGAAAATGAAAGCACTTTCGTGCAGAAAGCCTATATGTCACCGAACAACTTTTTCGCCCGTTCATCTTGCAGCCAACAATCTACGGCATGCGTTTCGGATAAACTGGTCGTTGCCGGGTAGACGCGGTCGCATACTTCCATTGCGAATGGGCATCTGGCCGTAAACGGACATCCGATCGGCGGAGCGAATAAGTCAGGCGGCGTCCCATCGATTGGCTGAAGCTCTTCCTCCTTCAAGTCAAGACGTGGGACGGACGCGAGCAACCCTTTCGTATAAGGGTGTTGCGGTGTATAAAACACTTCTCGCTTCTCGCCAATTTCAATGACTTTCCCTGCATACATGACTGCAATTCGATCAGCGATTTTCGCGACGACCCCCAAGTCGTGCGTAATGAGAATAATTGAAACGCCTGTCCTCTCCTGGATTTCTTCGAACAGCTCTAGAATTTGAGCTTGAATTGTCACATCCAATGCAGTTGTCGGCTCGTCAGCGATGAGCAACTCAGGTTCGCAAATTAAAGCAATTGCAATAACGATCCGTTGCCGCATTCCGCCGGAAAACTGATGGGGATATTGCCTCATCCTTTCCTCGGGATTCGGGATGCCGACCAATTCCAGAAGGTCAATTGCTTTTTTGCGCGCTTCTGCTTTGCTCACTTTTTGGTGAGTCCGCAATCCTTCCGTCAACTGCTCCCCGATTTTGAGTGTCGGATTCAAGGCGGTCATCGGATCTTGGAAGATCATCGAAATATCGACCCCTTGCACTTTCCGCATTTCGGATTTATCGAGTTTCGTCAAATCTTTTCCTTTGAAATAGACACTTCCATTTTTAATGCGGCCTGCAGGCTTAGGAATCAAACCCATAATCGTATTCGCAGTAACACTTTTTCCACAGCCCGACTCTCCTACAATCGCAAGCGTCTCTCCTTTATATAGATTGAATGAAACACCGCGAAGTGCTTGAACTTCACCTCCGAACGTCTTAAATGACACATGCAGATCTTGGACGGAGAGCATAACGTCCGAAAACACTTTCTTACGTTTGCGTGATTGTCTTGGTTCTGGTGCAACAGCTGTACCGCCTACGCTTTCATCAATTGGTGCATATTTTCTCTCATCCAATCCATTCACCCCCTCAGTTTCGGATCAAGTGCATCTTGCATACCGTCTCCGAGGACGTTAAATGCAAACATCGTCATAGATATGAAGAACGCCGGGAAGAATAATCTCCACCAATGTCCGGACAGGATGACCGGTAACGCATCGTTCGCCATGACCCCCCAGCTTGCGAAGGGTGCTGAAATTCCAAGTCCTAAAAAGCTCAAGAACGCTTCTGCAAATATGGCACTCGGTACAGTCAACGTCATTTGAACGATAATCGGGCCCATTGTATTCGGCAGCAGGTTTTTCCGTATGATCCTTGGTGTTCTTGCTCCAAATGATTTCGACGCCGTCACAAATTCATAGTTTTTAATTTGCAGTACTTGGCCCCTGACAATCCTGGCCATGCCGACCCATCCGGTAATTGTTAAGGCGATGATAATCGTCGTCAGACTCGCTCCCATAATGACCATTAAAAGTATTACGACGAGGAGATGCGGAAGGCCGTAAAGCACTTCAATGATACGCATCATAATTGAATCGGTTTTGCCACCCTTATAGCCGCTGATTCCGCCATAGATGATGCCGATGAAGAAGTCGATCAATGCGGCTGCAACTCCAACGAAGAGCGAAACACGGGCGCCGTACCAGGTTCTCGTAAAGACGTCCCATCCTTTATCGTCCGTTCCGAACCAATGCGTCGAGGACGGCGGTAAATTCTGGTTAGCATATTGTGTCGTTTCAACATTATGCGGAGATAAAATCGGTGCGAAGATAGCGAACAGCGTCAAGATGATTAAAAACACTAATCCACCCATCGCCATTTTGTTCTTCCGTAATCGACGCCACGCATCTTTCCAATAGGAAAGCGATGGACGCACGACCGACTCCGCTTTTTCTGCATCCTTCCCTTTCGGTTTGAACCATTCATCCGGGACTTGCACGTTTTGCTGATGACTTACCATTATGCTTCACCTTCCTTTCGGTGAAGTTTAATACGCGGATCCAGGAATCCATAGACGATATCTACTAAAAACAACATGAATACGAGGAACGCGCTATAGAATACGGTCGAGCCCATAATGACCGGATAATCACGGTTGTTAATGCTCTCAACGAAATATTTCCCCATGCCCGGTATCGCAAAAATCTTTTCAATGACGAACGTTCCAGTTAAAATGCCAGCGAGCATCGTCCCCATAATCGTCACGATCGGCATGAGCGCGTTTCGCAGAGCATGTCGGACCACGATGCGGACCGGAGATAATCCTTTTGCCCTTGCCATCTTCATATAATCCTGCGTCAACACTTCCAGCATGCTCGATCTTGTAAGACGCGCTATGATTGCAGTTGGTCCAGTTGCGAGTGCCAATGTCGGTAATACCATATGGAGCGGACTACTCCACGTAGCTGGTGGCAGGAGATTCCAATTGACGGCAAATTGTTGGATTAACACCGTCGCAAGTACGAAGTTTGGAACCGATATCCCGACGACCGCGAAGGCCATCGCTGCATAATCGATGATGCCATTATGTCGGAGAGCCGCAAATGTTCCTAATGTAATTCCCGATATGACTGCGACGAGGATGGTGACCATGCCTAGTTCAAATGAAATCGGGAATCCTCGCGCAAGCAATGTATTCACCGATTCATTCGGTTTCTTAATGGACGGACCGAAATCGAATGTCGCAATAGACTTCAAGTATTGTAAATATTGCACATGTGTAGGCTGGTCCAGCTTATAAAACTTCTCAAGATTCGCCTGGATTGTCGGATTTGATGTCCGTTCTTCATCGAACGGAGATCCTGGTATTGCATGCATTAAGAAAAACGTCAGTGTCGCTATGATGAGGATTGTCGCAATCATCATGAAGAATCTCTTTGCTATGTAAATCGCCATGCGTCATTCCCCCTTAGCAGAACTTTGTTTGCATTGCCAATTCAACCATTACAAGCATTGCGCGGTACGCCTCCAGAATATCTTTTGCTTCGAATTTCACAATCGTCGTGCCTGGCTCAATTTCACAACCCGGCATGAGTGCGGCCCATTCCGCCTGGCCATAGTTTGTGAATTCGATGCGCAAAGTTGGATTCGCTGGTGGTACAAGTGGCTGAATCGTTGAACGCTTTGCAATCGCTTCTTCAGTCTTCTCTTCTAATAATGCATGTGCCTTCGTCGGATGCAGCGTCTTGACGGCGGAACGTGAAATCGATTGTTTCACTGCAGCTGTCACAACTCCCGGAATTAAGCTTTGCGCTTCCTGACATGCACGATCGTCCCCAGCGACCATAATGACAGGCACTCCGTAATAGCCGGCTACATAAGCATTCAGTCCAAGCTCGCCAATTTCCACATCGTTAATATGCATATTTCGAACGCCAAATGTCATTGAATGGCTCATGACGCCCGGCTGTCCAGCCCTTGCGTGATAACCTGCGAAAATTGCTCCGTCAAATGATTCGTCAAGCGCCTGCACCATGGAAAACGCTTTCAAATCACCTGTAATTAAATCTGCTGCAGGATCAAGCTCTTCCACAAGCAGATTGTTCATTTTAGAATGGCTGTCGTTCACAAGAACTTGTTCCGCTCCTTGTCCGATGGCCGCGCGGATAATCGCATTCGCTTCCATTGTCATTATACGTCGCGCCCGCTCATAATTATGTCTGGCCGAGTCAACAAACGTATAATCGGGTAGCCCCGTAATTCCCTCCATATCAACGGATACATAAATCTTCAATTCTATTTCCCCCATCCCTAAATCTATCTAAATAAATAGACTAATCGACTAATTGGTAAGTTCAATCCTATCAAATATTTGAGAATATTACAATATGGTTTCAAAAATAAAAACCGCCACCCAGTTTCCCGGATGGCGGTTCATAGATTACTGAGACTGCTCAATAATCAAATATTATTCAGATACTCCCCATTTCCAAACTCTAGCGTTTTCAGAGCCTGGTTCGATAGAGTAGTTAACAACACGTTTGTTAATACCCATTAGGTAGTAACGGTATACAGTTGGTGCAACCGGAACTTCATCGACCATAAGCTCTTGCCATTGCTTGTAGATATCTTTACGGTAGTCCGCATCAAATGCTTTTTCAGATGTACCAGCTGCAAGAAGCTCGTCGTTTTTCTCGCTTGTGTAACGAGTGTAGTTGAACGCAGCTGTTCTTCCGTATAGACCGGATGGATCTGGGTCAGTACCAGTTCCCCAAGCACCTTGGTAGATGTCAATTTTCGGATCGTCAGCTTCTACCATGTCGTAGAAGGAGTTGAACTCATGTAGACGTCCGTCAAGAAGTTGTACTTTAATACCTACATCAGCCCAGTTTTGCATGTAGAACTGTGCGATTGGCTCAGCAGTTTCTCCACCAGACATAGAAGCGAAGTTCAATACGAACTCGTTGCCTTCTGGATCTTCACGGAAGCCATCTCCGTTAACATCTTTATAACCAGCTTCGTCAAGAAGTGCTTTCGCTTTTTCTGGATCGTAAGAAGGTGTTTCAATGCTAGCATCGTGGAAGCTAGCAAATACAGGAATGATCAAAGTAGTCGCAGGGAAACGAAGACCGTGGTAAAGTTCTTTACCGATTGTTTCGTTATCCATTGCATACCACATAGCTTGACGTACACGCTTATCAGCAAGTTTTGCATTTGGATCTGTTACGTTTTCTTTCTTCTCTGCATCCCATTTACCAAGTTTGAAGCCGATATATGTGTATGCAGTGTCAACGTCTGCAAGAAGCTCGATATTATCGATTTCTTTAGCGTTTAGGTATTGATCTACAGGGATTGAAGCCATATCCACTTCACCTTTTTTAAGAACTTCAAGGATAGAAGCGGAGCTTACTACTTTCATAACCATTGATTTAAGAGCAGGCTTACCTCTCCAGTAGTCATCATTGCGCTCGTAAAGGACAGATTCACCCGGTACGATTTTTGAAACTTTGTAAGGACCAAAACCGATTGGGTTCACACGAATTTTGTCGGAAGCAACTAGTTCTTCCATAGTTACTTCACCAGTCATGATATCGCCGACGTGGTGTCTAGGTGTTGCATGGCCCCAAATACCAGACATAAGCGATGGAGTCGCTTCTGTGTACGTAATTGAGATTGTTTTATCGTCGTCAGAAATTTTAATACCTGAGATTTCTGTTGTTTCACCGTTATGGTATGCAGGCATACCTTCAACGTTTGAAATCATGTACGTGTAACGAGTTCCTGTGTAGTCAGGGTGACCAAGAAGTTGGTACGAGTAAAGAAGGTCACTTGCTTTGACAGGCTCTCCGTCATGCCATTTAACATTGTCTCTGATTGTAATATGGATTGTTTTGTTATCATCAGAAACTTCCCATGTTGCCGCACCGTCTTGTGTGATCAAGTAGTCACCGTCAGTTGCGAACAGGCTTTCATGGAACTTGTTGATTACTTGCCAGTCAAATGTACCTGAATAGAATACAGGTGCAAGAGTACCTTCAAACGGAGTGTCTGTAACCATAGCGATTGTCATTTCTCCGTCTTCGATAGGCTCAGCTGTGTTTGATACTTCGAACGGGAAGTCAAGACCAGCGTTTGGATCTTCAGCTTCCTCTTCTTCCGTTTTTGTTTCTGTTTTTGTTTCTGTTTTTGTCCCTGAGTCAGTAGATTTTGTTCCACCGGACTCTTCTTTGTCTTTACCTGAACATGCAGCTAAAAATACGCTGAGAACAAGCAACAGACTCGCAAGTAGCATAAATTGCTTCTTTGCCATTGTATTACCTCCCCTTATTTTTTAGGCTAATCTTTGCCTTGCATCAGACGCGCGTTTAACCGCTTGCCCGATGTAATTTATACACAGCATCATTACTAGAATTAGTAATGCTGCAGGTAACCATGCCCACCACTTATTCTTGACTATATCGGGATTTGTCGCGAAAGAAATCAGTGTCCCAAGCGAAGGAGTACCAGCGGGCAGACCGAATCCTAAGAAGGAAAGCCCTGTCTCCAATCCGATATTATTTGCAAGCGTAAGTGTCATATTAACGATGACGAGAGAACTCAAGTTAGGGAACATTTCAAAGAACATAATCTTCCAACCCGGTGTTCCTAACGTCTTGGAAGCATTGATATAATCTCGCTCCCTTTCAGAAATTGCCTTTGACCGGATGAGCCTTGCTTTACCGAACCAGGCGAACGCACTCATGATTAAGATGAATGTTACAACATTATAGTTTGGAACAATTACTACGAAAACGATGATGAACATAAGTGATGGCAATACCATCAGGAATTCAAGGATACGCATGAGGACATTGTCCACAGTGCCGCCGTAATAGCCTGATATCAAACCGTATGTCAAGCCGAACAACCCTGAAAGTACAGTTACACAAACTCCGATTGTTAAAGAGTTCCGTGTTCCGATCATCAGTTGACCAAACACGTCTCGTCCTCCGTCATCCGTACCAAGCCAATTATCCAAAGATGGTGGCTTCCAGACATTAAGGAAGTTCACTCGTGTCAATGCAGTTTGGTCAATAAACAATGGTGATAAATAAGCTGTTAGAACGATGATCGTGAACAAAATCAACGACCCTAGTGCCATCTTATCGTTCTTTATTTCACGCCAAATCGTGCGCATAAGCGACGGATTATTCAGTTTTTCTTGTGCAATCAGTTTCTTTTCGTCAATTATTTGATGTGTCACTTAGTATCCCTCCTCTTCCTTCATTTCCATCACTCAATACGTATACGTGGATCAACGATGCTTAGGATAATATCCGACAGCATTGTTCCGATAATAACGGCAGCACCAGAAATCATGACGAGTGCCGTAACGACGGTGAAATCACGTAAATTAATTGATTGGATGAAAAGTTGTCCGAGTCCAGGATAGCTGTATATCCATTCAATAAAGACAGAACCGGAGATCAACCCGGTAATTTCGTACCCGAGGAATGCCGCAATCGGCAAAAGCGAGTTTCGCAAAATATGACGTGTATATACTTTACCTTCCGGCACACCTTTAGCGCGGGCCGTTTTTACGTAATCATTGATTTTTTGGTCGATAATATCATTTCGTAAATATTGAACCGTACCGTATGTTGCAAGGAGCGCTGAAGACATGACCGGCAAGAATAAATGCTTCGCCTTGTCAACAACATAATCCCATGTACCCACTTCAGTTCGGATATCGACGCTTCCCCCCGATGGGAACCAGCCCAATACGAAGGCAAACACATAAAGCATCAATAAGGCGAAAACGAATAACGGCGTCGCGAATGCGAAGTAGTTATACGTAACTATCATTTTATCCGCCCATGTATCCGTCCATCGTCCTGCGACAATGCCGAGCGGTATCGCAATTAAGTAAGTGACAACAAGTGTAAATAATGATAGAAGTACAGTGTTTTCAACACGTCCTCCTAATAGATTCGTAACTGGCTGCTGATGCATATACGACATACCGAAGTCGCCCTGCACCGCTTTTCCGATCCATCGTCCATATTGCACGTACCATGGGTCGTTCAATCCGAATTTCTCACGGATTTTCTCTATTTGTTCAGGCGTTGCGTCCGGATTCCCTTGGAACGCCCCCGTCACCGCATCACCCGGCATCGCTTTTGCAAGCATGAAGATAATGAGACTAAGGAGGATGAGCTGCGGAATCATGATCAATGATCTACGTAAAATAAATTTAAACATTTACATCATCCCCCTTTATTGCATGGCAACGGAATGTGTATCCGATATTTTTTTCAAATCGAACATCCGCCCATCTTTATCAAAGTAGTTATTATAGTCGGTTTGGTATTCCTGATTAATCGCTTGGCGGAGATGCATTTTCTCAAACCGTTTTTCAGGATTCATCTCTGGAATTGCGGCAATCAAACGTTTTGTATAGACATGCTGCGGATTACTGTATATTTCATCTGCCGTCCCTTCCTCTACAAAACGGCCACGGTACATAATGCCTATTCGGTCGCACATATGTTGGATAATACCAAGGTCATGCGAGATAAATAGATACGTCAAATTAAACTCGTCTTGGATTTCCTGCATGAAATTCAGAACTTGCGCTTGAACGGATACGTCAAGTGCCGATACAGGCTCATCCGCAATGATCAACTTCGGATTCAATGTGAGCGCACGCGCGATTCCGATCCGCTGGCGCTGCCCACCCGAAAATTGGTGAGGGTATTTGTAAATGGACTCAGGACTTAACCCGACTCGTGCAACCAACTCTTGCACTCTCAGCAATTCTTCTTTCGGTGAAAGCCTTTCAAAATTGCGAAGCGGTTCTGCAATAATATTCAAGACGTTTTTCCGTACGTTCAATGAAGAATAGGGATCTTGGAAAATCATCTGAATATCCCTTGTATATTTCCTTCTTTCCACCCTGCCCATACTGGAAAGATCCTTTCCTTCGAACAGCAACTCCCCGCTTGTCACTTTATTTAATCCGATAATTGCACGGCCGGATGTTGTTTTGCCGCATCCCGATTCACCTACGAGTCCGTATGTTTCACCAGGTTGCAATTCAAAACTGATGCCGTCGACGGCTCTTACATGGTCTACGACTCTTCGAAAAAAACCGCCTCGGATTGGATAGTGAACCTTTAAATCATTTACTTTCAGTAGCGACATATTCTCTCTCTCCTACTCTGTCCTCCGGAAAGTAGAACGTTTTATAGCATGAGCATCTAACAAAATGGTTCGGTTTGGCTTCATGCATTTCCGGTATCTCCTCATGGTCCTGTTCAGGGATCCATTCGATCCGCGGTGCGAAACGGCATCCTTTACGGTCGAGGTTCTGAATGGATGGAACGATTCCATCAATGACATGCAACTTCTCTTTTGCTTCAATATTTGAAGGGATCGAGTTCAACAAAGATCTCGTATATGGATGCAAAGGATTTTCAAACAACTCTTTGACATCCGCGATTTCAACGACTTCTCCTGCGTACATGACGACTACGCGGTCTGCCATTTCAGCGACAACACCTAGGTCATGCGTGATCAGGATAATCCCAGTTTTCATCTGGTTTTGCAACTCTTTCATCAGATCCATGATTTGCGCTTGAATCGTAACGTCCAAAGCTGTCGTAGGCTCATCCGCTAGAAGAAGAACCGGGTCGCAAGCGAGTGCGATGGCGATGACGACACGTTGTCTCATCCCACCCGATAATTCATGAGGATATTGCTCATAGACGCGTTGTTCGTTCTTAATACCTACCCTTCGAAGAAGTTCCAATGTACGTTTTTTCTTGTCGCTTGCGGACAACTTCATATGGTAATCCATCGGCTCCTCAATCTGCCGTCCGATTGTCGCGAGCGGATTCAACGCAGTCATCGGGTCTTGGAAAATCATTCCGATGTCCTTCCCCCTCACTTTATCCATACGCGAGCGCGTTAGCGTCAGCAGATTTTGCCCACCAAAATTCACTTGTCCTTCAATCTTCGTGTTCTTATGGTCATGCAGGCGCATTACGGAAAGGGCCAATGCACTTTTACCACAACCTGATTCACCAACGATTGCAACAACTTCATTTTCGTGGACGGTCAAGGAAACTCCATCTACCGCAGCATAGTAGTCACCTTTTATACTGAATGACGTACGAAGATCTTTTATCTCTAAGATCGGTTTTTTCAACAGAACTTCCCCCTTACTAACTGACACATTGATAAATAACTAATTTTCAGATTTCATTTAAAGTTATTGAACCAAATATACTACACAGAATTACTCCTGACAATACTGTTTTTTTAGAATATCAAAATCTTATTTTATTTCTAATATGACAAACGTGTTACAAACATTGCTATGTAAGCGTTTTCGCAAAAATACATAATTAATTATTTTTTTCGTTCTTTCTTCGCGACGCATAAAAAAACAGGCGAAAAAAGCCATTGCTATTGTACAACAGCTTTTTTCGCCTAATTATGTTATTTTTTCAATGATTATCCATTCGACGAGCTTGTAGAGGATGCTGCGACAGCGGCTACCGTTGCGGCCATTACTGCCTGCTGTGCCTGCAGGATCATGTCCACTGATGCAGCTAAACTGACGCTGACCTGATCTGCACTATCCGTCAACTGGTGCATCACATGGCCTATTGCGATGGAAAGGGCCATTTCCCTATTCCACTTGAATCGTTTTGATTGCTCTAGCTGCTCCGTTAACCGGATGATTTCTTCGATCTTCCCATCCTCGACCTTGAACACCGTTAGAAACCCGATCATCGGATAATGGACAGGTTTCGCTTTTGTCTCTTTCCGAAGCATTTGGTAAATCTCCCAAGCCCTTTTAACGAGCTGCGACTCGAAAGAGATATTGATATATGTCATGACTTGCGATAGCCATTGGAGTTCATTGCCCGTACGGAACCCCTCTTCGTGCAGTGCATCGTAGTATGCTCGCATTGCCTGGGCATGGTCCTCTGAGTCCTCCCCTTTTTTACCAAGCAGCATTGCATATGCGTAATCGTCGTCCGATGTAAGAAAGTAATGCTTTTTTTTCATCGCATCATATAGCTGTTTCGCCCGAGTCGCCTCTTCACGAAACGTATTGGCATCATCGTCCATGAGTAGTGCGGCAAGATAGGAATGGATCGTATTCCGGAAACCAGCCTGCTTTAGCACCTGCTGCTTTTCCATGAGACGATCTGCTGCTTCATCGACCGAGTCGTCGGACTGTGTAAGAAATGCAGCCATCATCGGCAACAGATGCCCCCGCAATGGTGAAAACCAGCCCGCCCTTTCTTTCAAGGCGGCCATGGCCCGGCTGAAAATAACAGCGTCGAATTCCTTCGCTGCTGTCACATAATACGAAGTGATCGTTAATACTACGTTCTTATCAACGCTCCAACCCGCCAAGGATTTCACTTTGTCATATGTCGTTTCTACTTCCTGCCTGATCATATCCATTTGCATGCCGTACAACTCCTTTGCTATATGTACGTCATACATGCCTAAAAAGTTTCAATAAGAAGAATTAATAATTTTTAATTCCCCGACTTCTCCTTGCACTAAATTGCGTATTCCATCCAACTCATTACGTTCAAAAGCTTCGACAATTGCACTTCCGACGATGACTCCGTCCGTATGGTTGCCCATCTCCTCCACTTGCGCTCGTGTCGAGATGCCAAAGCCCGCTAGAACCGGTACTGGGCTCATCTCTTTGACACGTTCTAGATGTGAAAATAGGCTCGAGTCAAACTCATTCCTTTTTCCAGTGATCCCGTTAACGGTTACCGCATACAAAAACCCTTCCGCACTTGCCGCAATATTCGCAATCCGTCGATCGGGGCTCGTCAGCGTTACGAGGGGAACCCATGCGATATCCGTCCCCTTCAGCGCTTCACGAAGCGGACCGCTTTCCTCAAGCGGCACATCCGGGATGATCAGCCCCTTAATGCCCGCTTGCCCGCATGCTTCGACAAACTCCGGGATGCCATACGCCAATACCGGATTCAAATACGTCATAATGAGTAAAGGAACCGCCACTTCCCCTTTACATTGTCGAAGCTCTGCAAGTACTTTTCGCAGCGTCACGCCTGCCTCAAGTGCACGTGCTCCTGCCTGCTGGATCGCCTCCCCGTCCGCAACTGGGTCCGAAAACGGAATGCCGACCTCAATCGCCGTTACGCCTGCCTCCTGTAAAAAAAGCAGTTTTTCTTTCAGCGTCCCGAGCCCCCCATCGCCCGCCATCATATAAGGCACAAATGCCTTGTTCCCTCCCGCCAAGGTTGTACGAATCTGCTTCTCTAACGTTTTCATTCCGCTCCACCTCCAAGCACATCACGAACTGTTTGCATGTCTTTATCGCCGCGGCCAGACAAACAGACGACGATAATTTGCTCTTTTTCCATCGTTTTCGCAAGCTCCACAGCGTATTGGACGGCATGGGCACTTTCAAGGGCTGGGATAATTCCTTCCGTCTTCGACAATAATTGCAGCCCTTCCAATGCACCCGCATCCGTCACGGATGTATACGTCACCCGGCCGATATGATGCAGATGACTATGCTCCGGTCCGACTGCTGGGTAATCGAGCCCTGCTGAAATCGAATGCGCCTCTTGTATAAAACCGTCCTCATCCTGCAGCACATACATATACGCCCCATGCAAGACGCCTTCCTTGCCGTCCGCAATGGCAGCCGCATGAAAGCCTGTCGAAATGCCGCTTCCTGCCGCTTCGACACCATACAGCGCAACTCCCTCATCTTCGACAAACGGGTGGAACATGCCGATCGCATTGCTCCCGCCCCCGATGCAAGCAACTACCGCGTCAGGCAGACGACCTTCCTTCCCGACAATTTGCCGCCGCGTCTCAACACCAATCACCCGCTGGAAATCACGGACAATTTCCGGAAACGGATGTGGCCCGAGGGCCGAACCGATAATATAATGCGTGTCTTCCACATGCGCGACCCAATAACGAAGCGCTTCATTGACGGCATCCTTCAACGTACCGGAGCCCTTGTCGACCGACACAACTTTCGCGCCAAGCAGTTCCATCCGGAACACGTTCAGCTCCTGACGGCGGATATCCTCCTTCCCCATGAAAACGATGCATTCCAACCCGAATAATGCACAAGCCGTCGCAGTCGCCACACCATGCTGCCCGGCGCCCGTTTCTGCCACGATTTTCTTTTTCCCCATTCGCATGGCAAGGAGTGCCTGCCCGAGGGAATTGTTTATTTTATGGGCACCCGTATGATTCAAATCTTCCCGTTTCAAGAAAATTTTTGCGCCTCCGACCTTCTCCGTCAACCGCTCCGCAAAATAGAGCGGATTTTCCCTGCCGACAAAATCACGTAAATAATAGTCCAACTCCTCTTCAAAAGCAGGGTCTGCCTTCGCCTCTCGATATGCTTCTTCCAATTCATGCAACGCCGTCATCAATGTCTCCGGCACATATTGCCCGCCGAACTTCCCATATCTACCTTTACTCAACTCAACCGCCATCTCAGCTCTCCTCCTCTTTCACTGCGCGAATAAACTCGCGGATCAACGTCTCATCTTTCCTTCGATCGATTTCCACTCCGCTCGACACGTCCACCATGAACGGACGAACTTGTCGAATCGCGTCCTTGACGTTTTCCGCGTTCAGACCTCCAGCCAAAATCATCCGTTTCCGCGGCACGTCTTCCTCGACCAAGCTCCAGTCAAACACCTTCCCACTACCACCTTTAAATTCAATGCCAGGCGTATCGAATAACACATAGTCCGTCCGATAGGAACTTCCCTTTTCTACATCCTCACTACTACGCACTGATAACGCTTTAATGGAAGGAAGTCCGATTTTTCTAATAAATTCAGAAGACTCATCCCCGTGGTACTGTATGAAATCGAGCGGCACCTCCCGGAAAGTGCGCTCTAACTCCTCCTGATCCGCATCAACAAAAACTCCTATTTTCATAACATGATCCGGAACCAATCGTGCTAGTTCCTTCGCTTCCTCAATCGCGACACGGCGTCTGCTCGGTGCAAATACAAATCCGACCGCATCCGCACCCGCTTCAACCGCAGCTTGTACGTGCTCCGGCTCCATTAATCCGCAAATCTTCACTTTCGTCATAGAGGTACACCTACTTTTGGTACTTGAAGCGAACGGAGTGAGTCTTCTACGGAAGCGCTCCGCATAAGCGATTCACCGACAAGGATCGCGCTTGCTCCTGCTACCGCCGCCCGTTTCGCATCATCCGGATTCATAATGCCACTTTCGCTAATAAATATATGGTTTTCATTGAACGGGAAATGTTTTGCCACTTCTTCCGTCCTCGCAAGATCGACTTCGAACGTCCGCAAATCCCGGTTATTGACGCCAATTAATTTTGCATTGATGGCGAGAGCAGTTTCTAATTCTTTTGCGTCATGAATTTCAACGAGAACTTCAAGCCCTTGCGCTGTCGCATAGTTGTGAAGCCTTTCGATCGTAGAAATGTCAAGTGCCGCCACTATGAGCAAGATAACGGATGCTCCGGCTTGTTTCGCGCGGTCGATTTGAACTTCGTGGATGATGAAATCCTTGCAAAGCAATGGTGTTTGGACAGCTTCTGCAACCGCCGCCAAGTCGTCGAAGGACCCTTTGAAATAGGTCGCATCTGTCAATACGGAGATGCAAGCAGCCCCAGCTTTTTCATAGGCCTTTGCCTGCTCAACCGGATTCGCTTGACCCGCTATCAATCCTTTCGAAGGCGATGCGCGTTTCATTTCCGAAAGTACTTCCAACCGATCTGATTTCTTTAGTATTTCAAATAAAGAAGGTCGTTTTTTCATAGTTTCACATGAAACGTTCCGCTCTTCCATTAACAGTTGCTTCACTTCCAACCGCTTCGTTTGTAGAATTTTATCTAAAATTGTCATCTTGCAATTGCCTCCTGTCCGATTTGTTCGCTGAATGCAACGACCGCTTCGAGCTTCTGCATCGCACTTCCCGATAGAATGCTGTCAGTTGCAAGCTCAATCCCTTCTTGAATTGAATCCGCCATCCCATTTGCAAACAGGCCTAGTCCTGCGTTGAACACGACTGTGTCAAAGCGCGGACCCCGCTCACCGTTAAGCACAGAGCGGATCATGGCGGCGTTCTCCTCGGCGGACCCGCCGCGTATAGCTGATAGAGGAGCATATGAAAGCCCCACGTCTTCCGCGGTCAATGAGAACGGAATCAAGTCGCCTTTATCCATCAGGACAAATGAATTTTGTCCGGCAAGCGACGCTTCATCCATTCCGCCAGCTCCCGACACGACAATCGCCCGGTCCCTGCCAAGGGTCCGCAGAACGGCAGCATATTCCATTAGGAAATCCGGCCGGTTAATGCCCGTGAATTGTGTTTCCAGCTGTAGCGGATTTGCAAGGGGTCCAACAAGATTAAAGATTGTCGGTTTCCCGATTTCACGACGTGCTTCACCGATTTTTTTCATTTTCGGATGGACAATTGGCGCGAATAAAAATGCAATCCCTTCTTCCTTAAGCATCCGGCTCATATCTTCGGGTGTGAAACGTGAATGGATGCCGAGTGCATCAAGTGCATCTTGGCTCCCCGCGGCACTGGAAATCTTACGATTGCCGTGCTTCGCTACCTTTGCACCGGCACCCGCCATTACGAACGCCGACGTTGTACTAATATTGAACGAATTCGATCCGTCGCCTCCCGTGCCGCAATTGTCTACATAACGGGCAGTAGGAACATCCAAAGGTACTGCATGGGACGTCATTACTGATGCGATGGCCGCTACTTCTTTCGCCGTCTCCCCTTTTTTGGATAGCGCAACAAGAAACGCCGCCAGTTCATCAACATCCACGTCCTCCGAAAACATCTGATCGGCCACTTCCACCATCTCTTCGTACTGCAAATGGCGTCCGCCCTCTACTATTCTCGTATAATTTTTCATCGCTCATCTCTCCTCTTCTATTCTTATCTTGTTATTTCAAAGCCTCTAGTAATGAACGGGCTTTGTTCACAGTCTCCTTATATTCCAAAGCAGGCACGGATTCTTTCACAACACCTGCCCCTGCTTGCACGGAAGCAACCCCATCTTTCACAAGCATCGTCCGGATTGTCAGGGCAAAATCAATATTTCCATTCAAGCCGATATAACCGATTGCACCTCCGTAGATTCCACGTGGCTCATCCTCCAACTGCGAAATGATGTCCATAGCAAGCTTTTTTGGCGAGCCCGTCACTGTTCCAGCAGGCAGTGTCGCCTTCAGTGCATCAAGCGCATGTACCTCAGGGGCAAGTGTTCCTACCACTTCTGAAACGAGATGCATGACATGCTCGTATCGGACGGTTTCCATGTAAGTTGCTACGTTCACGGACGTTAGCTCACAGACCATCCCCATCTCTTTCTTGCTCAATTCAACTAACATGTCGTGCTCCGAAAGTTCTTTCGGGTCGCTCCGGAGCTCTTCTTCTAACACCTGATCCTCTTGCTCATCCCGTCCCCGGCGCCGCGTTCCCGCTATCGGGTTCGTCACGACTGTTCCATCTGTCACTTTGACAAGGCTTTCCGGCGAGGCACCGAGGACGGTATGATCGCCGAATTCCATATAGTACATATACGGCGATGGATTCTGTTTACGCAGCCGCCGGTACAGATCGAATGGATCCCCTTCGATATCCGCCTCTAGCTTGCGCGAGAGGACAACTTGTTCTATCGCGCCCTTTTCAATGAACCCCTTCGCACGACGCACTCTGTCCTCAAATTCCTCCTGTGATAAAGCACAGCGGTAATCGGAAACCGATACACCTTTCTCTTCTTCGACCTGACCATTCCTAATGAGCTCTGCCAATGCATTCAAGTCAGGCTTTGCATACTCTGGACGGATTTCCGTATGCAACAACGTCACTTCATTCAACAGATGGTCGAAGATAATGACCGTGTCGTAAATATTGAAATATACATCGGGCAACTGATTCTCTTTAGCACGAATCCCTTCCACACGTGCCGCACCGTAGCCGACATACCCGACCGCACCTCCCATAAATGGATACTTCCCGTGCTCGGCAATCCGAGGCATAAGCCTTTTCAGCAGCGCATACATTTCCCCTTCATGCACATATGTCTTCTCCGTCGCATACACGAACTCTTCCAGCCGGCCATTCCCTCCGCGATACGCCTTCACCGGATCGATCCCGATGAACGAATACCGCCCCGACCGATCATGCTGCGACGAGCTCTCCAATAAAAACCGCCGACGCCCATGCAACCGCCTGAATATGAGGATTGGCGTCAACGAATCCCCTTCGATCTTCTTCTCCGTAATACGCAAACTCATCTTTTCCATCTCATCTCTCCTCTTCTTTTTGTGGGTGGTGCGTTATCGATCATTTTCTTTAATTTGTCAAAAGCACTTGGCGCGACAGGTTTTGAGAGAGCATACTTTTTACCCCGCGATCATTAGGACGTGGAGAAACTTTCATGGCTTAGTGACTTCCAATTACGCGCTAAATGCCTTTGACAATCTACGAACTCCCATTGAACGAACATTAATTGATTATCCACGGCGCGTTCTATATTTGCCAAAAGTCCCAAAATGAGCATAACTCCTCTGAAATCGCTCATAACTAGTGCAAAATCGCGCATATCACCTCTTAATTCACGCAAAACTCACCGAAACTTGAGCATAACCGCCGCTAATTCGCGCATAACTTTATAACACCCTAACGCAATCCCAAGAAAAACAAAAAAGCCCTCTGCAAAAGGACAGAAAAGTCCAATTGCAGAGGACGGATTACCCGCGTTGCCACCTCTATTTGAAGCCATCACAAAACAGCTTCCACTCGGCGCACCTAAAAAAGGCGCTTCCCGTAACGTGGGAAAGACGTCCGCCTAGAAATCTCCAGGCAGCTCTCATAAGTCCATTCACACCGGCCACGAATCAGTTTCCACCACCCACTGACTCTCTACATCGCGATTCCGATGCTACTCCTCTTATTCAACAATTTCTCAGCTATGCTCTTCTCAACTAGGCTCATCTGTTCCTGGGCGGCGCCGCTCCCGGCCCCTCTACCCTCTCCGAACAAAAAAGTTGCTTTAACCTTACTATTCATTCAATCAATTGTCAACCTTTCGATAATATATGCAGTCCCCCAATTTTGTATAACAATCGCCCAAGCTGTACAATAGTGGGAAAGAAACTCGAAAAAGGTGAACCTCATGCGAATCAATAAATACTTAAGCGAAGCCGGTATCGTCTCCCGACGCGGTGCAGATAAATGGATCGAAGACGGACGCGTCACAATTAACGGTCAGCCAGCCGAACTCGGAAGCAGAGTCGAACAGGGCGATGAAGTTCATGTCGACGGCAAACCTGTGAAAACCGAAGAGCAGCTCGTCTATATCGCTCTCAATAAACCCGTTGGCATCACAAGTACAACCGAACGCCACATCGAAGGGAATGTCGTCGATTTCGTCAACCACCCGCTCCGCATCTTCCATATCGGAAGACTCGACAAAGACTCCGACGGCTTGCTGCTTCTGACGAATGACGGGGATATTGTCAATGAAATCCTGCGCGAAGAACACGGCCACGAAAAAGAATATATCGTTACCGTCGACCGCCCCATCACAAAGGAATTCATTCACAAAATGGAATCTGGCGTCGAAATCCTCGACACAATAACGAAACCATGCAAAGTGAAACAACTGGGCCCCCGCAAATTTAATATCACGTTGACGCAAGGGCTCAACCGCCAAATCCGCCGCATGTGCTCAGCACTCGGTTACAACGTCCGACGCCTACAGCGCACACGTATTATGAACATCCATCTCGGCAATTTGCCGATCGGACAATGGCGCGACCTGACGGAAAAGGAATTAAAAGAGATGTTTCAAATGCTTGATTATGAGCCGAAAAGGTAAAGACAACATGTAAGTATTGGTTAGCAATAGAGGGCGATGCATATTGTACATACATCGCCCTTTTACTATTATTTTATAAAAAAATGAATTGTTCCCTACCTATTCCACTCAATTTCAATCAGTACCGACTTTGAAATATTTCTTTACCTAAAAATCAATATTCCAACACTACATTTGCCTATTTACACGCATCCATTAACATTACAAAATGTTTCATCCTTGTTAAAAATATTAAATACGATTGTGTACTGTTTCTTTTTCATAGGATTAACTTTATAATGCACACTAGATGATTTTCTTAATGAAAATTATACTTCTAGCTCCAGGAAGGAGATCGATTATGAAAAAAATGATGTTTACGTTAATTACCGGTCTATTGGCCGTTGTTTTAGTGGCTTGCGGAGGAAATGAAGAAAATACAGAAGCTACAAATGATGATAAAGCAAAAACAGCGGAAACCGATCAGCAGAAGGAACAGGAAAAGCAAATGGCAGAAATGCAAAAGAAATTAGAAGCACAGCAAATAGATGAAAATAAAACTGTTGCCATCGTAAATGATGAAGAGATTTTAGGAAGTGACTATAATACCGCTTTAGCCTCTATACAAGGGCAAATGCAGCTAATGGGACAAGATCCGACTTCCAAAGAAGCTACAGAGCAAGCGAAAAACCAAACAATCGACAGCTTAGTCGGACAAACGCTTCTTCTTCAAGAGGCAAATAAAAAAAGCTATAAAGCTTCAGAGGCAGATGTTACTAAGCAGCTGGACGAATTAAAAAAACAGTTTAAAACAGAAAAAGAATTTGATACCGCTCTTAAACAAACCGGCATAGATATGAAAACACTTGAAACTAAAATAGCTGACAATATCAAACTTCAACAGTACGTAGAGAAAGAATTGCCGGTTGGCAAAATAACCGATGAAGAAATTCAACAAATGTATGATCAATATGCGGAACAAGGAAAGAGCACTGGTCAAGAAGTGCCAAAGCTTGAAGATATAAAACCACAAATAGAACAATCTCTTCAGCAACAAAAACAACAGCAAAAACTCGCTCAGCAGGTTGAAGAGTTAAAGAAAAATGCGACGATTGACATTAAGATTTAAGATGAACAGCTCTAGGGGCTGTTGACAAACAATGAAAAAGAAGATGATCTCTACAATATGTAGTGTTCATCTTCTTTTCTATATTTATGAGGCTCTTTAGTTAGATTTATTTTTTTAAAATTGGATTCAAATTGTAGAGGCGGGGACAGTTTTTGACACCTTGGAAAACACCCGTGTTCTGAAACCCAGCAATACATACCCGATTCCAGTCAGTAGTATCGTCATTCCAAGCAGCACCAAGCACCCATTCAACACCGTCACACCCGGATTATTCAACACTGTCGCCACTTCCCCATTGAGGATCCGACCGATATCCAAATACGTGAACGGAGAAAATTGCGCAAAATCGCCCAGCTTAACACTCAGAAAATACCCGACTCCACTTATTAACATCACTAAGCTATATACGGCAAAAGCCCGTGGAATGAAAAGCCCCAATACATGCGTCAAAGCAATCAAAAACAGGAAGATGCAAACGGATAGCGCTACCCCACTCAGCACATATTCGCCTAGCGGCATGAAATCAAAGCCGCCCTCGAACGCCCTCATCCCCGTGTATCCTTCAGCCTCCACTACTTTTTTGCTGTTGTAATGAAAGATCGGATAATACCAGTCTCCGAAGCGATTGAATAGCGTACTGACGAGCAAGACGAATGCAAAGATCCCCACTAAGCCGGAAATCCCTACAATGATCGCCGTAATCACTTTTCCAAAGAAAAGCGACCGTACTGCAATCGGCTGTTTCTGCAGCGTTTGGATCGTCGGCCGTTTCCCTTTCTCGCCCGCGAATCCAGCACCTGTGACAAACAGCAATAATAACACCGGAATGAAATAGACGTAGTTGTCCATGTAGAGATAAAGCGAAAACAATCCACTGTTATCGACCTTGCGATTCTTCTCCACATGCCATTTCTTCATTTCTTTATCGTGCCAACTTTCATAAATCGTCGGGATTTCATCACCTGAGATGATCGGTTGAACTTTATGCTTCATCAGCCACTCCTTCTCCGCCTTGCTCGCTTCCAGCATGACGTAGCTGCGTTGCCCGATCTCCCAGTGAACATATTTATTCGTAAATTCTCCACTGCTCTGCCTATTATTGAAAAGCTGATATCGGTAGAAGGATTGCCAATCCTGCTTCTCATATGCTATTTTACCCATTTCACTATTGGCAAGGATCTCTTGAAAATATGCGAGCATTGTTTCCCTATGATGCAACGCAACATCTTCGTAATACATGATCATTGCTTCATCACCCGATTTTTCAGCCTCGGCTTTTTCAATATCGAGCGTATCTAACTGTCTTTCGTAATCAGGAATAACAATGTCCTTATATAAAGCTATACTCTCATCCAACCCCTCTATATACTCCGCCTCTTTTTTCAGCGAAATCTGCCCGAGCAAAAAATAGCCAATCACAGCAAAAAGGCCAAGCACAATGATGGATTGTCTAAACAATCCCTGCCGCTTCAACTTCCTCCATTCAAACAGAGCGCTGTTCCATGCCTCCAGGACATGTCTAGTTCTTCCCTTGTCAAAAGGCTTCTTCATGTCCGATGCTCCAAATAATCCCCGTTCCTCTTCAGGCATTACGATAGCCGCCGCCAACAACAGCAAAGTCCAACAAACCGCAGCCATTGGAAATAACCAAAACGAGCCGTCCACCGTTTCAGAGACAATCGTTGTGATGTTCAATAAATGAAACGGATTCCAAATCGTCTGCATCCCTTCATTGAGCAATGTCGTCGAAAACCCAACAGCTCCAACGAACCCCGTCAACACCAAAACTGCAAACGAGCTTCTAAATTGCGTGCTCAGTAACATGATGAAGCTGAAAATCAATGTACCCGCACAGAAAAACAGCAAAAAGAGCCGAGCCAAATACGCAGATGTCGAAATGAATGTAAATGCACCTCCGGATTGGATGAGCTGCGGATAGGTGAAATTCCATGCCTGCTTACCGAATGCATAAGGAATCAGCAATCCAATAGATAAAACAATAAGGAGAAAAACGCAAAGCACAATGAGCACACCTGTATACTTCGCTACGATACGTTTCCACTTGGCAATGGGCTGTGTTTTCAGCGTCAACCAAGTCTGCTGCTCCTTTTCAGACGTCACGACATTTCCAAAGAAGAGCACGAGAAACAAAATCCCGCCTACGCTTAATAAAAGATTGGAGATTCGCTTTAACACGAGAGCCGGCGAAATCGGATATTCGTCATCCACATAAGGGAGTTCATGCTTGAGAAGCCAATCATTTTTCTGGATTGCCTTCTCCCTCTCCAATCCATACAGCGAACCAAATCCAGCTTCCGCCACCTCCAACAACTCCACACTCTTCAAGAAGTCCTGTTCTATGGCAGGGATTTTACCCCAATCAGCGTTATGGATTGCCCCTTTCCAACGAAAGAAGATGGTCCCCAATTCAGCGATATGCTCCTGCTGCTGTCGCATCGCATCATCTAATTCTTCTCTATATTCGCGTTCCTTATAGAAATGATACAGAGCGTCAACCTCTTCCGAATACGGTCGAATGGTTTCCAAGGCCCTCTCTTTCATGGCCTCTCGTTCAGAATAGTTTTGGTAAAAGACGCCCCCAACACCTAAGACCACTACCAAAAGCAACCAAACCAGCTTCTTCTGCCGCCAAATCTTCTTCATTTCAAACCTCAATAAACCCATAACTCCAACCCCCTTCCCCAGCATTCATACCGTCGCTGTAACCGACTTCCCCGTCTTCACAAATCTCTTCTCAAACCTCAATCCAACATAAGCGACCACCAAAAGAAAAACCGTCGCTCCGAGCAGCATAGCGCAGCCCATATATACGCTTATTGCTGGATTGTTCAATAGCGCCAAAATCTCCCCGTTAGCGATTTTCGGTATGTTCAAATAAAGGAAAGGTGAGTACTGGGTGAAATCGTCCAATTTCCAACTCAACAAGTAACCCGCGCCGCTGAGCAATCCAGTCAGTGCGTACACAGCTAACGGCTGGCGTATGAAGAGCCCTAGGACATTTGTTAACGCGAGAAGGAATAATACGACACAGACATAGAGCAAAAGCGCCTTCAACAAATACTCTCCGAGCGGCGTGAAGTGATAGCCACCTTCGAAAGCCCTCAACCCTGTATAGTCGAACGACTGAACTTCTCGCTTGCTATGGTAATGCAGCACCGGGTACATCCAGTCGCCGAACCGGTTGAACACCGTCCCGACCAGCACGGTAAACAGGAAAATGCCAACCGCACTCCCTATCGCCACAACGGAACTGTAAAGTACTTTCCCAAGGAAGAGGGACCGCTTTGTGATGGGTAACGTCTTCAACAGATGTAGCGTCGGCCTCTTTCCACGCTCGCCTGCAAATCCCGCGCCGACAAGAAGCATGAATAAAAGCAGGGGAATTAAGTATAGATAGTCTCGGAAATACATGTATAACGAAAACAATCCGCTATGATCCACTTTCCGGTTCATCTTGTCGGTCCATTCCTTTTCCCTCCGCTGTTCCGGTTTCCAGTTGTCATAAATGTTTGGAATGTACGTACCTGAAAAGACAGGACGGATTTCATGTTCTTCCATCCATTCCTTTTGGGCAATGCTCGTTTCATAGCCAAAGATACTTTGCGGAAGTTGCATGTACTTCTTTGCCTCGGCCTGCATTTCATATATTCGGCGGTCATTGAACAGCTGATACTCATAAAATGGCGTCCAATCCCGCTTTCCATAGGCATCTAACGCCAGTACGGCAAGTTTCGCCTCTTCGCGGGCACTCTCTATATAACCATGGTAAGTTTCAATATTATGCCCATAGATGAATTCTCCATCTTCACCCTTCTCGTTTGCGGCTTCAATCATTTTCTCTAGTTCCTCGATCGTTTTCATATAGAAAGGAATAATTTCCGTCTCTGTCTGTTCTATAAATAACGTTATTCTTTCAATAGCTTCCTTCTCCTTCACCTTCACTTGCTCCGCGAAAATGAAGTAGCCAACGACAACTGCTATGGATAAGACAATCAAAGATTGACCTACAAGCCCCCTTCGCCGCGACTTCCGCCATTCAAACAAACTTGTATTCCAAAGAGCGCGGAAATGTTTCGGCCGCCCTTTTCGGAATGGCTTCAGTTCCTCAGCCGATTTAAATAAACCCCGTCCGCCTTCGCGCAATAAAATGGTCGCTGCAAGCAATACGACACTCCATAGAAACGCCGAAACAGCATAAAGCCATATCGGATAGACCGGCATTTCGGTTAGAAACCGGTCTGCACGGAAGAACTGGAAAGGGTTCCAAGGCGTCTGAATGATAGCCAGTGTGTCCGTCAGTACGACTCCGACCATTGTGATGAAGCCTGTAAACATGATGTTGGCAAATGAACTTCTCAACTGAGTTCCGATCAAGAGTGACAAGGCAAAGAGAAATGCCGCCGCTCCTAGAAATAGGATGGTGACGTTCAACAAATGCTGCCAAACGGGAATAATGGCGAAAGAATCGCCCGTCTCAAGGAACTGTGGATACGACAAGTCATTGAATGTATCCCCAAAAACGTTGGGAATCGTCCACCCTCCAATTACTATGACAGCCAGGAAGAAGACCATCACAACTAGCATTCCGGAATATTTCGCAAGCAACAGCTTCCATCTACGAATGGGCTGCGTTCGTAACGTCAACAATGTCTGTTGCTCCTTCTCGGACATATACGAATTCCCGAATAGAAGGAGTAGCAATAAAAGCCCGCCTGGTCCCAACAAAATTGTGGCGATTTTACCCATTTGCAAAGCAGGGGTTACGGGATATGTTTCATTCGCATACGGCAGCCCGTGTTCTACCAAATAGGCATTCTTTGCGATTGCCTTCTCCCTCTCAACACCTGCTAAGGCTGTAAATACGCCGCCCGCTTCCTCGTATTTCGCTAAATTTGTCAAAAAATCGTTTTCAATCTGTGGGATTTCATGCCAGCGCTCTCCGTAGATAGCGCTTTTCCAAAGAAAGAGAGCCTGAGCCATATTGTTTAAGCTCTCAAATTGCTTCGCCTGCTCCTCCGTCATCCTGTTTTCCCGGTTCAATGGCAGGAGCTGTGCATATAATTCATCTGCCTTACCGACAATGAATGAAATATTTTCCTCGGCCTCTTTCTTCATTAGATCCTGCTCTATTTTATTTTGATAGAACACCCAACTGATGCATAACAGCACGATCACCAATAACCAAGCAAGCTTCTTCTGCCGCCAGATCTTCTTCAGCTCAAACTTCAACAAGCTCATCGGCCTTTGCCTCCGTGAAGATCTTCCTGTAGCGCTCCTCCGATCCGAACACTTTTTTGTCGATATCATCAATGATGATCCGCTCTTGTTCCAATAAATAGAACACACGGTCAAGCGAAACGTCCTTCCGGTACAGATGTAGTCGTCCATCCACTACCTCGACGGGGATACCCACTGCTGCCAATGCCTTTTCCGCCTTTACAACATCGTTAACAGTTATTTGATAGCGAACTTGCTCAAACTCGGCCATATTTTCCTGAATCAAATTCCCTTGCTTCAGGAATAAAATCGATGACGTTACCCGGTCAATTTCCGCTAGATTATGAGAGGACAATAAAATAGCCGTCCCTTCCTCACGTAGTGCGAGGAGCAATTCACGTACACGGATTGCGCTCGTTGGGTCGAGACCGTTGAGCGGCTCATCCAAAATCATCAGCTTCGGCTTGTTTACGACGGCCATCGCGAGCAGCAAATGCTGTTTCATTCCAAGCGAGTAATTTTTCACTTTCTTGTTCAAATAACTCGTTATGCCAATACGATCCGCTGTATCCAGCAGCTGCTTCTTCGACAATCCTTGCACATCACAGATGAACTGAAGATGGTCGTACCCCGTCAAATAGTCGTACAGCACCGTATTATCCTGCATGAACGAAATCTCACGGAAAATATTCGGGTCGCGATTGCTTTTCCCGAGAACCTTTATAATCCCCTTATCCGCGTGCAGCAAGTTCGTTATGATGTTCATTAACGTCGACTTCCCCGACCCGTTCGGTCCAACGAGCGCAATAATCTGCGGCTCCTCGATATCAAACGTAATCCCCTTCAACACCTGTTCCTTGCCGTATGATTTGTATACGTCCTTCACTGATAAAATCATGTCCATTCCCCCCGAACATATTTTATTTCCACTTATCTCCATTCTACTATACTCCTATATTAATTAACAGAAAATATTAACTTTTATAAATTAAAAAGCAATGCACCTGAGTACAACGCTAGGTACATTGCTTTTACAAAGGAAAGTATTAACTGGATTTCAGAAGCTCTTGCGCATACATACAGTCCAAAAGTTCTTTCACGGCGACTTCACCTGCGTGGATCCATCTGTTTTTATTAATAATATTACCGTCCTTATCAATCGGCTGCTGGAATTGACTGAAGCCAGTCGCATCCAATAGTGAGTCACCGTCCCGATCCAGACCGACATGCACGACATGCTTGATGACGAAAGGTGTACCGAATTTAATGTAAGCCTCATAGTCGTCAAGTTCGCCTTCCGTTACAACAAAAGGAAGTCGGATATAGATCGTTTCCCCGCCTTCCTGGCACAAAATATGGTCGAAGCATCCACGGTTATAATCCCAGTTTCCGCCCATGTGAAATCCGAGTTCACGAATACAATCTCTCACCAAACCGAATGAAGCGATTTGCCCTTCGAGCTCCGTCTGTAATTTCAACATCATATCTCCTCCTTCTAAGTTGCTTGTTTACAGCATTCACAAAAGAAGGCATAGACATACTACAAATTGGCGGAAGCTGGCGAGCCTCGCATCGTTTCTATTAGATATCAATCATTTCCCGAGTATTATCGTCATTTTGTGACCTTATTCCGGTAAAACTGAACTCCCACCCCCCTATTATTCCCCTGCTTCTTATGTCATAGTAATAATGGGAATATTTTTATTACTGGGGGTCTGACAATGGAGAAACTAGTGAAGTTACGAGACAGATTTGATGAATTAGGAATTGACGGGATGCTTATTACGGACCCGTACAATCGGAGATATATGACCGATTTCACCGGAACAGCAGGGACGGTGCTTGTTTCAAAGACGGAAGCATATTTATTGGTTGATTTCCGCTATACAAGCCAGGCGAATGCGCAAGTGACGGATTTTACTGTGAGGGAAATCGATCGATCCATTATTTATGAAGAGATTTCTACTCTTGCGGAAAGCTTAGGAATTAAGAAGCTCGGATTTGAACAGCAGCATCAATCTTATTTTTATTACTCCCAACTTCTAAAGGCTGCCAAAGCAGAACTCGTGCCCGTATCTAATGTCGTTGAAAAGTTACGGATGATTAAAAATGATGATGAAGTAGCCATCTTGAAAAAAGCTGCTGAAATTGCGGATACTGCATTTGAGCATATTTTGACGTTCATAAAACCGGGACGGACTGAGATTGAAATCGCGAATGAATTGGAATTCCATATGAGAAAATTGGGCGCGACTTCTTCCTCCTTCGATATGATCGTCGCTTCCGGCGTGCGTTCCGCATTGCCGCATGGCGTAGCGAGTGAGAAAGTAGTGGAGCAAGGGGATATGGTGACACTTGACTTCGGTGCTTACTATAAGGGATATTGCTCTGACATGACAAGAACGGTTGCAGTCGGCGAGCCTGACCCGAAACTGAAGGAAATCTATTCGATTGTCCATGATGCTCTTGAAAATGCGCTGTCGGGTATCAAAGTCGGCATGACCGGGAAAGAAGCGGATGCATTAACCCGTGATGTGATCAGCGAAAAAGGGTATGGCGATTATTATGGACATGGCATGGGGCATGGAATTGGCTTGTACATCCATGAAGATATATTCATGAATCCGACGTGCGAGCTACTTGTCGAGGAAGGAATGGTGTTGACGGTCGAGCCAGGCATCTACATTCCTGGTCTAGGCGGGGTGCGGATTGAGGATGATATTATCGTGAAGCAGGATAGCATTGAGATTATCACGAAGTCTCCGAAAAACTTAATCATTCTTTGATACATGAAAGGACTTCCGGCTATCCGGAAGTCCTTTTTAGTTGGCTTTTCTAACTCCATTGGCGGAATATCGGTCAATTCCGGGAATTTATCGGTCAAGTTCACAATTTAATTGGTCACTTCGGCAGATGTATCGGTCACCCGCGGGGAGTTTTCGGTCACTTTCACAAGTTTATCGTCATTTCATGACCTTTTACCTATCAAGCATAGCTGCCTGGCGTCTGAATTCCATCAATTTTCTGCAGCTATTTGAAAGGCACCTTCCTTCCATTCACTCAGCCAGGCATCTAGATTCCTGATTGCCTCTTTATGGATCGGTTTACCAATCGTCTTGATGTAATCCTTCTTATAAGTGAAAGGGGAGAGTGGTGTCAGCTGTTCTTTCAACCCGTGATCCATATTTTCCACAACGATGCATGTCGAAGGTCCTTTTACGTTTTCAGGTATCCTTTTTGCAAATTCAACACTGGATTGGAAATCCTTTGAGCCATTTATCGCTAATACAGGACATGCTACATGTTGCAAGCCTTCGACAATGTCGTAATCGAAATGCTCGCGGTAGTATTTCGCGGGCATCTTAATTAAACCGGCAACCCGGATTACATCCTTATTTGTCGTCGTCAATTTCCTGTACGTCGCTTGTGCCTGTTTTTCGCTTTTATCCAAAGTATTGAATTTCCGAATGATGAACCCTTGCAAACCCTTCGCTTGTTTCAACTCGGAGTATAAGTGTTGCCTTTGGAGATCCAGACTTTCACGCGACCCTCCGCCTCCACCGGACAATAAAACCAATCCATTAAACGGTCTTTTCTCATATAAAGCAGTGCCAACAATACATCCCTCACTATGGCCTACCACAATAAGCCGATGCGGATCGGTGTTTGGATGAGATGCCAAAAACTCAAGGGCATTTGCCGCATCCGTCACTGCGTCCCAAAGCCCTGTTTGTTCAAAAACTCCTTCACTCTCCCCAACACCTCGTTTGTCATATCGAAGAGTTGCAAAGCCCAACGTTGCCAGGTGCTCTGCCAGGTCCCGATACAAATTGAACTGGAATTTCCCTTTTTCCGCGTTCGCGTCCCGGTTCAGCTTACCTGATCCGGCAAGTATCAGGATTGCAGGTAACAGATCTTCTTTTGTAGCGGGTAAGGTCATTGTACCTTTCAAGATGACCTCACTTTTAATGACAACCTGTTGATTCTCCACTTGGATCCCCATCGTCATTCTCCCTTGCTCCATTAATTGTCTAATTTATGTTACGACGAATTCCTGTTATTCCCTTTGTTTTAAAAAATAAATTCTCAACGCTTCAAACAAACAATATCGCAGATAAATAAACGATAACCGTAACCGTAATCGCACTTAACACGGTTGAAAATAGAACCGTCTGTGCCGCCAGATCCGGATACACGTCGTATTCCAACGCAAGTGTCGAACTGTTTCTAGACGTAGGGAAGGAACTTGCGATAAACAATGACTGGGCGACAATGCCATCGATTCCGAAAAGAAAGATGAGAAGCAATGCAACACTCGGGCCTATGATCAGCCTTCCGATGCTGCTAACGAGTATCGTCCGATTCATAATCGTTCTGATTTGAATTTGAGCGAGCTGTGCTCCTAATAAAATAAGTGCAATTGCCAAAAATGCATCGGCCAGATGACTGATTGGAAGCCAGACAAATTTCGGAATCGGGGCTTGCAGCCAATTCAACAAACTGCCGAGGAGCATCGCGTGGATGACAGGCATTTTTAGTAACGATTTTAGAATTTCCAACCCCGACTTCGTTGTAGATATCAAATTATACAATCCATATGTATACGTTAAAATATTTTGAAAAACCATCACGATAATTTGGATGGAGATGCCGAGGGGATTTGCTTGGAATAGCAGCTGACTGACCGGAATTCCATAGTTCCCCGAATTAATTAACGAAATACTATTTTTGAATATCGCAGATTCCCCTCTGTCTAACTTCAATAATTTACTCAAAACAGTTGTGACAACGATGATGGCTACACTGAAGGCAAACAAATAACCGATGATTTCAAAAAGGACATGAGCATCGACTTCCGTTTCATATAGATTGATGAAAACAGCGGCGGGCATAAGACAATACGTAATCAAATTCGAAATCGCCCTTAAGTTGAATGCAAACTTCCTTTGTAAACTTGCACCAATTACTAGTAGGATCAAAATGGGAACGATAACATTTATGAAAATCGACCCTATGAACATGATGATCTCCCCCCAGAGTGAGGTTAATATACAGAAATCTCTTCCATTTGAGTATACAGTAAGGTAATTCGTTCTTGTAATTAAGAAAAAGTTATAACGTAGGATAAGAAAAGGACTTCCCTCTATTTGGAAGTCCTTTTACTCTTTTTTATGGCCGATCGTTTTGATTCTAATAGAAATAAATTGCTAGCATCAGTGCTCTCGTCAATCTACTACAATATTCGCCCGTTTCTTCGTAAAGTCTTCCTCCGGATAATACGCGTCCTTCACTAATAAGTTTGGCCCTAAGCATTTCACGGCTGGACAGTGGCAGCTGATCGATTTTGCAAGAGGACGGTCAAGCCATCGGTCGAGCATTTCAGCTAATGAATCATGCTGGATATTGCCCATTGGAGGTGTATCTCCAAAATCGGTTACGATGACGTCTCCTGTGAAAATGTTGACGTTCAGACGAGAGCGGCCGTCCGGATCATTGCGGACCGAGACGTTTTTGCTGCTGTAAATACGTTGCAGCAGCTTCAAGTCTTCCTCATTTTGACTGCAAGGATAAAACGGCAATGTGCCGAATAGCATCCACACGTCTTCATTTCGCATATCCAATAATTGATGGATTGCTTCTCTCGTTTCATCTAATGAAAGAACTTCAAGCTGCGAAGCGAAGTCACTTGGGTACATCGGGTGCACCTCATGTCTTGCGCACTTCATCTCTTCAACGACTTGGCGATGAATATGGCCGAGATGCGGAAGGGTCCGTTTATTCAACATCGTTTCAGCTGATACCATGACGCCCGCCTCCGCCAACGCCCGGCTATTGTCGATCATCCGCTGGAACTGCTCAGCACGGCGTTCCCTCGATGGCTTTCTTTCCATATTCGCAAAGCCGCCATCTACAAAATCATCGACGGTTCCCCAATTATGAGATATATGCAAGACGTCAAGGAAAGGTGCTATTCCCATGTACCGCTCGAGAGGCATCGTCAAGTTCGAGTTCATTTGCGTGCGAATACCTCGTTCATGCGCGTATTTCAATAAAGGCAAAACGTATTGGTCAATCGATTTTTTGGAAAACATCGGCTCGCCGCCTGTAATGCTAATTGTCCGCAAATGTGGGATTTCATCGAGGCGGGATAGAAGCAAGTCGATCGGTAAAGCGTCCGGATCTTTATTCTGCAACATATAGCCAACTGCACAATACTCGCATCGCATATTGCACAAATATGTAGTCGTAAATTCAATGCTCGATAATGTTAATTTGCCATGATCCTGCATGTCCAAGTAAGCTTCCCACGGATCATAGGCAGGTGACATTTTTTGTAGTGTTGCTATATTCTTCATTTCTATTTGCTCCCTACTATATTAATGAAACATTAAATAGTATGAGCCTCATTCCATTCTTTTGCAACTTCGCCCACAAAAAAAGTACCGGAGAGTGTCCTCACGATACTTTTGTCGATACTTTATTTAACCGAATCAGGAATTAACGAGTGATACGTTTTGCCACCTAAGCGTTCCTGCAACTCGGCTTTCGCACGTTCAATAATCTTCGGGTTTTCCATCACTTGTACTGCAGTCGATGCAATTACTTTCGCCGCTTGCAACATTCCCTTGTGAGCGATTGGAGTCGCCCCTTGCGACACGACTTGCCATGTATGGAGCGGGGTGCCGAGTGCAAAACAAGTTGTAAGACATTGCATCGTCGGCACAATCCAGCTAACATCCCCAACGTCTGTGGAGCCTGAAAGAATCGCTTCCGTAGTAGAATGGGGCGGAATGAGATCAGCAATCACCCTTTCTTTCAGCTTTCTCACCGTTTCTCGGTCCCTTCCAGCATACGCATTGTTCAAGTCTTCCTCTGACAACGTACTCCTGATCTCCTTCGCAAATGTAAGGTCCGCTTCATCGTAGGTCGGAACCCCGACATTCACGAGGTTTTCATACATGACTTCAGCAAGGACAGAGTTAGGAATTAGATTTGACGCGGTTCCTACGAATTGGACTTCAAAAGTCGTCCCTGTCATCAAGGCAGCCCCGCGTGCAATATCGTGGACTCTTTCGTAAAGTGATTCCACTTCGTCCTTTTCCGCTGCCCGGATTAAATAGACAACTTCGGCATTTGCCTGGACGACATTCGGCGAAGTGCCGCCCGTATCTGTCACTGCATAATGAATTCGTGCGTCCGGCACCATATGCTCCCGTAAATAATTGACACCGACATTCATCAACTCGACCGCATCGAGCGCGCTTCTGCCTAAGTGAGGTGTCGCTGCTGCATGGGCACTTTTCCCTTTGAATTTAAAACGTGCAGAATAATTGGCAAGCATCCTCACATTCATCAATCCCGGTACATCCCAAGGGTGCCACGAGAACGCGGCATCTACATCGTCAAACAAACCGGCCCTCGCCATGAACGCTTTACCGGATCCATTTTCCTCTGCAGGGCAGCCATAATAACGGACCGTTCCATGCAAACCGTTCTGTTCCATATACTCTTTCACGGCGACCGCCGCCGCAAACGCACCTGTCCCAAGAAGATTATGGCCGCAGCCATGCCCATTTCCGCCTTCGATGACAGGATCGTGATACGTAAGCCCTTTCTTCTGACTGAGCCCTGGCAAAGCGTCGTATTCACCGAGAATCGCGACAACCGGTTTCCCTTTCCCGAAACTCCCGACAAAAGCGGTGCTAAGACCCGCAACACCACGCTCGACTTGAAAACCCTCCTCTTCTAACGCCCCTATAAGATAGGCGGATGATTGATGTTCGTGGAAATATAATTCAGGTACTTCCCAAATTTTATTGCTCAACGTAATGAATTTATCTTTTTTTTCCTCAATACCAGTTGAAATGGTGTTTAGTATTTCCATGATTTTTCTCCTTCTTTAAGCTTCCTTTTGAAGCAGCTCGCCTTTCCGGTAATTCATCGTCAATAGTGAAACCGTACAGATAACTGCGAAAATGATGAGCATCCAAAAAGCAGCATTATATGACCCGTTAAAGGCTTGCACTATAAACCCGATTGCAAGTGGCGTCACAAAACCGGCTAACTGACCGCCTGTATTTGCAATTCCCATGCTTGTCCCTGTTACAGTAGACGGGAACCTTTTCAGAATAATTGCTGGCAGCAGGAGAATGACAAACGAGATGAAGATGATGACAATCGTCTGGTATACAACGAACATTGTTACGCTTGGCGCATTGTACATGAGATATAAAAGGATACCAACGACAACACAAGAGATAGCACCGATTATTTTCTCCTTGCCGAACGGAAGTCTGTCGATGACAAATCCAGCAAAATAAATGCCGAAAAGCATCGCTAAACCTGGAACCGTCTGCGCCCAACCAAGTGAAATCAAATCTAAACCCCTTACGTTTGTGAGATACGTCGGTAACCACGTCGCCAAGCCCCAGTTAATGGCGTAAATGCTGTAATAAGCGATAAACAGATTCAACATGAGCGGTGTTTTCATAAGTTGTTTAAAAATCCCATCCTCAGACTTACCCGCCTGTTTTCCCCCTTCATCTACTAGCTGTGCAGGTAGTTTAATGATGGCCCAGTAGAGGACCGTGATAAGTGCCCCTATACCACCAAGTATAAGAAACGATATACGCCACCCGATCGTCGTTAGCATATACGCAGAAAGAAGCGGTACGATCAGAGACACAATTCCTCCCGACGACAGCATGATCGACATCGCCCAAGCCCGTTTGTCACTCGGGAAGGTTTGTGATATTAATTTCGAACTTGACGGTTGAAATCCGCCTTCTCCGATTCCGAACAAAAACCGGATGACAATCATCGAAGTCAATGACCAAACCGCCCCTGTCAAAGCGGTAAAGATCGACCACATGAGAACGGAGACGATCAGGACCTTTCTGGAGCCCAATTTATCGGCCAACCAGCCGCCCGGAATTTGCATGATTGCGTAACCTAAAAAGAAGCTGCTTAAAATGAGTCCAGTGCTCGTCGGACTTAATTGTAAATCCTCAGTGATGGACAAAATTGCATAGTTAATAAAATAACGATCAAAATTCCCGATTGCCCACCCAATGAAAAGCAATGACAGAATCAAGTTCCTTTGTTTTGCAGATACCATAAAGCAACCTCCCTTTTCAGATCTTCCCACTTGTCTTCTACATAAGATGTCCAAAAAAGAAGATCCTATCGACAAGGATGGTTTTCGTGTTCACTTTCATTCCAAAACATAAAAAAAAGAGCTTTAGCTAAAATCGCTTTAAGCTCTTCATCATTATTAATTTGATTCCGGAACAGCTGGCCAGCCGCTCCAAATGTCGATTTTATTTCCGTCGAGGTCATACAGATAGAAGTTTTCTCCGCACTCTTGATTGTCTTCAATTGCGGTTATTGTCGCGCCTGCTTTTTGTAGTTCGTCATAAAGACGATGAAAATCCGTTACCTCCAGTGTGAGCGAACATTGTTCCTCGCCACCAATTTCCGCGAAATTCGCATTGACGAGATCCTTACTTTGAATCAAAAAGATGGATTGACCTGACCCTAAAGCGAGCTGGGCTTGTGTAGCGTCCGCCTCAACTGGAGCTGCTGTTTTCAGTTTCAAATGCTTCTCATACCATTCTGCCGACGCTTTTGGACTGGCAACAGGCAAATAGATGGTTTCAATGCATTTGACGAAACTTTCCATTGGTCTCCCCCTTTATTTTCGTAACGGAACATACAAGTCAATTTCGCTGTCTTCGCTTTCCCCTTTGTATCGGTCATCCCAATACTCGATGTCTATTTCCCTTGACGGATCGCAATATTGATTCCGAAGCCATTCCGTAATTCCATCATACGTTTGGTGAATATTCGATTCTGGACCTTGATGTAAAAAGTGGGCATAGCGCCCTGCAGGAATCGTATACTCCATCATACCTTCAGGAATATGCTGATCATTCGAAACCCCGACGCCGACGATGTTTTCATATGGGAGGTCAGGTGTAAATGCTTCATCAGTTGGATAAATTTGAATCAAATATACCCCGTTCCCTGTTCGTGATTCCAATTCAGACATTCGATCCTTTATCGTATTATGCATATCCCGCACAAACCCTTTTTCAATGATATTACGTAGACTGTCGGTTACTGTAAAACCAATGACACGTATCTTCTCCATTTCCCTCAATTGGATTGGTTCCATTCATGGACTCCCCCTTTTAACATTGACAGATCATAATTTTGGTTCAGCTGGGTCACACTGGGCTGTTAAACGATTTCCGTCCGGATCATAAAAATGCAAAAAACGATATCCTTCCGAATCGACTACAATCGGATCTACTTTTGCATTATTATCGTTTAAAATCTTGTACAGAGCGTCAATATCTTTCGTCTGAAAGCCGATGACACTATGTTCCACTCCGTCTTTTAAAAAGTTTGCGTTTGTATCCTCTGCTGTCTCTGACAGGAATAGCATCTGGCCAGATGGTAAGTTTACTTGGGCAAGCTTCTCTTCCTCACTATGCCATACTTTATGAAACTTTAAGATTTCCGAATACCAGTTCATCGAATGTGGGATATTTTTCACCGGAATTGCAACATATAAAATTCGGTCAACCATTCACTTTTCCTCCTATTTTTAAGGATTATGCAACTGGATCATGTAATAGTACGTTAATGATATGACGGCTTTGTTCATTGTCCGGACTGTACTCCTCTATCGACCATTTGGCAGGCACCCTTCTGTAACCCGCTTCCGCAATTTCCTCATGAAGATTTGCATACGCTTGGTGGAGATCCTTTGGTGAACCAACATGCGTGGCATATTTACTTGAATCTATTGAAAGACCTTCCAGACCATCTGCAACATTTTCAATCTCTTCAACTTGCAAACAGACCCAATAACCATCCTCAGAAGGTTGCGCATCCACTTTAAACAATCCGAATATGCGTCTTGGATCAATCGGTTGTACAATTTCCTTTGCACGGGTTTTTAATTCCTCGAACGCCTCTGGAATTTTCACTTAATAATCCTCCAATGAATCACATTGCAGACGAATGCCGACAAATTTCATTTCTCCCTTTTCAACGAATCGCATCCCCACACTTCCCCTTTACTTAGTATTTCTTTCATCATGACATAAACTGATATTTTTGAAAACTATTAATAGAACAGAAAATATTATTTACATGGCAGTATAAGAGTAGGTAAACTATCCTTACTTGTATGGTATAATTTGAATAGTCGTTCAATTATTACTAGGAGGACCTTATACCTTGCAGAAAGGCTAATATAGAAGCAACTGGCAAGTATAAGAGTAGGTGAACTGATGAAAAAACTAAAAAAAACTATAGTAGTCGTGTTTGTGATAAGCGGTTTATTCTTTGCCTATCATTTTCTCAATACAAATTCATGCATGCAGAAGGCGCCTCATTACAATTCTTTTTTGTTTTCATATAAACCAATAGGTCAATTTGAGATTGCTCAAAACAATGCAAGTGAATCGAGTGAAAAGAAGAATTACAAGCGATTTAAACATACCGAAGATGCGATGAAGGAATTTGGGAGATATGTACCGCTGCCCAAAGACGAGCCCTATTTTACGGAATGTACCTTTGGTGAAGTTACGTATAGAGATGGAGAACCGGTGCAGTTCACACATTTCGTCAACCATCGGGATCTGAAAATTAATGTCCGTAAGGGAGCTGAATGGAGATATAACGAACAGCTCACGTACGGCATGTATTATTATCGCGTCAGTAAAGAGCCTTTTACATATTCTTTGGAGGATTCGGAGTTGGAAGATGTAAAGACCATCCTTTTGGATGATGGAGTGGAGGCACTATTTAGTGTAAATCTGATGGAATGGAAGGATGATCGATTTTATTATCAACTTTTTCACAGAAACAGTTATCGAGAGCCTACTACTTTAACTTTTTTAGCCAATTCATCCCGTGTTAACATTAGTTATGTTCCCGAATGGGTGAATGAAATAGATTGAAATAAAAGCAGCCTCCCTTTACAGGAAGCTGCTTCTTCATTCACAGATCAACCATCTCCAAAAACTGTCGTGTCCGCTCGTTTGTGGAGTGGTTGAAAAACGTATCTGGGTCGGCATCTTCGATGATGCGCCCTTCGTCTAGCATGATGATGCGGTCGGCGACTTCTTTGGCGAATTTCATTTCATGTGTGACGACGACCATCGTCATGCCATCATTCGCCAAATCTTTCATTACCCCTAACACTTCCCCGACGAGCTCGGGATCGAGCGCGGATGTAGGTTCGTCGAAAAGAAGCGCTTTCGGTTCCATTGCAAGCGCTCGTGCAATGGCAACACGCTGCTTCTGCCCACCCGATAATTTATTCGGATAAACGTCAGCCTTATCAGAAAGGCCGACTTTGTCCAATAGGGCAAGCGCACGTTTTTTCGCCTTTTCCTTATCTTCCTTTTTGACGATTAAAGGTGCTTCTATTATATTTTCCAATACCGTCTTATGGGGGAACAAGTTAAAATGCTGGAACACCATGCCTACTTCTGCACGTACTTTCGATAAGTCGTGCTTTTTTCGATCAATTTTACGACCGTCAATGACGATGTCACCTGCTTGCGCCTTTTCTAGGAAATTGAGACAGCGCAGCAGTGTGCTCTTTCCGGATCCACTCACCCCGACGAGTACGACGACCTCGCCTGGATGGATGTCGATATCAATTCCTTTTAGCACTTCAAGATCGCCAAACGATTTATGGAGATTCTTTGTTTTAATCATCGTCTGCCTCCTTAAGATCCATCTACGTTCAGCCTGTTCTCATACAACTTCAACAACCATGTGAAAATGAGGACGAGGATAAGGTAGTACATTCCAACAACAAGGAATGTTTCGAACGGCATGAAGTTTGCCGCAGCTTCTCGGTTTGCCCGCGAGAACAACTCCGAAACCCCTATCAAATACACAAGGGATGAATCCTTCAATGTGATGATGAATTGGTTGCCAAGCGGCGGAATTGCACGTCGCAAAGCCTGCGGAAAAACAATTCGGCGCATCGCCTGTGTGCGATTCATGCCGAGAGCAAGACTTGCTTCTCGTTGACCACGGTCAATGCCTTTGATTGCACCTCTGAAAATCTCTGCAATATAGGCTCCATTATGAACACCAAGTGCAATTGCCCCCGCCCAAAAATTCGATAGGACGACAATCGAGGTGATTCCGTAATATAGGAACATAATTTGCACGATGAGCGGCGTCCCGCGAATAATCGTTATATATAAGTTAGCAATCGTCTGCAGAACTTTCGATCTTGATATCTTCATTAAAGCAAAAACGATACCAAATGCGGTTCCCAAAACAACTGCAATCGCTGTTACCTTCAGGGTGACAAGTACCGCTTCCAGGAAACCTGGATAGGTGTTCATAAATACTTCGTAGAATTTTTGTATTGTTTCAGGCACTAATCAATCCCTCTTTCCGCTTTAAAAATCCTTACTTATTCAAGTAGCTCCGCATTCTCCAAATCGATATCCAACAGATTCCGCCCGAACCACTTTTGCGAGATCTCTTCATAGGTGCCGTCATCGATTATTTCTTGAAGGGCTTTGTCAATCGCGTCACGGAGCTCCTCGTTATCCTTTTTCACCGCAATCGATGGCTGTTCGACCCATAGCGGGGTGCCGACCTCTTTAATGGCAAAGCCGTTATCTTGCGCTTCGAAACCAACAATATCCGCCGTAATAACGGCATCTAAACGATTTTCAACCGTCAAATCCTTCAGGGCGACGATATCGCTGCTATAGTACTGGATATCACCCTCTAGCTCCTTTGCCGGTTCTTCATATGTCGATTGGGCAATGACGCCGATCTTTTTCCCTTTTAAATCTTCCGGTGATTGAATGTCGTTATTGTCTTCTGCGACCCAGATCATCCCGCCGGAGTAATAATACGGTTGTGTGAAGGCCGCTTGCTCAGCACGCTTTTTCGTGTAGGCCATCGAGCCGATAATGGCGTCGTATTTATTAGAGACAAGTCCCTGGAGGATCGTTTCAAATGGGTTCGTCACCGGATTCGGCTCCAAGCCCATGCGCTTTGCAATCTCCGCTCCGATTTCCATATCGAACCCTGTCAACTCTCCGTTCTCCTCAAAGTTGAACGGCTTGTACAATCCACTTGCGGCATATGTCAATTTACCTTTTTCAACAAGGCGGTATCCGTCAGCATTTGCTTCGGTTTCGTTATCACCGCACGCCGCTAGCACTAATGTGGCCGCAATCAGTAAGAATAATAGCGTCTTCCATTTTCCCATCAATAAAACTCCCTTTTTCCCGACAAGATGCCGTCTTTTTTTGCTTACTAACTCCCTTTCCCTATCATTTCTGTGATAAACATCTATTTTCTGAATTAAGTAGTTAGGTGCATAAAGTGGAAAGTGCTGTAAACTTGCCAGCACAGACTCTACGGGAGGTTATCACCGACTCTCGTCGTATTACCACCGACTCGGGAGAATTTACCACCGCTAGACTACAATTCAGCTTGGAATTAGACCAGAGAGAATGGTAAAAACCTTTTATCACCACTTAGGAGAGAGTTATCACCACTCAGACGGACTTTATCACCACTCAGCGCAGCTTTATCACCACTCAGAACGGATTTATCACCACTTATGACCATTTACTCGAATCTAGAATACCCTTGCACTGTTTATGGAACTAGAAAGGAGGGGAATAGACGGGTTAGCTAGACTTTCAATTACATATAAAGAGAGGTGATGGGAGTCATGACGTTAAACGGCGATAAAGAAGAAGTCTTGCGGGGGATTGTCCACGTCTTAAAGGAAGGGCAAAAGGACACATTCCAGAAAATCATAGGCGAATTAACCCCGTATGAAACAGCCAGCTATTATCGCAGCTTGCCCCGTAAACGAAGGATTCTATTTTTAGAATGGCTCTCTATGGAACAGCTCGTGTCACTTCTCAAACACTTGACGCGGAATGAACAGTTGCGAGTCTTACAAAAAATCGGTCATGTCCGTTCTACAGAATTATTAGGGGTCTTGAAAAGTGATGACCTCGCCTATCTCCTGTCCGATTTGCCGAGTAAAGAGGTGGAGCGGCTCATTGCGCAAATGAAGGATGAAGAGAAAAAGTCGATACGCAAGAAGATGAAGTATCCAAAAAGGTCGGCTGGCAGGGCAATGATCAGCCAATATGTATGGGTACACGAATCGTATACGGTCGAAAAAACAATTAATAAACTGAAGAACTTCAAGGAGTTTGCGGATTACTTGAATTATGTATATGTCATCGATGATCAGAAGCGATTGAGCGGTGTCGCTTCCTACCGGGATCTGCTGCTGAGCGAACCAACTGAGGAAATTACAGATGTGATGACGACGGATATTGTAAAAGTTCATGAAACGACAAAGCAAAGCGATGTAGCCAAAATGATTGGGCAGCATGATTTCCTGTCGATGCCCGTTGTCAATGATGATGATATTCTCGTCGGCATTATAACGGCGGATGACGTACTCGACATTGTAATGCGGGAGGCGAATGAGGACATCGAAATGTTGCTTGCTTCCGGGAAGGAAATCGACTTCCATACGAAGCCGATTACTGCTGCTTTTAAAAGGCTGCCTTGGCTCGTCTTACTTCTATTTATCGGGCTCGTCTCCGGTAGCATCATTTCCAAATTTGAGGCAACACTCGAAGCAGTTGTCGCTTTGGCATTTTTCATGCCGATGATTGCAGGGATGACCGGAAATACAGGGACGCAATCTTTGGCGGTTGTCGTCAGGGGGCTTGTCACAGAGGAGTTAACGATGAAAAAAACGCTCCGCCTCATCTTCCGTGAACTACTTGTCGGGATTACGCTCGGAATCATTTGTGGAGCGATCATTTCAGTCATTGCCTATATTTGGCAAGACAGCTTTACACTTGGCCTCGTTGTCGGTGCCTCACTTGTCATAACGCTGATCATCGGAACGTTGGCAGGAACCATCATTCCACTCGTCTTGAATAAATTCAAAGTCGACCCTGCCATTGCATCCGGCCCGCTCATTACGACGATTAACGATATCCTGTCTTTGTTAATCTACTTTGGGATCGCGACGATGTTTATTTCGAAGTTGATGTAGAGTCTGTTGGTTTGGGCGCGGGGGCCTTCACTTCGGGCGTGCAACCCGTCACTTCGGGCGTACAACCGGTCACTTCAGGCGCGCAACCCGTCACTTCAGGCGTGCAACCCGTCACTTCGGGCGTGCAACCCGTCACTTCAGGCGTGCAACCCGTCACTTCGGGCGTACAACCGGTCACTTCAGGCGCGCAACCGGGTACCGTCAAGAAGTATGTGTAAAGCACAATCGCCGACAACTCAGCGGATTTTACATGGAGTGGCGGACATGTTAGCCTTGGCAGGCAAGGCCAGCATAATTGTTAGCTGGTGCCATGGC
>NZ_JAKRNT010000030.1 GCF_022346605.1 Sporosarcina sp. ACRSL
GGTACCGTCAAGAAGTATGTGTAAAGCACAATCGCCGACAACTCAGCGGATTTTACATGGAGTGGCGGACATGTTAGCCTTGGCAGGCAAGGCCAGCATAATTGTTAGCTGGTGCCATGGCCTGTTCACATGTCCGCAGAGGCTCCATGTCAAATCTGCGGCCAATTGTGCAAGCATCCTTAAGGTAATTTTGTAAAGTTGTTATTTGTTGCTTCCGTACCGATCATCGAACATTTCCATTAAGACCGATTGAGCCGACACGAATTCATTACTCAATCTATTACCCCACTTTTCGTTGTAATCTTGCGCGACTAAATAGACGATCTTTTCGACTGCCTTTTCACTCGGCAGGCTGTTCATCGTTTTAGTACGTTTCTTTATTTCCTTCATCGTTCTTTCGATAATATTTGTCGTATAGATATGGCTTTGAATGACTTTTGGGTAAGCCATGAATGTTAAGAGCACATCCAGATCCTCTTCCCACGAGTCAACCACTTTCGGATACGCTTTTGTCCATGTCCCTTTGAATTCTTCAAAAGCTGCAAGCGCGTCCTCTTTTGTAAGTGCACGATAAACTTTTTTAAGATCAGTTATGATAGGCTCCTTATCCTTTTTACGGACAGAGGAAATCACATTTCTCACTTTATGAACGACACAACGCTGCACGTCTGCCAGTGGATAGACCTCTTTAAACGCCTGTTCTAGGCCAGATAATCCATCGAAGACACCAAGCAATACTTCTTCAAGCCCACGGCTTTTAAGACTGGTCAAAATATTCTTCCAGCCCACAGCGCTTTCATTTCCACCCACAAAGAAATCTACGATTTCCCTATAGCCGTTATCCTTGACTCCGACAATGACATAGACGACCTCACTCGCCACATCCTGCCTACGTAGCTTCAGGTATGTGCCGTCCAAATAAAGTACGGAGTATCTATTATGAAGGGGCCGTTGTTGCCATTCCCGGATATCTTCCATTACGACATCTGTAATGTTACTGATGGTCGTAGCCGAATAGCTGTCGCCCAGGATTCTTTCGATAAACTGGCCTACTTCCCGCGTACTGAATCCATTTTGATACATCGTGATAACTGTTTCGCCCAGCCATCTCTCACGCCTTTGATAAGGATCGAAGAGCTGAGTACGAAAATGTCCTTCCCGATCTCTTGGGACTGCTAAATCCTCTATCCGGCCATACCTCGTATCCAGCATGCGTGAATAATAGCCATTTTTACTGTTCTTCAGTTCCGGATGTTCAACTTCGAAGAAGTTTTTCATTTCCTCTTTCATGATTGTTTCAAGATTGTCTTGGACAAATTGTTTGACTAGCTCCTCCATTTGATTAGAAAACAGATTATCGATTATACTAGACATAGATAGTGCATCCTCCTTGGTTTTTGTAGTGATTAACCTTGAGGATGCCCTATCTTTTTTGTGCTTACACAGACTATTGTACGTCACC
>NZ_JAKRNT010000031.1 GCF_022346605.1 Sporosarcina sp. ACRSL
CCTCAAAGAAGATGAGGTGGATAGGTCCGGGGTGGAAGCGTGGCGACACGTGCAGCTGACGGATACTAATCGATCGAGGACTTAACCTTAAGTTATTTAAGTACGGTTGAACTTGAAGTTCAGCGACAATGTTGGTTTTATCCGGTTTTGAACGAACAAGCATCGTTCATAACACTTTTTATTAAAAAAAGTGCTTGCAAATTTATATAGAATTGATATAATAACTAATGTCCTCAAGAGGATGTTATAAGTCTGGTGGCGATGGCGAAGAGGTCACACCCGTTCCCATCCCGAACACGGAAGTTAAGCTTTTCAGCGCCGATGGTAGTAGGGGGCTTCCCCCTGTGAGAGTAGGACGTCGCCGGGCTTGTCAATTCTTAATTAAATATAATATTATAATCGGAGGATTAGCTCAGCTGGGAGAGCACCTGCCTTACAAGCAGGGGGTCGGCGGTTCGAACCCGTCATCCTCCACCATATAGTTTTATGTATTATGTGCCGGTGTAGCTCAATTGGTAGAGCAACTGACTTGTAATCAGTAGGTTGAGGGTTCAAGTCCTTTCGCCGGCACCACTTTTTTGAGCCATTAGCTCAGTCGGTAGAGCATCTGACTTTTAATCAGAGGGTCGCAGGTTCGAATCCTGCATGGCTCACCATTTTAACGCTTATTATTATGCGGGTGTGGTGGAACTGGCAGACACGCTAGACTTAGGATCTAGTGCCGTAAGGCGTGGGGGTTCGACTCCCTTCACCCGCACTTTTCTTTGCGGAAGTAGTTCAGTGGTAGAATACGACCTTGCCAAGGTCGGGGTCGCGGGTTCGAATCCCGTCTTCCGCTCCATTTATACACGCCGGGGTGGCGGAACTGGCAGACGCACAGGACTTAAAATCCTGCGGTAGGTGACTACCGTACCGGTTCGATTCCGGTTCTCGGCACCAAAACTATTTCATTTTAAATGAATAGGCGCCCGTAGCTCAATTGGATAGAGCGTCTGACTACGGATCAGAAGGTTGTGGATTCGAATTCTTCCGGGCGCGCCATAGACTTATAAAATCGGGAAGTAGCTCAGCTTGGTAGAGCACTTGGTTTGGGACCAAGGGGTCGCAGGTTCGAATCCTGTCTTCCCGACCACTTCTTAACTAATGGGGCCTTAGCTCAGCTGGGAGAGCGCCTGCCTTGCACGCAGGAGGTCAGCGGTTCGATCCCGCTAGGCTCCACCATATGAACCTTGAAAACTGAACAGCAAAACGTCAACAAATAAAGTCTTGAAGCCGACCCCGTCGGTGGACAGACAAACGAATCTTCGGATTCAAAATTGACATCTTAAATGATGCCAGCAAGAAACTCGAGCTACTCGAATTTCTCTATTATGGAGAGTTTGATCCTGGCTCAGGACGAACGCTGGCGGCGTGCC
>NZ_JAKRNT010000032.1 GCF_022346605.1 Sporosarcina sp. ACRSL
GCTGTGATGGCAAGGGGAATTGTCCCCGGAGTCCCTGATTTCACACTGCCAAGAAAAGCCTCTAGCGAGGCGGGAGGTGCCCGTACCGCAAACCGACACAGGTAGGCGAGGAGAGAATCCTAAGGTGATCGAGAGAACTCTCGTTAAGGAACTCGGCAAAATGACCCCGTAACTTCGGGAGAAGGGGTGCTCTGTGTAGGGTGTTAAAGCCCGAGAGAGCCGCAGTGAATAGGCCCAGGCGACTGTTTAGCAAAAACACAGGTCTCTGCAAAACCGTAAGGTGACGTATAGGGGCTGACGCCTGCCCGGTGCTGGAAGGTTAAGAGGAGAGGTCAGCGCAAGCGAAGCTTTGAATTGAAGCCCCAGTAAACGGCGGCCGTAACTATAACGGTCCTAAGGTAGCGAAATTCCTTGTCGGGTAAGTTCCGACCCGCACGAAAGGCGTAACGATCTGGGCACTGTCTCAACGAGAGACTCGGTGAAATTATAATATGCGTGAAGATGCGCATTACCCGCGACAGGACGGAAAGACCCCGTGGAGCTTTACTGTAGCCTGATATTGAATTCCGGTGCAGCCTGTACAGGATAGGTAGGAGCCTTGGAATCCGGAGCGCCAGCTTCGGAGGAGGCAATGGTGGGATACTACCCTGGCTGTATTGGACTTCTAACCCTTGCCCGTGATCCGGGCAGGAGACAGTGTCAGGTGGGCAGTTTGACTGGGGCGGTCGCCTCCTAAAGTGTAACGGAGGCGCCCAAAGGTTCCCTCAGAATGGTTGGACATCATTCGCAGAGTGCAAAGGCATAAGGGAGCTTGACTGCGAGACCTACAAGTCGAGCAGGGTCGAAAGACGGGCTTAGTGATCCGGTGGTTCCGCATGGAAGGGCCATCGCTCAACGGATAAAAGCTACCCCGGGGATAACAGGCTTATCTCCCCCAAGAGTCCACATCGACGGGGAGGTTTGGCACCTCGATGTCGGCTCATCGCATCCTGGGGCTGTAGTCGGTCCCAAGGGTTGGGCTGTTCGCCCATTAAAGCGGTACGCGAGCTGGGTTCAGAACGTCGTGAGACAGTTCGGTCCCTATCCGTCGCGGGCGCAGGAAATTTGAGAGGAGCTGTCCTTAGTACGAGAGGACCGGGATGGACACACCGCTGGTGTACCAGTTGTCTTGCCAAAGGCATCGCTGGGTAGCTATGTGTGGACGGGATAAATGCTGAAAGCATCTAAGCATGAAGCCCCCCTCAAGATGAGATTTCCCATTACATTTGTAAGTAAGATCCCTCAAAGAAGATGAGGTGGATAGGTCCGGGGTGGAAGCGTGGCGACACGTGCAGCTGACGGATACTAATCGATCGAGGACTTAACCTTA
>NZ_JAKRNT010000033.1 GCF_022346605.1 Sporosarcina sp. ACRSL
CCGGCATGGAGACATGTCTTTCCCTTCGGGGACAGCGGTGACAGGTGGTGCATGGTTGTCGTCAGCTCGTGTCGTGAGATGTTGGGTTAAGTCCCGCAACGAGCGCAACCCTTGATCTTAGTTGCCAGCATTCAGTTGGGCACTCTAAGGTGACTGCCGGTGACAAACCGGAGGAAGGTGGGGATGACGTCAAATCATCATGCCCCTTATGACCTGGGCTACACACGTGCTACAATGGACGGTACAAAGGGCTGCAAACCCGCGAGGGGGAGCCAATCCCATAAAACCGTTCCCAGTTCGGATTGCAGGCTGCAACTCGCCTGCATGAAGCCGGAATCGCTAGTAATCGTGGATCAGCATGCCACGGTGAATACGTTCCCGGGTCTTGTACACACCGCCCGTCACACCACGAGAGTTTGTAACACCCGAAGTCGGTGGGGTAACCCTTACGGGAGCCAGCCGCCGAAGGTGGGACAGATGATTGGGGTGAAGTCGTAACAAGGTAGCCGTATCGGAAGGTGCGGCTGGATCACCTCCTTTCTAAGGATAATTACGGAATATGAACCTCTGGTTCATACGTTGACGTTTTGCGTTCAGTTTTGAAGGTTCATCTTCTGATGACTTTCAAAACTTGTTCTTTGAAAACTGGATAAAACGACATTGAAGCAACAAAACATCAAGTAATCAACCGAGTCGATCACTTAGTGATTGAACAATACTTTTTTAACGTTTACTGTGCATATCGCTATGCATCAGTAAACACCCGAGGATTGCGAGAAGCCAACGGCTGATCGAAATCCGTATAAAGGTTAAGTTAGAAAGGGCGCACGGCGGATGCCTTGGCACTAGGAGCCTATGAAGGACGGCACTAACACCGATATGCTTCGGGGAGCTGTAAGTAAGCTGTGATCCGAAGATTTCCGAAT
>NZ_JAKRNT010000034.1 GCF_022346605.1 Sporosarcina sp. ACRSL
TGCACTGACATAAGAAAATGAGACAAATAAAAACACCTTACGTTGAAAAACGGGTATTGAACCTTAATACATCAACGTGGAGGTGTTTTTTCTGTGGGAACTAGAGTTAGTTATCCAGAAGAAGTGAAATTGAAGGCAATTGAAATGCGGTTAGCGGGTGTTCCCGTCAAAGAAGTGATGGAGGAACTGAATATCCGAAATTATACACAGCTGAAAACTTGGATGCGCTGGTATCGGAATGGTGAAATGCACCGTCTAGCACAACCGGTCGGCAAACAATATGCCTTCGGCAAGGGACCGGAGTTTGAAAGTGAGACAGCGAGGTTGCAGGCTGAAAATCGTTATCTGAAACAGCAGGTTGAAGTATTAAAAAAGTACGCGGAATTGGAAAGGAAGTGGCGCCAAAAGTTGTGATTCAGTTAGTGGAAAAATTAAGTGGAAGTATGACTATAGGAGAAATCTGCGGGCACATAGGTGTCAGTCGTTCATCGTATTATCGCTGGAAAGCCCAAGAAGAGAACGAGACGCCAAAGGAGGTGCGGGATCGGCAAATTGGTGAATTGTGTAAGGATCATAAATTCCGATATGGGTACCGGAAGATTGCAGATCTGTATCCAGGGGCTTGCGAGAAGACGGTCCAGCGTGTTATGCAGAAATATGGATGGCAGTGCCGAGTGAAAGTGAAGAAACGCAAACGTACCGGGCAGCCCGCACATGTCGCACCGAATCTGTTGGAAAGGGATTTTACTGCGTCTAAACCCTTGGAAAA
>NZ_JAKRNT010000035.1 GCF_022346605.1 Sporosarcina sp. ACRSL
CAGATGATTGGGGTGAAGTCGTAACAAGGTAGCCGTATCGGAAGGTGCGGCTGGATCACCTCCTTTCTAAGGATAATTACGGAATATGAACCTCTGGTTCATACGTTGACGTTTTGCGTTCGGTTTTGAAGGTTCGTTAGAATAGCTGAAAACATTTGAAGCTAGATAATAGAAACTTCATAATCCCGGAAGGGGCCTATAGCTCAGCTGGTTAGAGCGCACGCCTGATAAGCGTGAGGTCGGTGGTTCGAGTCCACTTAGGCCCACCATTCATTTTCTGGGGCCTTAGCTCAGCTGGGAGAGCGCCTGCCTTGCACGCAGGAGGTCAGCGGTTCGATCCCGCTAGGCTCCACCAATAACTCTATTGTGAGTATTTTGTTCTTTGAAAACTGGATAAAACGACATTGAAGCAACAAAACATCAAGTAATCAACCGAGTCGATCACTTAGTGATTGAACATGTACTTTTTTAACGTTTACTGTGCATATCGCTATGCATCAGTAAACACCCGAGGGTTTCAAGACGCAAGCAGTGCTAGGAAGCGAGTGAGTGAACACCGGAGCGTGCTAACGCACGTGAGGATGTGAACGAACGAAGCTGACAACGCAATGCGCAGCGTATTGAAAGCCGTATAAAGGTTAAGTTAGAAAGGGCGCACGGCGGATGCCTTGGCACTAGGAGCCTATGAAGGACGGCACTAACACCGATATGCTTCGGGGAGCT
>NZ_JAKRNT010000036.1 GCF_022346605.1 Sporosarcina sp. ACRSL
GTCTGGTGACGACGGCGAAGAGGTCACACCCGTTCCCATCCCGAACACGGAAGTTAAGCTCTTCAGCGCCGATGGTAGTAGGGGGCTTCCCCCTGTGAGAGTAGGACGTCGCCGGGCAAAGGCCATCTCCTGTGGAGATGGTTTTTATATTTATGAATCAAGCTTACACTTATTGAAAAGGTTCTAGTAAGTGCATTGCTAATTGACATTGAAGAGATCTTGGCAAGATATTTGTTTTATTTCTATTAGCACAATCATCCAATCATTTCCACGTCAAAAGGTATTGCATTTAAACAGACAATCCGATATAGTAAGTAACGTTGCGATTCCGATAAGTGAATAACTACTTCTTCGAAATAGCTTAAAAACTTTTTTAGAAAAGTTATTGACATTAGGATTGCGATTATGGTATTATATAAGAGTTGCTTCTGACGAAGTGACACGAAATGAACCTTGAAAACTGAACAGCAAAACGTCAACAAATAAAGTCTCGAAGCCGACCCCGTCGGCGGACAGACAAATCGAATCTTCGGATTCAAAATTGACATCTTAAATGATGCCAGCAAGAAACTCGAGCTACTCGAATTTCTCTATTATGGAGAGTTTGATCCTG
>NZ_JAKRNT010000003.1 GCF_022346605.1 Sporosarcina sp. ACRSL
ATTAGAAAACAGATTATCGATTATACTAGACATAGATAGTGCATCCTCCTTGGTTTTTGTAGTGATTAACCTTGAGGATGCCCTATCTTTTTTGTGCTTACACAGACTATTGTACGTCACCCACTTTGAGCGCGGATGGCTTCACTTTGAGCGTGGGCGACTTCACTTTGAGCGCGGAAGGCATCGCTTTGAGCGCGGGTGGCCCAACTTCAGGCGCGGATGGCCTCACTTCAGGCGCGGGATGCCTCACTTCAGGCGCGGATGGCCTCACTTCAGGCGCGGATGGCCTCACTTCAGGCGCGGATGGCCTCACTTCGGGCGCGGGATGGCCTCACTTCAGGCGCGGATGGCCTCGCTTCGAGCGCGGACGACCTCACTTTGAACGCGGGACGAACAGCTTTAGACACACCACCTCCCATGACGCGATTCCCACAAAAAAACCCCCTCGTTTAAAGGGGATTTCATAACTTATGCAACGCCTGAACACGTTTGCAGTTCGGCGATGAAGTCAAATGCGTCTTGCATTTCGTCTTCGGTGAAATTCAGTTTGTTTTTCACGATATGCACCTTCGCAATTTGCTCGTCCTTCGGCAAATGGTCGAAATAGAGCAAAGTGGAGACGAGTTCCAAAAATCGGGAGCTTTTCCCATTTAGCCTCTCAATGCAGTCTGCCAGTTTTTCATGTGGCGCATTCGCCGTTTCGAGGAACTGGTCTCCCTCTTCCGTCACATTGTAACTATATTGAACGTACGATCCTTTGTCCATGCAGCTTTCCGATAGGAAGCCCATTTCACAAAGCTCTTCGACCCGGAGTGTCAATTCCTCCGAATACGGTCCGTACATATGCAATTCGTATTTTTCAGCGAAAGGAAACTCCATCTTTTTCGCGATATAGATCATCTTCTGCAATTTCTTCCGCCCGCTCACTTCCCCCGCCAAGGCAATGAATTGCACAATTCTTGCATGTTCTTGCAGCAAGTTATTCACCTCTCAACATTCGTAAAATCGTTTTAGATAACGGATCATCTTTTGACTTCAAAAGATCTTCCGGAAAATAAATTTTATGGTCTGTCCGTCGCTTGCCTGAAATGGCGTCGACGATTTCCGATGAACGGGACAGTTCACGCAGCTCGCCGTTCGGCATTTGCAAATAGATCGGCACGCGTTCGTTCTCTTCACCAGGTCGGTAGAAATCATACGGCAAGTCGGAGGAGGAATCCGTAACAAGATAGTATTCCGGATCGATACCCACTTCCCTGAACAACCTTTCCAACTCACCGATTTTCCGGTATTCCGTCGCCGGTTCGAACTCGGCATATTGGAACAGTCTTCGGTTTAAGAAACGGTCGCAAAGGTCCGCCAAAATGGCATCGTCTTCTTTCCGCCACCATTGGAAATACGTCATGAGCACGCCTTCATCCAACGATATGTACTCTTCAAGCCCGAATGTCCGATCGAAGAACGATTTGAAATGGACTGGTTCGTGCTTGAACGGGTAGCCACTTGTATGTAGATGTCTAGCACGATGCAAAATTTTCATGAGAATGACTTCCGCGCTCCGCGAAACGGGGTGGAAGTAGACCTGCCAATACATTTGATAGCGGCTCATTATATAATCTTCCACTGCGTGCATTCCGCTAAACTTGATAACTACTTGCTCCTCCGCCGGCCGCATGACTCGCAAAATACGCTCCATATCGAAATGCCCGTACGAAACGCCAGTGTAATAGGCGTCACGCTGCAAATAATCCATTCGGTCCGCATCGATCTGGCTCGAGATAAGACTGACGACAAGCTTGTCCGGATACGTCTTCCCGATGACGTCCGCCACCTGTTGCGGGAATTCAGGCGATACGCGGCGAAGCACTTCATTCACTTCTGTATCCCCAGTCAGGATCTCCTGCGTGAACTTTTCGTGGTCGAGTGCAAACACCTTTTCAAATGCATGCGAAAACGGTCCGTGGCCGAGGTCATGCAGCAAAGCGGCACACAGCGTCAACAATCGTTCTTCGTCATTCCATTCCGCCCGTCCGCTGAAGCCGTCGTCAATGATCCGCCTCACAATTTCATAGACGCCGAGTGAATGCTGGAAACGGCTATGTTCCGCGCCATGGAAAACGAGATACGTTGTTCCGAGCTGCCGGATTCTACGAAGTCGCTGGAATTCCCGTGTCCCGATGACGTCCCAAATGACTTTGTCGCGCACATGGATATACCGGTGGACCGGATCCTTGAATACTTTCTCTTCAAAAAGCTTTTCATATTTATAGTCCACTTACTCATCCACCTCCGTCGACGCATTTTCTTAAGTATATCAAAAACCAAGCAAGTGAAAAGTACGGTTTTCATTGAAATAAAATAAAGTTTTTCGTTTGCCTTACAGTTTGGATGAATAAAAGGCTTGAACACTGTACACACTGACCGTAAGAAAGAGACTATGAACATGGCAGGAGGCAAGGAGATGGTGAAAGTTAGACAGGATGCTTGGCTTGAGGAAAATGATATTTTATTAGCCGAGACGGTGCTACGGCACGTCCGGGAAGGCAGTACACAGCTAAGCGCTTTTGAAGAGGTAGGGGATAAACTCAACAGGACCGCGGCTGCGTGTGGATTTAGGTGGAACGCAGTCGTTCGCCGCGATTACGAAAAAGAACTCGCAGAGGCGAAAAAAGAACGAAAACAGGCAATGCGCGTCTTAGGAGCAGACTTCAAACGACGCAGCCAACAGTTGTACAGCCCTTCACAAGGGGTAGATCAAGATGAAAAGACGGCTGTCCCTTTATCCGCCTTATCGCTTGATACAGTCATTGCCTATTTAATTCGTTTGCACCATACAGGAGGCGGAGACTCTGAATCACTCAGATGGAAGCATACTGCAAAAATGGCAAACGAAAAAGTCGAGACTCTCCAAAAAGAGATTGACAAATTGCAGCAAGAGAATAAAACTCTACGAAACGACTACGAAGCTTTCGTGCAAATCATGAACCGGGCTCGCCGCCTCGTCACATTAGAGGACGAATCCGAGCGCACAGCTCCCGTCTTTACGATGGAGCGAAACGGAAATCTCGTGTCGAAAGAACCGCCGACCAATCATTGATCGGCGGTTTTTTCTTTTATCCGCGAGCAAGCATCTTTTGATTCCGCTCGACGACCCGGTTCAAATAAAACAAATAATGCTCCATCTCCTCCGGTGTAAAGCCGCCGATTTGGACTTCCTCTGTTGAGAGCGCACGCAATAGCAGCTGGACGCGGATGCCGACGTCACCTACTGTCAGCGGCTCGTTCATTAGTTCCGACAGCGACGCCATCACTTCCGGGCGGATGTCCGGGTAGCTGAACTTCGTCTGCTTTCCTTGTAAACCGATTTCGTATAAATCGCGGATGAGGCGAGCGCGCTCGGAGCCGCTGCCTTCCACGCACAAGTACACTTGGACCGCGACGCCTTGGCGCAGCCGTCTTTGCGAAATCCCCGCGAACTTTCGGCCGCCGATGCTCAAGTCGTACGTCCCCGGACAATAGGAGCCAACGATTTCATATGCTTCGATCTGATCCGCGACTTCCGGGAACAGCATGCGGACGAATTCAACCATCGCCTCATACCCTTCCGGAATATCGATGGACCCTTCCTGTTCGGACAGAACGATGGAAATATTAAGCACACCTTCATCTAATACGACCGCGAGACCGCCCGAATTCCGGACGATCGTCTTAAAGCCTGCTTCTTGCAGGACCGGCAATGCCTCGTCGATATGCGGCAGCCGGTGATCCTGAATGCCGAGGACGATTGTTTCGTCATGCACCCATGTACGGACGGTCGGGATGGACATTTTCTGGCCAACAAGATGGCAGAGCGTGTCGTCCATCGCAAATGATTCCAAGGCGGATCGGTTTTTTGCGGTCATCGACTCGTCGATGAAGCGCCATTTCGGGAGTTGTAAATTGGACATTGCGTATTCTCCTGATGATCTTTTTGCTTTCGTTTTTCTGCTATAAGCATACACTAGTTCCACCCGTGGAGACAGTCAATCATTCTTGTCGATTGTATGACTTCTACACGTAGGCACGGTGTTTTACATTCGTTTATGCTACACTAAGAGTATACGTAATTCACTGAAAAAGGAGTTTGAATTCATATGAACGAAGCAGCGATTACACTCGATGGTTGGTATGTTCTACATGATTTGCGCTCGATGGATTGGGCATCTTGGAAGTTAATTTCAAAAGAGGAGCGTAAAGCGGCGATCGACGAATTCATGGCGTATTTGGACAAGCTTCAACAAGCGGATGATGCGAAGACGGGAAGCCATGCGTTTTATACGGTCATTGGGCAGAAAGCTGATTTCATGCTGATGACATTGCGTCCAACAATTGATGAGTTGCAGGAACTTGAAGCGGAGTTCAATAAATTGACGATTGCGGATTATACGATTCCGGCCTATTCGTATGTGTCCGTCGTCGAACTGTCGAACTATCTTGCAGGCGAGTCGGATGAAGATCCGTACCAAAATCCATATGTACGTGGACGCCTCTATCCGGAGCTGCCTCGCAATCAATACATCTGTTTCTACCCGATGGACAAGAAGCGCGATGGCGAAGACAACTGGTATATGCTCAGCATGGAAAAGCGTAAAGAATTGATGCGCAGCCACGGCATGATTGGTCGCGGATACGCTGGCAAAGTGAAGCAGATCATTTCGGGCTCTGTTGGTTTCGATGATTTCGAATGGGGCGTTACATTGTTCTCGGATGATGTACTCCAGTTCAAAAAGCTCGTCTACGAAATGCGCTTCGATGAAGTGAGCGCACGCTACGGCGTATTCGGCTCGTTCTTCATCGGCACATTGCTTGACGGAGAGAAGAAGTCGGCATTTTTCACAGTTTAATGGAAGGAGCCTCTTTTAAGGGGCTCTTTTTTATGTGCGTTTAGAGCGATTTATGAGCATTCGGCAAGATTTATGCGCGAGTATTCGAATTTATGCGCAGTTATGCGAAGTTATGCTCATCTGGCAGCATTTATGCGTATCTGTAGCTAGTTATGCGTCCTTAAGCAGATTTATGCATGTTAAGCGCGATTTATGCGCGATTCGTGGATTTACGCTCCATTTACGCATTAATGTCGCGAAAAACGCATAACGTGAATTATTTGCGCATAAAACGTTGCAACTACGCATAAAGTCAAATTCCTACGCATAAATCGTTACAATCGCGCATAATCTCCAATTTCCACGCATAAAAAAAAAAAAAAGAGCCATCCAAGACGGCCCCTCCCATTCATTTCCCTAACCACTCAATAATATCCGCCTTTACGTCATTCCCATTCCAAAACGTCAGTGCAGCATCCTCACCTAGCCGCTCGACGAGGTGTTCGACGTAGTCCGTACCGAGAAGATAACCGATCCGGTTATAGCCGAAATAGCTCCCACCAGATAGACGGAACCATTCTTTTTCCTTCGCCATGTCCCATTCCCCTAAAGCGTCTTCTAAAAAACGCCGTTTCACTTCGGCTTTATTCTCCTCAAAGCACTTCACCCACGGCTCACCTTCGTCATCGTATGTAAAATAGACCGGCTCCTCAAGCCCCGGGACCGTCCGTTTGGATAAATACGTTGCCGCGCCTTCCGTGAATAGTGTTGTCAGCCCATGTCCCCAATCGACTTCAGACCAGTCCATCCCGCCTTTGGTCGCCATCGAAAAGTGAGCAACGTGTCCGATTTCATGAGCAGTGATGACCCGCAAATGCTCTGGCTCCGCCGATAGCTTTTCAACAGCAAAATAAATTTCGCGTTTATTGTCCCGCGTGACAAATGCGTTGGAGCCGAACGTGCCGACAATCAGTTTGAACGTGAGCTCAACATCAAAGTCAAATGTCTGCCGATACGTCTCATTCACTTCTTCGATAATGGACGGCAAGTTGGCCGAAATGGAACGAATATCGTCCACCTTTCCCGCATATTTCTGAAGTGCTGCTGACAAGCGCTCTTCCGTCCTCGGGCAATGAATGGGAAAATACTTCTCATAAACGTCATCGTTGTCAGCCAAATACGATTCCAAGTCTAGCAGCGTCGGCTTTTTCACGGATTCCCAAAAGTCTAGGAAAGCCGGGATATAATTTTCAATCTTCATTGGAACTCCCCCTTTCCATCAGTATACATATTTTTCAGTCATTAATAAAAGCCGAAAAGCATATGGTGGAACCGAGGGGGTTATACTGCGGCAGTTATAAATGCCACAATGGAACACCGGAGTGTACAAATCGCATTGCTTCTTTTCCCCTACGGAAGAAAAGATTGTCCGCAAGTTTAAAAATGAAAGGATGGAAAATTTGGTTCAGTATTACTATTATCCAGGTTATCAACATCAGCAAATGCAACAAATGCCTGCAACGCCGCCACAGATTCCCGCTGGCGGAAGACCGCCTTCAGGCCGGGAGCAGTCGTTTATCGAAAATATCCTTCGTCTCAACCGCGGCAAGCCCGGTGTATTCCATTTCTCTTTCGAACATGCCATCGAACCAGGAAAGAATACGCTAGCAATCCCGGGCATGGTCGAAGCGGCCGGTCGTGATCACGTCATCTTGAGCTCTACTGCCGGCAAACGTTATTTGATACCGATGATTTATTTCGACTACGCGGAGTTTAACGAGGAACTGAGTTATTTCGATCAAACACCAATGTGAACCTGGTTGTAAAAAAACGTCTTCCAATGCCTATTTTGGCAAAGGAAGACGTTTTTTTGTTTCAAGCATTTCCCGGAACTCTTTTGGATCATCCACCCGGATAGCCGCCATATGAAACTCCTTTTCGAGCCCGAGGAACAAAGTCGCCTGCAACGGCCGGCTGAAATGGAGAATGCACTGCGGCTTCACCTCTTCAAAGTCGCGGGCAATGAACTCGATCAAGCCTTCGGACTTCAAATTATATTGCTCTGCCCCATTTCCCCATTCGATTTTTCCAATCGCGTCATAAGGAATTTCCATGCGTTTTCCGAGCCCAAGGGAAATTTGCATTCGATCATCGTTCATTGTCAAAGGAGTCAATCGCACGATTTGTATATCCGCAAGCACGTAAATGATGGAATAAACATTCAAAATCAGCAGAACGATGGACAAGATCATCGATTTGCCATGTAGCCACCAATGGATGCCGATTGTCTCAATGACAATCGCATGAATCAGCATGACGTTGAACGCAATCATGCTCGTTTTTTTATGCAAGGTAAACTGATTTTCGCCCACGGGCGGCTTCCGTTTCCACGAAGCAAAGGCGTAGTAAAACATGAGCGATTCAGCGGCGATGATCGAAACAATCGGGTGGGTTGACACCTTTTCTTTCACGAGTGCGGGGAAAGCGAAAAGTGTTCCGATATTCTTTTCTCTTCTCACTTCTCTCAGAATTCCTGGTAGATGCTTTGCAAGCAAAAACAAAAGACTGATTTCCGCGAACAGCAGAATCGCTTCGAACCCGATAGCGACATAAGGTATGAATCGAAAAGGTTCAAAATACTGAGCAGGAATGACAAACCGAGCAGCAACGAGACCGATTACCATGAAGGTGAAAAACCGTTTCAACGTAAAACCTTTTTTACGCGTCATTGCCAAAATGAGAAGTGGCGCAATGATTGCAAAATCCAGCAAAGATCCAATGACAACTCCACGCGAATCAGCGGGCAGCGGAATCGCAGGAAGCCGGTAAGCCAAATAATTACTCACAAGCACAAGGATCAACAATGAAGCAAACAAGCCTTGCTTTGAACGTACGCGAGTCAACACCATGGAAACTCCCCCTTTTTTCCAGTTTATCAAAGAAAGTGGTCAGCATCGAGGGAACATTTTGACGATTTTATGGAAATGTTTGGACGGGCCGAGGATTACTTTGGACGCGGGGAGGCTGGCTTCGAGCGCGGGATCGCTCGATTCGGGCGCGGGATGGCTCGCTTCGGGCGCGGGATGGCTTGCTTCGGGCGCGTGATGGCTTGCTTCGGGCGCGGGACGGCTCACTTCGGGCGCGAGACGGCTTGCTTCGGGCGCGTGATGGCTTGCTTCGGGCGCGAGACGGCTTGTTTCGAGCGTGGGACGGCTCGCTTCGGGCGCGGGATGACTCACTTTGGACGCGGTCCAGCTCCATGACGCGATTCAAAAAAAACGGTCTGAAGAACTTTGGCTCTTCAAACCGTTTTAATCATTTACCGAACTTTGCTGCTGCGATAATGAGCATGATCCATCCTACGATGAATGCGACGCCGCCGATTGGGGTGATGGCGCCCAATATGCCGATACCGGATAGGCTGAGGACGTAGAGGCTGCCGGAGAAAATGATAATGCCGGCGAGCAGCAAGTAGCCTGCCCATGTCAAGGCGGTTGACGGGCCGAGGAGTGATGAGCTCATGAGAATGCCGATTGCAATCAGTCCGACTGCATGGAACATTTGGTATTGGACGGCGGTTTCCCATATGGCGAGGTATCGTTCGGATAAGCGTTCTTTCAGCGCATGCGCGCCAAATGCGCCGAGTGCGACGGCAAGTGCCGCGTTGACTGCACCGGCAATAATGAAAAATGGCATGTGAATTTCCTACTTTCTCTATCTACATTTTTGCGTTACGAAGATTAAAAATCAAAAATAGATCCGCCGTTTGCATCTTCTTCGTCCAATGGCCTTCCTTCCAATGAAGAAATTTGCGGCTTATGGGAAATCGCCATCGTTCTCGGCGTTATGATCGGCTCGTCTTTCATTTCATTCCCCGCGAGCACAACTTGACAGAGCGCCCTGACGGCTGTCAGCGCCTCGCGGATCGCTTGGTCGTCGTCCGTGGCTTTTGCATAATTCAGCTGGCGTTGCATTTCCTCAATAATTCGTTCCTTTGGAATCATTGTCTTGCTACCCCTTTCTTCGGTTCATATTTCATACACTCCATGCCGGATGATCGCCTCACGACGATGGACGGCAGTTCGCGTGTTTTAAAACCGTATGCCTTGCAGCCACGCGGACTTTTCGGATCCCATGTTACGAAAAAGTATTGACATTGAAAACAATTTACAGCCATATGAACACCTATCCCCCCTACAATCCGTCTGTTTTGCACCAGTCGATCGGCATTTGACCCCACTTTATCAAAATTCCATTCGCCTTGGAATAGGGCTGACTGCCGAAAAAGCCACGGCTTGCACTTAGCGGGCTTGGATGGACCGCTTCGATAATCGCATTGTTCATCAAATCGATCAGCTTCTTCTTCTCCTGCGCAGGACGTCCCCACAGGATGAAGACGACCGGCTCATCGCGCTCGGACAAGCGGCGGATTACTTCGTCGGTAAACTGCTCCCATCCTTGTTTTTTATGAGAATGCGCCTCCCCTGCCCTCACCGTCAGGACGGTGTTCAGCATGAGTACTCCTTGCTTCGCCCAGCCCGTGAGCGTTCCGGTTTCCGGAATGGCGCACCCGATATCGGACTGCAATTCCTTGAACATATTCCGCAAGCTCGGTGGAATCTTGACGCCAGGCTTCACCGAAAAGCTGAGGCCATGCGCTTGTCCAGACCCGTGATAAGGATCTTGTCCTAGAATAACCACCTTTACATCCTGAAACGGAGTCAACCGGAAAGCTGTCCACATATCTTCCATAGGCGGATAGACTATTTGGCTTTCATATTCTTTTTTAAGGTAATCGCGAAGCCGCAAGTAGTACGGTTTTTCGAATTCCCCCGCAAGCACGGCGTCCCAGTCGTTGCCAAATCTCTTTTTCTGCAAGCAACTCACTCCTTGAATTCAATCGTGACGTCATACCCCGCAAATGAGAACATTTCCTTCAACGTCTTTTCAGCATTGTATTGCGCTGTCTTCAGGACGCCTTGGCCAGTCGCTTCCTCGAGAATGAGTTTCTTTGCTTCGGCAGCGAGTTCGTAAGCCTCTTCGATGTCTGCCTTTTGACGGAATACACCCTCATAGGAATACACTTCGACTTGGTCAAAATAAATCTCCGCTCCCCCGAGGAAGGTTGCTGGTGGCAATGTAAGCTTCGCTGTCTTTTTCTCTTCATCGATGATGACATCTTTCTCGGTGAGTTTCGATAAATCGACACCCGCCTTCACCGATCCCGGAATGACGACGAGCAGCTGCCGCTTCGTCCCCGGTACGTTCAAACCAATGCTTTGTCCAAATATTTGATTGTCCTGCCGTTCGATGATGACTTTTGTATAGGCTTCCGCGGTAGCCATTTCGTTCAATTCAAGAACCTGTTCGATGAACATCCCTTTCTGCTCCGTGAACGTGCTCCCTTGCTTCAATAAATAAAAGGCGATGAAAGGAAGGGACAAGACGATAAGCAAGAGAAGCACCGCTAAGAGCAGCGTCCACCGTTTCCACTTCGAAATGAACGTGAATCGTAAACGTGGCCTCCATGATTTCCTTTTCCTACCGATCAACTCTTCCACGGTGACGGCACTCTCGGAATCGGAATCCTTCATTTCCTTCAATAGTCTTTCAATCTCCTGTAATTTCTTTTTATCATCCATACCCTTTTTCACCATCCTTCGACACTCGTAATCGTACAATTTTACATATAGTTGTACGTTTAGCCTATCGAAAAGTTCCGATATGGACAACAGATACGCATAGACTCCTTTATTCATATTGTGAAATACGCATAAATTCGCCAAAAGACGCACAAACTCTAGCAAATGCGCATAAAAGCAGAAATGTACGCATAAAACATCGGAAACGCGCATAAATACGAGAATTCACGCATAAATCGCCGCAACAGCGCATAAACTTCCCCGAATATCCAATACTTTTGTATTTTTCCCTCAATTTTATTACTATTGTATATGAATGCAATCCAACACGAAGGAGAATGCAACGATGACTTTGAAAAAGACATTGACGATCGCAGGATCAGATACATCAGGCGGTGCGGGAATCCAAGCCGACTTGAAAACGTTCCAAGAACATGGAACTTACGGCATAACAGCATTGACAGTCGTCGCGACGATGGATCCCGATAACAATTGGAGCCATAGCGTCTACTCCCTTCCGATTGATGTCGTGAAAGCACAACTGAAAACGGCACTTTCGACAGGCATCGACGCCATTAAGACAGGCATGCTTAGCACGGAAGAAGCGATCCAAACCGCGGGCGAGGCAATCGAAGAATCTAGGCTCGACCATGTCGTCATCGACCCGGTAATGGTATGTAAAGGCGAAGATGAAGTCCTCAATCCCGGAACTGTCGATGCCATGGTGAAATACTTACTTCCAAAAGCAGAAATTGTGACACCGAACTTGTTCGAAGCAGGTCAATTGGCGGGAATGAAAACCCCTACGACAATTGAGCAAATGAAATCGGTTGCCGAAAAGCTCCATTCCCTGGGCGCACGCAACGTCGTCATTAAAGGCGGAAAGCAGCTCCAACATGACAAAGCAGCAGACCTATTCTACGATGGCAAGACGTTCACGTTACTCGAGGCGGAAAAAACGGACACGCACTACAACCATGGAGCAGGCTGTACGTTCGCCGCTGCGATGACAGCAAACCTTGCGAACGGGCTTAGCGTGAAAGAAGCAGTCCTTGAAGCGAAAAAATTCGTTTCCGCTGCTATCGCGAACGGCTGGAAGTTGAATGAATACGTCGGTCCCGTCCTGCACGGTGCTAAAAACAAAGTAGGCGCACCTGACGTAACGGCTACGGAGATTTAATAGGATAAAGGCGAGAAGAGAACCGCCTCTTCCCGCCTTTTTATTTTTATCGATCATTTCCCAAGAGTTATCGGTCATTTCCCAAAGGTTATCGATCAATTCAACTGAGTTATCGTTCATTTCCCGGAACTTATCGATCATTTCCTATAGTTTATTGTCATTTTGTGACCTTTAGCCTACACGAATCGAATGCTTCAGGCATGCTAATCGCTTTCATTTACACTTTTCTATATACTTGTTTTATCTGCAGTTTGTAAGAAGGAGGATTTTTCATGGAGATCGTGAAACCGGACCGGTTGCAGGAATTGCTTGATTCCTATGCGAATAAAGACGTTTACATCCATCTTGAAACGACGAACGGTGCGTATGCCGCCCACTTTAAGGAAGGGTTTTTCAATGCCGGGGCATTCATCCGGAATGTCGTCGTCAAATATGAACTCGGCAAAGTGGCGGGCGAATCGCCGCATCGAGTCGGACTGAAGCTTCCGTCAGGTTGGATTTACGCACAAGGAATTACCCACTACACTGTCGACGAACATGACCGGCTGCTCATGGCAGGACTTGATCCTGACGGTAAACTCGCAGTCGCGCTCGAAATAAGCGAAACACCATTTACATATTAAGCTGTTGGATTGTGAAGGAGGCTTTTCGATGATAAAAAAAGAACGCCACGTACTCGTCATTTTTCCACACCCGGACGATGAAGCTTTCGGCGTGTCGGGTACGATTTCCACATATATTGAAATGGGGGTTCCCGTTACATATGCTTGTCTAACGCTCGGCGAAATGGGACGGAACCTCGGCAATCCCCCATTTGCGAACCGTGAAACGTTGCCCCAAATCCGTAAACAGGAATTGCTAAACGCCGCAGCAGCGATGGGACTTACGGACCTCCGAATGATGGGCTTACGCGATAAGACAATCGAATTTGAGGATGACGAAAAAATGATCAAACTCGTAACCGATTTGATTGAAGATACGAATCCGTCCCTCATTATTACGTTCTACCCGGGACTCTCCGTACATCCCGACCACGACGCAACAGGGCGCGCCGTCGTCCGTGCCGTCAGAAGGATGAAAGAATCCGAACGCCCGACACTGTATACGATAGCATTCGCGAACAATACATCCGAAACGATCGGTGCACCTGACATCTTCCATAATGTTGAAGGAGCTGCTCAAAAAAAGCTCAATACGTTAAACGCGCACGCTTCCCAAACGGTTTGGATGATGCGCGATATGGAAAAAAGATTGGCAGAGAAAGACCCCGATGCATTAAAATGGCTACACGAAGAAAAGTTTTACACATACCGATGGGATAGAGATTTTGAATAACTTAAAGAAATAGCCATACCCCGTTTGCCTTGCAAACGGGGTTTCTTTATTAGTAAAATAAAAGACTGAAAACTAAAACATTCTTCCATTGTATTTACAATAGGAGGAAAACACTATAGTATGTATAAATATGCAATACCTATGATAAATTATACATGAAGGAGAAAATAGAGATGAAACAACAACATACATTATCTACATGGTTTTTCTTTCTCGTTCCCTCTATACTCGGCATAATCCTTTTCATGATCCCTCTGAAGTTCGGAGAAGAATGGAAAGTTCCTATCGCAAAATTTGCGGATATTTTGTCAGGCTGGCTGGAACCTATCATGCCAATGACAGCAATGATCTTTATTGTAATCGCGGCGCTTGGATCGTTACTATTTTCTTTCATCCCGCGTTCAAGTTCAAAACCTTCTCTTCTGGAAAGTTTGTTCAAAGTGACGCCTTTCTGGGTCGTTACTCGAATTGTCGGGGCGATTTTCGCCATCATGGTTACATTCAAAATCGGGCCTGAGTTCATTTGGAGTGAAAATACAGGTGGCTTGTTGCTCTCGCCTGATGGTCTCGTTTCATTTTTATTCACGATTTTCTTATTTGCCGGCTTACTATTGCCGCTTCTATTGAACTTTGGTCTATTGGAATTCTTCGGTACGATGATGGTGAAAGTGATGCGTCCATTGTTCCATCTGCCTGGACGCTCTTCCATCGATGCACTGACGTCATGGATCGGTGACGGTACGATTGGCGTACTGTTAACGAGCAGACAATATGAAGATGGCTTTTATACACAAAAGGAAGCGGCAAACATCGCGACAACGTTTTCAGTTGTGTCCATTACGTTTTCACTCGTCATTATCGACACAGTCGGCATGTCCAACTATTTCCTTCCGTATTACGGAACTGTCGTTTTGACAGGCTTAATATTGGCGTTCATCATGCCACGCATTTATCCACTGAGGGGCAAGAAGTCTGAGTATATCGACGGACGTAAGTTCACCGGGGATGAGGAAAAGCTGCCTGAAGGCTATAATGTTATCAGTCATGGCTTGGAAAATGCATTGGAGACTGCTTCCAAAAACCGATCTATCATCAGAAATATTGCCGATGGCATGCGCAATGTACTCGATATGTGGGTTGGCGTTACGCCAGTCGTCATGGCATTCGGTACAATCGCTCTTATTTTGGCGGAATACACAGGCGTTTTCACATTCCTTGGGAAGCCGTTCGAGCCAATCCTCACTGTGCTAGGCATTCCAGAAGCTGCAGAAGCCGCGCAAATGATGGTCGTCGGTTTCGCGGACATGTTCCTGCCAGTTATTTTGGCAGATGGTGTCATCACTTCTCAAATTACGTTGTTTACGATTGCTACGATTTCGGTCGTTCAACTCATTTACATGTCTGAAGTCGGCGGATTGATTCTCGGAACGAAGATTCCTATCAACTTCCTTGATTTGATCGTAATTTTCCTACTGCGTACACTTATCGCGCTTCCGATCGTTGCGGGCGTTGCACATTTATTGTTTTAATTGATGTTATACGTCATTTTTGAGATTTATGCGCGTTTCTGGCGATTTATGCGTTTTTCCAACCGTTTATGCACATATAAATCGATTTATGCGTGACTCGCCAATTTTATGCGTATTTCAACAGTTTTATGCGTGTTTAGCAATCAAACTAAAAGGCCGCTAATCCATCTTCAGGATTAGCGGCCTTTTTTTCATGCTTTCAATTTAATTCTTAATTTCTCCAACATATCTGCTGTCATCGCATCCAAGTCATAGGTCGTCCGGAAACCCCATTCCTCCACAGCTGCGGAAGGGTCGATATAATCGGGCCAGCTGTCGGCAATCGCTTGTCGGACCGGATCGACGTTATACGACATTTCAAAATCTGGGATATGCTTGCGAATGGATGCTGCAATCTCCTCCGGTTCGAAGCTCATCGCAGTCACGTTGAAGGCATTACGATGGATCAATTTTGCTGGATCTGCTTCCATCAAGTCGACGATCGCCTGCAAAGCATCAGGCATATACATCATATCCATATACGTACCCGTTGCGATGAACGACTCATATTTTCCTTCTGTAATCGCTTTATAATAAATATCCACTGCATAATCGGTCGTACCACCGCCTGGTTGCGCCACATACGATATTAATCCCGGGAAGCGCACGCCGCGGGTGTCAACGCCGAATCGGTGGTAATAATAGTCGCATAGCAACTCGCCCGAAACTTTATTGACGCCATACATCGTCGTCGGTCGTTGCAGTGTATCTTGTGGCGTGTTCATCTTCGGAGTCGAAGGGCCGAATGCCCCGATTGAGCTAGGAGTGAAAAAATGCATGTTCAGTTCACGCGCCACTTCAAGCGCATTCATGAGGCCCCCCATGTTGAGGTTCCACGCAAATAACGGGTTTTCTTCGGCTTTGGCAGATAAAAGCGCCGCCATATGCATGATCGTGTCTGCACCAAAATCCTTCGCTACATCATGCATCTTCTTGCCATCCGTCACATCGAGGACAGCAAATGGCCCCGCAACTGGTTCTTGCGGTTGACGGATATCTGTCGATAATACATTCTCTTCGCCGTATTCCTGTTGCAGTTTGCCAATCAATTCAGAACCGATCTGGCCAAGTGCACCAGTCACCATGATTTTTTTCAATCCTGACTCCTCCTAAAGGTCATATGTATTTATGGGAAGGACAATATTTTTAACAAAATAAACAAACTCGTTTATATCAATACAAAACGATTATATTATGTCTTTCTGTAAAACACAACAGCTATTATTCCCTTATCATAATTTTCTCCTTATTTTTCTGTTATACTATAGAAAAAACGTTGAGGTGTATGATGTTCAGTAAATATACTAATTTTATTTTTATCGTTTTGCTAAGTGCCTTGCTGGCGACCGTTTTATTCAGGGCCGGTGTGTCGACTTGGCTCGTTTTTACGATTATTTTGGCATTTACTTTCATTTTGACGATGGGCTACCCATTTTATATCATTTACAAATCGAAAAGTTTGAAACTGATTGACCGATATTTGGCCAATCATAAAAAGAAACCGATTTTCAGCTATGCTTATGCACTCGCTCATGGAACGGATCAAGAAATTATTGATTCATTGAAAAAAATATTGAGGTCCTACCCTCACGCGGAAGTACAAGATACATATAATGCCAATCTGCTAGTGTTCCAAAAGGATTGGAGAAAGTTAATTGAAGCATCTCAAACGATGACGACCACTATCTACCGTGATTATTATGCGGGAATCGGGTATACAATGAATAACAATAAAGAGAAAGCTTCCGAGTATTTATCAAAATTGCGGACGCCGTGGATGGTTCATTCAATGAAAGCGATCATGGCCTTGAAGCAAGGACAGGAAGACGTATTCCAAACTGAATCCGCATTGGCGACAAAGAATGCGGTCGGTATGCAGCGCTATGTCTTGTATCATATGTTGAAGAGAATGGCGAAAGGAGTTTTTTGAAGAAGGAGGTGTGGAAATTGGACTTTATGGAAGAGGCTTTCGTTGAATTGAAGGATGGAAGACGCGGTTTAATCGTCGAAATACGGCCGAATGAACGGACACAATACGACATTGAACTTCCGAACGGAGAACTGACGACCGTCTTCCACGATGAAGTTGCCAAACAAATACACTTGCCGACGAAATAAAATAAAAACTAGATCGCACGAAGAAAACCCATCTCAAAAAGAAGATGGGTTTTCGATTTCAAACTGGTCAGCTTGCAACCTTTACGAATAATTGGCCGTTGTGCATCGGGCATTCCAACTGGCCTCTCGCTTCAAGATCCGTCACAATTGCTTCCATATACCACGAGTTATTCCCATCGAACGGCGTCAATCTTCTCAATGTCCTGTTCGACAGTTCCTCGAATGAAATGATGCCTGCTTCACGAATGATCATAAGCATCACTTTTTTGATTTTTTCATATCTGAACTTTACAATCGTTGCTCCGGCTTTCCCGTTCGATTGTAAAAGTTGGACGCTATCGTTATATCGCATACGCTCCACCTTTTCATCGTGTATTACCATTTATCTATTACCCTTTGTAACTCGTTTTAATCCTCTTATACTAAAAAAACTGCCGCACCGGCGATTTTTCTCGCTGGTTCGACAGTTTTCCTTTACTTTTATCCCGCATTAACTGGCTGTAGGACCCCCACTTCAAGAATTACCGTAGATTCAATAATCATTTGTGGGGGATCAACAGCCAGTAAATGCCCGATTGGTTCGGGCCTGCAGGATGCAGGTCACGAAGGCGTTGCAACAGGACGTTGCGAACTTAGCCTTTGTTCAGCTAATCAGTGGAAAACCCTACTGATTGAAGCTTCACCTTATGAAATAACGCCAAGCTCTTTTCCAACTTTTTCATAGATTGCGAGCGCTTCGTCGAGCATTTCCTTCGTATGGGAAGCGATCGGCATATTCCGTACGCGCCCTTTGCCCTTCGGAACTGTCGGGAAGACGATTGATTTGGCATAGACGCCTTCTTCGATCAGCCGTTTCGAGAATTGCTGCGTCAACTTCTCGTCACCGATAATGCATGGCGTAATCGGCGTTTCGGACACACCTATGTTAAAGCCCAATTGTTTCAAGCCTTTTTTCAAGTAGTTTCCATTCTCCCATAACTTATCATACAGCTCGGTGGACTCCATGATTTTGTCGAGCGCGCCCATGATTGCAGCGACATCCCCTGCAGGCAATGCTGTTGAGAATAAAAACGGACGGGATCGCACTTTTAACCAGTCGATCAATTCCTGCTTCCCTGCAACATAACCGCCGACGACACCAATCGCTTTCGATAGCGTTCCGATTTGGAAGTCGATCTCTTTTTCAAGGCCGAAATGCTTCACAGTCCCTTTCCCTTTTCCGGTTACGCCGGATCCGTGCGCATCATCGACATAGGTAATCAAGTCGAATTCTTTGGCAATCTCCACAATTTCAGGGAGCTTCGCAATATTGCCATCCATTGAAAAGACGCCATCCGTAATATACATAAGTTTGCCATATTGTCCGGATTCTTTCGCCTCTTTCGCTTTCGCACGCAAATCGTCCATGTCCTGGTGCTTCACTCGGATGATTTTCGCACCAGAGAGACGGCAGCCGTCGATGATCGAAGCGTGGTTCAATTCATCCGAAAGTATAGCGTCCTGTTTATTCATGACCGCAGAAATCGCCGCCATATTGCAGTTAAAGCCGGATTGGTAAGAAATTGCCGCTTCCGTCCCTTTGAACTCAGCAAGTTTCTTCTCCAGCTCAATATGGATGTCGAGCGTTCCGTTGATTGTCCGGACAGCTCCTGCTCCGACACCGTATTTTTCCGTCGCTGCAATCGCGAGTTTTTTCAAATCTTCGTCCGTTGCAAGACCTAAATAGTTATTTGAGGATAGATTGATCAATTCTTTTCCGTTGATTTTAATTTTTGGACCGTTCGGACCTTCTACAGGCTCAATTACATTGTAGAGGCCTTGGTCGCGCAGTTCCTGTAAATTTTCTTGTAAAAAAGCGTCGAGAACTTTTGACAAATCGATCTTCCTTTCAAACAGGTGATGCCCCCATTTTAGCATATAGGGCGCGGAAGTTCCCTATCACAGGTCGATCCATTTCGAAAGTTGTCGCGTCTTTTCCTCAAATGTCTTCCTAACAATTGCTTGATCCATGACTTCACGAAGCCAGTTCTCACTCTGCGCATATGCATGCATATATCCTGTTGCATCCATGATTTTTTCTTTGTACATACTACTGATTTCGCCAATCTTCTCTTCCGCCTCCGCGTCTTCCATACAGAGCGAAACGAGATCGAGAATTTCATCCAACGGGCTTTCCGGATCGTATTCATGCGGCTGTGTCGCATCGAACAGGCATACCGACAATTCAGGCAATAACAAAAGATCGACGCTCGTCGGATCGAGGCCGCACCACCCGTACAGCACATCAATCCCCCGTCGTTCCGCTTCTTTACCAAGCTTTTTTAACATCGTCGATTTCCCTGTTCCGGATAATCCTTTCATGAGGATTCTCCTTTTCATACGGCTCGTAATCGAAGGAAGGAAATCGCGGGATCCGCCTGGACTTAACGACCCCGCGATCCGATGCGATACGGTTGATTTCTTATGCAAGTTCATACTGCCGAAAAGTTCCTTCTTCAATGATTCGATGAGCTGCTCATGTTCCATCCACATCATTCTGGCAATGTTCACTTGCTCCCAATCATCATGAATGCGCAAGGCATCCGACATGGCGTTCATCATTTTTAATAGCACTTTGTTTGATTCTTCCACAAAAGCTGTCATTTCGGTCGAACGGGCTTGCAGTTTTCCTTCGTCAAACGCATCATAGAAGCTGATGACGTGATGGCGGCCGCCAAGTTCGGCCGGCTCGAGCGAAACAGGGTGGGACGCTTGGAGGATGAATAAATCGAGGTCCCTTACAAAGATAGCGTCCGTATTGTCAGGATCGACAGGATTGTTGAAGCGATCCACATCGAATCCCCTTTTGATAAAGTGAGCTGCCGCATCATTCAATACATCGGATAATGCATTTGAAGGCGGCGCTTTTAGAAAAACTGTCTTTTGAGCGGTGGCAATCAAAGTATCGTATTTGTGCGCAATTCCTCGCCCCGTATAGGCTGTCCCCATGTATTCCGTTATTGTCCCGTATATGATGACCATCCTTTCCTTTTTAGACTACTTGCTTATTTACCATATGCCCAGCCCATAAAAAAAAGCACGGCTTGTCTGCCTGTGCTTTCAATTTTTTAAATATTAATTGTGCGATAATAGATATTATTATTTTGATGAATAGGTCGGAAGGAGTTGTAAAATGAAACAAAATAAATATGATGATCTCAATTTCTTTTCAGCGTATGAAAAGATGCCACGTTCAATTAACGGACTTGATAGTGCGGGAGAATGGCATATTTTAAGAGAAATGATACCTAACCTGCAACATAAAGATGTACTCGATTTAGGCTGTGGCTTCGGCTGGCATTGCCGTTATGCTCGTGAACAGCAAGCCAGTTCTGTCATCGGGGTAGATCTTTCAAAGAAAATGCTTCAAAAAGCTCGTGAAATGGCGGATGACTCTGCAATTACGTACATTAACATGGCAATTGAAGACATATCTTTTTCAGAATCGCAATTTGATGTTGTCATTAGTTCGTTAGCTTTTCACTATATAGAGTCCTTTGAAGCAATCTGTAAAAAAGTTTATCATTGTTTAAAACCTGGGGGATCTTTCGTATTTTCAGTTGAACATCCAATTTTCACTTCCCGGAACGAACAAGATTGGCATTACGATGATGAAGGGAACCGCCTACATTGGGCAGTTGATCATTACCAGTCAGAAGGTTTGCGGGAAACAACATTCCTAACGGAGAATGTTGTTAAATATCATAAGACATTTTCGACCTATATGAATGACCTTATTAATGCAGGGTTTATTATTAAGGAAGTCAAGGAACCGATCCCTTCTGAAGAAATGTTAAAGGGTATCCCCAATATGAAAGATGAACTCCGAAGACCAATGTTCTTACTCATTTCTTCTGAAAAATAAACAACAAAGGGAAACCCTGATAATTGGAGTTTCCCTACTTTACGTAGTCATTTATTTAAGATATAAAACCTGGTCGTCTTCCTCACCGATAATTCTCAATAGTAGTTTACGACATTGCGGCAATGCATAGTGGACGAATTGGCCGATGAGCAACGCGATGATGACTGTGCCGATTCCGACGGGACCGCCTAATAACCATCCTGTAAAGGCAACAATCACCTCAATCGTCGTCCGCACGACTTTCACACTGATGCCGAATTTTTCAACGAAGATAAGCATGAGGCTATCGCGGGGACCTGCACCGATATTCGGTGCGACGTAAATACCGACGCCGTAAGCCATGACAGCGACACCAAGCGTGAAGATGATCACTTGTCCCGTCATCGAACTGAATTCAGGCAGCAACCAGTTGAACAAATCGATAAAGAGACCGGTCAGGATCATGTTCAACCAAGTGCCTACCTTTGGCCATTGCTTCAGCACGACGGCAGTCGCTGTGATGATAATAAAACCGGTGATGATGCCCCATGTCCCGATCGTCAGCCCGAAGTTCCGGTACAGTCCGATATGTAGGACGTCCCACGGCCCGACGCCGAGGCGTTGGCCTTTAATCGTCATTGAAATTCCGAGCGATAAAATCATGACGCCAACAAGGAAGAAAATCCATCTCCATACTACAATCTTTTTCATTTATACTCTTCTCTCCATACTACTCCAGTGAATAGCTAGTTCTATGATTGTCCTATTGTAGCAGGTAGCCTTGAAATAAGCGATTAGTCTTTGATGATGTCGATGAAAGACGCTTCGGCGACACGGGCAAGATCAACCGGAGACAACTTCATTTGCAAACCAGGCTTTCCTGCACTGACGATAATGCGCTCCAGCTGTTCGGCTGAAGCGTCTATGACTGTCGGATATTTCTTCTTCATGCCAATTGCAGAGCAGCCGCCACGGACGTACCCTGTCATTGCTGTCAGATCTTTTAACGGCAGCATATCTATTTTTTTCACACCCGCTGCCTTCGCAGCTTTCTTCAGATCGAGCTCCTGTGCGACCGGGATAATGAAGACAAATAACTCCCGCGGTCCCGCAATCGTCACGAGCGTCTTATATACGGATTCCGCCGCCTGCCCCGTCTTTTCAGCGACCGATACGCCGTCCAATTGTCCATCCTGGATATCATATTCCATCAACTCATATGGCACTTGCTCATTTTCCAATAGCCGCACTGCGTTTGTCTTTACCGATTTCCTCTTCGCCAAATCTACTCACATCCACTTCCCAAAGATTACTCTTATTACATATAAATTAAACTTGCTTTGCAAAACCTGTACTTTTCTCCCGATATCCCATCGCCTTATAGAAAGCATGCGCCGCCATACGTTCTGGACGATTTCCGCTATTCACCACAATCCCAACTGCCCCTTTACTCCTTGCCCACTCTTCAGATGCCGCCAATAAAAGCTTGCCAATACCTTTATTGCGATACGTATCATCTACCACAAAGGCAACAATTCGAACATATATCCCATCTGACTCGTAAAAAATGCCTGTACATAAACCAGACATGCCTACCACATTTCCTTCATCTTCAATGACCAATGTATGATAAGAGGGTTCCGCACTTATTTTTTCAAATCGGGTTGTCATCTGTTCAATTGAAGTTGGATAGCCCAGTTGGCTCATTAATATGGCCATTTGAGGGATGTCGCTCGAGCATGCACTTCTTACTTTCATAGTCCTCTACCCCTTTTATGAATTAAAAAGGCCGCCATCAACTGGCGACCTCCCAAAACAATTACCCTCCGCATAATTACGCCCATTTAAAATGGACGACATTCACCGGATACTTGTAAAGCATATTAAGCAGTTTTATTATAATTCGGCCATTCTGCAATAAACCCAATCCGTTTTGCTTCTATTTGGATCGAATATGCGGAAATTGCTTTTGCAAATCGTTTCTGTTCTAACAATATTTCCCGTTCTACATCGTTTGGGAGATCCATGGATGCCACTTTGAACGCTTCCATCGTTTCACGATTCGCTGCAGCTTCCAATTGGGATTGCTCACGCTTTTGGAGGGCGAGCCTCGCTTCCGTTTCCATAATTTTGGCAGAAGCGGTTGCCGCTAGCTGATGATCCGCGGTCGTCGGCTCCGGTTCCGAGATCGCTTCCCTTCGGACATCCCGCCACGCGTCAATCGTTTCTTCCAGCGTCTTCCCGAGAGGAAGGGCGATCTGCTTCACTTGACCGGCGTCCAGTTTCTTGAACTCCCGGGTTTCCTGTCCCGCGTCCGGCTCCTTTTTCCCGGTCAGCAACGCTTCCAGATCTTCGAGCATTTTTTGATTCCGCCCATTATAATCTGCCTGGCGATGATAAGCTTGTTCTGCATTTCGGCGTCTCACTGCGTCATACCGTTGCATTTGGTCGGCAGCGGATGCGACCGTCATGATGGCATTCATGTCACTCACCTCCCGATACATGTCCACTTTCAATTATGTGTATTATATCCAGTATTTGCTTACGGAAACATCCTGCGAAAGGTTCAAAGTCTGATTATTCAAAAGGTATTTTTGACTGGGTATTTTTACCCATTTCCGTACACCGATCACTTATCGAACAGTTTTTTCAACGCATCCGCCATTGCCGTGTTCACCGGCTCTTCCTGCTTCTTCATATACTTCTGAACGTCACGTTTGTCCGCCTTTTTACCGCCGGATTGCGCGCGTCGCTTTTCAAAGGCAGATAGCTTTTCGCGGTGGCCACATTTACAGACGAAGATTCTTCCGTCCCCTTCTCCGCGCAATTCAAGCTTCTTCTTACAGTTCGGGCATCGCGCATTCGTCAATTGGGAGACGTTGCGACGATGACCGCATTCCCGGTCTTGGCAGACGAGCATTTTACCGCGCTTTCCATTCACTTCAAGCAATGGCTTTCCGCAATCCGGGCACATTTTTCCTGTCACATTATCGTGTTTGAACTTCTTCTCGTCAGTCTTAATTTCCTTAACGGTCTTCTTCGAGAAGTCGATCATCTCTTTCATGAAAGCCTCTTTTTTCATTTTGCCGTTGGCGATTTTCGTCAAGCTTTGCTCCCATTCAGCGGTTAAAGCAGGAGATTTCAAATCTTCCGGTACAAGTTCAAGCAGCTGCCTGCCTTTTGAAGTCGTGAAGATGTCATTCCCTCTCTTCTCGATGACGAATGAACTAAACAACTTTTCGATGATGTCAGCGCGTGTCGCAACAGTTCCAAGGCCGCCTGTATCGCCAAGCGTTTTAATCAGGTCTTTTGATTCCCCCGCCATGAACTGTGCAGGGTTTTCCATTGCCGCAAGCAATGTTCCTTCATTGAAACGCGCCGGCGGTTTTGTTTGCCCTTCCGTCATGACGATGGCGCGGATTTTCACTTCAGCACCTTTCGTGAAAGCCGGCAACCTGTCCGTATCTTCCTCTTCCTCCTCTGTGGAATAAACAGCCTTCCACCCTTCGTCGGTGACCGTTCTTCCTTTCGCCTTGAACATCTCCCCGCCAACGTCAAGTTCTGCAGTCACTTGCTCATAGCGGAACGGTCCGAAGAAGACAGCAAGGAAACGTTTGACAATCAAATCATATAAACGTTGCTCCTTGTCGGAAAGGTTTTGATAGATCGGTGTCTCCTCCGTCGGGATGATTGCGTGGTGATCGGATACGCGCTTATCATCAATGACGCCCTTCTGCGGCTTGACTGAATTCGAGCGCAATAATACATTGACCGACTTCCGATATGGTCCGATATCGACCGCTTTGATACGCTCTTTCAAAGTACCCGCCATATCAGACGTCAAATGCTTCGAATCAGTCCGCGGATACGTCACCGCTTTATGTCGTTCATATAGATTTTGCAGTGTCGACAATGTCTCTTTCGCAGACCACGACCAACGTCGATGCGCTTCCTTCTGCAGTTCCGTCAAATCGAATAGATGGGGAGCCGGCTGTTGCTTCGGTGTCGTTTTCACATCGATTACCTTTCCGGAATGAACCCCGTCAAGCTTCGTCAACAGTTTTTCGATCGCATCTTTATTGAATGACTGTGTCTGGCCCGCCTTATCGGACCATGTGAACCTTGCCGTTTCCGTCAACGCCTGCAATCCGTAATACGATTTCGGCTTGAATTCACGGATTTGCCGTTCGCGCTCTGCAATCATCGCAAGTGTCGGGGTCTGGACACGCCCCGTCGATAATTGGGCGTTATATTTCACCGTCAGCGCACGTGTCGCGTTAATGCCGACTACCCAGTCCGCTTCCGCACGGGCAACCGCTGCCTCGTACAAGTTTTCATATTGGCGGCCGTCCTTTAAGTTGTTGAATCCATCTTTGATCGCTTTATCGGTAACTGATGAAATCCAAAGCCTTTTTACGGGCTTACGGTTCTTCGCCATTTCTAAGATCCAGCGGGCGACGAGTTCACCTTCACGTCCAGCATCCGTCGCGATGATGACATCTTTCACATCATTCCGTCGAAGCTGTGCCTTCACCGCGTTGTATTGTTTCGTCGTCTGACGGATCGGCGTCAATTTGAACGGATCCGGAATGATCGGCAAATGTTCCAGTTTCCATTCCTTATATTCATTGCCGTACCCTTCCGGATCGGCGTGTGTCACAAGATGGCCGAGCGCCCACGTGACGATATATTTTTGGCCTTCCAAAAAGCCATTACCTTTTTTATTACAGCCGAGCACCCGCGCAATATCTCTTGCAACGGAAGGCTTTTCGGCCAACACTACTGATTTGGACATAACAAAATCCCCTTTCTACCTACTTTGATTATAAAGGAGAACGACCTCCGATGCATTCTTGGTGAAAATTACTAATGGGAGGGATGGCTTTGGACTTGGAAGGTCTTGCTTTGAGCGCAGGGCGGCTCGCTTTGAGCGCGGAATGGCTGACTTTGAGCGCGGGGCAGCTCGCTTTGAGCGCGGAGCGACTTGCTTTGAGCGTGAGACGGCTCACTTTGAGCGCAGGGCGACTTGCTTTGAGCGCGAGACGGCTCACTTTGAGCGCGGGGCAGCTTGCTTCGGGCGCGGGGCGGATCGCTTCGGGCGCGGGATGGCTTGCTTCGGGCGCGGGGCGGCTGGCTTCAGGCGCGAAGCGGATCGCTTCGGGCGCGGGACAGCTTGCTTCAGGCGTGGGGCGGCTTACTTCGGGCGCGGGGCGGATCGCTTCGGGCGCGGGATGGCTTGCTTCAGGCGTGGGGCGGCTTACTTCGGGCGCGGGGCGGATCGCTTCGGGCGCGGGATGGCTTGCTTCAGGCGTGGGGTGGCTTACTTCGGGCGCGGAGCGGCTGGCTTCGGGCGTGGGACCCCTTACTTTGGACGCGCGACCCCTCGCTTTGGACGCGGCACCCCTCACTTTGGACGCGGCACCTCTCACTTTGGACGCCCGCCCCCTCACTTTGGACGCGATACATCATCCACAAAAAAAAGCTGCCACAGAAAGTCATTTTCGACTTTCTGGACAGCCCCTACTATCTATCAATGCGAGTCTAATGCATCCTTGCAGAGATCTTTGCTCATTTCTGTATATTTCGTAAACACTCTCGCCAATTCACGTAACCGGTTATGTACATCTTCATCGATGATGCGGTTATCTTGGTCGAAATGGCCTGAATGGGTATAAACGAAATTCGGTGTAACAAGACAGCGGAAATAATCCAAAATCGGCTTCAGCTGAAATTCGGCGACGAGATGATGCTGATATGTGCCCCCATTTGCTACCATTGAAACCGGTTTGTAACGCATCGCATGGGGATGCAGCATATCAAATGCATTTTTCAGCACACCTGGAATGGAGCCTTGAAAGATAGGCGTTGCAATGATGTAGGCATCTGCCGCTTCAAATTTCCGCACCATTTCCTGCATGTCTGCGTTATATTGTTCTGACGGACGTCCGTCCACAAATTGGTGATCATAGTCCGCTAAATTCATTCGTGCAATTTGGAAATCCGCACTTGCCTCTTTTAAGTATTCCTCTACCGTATCAAGTACGGCGCCCGTTTTGCTGCCGATAATGGTCCCGTCCACAAACAAAACTTTCACTGGTCATCCTCCTCAAAAGCTGTTTCTACAAAGACCATCGTACCATAACAGATGTCCCCATTACCTTAAAACGAGCTTATCCGGAAGTAGAGTCCCCGTTAGACATCGGAGCAGATCCTGGAATGTTCCGCTTGCCTTGGGAGGAATCTTCTGTGAACATCTCTTCCAGTTTTTCATAAGGAATTTCCGTATCCCCATTTTCCTCTTCCAAACGTTCCTTGACTCGCTCAATCGTCTTTGCTGGAGATGTCAGCGTAACGATTGTATCCCCTGCACTCGCCTGTAATTCAACAGTCGGTGTGAAAAACTCAATACTCCCATCAGCACGCAGAATATAAAGCAAAATGGATTTATCATCACGCTCACGCAAATATTGTGTGTAGCTATATTGCTTCGTAATAAGCGTCTTACGGATGACGTGGCCGGCAAGCATCCGTTCCTCCAAGCTATAAATCGAAATGGAAGGTGAGAATAGCGTCTTCCCGCCTGTAAAAGTCAATACTTCCACATCTTTTCCGACGTGGTAAGCGGTTTGGAATAAATGATCCCGTCCAAGATCCGGCGTAAAATCCGCGCAAACATGCGCATTGTACATATCCATCTTTGTCATCGCCAGCATATACCGATATGGCGTCAAATCGATATGGTAATCGACCTGCTCCGATAAAATATCCCCTACATAGGTATCCAGCCCGCGTCTTCTTGCATCCGCTAGCGCTGCCCATGACTGATCGATCAATAGAACTGCATTTCCTGTAGCCTTGATCGATTGCGCCAATTCTGCAGCAAAGCGGGTTCCCCCGATAATGGCGACACCCGATTCATCGGCGGTCGTTAAATTCAGCTTTCTCGCAATGAAACCGATTGAAAATCCATGGAGCACAACCGTCGCAAGGACGAGTGCAAACGTTAAAGCGGTGAGCAGTTCCGCATCTTTATAGCCGTTTTCGAGCAAGATCGTGGCAAAATAACCCGATACCGTAAGCGCCACAATCCCTCTCGGTGCAATCCAGCCAATCAACAGTTTCTCTCGTATATTCAAATCTGTCCCGATCGTAGCTATCCAAATGGACAATGGCCTGACGCCAAAGAGCATAGCTGCTACATACGCCATGATTGTAGGGTTGAAGATTTCTAGTAGAATTTTCGGATCGAGCGACGCTGTGAGCATGACGAAAATGCCCGAGATGAGCAGCACGGAAATGTTCTCCTTGAAATGGCGCACATCATTCAACGTCGTCAATCGCATATTCGCCATTTTCATCCCCATCGCAGTGACGGCCAATAAACCCGTCTCATGCATAATTTCATCCGCCAAAACAAAGGCGAACAGGACAACGACAAATAGAATCGGCGCCTTCAAAAACTCAGGGATGCTCCCTCGCTCGAATGCGTTCCCAATGATAACTGCAGCAGCCCATCCGAGAAGGACAGCAAAGGCGGATGCAGCAAAGAAGAGCAATAGCGCCTTTAACGTGGCTTCACTATTGATGAATTTAATAAATTCAAATGCAAATACGGCGAGCAGCGCACCGAATGGGTCGACGACAATCCCTTCCCATTTCAAAATGGCGGCAGTACGCGGTTTCAGTCTCGCCTGTCGCAATAACGGCAAAATCACTGTCGGGCCGGTGACTATGAACAGCCCTCCGATAATAAATGCGACCTCCCATGACAAGCCCGCCAGATAATGCGCTGCAAGAGACCCGGCAATCCAGGCAATGAATGCTCCTATCGTAACAATCCTTCCGACCGGCTTGCCAAACCCTTTGATTTCCCTGACGTCCAAGTTCAAGCTTCCTTCAAAAAGGATGATGGCGACTGCAAACGATATGATCGGCCCGAACAGGTCCCCCAAGCTTTCCTGTGGGTTGATCAAGCCGAATACCGGTCCTACGAGCAATCCCGCCAACGCCATGACGACGATGGCAGGCATTCGATATTTCCATGCAATCCATTGTGAAAGCATTCCGATGACAATGACAAGCATTAAGTCGAACAATAAAGAATCGAACAATGGAAGCACCCCGTTTCCTTAAGAATAAGTGCTAGTTTATCACATTTCTTTTTTCAATCCACCCATTTATACATAACTTAATTTTTCCAATCATAGGGTGAAAAGGAGAGTCGTTATATACAGGAATAGAAAGGGTGATTCCAATAGAAAAATCAAAGAAGAAAACTGTTGCATTCTACATTGCGAGGTCTGATGGAAAAGGGTCCTATCCTGCTCGGAGGGCCGCCGTGCTCGCACGGGACATCGCGAAAGAAGTGAACGTCCTATTCATCGTCGGTGAAAACTCCCCTTCACCTCCGGAAGGCTTTAAATCAATCACGATCGGCAAAAAGGCCAATCTGATACAAACACTTACACTCATCCGTCCCGATCTCCTCATCCGCGATACAGGCTCGACGATTTCTGAGGAAGTAGAGAAAATCAGCGATATCGTCCCGTCTCTATTGCATTTTGACGATTTCGGGGATGGTAGAAAACAGGCGGATTTCGTCTTCCAGACACTCCAAGAGGAAGCGATTGACGAGCAGGAAGAGCATGTGATCGTAGATCGCCAGCTGTTCATTACAGATCCATCCATGCGGCCGTTTGAAAAATACGGTTTACGAAAAAAAGCCCCCGGGCCCCTTCCCCATCTTGTGATTTCGTTCGGAGAAGAGGACGAAGGAAACTTGACGTACCGTGCTTTACGGCATGTATCCCAACTTCAAATTCCGCTGAAGGTAACTGTCCTTGTCGGGGAGTGTTACCCGCATGATGTCAGCACGCTTCGAATGATGGCACTTGGCAGGCGCAACACACTTGTCCAACAGCCGCCTTACAATGTGCCGGAAATTTACGCAACGGCGGATGTCATTTTATGCGCATCGGGCTATATGCCTTATGAAGTCGCTGTCATGGGGATTCCATGCGTCGTCCTCTCCCAAAATGATTTCGAGCTCGGACTTGCATTTCCGAAAGAACAGCACGGCTTCGTTCATCTTGGACTTGGACGGAAAGTGAAACAGTCGAACTTGCTAAATGCGATCATGGAACCGTTGTTGCATGAATCATTGCGGAAACGTTCGATTGATCGCCAACTTTCACTCGACCTCGGGGACGGGAAGGACAAAGTCGTCGAGACCATCTATTATTTATTGGAACACCCGAAACGCGGAGCGGGCGGAAAAGCGATGTCGGATATGCTACACTAAAGGAAAACGATTGGGGTTTTCCACATGAACAAACGACAAATCGAATCAGCAATCGCTGAACTGAAAATGGATTACATCAGCTTACAAGGCGATGTAGAGAAGCTGGAGTCAACCGGACATGCAGATTCCGTACAGAAAGCCGAGCAACGGCTCGCTGCTATGGAAGAAAAGCTAGCCGAGTTGAACAAACAGCTTGCAGAGCTGAATGAATGAACGAATGAAAGGCTGCCGACGAACAGTGAATCTGTTCATGGACAGCCTTTTTAGCCGGAGGCATTAACTTGCTTCAGCAAGTTAATACGTTGTCAATTTCAATAATTCCTGGAGACGGTAAATGCCGCGCTGGAAGAATGTGAAGCCGTCCTGGTACTCCTCGAAATCGAGTGTATAGAGAGCGTCTTCGTTATTCCATAAACGATTGAAATAACGGTCGATCTCTTGAGACAGCTCGCTATCATTCGGTGCGATGACTCTCAAGTTCGCTTCGAGATTGTAATTGTTCAATGTACGGCCGGTCAGATTCGCGGACCCGTTTGTAATATACGTTTCATGCTCCGTTTGAACGACAACCAGCTTTGTATGATATTGGCCGACGACTGTATGATTCCAGCGGACATCCAGTTTACCTTCTGTTTCATCCATCATCTTCTGGACGACGGGACGATTCGGTATACCCGTCTTCTCATTGCCGAACGAGTTTTCATTCGGATCCAAAATCATTTGGACATGGACACCCCGATTCGATGCATCGACGATCGCTTGCACGACTTCGGGCATTGCAATGAAAAACATACCAATTCGAATTCTATCCCCTTCTTGAGCCGCTGCGATGTCCCCAAGAAGCGCATCAAGGATTTTCTTTTCCGTCAAATATTGGACTGCGTACTCCCCATCCCCTTGCGCATCAACTTCCACTCGCGGCAAGGAACCACCATTCGTATAGCGGACGACAGCCTCTTCCGCCTCTAAAATGTCATTCAATATCGTTCCTTTCACTTCCAAGGCGACGTTTCCATGAAGGCCACTCGCATTATGCGGATTTGCCGATGACACTATCGCCGATTTGTCCGTCACGATTGTCTTTCGGTGATTGGCTTTTATGTTTAAAAGGATTAAATAGGATCTCAATGTCATTTTCGGCGCATTGCTCGCCATTGCATTTTCAATCCATCCCTCCTTTTCGAAATTCACCCAACGAAAAATAGTCCGGTAGAGACCAGAATAGATAGGTGTCGAATCCCTCAATTTATCGAGGTCTGTATAGACAACTTCAATACCCGCTTCTTCCAACTGATTGAACCATTTTGATTCATATGATCCATACCCTTTGTTGAGGGGATCGGTAATAAAAATGATATCCATTTTCGGATTCTCTTTTTTCTTTTCAATCAATTTTCCTGTCAACGTTTCCGCAATTTTTGGAAAGTCGATATTTTCATCCGTATAATGGTCCATGAGGAAGAAATCGAGGACGATGAACTGTTCCGCTTCGTCTATCATCTTGTAAATCTCCTCAAAGATCTCTAGCTCATGCACCATACCATCCCCTTCTTTGGTTTGGGCATAGGTCAGATCACTGAGCATTTCAACATCGTCCGTCCAGTGGATATCGCCTTCGTAATTAAGACCTGCAGGGAGCGGTTTATATGTATGCCAAGTGATTACTCCGACGTACAGGAATAAAAATAGCAGGATGGCCATGAGAATGATCCATTTTGGCCTCACCCATCTTTTCATTTTCTCCATCATATCAACCCCGAATTCAACTTCCTCTACTAATTCCCCTAACTGAATACATGCAAACAAAAAAACAGATGAAGAAAAACTCTTCATCTGTTTTCTTTACTTATTGGAATACCGGTGCAACGTATGGCATTGTTTTCGCTAAAATCCATACTAAGAATAGGACAGCTGGCACGTGGAAGATCAATTGCAAAATGGAATAGCCTGCAAGATCTTTCGCCTTGATTCCTAAGACTCCCAACAAAGGAAGCATGAAGAAAGGGTTGACCATATTCGGAAGTGCTTCAGACGCATTGTATACTTGTACAATCCAAGCCATGCTTACATTCAATTCTTTCGCAGCTTCCAGCAAATACGGTGCTTCAACGATCCATTTTCCACCACCCGATGGTAGAAATAGGCCTAAAACTGCCGAGTAGATTCCGGCAATAAGCGGGAACGTGTTTTCAGTCGATATGGACAGGAAGAATTCCACTAATACATCGTTCAATCCCGAGTTCATTAAGATACCAAAGATACCCGCGTAAAGAGGAAATTGAATAAGTACACCAGCGATTGCAGGCACTGAATTCGAAACCGAATTCAAGAAGTTTCTAGGTGTCCAGTGCAATAGTAACCCGATCGTCAGCAACATGAAGTTATAGTTGTTCAGATTCAGGGCAGCGATTGCTCCGTTTGCCGCAATGGCTTTGACGATATATAGAATCATGATTGCTACAAGCAGAAGCGTTAGAATCGGGCTATATTCTAGCCACTCTCCCGGTCTTCCAGCTTTTTTCTTAACAGTAGATTCTTTATTACTCCAGTCAATTCCAGCCATTTTAGCTGTCTTCGCCTTGTCTTTATTCGGTGCAGACACGAATGCAAGCCAAACGGACAATGCAATAAGAACGACAATCATCACAAGGTTTTGCCACGTGAAAATCGTTTCAGACATTGAAATCGTTCCACTGATTTCATATAACTCAGCAGGGATTGAAGCTTTCGTCGCCATCAATAATGCTGCAGAAGAGGAAAGACCCAGTGCCCAGACGGAGCCCAAGCCAAGGAACCCAGCCGCTCCCATTGCGCGATAATCGACACCCTCCATACGATTGCTGATCTCCTTGATCAGTATTCCACTGAATACCAAGCTAAATCCCCAGCTAATAAGGGAAGTAACCATCGCAAAGAATGCTATAAACGCGACTGCCCCCTTCGGTGATTTAGGAATTCCAGCAAGCTTTGAAATGAGTCTATGTACAGGCTTTGCTGAAGCCACTACGTATCCAGTAATAATGATAAATGCCATTTGCATCGTGAACGGTATCAAATCCCAATAATGCGTTCCGAAGTCTACACCGATTTCGACTGGGGTCCGTCCCATGAATAAAGCGATAATTGCAATGATAATAACTGCGACTGCAGCAAAGATATACGCATCCGGGAACCATCTTTCACTCCAATTCGCAAGCGAAATTCCGAGCCGTTCCAACCGTCCTTCTTGTTCTTCATTTACCTTTTTTTGTTCCAACATTTCCACACCCTTTATAGAAACTTATTGTAAACAGGGGGTGGCTCTTGAACCCACCCCTGTTTAAAGTGAACACCAATCCAGTTATCCAATTTACGGTTTACTTCGTCGTAGTGAGATCCGGCGCTACGGTGAAGCTCGCTTCCGTCTTTTCTTTCACTTCGTCCACCGTAACACCTTCCATCGTTTCAATTAAGACCATTCCGTTTTCTGTAAAGTCGAACACTGCCAAATCTGTAATGAGCCGATGGACAACCCCTTGTCCTGTCAGTGGCAATGTACATTCTTTCTTCACTTTTGATTCACCGTGTTTATTGACATGCTCCATCACGACAATGACCCGTTTCGCCCCATTTACAAGATCCATTGCGCCGCCCATGCCTTTGACCATTTTCCCCGGAATCATCCAATTGGCCAAGTCTCCATTTTCTGAAACTTCCATACCTCCAAGTATCGCGAGGTCAATATGGCCCCCACGAATCATCGCGAAGGATTCGGCACTGTCAAAAAATGAGGATCCAGGTTTTGTTGTAATCGTCTCTTTCCCGGCATTAATCAAATCCGGATCTTCTTGACCTTCCACGGGATACGGTCCGATGCCTAGCAACCCATTTTCCGATTGCAATAAAACGTTGAACTCAGCTGGAATTTCATTGGCGACCAAAGTCGGCATACCGATCCCTAAGTTGACGTTCATGCCATCTTCAATTTCCTGAACCGCGCGTTTAATAATTGTCACACGTACATCTTTCATCCTTTTCAACCCCTTTTCAAGTCTGTTTGCAAAGAGAAGTACTTTCACTCTCTTACTTAAGCCTTAATAACCGTCCGACGTTCGATTCGTTTTTCATAATTCGTTCCAAGTAACAACCGTTGTACATAGATGCCCGGTGTATGAATTTCATCTGGATCCAATTCGCCTGGCTCCACGATTTCCTCCACTTCCGCAATTGTGATTTTGCCTGCCATTGCTGCAAGCGGATTAAAATTGCGGGCTGTTTTCCGGTAAACAAGATTACCGAGTGTATCGGCCTTCCACGCTTTTACAAGAGCAAAATCACCGACGATTCCTTCCTCTAGCAAATACGTTTTTCCGTTGAATTCCTTTGTTTCTTTCCCTTCAGCGATCGGAGTGCCTACGCCAGTTGCGGTATAGAAACCAGGAATCCCCGCTCCTCCCGCTCTCATTCGCTCAGCTAGCGTACCTTGTGGCGTCAACTCCACTTCCAGTTCACCACTTAAAAATTGCTGTTCGAAAATCTTATTTTCACCTACATAAGAAGCTACCATTTTTTTAATCTGCTTATTCGCCAATAGAAGGCCAAGACCCCAATCATCGACACCGCAGTTGTTGCTGTAAACTGTCAAATCCTTCGTCCCTTGATCACGGAGTGCCTCAATCGCTTTCTCGGGAATGCCAGATAGTCCAAATCCGCCTACAATAATTGATGCACCATCTTGAATATCTGAAACCGCTTCCAAAAACGAATCCATTACTTTGCTCATCGTGACTCCTCCTTTTTCTCCACTTTCCTTGTAGTTTACAATTCAATTTCTTATAAGTAAAATACATAAATAGAATGACATTTATTCCTATTTAGAATAATCAGGAGGGGTCTCGTGGAATTTCGTGATATTAGAGCTTTCGTGGAAGTTGCAAATCACCAAGGTTTCACAAAAGCCGCAGAGCACTCGCATCAATCACAACCGTCTTTGAGTAAAGCAGTTAAAAAGCTGGAAGACGAATTAGGCGTCACACTTTTCGACCGCTCTACGCGGCATCTCTTATTGACCGATGCCGGTAAAATCGTCTATACACAAGGACAGCAAGCACTTGCAGCCTTGCAAGCTTTGCCGAACCTTTTGGAGGAATTGAGTGAAGGGGCTACAGGGGAGATTAAAATCGGGATTCCGCCACTCATCGGGACACTTTTCTTCCCGGAAATTGCCCGTACTTTCCATATGCATTATCCGAATGTGAAACTCGAACTTTATGAACATGGAGCCATGATAATTGAGCAGCTCTTGGAAGAAGACAAGATTGACGTTGGCATTACTGTTCTACCGACCGATAATACGATCTTCCATACATATCCGTTTATCAATGATGAATTTATACTCTATCTTCATCATGATCATCAGCTTGCCGAACGGGAATCTGTTGAACTGATCGAATTAAAAGGAGAACAATTCATTCTGTTTTCGAAAGGCTTCGCTTTACATGAACATATTATTAATGCATGCAAAGATGCTGGATTTATCCCTTCCATTTCCTATGAAAGCTCACAATGGGATTTGATATTGGAATTGGTCGCTTCTAAACTAGGCATTACGCTGTTGCCCAAGTCAATTTTTGAAAAACAAAACAACCCCCTGATCAAGACGATCCCGCTTCAATCGTCTTCCCTTCGTTGGAAATTAGGGGTGATCACGAAGAAAAATGCCTATCATTCGTTTGCGCTAAAAAAATTCATTCAACTGTTTACGGAGAAGCAACTTATTTCTTTCGAATAAAAATAGGTGAAGAAAAAATTGTATCCTGCCATAAATACCATTGATTTACGTTCCGATTGGACGCTTTCCGCGGGCACGGCTTCAGCCAATCGAACAGCGAAGGGTTCGATTTGCCTTAATTTCTGCGTCTTTTGCAGAAATTAAGGCATCCTGCTTCAAACATGTTCGTACTAAGATGTGCTCGTAACGCTGCGCTTTTACTCGCAAACGCCGTTCTTCGTAACAGGCAAGTGCTAGGATGTGCTCGCAACGCTATGCTTTTGCTCGCAAACGCCGTTCTTCGTAACAGGCAAGTGCTAGGATGTGCTCGCAACGCTATGCTTTTGCTCGCAAACGCCGTTCTTCGTAACGGCGTTCGCTGGAGTCGCCAATCTCCACTCCAATCAATTGGAAGATTTTTAGATATTGCTGCAAGCACTCATAAGTTCTTCCAAATACATAAAAAAATGCCCCTATCTAACTAGGGGCATTCCATTTATATAGCTGATGATTACGCAGTGACGTATTCTCTTACTGTCGTGTCGTCCATCATTAATTCTTTCAAATATTTTTTTGCACGGAACAGACGGGATTTCACTGTGCCGATCGACACTTTCATCAATTCCGCGATTTCAATCAATGAATACTGATAGACGTAGAAGTATTCGATTGTCGTCCGGTAAATGGCATCTAATTCGCCGATTTTTTGCTGTACCATGACTTGGATATCGTTCTGTTCAATCATTTCGACAGGTGTCGGGTGATCGCTTGGAACCAAATCCAATATCGGAACGTCCAATGTATCAGGTTGGTGCATTACGTGTTTACTTCTTCTAACATCCTTACGGTAACGATCGCGGAATGTGTTCATGCAAATCGTCGTCAGCCAAGCCTTCATCCGGTCAACGCTGTCCATTTTCCCGCTATAGCGGACAACCTTCACCCATACGTCTTGCATAAGGTCTTCGGCTTCCTCTTTATTGCGTGTTAATTTCAAGCATAGATGGTATATGTATCTGCCGTATTCGTCATATAGCTCAGTCAAATCGATTTTCATAGATAATTCCTCCGTTTTGTAACTGTTACCTTTATTATCAATGAATCTCCCATTACAAACTATCGACTTGTCTTTCACTAAACTTACAAAGTTGTAAGCTTCAAAAGTAAAAAAAGTGAAATTTAAAAACCATACCACATACTGAAAATGAGTACATGGCATGGTTTATGAATTCCATTAGTCTATTTCATAGTAACTGCAAACCACTTGTCCCACGGCTTTTGCGGCTACTAGGAGTGCGTCTTCATCAATGTCAAATTTTGGATGGTGGTTGAAGTATGGTTTCTCCACCCCTTTTGGTGTACAGGCAATGTAGAAAAAGCATGCCGGGAATTTTTCTGCATAATACGCAAAGTCTTCAGATGGAGACATCGCAGGGAATTCCTTCACTTCTTTAATGTCCTCATCATCCATGCTCCGTAAGCTTTCCGCTACTTTTGCAGTAAGCTCGGGATCGTTGTATAAAGGCGGATAATCCGGCGTATATGTAAGCTCACATGTCAGGTCGAATTCTTCTTCAATTCCTCTTACAATCCGTTTAACTTCTCTTTCAATCGTTTCTTTTGTTTCGACGGTCATATAACGAATATCGCCTTCCAGTTCTACACTGTCTTTGATTACGTTAAATGTACCTTTTCCATCGAAAGAGCCGATTGTGATGACGCCAATATCGAAGGGGCTTAATCTGCGGCTAATAATGGTTTGTGCAGCTGTAACAAAATGGGCAGCCGCGACAATGGCATCGTTTGCAAGATGCGGCGAGGAACCATGTCCGCCTCTCCCTTGAACTTTTAATTTCATATAGGCCCGGCCATTGAAAGAGTATCCTGCATGATACCCTACAGTACCTGCAGGTCCCATCGGCAACAAGTGAATTCCATAGACTGCGTCCAAGTCATCCAATAAACCAGATTCCACTATGCTCTTCGCTCCGCCCGGCGGCACTTCTTCAGCATGTTGGTGAATGATTTTAATGGTCCCTGGAATGGAGTCTTTTAATTGAATTAAGCAATCCGCTAACACTAATAGATAAGCGGTATGTCCATCATGTCCACACGCATGCATGGCGCCTTCATTCTTCGATTTAAACGGGACGTCTGTCTCTTCTACAATTGGAAGTGCATCGAAATCTGCTCGAAGACCAATCGTTTTTCCAGGCTTCCCACCTTTTATTGTTACGATGATGCCATATCCATTTCCAACATTCGTATGAATTTCAACGTCTTTTCCCTTATAGAAATCCGCAATAAATTGAGCTGTATTCTTCTCTTGAAATGAGATTTCAGGATGTTCATGTAAGTACCGGCGTATGTTAATGATTTCTTCTTTGCGTGATTCAAGCATGCTCATTAATTCACTTTTCATCATGCCGTCTCCTTTTTAACAGTACAGAATGAAGACCTCCTCCATTCTGTACCGATTTATCATAGCTTCCGATCTGGATCGTATTTTTTAATTAGCTGCCTTTTTTAGTGTTTGTACTGTTTTAGGCGCTGGAACTTCTGTTGTTTTACCTGCAGTCTTAGGAACCATAATGACAATCGAAAGAATTGCGAGTACACCGAAGATGACATTTACCAAGATCCCTACTGATGCTGCTGTCTCAACACTTCCAGCGGCTGCAACTGAGCTATAAACCGTTGCTGAAATCGCAACCCCGATTGCACTACCAAGGGAGCTTGCCATTTTGTAAACCCCTGCAGCCTCCCCTACTTTCTCTGACGGGGCATTTGAAACAGATGTATCTGTAGAAGGTGTTGCATAGATTCCAAGTCCAAGACCAAATAATACAAACCCAATAAATACGACGACTGTATAAGCAAAGTCAGGTAAGAAAGTTAGACCCATGATCGCTACACCGATTGTACTGATGATCGCACCTGAAACCATCGGTAACTTCGCTCCAACTTTTTGAAGAATTTTTTCACCAACCCGAATCATCGCAAGAACAACGATTAAATATCCGATCGATAGCATCCCTGCCTGAAATGCAGTGAATCCCCGACCTACTTGGACATACGTATTGGCAACAACGAGTGTCCCAGCAATCGCATTTAATAAGAAGTTTGAATACGTTGCGCCTGCATATGGTTTATTTTTAAATAACGAGAAGTCGATAAGTGCAATTGCTTTCTTTTTCTCTACTTTATAGAAGACAATAGCTCCAACAATTGTAACGACTGCAAGAAGTATCGTAATTGCACTTGTCCAGCCTAAGTCCGCTCCGAATGTAATGAATACGTTCAATGCAATCATCGTTACGGCAAAGATGGCCAAACCACTGTAATCGAATGTAAATTTACCAGTACCTTCTGCCTTGCTTTCAGGTGTATCTTTAATCAACCACATTGCTAGTAGCGCAAAGACAATGGAGAAGATGAAGATCCATTTCCATCCCATATAGGTTGCAATGGCGCCGCCTGCAAATGAACAGACACCTGAACCGCCCCATGATCCGATTGACCAGTAACTAAGGGCACGTTGTCTCTCTTTTCCATCAAAATATGCCTTCATTAACGCAATCGTTGCTGGCATAATACATGCTGCAGAAATACCTTGGATGATCCGTCCGATAATGAGTAGGACAGCTCCTTGGGCAAATACAAGACATAAAGAACCAATGACACTTAACACTAACCCGATATACGTGATTTTTTTACGTCCAATTTTATCTGCGAGCCCGCCAGCCGCTACGATAAACATTCCTGAGAATAATGCTGTTAAACTGATCGCTATATTTAACGTTCCATACGAAACTCCTAAATCTGATTGAACGGCAGGTACCACGTTGACCATTGCCTGTGCAAAAAGCCAAAATGTGATAACCCCGAACACAATCCCAGTGATTAACTTATCTGTACCTTTGTAACTTGCCTCCATCGTTAACCCTCCTGTATTTTCACTAAACTAGTAATACGTTTATCAAGAAACGATATTGGATCAAATAAGGCCTTACGTTATTGTTTCGTTTCTATACTTCGATTATAGAAATTCGTGGTGTAAGAAGAGAGTCGTTTTTTGTCCGAAATACGTGGTGAAATGGCAAAAAAATTCCCTGTTCTTTTCAGAGGAAAAAATATGGGGTTGTTTTTTGTCATTGTCATTAAAAAGAAAAAGCCCTCCGCTGTTGGAGAGCCTTGGACAAATATCAATAAGCTTTTCGAATATCAAAAAAGTGAATCGCATTGCTCGTTAATGAGGAATAAAACGACCATTCATCTTCGATGGATTCATCGAAAATTTCTAGAGAAGGACGACTGGAATGGATAATATAATCAATGATCTCCGCATCCATGCCATACTTACTGTTCAAATTACGCCACTTTGTATAAAGTGCACCATTATTTTTATCAAACACATGCTTCCGGATTTGATAATCTCCTTTAGGGATTCCAGAAATCATGACGTGGACTTCCTTATTCAGCCTTTGAAGGAATGTCTCTTCGATGGATAAGTAAGGGTTGATAATGGTCGTATTCATAATGATTAATTGAAAGCCCCGGTCAGTTCTCGTCATTACATAATTCTCATCCTGCGCCACAATCTCGCCGTGTAGACGTTTTAAAAACTTGAGAGCAAAATAAGCAGGACGTTTTCCCTTCAGATAATGGAATAATTCAACACCATCCATCCGATACCGTAGATCCCTTCCATTCTGCTCATGTGCAAATGTATTGATCCATAGGGCTACTGTCGTCACGTCATTGGATATATCCAAAATATTTTTCAACACCAATGCTCCCCTAAAGAAAGTTCCGTTCGTATACCGTGTATTGCCTGACAAAGTGTTCCATGCAACGAGATGAAGTGGTTTTTCAAGATGATTCCTTTTTAAATAGAGCTTCAGTTTATTCGTTTTCTCCTTGATGTAATCCTTTGCCAAATCAAATTTCTTTTCCGCCATTTCTTCAAAATCAATTACTTCATTTTGATTAGCGTTAAAGCCGATGAAATCGATGAGCTCACCATGTTCTAACTGCCATTCATGATGGGTGCTCGTTTTTTCTTGACGGAAAGAAAAAGGCATATAGACGCCTACCCGAATCGAAGGAACGATCGTTTTTAAGACTTGATGTAATTTTATATACGTCTTCTTTAGTTCTTTTGCATCCACCGCGGTGAAATAAGGCTCGTAAAACATGACATGCCACTGCTTTACAAACGACTCTCCGTATCGCTGTAAACAATGTCTTATGAATTGAATCAGATTGGTGAAGTATTGTTCTCCATCTCTCGATATATCTATATAATCAACCCGTATAAAAAGAGATAAATCATGCTTCCTCATAAATTCCAAAGCGTTATCAATATTAAAATAAGGTGAGGTTGTTGGAATCTCCTCATCAGTCTCTACTTCCGGCGGGATCGTCGTGCTGCTAGAAGGGTGACGGACTCCTATATACTTTAACTGCAAATCCTTTTTAACTTCTAAAATTTGAGAGCGGACATCTTCTTTTAACAGCTCAGAGATTTCGCCAACAATTAAAATATGATCAGGATAATGCAAATTCACTTGCGCATGACTAGATAAAGTGATTGGCAACTTTTCATACCTCATTTCAGTGAGGTTATAAGGTTTCTGATCATCTATATTGAATTGACTTAATCTTTCTATTATCTCTGAAGACTGGATTAGATGTGAAACGTCTTCCTTGCTATAGGTTTGAACTGAATCCTCTTTTTGAACTTCGTGGGTGTCTCGGTAGACATGTGGGGTCATTCCATGCACTTCTTTAAAGAGGGTTGAAAATGCTTTTGTGTTTGGGAATCCATTATTCATCGCAATTTGCGAAATGGAGTCATTTGTGTAAAGCAGCTCCTTCATACTATGCTTAAGCCTAATATTCATTAAATAACGACTGAATCCGATCCCCATATTCTGTTTAAAATAGCGGGATAGATAGCTTGTCGACAGAAAGTATTTCGTCGCAATTTCTTCTAATGTAATTGGCTGATCATAATTTCTTTCCATATAGTCAATGATTTGCAAAAGGCGCCGATCACCTGTATCTATTTTCTGTATGACACTGCCTTCCTCTTTAAAGCTTCGGATTAAAATGAGCAGCATTTGACAGATATAGCTTGTCAGCTCAATGAGATAGCTTTCGTCTTGTCTATAATAACTAATCATCACATTGGCCAATAATTTTCGTATGGTAAGAATCTTTTCTTCTCTTCCAAGATCAATTTCTCTTGAAAAGCACTCAAAGCGGTGATTACGATAGTTGGCATAATGGCGCTCCATGAATCGATCGGATATCGATAAAACCATTACTCTATTTTCTTCATAACCTTGTGCCTGGTAGAGCTGATTACGATTAATGACAAGCAAATCGTTTTCTTCCATATGATAAAACCGGTCGGATGTCTCAATTTTCAACTTCCCGCTAAGTACCAAGATAACTTGAATCCCTTTTTTGATTCGTGGCACCATGACATCAATATGTTGAAATGATATTTGAAAATCTGACATTGGATCGTTCAAGCGAATCACTCCTATTTCTATAAAGAGCATGTGATAATTGATAGGTTTCCATACTTCTGCAGGATTATCATCTTATGTTATCTATATAGCTAGTCCAAAGTAAATACAAACTTACGATGGAATAGACAAAAAAAAAACACCCTCAGCTCTAACAAGCTAAAAGGGTGATTGACCAAGCGGTGAAATTATTCTTCTTCCGCTTCCGTATCAAATCGTTTCGTAATCTTCATCTTGACGATCCGGCTACGGTCCATTTCTTCAATTTCGAAGTATAGGTTTTCGTATGTAAAACGTTCTCCTTGCTCTGGCACATGACCAAGCTCTTGCATGACAAATCCGCCAATTGTTTCATGATCGGTCGGCAATTCGACGCCAAGCATATCAATCGCATCGATAATTTCAAGGCGGCCGTGACAAATAAGCAGATTTTCTTGATTTTCATAGACAAGTACTTCTTCATCAAAATCAGTTTCATCCTCGATATCCTGCCCGATCATTTCCTCAATGATATCCTCATGAGTGACAATCCCAAGCGTACCGCCGTATTCATCGAGCACGATGGCCATATGCTTTTTATTTGCAAGCATCAGTTTGAACACCTTTTCGACGCTTGCCGTCTGGACGACGAATAAAGGCTCATCATCCATCACCTCGGCAAGTGTCTTTTCAGGATGCAAGGACCATTCGATCAGCATCTTCGAATAAAACACCCCGACGACGCGGTCGATGCTTTCCTCGTAAATCGGATAGCGGGTGTAGAAATATTCCAGAATCGTATCGCGTACTTCTTCGTACGTCGAATCAACCGGCAATGCAATAACATCCGTACGGTGGGTTTCCATGACATCGGATACGTCCTTTTCAGGAAAATCGAGCACCCCTTTTAACCGGAGCGACTCCTCCTGTTCAAATGTACCTTCCGTAGAAGCAATGTCTACCATGGATCGGAGCTCCTCTTTCGTCAACGTCGCCTCCTTCACGGCACCTTTGGAAATGATGCGTATGAAGACGTTTGTGAATAAAGAAAGGAGCATCGTCAACGGCGTCATCAGCTTGACGTAAATCGAAATCGTCGGCGCAACAACATACGCCATTCGATCTGCAAACGTGGCAGCGATCGACTTCGGAAGCACTTCTCCAAAAACGATGATGACGACTGTCAAAATAGCTGTCATGACGCCCACTTTCAAGCCTTTATCAATTGCAATCAACGTGACAATCGTCGGCATCATAATATTCGCAACATTGTTTCCAATGAGGATTGCCGTAATCATCTTATCAGGCTTGGAGATGAGCTCTCGCAGTCTAATCGATTTTATATCGCCTTGTTCAGCACGAAGCTGGACTTTCATGCGGCTGACCGCTGTAAGCGCTGTCTCGCTCCCTGAAAGGAAGAAAGACATCAATAAAAAGAACCCTAGTGCTATAAACAACAGTGATTCCTCCCGGAGTTTCTGTACTTCAACAGATCGTTCAATTAGCAACTTTTTCATATCATAACATACTACTAGTAAATCCGTCCTTTTAAATACATTCCGAAAGAATTCTCCCTCTTCAAGCGTGTGAAGGGTGAAGCCCAACAGTAAGTGGGAGATGAATTTCGGTTGGCGATAGCCAACACCTCTTTTGATTGATATAATAGGAACAGGTATTCCTATTATTCTAAAATGAGGTGATTTGGGTGGCACATAAAGCATACAAATTTCGAATCTATCCGACAAAGGAACAGAAGCCTTTTTGGTCAAGACTTTTGGATGTATTCGATTTGTCTACAATAAAATGTTGGCGGAACGCAAGGAAACCTATGAGAAACACAAAGATAACATGACATTGCTGAAGAAACAGAAGCTTCCGACGCCCGCCAAATACAAGAAGGAATTTGAGTGGCTCAAGGAGGTTGATAGCCTGGCACTCGCTAACGCCCAGTTGAATCTGCAAACGGCGTTTTCCAATTTCTTCTCAGGCAAGACGAAGTATCCGAAATTCAAGAATCGCAAGTCGAAACAATCCTACACGACAAACATGGTCAACGGAAACATCAAGATTCTGGATTCCCACATCAAACTTCCAAAGCTAACACCCCTTAGAATGAAACAGCATCGCGAAATCCCATCCCATCATGTCATCAAGTCATGCACCATTTCCCGTTCGGCCACTGGAAAGTACCATATTTCCATTCTCACAGAATACGAACACAATCCGGGTAAAAAAGAAATCAACCAAGTAGTCGGATTGGATTTTGCCATGAATGGACTTTTTGTCGAGAGCGAACAGGGTAAGAAAGCCAATTACCCGCAATTCTATCGACAGGTAGAAGAAAAACTGGCAAAGGAACAGAGAAAATTGTCCAAAATGATGAATGGCTCCTCCCGCTGGAAAAAGCAACGGGCCAAAGTTGCCAAACTCCATGAAAAAGTGGCAAATCAACGAAAAAACTTCCTTCATCAAGAGTCAAGAAAATTGGTAAATAGATACGATTGTGTCGTCATAGAAGATCTTGATATGAAGGGGATGTCGAAAGCCTTCCGTTTCGGCAAAAGCGTTGCCGACAACGGGTGGGGGATGTTCACGACATTCTTACGTTATAAATTGGATGAAGAAGGTAAGCAACTCATCAAGATTGACAAATAGTTTCCTTCATCGAAGACGTGTTCGGCCTGTGGGTATGTCAATGCTGCCTTACACCTCTCCGAACGAATTTTTGATTGCGATTGCGGATTCGTTATCGACCGGGATTGGAATGCCGCTATCAACATCAAGAATGAGGGACAGTTGATGCTGGACTTGCCCTGAAAAAACGGAACTCTTGGAACAAGAGGGATAGCTCGGTCTGTTTTCGCCGGCTACTAGAAGCGGCGATAAGTCGAGAAGCCCCCACTTCAAACGCAAAGCGTTAAGTGGTGAGTAGTTCACATAACTTGATTTCCATCATCGTGTTATACTATTTTTAATTACTTATATTTTGTTGAAAAGAGGGGTTCACAGTGAGTCATTTAGAAAAACTTGACGCATACTTCACGTCCAAACGGGAAGACCATTTGGAGCAATTGAAAGATTTCCTTCGCATCCCGAGCATTAGCGCTCTTTCCGAGCATCAGCCGGATATGCAGAAAGCTGCGGAATGGTTGAAAGATTCATTAACCAAGGTGGGACTCGAAAACGTATCCATCGACGAGACGGATGGGCATCCAGTCGTTTATGGTGATTGGCTTCATGCGGAAGGAAAGCCAACAATCCTGTTTTACGGCCATTACGACGTCCAACCTGTCGATCCGCTAAACCTTTGGGAAAGCGGTCCATTTGAACCCGAAGTGCGCGATAATAAATTGTATGCGCGCGGGGCGAGCGATGACAAAGGCCAAGTGTTCATGCATATCAAAGCGGTTGAAGCTCTCATGAACGAAGACGGCAGCTTGCCAGTGAACGTCAAATTCATTATTGAAGGCGAAGAGGAAGTTGGCAGTCCGAACCTTGAGAAATATATTGAGGCAAATAAAGAGAAGTTGGCGGCAGATATTATCGTCATTTCCGACACAGGGATGTACGGGCCAGGAAAGCCAGCCATCTGTTATGGATTACGGGGACTTGCAGGCGTCCAGATTGACGTCAAAGGCGCGAAAGGTGATTTACATTCAGGCATTTACGGAGGCGGAGTGCAAAATCCGATCCATGCCATTTCTGAGATCCTTGCATCGTTCCATGATCAGGAAGGGACAATTGCGGTCGACGGATTTTACGAAGATGTACGCCCGTTATCAGACGAGGAGCGCGCAGCGTATAAAGCACTCAACTTCGACGAAGATGCATTGAAGCAGGAAATCGGCGTCAACGAGCTGTTCGGCGAAAAAGGCTACTCTTACTTGGAGCGGACATGGACAAGACCTACTTTGGAAGTGAACGGCGTCTTCGGAGGATTCTCCGGAGAAGGAATCAAAACTGTTTTGCCGTCTGAAGCAGGCGCGAAAATTACTTGCCGTCTGGTACCCGATCAAGATCCGGAAGACATCGTGAAGAAATTGAAAGCTCATATCGAAAAGCATAAACCTGCGGGTGTTACGGTGACGGTAAGTGAATTCGATAAAGGAAAGCCATTCATCACACCTTTCGACCACCCAGCCATCCAAGCGGCAGGAAAGTCATATGAAAAAGTATATGACGTCCCGACTGCTTTTACGCGTATGGGCGGTTCGATTCCGATCGTCGCGGCGTTCGATGAAATTTTGAATTTGCCGGTTGTGCTGATGGGCTTCGGTCTTTCCAGCGAAAATTTCCACGCCCCTAACGAACATTTCCATTTGGAGAACTTCGACAAAGGGCTCCGCGTCATCGGTGATTATTATTACGAGCTCGCTCAATTTTCAAAAGACGAATTGAAAAAATAATAGAAGGGCATCCCGGGTTCCATTTCCGCTCGGGATGGCCCTTTTCATTTCCTTACTCCTCCCTCCCCTTCCCCCATTTTCTACTAATTATTCAAATTTGTATTTGAAGAGATTACTTTCTGTAGTATAGTAATGAAAGAAGCGAATGTTTAGAAAAGGATGAATGATCTTATGACGAAAAAACCGCTAGCATGGATAACAGACAGCACCGCCTATATTCCAGATGAATTAAAAAACCACCCCGATTTCTTCTCGATTCCACTCAATATACATTTCGGGGAAAAGCAATTTATTGACGGCGTCGACCTGACACCGCCCCAGTTATATGAAAATATAAAGAATGCGACCGAGTTTCCGAAAACATCCCAACCTTCTGCAGGAGAATTCGCAGAGCAATTCAAGATAATTGCAGAAGACTATGAACAGGCAATCGCCATTCACGTTTCGGGGGAGTTGAGCGGTACTCTCGCTTCTTCCATGGCAGGTGCGCAAATGGTGGACTTCCCTATCACCTTCATCGACTCCCACTCCCTGTCGTCTGGAATCACGGGGATGATTGAAAAAGGGATGGAGCTCCAACATACGGGAGCATCCGTCGAGGAAATCATACAAGAGCTTAAAAAAATGGTAGGAACATTGAAGAATTTCATTTACATCGGCCAATTGGAGCAGTTGTACAAAGGCGGCCGCATGAATGGCGTCCAGTTCTTCCTCGGCAGCTTGTTGAAAGTGAAGCCGATCATCCAAATCACACCTGACGGCAAGTTGGAAGCGATCGATAAAGTACGCTCCGAAAAGAAAGCGCTTCAATATTTGGTCAATAAAGTCGCAGAGAGACATAAAGGAAAAGGTAAAATCTATTTAATGCAAGGAAATGTTATGGATACAGCCGAGGAATTAAAAGCGATGATCCTCAACCAAGTACCGGGACTCACTGTCGAAATCGGCGACATCAGCTCCACCCTCGCCGTCCATGCCGGCGAAGGGACAATTGCTGTGCTATGGTATGACTGAGCGTAAGGTGCTTGTCTCATACCGCAATACTTAAAGCGTTAACTTTTGCTGTTAATAAACGTACACAGCCTCTTCCCCGGTTTGCGGGAAGGGGTATTTTGTTTGAGATTTGACATAGAATCTGAACACTGTATGGTTGTCTCAACAACTTTTTTAGAGGAGTGATTTTTTGGTCAGCACAATGATTTTAGACGACAGAGCAATTCAATTGTCCAGTTATGAAGAAGAAAAATTGGATGGACTCTATAAAGTTTCAGTCGTCTTTAACGTGACAAGTGAAGAATATCATGACATTTCCACTTTACTGTACCGCGGAACATTTGAAGTTCAGATTCCTGTGAAAGACTTACGATTTAGAGGAACCATTTATAACTATTCTACTTCAATTACAAACTTGTATAAAAAAGATCAAGTAGGAGAGTATAAATTGACTTTATTGGAAGAAAAGGACTGAGGTGTAATGAGGTTAAGCATAGTAGATCAATCCCCTATCTCTTCAATTCAAACCCCATATGAGGCATTGATGGGGTCGATGAAATTAGCACAAGCTGGAGATGCACTCGGATATACAAGATACTGGATTGCTGAACACCATGATTTACCTGGACTCGCCTGTTCTGCGCCTGAAGTGATGTTAAGCTACATCGGCGCTAACACGAATCGAATTCGTATTGGCTCTGGCGCTGTTTTATTGCCTCATTACAAGCCCTTTAAAGTGGCAGAAGTCTTTAATATGCTTGCAACATTATTTCCAAATCGAATAGATATAGGGATAGGACGAGCGCCAGGTGGATCGGCTGAAGCGACGAATGCTTTAACTGATAACTTTTTACAAAATGTCAGGAACTTCCCTACCTTAGTAAGAGAATTACTTCATTTTTTAGACGATGATTATCCAGCTGACACTGAATACTCGAAGATATCTGCGTCGCCGATACCTGGAAATCCACCAGTACCTTGGCTTCTTGGCACAAGTAAAAAAAGTGCTGTACTAGCAGCGGAACATGGTATCCCATATACTTTCGGCCATTTTATGAGCGACAATGATGGAGTTTCTATAATCAGAGAATATATTGAAACCTTTAAACCGAGAAAAGAAGGACAAACCCCACAAGTGATCGTAACGGTTTCAGTGTTTTGTGGAGAAACAACGGAAAAAGCAGAAGAGATTGCCATAAGTTCACTCATTTGGTCTTTACAAAGAGATAAAGGGGAAGGCCATCAAGGAGTTCCAACAATAAAAGAAGCTAAGGAATATAAACTCACTGAAAAAGAGATGGAATCGTTAGATAAAATGAGACAGAACATGATTATCGGGAATCCTTATGAAGTGAAACAGAAACTATATGAGTTGAAAACGAAATATCAAGCGGACGAAATCATGATCAATACAATCACATACGAACCAGCAGATCGAATCCGATCCTATGAACTAATTGCAAAAGAAGTATTTCAAAAGGAATAGAAATTGCTTAAGGACAGGACCTTACAATATTAAAAAGGATGAGTAAAATTCGCCAGATTATAGTTGTGAATAATAAAAAACTAGAAATACAACAAAAAGGAAGTTGCGGTATACCGATCTTGATTTTAACCGGTATGGGTAATTCCTTAGATGAATGGCACGAAATCACTGAAGAACTAAGTAAAAGAAATAAAGTCATTATGTTTCACAGACCAGGTCTAGGTATAAGTGAGATCGGAGATGAGAGCAGAACTACACTAGCAACGGCTAACGAATTAAAAGGATTGCTCTTTCAATTGAATATTGTTGAGCCAATTATTTTAGTGGGGCATTCTTATGGTGGATTATGCGCGCAGCATTTTGCTAAATTATATCCGAGTCACCTAAGAGGGATGGTATTAGTTGATTCTACTTCTATTGATTTTAAAATTCTAGAAGAATTAAAGTTGCCTGCACTAAATGAGGATTCTACAGACGAAGCGTGGTTAGAAAAATGCTACTTATATTCTTCAATGAATAAGGATGAGCTAAGTAAAATAATACCCCCCTCTCTAACGAAGAGACAAAAACAATTTCCGCTGAACGTACAGGAAAGGTTAATGGACTTTCAAGTGAACCCGACACTGTACAAGGCTATGTATTCAGAAATAAAAAACTGGATATCAGATGCCGAGATTATAAAGGGATTGGGGGATTTTCCCGATGTTCCATTAGTTGTTATTGGTAGAGATAAAGAATATTGTATTAAACTTGGGACAGATGAAGGCTTTCCAGAATGGGAATTACGGATATATGAAGAGAAATGGCAAGAGCTCATTAAAGATCAAGCAAATTTATCCAGTAACAGCAAATTAATTTTTGCCGAACAATCTGGACACTTAATTTATCTGGATAGACCCGATGTTTTGATACAGGCTATCACTGAAATAAGCTTGGAAGCTGACTAACTACAAAACGCATGAGAAGGAGCACAATCCCCTAAAAACTTCATGATTGTAGAAAATTAGATGATGTTTTTTAAAAGCAAAAAGACGGACGCCCGACGGCTCCGTCTTTTTCATTTCAGGAGAAATGATCGTTAATCTTAAAGAAAATATACTTCGCACCTTCTCGCCATGCGTATGAATCCTTATAATCCCATGTCCGATGGTACGCGTCATACGTATGGGCATTCACGAGCGGCATTTCTCCGTCCTTCGCTGTAACGATAGTCGTATGGTCGAACCGTCCGTCCCCTTGAAAGTCATAGCAAATAACATCACCGAGATCGAGCTCCTCAGCCGAACCGACTTGTCGTGCAGTCAATCCCTTCTTAGAACTCCCTAAATACCAACGCATCGCATGCGCAACCGACCAGCTGAAGCTCCACGTCCCCCCTTGCTGCCACCATCCCCGTCCTCGGTTTGGATACCCATGCATCGGAGCACCACCAGCATGCAGACATTGCGAGATAAAACTCGTGCAGTCGACATCGAATGATGGATAGGCAGGATTCCTTTTGTTCCACCATTCATCCGCATATCTGACTGCCGCTTCGCGATTATACAATTTTTCTGAACACCCCCGTAACCTATCGTATGATGACGTAAGGGTTAGCATGAAGAAAGACCGACTAATTGGATAACGATATTACTGATGCTGAAGATATCAATTCGGCTATTACGACGGGGGCTTCAGACATTTTTTCAGCCAATGAATTGTGTCAATATCCGGTTAAATTTATTACGCTCTTCCCAAAAAGCACCATGACCACTATATTTAAACGGGACTAGTTGCGAGTTTGGGATTAGTCGATTTATTTCTTCAGCCTGTGAAAATGGAATAACTTTGTCATGAATACCGTGAATAATTAACGTCGGGTCAACTATTTTTGGAAGGTCTTCATACAAATTTACTTCTTTTAAAAGTTTTATAATCGCAGCGGTTGACCAACCTGCTGCCTGCATGCCCATTTGAAAAAACCATTCCGAGAATTGGCGAGTTATATATTGAAAGAAAAAACCATCTATGACTTCCTGCATCATTTTAGGGCGGTTATTTAACGTTTGTTCAAGGTATCGATCAGCTGTCTCTGCTGTAAAGCCTGTGGGAGCTGCCGCGTCGACAAGGACTAGCTGGGATACTCCGTAACCGCCATATCTAGTCATATATCGAATCGCAATGGATCCACCTGTCGAATGACCTACGAGCGCAAAATTTTTCAGTCGAAGCGCCCCAACAACAGCACGGATATCATCAGCTAGTCTATCTAACGTGTAGCCATTGAATGGTTTAGCCGAATTTCCGAAGCCCCTCCAGTCTATGCCAATACAGCGATATCCCATTGATGGGAGCACATCAAACTGGTACTCGAACTGTTTATGACTCAGCGGCCAGCCATGTATAAACACTATCGTCTTATCGCCTTCCGGGTTAAGATCCTCAACATATAGATTTACGCCTGGTTCTACGTTAACAAGATATCCGATAACAATTCCTCCGTAGGTATAATGACTTCGCCTATAAGATATTCATCTTTGAATGTATATGTGCCCTACCCAATAATTAATCAAATCAAAAAGAACCCCCTCAAATGTTGATTTGAAGAGGTTTCTTCCAATTTCTAGTTAGTATCCAATGAAGACATCCTTTTGAATACTCTTCTTCGAAATAGCATTACTTTGTAAATGAGCTGAAATCGATTCCACCATCGACTTAGGCCCTGCAATATAGTATTTGCCATTGTTCCCATGTAAGCTGGATAACTTATTTATTTCCTTCTGTAAATCATCCCTTGCATCCAGGTAAGTGACATCTATTGAAGTATTGTTTAAAATTTCATCCAGTTCATCTTTATAGACAAACGAATTTTTTCCATCCATATAAAGTAGATGGATTTCCTTCCCAACTCCATTTCCTTCCGCCTCTAACTGCTTTAGCATAGACCGAAATGGTGTAATTCCAATACCCCCTGCAATTAGCACGGAAGGACTGTCATCTTTTAAATAAAACGACCCTACTGGCCCACTCATTCTAATTTTCATGCCCTGTTTTAATTCCAACATCGCCTTTTTAAAATCACTTGGGTCATTACTAATTCGAAGTGTTAATTGAATAACATTTTCAGCGGGAGCAGACGCCAGAGTAATTGGACGTATGCCATTCTTTATTTTCTTATGAGTAATCGTAAACAGCCCATGTTGTCCTGCTTTCCACGTTACATCTTTGTCTTTTTCAAATCGAAACGTATAGACCTCTTCTGATTCCTTGTAGCTGTCTATGAATGTTACGTCCCTCTTTTTGAAAATCGCTATTGCATCTTGAAGAAAACCCATTTACATTTCCCCTACCAGTTTTTCCAACTCGCCTACCATGCTTGTCCAACCGTATTTCGCACCATTGAAAGCTGCTTGGTTTTCTTCTTCAAATCCGGTGTGTTCAAGATGTAAATGGGTTGTTTCACCCTCTTGCTTCAGTGTCCATGTGACGATAGTATTGATCGGCCCGCCAACCCATGTGTAAGATAATTTATTGGGCTCGTCCACTACTAACACTTCACTTTCTACAACTAAACCAATTGCCTCATTTCGAAACTGACATTTGTAACCGACGATCGGTTTGAAATTATTTTCCATGACCCATTTCGCAAGGGTTTCTGAATTCGTTAAGGCATCCCATACTTTATTGATAGGACTCTTGAATTGAAAATCCAATGATAAATCCGCCATAATTTAATCCTCCAATATATTCTTTAGTTTTGCCGCACTTTCCGTCCAAAAATCTTCATAAAAGGCTAACCAATCTTTCACTTCCTGTAAGGGAGCTGCGTTTAATCGATACCTAGTTTCTCTGCCAATTTTATGGTTCCTCACTAAGTCCGCCTCTTTAAGAACAGCCAAATGTTTAGAAACAGCTGTACGCCCCATCTCAAAATGAGCAGTTAATTCGTAAAGCGCCAACTCATCTGAACCTGCTAATAAACGTATTAACTTTCGCCTCGTAGGATCTGCAATGGCTACAAAAACATCGCGCTCTTGATCAGTCGTAATCAAAATCCTCCCCTCCTTATATATGTATTGGACACTGTTTGGTGTCCTAATAATACGACACTAAATGGTGTCATGTCAACTACAAATAAAAGAACGGAGAAGATATCGCAAGTTAACTGATACCATCCCCGTTCGTAAACTTATTATTCATTACTGTGCCCCTTGTTATTGCTATACCAATGGGCATTTTCTTTTACTAAATCCTTCCATCCCCACAAAGCTAATACTACCTTTTCTTTTTTCATGAATCTAATATCTTGATACCCCAAAGTTTCGGCCCGCTTTAAGATTTCCAGGAGGATTGGTTTTTCTCGTGAGTATACAATCATATATGCTGAATCACTTAATGAAAGCCCGAGTTTGCAAGAGCTTTTCATGAAATCCGTTTCATTTTCAATACTTACAACGCTTTCTAATGTAGGAAAAGCTTTTATGTCTGCGAAAATTAAATAATAATCTTCTTTAGAAATATGCTTCATAAATGTTTGGCCGTCCATAATTTCATCTGATACAAAAGAATGGCCGATCTAAGTTTCCCGAACCTGTAAAATATGCTTCTTCCGGTGCTAAAGACCAATACCAAGAGGAATCTATAATACCGGCCGGCCAAAATCTCATACAATTATTTACCGTATTCGTTTCTTATCATAATGTGAAGACCTTCCATTTTTTCATCTCCTAGCATTAAATTTACTTACGATTTAAAGAACAGTTACTAGTAGATATACTACACATATACCAGGTAATGCCACCGTTAGCTTGTATGAAAAATAGATTTATAACGACCTAAGATACATGATTGCCGTCTCAGCATATATCTCAGCAGATTGTACTAAGCTCTCTACTGAAACTTGCTCGTCGTAGCCATGGATAGTACTTTGCAGCCCTGGCCCATAAAATACGGTATCAATTCCATTACGCCGGAAGTGACAGGCATCACTTGAACCAAGCGAGAGCACGCTGAAGACAGGTTGCCCCATTCCGAGGACACGCTGGATCCCTAATTCTAAAGACCGGACGATTGGACGATTCTCTAAGGTCCAGTTCGGGTTATTAGTGGGTAGCATTTGCTCTACAACAGCGTCTGGTGTTACAGCTTTGACAAGATTATTGGCAGCAGCCTGCAAAAACTCGGACTTCATGCCGAATGGGACCCGAGTATCTACTTCAATGATGCACTCATCTGCTATCATATTTACCTTTGAACCGCCCTGGATAATACCTGGATTGTAAGAGGGCCGATAAAGTAATTGGGACATGAAAGGATTTCCTAATCTATGAGATATAAACCACTCCGTGTTGTACACTAACTGCTTAAGCTCTTCCGGAGGTGTTGCTTTGAGCATCCATAGTTTGCTTAGTGCTTCGATCACGTCCGCCCCCTTTCGTACAGCGGAAATTCCAGAAAGCGGTTGTTGGCTGCCATGTCCTGGCTGACCTGGTACGGTCACCCGCATCCATGCCATAGCCTTTTCACCAACATTCGGATGGCAGGGGTGCGTCGGTTCGCCAATAAGACAAGCATCACCTTTAATCAGTCCTCGATCTAGGAGAGAGGACACCTCAATACCTCCAGTCTCTTCGTCCGGAGAAGCAATAACACCTAGGGTACCTTTCAAATTGAGAGTGGAGGCAAACTGCTGAAGCAATCCAGCTACAAAAACCTGTGATGCCAAACCACCTTTCATGTCAGAGGAACCCCGCCCCAATAGCATTCCGGTTCTGACTTCTCCCGAGTAAGGCTCAAAGGTCCACTTTGAACGATCACCTGCAGGTACAACATCTGTATGGCCACAAAATAGGAGGCGCGGACCTGAAACCTTAGTTAGGGGAGCATCACAGACTACTGTAACTAGACCACTTTTACTATTTGGGTACTCGGTAATAAAAAAACCTCTCGCTGCTAAGTACCGACTAATAGACTGTCCCATTTCTGCCGAATGTTTCTTAAACTCGGTCGATGGATTTTCAGATGGAATCCGAATAAATGAAGCAGCAAGTTCGACTAATTCCTGTCGCCTAGACCTAATCACCTGCCGAATCATTCTGATATCCATATATTCATTCCCTTCATATCCCGTAAGTATTGTTGTACTAGTCTATGTCCTTCCCTAAGAGTTAGAATATACAAGGGTAATTGTGGCGTTTTCAATTTGTTTATTTATTTAACAATACTAAAAAAGGAGACTCCAATTCCCTTGTGAATTGTGTCTCCAAAATAAATTGCAACTTAACATTCTTCTCAAGTACCGAACCAATTCATTTGCTTAACGGGTTTGGTTCACATCATCTCAATCTAAAAAATCCTTAAAAAGGAAAATAACCCTTATTATAACAAGGGTTATTTTCCTTTTTAAGGATGGAGCATACCGGGTTCGAACCGGTGACCTTCACACTGCCAGCGTGACACTCTCCCAGCTGAGCTAATGCCCCGTATATCTGATACAATATAGATTATAACATGTCGTTCGAAAAAGACAATAGATTGGGGGGTATCTCCTTGCAACATGCTGAAAGAGAGTTAAAGGACACGGTTTTTCTGTGCGATCCGAAAGGGATGTTGAATCCTGAAGCGATCGGATTTGCCCGTCGTCCGTTTATTATAAGCAATTTAAAAGGCCATTTCATGCGAAAGAAGAAATGGAATTATTGGTGTGTGTTCGGCGAGGATCTTCTGTTTTCTGCGACAATCAGTCATTTGGATTATGCCGCTGTCTGCTCCGTCTATTTGCTTGATTATGAGACGCAGCGCTTCTACGAGAAGCAAGTTGTGCTGCCGGTCGGACGGAAGGTGAAGATGCCAGAGGACGTGCTTGGAAACGTGAAATTCGTCAATGATCAAATGTCCATCCAGCTTGTCCATATGCAAGGAGAAACCCATCTATCTGTGACAATTCCTGATTTTGATAATGAAGTGCTTCATGCCGACCTACATATTACGCATCCCGATGAGGACGATTCGTTGAATGTCGTCATTCCACGGAACCGGGACCGGTTCCAATTTACAGCGAAGCATCATTCATTGCCGACAGCGGGGTTCGTAAAAATTGGAGAGAAACGATATAATTTCAATTCGGATTATAGCTTTGCAGTACTCGATTTCGGACGCGGTGTTTGGCCGCGAGAGGCAGAATGGAATTGGGCGATGGCTTCCCAACGTTCAGGCGGACGGCGAATCGGGTTGAATTTCGGTGGAAAATGGACGGACGGCACAGGTATGACGGAAAATGCAGTATTCGTAGATGGTATGATGACGAAGGTGCATGAAGATGTCATTTTCACGTTTGACAAGAACAATTACATGCAACCTTGGCAAATCAAGACGAAGTTTTCCGATCAAGTCGACTTAACGTTCTCCCCTTTCTTTGAGCGGGTCGCTAAGACGAAAGCGCAACTCGTTCAAACAAACGTCAACCAACTCGTCGGCTATTTCAACGGCCGCGTGAAACTGCATGACGGTTCGACTCTACGAATCAGGCAAATGCTTGGCTGCGTGGAAGATCATCGTGCGAAATGGTAGGATACAACCGGCGAAAAACGCCGGTTGTTTTTTTGTATCGGCCAATTACCACCGACTCGGGAAAATCAAAAGGGTATCGCCGTTCAACAGAAGTTTATCACCACTTAAACACTCGTTATCACCACTTAGACAGAGTTTATCACCACTCAAGACACGGTTATCACCACTCAGACAGAGTTTATCACCACTCGCCCCCGATTTACTGGCTTTAAAAATGCTTGCGGACAGCTCCCTTCCATTCCTTCCTCCTGACGCGATTCCTCCAAAAAGGTTGTGTTTAACTTCTTGCAATGAAGGAAATTAATGAAGAGATACTACAACAGGAGGTTACCTAACATGAAAATTAATGTGAAGGTCGGCATGCTCTTTCTTTTTGCTGCCCTAATTTTAGGCGCGTGCGGGAATGCGAGCGAGAATGCGGATGATCCGAAGCGGGAAGACGCAGATATCATTTATAAAGACGAGAAGGAAGGCGGCACGTTAGAAACGGGAGACGGGTACGGCTTCAATAAATTCGATTTGGAGATAGAGGTCGATGGACGGGATACGATCGACGCGGAATATGAAGTGGACAGGAATCATAAGGCCAAGTATGTGAATGAGTTAGCAGGCATCAATTTGGAAGGTGCTGAAGCTTTCAATAAATTGGACGAGATGTTCACGAAAATTATGTTGGAGTCGAAAACGTCGCAGCAAGATGTCATTGATGGCATCATGGAATGGTTCGGACTTGATACGTATACGAAATTCGAATTGGAAATCAATTATGACGACGGAACGAAAGTGGATATTGAAGATCGAAAGTGATAATAAAAGCACAAAAGACAGGCAAGGAAGACTTCCCCGCCTGTCTTTTTTCTGCTTAAATCTTTGAATCCTTCAACATCGTATAATAAACGCCTTGTTTCTCAATCAATTCTTCTTGACTGCCGTACTCGATGAGCTTCCCTTGCCCCATGACGTAGACCATGTCTGCTTTTCGCACCGTATTCAGTCTGTGAGCAATGACGAAACTCGTCCTTCCTTCCATTAAGCGGTCAAGCGCTTCTTGGATTTCAAGCTCGGTGACGGTGTCGATGCTGCTTGTCGCCTCATCGAGCAACAGCAATACCGGGTCTGCGACGAGCGCCCTTGCGATGGAAAGCAATTGCTTCTGCCCTTGTGAAATTTCACCGCCATCTGCTGTCAGGACAGTGTTGTAGCCGTCTTCGAGCCGCATGATGAAACTATGGGCATTCGCCTTTTTGGCAGCCTCGATCACTTCTTCGTCCGTAGCGTCAAGCTTGCCGTAACGAATGTTTTCCATGACAGTTGCCTCGAACAGGAACGGATCTTGGAGAACGAAAGCTGTTTGACTGCGCAATGTTTGGCGCGGCAGTTCCTTGATCGGAATTCCGTCAATAAGGATTTGACCTTCATTCGTCTCATAGAAACGGGCGAGAAGTTGCATGATCGTCGTCTTCCCTGCTCCGGTCGCTCCAACGAAAGCGGCAGTCTCGCCAGGCTTCACGTGGAAGGAAATATCCTCGACCGTATAACCGTCCGTTTCAACTGAATAACCGAATGATACATTTCTAAACTCGACGTCCCCAGCTAGCACGGTATCTTTATGCTCGGTCGCATCGTCCTGCTCGATCGGCTCATTCATAATTTTGAATACGCGCTCTGCCCCCGCAATCGCGGAGAGCACCGTATTGAATTGGTTGGATAGATCATTGAGCGGCCGCGTAAATTGACGAGCATACTCGGAGAAGATGACGATCGTACCGATTGTGACGATGCCATCCCCTTTTAGTGCAAGCAATCCACCGACACCCGCCACGATGGCGAAAGCAGCGTTGTTCAACATGTTCATCACTTTTGGAATGAATCCCGAATACGTCAACGCCCAAAATCCCGTCCGGCGCAACCGATCGCTTTTTTCCGCGAATTCCTCCATGACACGTTCTTCTTGTGAAAATGCCTTAATGATCCGCTGGCCAGAAATCGTTTCTTCAATCATCCCGTTCAATTGTCCGACCGCCTGCTGCTGCTCCTTGAACAGCAGACCCGTCCGGCGGGTGATCCACCGAATCGCGATGAACATGACAGGAACGATGATCATCGTCAACAATGTCAAAATTGGGCTCAAATAGAGCATGACCGCAAGCGTTCCCGACAATGTCAAAATACTTGAGAACACTTGAATGAATGACGAATTGAGCGTCTGGCTGACGTTCTCGATATCATTCGTTAAACGGCTCATCAATTCGCCATGCTGTCTTCTGTCAAAAAACGTGACGGGCAGCTTTTGGAGATGTGAGAACAGACCCGTACGCAGCTTGAAAATCGTCTGTTGGGCAATGCCGACCATCCAAAAGCTTTGGAAATAAAGGGCAATGGACAACCCCGCGTAAATCGCGATCAACAGGCCAATCTTGCTCCCCAAACCATCAAACTCCATCGGAATGATATGCGTATCGATGATTTTACCGATCATGAAAGGCCCGAGTAATGCAAGCGCAGAGCTGACGAGTACGAGAGAGAGCACCAGAATGAGCAGTCCCCGTTGTTCATCGACGAGCTTCCAAATTCTGAGCAAAACCGATTTCCAATCATTCGCCCGTTCCACTTTTTTTCTGCCGGGACCTTTAATATCTTCTTTTTTGATGATCGGTTCATATCCGAACGGTTTACGAATTGTTCGCAACACTTGCGACCACCTCCTCTTCCGATTGGGATTCGGCTATTTTCCTATACAATGCCGATTGCTTCATAAGGTCCGCATGTTTGCCATATCCGACGACTTTCCCTTCATCCAATAGAAGGATTTTGTCTGCACCTTTAGCCGTCTGCACTTTTTGCGTAACGACGAGCATTGTCGCCGCTTCCCCTTTCAGCGCTTCCCATAACGCATTTTCCGTTTTGACGTCCAACGCGCTCGTACTGTCATCGAGAATGAGGATGGAAGGCTTCCGAACGAGTGCCCGCGCGATAGATAATCGCTGCTTTTGCCCACCTGACAAATTGACCCCTTTTTGGCCGACCCGCGTTCCATACTTCTGCGGGAATAAATCAATTGATTCATGGATTTGCGCCTTCATGGCTGCTTCAATTAATTCATCAGGCTCCGCATCACTATCCCCCCATGAGAGGTTTTCGAGAATCGAACCCGTGAAAAGAATCGATTGCTGCGGGACGAGCCCGATTGTGTCACGCAAGTCCTTTAACGCCCATTCCTTCACTTCGATTCCGCCAACGAAGATTTTTCCTTCGGTCGATTCGAACATACGCGGTATGAGATTCAGAAGGGTTGATTTACCCGAACCAGTAGCCCCCATAATGGCAAGCTTCTCTCCTGGCGCTACATGGAAGGAGACATTATCTAAAATCGGCTCCGGCTTCCCTTGATAATGGAAAGAGACGTTTTCGAAACGAAGATCCCCTTCCAAGCTGCTGATACCCGAACTTTCCGTATTATGATCTTCCAGATCCTCGTCAGCTAGCAGCACTTCCTCCATCCGTTCGGAAGATGCTTTCGCCCTTGACAATGCGCTGATGATAAATGCAAACATCGAAAATGCACCCGTCATCCGCATCGCATAGTTGACGATTGCAACAAGTTCCCCGACTTGCGCATCGCCGCTGCGAATTTCAACAGCACCGAACCAAAGGACTGCCATCAAACTTACGTTCATGATGAATAGAAGAATAGGCAGGATGAGCTCCATCATGCGCATCGCTTTGACCGTGTCCTTCCGGAGTGCACTAGCGACTTTCGAGAACCTGCTTGCCTCATACATGCCGCGCAAATACGCTTTGATCAGCCGTACCGCTTGCAAGTTTTCTTGAATGACACGATTCACCCGGTCGAGTCTACGCTGCACAGTAGAAAAGTAGCCAACCCCTTTGCGGGCCATTATAAAAAGGAAAATTAATAAAACAGGTGCTCCGATTACTAAATATAACGCCAGCTTCACATTGACGAGAAATGCCATGACTAAGCTACCGATGACGAGCAACGGAGCCCGCATCATGATGCGCAGCGACATAAACAGGACGTTTTGCGCCATCGTCACGTCACTCGTCAACCGGGTGATCAGCCCCGCTGTCGGAAATCGTAAAAAGGTTGCCATGGAGAAGGATTGCACTTGACGGAATAGCGCCTGGCGCAAGTCAAACGCAAAACTTTGCGCTGCATGCGCTGCGAAAAAGGAGTTGATCGCACCTGAAAGGAACGCGATCATCGCCAGCGCCATCATGACGCCTCCCCACGTCCAAACGACGCTCACATCTTCTGCCAATATGCCGTCATCGATAATTTTAGCTATCAATAATGGCTGAATCAGCTCGACCGCCAGTTCCGTCAACATGAGGAACAAAGCGATGAGGATCGGCCATTTGTATGGCTTTGCGTACGAAAAAACTGTTTTCATCTTAGAGGACCCCCAAAAACTCTTTCGTATTACGAATTATTTTTATTGTCACCATTATGACACATCTAGTGCTTTCTGTATAGAGCGGATATTTGAGTAATCCGGAATTTCAGACATTAAAGAATAAAAAAACGGAAACCTCTTAAGGATTCCGGTAATGTGTAGACAAAGTCAATTTTAGGGGAAAACACGATAAATAGAATATCCTCAGCCTGATTGAAAACGCTTGTCAGCCTAGGCGCGAAGTGGAGCGAAGACGCGAATAGAACTAAAGTTCATGAGCGGACGAGCGACACGAGCAACAACGGATGCGAGCGTTTGTCAACAAGCTGACGGGATCCACTTTAGGATTCCGGTAGTACACCTTCTTCTTTTTTCACCTTGCTTCCCGCAATGGAAAGGCCAGTGACGCCGATGAGCATGATTGCACCTCCGACCAATTGCCAGGAGCCTAATACGCTGCCGAACCAAATGACAGAGATGATCAAAGCCGTTAGCGGTTCGAAGCTTGAGAGGATGCTCGTTTCGACAGGTGTTATATATTTCATGCTGCCGAGGAAGAGGACGAAAGCGACGGTTCCGACGACAATGATGAGGAGGAGCATGAGAGACACGTTCACATCGGCAAGTGTGCCGATTTCATTGCTGAATTTCAGTATGTTGACGGCAAGGAGTGCGAGTCCCCCGATGAGCATCCCCCACCCGACGACGAGGAGAACCCCCCATTCATTCATAAGCCGGACAGGGTAAAGCGTATAAAACGAGAACGTGAACCCAACGGCGAGTCCGAAAAGCAGCGCCTCCTTCGTTAACGCGAAGCCGGAAAGCGTGCCATTCGTCAGAAGTAGAAAGAGGCCTACCATCGTGACGGCCATTCCTAGTACTTGAGCTATCGGCGGATACGCTTTTTGGCGTAGGGAAACGAAAATAATAATGTAAATCGGCGCCAGGAATTGGAACAGTGTTGCAATAACCGCATTGCTCGTCTGAATGGCACCGACGAACGTATATTGGACGCCAAGCATCCCGATGACGCCGAAAATGCACATTTGACGCAGCCATGTTTTGTTACGAAGCGGGCGCGAGATGTGCACGCCTTTCATTTTCAAGACAGAGAGGATCGCCATCCCTGCGAGCAATAGACGGATGATGAGCATGAAGGAGATCGACATGCCACTCGTATCCAACGTCCACTCCATCATCGGACCTGACGCGCCCCACAACATCGCACCTGCTATGATCATTACAATTCCTTTTACTCTTTCCATCTCACTCCACCCTCCTCTATCTATCTAGCTAAATCACAAATGTAAGTATTCAGTCAAAAAGTATGTACTGTATATTTATTAAACTTCCTATATAATAAAATACATATGACATCCGAAAGGGGACAACAAAATGAAATCGGCAAACCAATTAAATAGAACCGAACTGCCAACTGTAATGGACAGTCTCGTTGAGTTCTTAATGGTGACCCGTACGGATGGTGAAGGCTTGATCACTTACACGAATCATAACTTCTTAGCTTCAAGCAATTGGACACCAAAACGTATTCTCGGAAAATCGTTCTGGCAAATGTTTTCTGAGGATGAACATAACCAAGCGCAAGCCCACGCCATATGGAATCGTGTTTCGAACGGGAAATCCTGGTTCGGCAAAGTCGAAAAAATGACTCGGCACGGCGAGCCCTACTTCGTCCAAATGATGGCCATTCCGACGATGGATGCGAACGGCACGCTTGAATCGAGCACTTTTTTAGAACTTGACGTTACCGAAGAGGTCAAATTGAAGGAGAAGCTCCAGCAAATTGCCTTCATCGACTTTGAAACCGGACTGATGAGTCGTCACAAATTGGAGACCCTCGTCAATGACTATATCGAAGAAGGAAGACATTTTTCATTCGTCTACATAGCAATTGATCACTATTATACATTGAAAGATCTGCAATCGTATGATTCGGAATCGGTTTTGATTCAGGAATTTACGAACAGGCTGAAACGGTATTTTCAAGGGGATGCAATCGCAAGGGTCGGCGTGAGTCAATTCGTCGTGCTGACGTCTTTCGGGGATTGGTTCGTCCAAGGGTTCCTTCAATTTTTGAAAGAGCAGCCAATCTATGTCGAAAACCATTCGTTGCCGCTTTCGGTCAGCGGTGGCATCGTCCGCTTCCCAGAGGATCAGCAGACCTATTCGCATTTGTATAAAGCCGCATTGACCGCGACGAAATCTATTATCGAGTTAGGCGGAGGACGTATTTCATCATTGTCCGCCGAGTCCCATAAAGACTTGAACCGCCGTTCCTTAATTGACAAAAAGATGCTGACAGCGCTGGATCATCGTAATTTGCAAGTCGTCTACCAACCGCAATTGGATATCGCGACGGGAAAAGTACTTGTATATGAAGCGCTTGTCCGTTGGGAGGACGAGGAAATCGGTCCAATCCAGCCCGATGAGCTGATACCCATTGCAGAGGAAAACGGTTTGATTCATGCAATCGGTGCCTTTGTGATCGAGGAAGCTGCTACACTTGCGATGAAGCTGATGACCGATAAACCGGACGTGCGCATTTCCGTCAATACATCGGTGCGGGAGTTCGGTGACTCTTCACAAATGAAGGAGAAACTGACAAGCATTCTGGAAAGGACGAAATGTCCGCCACACAAGATCGAATTTGAAATTACGGAGAAATTCGCATTCCAAGCTGAACAGGAGCAGGCAATCGTCAATCAAATGAAAGTACTTGAGGATGAAGGCATCCAATTCATCCTGGATGATTTTGGAACGGGCTATGCCTCCTTCCGGTACATGCAGCAATTGCCGATCTCCAAAGTGAAAATCGACAAAGTGTTCATCAATTCCTTGCTCACGATGCCTAAAACGAGACAACTCGTTGAAGGGATGATTCTCTTCGGCAAGTCGATGGGCCAGTACATCATTGCAGAAGGTGTCGAAACAGAGGAGCAATTCGAGGCATTGAAAGAGATGGGCATCGATGCCGTCCAAGGCTATTATATCGGAGGTCCTGTAAACGGGGATGAGATTACATAAGGAACGGAGCCATGAAAGCGTGGCTCCGTTTTTTGATGGAACAAAAATAGAGGGAGCACTCACGCTCCCTCATCTCCCCCATCATTTCATCTTCAACGTGCTGATTTTTTCAAATGAGTCAAGGTCATAGCTGTTAATTTCCTTCATGGATAAGGTGAACACACTTTCGCCGCTGTACAAGAGCCGCTGGATCTGTTTCTCCCAGTCTTCGTACTGTTCCCCAGATGCTTTCTTCTGTACCAAATCGCCTTTCAGTACGATTCCGCGGTCCGGTGTGATTTCGTAGACAAGTGCTCCAGTTCCTTTAAAGTCCACTTCGAAATCTTTGCCCGCTTCATCATAAATGCTGACCGGAAAGCCGAAGAGATTTCTCTGTTTATGCTGGAACAGCGCTTTGTGATCGTATTGGAGAGCCGAATACGTTCCTTGCCCGCCAATAATTTCAGTGAATTTCTCCTTCGGGTTATGAAAATCAGACACGTCGAACAGAGAGAGTTTCATCCCTTTTGTTATGATGAACGGCTCGCCGCCATACGGATTTTTCCTCGCCACGGTTTCATAACCGAATCCGATGAGATGATGTTCATCCAATGGGTGCAAATAATTCGAGAAGCCCGGTATTTTTAACTCGCCTAACACTTTCGGCTTCGTCGGATCCGCAACATCGATGACGAAAAGCGGATCGGTCTCTCTAAACGTCACCATATACGCTTTATCCCCCATGAAACGAGCCGAATAGATGCGCTCGCCTTTCGCAAGGTCTTTAACCGAACCGGTAATGTCCATGTTTTCATCCAAAACGTAAAGATGGTTTTTAGAAGGGTTTCTGTCGTCCCATCGATTCCCTTCCGTCATGGCAACCCGGAAGTTACCTTTATATTCATCCATCGAAAACTGATTCAAAATTGTCCCGTTCAACTCTGCAGAACGATGAAATTCGATAGCCGTGCCGTCCAACTTGAATTTGAAGATCTCGGTATTCGCTGTGCCAGGATTCCAAATCATGATTTCAGCGCCACGTGAATTCGTGCTCGTCTTGTATTTCATTGCTGTCAAATACAAATGGTCTTTCGTCATGTACATGTGATCGCTGCTACCGAGAAACCCTTTCGTTTCGAATTTCGCTGTTTTCGGAGCCGTCAAGTCGATGGCTGCAATGACAGAATACGAAGGATCCGTGGCACCAGGCAAAATGGAGATATCCTCGAATTCCATGAATTTCTTTTCCTCTTCATTTGAATCAAAGATGCGCGGACGCAGGACATCTCCGTCGATTTCGTCCATCGCCCAAAAATACGGGAACACATTTGTCACGAGATAAAGCATGCCGTCTGTCTTCCTTGCACTCTTCAAATAGCCTTCCACACCAATTTCGCGGAGGAGCACCGGTTTTTCCGGCTTCTCGATATTGTACATCCGGACAGTCATCAGGCCGTTCATCGGCATTATTTTCGCCTTTGTATCCGAATCATCCGGATAGTGCTCCATTTTATTCCCAAGAACAATTAACAACTCGTCATGTAAGAACAGCTGTAACGGATAATAGTCGTCTTCAGGTTTAATTTCAGCAGCGACTTTCATCTTTTGAGGATTCCGGATATCGATGATTTTTACGGTAGTCCCGGCGAAAACGGAGTATACATAATCGCCGTCAGTTTTCACCATATCCGACTCATCGACCCCTTCGACCTGAATATTAGTCGATGAGTGGTTGCCTCCGCCGGTTCCACCCGAGGATGCCGAACTATCCATGGACGCCTTTTCCGTAGATTCTTCTTCAACCTCACTCACCGCTGCGCTCTGCATATCTTTTGCTCTTTGAAAATACACTTTCAAATCATCTGCTGAGCTGATCGATTCGATGGAATCATAGATAATGAAATTGACTTGTTTCCGCTTGAGCGACTTGAATTGGCTATTCACCGCTTTTTGATCCATCCGTAATGTGTAATCACCCGGTTGAAGCCCTTCCACTTGTAATGTATGCCCCTCATCCGTCAACTCCAGTTTTGCCTCTACCTTATCGCCATTCTGATTGGTCACATACACATAACCTGCCGAAATGGCTTCCTTCGTCAAAGGCTCCGAGAAATGCGCCTTCCATCCAGTTTCACTAAGCGCTGTCCCTGCCGCGATAACATTCACCTTCTCCATGAACATTGCGATGCCCGTAATGACTACGACCATGATCATAGCCATGCCAATCCATATGATCGGTTTTCTCAATTTCATCACCTTTCCTCTTCAACCTATTTACTTAGTAGACTTCTCGTATACAATTACGTTTCACTTTTCGGAAATATATTTTTGTCCTGCATACTATATAAAAGAAAACGCTTAATAGGGGGTTTTATTAGTGGAGAGAGTCGATGGATTGGAAAGGATTATGAAAATCTTTAATTTGACAACAACAGACATATTAAATAAGTCGTGGGAATTAATGTACGCTCCAAAATCAGTTGACCCGGAAACACTCCTATCGTTTGCTGATGACCTAATAAATGAAATTACTCGACTATTGGACTCGGGATATTTCACGGGAGAAAGAGAAAAAGAATTGATTGAAGCAAGAAGAGTCGCCATCATGGCAAAAAGATCATTGAAACAACGAGTTTAGTTAGCCCATTGTCAGCCTGTTGCCAAACGCTCGTATCCGTTTGCTTCTCATCAAAATGGGTATCTATTCCATAAATATATTGGAAGGGATTGAATCGGTATGGACCCTGCAACTACAGTCGATACACCAAAGCCGAAACGTAACTTAAAGCCGATTTGGATTGCCCTAGCCTTTGCCGTCATGATTGTAATTGTCTTGCTCCCCACCCCCGACGACTTGCCTGTCATGGGACAGCGAGCATTGGCCATTTTGGCATTTGCGGTCATCCTCTGGGTGACGGAAGCGGTATCCTACCCCGTCAGTGCCGCCATGATCATTGGACTTGTCGCTTTGCTGATTGGATTTGCGCCCGACATGGCCAACCCCGATACGTTGGTCGGCACAAAAGGCGCACTTAAAATGGCGCTTGGGGGCTTTTCGAACTCCGCCGTGGCGCTTGTTGCGGCAGCTTTGTTCCTGGCGGCCGCGATGCAAGCGACCAATTTGCATAAACGGGTCGCGCTTTATATTTTGTCAAAAGTCGGTGTGAAGACGGGGGCTATCGTATTTGGTGCCATTCTTGTCTCTATCATTCTCGCCTTTTTCGTCCCAAGTGCAACTGCCCGCGCAGGTGCAGTCGTCCCAATTCTGTTAGGCATGGTAGCGGCATTCGGTCTCCAGCCAAATAGCCGGCTCGGCGCATTACTGGTCATCACCGCCGTGCAGTCCGTCTCCATCTGGAATGTCGGAATCAAAACCGGAGCCGCGCAGAATATGGTGGCATTAGGATTTATGGAAGAAGAATTCGGGGTTTCCGTCGCATGGAGTTCATGGTTCCTGTATGCAGCACCATGGTCCATCATCATGTCGTTCGTCCTGTATTTCGTTATGATCAAATTAATTAAACCGGAAACGCATGTCGTTGAAGGCGGAAAGGAATTAATCGAAGGCCAGTTAAAAGAACTCGGTCCGATGAAACCATCGGAGATCCGTCTCATCGTCGTTTCACTCGCGCTTCTATTTCTGTGGGCGACAGAAGAGAAGCTGCATCCGCTAGACACGACTACAGTGACGCTTGTCGCCATTGCCATCCTGTTATTACCGAAGATTGGTGTATTCGATTGGAAAACGGTGGAACGCCTCATCCCTTGGGGCACAATTATCGTTTTTGCAGTAGGTATTGCGCTCGGCACGATCCTGCTGGATACGAACGGTGCCCAGTGGCTATCCAACAAAGTGTTTGGGGCGATGGGACTCGAAAATATGCCGTTACTTGCGACGATCGCTTTGCTGTCAGCTTTCAACATTCTCATTCATCTCGGGTTTGCAAGCGCGACCAGCTTGTCGTCAGCGCTCATCCCGATTTTCATCGCCTTGACGACAACGATCGCTATTGATGCAAACAGCGTCGGCTTCGTGCTGATCCAGCAATTCGTCATCAGCTTCGGCTTCCTTCTCCCGGTCAGCGCACCGCAAAACATGCTCGCTTACGGGACGGGTGCATTTACAGTAAAGGACTTCCTGAAGTCAGGCATTCCACTTACTGTTATCGGATATTTGCTGATTCTCTTGTTCAGTGTGACGTATTGGAAGTGGATTGGATTGTTGTGAGGTGTGTGAATGGACTAAACGTTTGAACGCCCGTGATGTTCTCGTTCTTCAAAGTTCTCGTTAAAAATGCCGGGAGATTAGACTCTCCCGGTTTTTTTATTCTCCTAACACTTCAATACATGTCACGATTGCCCGTTTTAATTCCTCATGTGACCAGCTAGGCACACGACCGTGCTCGACGGCAAGCTCATGGGAAGCCGGGATGTGAATAAATCCTGCAGGCATGTCGGGACGCTGTTCATTCACGAAATGAAGAACGCGGTACATGACATGGTTGCACAAATAAGCGCCTGCCGTATTGGAAATTTCGGCAGGCATTCCAGCTTGTTTCAACGCATCGACCATTTTTCGGATCGGCATATTCGTAAAATAGCCGTCTGCACCTCTCTCGATAATCCGTTCATCTACAGGGGCATGACCACTATTGTCCTTAGCACCGTCGTTCACATTGATGGCAATCCGTTCAGGAGTTATCTTGAAGCGACCGCCTGACAAACCGAGCGACAGCACAGCATCCGGTTTGACTTGTTCTATATGCTCAATGATATGGTCTCCTGAGACGCTGAAATCGACCGGAAGCACTTCACTATGTATCCGATAACCACCTATTTCCATTCCGTGCAATTCATCGACAATTTTCTGCGTTGGATTGACTGGATAATTTAAAAATGGCTCAAAGCCGGTTAACAGCAATGTTTTCATACTTTTCTCCCCTTTCACTCTCCATATTATAACGGATTGCATTCGATTACACGGTTTTATTCACTAACGTTTATCCCCCTCCATTCAGGGAATACCCGAAATACATATGTTTTCGAAGGAGGAATTCATAAATGACTAAAGATAAATATGAAAAAGTAGACGAACAAGTGACACCCCAGACGCAGGATCAGCAGCCTGGAGTGGAAAAAGAGATGAATCCACTCCCGATCTACGACGACGAAAACTATAAAGGCTCCGGCAAATTGAAAGGGAAAAATGCATTGATTACCGGTGGAGACAGTGGAATCGGGCGGGCTGTCGCAGTCGCTTATGCGAAGGAGGGCGCCAATGTGGCAATCGCCTATCTAGACGAGGCGGAAGACGTTGATGCGAATAAAACAATAGAACTTATCGAACACTACGGCGGGAAAGCGAAGAAATTTCGCGTCGATATTAGCGAAGAGGAAAATTGCGAGAAGTTGGTCGAAGATGTCATCCAAGAATTCGGCAGCTTGAATATCCTCGTTAACAATGCCGGAAAGCAGTTTCCGCAAGACGATATATCCAAAATCTCAAGCGACCAGCTTCGTGAAACGTTCGACACTAACTTCTTCGGCTTGTTTTATTTATCGAAGGCGGCACTTGCACATATGAAGGAAGGCGATTGTATTATCAACACTTCCTCCGTCACAGCATATAACGGGTCACCTGGACTGATCGACTATTCGGCAACGAAAGGCGCCATTACGAGCTTCACCCGCTCTATCGCCTTGAACTTGGCTGAAAAAGGAATCCGCGTCAACGCAGTCGCACCTGGACCGATATGGACGCCGTTGATTCCTGCGACATTCGACGCGCAAAAAGTCGAACAGCACGGATCGGACACGCCAGTGAAACGTCGAGGGCAGCCGGCAGAAAATGCGCCCGCCTTCGTTTTCCTTGCTTCCACCGATTCGAGCTATATGACCGGGCAGACGATACATGTCGATGGCGGCGGGTATGTAGGATCTTGACTTCGAACCATCTACTTTGAGCACGAAGCCGCCGACTTTGAACGCGACACTCAACCCAGCTCAATATGAAAAAGCGATTTGCAGAAAACCTTCTGCAAATCGCTTTTTATTATAGTTTCACGATGACTTCCGTTCCATCTTTCGCCTTGACGTTCACTAGTCCAAGTCCTTTATGATTCTTCAACTCAGCTACAATGCCCCTAAGCTCTTTCTTATCTATTGGCGGCATTAAAAATGCTTTTTCCTTATCTTCGGATTGCTCCGTTATCCATTTGTTAATGAGTCTTTGAATGCGTTCAGAAGACATAACTATAATTCCAATCGTTAGTATTACGTACGGGACTGGGATGAATAATCTGACCTTATCCGCCTTTACCTTGACCTTCAACATTATTCGATAAACACGGAGACTGTATCGCCGTCTGCTGATTTAATGTCGACGATTTGTCCGTCCAATTCATTTTCGATCGCTTCGATAAGTATGTCAATATCAAGATCTTTCACGTATTTCTCAGATTGAGGAATGTTCCCCGCAATGTTATAACCCGCCTTCAGCATGACTTTGATGAGCTTAATTGGCAAATTAACGGAAACATTATCGTTATCGGCCGACACGACTCGGATTTTTAATGTCTTATCCGCATATGCAGTAGGCTTAGCTGTTGGACGACTCTCGGAATCCCTGTTATTCAATACAGCGATAAGTTCTGATGCTTTCTCAGCATCAACTTTCCCTTCTTGCACCATCGTTAACACCTTTTCAATTTCTGTTTTCAACATGAACTCCCCCTATTCAATCTTTTAGAAGCTTAATGGCTTCCTCTGCCGTGATTTCCCCTTTTTCCAGCATTGCGACTACTTTCCTCTCATCCACCTCGTTCTTCTTTTTTATTTCTAATCCGAGTGAACTGACAACTTCGTTCAACTTGCCTCGGACAGTCGGATACGATATGCCAAGCTCCTTCTCAACCTCTTTAATATTCCCCCTGCACGCCAAAAACACTTCGACAAAATGGAGTTGCTCTCCTGACAGCGATGCCAATTTGGACAGTTCAAATTCATTCTCGATAGATGTATGGCATCGGTTGCAATGTAGCTTCGTGACTTTCAACGTTTCGTCGCAGACAGGGCAATGACTGATAACAGGATATGCCATAATTATCTGAATTCCCCTTTCATTTGAATTCATCATATCCCATCATTTTCAAAATAGCAAGCATAAACTTAATTATATTAACTGCATAATTAATAATCTTAATCCGCAGCTAAAATATATTCATTATTTTTAATTCGCTCATAAAAAACAGGTGAAGGGCTGATTTCGTATCCCTTCACCTGTTGTAAGTAAACATTTTATTTGTCATTCATTTTCAATCAACCATTGCTCGTAATAGGCATCCAATTCTTTCTGCAACGAACTCATTTTCTCTTTCACTGATTCGTAGTCGATCCATTCAGTTTCATTGGATAACTTCTTTTCCAAGTGCTCAATTTCGAGTTCTAACTTGGCGATTTCTTCTTCCACATTTGTTTCCTTCGTCTGCTTTTGCCTTTTGTCGACCGTCTTTTTCTTAGGCGGTTCTACAACTTGTGTATGCTGTTGCAGTTCGTTCCATTTCTGCCTCGCCCAGTCGAAAGGCCCTTCAAACATCGTCATACTCCCATTTTCCAGCCATGCTGTGCGGGTAAATAACTTATTCAAGAAATACCGGTCATGCGAAACGGCGAGGAGCGTTCCGGGGAAGTCTTCCAAGGCGTCTTCTAGCACTTCGCGTGATTCAATGTCCAGATGGTTTGTCGGTTCGTCCAGTACGAGGAAGTTCACGTCCTGATGCATCAATTGCGCAAGCCGCAACCGTGTTCGTTCCCCCCCGCTCAAATCACCGATCCGCTTGAATACATCCGGACCGTAAAACATGAACTTCGCTAAAATATGCCTCGCTTCGCCTTCCTCTACACCAACTTCTTTTCGGAACACATCTATAAGACGGGCTTTCGGATCTACAATCGTAAAATGCTGCGAGAGGAAGCCGATTTTTACGTTGCTCCCCAATTTGCAGACTCCATCGTCAATAGTAAATTCCCCGAGGAGCATTTTCAGAATGGTCGATTTTCCACTTCCATTCCTTCCGACAATCGCTGCTCGGTCTTTCCAATAGACTTGCAGATTCGCGCCCTGCAATAATTTATTTGAACCAAAGGATTTTACTGCGTCTTTCATAATAACGACTTCCTTACCGCTTCTCGGCGCCGCCTCAAAAGACAATGCCATTTTCCGAGGATCGATCAACGGCCTCCGCAGCTTCTCCATCCGTTCCAACGCCCGCTCCATATTCCTCGCTTGCCGATGCAATCCCGCATTCGGCGGATTCGCTTCATTCGCCCATATCCTAAGCCGCTTGATCGCTTCTTTCATTTTCTTGATTTTCTTTTGCTGTTCCTCATAGTCCTGGAATTCCCGCAGGAGACGCTCTTCTTTTTCCTTCACAAAATAACTGTAATTGCCGTGGTACAGATTCAGCTCTCCATCTTCCAGATCCGCAATCTTTGTCACGACATTATCAAGGAAATAGCGGTCATGTGAAATGATGACGACTGTTCCCGTGTAGTCCGCCAAATATGCCTCAAGCCATTCCACTGCGAATAAATCCAAATGGTTCGTCGGTTCATCCAATAGCAGCAAGTCCGGGCGTGTGAGCAGGAGCTTTCCTAACATGATTTTTGTCTGTTCTCCGCCGCTCATCTGCCCAAATTCCTGCTCGACGAACGGCCTCAGTTGAAGTCCGTTGATGATTTTTTCAATTTCCGAATCCATGGCGTATCCGTCACGCCGGACAAATTCATCCTGCAATTGGCCGTATTTATGAAGTAGACGATCCATGTCCACCGTGTTCGGATTCGACAATTCCATTTCCAGTTCGGACAATTGTCGTTGAATGGCTTTAAGTTGCTCAAACGCACTATAGAGTACATCGTAACCTGTCATTGGCTGTTCGAATGAAGGGATTTGCGATAAATAACCGATTTTAGTTCCCTTTTTGAAATGGATGCGTCCAACATCCGGTTGTTCAACCGCCGCAATGAGTTTGAATAACGTCGTCTTCCCGCTACCGTTCCGTCCGACGACGCCTAGCTTATCCCCTGTTTTGATTTCTAATGAAAGATCTTCAAAAATGGTGTTGCCACCTAACATTTTGCTTACTTGTTGTATTGTACAAATCATAATTTTCCGCTTCCTCTCACTCTGTTTTTCACAGCCGAGAGCGCACAAAAAAAGACTGCGTTTAAGCAGTCTTCCCCCAAAAAAAGTGTAAGGAATGATGTGCTAAACAGCTGTGTGATTACTGAAATTGGCTAAAAAAGGGCATACGTATCCCGTTGAGCGCAATATCATGAGTAATCGCACATGAAGTGGCTAAATATTCCAATAGACTTTCACGTGCATACACAGTGTCCAACATCATTCCTCACCTCCGTCCGATTAATAGTAAGAATAGTGTAGCATAGATTGTTACGACAAACAATCTCATTTCTCTATGATTGGATTCTTGATGGAGCCTATAAATACGATGGCTCCTGTTTCCTCATCCGTTATCGCAATGAAAAACGGGCGGTTCACTTCCATGATGAATGGGTCATCTGCAGGCGCGGACGTCGCTTCCATCTGAACGCCCGTTACTGCGGCCGCTTCTGTCCCTTCTTCATTGACTTCGATATATGTTTTTTGCTTCACTTTACTAATTCGTAACGGTGTAACCTCTTCCACCATTTTGCTGAAGTCAGCCATCTCAGTGAAGGCATTTGTCATCCCTAGGGCCTTTAACGCGTCTTCCAGCTCGGTTTCGTATGATAGTTTGAATTTCGGAAGTAAAATTGTTCCGCGCGTGCTCGTCATACTCGCCCGAATTTCTTCCCACCTTTCAATAGACAGCGTACTTGTAAACTCACTCAAGTCGTTCGGCATAATCACCGTCATGCTCATTTCTCCGTCTGCATACGGAAGTTGAATCGCCTGAAATTCGCTGTTTGCCGTATACGCTAACTTTTCCTGCAGTTTCATAAACGGCACTTTGATTTCATTACCATCCGCCAAATGAAAAGTTCGATGTTCAGTCGCTTTCTTATCAAACGGATACATCCAGTCTCCTTTGAAATAAATCGCATTCAGCAGCATAGTCACAAGTTTTTCATCCAATGGACCGTCAACCATTTTATCGATCTTGCCATTTGTCGCATCCTTCACCCAGTCGTTGATGCGCTTAGGAGTATCCTTACTCGAGATGTTGATCTCCTCGATTTCGGCATTGAAATAATCTTTTGCATATCCAGCAAAGGTGTCTTGGAAATGATATTTCTCATTCAGCCAAATTGAATTGGCGACTTGCAGCTGAATGCTATCGGATTGCTTATTCAAGATCGTCATAAGAGAAGCATTTGCTTTATTCAGCTCCATCGGTTCTAGCCCATTCAGTTGTAAGGCATTTGCGATTTCTTCCTTTGTTACGCCGTCCGCTCCGTTATAAGCAAGTGCCAGAGCCATGAATAGGCTTGTCGGGGAAAGAAACAGATTTCCGTCCTCATCCGCTTCACTTTCATTTATTAATTCAAATCCCAATTCATTATTAGGAACAACGATTTTTTTATAATCATCTTCGCCGAATTCGACGCCTTCCGCAATCCGGAGATTTCCTTCATTCGAAGTTCCACATCCCGTCATAGGCAGCAAGAGGCTCATGCCAACAAGTGAAGCCGTAATTTTCTTTTTCAAAAGTATCACCATCCTTATTCATGTAGACTTTTCAGAGGTGGAAAAAGTTACAAGTTTCCAGCGTATTTGAAGGACTTTTTCATTCACGAATTAATTTCACGTTCTAATTTCTCTGTATATGCGCTAATTTCTTCTTTACTTGTGTTTTCCACAATGAATGGTTCTCCAATTGTAATGGTTGCTTTTCGGCATTTCCAAATATCTTTCAGATTTGCCGGTCCTTCATATGTAACCGGAACGATCGGCACTCTCGCTAAACTAGCAATCGTGACGGCTCCTCGTTTGACAGGAGCATTCTCTGCAGCTCTTGTTCCGCTTGGGAATATCCCAACAACCTCTCCAGATTTCAGAAGTTTTACAGGCGTTTTAATACTGCTCGGCGAAGGGTTATTCCGGTCGATCGGAAAAGCGTTAATACTTGTTAAGAAAGAGGCAACTAGCTTATTTTTAAAAAGCTCCTTCTTCGCCATGAAGTGAATCGGGCGAGGCAAGGAAATGCCAAGCGCTATAATTTCCAACCAACCACGGTGTGCACAAGTGACCACATATCCCCCACCGGCAGGTAGTTTTTCTGTATTTTTTAATTTGATTTTGGCGATGAAGAAAAAGATGATCTTCGCCAACGTTGCTGTCACTTTATACATGGCATCCTCCGATTATTATCAACATGTTGTACCTACTTTTATGCGTAGACTGACATCTCTATAGTCATCCGTGCTATAATTATAATAATTCAATTAATGCGAGGTGGCCATATGGTTTTGCCAGGAGGAAAAAAAACATACTCCTACGCAGATTACTTGGAATGGGATACTGATCTCAATTCAGAAGCGATCGATGGGGAAATCATTAGTATGTCGCCCTCTCCAACGCCAAAGCATCAGGATATCGTCGGGGAATTGACGGCCGAGTTCAAAATGTTTTTACGCGGAAAGGACTGTTCTGCTTTTATAGCTCCGATGGACGTTTGTTTATTCGCTAGTAAGGATTCAGCGCCAGACACAATTTTGGATTGGGTACAACCTGATATTCTTGTCGTTTGCGCTTCTGACAAAATTGGCGATAAGAATATTTTTGGGGCACCCGACTTAATTGTTGAAGTTTTATCACCATCCACTGCTAGAAACGATCGTTTAATCAAATATAACAGTTATGAGAAAGCCGGGGTCAAAGAGTATTGGATTGTCGACCCCTATAATATGACGGTTGAGATTTATTCACTTGTTGGAGATTCCTTTAGGCTGTCAGGAATTTACGGGAAAGAAGATTTATTAACTGTCGGAATCTTCCCCGAGCTGGAGATAGACTTGAGAAATATATTCAAAGAATAAAAATGCCAAGAGGTGCAATAGCTCTTGGCATTTTGCATTCCTCCCGACATGAAATTCGGCTATGTTTTGCGCGCGAGTTCGAGCTAGTTTTGCGCGAGTTCGGGTCGGTTTTGCGCAAGTTGGAGTGAGTTATGCGCGACTTCTCCCTAGTTATGCTCATTTCGTGAGCAATGACCCATGTCATTCAATTTTTCGATCACAAGTACGACTATAAAATCCGGTAAGTATCATAAACCACGGTTTTCCCCTTTCAAAAAAACCAAGAGCGCTGGCGCTCTTGGCTTTCTCAATCCACATATTTAATCAAACGGCCATTCCGGCAGCATATGACTTAGCTTTTTATCTTCACGATACCCTAATACATATTCCGCCTGCATGATCGTATGAATTTCGCGGGTTCCTTCATAGATAACAGGCGCTTTTGAATTACGCAGGAAGCGTGCGACCGGGTATTCATCCGAATAGCCGTAAGCGCCGTGGATTTGGAAGGCGTCGTCCGCTGCTTTGTTTGCAAAATCGCATGCTTGCCATTTCGCAAGGGACGTTTCGCGTGTGTTGCGCAATCCTTTATTTTTCAATTCGCCAGCGCGATAAACGAGGAGGCGGCTCATTTGGTAGCCGGCTTCCATGTTGGCAATCATTTGCTGGACGAGCTGATGCTTGCCGATCGGCTTGCCGAATGTTTCGCGCTCATGGCAATACTTGACACTTTCCTCAAGGCAGCCCATGATCAAGCCGACCGCGCCTGCCGCCACTGTGAAACGGCCGTTATCGAGGGCGGACATCGCAATTTTGAACCCTTCCCCTTCCTGCCCCAACAGGTTTTCAGCAGGGATGCGCATGTCTTCGAAGAAAAGCTCACCCGTATTGCCCGCACGGATTCCGTACTTGCCTTTAATCGCTTTCGATGAAAAGCCTGGCGTTGTGCGTTCGACAATAAATGCACTAATGCCGTGGTGTTTCTTCGACTTGTCCGTATAAGCGAAAACGAGGAAGTGGTCCGCAATGTCACAGAGCGAAATCCATGTTTTCTGGCCGTTAATGACATATTCATCACCGTCACGAACGGCAGTTGTCGCCATCGCAGCAACATCCGAGCCGGCACCTGGTTCCGTCAGTCCGAATGCCCCAATTTTTTCGCCCTTCGCTTGCGGAACTAAATATTTTTGTTTCTGCTCTTCCGTCCCCCATTGCATGAGGGTCATGGAATTTAACCCGATATGGACCGAAACCGCTGTCCGGAATGCCGTATCGCCGCGTTCCAACTCTTCACAAAGGATGGCGAGCGAGTTGTAGTCCATCCCGCTGCCCCCGTATTGTTCAGGTACGCAAACGCCCATGAATCCCATGTCCGCGAGCTTTTTCCACATTGCCGGATCGAATCCGCCCTCCGCATCCCAACGCTGAATATGCGGCATAATTTCTTCATCGACAAATTGCCGAGCTGTTTTGCGCAGCATTTGCTGCTCTTCCGTAAAACTGAAATCCAATCTTCTCGTCCCCTTTCCGAGCTTCTCTTTTACACATGCGCCTCTTCCGTTTTTACCGTTTCCTCAATGACAACTCCACGTTTTTTCATCTCTTCAATGTATTTCGCACCCGGAACGATATTTTCCGGCGGGTGAACACCGCGTTTTGAAATTGTCCCATTGCCTATCATTTGCGCAACGATCGAGATCGTGTTTGCAGTCGCACGAGCCATCGCTGTTTCGTTCACCGTCAAATCCTTTTTCGTCACTAAATTATATTCATACGTCGCCGGTATTCCGTGCGATTCACCGCTGACAATGACGCGAAGAAGGACAGCATCGGATTTGTTTCCTAGCTGCAGTTGCGGGGAGAGATGTTCACGCATGACATCTCGGACCTTCACTTTCGTATCACCAATTTTTACTTCATTATCACGAGATAATAATCCAAGGTCGACGAGCAATTGGAATTTTTCGGCATGCCCTTTATAACGTATTGTTTTATATTCAAGCGTTTGCACGTCCGGGAACGTTTTCGTCAATGTCGATGTGCCCCCAGAAGTGTGAAATGCCTCAAGTTCACCAAATTCATCAAAATGGATTGATTCCACTTCAGATAACGAAGGAACTTCCAGCAACTGGCCGTTCCGAATGACATGAGACGGATCTGTATAATGGTCGAAAACACCTTCGAGCGAAAATACGACATTGTAGTTTAGCGGGGGCTCGGGCTTTACAGGTATTCCACCAACGTAAAGCTTGATGCTTTCCACTTTGTCGAGTTTGCTTGCGCCGTAACCTGTCAGGATATTGATCATACCAGGAGCCACCCCCAGATCCGGAATGATCGTTACCCCTTTCGCCGCCGCTTCTTCCGCCAATCCCAAAACAGCATCAGTTGCACCGCCAATATGTCCGCCAAGGTCGATGGAATGAACCCCGATATCAACTGCGATTCTTGCAACCTTTTCATTGAACGTATAGAACAGCGCGTTAATGACGACATCTCCAAGCGCCATCACTTCCTGCAATTGAAGGTCATTCGTTGCATCCAATACCAATATATCTAACTTGTCGGACATGAGTTGCTCTGCAAAATTCTCTGCAGCCCTTACATTCAAATCCGCCAAATACACTTTTGTCACATCATCACTTTTCACAAGGTCACGCACTGCCTCTTTCCCCATCAAGCCCGCGCCTAATACGACCACTTTCATGTGAACATCCCCTTTTTTCTAAATCATCCCGCATTAACTGGCTGTAGGACCCTCAGTGAGGGATCAACAGCCAGTAAATGCCCGATCGGTTCAACTAACAATTAGTGGAAAACACCCACTAATTGAAGTTTCACCTTATTCCGTGTCGATCTGCGCCCGTTGCAATTTCCCACTGAAATCTACGTAAATGCTCTTCCACTCCGTAAACACATCGAGTGCCGCGACTCCGGAATCTCGATGACCGTTGCCAGTCCCTTTCGTTCCTCCGAACGGAAGATGGATTTCTGCTCCTGTCGTACCCGCATTTACATAGACGATTCCTGTGTCAAGATCACGTTGTGCGCGGAATACTTTATTCACATCTTTCGAGAAGATGGAACTGGACAAGCCATAGACTACGCTGTTGTTCACCTCGATCGCTTCCTCGAGGCTGCTGACCTCAATGAGTGACACGACAGGGCCGAAGATTTCTTCCTGGGCAAGTCTGCTATCCCATTTAACATCTGTAAATAATGTCGGTTCGAAGTAATGGCCTTTTGCAAAGTCGCCATCCGTCAGGACATTCCCCCCTGCCAACAACTTCGCGCCTTCCTCTTTTCCGATTTCTACGTAGCTTTGGATTTTCTCTAATGCCTTTCCGTTAATGACCGGCCCAATTTTCACAGACTCGTCCAATCCGTCTCCGATCGTCAAATGCTTCATCGAAGCTAATAATTTCGTCTCCAATTCTTCCTTAACATCTTTATGCACGATGACCCGGCTGCATGCTGTGCAACGTTGGCCCGCCGTTCCAAATGCACTCCAAAGAATCCCTTCCACTGCCAAGTCTATGTCTGCATCATCCATGACGATGACCGCATTTTTACCGCCCATTTCAAGCGATACTTTTTTCAAATGGCGGCCTCCCGTTTCCGCAACATGCCGGCCTGTTTCCGTCGATCCTGTGAATGAAATGACACGGACATCTGGGTGCTCGATCATCGCGGTGCCCACTTCAGAACCAGAGCCGAAAACGATATTTGCAACACCCGTAGGGAGCCCGACCTCTTCAAAAATCTTTGCCATTTCGTATGCCATCATCGGTGTTTCCGTTGCCGGCTTCCAAACGAACGTATTTCCAGCTACGATAGCAGGGAACGACTTCCACGTCGCAATCGCCACCGGGAAGTTCCACGGCGTAATCAAACCGACAACCCCGATCGGCGCACGTACGCTCATTGCAAATTTATCTTGCAACTCAGACGGAACCGTTTCCCCAAACAGCCTTCGTCCTTCCCCGGCCATGTAGAAAGCCATATCGATTCCCTCTTGCACTTCACCGCGACCCTCTTCGATGACTTTCCCCATTTCACGAGTTAACACTTGTGCCAGATGCTCTTTTCGTTCCTTCATGAGATTGCCGATAGCATATAAGTAATCCGCCCGCTTCGGTGCCGGAACGAGCGCCCATTTCTTCTGCGCTTCTTTCGCAGCCTTCACAGCCAGATCCACATCTTCACTCGTCGATAAACGCACTTGCGCCAGTTCTTCCCCATTTGCTGGGTTCGTGACTGCTGTATAGTTCGCTCCCCCGCTATCCTGCCAAGAACCTCCGATAAAGTTATTCAATTGCATGTCTGCATTTCCCCTTTCCCACGAACATTTTGAAACCGTTTACAAATTATCTATTTCGACATTATCCTGTCGAACTCCTTCTTCTTTGAAAATTAAATCTAGTAAAAATCCTCAGATTCCTACTCGTAAAAAGGGGTTTTGACAAAAAAAATTCGCCTTTTGCTTCATTTTAGTTTGTAAGCCGATATTAGTGGATATTAGTAAAGAGAGTAGTTCTATTGGAGAGGTAGTTAAAATAATTTGGAGATTGTATCCAAAGAAATGTTATAATTTCAAAAAGCAGATTAGATACCGAAGCGGCCACTATACGAAATATATTGTGAATAAACAATATTTCTCTGCATATTCTTATTAAAACTATTGAATTGCTATTGAAATCTTGTTAAAATCGTTGACAACCTACTAGAATAACAGTATAGTATTAGTAGGTCGAAACATGCATTGACATGACTCATGCATTAAGTTATAATAGCCTGTAATTGCGAAAAAAAGAGACGGGTCGTCAGACGACAAACCGTCAAATAAAAGTAAAAGAGTACGAGACAAGGGACACAGATAGAGAGTTGATCTACGCGACGTATTTGATGATAAACGTTGCGAACACTATTAAAAACGTACCGATTTTAAGTAGTGTGTCCAGATCAACAGAGCCGTTCTTGTTTCCTCCATTGGAATCGTTGCCGCGACCCATGTTGGAATGTCCCATAATTACCCCCCTTCCTATTCAGTTGATGATAGTATAGTAGCCGGCAAAAAAGCCAGTTTGTCCATACTATTAAACTGTATAATAGCAGGGATTTTTTGCTTTGTCAAGTTTTCCGCCTATAAAAAGATTCATTTGAGTGAAACTTCGCTCAAATGAATCTTTTTTTATTTCCTAAAGCATCGATTTGAACACTTTATTCCTGCACCGTCTTCGTATCTATTACGATATCCGTTTCCGGTAATTTCATTTCTCCACGTTGCGGAGGTCGGACCCTTTTAATAAACAGCGCGAGAATGAAGGCGATAAACGCAATGATTGCTGAAATAAGGAAGGAGTAATTTATGCCGTCTAGCATCGCCTGTGCCCCTATCGCATTCTCCAGCGCAGCCAATCCACCTCTATCCGTCGGTACATTTCCACTTGTTACCGCATCCTGCATAAGTTTTTCACCGGAAGCCTCCATCCTGTTCGTCATGATTGTGAGGAGAACAGCCGATCCGATCGCCCCGGAAACTTGCTGCAACGTATTATTCATTGCCGTCCCGTGAGGATTTGATTTCATCGGAAGCTGGTTCAAACCGTTCGTCATGATCGGCATCATGACCATCGACATCCCGAACATCCGAACCGTATACAACGCCATCAAATAATAATAGCCCGAATGCAATTCAAGCCTGCTCAAATAATAAGTTGTCACGATCGTAATGATCAGCCCAACAGTGGACAATACTTTAGGACCGTATTTATCGAACAACCGACCTGTAATCGGAGACATGATCCCCATCACAATTGCACCCGGCAGCATAAGAATCCCCGCGTGAAACGGCGAAATTCCCCGAACTTCTTGAACGTAGAGCGGCGTCAAGATCATACCCGAAAACATCGCAACCGAAAGGACAATCGAAATGACGGAGGCAAGGGCAAACATCGGGTACTTGTAGATTCTAAAGTCGAGCATCGGATCTTCCATCCTCAATTGCCGGATGACGAATACAAGGAGGGAAACAGCTCCGATGAAAATGGTTCCGTAAACGATCGGCGATGTCCATCCTTTATCCCCAGCTGAACTGAATCCGTAAAGCAAACCGCCGAAGCCGACGCTCGATAAAATTAAAGAAAACACGTCCAGCTTCACTGACGTATTCGGCGTAATATTTTTCAATTTAAAAAGGGCGAAAATAATTGTGAGGATCGAGAAAGGTAAAATGATCTCAAATAGTGTCCGCCATGAATAATGCTCGACAATCCATCCCGATAATGTCGGCCCGATTGCTGGCGCCGTGAACATAACAAGGCCGAACATTCCCATCGCCGTTCCCCTTCTCTCAATCGGAAACGCAACAAGCATGACGTTCATCAACAGCGGCATCATCAAAGCCGAACCCGAAGCCTGTATCATACGTGCCACGACAAGCAAGCCGAAAGTCGGCGCAAAGATGGCTAGAGCCGTTCCGATTGTGAATAACGTCATAGCCGTCAAAAACAGCCTGCGGTTCGTAAACTTTTGTACAAAGAAAGCACTTGCAGGAATCATAATGCCGTTCACAAGCATAAAACCGGTCGTCAACCATTGGACGGATGACGGCTTCACTGCAAACTCATTCATGATGACAGGTAAGGCGATATTCAATAATGTATTGTTCAAGAAGGCGACGAAAGCTCCGAAGAATAAAATTGCAATCATTCCGTAAGGAGGATTTTCGTGCATTTTCTTTATATCCATTTCCAATAGACTTCCCCCATTCAATCTCATTAACACATTTTCATATTTTATACCCGGAGTACAAAATAAGCAACTACAGAATCAACTCTCCTCTCTAATTGCTGTCATCACCCCCTTCTATCTGATAAAATACTTTATACTCATAGTTCAAAAATAAATGATTCAGGGTGATTTGATGAACGATCGCAAACGTCAAGTGATGCTTGTTGCCAAAAAGCTTTTTATCGATAAAGGATTTACAACCACATCCGTACAAGACATTCTCGAAGAAGCGAAAATCTCCAAAGGGACATTTTATAATTATTTCACTTCCAAAAACGAATGCCTGATCGCGATTTTAGAAGACGCACAAAACGAATCGATCATTCGAAGACGCGAGCTGCTTGTGGGACGTGATAAAAGAGATAAAAATATTTTAGCTGAGCAAATTCTCGTCCGGATGATCGTAAATCAGGAAATGAACTTGCTTCCGATTTACGAGGCGGTTTTTTACTCGAACGATGAAGAACTTCGAAATTTCGTCAAAATGTCGCATCTTGGAGAATTGAAATGGCTTGCCTCCCGACTGGTCGATGTCTATGGATCGGAAGCAAAGCCCTATTCATTCGATTGTTCGGTCATGACGTTTGGAATGATTCAGCAATTGTACCGTTTTTGGAAGGCAGGTTCCTCCAAAGAGCTGGACATCGAAAAGCTAGTTCACTTCACGTTTAGGAGGATGGATGCCCTCATTTCCGATATGATGGCACAGAAAGACGTCCTGTTAGAAAAACATCCAATAATCCCTTTGGAAATGTCTGAAGAGGAATTAAAAGAAAAAGTATCCAACGAACTTCTTGCATTGCAAAAGAAGTTTAAACAGGAACAGAATGAGACTTGTTTAGAATACACAAACTTTTTACTGACGGAATTAATAGCCGAAAGCCCAAGGGCGGCCCTTATGGAAGCCGTTGGTCGTTCATTCCGCGAAGCTAGCGACGGCACGAAACTTGCCGATGCTGTAAATGAGGCGTTATTTCTACTATGGAAATATATTGATTTGATTCAAACAAAATCTTGAAACTTTCGAGGAGTTCACGCCGTACTAGTAGGCAGTAACTATATTTTAAAGAGGCAGGAGGCATATTATGAACAATCATGAAATTGACTACAAATTGTACGGGGACGATATGCAATTTGTTGAAGTGGAGCTCGATCCGGGGGAAACGGTCGTTGCAGAAGCGGGTTCATTGATGATGATGGAAGACGGTATTGAAATGGAGACGATCTTCGGAGACGGATCGGGGAATTCCGGCGGAGGGCTCATGGGTAAATTGATGGGTGCTGGAAAACGTCTAATCACCGGGGAAAGTCTTTTCATGACGACGTTTACAAACACGAAATCCGGAAAAAAACATGTCTCTTTTGCATCACCTTACCCAGGGAAAATCATCCCGATGGACTTAAGCGAACTGAACGGCAAGATTATCTGCCAGAAGGATGCATTTTTAGCAGCAGCAAAAGGAGTTTCCGTCGGCGTTGAGTTCCAAAGGAAGGTTGGCGTCGGCTTCTTCGGCGGAGAAGGATTCATCATGCAAAAACTTGAAGGGGACGGCATGGCTTTCGTCCACGCAGGTGGAACGATCATCGAGAAAACCCTTTCCCCTGGCGAAACGTTACGTGTCGACACAGGTTGCCTCGTCGCTATGACACAAGACGTCAACTATAATATCGAAATGGTCAAAGGCGTCAAAACGGCATTATTCGGCGGTGAAGGATTGTTCTTCGCGACGCTCAGAGGACCCGGTAGAGTTTGGATCCAATCATTGCCATTCTCGAGGCTCGCAAGCCGCGTCTTCGCGGCAGCTCCGCAAACTCCAGGCGGCGGCTCACGCGATGAAGGCAGCATCGCGGGCGGAATCTTCAATATGCTTGGCGGAAAATAAAAAGGAAACCGGAACGCCGCGGCGTTCCGGTTTTTTTCATGCGCAAATACGCATAAACTTGTATATATACGCATAAATCCGAGAAACGAAGCATAAAGCGCGAATTCGACGCATAAATGTTCCCACATACGCACAAATACTTAAATTAACGCATAAACCGACAAATTTGCTCATAAACGTCAAAATTCACGCATAAACTGACGCATTACAGATCGAAGGTCAACCAAATTGACATACATTTCCCTGTTTCGTATAGTAAATGGCGAAGAATAGGATCGGGGTGAGATCATTTGGATTCAAACTTCGCATTACAAAACTTAGATTTAATTGATTTATTAAGCGAGCGTCATAGTTTACTTCGAAAAATTTCAGAGGAAGCGTGGAACAGTCAAAGTGAGATTTACATTTCCAATTCGGAATGGTACATCATGGCCCGAATTTATAAAAAACGCCCAACCATCTCGTATGTTACGAAGCATGTAGATATTTCCCGTCAGGCCATCCATAAGTTCATGAAACAGCTTGCAGCGAAAGGATTAATCGAAATCCAAAACGTAGAAAATAACAAAAAAGAGAAATGTGTTCAGTTGACAGCTTTAGGTGAAGATTGTTACGAAAAAAACGAGGGGCTTAAAGCTCAATTAGAACAAAAAATCGCGGAAAAAATCGGCACGGAGCAAGTTGCCATCCTTAAAGAGCTTTTACAGCTTGAATGGGGAATCGAATAATCATCAAAAAATCCCCCCTTTTTGATTACTACATCAAATGAGGGCGGATTTTTTTCTTACACTCTTTTAATCATTTTCATAATTTCGGTATTTATCTCATCGAAAGTAGTCTTTAAAGACATTGCCAATTCTTTAAATAGAATACTTTTTACATCATTTAATAATTTATAATCTCGTGGATCAAGTTTTTTTCCGCGAAACTCAGTTTCATTTTTCATCCGTATCAAAGTATTTACGACTTTAGCGATTTCATTCCGATCGCCTTTGTTTACAATGTCGGAATACGTGCGAAGACGTAAGTTTGGATTATCAATCCACTCGACTCCCGGTCGCTTAAACGTTTCCAATATTGCATTCGCGTCTTGTTCATCAAGCAGTTCAAGCATGACTACTTTTTCATTATCAACAGGAATACTAATTTTCAATTGGGCATGGTTTTCAACCGGTTGCAGTTCATAGTACATTTTAGTTTCACCCAAAAAACTTCTTTCCCGAATATCATTAATTCTGCAAAGACCATGGCCTGAATAGATGATTAAATCTCCAATTGCAAACATTCGCTCACTTCCGTATCTAGTTATCATCTACTCTTATTATAACGTTTTTAAATAACATCGTCAACTAAGTTGACATTTCATATCTCCCCATACAAAAACACCCGGATCCCTCCAGGTGTTTTCAAGTTCCCTATAGAAATAAATAAGCAATTGGCGTGACAATGATGATTGTCAAAATAGCACGTTGTGCCCAAATGACGACAAGCTGTGGAATGGAAATAGGGATATCCGTTGAAACGATACAAGGAACAACTGCCGAGAAGAAAATAACTGAAGAAACCGATACGACCGCAATAACGAACTTGACGATCAATGTAGATTCTACAACTAACAATGCAGGCAGGAACATTTCCGCGATTCCGAGTGCACTCGCTTTTGCGACTAACATCGGCTCAGGAAGCTGCAATGCCCATGTAAACGGATAGAATATGTACCCGAGCCAGTCAAAAACAGGCGTAAATTCAGCCAAAACGAGCCCCAATAAACCGATCGACAAAATGGAAGGCAAAATCGCCATCACCATCTTGAAGCCGTCCTTGACCGTAATCAAGATATTTTGTACGAGTGTTGGTGCTTTGGAGACAGTCTCCATCGCTTCACTCCAAGCTGCCGCAATCCGTTTCCCTTCTGGCTTTACTTCCGGCTGTGGCGTCGAACCTTCGTAATACTCGTCCTTTATCGACCGCAGCGGCCATAAGTGGGCAGTGATCGCTGTAACGGTAAACGTGACGACAAGTGTCGTCCAGAAATACAGGTTCCACATGCTCATCAAGTCAAGCGTCTTGGCGACAACGACCATGAATGTTACGGAAACTGTCGAGAACCCTGTTGCGATAATGGCGGCTTCTTTTGCCGTATACTTCCCTTCCTTGTACACACGATTTGTTATTAATAATCCTAACGAATACGAACCGACGAATGAAGCAACAGCATCAATTGCCGACCTGCCCGGTGTCCTCCATATTGGGCGCATGATCGGTTGCAAGAAGACACCAACAAACTCCAATAGACCGTATCCTACTAATAACGCAAGGAATACGGCACCAATCGGCACTAATATACCTACAGGAATGACTAACTTATTCAACAGAAACGGCCCCATGTCAGGCTCAAAAAGCCATGCTGGACCCACATTAAAGACAAGCATGATACCGACGAATAATCCAATCACTTTAAAAAACGAAAAAATCATATCAACTTTCGACTTTTTCCAAGTTCCTGAAACAAACGGATAGACCGCCCCTGCGAGAATGACGAGCAAGGCATAGTACGGTAATGCTCCCCCAGCATTTGATTGTATCCAAGTGACGATATGATCGAGCATGATTGACTCAGTCCCACCGATTGAAACCGGGACGAAGAACATGAATCCCCCAATTGCGCTATAGACAAAGAACTTCCACATACCTGGAGTTGAACCTGTTTTCACCTTTTCCCCTACTTGTTCCATAAACCTTTCACCCTTCCCCGACTTTCCGTCAGAATCAATTGAAAGAAAGCCGTGAATGATACGCCAACCTTGTTCATTCACGGCCAAGTCTTACCCTACGACCAATTCTCCCTTTTTCCACACTTTGTCGACATGATTCACGCCGAATAGGTACTGAAGCTCTTGATAGTTCGAGATGTTCCACATAACGACGTCCCCTTGCTTGCCGACTTCTAGCGATCCAACTTTGTCCTCCATCCGGATGGCACAAGCCGCATTCATTGTTGCAGCTACAAGCGCTTCAGCCGGCGTCAGTCGCATCGAGATGCACGCCAAATTCATGACGAGCGGCATTGAAGTCGTCGGTGACGAACCTGGATTGCAGTCCGTCGAGATGGCAACTGCAACTCCCTCATCAACCATTTGACGCCCCTTCGCAGCCTCCTCACGTAGGAACAACGCGGTTGCTGGCAATAAACAAGCAATCACGCCCGCTTCCGCCATCTGCTTGATGCCCTCGTCAGACGCCTTCAACAAATGTTCCGCCGAAATAGCTCCGACTTTCGCCGCAAGCTCCGCCCCGCCATACGATTCAATTTCGTCCGCATGGATTTTCGGAATCAAACCGAGCTTCTTCCCTGCTTCCAAAATGCGTTCGCTCTGTTCCGGCGTGAACACACCTACTTCACAGAACACATCGTTGAAAACTGCAAGCTTCTCTTCCGCCACGACAGGAAGCATGTCGTTAATGATGCTATCAATATATTCATCTTCATTCCCTTTATATTGTTGCGGAACGGCATGCGCCCCCATGAACGTCGACACGAGGTCAATCGGATGAGTTTCATTCAACCGCTTCATCGCCCGCAGTTGCTTCAGTTCCGTCTCAAGATCAAGGCCATAGCCACTCTTCCCCTCAACAGTCGTCACGCCGTGCTTCAGGAAGGAATCAAGCCTGCGAGCAGATTGCTCTACTAATTCATCTTCCGTCGCCTCGCGAGTCATACGCGTTGTAGCATGGATGCCGCCACCCGCATTCATAATCTCCATATACGTGGCGCCTTCAAGACGCATTTCAAATTCGCGCTCGCGGCTGCCTCCATAGACGACATGTGTATGTGGATCGACGAGACCTGGCGTCACTAACCTTCCTGTTGCATCAATTATGTCTGCTTCGGATTCCCGGCCTCTATATAAGCCCTCCAATTCCTCCGTCGTTCCGACCGCTTTAATCAACCCATCTTCAATCCAAATGCTACCGTCCTCGATAATGCCTATTTCCGACATCGCTTCCCGTTTGCGTGGTCCATTTTCACCTGCAATAGTTGCCAGTTGCGCTGCATGTTTAATCCATAGCGGTTTCAATTACTTGTCACCTTCCATCATCGGGATGGTAACCCCTTTTTCCTTCGCCGTCTTGATAGCCAAGTCATAGCCTGCATCGACGTGACGAGCAATCCCCATTCCTGGATCCGTCGTCAAGACGCGTTCAAGCCTCACTTCCGCTTCTTTCGTTCCGTCCGCCACGATGACCATGCCTGCGTGCTGGGAATACCCCATGCCGACGCCGCCACCGTGATGAACAGATACCCAAGTCGCCCCGCCGACAGCGTTGATCATCGCATTTAGAATCGGCCAATCCGAAACGACGTCTGAGCCGTCCTTCATTGCTTCGGTTTCACGGTTTGGCGATGCAACGGAACCTGAATCAAGGTGGTCACGACCAATGACGATCGGCGCACTTAATTCACCACTTGCCACCATGTCGTTAATGATTTTCCCGAAGCGCGCACGCTCTCCGTATCCGAGCCAGCAAATTCGTGAAGGCAAGCCTTGAAACTGGATCTTCTCCTGCGCCATTCTAATCCAATTGCAAAGATGCGTATTATAACTGAATTCCCTCAAGATAACTTCGTCCGTCTTCCGGATATCTTCCGGGTCGCCTGAAAGTGCCACCCAGCGGAAAGGACCTTTCCCTTCGCAGAACTGCGGACGGATGTAAGCTGGAACGAATCCAGGGAAATCGAATGCCCGCTCAACACCCTCGTCCTTCGCCACTTGTCGAATATTGTTTCCGTAGTCGAACGTGATGGCCCCTTTATCCATCATTTCAATCATGGCAGAGACATGTTTCGCCATCGAAGCTTTCGAACGTTTCACATACTCATCCGGATTCGAAGCGCGGAGCTCTGCCGCTTCTTCAAGCGACATGCCGGATGGGATGTAGCCATTCAACGGGTCATGTGCAGATGTCTGGTCTGTCAACACATCCGGATTGAATCCGCGAGCAATCATTTCAGGTAAAATATCGGCTGCATTGCCAAGTAGACCGATCGACAACGCCTTGCCTTCCGCCTTTGCTTCTTCTGCGAGACGAATCGCCTCATCGAGTGAGTCTGTTTTGATATCCGTATAACGCGTTTCAATACGGCGATCGATCCGTGTTTCATCGACTTCGATTCCGATGCAAACGCCGCCTGCCATCGTTACCGCCAATGGCTGTGCACCGCCCATGCCGCCGAGGCCAGCAGTCAACGTGATCGTCCCTTTCAATGAATCTCCGAAATGTTGTTTCGCAAGCTCCGCAAACGTTTCATACGTTCCTTGTACGATCCCTTGCGATCCGATATATATCCAGCTGCCCGCCGTCATTTGTCCGTACATCATTAAGCCCTTCTTGTCGAGCTCATGGAATGTATCCCAATTGGCGTATGCCGGAACGATATTCGAGTTGGCAATCAACACACGAGGCGCATCTGTATGTGATTTAAAAATCGCAACCGGTTTACCTGATTGGATCAATAACGTCTCATCATTCTCCAGCTCTTTCAATGAACGAACGATTGCGTCAAAACTCTCCCAGTTCCGTGCCGCCTTGCCGATCCCCCCATAGACGACAAGCTTGTCAGGATGCTCCGCCACGTCAGGATGCAAGTTATTCATAAGCATCCGAAGCGCCGCCTCCTGTTGCCATCCCTTCGTATTCAATTCCGTGCCCCTATATTGAACGACCTTCTCCAATGTATCCGCTTTCATTTTCAAACAACCTCCCTTTCGTTACTATCATTCTATAAGGAAAGTTCAGACATTTGTTTATGAATTAAGCGTACAATTATATTTTATTGACATCAAAAATAACTCTTTGTGAACTATTTTGACGTTTTTATATGAACAACCGACCTGCTAATCAAAAAGAGCGAGCAATTTCTCGATTCACTCGAGAAACTACTCGCTTCATTCACGATGTTTACAACAACATTCGTAAAAACGATTCAAAATTCACGCCCGCTACAGTTGGTATCTGTTCCTTCGTTGTGTCTTCGATGGCAGCCGTTAGAAACCTCTCTGCCAGCTTCATCGCCTCTCCGATATCTTGACCGCGCATCATGCCACCCATAATGACGGACGCAAATAAATCACCCGTTCCGGAATAACTTTCGCCATTATACTCTTGAAGACTGTGAAACGAACGATCCGCGCCGATATACATATTCCCGACCGATCTTGTTTGTGAAAGGGCCGGCGGGTTCAAGCCGGTAACAATGACGTTTGCATTTGTCGCTAATTGCAACTGACGCCCTGCCTCCTCAATTGCCAATAAATAATCCTCGTTCGCCTCGTAACTTTGCAACTTGTCATACGGTACGCCCGTCAGCAGACAGCACTCCGTAACGTTCGGCGTAATGAGATCCGCACGCTTTGCGAGTTCTTTCATATAATCAATCAGTCCATCTGACAAAGCTTCATACATCTCTCCCCGATCGCCCATGACCGGATCGACAAGCAGTGTTGTCCCTTCCTTGTAAAATGCATCTAAAAACGAAAAGATATTTTCGATTTGCTCTTTTCCTGTCACGAAACCTGTATGAATGCCGTCAAAAGATGCGCCCAACTTGCTCCACTCGTCTATAAAATGATTCATCTTGGACGTCAAATCCTCACAGTAATAGCTCGGATACTCTGTCTGCGATGTCAATATGGCGGTCGGCAGGGGCACTGCCTGCACGCCCATGACGGACAAAACAGGTATCGCCGCTGTGAGCGAGCATTTTCCGAAGGAGGACATGTCTTGGATGACTGCAACTTTTTTCATTAGATTCCCCACCTAACTCATCGGTACTTGCACTTTCTCCATCGTACCACAAGAAGGGAAAAGCAAGAATACAGAGACTGACAATTTCCTCTTCCATTCATCTGACCACTATTACTTTCAACGAACTGGCACTTTCGTAATGGTCAGTCCTCAAGTAAAATGAAAGTAATCAAAAATTCCATAAAGTGAGGAAGAGGATTCGTCTATGCAAAACATACAACGCCAAACGAACACGAAGACGCATACAAAAACATTAGATTTAGTACTTACAGCCATTTTGTCCGCACTTGTTCTTATTGCAACGATGATCAATATAAAACTTCCGATTGGGCAAGGTGGATTGATCCATCTAGGGACAGCGATGCTGTTCATCGTAGCCATTTTATTCGGGCCAAAAAAGGGAGCACTTGCCGGTGCCATTGGAATGGGCTTGTTCGATATCTTTGGCGGCTGGGCCATTTGGGCGCCTACGACCATTGTTGCCCGTGCTTTGCAAGGCTATATCGTCGGAAAGATCGCTTGGTCGAAAGGTCACCAGGGCGATAGCGTTAAACTTAACATCTGGGCAGCCGTTGCTTCCACGCCAGTCATGTTGGCGGCCTACTATATCGGGCAAGGAATTATGTATAACAACTGGGTGGCACCACTGGCATCCATTCCGGGTGACCTCATTCAAAGCGTTGTCGGTTTGCTGATTGCCATACCGCTTTGCATCACTTTGAAAAAGACGCCATTTTTCCGGAAAAAGTTTTAACTAAAAAGCAGTGATGAGAGGATTTACCCTTTCTTCACTGCTTTTTTAATTTACAGCCGTCTCATCCTGAATTGATAAGGTGTCACGCCCGTCTCCTCTTTGAATCGCCGGCTGAAATAAGTGGAATGCGTGAAGCCCGCAGCCTGTGAAACTTCAGCAATAGGCAGGTCGGTCTCTGCCAATAAACGCTTCGCTTCTCCGATCCGCATGTTCAGCAATGCTTTGCTGAACGGTACCCCGACTTCCTTCGCAAACTTGCGGCTTAACGTGCTTTTATGAAGCTTCAATTCATCTGCGCATGCTTCCAAGTTCCAGGATGCATCCCAATAATTTGCGGCAATCCGCTCCTGCACTTTGTCGACCAAGCTGCTTTCCTCATAGGGTTCACCGGCTGAAGTTTGAAGCAGATCTGCAATGAATCCAATGAAGGACTGAATAATATGATACATGACCGGCTCACGGATAACCGTTTCGAAAAGTGAATGATACGCATGCTCCACCGCCTGCACCTTCAATGATTGGGCAATCATATAGCGGCGAATTTGAGCAAGGATGCTCGTCAACCGAACGCGGACCATTTCGGGATCCGGAAACGGGGATTCGAGTGTGAGAAAATCCTGTTCCATCCATTCCCGGATTTCCGCCACTTGCCTTTTTTCGAGCATTTCCACCCATTTCCGCTGTTCGAGCGGAGATAAAAACGGATCCATGTCACGCCATTGCAGGTCTTCCTGCTCGATCGTCAAAATATCATAACCGTCATAGAAGATTCGCTCGTGAAAGCGACGCATTTTTCGATAAAGCATCCGGTACGTAGCATCCCGGCTATCATCGATATGCAAATAAATCGTCAGCAACGCATCCGATTGTCGTTTCCATTGCGCAAAAAAGATCGAATACGCTTCTTGGAGAACGTGCAGCTCATTTAACTTATGGACAACGAGTACAAAATCCGAAAAAGGAAAAATGTCATACGTAGTCGGGAAATCATGCATTTCTAGTTCGCGGACGAGATGGTCGAGCTCTTCTAACCGCGATGGCGCGATTAAACTTAACAGCACGGGGTGTTCCGCCTTTGTCTCTCCGATGAGAAAATCCTCGTATGTAACTGAACCGTCCCGCTGTTGGACAGGTCCATTTTGTTGCGTCATTTCGTTCCGCCAGCGGAAGCGGATTTGCTGGACTTGCTTGATGAGCCGGTCGGGCTGGAATGGCCGGAATAAAACATCTTCCGCTTTCAGGGAGAGCGCTTGATAGACTGTTTGGAATGTCCTTTCGGAGGAGATGCCGAGCCAGACTGCATGTGGCGGCAATTCGAATTCTTCGGTCATGATGTAGTTCATGTCGATGATGTACAAGTATGCATCTGCTGAAGCAACTGCCCGTTCTGCAATTTCTACTTGGACGTCATTCCATTGGGATGTGAGCAGCCATTTCAGTCCTTGCGCTTCAAGCGGATCTTTGATGAGCAGTCGTATTTTCATGCGATCACCTATTTCGGGATTTGATTTTTCTCCATCTAGCTTTATACTGATGCCAAGTAGTCTTTCATTTCAGAAAGGGTGATTTTTTGTGAATAAAGTCAATGAATCTATTTGGACAGGCCGGATTGATCATACAGAGGACCGTGCAAGTTTCCGGTATCATCAAGTCGTTGAACTGGCCGATATCGAGCAAGTTTCGGGCGGTTGTGCCATCATCGGATTCGAATGCGAGGAAGGCGTCCGGCGGAATAAAGGCCGGCTAGGTGCGGCTGAAGCTCCTAATGCATTACGCGGTGGACTGGCGAATCTTCCGTGGCGATTCCCGGAAACCGCCAGTCTATTCGATGTCGGCAATATTGCGTGTGTTGGCGAAGAATTGGAGTCTGCTCAACAGCAACTCGGTGAAGCCGTTACGGCGATCCTTTCGAAGGGCACAAAGCCAATCATTCTTGGCGGTGGCCACGAGACATTGTACGGACATTATCTCGGAGTTCGTGAATCGATTGGAAAGGACGCCACGCTCGGCATCATTAATATCGACGCGCATTTCGATTTGCGGCCGTACGACGAACAGCCTTCCTCCGGCACGATGTTCAGGCAAATTTTAGAGAGTGATCCGAATGCTAAGTATTTTGTTGCCGGTATCCAGCGGTACGGAAACACGCAGGAGCTGTTCGATCGGGCTGATTTGCTTAGTGTTACATACGTGTATGAAGACGAAATGATTCCCGGTCATCTCGATGAGCTGATGGCCGCTTTGGATGAATTCATTAATCAGCACGACATAGTGATGCTTACGTTATGTACGGATGTCTTAAACGCAGCGTTCGCTCCTGGCGTCAGCGCCCCTTCCCCATTTGGGCTTGATCCGTCCACGGTACGAGCCATCATCCGGAAAGTAGCCGGGCATTCGAAGACCCGCTCCTTCGACATTTGCGAAGTGAATCCTGCTTTGGATGAAGGTGGACGGACCGTGAAGCTTGGGGCTTATTTTGTGAATGAAGCGATTGCAGGTTTGGTGAATTGAGTGATATATGATGCCCGCCATTAACGATTGGCGGGCTCTTCATTTCATCTCAGACGACACGGTTTTCGGGCTCTTTTCCTTCTAGTACATTGATGATCGCCTCGACATTCAATCTCATCATCGCGCGGCGTGTTTCGACGCTAGCGCTTCCGATATGAGGAACCGCTGTGACGTTTGGCAACGTAAGTAATGGATGGCGGAGAGGAATCGGTTCTGTTTCAAAAACGTCCAATCCGGCGGCGAAGATTGTTTTATTGTTTAACGCGTCATAAAGGGCGCTTTCATCGACAATGCCTCCACGTGAAACGCTAATGAGAGTGGCCGTTTTCTTCATGAGCGACAGCTCCCGTTCGCCGATCATCCCTTTCGTCTCTTCGGTGAAAGGCACTAGGATCACAACATGGTCCGCTCGTTTGAGCAAGTCGTCCAATTCGGCGAATGTGACGCCGTATGTTTCTTCCGCTTCAGGCTTGCGGTTACGATTATGATAGAGTACTTGCATGTTGAACCCTTTCGCTCTACGCGCAACAGCTTCGCCGATTCGCCCCATGCCGATGATACCAAGCGTTGTCCCGTGCACGTCCATTCCGGTAAAACCCATCGGTGTCCACGACAGCCAACCGCCTTGTCGAAGCTCCTTTTCAGCGGTATTGAAGCGGCGTGCCGTTGCAAGGAGGAGTCCGAATGCGAGATCTGCAGTCGTTTCGGTCAACACATCAGGCGTATTCGTCATGATGATCCCCTTCTCCTTCGCCGCTTCGATATCGATATTGTTAAAGCCGACCGCCATGTTTGAAATGACCCTTAAGTTTGTAGCGCTTTCCAGCATGCCGCGGTCAATCGTATCTGAAATCATCGACCATAGCGCATCGACTTGCGCAATCTCTTCCCGCAATACATAATCAGTGACCGCTACGTCTTCCGAATCCCACATCCGGACAATGAACTTTTCTTTTAACGGTGCAACGATTTCATCCGGCAGCTTTCTCGTAATAAACACAGTCGGTTTCATGCCATCCCTCCCGATTCTCTTATTATCTATTTTAGCATAATTCAGTTTGTTTATTTTTGGGGAATTGATTGAATGTGTGAAGTTATCTATTGAATATGGGGAGTTATCTATTGAATCGTGACGATTATCTATTGAATATAGATCGTTATCTATCGAATCCTAAATGTTATTACCATTTCGTTACTTTTGAACTCTGCTTTGCAGTGTCCTTAGCAAGGGAAATCACCTTTCGAAAAGTTATCGTTCATTTCCAGGCTGATATCGGTCAATTTCACAAAGTTATCGTCATTTCGTGACCTAAGACCTGCCCCAAACACGACAAAAAGTGCTTCGCCCTCCAGCGAAGCACCCCTCAATTATCCACCTATATAACTCATGTTGATTTTCTTCCGATTTTTCACCGTCTGTTCCGTCCGCTCATCGGAATAACGGTCCGCGCGGCGTTCCCAAACGCCGGTGATCGCATCCAGCAACTCTTCGTCGGACATACCGCTGCGAATCAAATCACGCAAATCGAATCCGTTCGAAGCAAACAAACAAGTGTATAACTTTCCATCTGACGACAGCCTCGCTCGCGTGCAAGTGGAGCAGAACGATTCCGAAACCGATGTGATAAAGCCGACTTCCGCCCCGTTGTCTAGGTAGCGATATCGCTTCGCCACTTCGCCGTAGTACTCCTCTTCCGCAGGCTCCATATCGTATTCCGTACGTAACATTTCGTAAATTTCCTTCTTCGTCACGACTTTCTCGAAACTCCAGCCATTGTCATTGCCGACATCCATGAACTCGATGAACCGCAATGTAATGCCACGTTCTTTGAAATACGCCGCCATCGGTAGGATCTCGCTTTCATTTACACCTTTTTGCACGACCATATTCATTTTGATCGTGAAGCCGATGTCCTTCGCACGGTCGATATTTTGTAAGATAAGCTCGGGCTTGATACCGCGCCCGTTCATTTTCCCGAACAGCTCCGGATCCATCGCATCCAGGCTCATATTCAGGCGACGAAGACCCGCGTCGTATAAGGCTTGCGCATATTGTCCGAGCAGCACGCCGTTTGTCGTTAAGCCGATGTCCTCGATCCCTTGAATCTTCGTCAGCTTCGCAATCAACTTTGGAAGGTCACGACGCATCAAGGGCTCGCCGCCCGTCAGCCGGAGTTTCTTCACACCGAGAGATGCAAATAGCCGGGCAAATCGCTCCATCTCTTCAAACGACAATAGCTCGCTTTTCGGCAAAAACACATAATCGTCCCCGAAAATCTCCTTCGGCATGCAATACGTGCATCGGAAATTACAACGGTCTGTCACCGAAATCCTCAAATCCCGGATTGGACGGCCTAATTTATCTACAATTGGATTCATCTTCGTCAGCTCCTTTCTAAGATGTCCGGAGTGTTTGCATTCATGAAAATCCGGCGAGCATCGTCTTCCGTCATCAATTCGCCTTCGATCCATCGGACGCCATGTTTCTCCTGAACCTCCATAACCCGACGCTTCCCGTTTTCAAGCGCCTCACGTAAATCCTTCGCTACGGTACGATCCCATACCGAAACGAGCGGATGATATTTTCCATCCAAAACGACAGCCGTCACGCCGGTACTATGACATTCGAGCAATCGCCCGATTACGTCAGCCGTCATGAAAGGCATATCACAAGGCAGAACGACATAGCGCTCGGCTTTCACAGCTTCCATCCCAGACAAGATTCCCGCAATCGGACCTTGTCCTCCAAACCGCTCTACATCGGTCGTCACAAGCGAACCTTCAGGAAAACGTTCCACCAATTCAGGGCGCGTCACGATGACGCACTCTTCGCAAAACGGCGACAATGCTGCTAGCGACCATTCATAGAAACGGCGCCCTTGCCATTCCGCAAAAGCCTTCGGAGAACCAAACCGTCTTGACAACCCTCCAGCAAGAACAATGCCTGCCGTTTTCATTAGCCACCGCTCACAGGAGGAATGAAAGCACAAACATCACCCGATTTGATGATGTCATCTTTCAATGCGTATTCTTCATTTACAGCTACTTGGACATTGTCCGCACCAAAACCCGGATACGCTTCTTCCGCCCAATTCAACAATTCAGCGACTGTCATCGAATCGCGGTCAAGCGTCTCTTCCCCTTTTCCCGTCAATTCACGCAGCCTCGCGAAATAATTCACTTTGATCATGCTTGTTCAACCCCCTTTGCAGGATACTTCTTCTGTGCGCCAATCCACTCTTCCCCATCTTCCCAAATTTCCTTTTTCCAGATGGGCACCACTTCTTTAATACGGTCGATTGCGTATTCATTCGCTTCGTATGCCGCTTTTCGGTGAGGCGACGAGACTGCGATTACGACAGCGATATCTGAAATTTGCAGCTCCCCGATCCGGTGGGCCATTGCGACGCGAACTCCCGGCCATTTCGCTTCCATCTCTGCTCCGATTTCCGCCATCTTCTTCTCGGCCATCGGGACGTACGCTTCATATGAAAGGTAAAGTGTTTTCACGCCATGCGTCCATTCCCTCACATTTCCTGTGAAGACCGTGACAGCGCCGGCGGAAGGATGAAGCACATAGTCCATATATTTTTGAACATCTATCGGAGTTTCCACAATCTCATATTGTTTCATCGCCATCTCCCTTTCCAATCCACTTCAAAAACCAATCGTCTATTTCAGCCGCGTTCTCTCGGGAATGAATATGGTGACAGTCCATCGTCATTTCCGGACACCCTATGACTAGCTGACGTCCTGGCAGATGCTGTAGTGCATCCCAATCTTCCCGATTTCGCAACAAAATCACTTTGTCCCCGATCTCGCCTTTATACCCTTCAATCAATAAAACGTCCGGGTTGCCGGTGGAAGCCATTTCTTTCAGTCTATCGAACTCAGGCTCTTCATTCCAAATGAATTGAACCGCCCCGCCACCCGCTACGAGAGTTGCATCCGCTCCATTCGCGAAAAACTGCATCGTATCTGTCCCGGCATCAGGCATTTCCGGTTGTCCGCCATGCCCATGATGCTTCAACACAGCGACCGACAGACCGTTTTCTTTCAATAAACGTACCCATCTCGCGACGAGCGTCGTCTTGCCACTATTTTTATAGCCGACGACGTGCAACGTCTTCATAGCGTCCACTCACTGACGCCTTGTTCGCTGCCGACCAACAAGATATCGACTTCATCGCCCTCGGTAAAGCCTCTCGTCCCGCTTGGCAGTACAATTAAACAATTGCCACGCGCAATCGATGAGACTGCATTCGATTTATTGAATCCTGCAGGGACTGCTTTAATCCCGTCGGACGTCAAATTCCACGTCGCGCGTATGAACCGCGTGAACGGATTCGGCTTCGTGAAATCTTCACCCAGTTTCGCTTTCATAAGCGGCATATAAGGCGCTGTACCACCCATCATCGCTAATATCGCCGGCCTTGTAAACAGTTCGAAACCTGTAAAGCAAGCAGACGGATTGCCGGATAGGCCGAATAATAATTTATTCCCAAGAACCGCGACAGTCGTCACACTGCCGGGGCGCATCGCCACTTTGTTGAATAAAACCTTAGCACCTAGCCGCTCATAAATGGCCGGCAAATAATCATAATCGCCGACGGAAACGCCGCCCGTCGTAATGAGAATATCTGTTTCAGCGATCGCCTGCTCGACAACAGTTGTACAAGCGTCCAAGTCGTCCGCCATCATTCCGAAAGATTTATAATCGATGCCCATCCGCTTCAATTGCGCACGGATCATCGGGCCATTCGAATTCCGGATTTTACCTGGTACGAGCTCATCCGCCACATCGAGCAATTCCGTCCCCGTCGATAAGATACCAGCAACCGGTTTCTTCGCTACTTTCACTTCCGCGTAGCCAAACGTCGCAAGCAATGCGACTGTGCCGGGATGGATGAGTGAGTCCGCTTCGATGAGCAGCTCCCCTTCTTTTGCGTCCTCGCCTTTGTATGAAATATTTTCGCCAGCTTCAAATGGTTTCCGCAACGTGAATCCACTAGCTGTTTCAACCGTTTGCTCCAACATGACGACCGCGTCCGCGTTTTCCGGAATTTGCGCGCCTGTCATGATCCGATATGCTTCCTTTTCACCGATCGGCTTGTCTCCAACGAATCCAGCACCGATTTCTCCGATGACCGAAAAAGATATACGGTTATCGCCTGATGCACCAGCTGAATCGAGCGAGCGTATCGCGAATCCGTCATAAGGCGATCGATCAAAAGGTGGTACATCGTGTTTTGCAATGATCGGTTCAGCCAACACTCTTCCGTAAGCGTCCTCAAGGCTGACAACCTCCGTCCCGATTGGCGCTGCATGTTCCATTACGAACCGGATCGCTTCAGCGACGGGGATCGGTTTTCTCATTTCCACCATTGCGCTTCCTCTCCTGTCTTCTGATATACTTAGGATACTAATAGAGTACTATGTTTGAAGGGAATGAATCCAATGTCTGAATTGACACATTTCAACGATCAGGGACGCGCCAAGATGGTCGACGTTTCCGACAAGTCGGTAACGACGAGAACCGCAATCGCCGCTTCATCGATCGTCGTGAATAAAGACATCCACTCGCAAATTACAGAAGGAACGAACAAAAAGGGAGATGTGTTCGCCGTTGCACAAGTTGCTGCTATCATGGCAGCAAAAAACACGTCTTCCATCATCCCGATGTGCCACCCAATCGCCCTCACCGGTGTCGATGTCAGCTTCGAATGGCAAATCGATGAATCGAAAGACCATTTTGAAGTGCTCATCCAAGCCGAAGTGAAGACAAAAGGCGTCACCGGCGTCGAAATGGAAGCTTTAACAGCTGCATCCGCTGCTGCCCTCACAATTTATGATATGTGCAAAGCGGCCGGCAAAGAGATGGTTATCGGCCCAACGATGCTTCTGAAAAAGACAGGTGGTAAAAACGGCGACTTTGAAAGATCCGTATAAAAGACTTCGAGTCACTTCCGATGCTTCGTCAATTCATGCACGATATGATGAAGCTCTGGAAGGATCAGTTTTTCCATCGCTAACTTCACCGCTTTTGACGAGCCCGGCAATGCAAATAAAACCTTTTCGTCAATCGACCCTGCAGTCGCCCGGCTTAACAATGCCTTCGACCCTACATCTTCCGTATAGCTCAAGTACCTGAACAATTCTCCGAACCCATCGATTGCTTTCGTGAAATACGGCGTCACGGTTTCAATCGTCACATCACGGAATCCGATTCCCGAACCGCCCGTTATTATGATAGCCTCGATACCCTCGTTGCCGATCCATTCTTCCACATTGCTTGAAATCTCGGCCGGTTCATCCGTACGGATCCGGTAATCGACGATATGATGGCCAGCACTTTCTGCCATCTGAATGATCGTCCCTCCGCTTTTATCCGTTTCCTTATCTCGCGTATCGCTCACCGTCAAGACGGCGATTGCGATTGATTTCTTCTTTTCCGCGCCCGAAATATGCGACAACCTATTCACTCCCTATCATCCAAAAAATTGATGGTACAACTTCCGTCCTTCCTTCATATCTTTCAACCCATGAATGAGCAGCCTTCCATTTTGGAATAACACACAGCGATACCCTTCCGCATGGAATTCCACAAAGAACGGGGTCGTCCGATAGTTCGTGCCTAAACGTTCTGCCACTTGCACTCCGTCCTGGACGGTCAACGTTCGTCCACGATCCGGTACGATTTGGACGGTCTCCCTTCCGCAAAGAACGGCGTAGTGAGTTCCTTCCGGTTGATGCAATGAAGGATATGTAGGCGTTCCACCACAAGTTTCGCATTGTGCGTTCTGGACCCTGGAAATACCCGCTTCCACTTGTGTATTATTCCAAACGTCGAAATGAAGCAGCTTCGTTATCATCGCTTCCTTGTTCCCCGTCAGCCATTTCAGTGCTTCCGCAGTCTGCCTGGCTGCTACGATTTGAACAGCTGGCGCAATAATGCCTGCCGTATCGCATGTTTCATTCACCGAAGGGAGGACCGGAAGCAAGCAACGAAAACAAGTTGACCGTCCGGGAATGAATGGAAACACTGTACCTGAACTGCCGACACAGGCCCCGTATATCCAAGGGATCCCCTTCTTCCACGCGACATCGTTCATGAGGAGTCTCGTTTCAAAATTGTCCGTCGCATCCATGATCAGATCGGCATCTTCCACAAGACTTTCAAGCAAAGGACCGTCCACATGGTCGAGCACCGTCCTTATTTCACAATCTTGCCGGATTTCTTTCAGTCTCCGCTCAGCAGCGACGACTTTCGGCACACCGTTCAATGCGTCCTGTTCGGTGAATAATTGCTGCCTTTGCAAATTGGACATTTCGACGTAATCCCGGTCCGCAATCGTCAGCTTACCGACTCCCGCTCTCACCAACGTTTCTGAAATGGGGGATCCGAGCGCCCCGCAGCCGATGACGACAACATGCGCTTTCTTCAATAATTCCTGCCCATTCTCGCCGATCGGCTTAAAGAGCGTTTGACGCGAATATCTGTTTCCCAAATCCCTTCACTCCCTTACTTTTACCTACGTTAGCGGCCGCCTCCATTACTACTTCCTCTTCAGTATAACCTGTCAGACTAGTAAATGCAGAATTTACTGATAGAGAAGTATCCAGCATTCCAATGCAGGCAATGCTGTCGGCAAACTTCGCACCTCTCTTAGAAGTGGAGGAACTTCTTCCGTAACGCATATTCCACAAGCTCTGGCCGACTTTTCAAATTCAGTTTTTCCATGATCTTCGATTTATGCGCCTCCACCGTTTTGACGGAAATATAAAGCATTTCAGCAATTTCTTTATTTCCATATCCTTTCGCTACGAGTGGAAGTACTTCAAGTTCCCTTCGTGACAGAATCTTATATGGATCCGTCTCTACTTCATCGGCATCTTTTTTCACGAACTGCCGTACGAGAGAGGTCGCCATAGAAGGATGGATATATGTGCCCCCGTCATAGACCGTCCGGATGGCAGTAAGCAATTCCTCGTCAGGGGAGTTTTTCAAGACATACCCTGACGCACCGTTCTTCAATACGTGGAAAAGATATTCCTCGTCATCGTACATCGTTAGGATGACAACTTTCGTGTCAGGAAAATCCTCTTTGATTTTCCCCGTCGCAATCAAACCGCTCTCCCCGGGAGGCATGCTCAAATCCATGAGCAAAATGTCGGGACGATGCTTCGCCACTTGGTCGTACGCTTCCAATCCGTCCGCTGCGGTCGCTACGACTTCCATATCGTCCTGATAGTTCAAAATGTGCATGAATCCGCTGCGGACGACCGCATGATCATCTGCTATGATGATTTTCAATCGTCATTCCCTCCTTTGGCTACCGGGACATCCAACTGAATGACAGTCCCTTTCCCGATTCCAGAACGGATAAGAAGGCGTCCGTCAACGAGTTCCGCCCGTTCTTTCATGCCATAGATGCCAAGGCCTGTTCCTTGTGGATCCGTATTTTTCAATTCGAACCCTTTTCCTTCATCCACTATCAATAAATGAAGGGAACCTTCCGTTTCATATAACCGGACAATCATTTCATCGACTTCCGCGTATTTCAACGCGTTGAACACCGCTTCCTGGCAAATTCGGTAGACGACCGTCTCAATTTCACCTTCATACCGTTTGGATTCAAGCTCTGGATGGAAATGGATGACGAGGCCATAATTCTTTTCCACCCATTTGAAATGTGTGCGGAAAGCCGCCTCCAATCCGAGATCATCGAGAGTAGCAGGTCGCAATTCGACGGATAGGTGGCGAATATCATCTAACAATCGCATAAGCGAGCCTTCCGTCTGCCGTACTTTTTTCAAAACATCCTCTTCGATATTCATATATTTCAAGACACGTAAATCGACCAATGAGCTAAGCATTTCCTGTGCGACACTGTCATGGAGCTCGCGAGATATGCGTTTCCGCTCATCCTCTTGAGCTTTGATAACTCGTTTCATCATCAGCTTCTGATTCAATTCCTCTTGCGTCTTGAATTGATCAGTCAAATCTCTCAACATGAAGACTCTCGTTCCTGTCTCTTCATCGATTGTCTGGATGCTTCCGGAATAAGGGATGACCCCCCTCCCTTTCGTATCGAAATACACTTGGAAGGAGCTGATGTCTTCATCCGGATTAGACATATAACAGGAAACGCACGTGAGTGGTTCATCAGAGCTCGTATAGCCTTTGCATGCTTTACAAATGGCTCCAGTTCTGCCAGCCGTCATCTGCTGGTAAACATCTTTTTCCAAGATTTCTTCCGCGGCAGAATTCATTGCTAGCACTTTCCCTTGCCGGTCAAAAAAGAAAATGGCTTCATCGGAATTTCCATATAGTTTCATTAACAAATCCGAAAGATAGGCATTATGACTCATCACTCACCATCTCCTTATTATAATATGGTCCGAACTCCGCCCCGATTTCCTGCTTGAATTGCTCAAACTGGTCACTTGTCAGTTTGCCAACCGTGCGGTAACCGACAAGTATGACACCTTTTACACGATTGTATTTATAGAGAGGGATCGCTCCGAAGCTTTTTAGCCCTTCCGACGCGATAATCGGATAATTGAATAGATTGTCTCCGCTCCAATCTTCATCCGGATTCCCGACAAACATCGGCTTCCCCGTCTTAAAGACGAGCCCTGCTAGCCCTTTGCCCGATTGCAATTTGATGCGTCGATAACGTTCGTTCCGATGACCCGTCACATACGTCCATCTCAATTCATATTGGCGTTCCGGTGTTTGGACAAGCGCAATACCGACAAAATCGAATCCGAATAACTCTTTCAATCGCTCAATCTCCTGCTGAAAATTAAATACCACCCGATTTTTCATAACCATTGCTCCCAACGGATAATCCTTATCTTAACAAAACTCTAGCTAACCTCCATTATAACAACATGGTTTATATTAAATAACTGGTATACTACTTATATTAAATAGACTTTTATTGTAAATGAGGGATACTGGATGTCACTTCAATTTATTAACGCGGAAAAGAGGATACATGATTCGGTTGTCTTCCCTGCTTTTGATTTGTCGATTGAATCGGGGAAAATCGTCGCTGTCTACTCAAGTGTCAATGTCCGCGAGCAGCTGATTGATCTGTTGCTAGAAAGATCTAAACTGTCGCATGGCCAAATCCTAATCGAGGAAAGCAGCATTTCGGAAAACAAATCAAAAATCGGCTTCTTCTTTCTTCATGAGAGCTTATATGAGCGATTGTCCATTGAAGAAATGGTCCAATTCACGAAGGGCCTTTATATTTCGAGCACCACCATTGAAGAAGCGATTCAAACCGTTCAACTCGATGCAAAGCGCCGTGTAAAAATAAAGAACTTGTCATATTCAGAACGAAAGCGTGTACAGCTCGCCTGTTTGCTTATACAGAACCCAACTATCTGTATTTTTGAAGAACCTGACCAAAATCTTGATTTGGAATCAAAACGAATTTTTCTTACCGTCCTTCAAAAGCTAAAACAAAACGGTCGAAGTGCATTCATTTTAACGGGAAATATGGAAAGCGCAGTCATAGCTGCCGATGAGATTTACCGTTTAGATGAAAATGGCCTGCATTCTGTTCATACCGAGGGAGACGAAAATGATGAAATTGAAAATTCTTCTACTTCCGCTGAATCTATTCTGCCTGTCCGTTTCGAAAAAATCCCGACGAAGGTCAATGAAAAAATCGTCTTATTCGAACCAACCGAAATAGATTATATTGAAAGCAATGATGGTCAATCATTTTTACATATTAAGGGAGAATCCTTCCCCTCCGTTTCGACATTAAATGATTTGGAAGCACGTTTACTCCCATTCGGTTTTTTCCGTTGCCACCGTTCGTATATCGTGAATTTGCAAAAAGTCCGGGAAGTCATCACTTGGACGAGGAACAGCTATAGTCTCGTTTTGGACGACGCTGAAAAATCGACAATTCCTTTATCGAAAACGAAGATGGTTGAGCTGAAAGAGTTGCTCGGCCTCTGAATTTGTAGAAAGTTGCTATATTTCCTCGGAAATAATTTGACAAAACAAGTCGATTCAACCCGGGAAATGCTCCGTTCAACTTGGTAACAGGAAATCTTCTATCCATATACGGTCCATTCATTCGTCATTTTGCTCTACTCACCTTTAAATAGACTCTTTTCATCCGGAATATGATGTCACCTATTTCATTTTCACTTAATCTAAAGATGCGAACGAGAAATAGTGAAGATTCGAACAGGAGGATGAAAATGGAAAATATTATTGAGGTGAGCAGTTTAGCAAAAGCTTTTGCGAATCAAACCGCAATTGAAAGCGTCGACTTCCATGTGAAGAAAGGTGAAATCTTTGGTTTCTTAGGACCTAGTGGTTCCGGAAAGACAACAACAATTAAAATTTTGACCGGACAATTGAACCCTACGAGCGGGATTGCTAAGGTTTTTGGAGAATCTGTTTCACAACTGAAGAAATCGGAGTACCGTAGACGGTTTGGGGTGCTTACTGATAATAGCGGATTATATGGAAGACTATCGATCTACGATAATTTGAAACTGTATTGTGATTTATATGATGTTTCCCACTCGAAGATTGATGAAGTGCTCGATGCTGTTAATTTGAAACAAGAGAAATCGAAAAAAGTTTCTACCTTATCAAAAGGGATGACACAGCGCGTAATGCTGGCAAGGACTTTACTTCACGAACCGGAATTACTTTTTCTGGATGAGCCGACATCTGCGCTCGATCCGACAAATTCACTTCATATCCATGAAGGGTTGCGGGCTCTCAACGCAAAAGGAACGACGATTTTCTTGACAACGCATGACATGCACGAAGCTGAGACTTTATGCGACAGGGTCGCTTTTCTAAACAAAGGGAAAATCCAGCTATTAGATACTCCGGATCGATTGAAAAAAAGCTATTCGGATTTAACAATTACAGTGGAGTTGACGACCGGAGAAAAAGTGGTTTTGCCAGCAGGTTCAGAAGGTGCAGATCAATTATATCAGTATATGAATACAAACCAAGTCGTCACAATCCATTCGAACGAGCCGACTTTAGGAGATATATTCGTACAAGTGACAGGGAGGAAATTGGCATGATGATTTCATTGAAACGTGTGAATGCGATATTTCAGAAAGACTTTAAGGATTTTTCACGGAACTATGCTGTTTCTACAGTTATCTTTATCCCGATTCTTTTAGGAGCTTTTTATGGACGAATGGGCGTTGTTTCGATTGAATCACATTATATGCTTATCAATATGTCATTCAGCATGGTTGCGGCATTTGTCCAATGTTGTTTGATCGCTGAGGAGAAAGAGAAAAACACGTTGCGCGGGTTAATGCTTTCCCCTGCCACTACAGCCGACATTCTTGGCGGAAAAAGCTTGCTAACGTTTATTATGACGATGGTTGTTGTCTTTTTCACTGCCTTCTTAGCTGAATATAAACCTGCAAATATCGCAGTCATTGCTGTGGCAGTTGTTTTATCATCCGTTTTCTATATTGCATTAGGAACATTGCTCGGTCTTTATTCCAAGTCCGTCTTGGAAGCATCCGTTATCGTTATGCCCGTTATTATCGTCTTTTCACTTGGGGGATTTGTTACATTGGTCGTCGAGAAATATCCTATTTTACAAGCCGCAACTTATTTGCCAAACCTTCAATTAATTGAATTGGCGACAATGGTGGAGGCCGGTGCTGGTTTTGCGGATGTGTTTGTCGAATTAGCTATTATTTTAGGATGGGTTATTGCAGCTATTATGTTGACGGTTGTCATCTACCGGAAACGGATGGTGGATTAATATGAAACTAGCGCTTAGGTTTGTTGGTGGAATTGTCATCGGAGCAATCGTCATCTTCGTTTACAAAATGTTTTTCACTTAATTTGAGGTGTCATTCATGAAAGAAATCGGATCGTTAGTATTAGGAGCGTTCATCGGACTTACCGGAGTCTTTTATTTCATTCAATATCCGGAATCATGGTCGATACGCTCCGGACTACTCATTGTGTTATGCATCGTCGTCAGCCTTCCGTTGAGTATACTACTGCATGAATTCGGGCACTTCCTTGCAGGCCGCCTTCAAGGGATGCGATTACTGAATTTAAGTGTCGGGCCCTTCGTCATTGAAAGGCATGAAGGCAAACTCCACTTTCACTTCACCCCTTCCTTCCTGAACTATCTCGGAAGGGCGATGATGACGTTTCCCGAACATATGAATAAGGAAGATATGCGAAAGAAACTGATCCGTTATTTATTTGGTGGTCCCATGATCAATATTATCGGCAGTTTTCTGCTGGTCGGAATCGCTTTCGGAATATGGCATCACCCGTTCTTCCTCTTTTTTGGAATTATAAACGTGTTGCTCGGTTTCACAAATTTGAAACCCGTCATGGCAGAAAATGCGCTGGCAGATGGATTTGCCATCAAAAAACTCCGGACAGTTCCAGTCGAAGATTCCGTCATTATAAGTGCTTATTCAGTATTGGTGGAAGGAACGAAAACCTTCGATATGAAACAGTGGGATGCTAGTTTAATCGAACAGTTGGAAGGATTGATAGCCACCGATGACCCGATTGCAAAAAGCTTCTTCCCTACACTCGGCTATTATTATTTGCCTGAAGATCCGGAGAAAGTGCTGGCCATCGGACGGACTTCCGCTTTCACGCGGGAAGCTGCCTCATCTGATTATTATTCGGATTGTGCAGATATCACCTTTGCCACAGCCCTTTTCTTTAATGACGAATTGAAGGATTATCCTTCTATTGAAGAAGAGCTTCGGAAAATCGGCAAATCAGATATCATTATCGATTTGAAGCGCAGTGCTTTGCTTTCATACATAGAGGGAGATTTTAAAGGAGCCATCGAGCATTTGAAAATAGCCAATGATTCATTGAAGAAATGGCATCCTATTTACTTGCGCGGAGAGATGGAACGAGAATTGCTTACAGCGATGATTGATAAGATTATCTAAATTATTCTAATTTAACCATCCACTCCTTATTTATATCGTTTATACTGACAATAACGTGAAAATGCAGGAGGGAATCAAATGCAGAAAATCGAAATCCGTTCATTGAATGTCGGCAAGCCGCGTGACTTGCAGTTCGGAAAAAAAGAGATAACGACAGGCATTAATAAAAAACCCGTTTCGGAACCCGTTTTTTTATCAACATTGAATTTCACCGGTGACGGGCAAGGTGATCTTGTGAATCACGGCGGCAGAGATAAAGCCGTTTGCGTCTATCCGTACGAGCATTATCCTTATTGGGAAAAGGAGTTAGGAAAGCCGTTAGACTACAGCGCATTCGGCGAAAATCTGACGCTTTTTGGGTTGACAGAGCATGAGTTATGCATCGGGGATTCTTTTCAAATCGGCGAAGCCGTCGTACAAGTGAGCCAGCCTCGACAGCCATGCTTCAAGTTATCGCTTATTCATGACCGTAAAGACATGCCGTTGCTTATACAAAACACGGGATATACCGGCTATTATTTACGAGTGCTGAAAGAGGGAATGGTCTCCCCTTCTGATCAATTGGAGCATATTTCACGGCCGGCTTTGGCCATATCCGTGACCGAGGCAAACCGGCTTATGCACCATGATAAAGATGATGTGGAAGGAATCCGTGAGGTGCTCAAAGTAGAGGAGTTGTCGGAGAGCTGGAGGAAGACATTTCTGAAGAGGCTCGAAGGCATTGAAGAGGATACGAGTGAACGATTAACTGGTAGATAATCGATTGATCGAGAAGTCCCGCGGCTTGCTTGGGTCGCGGGGCTTCTTGCTTTGGACGCTGGACGGCTCGCTTTGTACGCGAGACGGCTCGCTTTGGACGCGAGATGACTCACTTTGGACGCGAGACGGCTCGCTTTGGTCGCGGGATGACTCGCATTGGACGCGAGCTATTTATTACAAACAGAAAAAAGGGCTGCCACAGAATTTCTGGGCAGCCCTTTCATTATGACAGTACCTCACGCCGATTCGTACAGAAAATATATATAGTAAGAAGAATGCAGATTGCCAAGGTCACATGAAAAAAAGTATGCAATGTATTTGGCACGATTCCATTCATGACAGGCAAGAAAGAGTGCGTATCCCCAAACATTCTCACGTAGGAATCCACTTTTTCCTCAGCGCCGACCCCAAACAAATACGGGATCCACCAAGCAAACAAGACGCCTGCGAAAAGGCAGGCAGGGTGGATGAGCAACCAGAGCTTCGCCCACAGCGGATACCGTTTTCCTATGAAAAGGAGTACGAGGCCCATTAATAAAGCAATTTGGATGACACCACTCAATGTCACAAACAGTAATTCACTCGTGGACTTTTCTGCTGCAATTGCCTGTATATCGTTCAGTTTGCCGAGAGGCACCCAATCCTGAACGATCATGAAGAATAAAATCAAGCCGTACCCAACGACCAATAACCTTTCAGAAATACGAATTTTCCTAGTCACCTATGTACCTCCTCTATGATCATTACTACCTTTATCATAGGGGAAATTTTAAATTGGATGAACGGACCTCGACTGTATCTTCATGTACTGCTATAGTCGTAATTTACAAATCATCAAACCCATTCAAATCACTCGTCTTCACGTATTGCCTTGATGTCTGCTCGAAGAAATCCGTTTTCGTGTCGTCGAAATTGTCAACGTAAGCTCGGATCCACTTCATTGGGTTATCCGTGAACTCAGGATAAATTTCGCTGAGCCCGAGCATGCGAAGCATTTTATTCGCCCGGTATTTGACATAGCCCGCCATTTCATCCAGATCGATTCCGTCAATCTCCCCTAACACATAGCGGCTCCATATGATTTCCTGCTCGACCGAGTGGCGGAATTGGTCATAAATCCATTCTGTAAAAGCTTCCGTATTGTATTCGGGGTTTTCCGCAAGCGCTGCGCGAAATATGTCGCTAATTGCTTTTCCGTGTTGCAATTCATCCCGATTAATATAGGAAATCATTGTCGACGTGCCGACCATTTTCTGATGGCGTGCGAGATTATAGAAGAATGCAAAACCGCTGTAGAAGAACAATCCTTCCAGTAATGTCGTATACACCATCGCTTTCAACACCGTTTCAATCGTCGGGTTTTCAGCAAATTCATTGTAAATATCAACGATCCGTTCATTCCGCTTCAGAAGCACTACGTCGGTACGTCCCATTTCGAATGAAGCCAGTTGCTTGTCCAGCGTCGTTACAGATGAGAGGACATACGCGTAGCTATGGTTATGCTCGCTTTCCTGATCAGCGATGGTCGCCATAATTGATTTCACCGAAGGATCGGTTGCAAAATCCGCGATTTTCATGGCGATGACAGTTTGAGGGCCGTCTAATGTCGCTAACAGTCCGATGATTTTTAGGAAAGCGTCCTGTTCGGCTTTCGACAAATTCGGAAATTGTTTCACGTCCTGCGTCATATCGACTTCATTCGCTGTCCAAAAAAGGGAACGAATTTTTTGACGCAATGTGTAGAAATGAGGGTGTGCAAGATCATTCCAGTTCAGAATACCGCTCGCTTTCCCTCCGAAAATTGCGGTTGATTTGTTTGGATTTGCTGGATTCAGCACTTTAACGCGTGTAAGTGTTGCCAATGTTGAACTACTCCTTTCGACCATTCAATTACTTTTTGTTCCTGTGCGCCGCGAGGGCTTTGCTCGATAGTAAGAGGTTCGTAGGTTGATTCATAAAATTGAGCGAGTTTTACGGCTGCTCCGCAAAACAGCTCATCCCCTCCAAACTGCGTGTCGCCAGTTCCGAAGACGTAGACGTTTTCGGGTTTGTAGCCGATGTCTGCGACGAAATCTTTCACCTCGTCAGGCGTAGAGCCCTTGTCCCATGTGAATGAACCGATGATCATCGCATCGAATCGGCGCGGATCCGGTATCGAACCGATTCCAATCCGATGCACAGTTACGTCTATTCCTCCCGCTAGCAGTGTCTCCTCCACGATTTCCGCCACTTCCTGCGTATTGCCGCTCCACGACGCATAAGCGATCAGGAATGACACCATTCGCACTCCTCGATGTCTGATGCCGTCGATCTCATGTAATACGTCGTCTTCATGCCCGATTTCCACGCTTGGACATGCAAATCGAGAAGGACGGATGCACGGATATTGTTTGGCACATAGATATTAAACGAAATCGCTTGGTCGATATGGCGCTGTCTTGCCGCATTTTGCTTGATAGACCAGCGCTGATCGACAATATATGCGGAGCGGCGGTACACATCATATGTGTTATGATCGAGATCTGGTGCAATGACAGGCAGCTTGTAATCTTTCTTTTCCTCGTGATAGAACGGTTTGAAAATCGGATCGATAGAAGCCGTAGATCCTGCGATAACCGACGTCGAACTATTCGGCGCTACAGCCATCAAATACCCATTTCGTATACCGTTTGTCGCTACGTCGACCCGTAATTCACGCCATTCCTTCGAGTCGTATTGACGTTGTTCGAAATAATCTCCAGTCTGCCAATCCGACCCTTCGAATAAAGGATAAGCCCCTTTCTCATTTGCCAATTCCATTGAAGCTTTGATCGTCAAATAGGCGATTTTCTCATAAAGTTCATCCGCAAATTCGACCGCTTCATCTGATTCCCATTGGATGTTCTTCAACGCGAGCAGATGATGCCAACCGAACGTTCCGAGTCCGATGCCGCGGTATCGGGCATTTGTCCGTTGGGCCTGAACGACCGGGATTTTATTTAAATCGATGACGTTGTCGAGCATGCGAACTTGGATTTTAATGAGTCTCTCCAAAACATCCGCCGGAACTGCGCGCCCGAGATTGATGGACGATAGGTTACAGACGACAAAATCTCCGGGTTTTGAACGTGTGACGACAATATCATCTTCGAGTGTGACAGACTCGAACTCGGTCGGACTCTGATTTTGGGTTATTTCTGTGCAAAGATTGCTCGAATACACGATGCCTTCATGTTTATTCGAATTCGCGCGGTTCACTTCATCCCGGTAAAACATAAACGGTGTCCCCGTTTCAAGCTGGCTGCGCATGATGCGTTTCATGATTTCAATCGCCGGGACGGTTTCCTTCGACAATTCAGGGTGGTTGACACATTCCTCGTACTTCTCACGGAATGAACCGCTCCCCTTCGTTTCATCGTAATGATCCTCAAGCGAATACCCCATCACCGTCCGTACTTCATGCGGGTCGAATAAATGCCAGTCACCGCGAGCTTCAACTTGCTCCATGAAAATATCCGGCAGGCAGACGCCTGTGAAAATATCATGGGCACGCAACCGCTCATCTCCGTTGTTCAGCTTCAGATCGAGGAAAGTGAAAATGTCTTTATGCCATACGTCGAGATATACTGCAATCGCCCCTTGACGTTGACCGAGCTGATCGACGCTGACAGCTGTATTGTTCAGTTGTTTGATCCATGGCAGGACGCCGCTCGAAGCCCCTTTGAATCCACGAATCGACGAGCCGCGAGAACGGACTTTACCCATATAAACACCGATGCCGCCACCATATTTCGACAGATTGGCAATATCCGTGTTGCTGTTATATATGCCGTGGAGCGAATCATCGACGGTATCGATGAAACAGCTGGACAGTTGACCATGTGGCTTGCCTGCATTTGATAACGTCGGTGTCGCAACGGTCATATAGAGATTGCTCATCGCCCAATATGCTTCCGCCACTTTGCCAAGACGGTTCTCGGTCTCATTTTGCATAAGTGTCATCGCAATCACGAGCCAACGCTCCTGCGGCAATTCGACAGGATTTTTATTGAAATCAACAGCAGCGTATCGATCCATCAACGTTTTCAACCCGATATAAGTGAACAGCTTGTCCCGCTCAGGCTCTAGAATTCCACCTAGCTCTCCTAATTCTTCACGTGAATACTTTTCAAGTAAATCCGACGTATACAAGCCTTTCTGAACAAGCCGCTCGACGTTCTCCGCAAAATCCGAGTACACAGTTGCGCCACGAAGTTTTTCCTGACGAGCATAGACCTCCTGCAAATAGATCCGCGCTGCGACAAATGTCCAGTAGGAGGACGCTTCGTCAATATTGCTGAGTGCCTCCAAAACCATCGCTTTCGACCATTCCGACTCGGTCCCTTGAGGATTCCGCTCCTTCCAGCGTGCACTCGCCGTCACAAGCTGCTTCAGTTTGTCCGCTCCGAATTCGTCTTGCAGCTTGTCCATAATGCCTGTTGATTCAATAATGATTGTCATCAAACCCATCTCCTTTTTTGATAGCTTCGCAATGAAAAAAGCGATGATTCCACCTCTTCGGTAGAGTCATCGCTCATGGATTTTGATGTTGGAAACAGATCGGGTCCTTGTACAAGAATGAAAGCAAAAAACCCGCTCGCTTCCACCTCTCAACCCCCGAAGAAAGTGTCGCTTGACGATGGACGGCAGGTCTACTGGCTAACGCTTCCTCCTTCCGCCTCCCTTCCCGCAACCTAAGCTGCAGTGGTTTTTGAGACGGTCGTCTGCGTTTACAGTTGCGGGGACAGCTCCGATTTGCGGATTCCCTTTTAAACCGATAACGGTACCATTCCATCGTTCGATACTATATGTTGTGCCTTATGTACATGTACTACCCTAACATGTAGTGTTTTAATCGTAAATAGGTAGAAAGATAGTTTGTGAGATTCTGAAGCTTTAACTTTTATCAAAGTTAAATAACTTATAATTCACTCTATACTTCCATAGAGTATGTAATGATACTTATAAAAAGGAGGTATTGATGATGGCGGATCTAACTGCAATGATGGCCTGGACATTCACGGAAGAAGTTCCTGTCCCAGAGGATATTAAGGATTTGCTCATTGATGGAGAAGTGGCTGAGGTTGCTTATAAAACAATTCGAGATGTGGCTGTAGTAACCAACAAACGTTTCATCATCGCAGACAAGCAAGGCCTTACCGGAAAAAAGGTTGAAATCTACACAATCCCATTCAAGTCGATCAATATGTACTCAACAGAGAATGGAGGACGAATGGACTTGAATGCTGAGATTGAATTCTGGACGAAGGCAGGAAAATTCAAATTAAATCTAAATAAAAAAGTCGATATACGTAAACTCGATAAAATTATAGCGAGTGCCATACTTTAAAGGAAAGAGCCGTGCTATCGGATGCACGGCTCAGTCCAACGGTTTAAGCGCAGTCGTTTGATTCACAAAAACAAAAGCATCATATCGGTTTCCGACGCGTGACGTTACGTAGTTTCCATACGCTTCGAATTCTGGATTATAGACGACCCCAATGGCGCGATGGCCGATCCAATCATTGAATAAATGACGGTTTTCCTCTATGAATAGAATGACTTGATCCCCAGCATTTGCCGCATGCAATTGCCCTTCCCAGGAATCGAATTTGGCGGGTGGGACAGTCATCCGCTTCGTAGGATCTCCCCAGCTATCGGCTGCAATGACAGTCCCTTCATACGTTCCGAAGCCGATGGCAAACGTGTTTCCCTTGCCATATTTCTCCCGCATGAGTTGGCCGACGTTGATCATATCGTGTTTGGCCATCGATGTCTCAGAGGCATCCCCAATATGCGTATTATGCTCCCAAATAATGATCTTAGCGTTCTCCCCGTGATAACTCAGTATCTCATCGACTGCCTCCACCATATGCATATCTCGCATATTCCAGGAGATTGCATCGTCTTGCATCATCGCCCGGTAATACGATTCCGCGTTTTTCGCGACCAATGCATTCATCGTAATATTCAAGTCCTTTTCCTGCTCGTTTGAATAAAGATCTTCATGACTACGAATCGTTGTCAGCAAATTGGTCACTTCACGAATGCACTCATCTGAGAAATGGGCAGCCGACAGCGCATAATGCTCCGGCATTCGGTTATATGGTTCAAAACAGGAGAATGCCTTCTTTGCTAGTTCTAAATCAGCCTTGTATTGTGGATTCTCCTGGAGAAAGTGAAGCACTTCATCAACGGATTCATAAAGGCTATACATGTCGATACCATAAAATCCCGTTTTTTCTCCTGCAGCCTTTCCATCATTATTCGACTTCAACCAATCGACAAGCTCTTCGACCTCTTCATTCGCCCACATCCATGTCGGCCAGCGATTGAACGATTGCGTCAACACTTCCCTAGCAGATCTCCCCTCTCCATCAAACCCTTTCACAAATCGGTTCACCGCCTGAGCAGATGGCCAATCGCCTTCTACTGCAATGATGGTGAATCCTTTTTCTTGGATGAGCCGCCTGGATAACGCCGCGCGAATTTTGTAAAACTCCGATGTTCCGTGCGATGCTTCCCCGAGCATGACGATTCTTGAATCCCCAATTGCGTCCATTACTGTATCAAGCGCTTCATCATTCAACGGGAAAGCGTTCTCCTGAATAGCAGACAATAGTTTTTTCGACAAATCAATCCTCTCCTCTGCTGCTAGCATACCCATGGGGCTTTATTGGAAACCGGGAGAGGGAAAAATTGAGGGGGGAAGTGGTTATCACCGGTCAAACAAGGTTTATCACCACTCAGGCGACTGTTATCACCTCTTAGACAGGGTTTATCACCACTCAGCCAGCCGTTATCACCACTCAGAAGGGGTTTATCACCACTTAAGCGGAATTCATCGCCTTTCAACTTATCTTCCCCATAAAAAAGCAACCGTTCCATCAAAAGAACGGTTGTCTTCCTCATTATTCATCCACAACTTCCAACGCCGGCTCCCCATCATCCGGTACAAGCTTAAATTTCCACTTCTTTTCTTTCTCGTCAAAAATAACTTCATCGATGACGATAAAGCCATTGGACAGCCTCTCACCCGCTATTTCTAATGCCTTCGCGACAGCTTGTGACTCGGAAAGCTTTGCATTCGCCGGCTTATAGTCCGGCAGGATCTCTACAAACTTCGCAGTCCCCTGTCCAGGATACGATTCTAAGATTGGCCCTGACCGCTCCACATTTACACGTTGACCAGCTTTCAGCTTGTCGGCTTCTGGGAATTTATAATATACAACGCTTTCAGTTCCGCCCGCTACGAATATTGTCCCTTCGCCTGCAGACAAAATGAATCCGCCTTCTGTCACAGGAGTATCCGTATATATTTGCTCAGGAGTAATGATTCTTGTTTCCCCCGGCTCCGTAATCATCCTTCCATCTTGCTCGAAATTGAGCGTATGGTCGGCGAACATCTTCCGCAGCTCCTCTTGTTGCTCCGGTTTCAGAAAATCATGTGTGATTTCAATATCGCCAGTGATGACATTGGCGTATAGACCGAATGATCCCCTTTCCGATTGCATCCCCTTTAATGCTTCCGCAACTTCTTCCTGTAAATCGTAAAGCTCCTTTTCCGTATGAGGACTGCGGAAGATATAAATCGCTTCCGCTAGGATTTCGCCTGCATCTACTTGTGGCTGCAATAGATCAAGTAATTGTTGAACACGTTCATCCGGCTCCTTGATTCCGATCCACACGCCGGATTGCTCAGCACCTCCCGTCTGATATTCGATGAAGATAACGCCTTCATAATAAAGCCCACCCTCGCCGTAAACTTTTTCCACCGCCTGGAAGACAGCAGGCCCTTCAATTGCTTTGACATTCAAATCCTCCATCGTTTCTTTCGAAGGCTCCTCAAACTCAGGGGGCGTTTCAAATGTGGCCCTCTCGTCCCGCTTAGGCGTCTCTTCAACGGTTTGCTTCAGTTCGGCAATGATCTCGCGTCCACTCACTTTTTTTAACGTTGGCCATCCGCTATCTTCAACAGAGCTATTTTGCGGGGACGCATCCGTTTCACATCCTCCAAATAACAAAGCAGCACCCAATAGTATTGATACGCTATATTTCATTCCAAAACCTCCCATTACTATGTTAGACGGATTATTAGTTTAAAAGTTACGACAAAAACCCATTGACACCCTTTCCATGATTTGATACATTCAACTACAATATCGATGACGAAGAGAGTAATGATTCATCACTTCTGTAGCGAACCGGGGTTGGTGGGAGCCTGGCGGAGTAGATTCATGAAGCGCACTTCGGAGATGCTTTTCTGAATGAAGTAGGAGAAAGCCGGTGTCTCGCCGTTAGGAGAAAGGGGCCTCTATACATAAAACAGGGGCAATTTGAGTGGTACCGCGGAACAAGCTTTCGTCTCATTTATTGAGATGAAGGCTTTTTATTTTACCTACAAAGGGGTTCGTGTGAATGAAAAAGGATATTTTGCAAGCGTTACAGACAGTCAGCCCAATCCAGTTGGAGGAGCATATGCTGGAACGTCCAGCAAATTCAAAATTGGGCGATTTTGCATTACCTTGTTTTCCGTTTGCGAAAGTGCTACGGAAATCGCCCGCTCTCATAGCGGAAGAAATTGCGGCGTCCATCAACCATCCATTAATTCGTAAAGCTGAAGCAGTAAATGGATACGTTAATCTTTTCATGAACCGGGAAGTCATTGCTAATTCGCTTCTTCAATCAATTTTGCAGCAATCAATGGCATTCGGTTCGTCCAATGAAGGCAACGGCGGTGTGGTGACAATTGATTTATCCTCTCCGAACATTGCAAAGCCATTCTCAATGGGACACCTCCGCTCCACTGTTATCGGAAATTCCATCGCTTTATTGCTCGAAAAGAATGGCTTTAAACCGGTAAAAATCAATTACATCGGAGATTGGGGTACACAATTCGGGAAGCTGCTCACGGCGTACCGAAAATGGGGCAATGAAGAAGATGTCCGTCAGGCACCCATCGAGACATTGCTGAAGCTGTACATCCGTTTCCATGAAGAAGCGGAGGCGGATCCTTCCCTGAATGCTGAAGGTCGGGCGGCATTCAAAGCGTTGGAGGACGGAGATTCCGATGCACTTGCCCTTTGGAATTGGTTCAAAACCGAGTCGTTGAAGGAATTTCAACGGATTTATGAACTGCTTGGAGTAACATTCGATTCCTATAATGGTGAAGCGTATTACAACGATAAAATGGATCCAGTCGTAGAAGAACTTGAAGAGAAAGGCTTATTGGTCGAATCGGACGGCGCTATGGTTGTCGAACTCGGAGAAGGAATGCCCCCAAGTCTAATTAAGAAATCGGACGGAGCAACATTGTATGCGACACGGGATTTGGCAGCCGCCATCGATCGGAAAAAGACGTATGATTTCGTGAAATCCCTTTATGTCGTCGGGAATGAACAAAGCTTGCACTTTACACAACTGAAGCAAGTGCTCGGCAAAATGGGATATGACTGGGCAAACGACATCCAACACGTGCCGTTCGGACTTATCTTGCAAGGCGGCAAGAAGATGTCGACGCGTAAAGGGAAGATTGTCTTACTCGAGAAAGTGTTGCAGGAAGCAATTGAACTCGCTCAGAAAAACATCAAGGAAAAAAATCCAACACTTGCCAATCAAGCCGAAGTCGCTGAAGCGGTTGGTGTCGGTGCGATTCTTTTCAGCGACCTTAAACAGCATCGGAAACATGACATCGAATTCAATTTAGAAGCGATGCTGCAAGTCGAAGGCGAAACCGGTCCGTACGTCCAATACGCCAACGCGCGAGCTCACTCCATTTTGCGTAAAGCTGGCGGTTTGAATTCATTTGACGTAAACGAAGTGAACGACCATGAATGGGAAACGATCAAGCTGCTCGAACAATTCCCGCAAGTTGTCAAACGAGCAAGCGATGACTTGGACCCATCCATTATCGCAAAATACGCGATCGACCTCGCTCAAGCATTCAATTCGTTTTACGGGAACGTGCAAGTTTTGGCCGATCCTGCAAACTTGCCTTATCGTACCGCGCTCATCAAAAGTTTCACGATTGTCTTGACGGAATCATTACGGTTGTTAGGAATGAAAGCGCCCGAGGAAATGTAAAAAAAGCAATCGTTCCACCTAGAAGGCGGGACGATTGCTTCTTCAATCAACTTTTATCACCACTCAGAACGAGGTTATCACCACTTACAACGGTTTTATCACCACTCAAAGCGACTTTATCACCACTTAGAGCCCAGTTATCACCACTCAGCAAATTTCACCATCGAAAACATTTCCATCAAAGCGCAGCCTTCACCGTTTTCCGATAATATCCGACCGTCAAGAACGCAAAGACTAGATAAATGAGAGCGTAAAAGCCCATTGCGATTGATGCAGGCAACGTAATATCGGACATGAATATGAAGGATGCTGCTTTTATCGCAAAAATCGAATGCAACAAGCCAATCAGCAATGGCAAGCCGAAGACGAAAACCTGCTTACGGACAATGCCACGCATAATATCCTGCACAGTGAAGCCCAATTGGCGCAATGTTGCGTAGCTGCTTTTCTCCTGTTCCGCTTCCGTCATTTGCTTGAAGTATAAGATGCTGCCTGTTGAAATAAGGAACACGAGGCCTAAGAAGCCAGATATGAAGATGAGTAGTCCATAGTTTTCCATACCGAAGACGTATTGTGAATAGTAATCATATCCGAACTGGTCATTTTCTTCATTGATGCGATGAAAGATCGCAGATGCATCGGCTAGCTGATCCCGATCTGGTACATTGATCGTATTAGTGATTGTAATATGTGAACCGCTTTTATCATTCAGAAAGAGCTCTTTTAATTCCTGATAAAATGCATCTTTCACAACCAACTGAGTACCCCCTGAAGGATTCAACGCATTTCCTTCGTTTACCTTCGCAACCTCTAACTGCAACTCTTTTTCAGTATTCGATAACTTGACATCGAATGGGACTTCCATTGTTTTTAATAGCCAGTAAATCCCGGCGTCATAAAGGTACGCTGTATCAGAATTAGGAATTTCAATATCAACGCCCGCCTGTTGCAATTGTTCTTCACTTATAATACTTGCCCCAAAGTAATCGGATAACAATGCAGACACACTGCCCTCTTCAAATTGGCCGTCCACTTTCAAGGTCTCAATTGTCGAATACGTGTACTCAATATTTTGCTTATCCAGTTCGCTGACAAATTTCGCGGAAGCATCTTGGCCATCCTCGTACCAGAAATCATCAAATGTAAAGTCAAACGGATAGACGAGGCGTGTTTCTTTTTCAGTCGAATAATAAAGAGAGTAGACTCCTGCCAACATGGTCAGCGTCATTGCAGACAACACGGTTATGATCGTCAATGAGTTTGCATTGCCTTTCATCCGGTGCATGAGCGGCGCAAGAGACAAACTATTGTAAAGTCCAAGATGACCTTGCTTCCGTTTCCTGATTTGGTAAAGCAACCAACTGATCGCGACTCGGAACAATAAATAAGTGCCGAGAATTGTTGTTGTCAAAACGGCGATCATGTTAATGAACAGCAATGCATTCAACATCCGACCGGATAACCAGTATCCAAATGCGATGAGTGCCATTCCTAAAATGGCAAGAAACGCTGACCGGAAGGCTTTTGGTTTTTTCGGATGTTCGCCAGTCTTCTCAGCATTGAATAATCCGAGCAAGGTGTTTCGGTAGACAGCGACGAGCATTTGAATCGATGTGAGAATGATGATTCCCAGGAATACAATCACCGTCTGTACGACGGCAGCCACCGAAAATGTTACTTCGATAAACCCTTCAAACCCAATGAGCTTCATTAACAACAATAAGAATACGCGTGACACAAGAATTCCTGCACCAATTCCTATCGCCAAAGCCCCTGCGCTCAACAACGTATTTTCGATAATCAACAGACGCGAGACAGAACCTTTCGTAAGGCCGATCAATTGATACAACCCGATTTCACGGCTTCTTCTTCTCAAGAAAATCGCATTGGCATAGACGACGAAAATTCCTGCAATGAACAATAATAGAATTCCTGCCACTGTGAATGCCGATCCCATGCTGCCGCCTGATTGTGCAACTACTGCAGGATCATGCTGCAACGTCGCGAAGACGAAATAAAGGACGACACTGAAAATGAGCGCGAAAAAGTATAGATAATAATGCTTAATGTTTTTCCGCATGCTGCGAATAACGAGGTCAAAGAGCGTCAACGCTGTCACCCCCGAGGACACCTTGAACTTTCAGGATTTCCTGGAAGAAGGCTTGTCTCGTTTTATCGCCACGGTACAGCTCTGAGTAAATATTGCCGTCTTTAAGGAAGACAACTCGGCTGCAATAGCTCGATGCGACCGGGTCGTGCGTCACCATCATGATCGTGACCCCACGTTGTTTATTGACATCCTCCAACGTTCCAAGCAGCGATGACGCCGACTTCGAGTCAAGCGCTCCTGTCGGTTCATCCGCAAATACCATGGATGGCTTATTGATGAGGGCACGAGCTGCTGACGTACGTTGTTTTTGCCCGCCAGATATTTCGTGTGGATATTTATCCGCCAACTCTTTAATTCCTAAAATATCGGCAATCGACTTGAAATGATCTTCTGCTACCCGTTTTTTCATTTTGCCAAGTGACACTGGCAGCAGGATATTTTCTTTTACCGTCAGTGTATCGAGCAGATTGTAGTCTTGAAAGATGAATCCTAATTTATCACGACGGAATTCGGATAGTTCACGGTCCTTCATCTTCGAAATATCTGAGTCGCCTATTAATATCGACCCTTCCGTCGTACGATCAATCGTCGCAAGGACATTCAAAAGTGTCGTCTTCCCGGCACCTGATGCTCCCATGATGCCGACAAATTCCCCTTCCAGCACCCGTAGGTCGATTCCTTTCAATACTTGCTGCACATTGCCTCGCGATCCGTATGATTTCCGGATATTTTGAGCGTGTAAAACGGTTTTATGTTGATCCATCATTGATCCCTCCCTGTTTGCTATACCCTTATTTTATAGGGGGAATTTGGCATGGTCGTGCGATTTAGATGACAAACAGGTCAGTCAATGTGACATTGTTGTCACGTTCGTGTAGCATCGAACTCATTTTCAGTGGAAAACGTCATGTTCATCGTCGTTCCTTTATTCATTTCTGATTGCACGGATAGCGAAATCCCGATTTTCGATGCCACTTGTTGGGCAAGATACAATCCGAGTCCGGTCGCCGCATTATGAAGCCTTCCTGTGCCCCCGGTGAACCCTTTGTCGAAAATACGGGGAAGATCGTGAGCCGGGATTCCCGGACCTTCGTCTTTGATTGATAAAACTGCATTTCCCTCCGGCAATCGATCGGTTTTAATGCAGATGACGCCTCCATCCGGGCTGTATTTTACGGCATTCGTCAACAATTGACGGATGATGAATCGGCACCATTTGCTGTCCGTCGTCACTTCCAAATTGTCGCCTTCAATTTCCACGGCGATATTCTTTTCGATGCACCAAGAACGAAGCTCGCGCACTTCAGGGGTAACCAATTGCTGTATGCCGGTTTTCTCCAACACATAGTCCGTTCCGAGTGTTGGTAATCGCGATATGTAAAGCTGGCGGTCAATGAGCAGGTGAACCCGCAGCCATTCCGCCTCGATTTTCCGGATGGCAGGATCTTGCCGATTTGCATCAATCGTCATTTTCATTGCGGTCAGCGGGGCCTTCACTTCATGCACCCATGCCGCGGTATAATCGCTTTCCATTAGGTTTGCAGCCTTCACTTCCGAGAGCTTCTTCAACTGATCATTCGCCACTTGCCGCAACAGTTCATTGATCGTTTCGTCACGTGCGAAAAGCGGTTCCGGAAGCCCTTCCTGCCAATCAAGCGAACGGTCTTCAGCTATATTTAGAAGTCCCCTCGTGTATTGCGTCTCCTTTTTATAACGCCAAATGAAAAATAATATGAAAATAGCAATGAGCAACAGATTGAGGTAAATGAGGGAGCTCACTCTCATTGAAATTCCTTTATCTACCCACACTAAGACGTCTGCTACTGCAAGAGATGCGACGAACAGCAGTATCCAGCTTTTCATATCCTTCAAATATGCAATGAACATCGTATCCCCCTCACAAGCTGACCGCCATATAACCCATTCCTTTTTTGGTGACAATCGCGTCACCAAGTCCGATGTCCCCAAGCTTTTGGCGCAGTCGCGTCACATTGACCGTCAACGTATTGTCGTTCACAAACCGCTCATCATCCCAAAGCTTACGGATCAACTCTTCACGCGACACGATTTCATCCTTTGAACCAACAAGGACCGTTAAGATGAAAAACTCATTTTTCGTCAATTCCACTTCATTTCCGTCGAGCCGGATAACGCCTCGCTTCATATCGATGATCGCGCCATTCCACTCGAACACATCTACAGGCTCTTCCGTATACGCATATGTCCGGCGTAGTGTTGCTTGTACCTTCGCAAGCAGCACATCCGTATGGAAAGGCTTTTGAATATAATCATCCGCCCCCATATTCATCGCCATCACCATATCCATCGGATGATCTCGCGACGACAGAAAGATGATCGGCACCTTCGAAACCGCTCGGATCTCCCGGCACCAATGAAACCCATCATACGCGGGAAGTTGTATGTCAAGTATGACAAGATGCGGTTTTGTTTGAATAAAAGACTTCATCACATCATGAAAATCCTCCGGCCCCGACACATGAAGCGACCACTGCCCAAGCCGCTCTTTCAGGGAATTGTAGATTGCCTGATCATCCTCCACAATGAAAATATTCATATCCATCCGATGCACTCCCTTTCTTCCTTCATTATAATGGTGTGAAGCGGGGTTGGAAAAGATTATCACCACTTGGGGCGGCGTTATCACCACTTAGAACAAGGTTATCACCACTTAGAGTGGCTTTATCACCACTCAGAGGGATGTTATCACCACTCGGAACGCTCTTATCACCACTCAGCAATTTCCAACAGAAAAACCTATCCCAGCGGAGACAACAAAGAGAGTTTCTAGACAACTTTCAACTTATCACCACTTAGATAGAGGTTATCACCACTCAGAAAGGTGTTATCACCACTCGGAACGCTTTTATCACCACTCAGCAATTTCCAACAGAAAAACCTCATCCCAGCGGAGATAACAAAGAGATTTTCTAGACTACTTTCAACTTATCACCACTTAGATTGAGGTTATCACCACTTAAACGGAGGTTATCACCACTTAAACGGAGTTTATCACCACTCAGAAGGGTGTTTTCACCACTCGGAAGGCTTTTATCACCACTCAGCAATTTCCAACAGAAAAACCTCTTCCCAGCGGAGACAACAAAGAGAGTTTCTAGACAACTTTCAACTTATCACCACTTAGATAGAGGTTATCACCACTTAAACGGAGTTTATCACCACTCGGAACGCTTTTATCACCACTCAGCAATTCCCGAACAAAAAAGCGCACGATTATGTGCGCTTTTTGTGGTTTGCTGGTAGCCACATCGTGTAGGTTCGATTACGATTTGCTCCCTCGGTATGTAAATCCATATCTCGAAGTAGTCGATTCGCATTTTGCTGTCTTTCTAGATGGAGAAACTCCCTGCAATCCTTATTCGTCATTTTTCCGCCAAACAATAAAAACCAGTCACGAATCGCTTGTATGTGTGCTTCACTACATCGGAAGCCACAATTCATGCATTCCCATTTCCGTTTATGCCAAGTCATCCCCAATGTCTTGCATTCCGAACAAATCACGCCCGTTCGAATGTCACTACGACGAATGGAATACGTCTCACAAATAGGAGAAGGAATGAATTCGCGATGGCTGCTGCTGAGCTGCGATACAAGGTCGGTGAAAGTGTCGTCATCCAACAATGGGGAGGTTGTTGGGAGTTTGCGGATAAATGTGGGGACCGCGCTTGGGAATAAAACAGGGATGTTCGTGTCGAATACTTCGATGCGTTGCCTCGCATACGCGAGGACGACGGCGCCGTATACCGGCAATGAAATATTTCGGCTGTACAGCCAGTCTTGAAACAGTTCACAGTTGCTTTCCAACTGGGCAATCGGGCTTTTGAACCCGCTCACCTCACCCGAATCCAGCACGCGGATCAGTTGTGGAGGATTTTCCGTCACCGTCAATTCACCCGCGATGTTCTTCACTTCAAATAAAACTGCATACCATGGGGTGATGAACAGCGTGTTAACTTGAAAGTATGTACTGGAGGCAAGTGATAGATCGTGAAAAATACCATGCTTCATTGAAAAAGCATAGCTCTCAAACACCTTGTCCAACTCCTGCTCACCGCCAAATCCGGCTTGCACCGCTACATGCTTTGAACGCAAAACAGGAATTGCTTCATGGTAACTCGGCAGCCGTCTCATCGCTGCCTCCAGCCCTTCTAACAATAGGGGTGCCTTTCGAAATTTATGGATGAATATGAGTCAACTCCTCTTATAGTATTCCGCTATTTGTAAGTTTAGCATATTCATCCATTTAAATTCTAACAATTCAATCAAACTGCAAATACTCCCACACATTCCCGAACGGGTCACGGAAACTGATATATTTCCCCGGTGGGCAAGGGGCCGGCTCCCCTATAATGAACTCAACATCATGTTCCTTTAAAGCTCCAACTGTTTCATAGATGTCGTCTGTTTTCAGCGTTAACACAATCCCCGAAGCCTCTTCATTTGAAACACTCTCCGACTCCTCCACAACAATCGGCAATCCCTCGTGCACAAGTGTTACAATCTTCGGCCCGTACTCCTTGTTCACTTCAAACCCTAAGACCTCCGTATAAAAATCAATGGCCTTCTTCATCTCCGGTACATGAATACTAATCACACAAACTTGTGTCATACCTCTTCCCCCATCCTTTCCCCCACATAGTTATCAATCATTCTTCGTACAAACTTCATCTGTTCACTTTCTTCATTCCAATGCAACCGGATCCATTCATACTCTCGATGCATCAATTGGCCAATCCGCGTAACTGCCTGCGCATGTTTCCCAGGTGTAATGAACTCCATGATTTCCGTTAACTCCGCTACAACCGACTCCGGCAATGACCGCTCCATCGTCTTCAACCCTAACTTCGCGCGTTCGGGCGCGTACCGCTGGATCAACACCCTCCCTAGATGATGCACGACATTCGTCAGCATTCGCACCGACCAAATGTCATTTCCCCTAGCTGCAGATTTCGAGTATTGAAATAAAAACCAACCTACATCCAAGACATCATCTCGAAATTCATCTTCCGTCAGCGCCAGTCCTTGCATCTCCATAAAACCATCCATCAAATCATGCGGATCATACAGCACCTTGAAATGGTCGCCACTAGCAAACGATTCCTTCGTCACCGTGAATAAATCAATATGCAGCAAATCATCAAACACGGCGATAATCTGAGGGGCAACAATGAAAATATCTTCCATTAGAATGATGTCGCGGTACGCCTGCAAATGCTCCACTCGGTTTGCGAGAAATTCTTTCTTATCCTCCTCGCTCACCAAACAATACAAATCGATGTCCGAATGTGCATCATGCTCCCCTCTTCCCATTGAACCTTTCAGAAAGATTGCTTGTACAAGAGGGTCCCCCTTCAAGCTACCGCAAATTTTCTCAACAGCTAATTCCTGTGGTAACATGGTTGCCCCCCTTACTTGTACACTTCCACATACTCCTCATAATCCAATACTTCAATCACATCCGACCAATGCAACACTGTACCTACAAAATCTCGAATATCCAGTCCCGGCATATCGTACGATTCGGCTGTGCTTGCAGTCCCGGTCGCGTCCTCAATAAATGTCACCTTGTATCCGCGATCGAATGCCGAAATTGCCGTAAACATACAGCAGAATTCAGTATTGAAGCCGGTTATGAATACATGTTGGACCCCGAATTTCTCCAACAAACCTGCCAGCTCCGTTTCAAAAAATGCACTCGGCGTCCATTTTTCAACAACATGCTCCGCATAATCCTTTAAAAATGGATGCAGTTCAGAACCTGCTGAATCCTTGAAAAGTGGACTTTCCTCCTCTTTATCGAAATGCCTCACAAAAATGACCGGTTTTCCCTTACTCTTAAAATCCTCAATGACATGCTTCATCAAATTCAACTCATTCGTGAAATCACCGAATTCAACGATTCCATTCTGCACGTCAATAACTAATAAAGCCTCCACACACTCACCTCCCCTTTCTAAATGAATAATTCGCTATCGAAGGCATGTTCTCCTTTTTAAAAACTAAGCTATTTTCGCTCATTTCTAATTAATGAAACTTATCGTTTCTTAACAACGTATCAATATTTAGGATTTTAGAGAGGATGAAGTAGATGGATAAAATTAAAAATAATATTGTAATAGAGTACAATGACGAAGGTTATTTAATGTACTCTGAAAGCTTTCCTGGAGCGTATACAAGAGGGAAAGACCAGAATGAAGCGCTTTCTAAATTCCCCAATGAGATTAAAAGATATTGCAAATGGGCTGGCATTGATTATTCGGAAACGGATATAGTTGAATCTGTCATTGTTCAATATAATAAAAGTAGCTTACGTATTCATGAAGCTGATTCAGACGTAATTTTCTTGTCTGAGCAAGCTCCTCTTTCAGAGCAAGAATATGAATTAATTAAAAATCGTGTATTAAAATCTGCCAATGATTTTCAGATGCTCTACGACTCGATTCCAAATAAAAATTTCACTCCTCTAAAGGAAAGAATGTCATTCTACGGGGCTGTTCCGCGGACTTCCAAGGAGATGTACGTGCACACAAACAATGTAACCAATTACTATGTAGGAGAAATTGGGGTGAAGCTTAGTAATTTGGCTAACATCCATGAAAATAGAGTCCAAGCTATTAAAGCAATAGAAAATATAGATCGTTTTTTGGAGAATAAAACGTTTAATGGAAGCTACGGGGAACAGTGGTCGCTTCTAAAAGTATTAAGAAGATTTATTTGGCATGACCATATTCACGCAAAAGCAATGTATCGTATTGCATTAAAAGAATGGGAAGAAGATCGTATTCAAAATCCATTTTACTTTTAAATACAAGTTAAAACTTAAGGTTTTTGGCCAATAATGATTTGTATTTCGGGGATAGCAAACCGCATGAAACAGCTAAGTACGGGTACGCTAACATGTTAGGAGGGTGATAAAAATGAAGCCTTTTTGTCCTGAAATTTGGCCAGAAGATCCGACGCCCGAATGTCAGATCAATTGCCAGGAATGCGGACTCTTTGAACAAGGTACGCGAATGGTATGGGGAGAGGGAAATCCACAAGCTCCGATTATGGTGATTCTCGATAATCCGGGCGCTCGGGAGGACCGTGAAGGAAAAACGATGGTGTGCGGCACGCGGCAAACATTGCAGCAAGCCGTTCATGAAGCTGGTTTGAATAAAGAACTTATCTATATAACCTACATATTAAAAAGAAGGCCTATCCGAAAATACGATAAAGAACGGACCCGGGAAATCTGCATGCATCGCCATCTGGATGAACAGGTCAAACTGCAGAAACCTGAACTTATTATTTGCATGGGCAATGTGGCCGTGCAATCCTTTTTCGAAAATGCGGAAGTCGATGTAAAAGGGTTGCGGGGCAGCTGGCATGATGTGAAGGGCTATCGGGCAACTGTCGCCTACCACCCGCTTGCCGTTAGGCGCCGACCTAATTTGTATGGGTTATTAGTGGATGATTTAGCGCTCGTAAAGGCTGCAATTCAATACTAATTATCCGGGGATCCGCTTATTGCGGTGTTGCCAAGAGAGAAGGAGAAAACGTGTATATGGCCGCTCAAGCTTCATATTCATAGCTAAGACTCTATTCTAGTACGTACGAGAATAGAGTCTTCACCACTTCCTATTAAATTGGCGTATCTTCTTGCTTCAACGTTTGTTCCAGAAGCTTTGCCGCAAAATATTTTCGTGCTTCGGCAGTCGTAATCTGTAAACAAACTTCTTCTTCCTGCTGTTTAAACTCCACGAACGTGCCACTTAAGTTTTCACGTACGGAATGGATCTTAAAGCCACTGGCTATATAGTCATCAACTTGTTTCATTTCATCCAAACTTAACAAATGATCAGACATACAAACACCCCGCTTTTCTAGTTAGAACCTTTACCATCAATCTCCTGCATGACGATATCGTCCCAGTCGTGACCAACTGTAAGCCCTAAGTACTCCGCATCACTCGGATTATCCAGTTCAGCTTGCGGGTACTTCTTAAACCACCAATATTTTGCCAACACATAGTAGACAATCGCCCCAACGAAAAAGCCAACCAATGAAGAATACGTCGGGTACATATTCGCTATCGCTCCACCAATCACCCAAGCAAATAGCCCCGCTAAGTTAAAGCCGCGCATATACTTGTATTGGCCGTCTAATTCGTACAGATCTTTTACATTCACACGACGTTTACGGATTAAATAATAATCGGCGAACAAAATCCCCACAATTGCTGTTAATATACCGCCAATGATTAATAGCACGTTGACCAACACGTCAAACAGATTCCAGGGCTGTGCTACAACCCCAATTATCCCCGCGATGATGACAGCAGCCCAGAATGGCACTTTCGGTCCACCGATGTTCGAGAAAATCGTTGCTGCAGGGATAACGTTTGCAGAAGTGTTTGTTGACCATTGCGCCAACACAATCATCAGCAATAAAACCCCCAGCACAATTCCACTTGCACTATTCATCAAGGCATTTATCGGATCAGCTGAGGCCGTTGCCATGTAAGCCACTGCCCCTATCGTTACGATAAATGTATTGGTGAGCGGCATCACGATCAATGAGCCGACTAACTGTGTTTTATTGCGCTTAAACCAATTGCGTTCATTTTTTGGTGCTTTAAAGAAACGTGACAGTGTCGGCATATCAGCTGCCAATGTCGCCCAGAACCCCATGTTCGCCATCATCACAACCATGAAAGCTGTAAAAGCCGCTATCCCTGTTGTCGGAGATTCCACCCAAGCCCATACATCTTTCCCTTGAACCGTCGCTTGATCGGCAAGCGTAATGTACATCCAGCACGATATTAAAATAATAACCGGCGCTGCAAAATCGGCAAAACGCTCAATGGATTTAATGCCAAGCGCTGTGTTGAACAACTGTAATGCCGCAAATACAAGGAAACATAGATACCAATTATTGAAGTCGAATAATAAATTCAATATCCCGTTGATGGCCATCGCGCCAAAATAGGTGTTAAGGCCGAACCAACAAGCTGCTGTCACTCCGCGGACAAGCGAAGGTACATGCGTGCCGATTGTACCAAACGGGGCTCGCATATACACCGGGAAGGACAAGCCGTGCTCAACGCCAATATCACCGATTAATGTCATGAATACGCCGATTAATACGGAACCTGCTAAAGTCGCTAAAATCACCATCGGCAATGACAGACTCATAATAGCCGAGCCTCCAATTGCAAAGGCGGCTAAAACAATTGCCATTCCTACCCAGATAACAGCAAAACCAAATGTGCCAACGATTCTTTTTTGATGTGTCACTGGAAGCAAGTCTGGGGATTTTAAATAATCTCCACCATTCGCCATTCTCGTCTCTCCTAAAATTGAATTTCCAGTTAATGCACAACCAATTATTTAGGGCCAAAATTCAAGCTGTTGATCATCGGGTAAAATTGCTGATAAGTGCTTGTCGTTCGTTCCAGGTCATCGGGGGAATCGTAGACTTTCTTTCAATCATCGAAATTGCACCGTCTACCGGACATACAATTGCGCATAAGTTACAGCCAACACAATCCTCTTCGCGTACCTTCAACATTGGACGACCACTCTCTGTGTACAGGTCAATACATTGATGTGACGTATCTTCACATGCAATATGGCACTTATTGCAGTTGATGCAGACATCATTATTGATTTGAGCAACAATATTGTAATTCAGATCCAAGTCGCCCCAGTCAGAATAGCGCTTCACGGACTGACCGAGCAAGTCCATCACCCTGGCAATGCCCTTCCCGTCCAAATAATTGTTTAGCCCATCTATCATATCTTCGACAATACTGAATCCGTGGTGCATCGCCGCTGTACAAACTTGTACGCCCGTTGCACCCATCAGCAAGTATTCTGCAGCATCCTGCCAGTTTGAAATTCCGCCGATTCCTGATATGGGAACATTGACGAGTGGATTCCGCGCGCATTCGGCGACCATGTTTAGCGCAATCGGCTTGACTGCAGGTCCGCAGTATCCGCCATGCGCCCCTTTCCCGCCAACATGCGGCACCGTATTCCATGTATCCAGATCGACACCTGCTAAGCTGTTGATCGTATTTATCATACTGACAGCATCTGCCCCGCCGCGCACTGCTGCTTCTGCAGTCACCGTAATATCGGTTATATTCGGCGTCAGCTTGACGATTACAGGTGTGCGTGCAACTTCCTTCACCCAATAGGTCTGCTTTTCAACCAATTCAGGGACTTGACCAGAGGCAGATCCCATTCCCCGTTCCGCCATTCCATGCGGACAACCGAAATTCAGCTCTAGCCCATCAACTCCGACAGCTTCTACTTTCTTGACAATTTCATGCCACTTTTCCTGCTGTGGCTCGACCATTAAGGATGCGATAATGGCGTGATTGGGAAACCTTTTTTTCGTCTCAAGAATTTCTTTCAGATTAACCTCTAATGGACGGTCTGTAATCAGTTCAATATTATTGAAGCCGGCTACTCTTTGTCCATTGAAGCTGACAGCAGCAAAGCGCGATGAAACATTCAATATTGGTTCGCCTAGCGTCTTCCATACTGCTCCGCCCCAGCCCGCTTCAAATGCCCGTTGCACTTGATAGCCCGAATTAGTCGGTGGTGCTGATGCTAGCCAAAATGGATTCGGTGATTTAATCCCCGCTAAGTCAATTCGTAAGTCTGCCATATAGTATCCCCCCTATGCGATCTCGCGCGGTTTTCTTAAACGCTCATGAATGATCGTCGCAGCATCTTTTCCTTGCTGTGCAGCTGTTACAACCATCGCTTCACCTTGGCCGTTGCCGAAGACAACATCTCCACAGGCAAACACTTTCTCATTAGACGTTTGCATAGTCTTTTCATCAATGTCTACGACTCCGTTCGTATGCTGCAATCCGAACGCTTCAATAAGCGGGACTAAACGCGTTTGTCCAATGGCTTTGATGACTGCGTCCACCTGTATGATAAACTCAGATCCCTTGATTTCTTCTGGTCGTTGCCTGCCATCTGCTCCTGCTTCTCCAAGCTTCATCTTCACGCACTCAAGGCCCACTACTTTCCCTGCCTCATCACCAATAATTCGCTTCGGCGCTGTCAGCCACTTGAATCCAACGCCATCCTGCTTAGCAAATTCATATTCATATTGGTAGGCAGTCATCTCTTTTTCCGTTCTTCTATAAAGAATGTCAACTTGCTCAGCACCTAGCCGCACAGCACAAGTCGCCCCGTCTATCGCTGTATTTCCAGCACCGATGACCGCAACACGTTTTCCGATTAAGTCCTCTGTCAGCACACCCATTTTCGTACGCTTTACAAACTCAATAGCATCATGGACGCCTTCCAGTTCCTCACCTTCAATGCCAAGGTTAGGTACGGACCCCATCCCAACCGCTAAAATAACGCTGTCAAATTGCGTTAAAATTTCCTCGGCAGAAATATCCACGCCTACTCTTGTGTTTGTTTTAATGTCCACACCAAGCTTTGCAACTTGGGCCACTTCCCAATCCGCTACTTCATTCGGCAATCTGAAAGACACGATGCCATACGTGTTCAAGCCACCTGCCTTTGCCTCCGCTTCGAAAATCGTGACACTATAACCGAATCGACTAAGCTCTCGCGCCGCTGACAAGCCCGCCGGACCAGAGCCCACAATCGCTACCTTATATCCATTTGGTTCACCTTTTTTAAATAGTTCTACGCCTGTTTCCATTGCCCAGTCTGTTGCATAACGTTGCAGTTGTCCTATTTTGATAGGCTTGGTTGAAGAATTCAGCACACAAGCCCCTTCACATAATATCTCGGTTGGGCATACCCGCGCACAGCTTGCACCAATTGGATTGGCGTCCATTATCGTCTTAGCCGAACCTTTCATATTTCCGGAAGCAATTTTTTTGATGAAATTCGGAACTTGAATACTTGTTGGGCAAGCTGTTATACAAGGTGCGTCGTAACAGTACAGACAGCGATTAGCTTCTTCCATCGCTTCATTTTTCGTCATCCTGCCCGTCATTTCCACAAAATTACGTTCGAGTTGAGAACTCATTAAACCATTCCCCCCTAATGGATTGAGATTTAGACGTTGATCCGTTCAGCAGCCGCCTTCTGTAAGGCACGCTTAATATAACGGCCACTGCCTAATGCGCCTACGAATTGTCTGTTTTTAATAACGTATTCACCACGTACAAGAACACTGATTGGCTCCCCTGTAACTTCCCATCCTTCATATGGATTGTAATCGACATTCATATGGTGGGTTTCTGCAGAGATTTTGCGTTTTTTGTCAGGATCAAAAATTACGATATCTGCGTCAGATCCTATAGCAATCGTTCCTTTTTGCGGGTATAAACCGAAGATCTTTGCAGCACTTGTCGAAATCATATCAACGAAGTCGTGTATGGAAATCCGTCCTTTCGCCACGCCTTCAGAATATAAAATGCTGAAACGGTCTTCGATAAACGGCCCACCATTTGGAATTTTGGAGAAGTCATTCAGCCCTAATCTCTTTTTACCGTTAAAGCTAAAAGAACATTGGTCAGAGCCGATTGTTTGCAATTGCTTGGCTTTTAACGCATTCCATAAATGCTCTTGATGGTATTTCGGACGAAGTGGCGGTGACCAAACATATTTAGCTCCTTCGAAGCCTGGCTGTGCTAACGCTGACTGATCGAGCGTTAAATAGGGTGGACATGTTTCCCCATACACGTCATAGCCCTTTTCACGCGCTGAAATAATTTCATCCAATGCCTCTTTACACGTCACATGGACAACGTATAGTTTTGCACCTGCAATATGCGCCAGTTCAATGGCCCGTTTCGTCGCCTCACCTTCTACTTCTGCGGGACGTGTCAGTGCGTGATAGATTGGCGCTGTCTGTCCGGCTTGCCTCGCCTCCTCTACTAATTCGTCAATGACTGAGCCATTTTCACAGTGCACCATCACTACAGCACCTACGTCTTTTGCAATTTTAAAGGCTTTGAACAGCGTACGATCAGACGCCTGGAATTCTTTCGCATACGCCATGAACACTTTGACAGAAGTAATCCCTTCACGCTCTAACAACAAAGGCAACTCAGCCTCTGTTTCCGGCGTTAAATCACTAATCATTAAATGGAAGCCGTAGTCAACGGCAGAATTTCCCTTTGCTTTTTCATGCCACTTCTCCACAGCCGTTGCAAGTTTCTTTTCACCCGCAGATAAGCAGAAATCTAAGATGGTAGTCGTCCCACCAAAGGCAGCTGCAATTGTACCCGACTTCCAATCATCATCTGTTACCGTGTTGTTGAACGGCATATCCAAATGCGTATGTGGATCAATTCCGCCTGGCATCACATATTTGCCTGTTGCATCTACAACTTCCGCTCCGTCAGCTGATAGGTTTTTTCCGATTTGTACAATCTTGCCGTTTTCAACTAAGATATCTGCCTCATACAAATCTGAAGCTGTCGCGATGATTCCGCCTGTAATGATTTTTTTCATACTATCCTCACCTTTCGATTAATGACTGTAAGTTTTTAGATTTGCCAGTACTCGAGTTCATTCCAACGAAGCACCCCATACATCATTGGCTTAGTGTATATCTATCGCCCATGCTGAGCTTCGTTTGTAGTGCCAACACGGTTTCCAATAACACGTCTGCTCCCTTTGCACAGTCTTCAAATGTTGTTTCTTCTTCCTCGCAATGACTTTTCCCGCCGATGCTTGGCACAAAAATCATTGCAGAAGGGATGAAACTCGCAATATATTGCGCATCATGTCCCGCCCCGCTAAACATCCTGTGAAAGGAATAACCATAGTCAGCGCACGATTTTTCCACTTCATTGCAAATAGCTTCATCAAAGAATACTGTCTCTCGCCCCCATAGCTTAACCGGTCGAATGAGGCAACCGTCTTCCTCTGAGGCTACTCCTGTTAATACTTTCTCAACTTGACTCATCACCTCTGGAGATTGATGACGCGAATCAATGGTAAAAACTACTTTGTTCGGAATGACTGTATGGATATTTGGCATAACATGCATACGCCCAAAAGTGAACACAAGCTCTTCGTCGATTTTGCTCAACTGCTCGTGCAAGGACGAAATTAAACGGGATGCCACAATCATCGGGTCCTTGCGCATCGACATAGGCGTAGTGCCAGCATGATTTGATTCACCTGTAACGGTAACTTCATAGCACACCATGCCTAAAACGCCTTCTACCACCCCAATATCACATTGCTTAGCAGCTAACACCGGACCTTGTTCAATATGCAACTCAATATAAGCAAGGGCTTCTGTCAAACGATTTTCCTGCTCCCCCTCATACCCACTCGCCTGTAAGGCTTCTTGAAAAGTAATGCCGTTTTTGTCGGTAGAGCTCAGCATCTTTTCTCTACTGAACTTAGACGCAATGACCCCGGAACTCATCATCGCCGGATCGAAGCGAGCCCCTTCTTCATTTGTAAAATTTACAAGCATTAATGGAATGTCGAGCTCAATGTCGTTATCCTTTAATGTCCGTATGGCCTCTATTCCTGTTAAAATGCCTAACACACCATCAAACCTGCCGCCTTTTTCAACGGAATCCAGATGCGATCCGATTACAATTGGCGGACAATCTTTCTTCCCCGGCAGTGTCGCATAGATATTGGCCATATCATCTGTTTGAATATCCATTCCAAGCTCTTTACATATTTCAATAAAGCAGTCTCTGGCCAAAATATCCTCTTTTGACAAGGACAGACGAGTTACGCCTCCGTTTGCCGTGGCGCCAAACTGACTGAACCGTTCAACTAATGACTGCAATCGACTTCTATTGCATGGATACATATGCACGTCCTCTCTTTCATAGATATTGAATTAACCGCTACTTATAAGAACTATTAACTAAGTGTATTCGGAGTAAGTGAATATAAGACTTAAAAAAATATGGCTAAGCGCATATTCACGAAATGTTGTTTATATAATAAGTGGCTGTGTAGATAACGCTGTTTTCTAAGGAAGTTGAGTTGTGGATTGATAGCAAAAGAAAAATGAAGGAGTGATGATTTCCATGACGAACTTAACAAGTCAAAATTGGCAAGTAAAAGATGAGCAGTATGTATGGCATGCCATGAAGCCCTACAACCCGAAAGCTACGTCAATCATTCAGAAATCGGAAGGCGCTTGGGTAACGGATATTGACGGGAAACGTTACTTGGATGCCATGTCCGGTTTATGGTGTGTGAACGTCGGCTACGGTCGTGAGGAACTCGCTAAAGCCGCTTACGAGCAATTACTGGAAAATGCCTATACCCCCCTATCCGTCGGGCACGTCCCTGCCATCCAACTAAGCGAAAAGATCAGCGAATTATTAGGTGATGATTATGTTGTCTTTTACTCCAATAGTGGTTCAGAGGCGAATGAGACCGCCTTCAAGATCGCACGTCAGTACCATCAACAGAAAGGTCACACCAATCGAACGAAATTCATCTCCCGCTATAGGGCCTACCACGGCAGTACAATGGGGGCGTTAGCGGCAACAGGGCAAGCCCAGCGCAAATATAAATACGAACCGTTAGCAACCGGCTTCATTCATGTTGCACCGCCAGATGCCTACCGTGCAAACGAAGAACATATTACTGAGCCGGCTTCCCTGCCATCTGTTCAGGCGATTGATAATGTCATGACGTGGGAAATGTCCGATACGATTGCAGGCATTATTCTCGAGCCCATTATTACGGGCGGCGGCGTGATTATGCCGCATAAGGATTATTTACGCGGGGTAAAAGCCGTCTGTGAAAAGCATGGGGCATTGCTCATTCTCGATGAAGTAATATGCGGCTTCGGTCGTACAGGAAAAGCATTCGGCTTCCAGAACTATGGCATTCAGCCGGATATTGTCACAATGGCAAAAGGCTTAACAAGCGCATATATGCCGCTATCTGCTACAGCAGTGCGCCGTGAAATCTATGAGGCCTTTGTAGGGAGCGAGGAGTATGACTTTTTCCGACACGTCAACACATTCGGTGGTTCTCCAGCGGCCTGTGCAGTTGCCCTCAAAAATATTGAAATCCTGGAAAGGGAAAATTTATTCGCCCGCTCAGAAGAAATGGGCGCTATTCTTCATGCAGAACTGCAAGAACGCTTAAAGGATCATCCAAATGTTGGCGACATTCGCGGGAAAGGCTTACTGATCGGCATTGAGCTTGTAAGTGACAAGAGCAGCAAAGCGCCACTTGACGTGACGGCTGTCAACAAGGTCATTTCTCTATGTAAAGAACAAGGGGTAATCATCGGGAAAAATGGTGTCACGGTTGCAGGTTTCAACAATGTTTTAACAATTGCTCCACCACTAATTATTTCGTTGGCAGAAAAAGATTTGATTGTCGAAAAGCTCACACACGCGTTACATGAGCTGCTGCCACAAGGGGGAAATGAATAAATGGTGACGAATACAGAGGTAAAAGAACTAGGGCACTTTATTAATGGTGAAATCGTGGCCGGCACAAGTGGTCACTTCTCAAATGTTTTCAATCCAAGTACAGGTGAAGTGATCGCACATGTCCCTCTTGCAACAAAAGAGGAAGTGCAGGGCGCCATTGCAACTGCTCAAGCAGCCTTTCCAGCTTGGCGTGCTCTGTCAGTCAGCAAACGTGTTGAGATTGTCATGAAGTTTCGTCAATTGATGACCGAACGCATGGATGAACTCATCGATATCATTTGTACCGAAAGCGGGAAAACAGTCGAGGACGCGAAGGGTGAAATTACACGTGGCCTGGAATCTGTAGATTTAGCCATCAATGCCCCTCATTTATTAAAAGGTGAGTACTCCGTCAATGTCGGCGGAAATATTAATGCTTATTCGGCAAAAGTGCCACTCGGCGTCGTTGCAGCGATATCCCCATTCAACTTTCCGGTGATGGTACCGCTTGCCATGACAAGTATGGCGGTCGCAGTCGGCAATTCCGTCATTTTAAAGCCTTCCGAGCGTGTACCTTGCTCCGCATTGTATTTTTCGGAACTGTGGAAAGAAGCCGGTTTGCCGAATGGTGTATGGACAGTCATCAATGGCGACAAGGATGCGGTGAACGAACTATTGGAAAACCCCGCTATTGAAGCCATTTCGTTTGTCGGTTCCACGCCAGTCGCCGAGTATATTTACACAACCGCCTCAAAATACGGCAAGCGTGTTACGGCACTAGGTGGCGGTAAAAACAATATGATTGTCATGCCCGATGCCGATCTGGAACAGGCCGCAAGCGCATTTTTAGGCGCTGCTTATGGAGCTGCTTCCCAACGCTGTATGGCCATTTCGACAATCATTCCCGTTGGTGAAGAAACCGCAAACAAGCTTGTAGACATACTGGCTGAAAAAATTGCAAAGTTAAAAGTGGGGCCTTACACAGATGCAGATGTTGACTTCGGACCTGTTATTACAAAGCAGTCAAAGGACGCAATCATCGGCTTTATCGACCGCAGCCTAGAGGAAGGCGCTACGCTAGTATGCGATGGCCGCAACCCAGACATCAATAAAAACTCTAACGGCTTCTATCTGGGTCCTACTCTACTGGACAACGTTAAACCCGGAATGGAAATTTATGAGCAAGAAGTATTTGGTCCTGCCCGAAATGTCGTCCGGGTAAATTCTTTAGAGGAAGCAATCGACCTAATTAATGCGCATGAGCTTGGCAATGGTGTGACCATTTATACGAATAACGGGGCGGCCGCACGCAAATTCATAATGGAAATTGACGTCGGCATGGTCGGGATAAATGTACCCATTCCCATTCCTGTGGGTTACCATAACTTTGCCGGCTGGAAACGGTCCAGATTCGGCGAGGGGCATATGTTCGGGCCTGAACATGTCCGCTTCTTCACCAAAACCAAAACCATTTCAGAAAAGTGGTTTGAAGAAAATAGCGAATCTGCGTCAACCTTTGCTTTTCCGAGTAATGACAGCTAAGAAGACTGTATAAACAGACCTATTAGGCCGGATGCCTAAGGTCTGTTTTTTCACTCTTACATCTCATCTTCAACTTACATATTTACTGTCATTACATTGGTTGGAGTTGCAAAGAAGATGAATGGACTTTTAATCAACAGAACAGTAAATTGGAAGTGCATTCAAATTCCGATTTTTGAAAGGGTAAGATTATGCCAATCATCGAACACGAAATTCACATTAATGCACCTATCCATATCTGTTTTGACCTTGCCAGAGATGTAGATGTCCATACGGAAACAACGGCAAAAACCAATGAAAGAGCCATCGCCGGCGTGACGACTGGACTCATGGAAAACGGTGATACTGTTACTTGGGAAGCGGTCCATCTTGGAGTAAGACAAAGATTGACCGCGAAGATAATGAAGATGGATCGACCTCACAAATTCACTGATGTCATGGTAAAAGGAGCCTTCCACTCTTTTACGCACACACATGAATTCGTTGAAAGCGGCACGGGAACAATAATGAAAGATACCTTTTCGTATAAATCTCCCTTCGGCGTCATAGGAAAAATAGCTGACCGATTGTTTTTAGAAAAGTATATGACGAATTTCATTGTAGATCGAGCGAATGAATTAAAAAGGATAGCTGAAAGTAATCCAGACCATATTAAGATTGCAAATACAAATTAATATGGGAGGTTTTCATAATGAAACAAGGTGCACATAGCAATTTATATTCAAATCCAAAAACGCCGGGAAACCGCAGGGAAGTAAAAGAAGAAATCTCGATGGAATTAGCTGAGCTTGGCAATCTTCAAACGAATCATGAGCCGATGACACCGAATCATCGGGAGACTGCTGAGAGAGATAAATACAAAGGCTAATAAAAAAGCCATGTCTGTGTTTACATTCAGACATGGCTGCTCCTTATACAGGGCTCACTCTACACACATATACCATAGAAACACTATCTGCCTGCAACTCATTCTCATCCCAATCACCGTAGACTTGCACAATTTCAAACCCATTTGCGGCTAATAATCGTTCCATTTCCTGCGGGAAAGAATAGCGGAGGGAAATGCCATCTTGCTCCTCTGCGATTAACACGCCATCCCGATAAATTTGACGCTGTGTTTGGGAATCCAAGATCTGTGTCAAATGGTCGTACACATCGCGATGGCTTTCTATCACCTGATCCCCGTTTTTATCAAGGTATTTCTCCTCATACTCATCAACAACCGCAAGCTCATTCAAAACCGGATTTCGAGTATCGAAAATGAAAATGCCCCCGGCTTCCAAATGCTTTCGGATAGATTGCATTAAAGCGTCCTGCGCTTCATTCGTTAAAAAATGTTGAAAGGAGTTGCCTGTCATAAAAGCTACCGAACTTTTCACAGGGATGTTCAATTGCGTGCAATCTTGTTGAATAAATTCAATCGTCACCCCTTGCTCCTCAGCTTTTTGCCTCGCACGTGCCAACATGCCTTCATGTAGGTCTACACCGATTATTTCGAATCCCCGCTGTGCCATCGGGATTGTTAGTCTGCCTGTTCCGCAAGCTAACTCGAGAATCGTTTGATGCGGCTTTGCCCACTTTAATATAATGCTTAGATCCTTCTGATAACCTTCATACAAATGATCGTACATTTCAGGGTCTACGTATTTCTCGAGATTTTGCTCGTTTTTCATACATTCATCTCTTTTCTTTACTGTTGGTTACTAGTATATATTTGTCTAAACCGATAATAAGTCGATTCCTCCTGAAGAATCGCCCATCTAGGTCTATTATTGTAAAGCAGCCTTCCATTCTTCATAAAATTTATTAATTGTCGGGTATCGTTTATCACGATTTTTTTTGACAGCTTTAATTGCCACCTCATATAGGGTTTTATTAGCTTCCCACTTAGAAAATGAATGATCCCTTTCACCGCCTAATAGCCCAAATGCTATGGCTCCCATGTTAAACACGTTCGTTCTAGAATCTATAGGGGCTCCAAGTTCGTATTCTTCAGGGGACTTTGATTGATCTGCACCCCAGAAATTTTCGCCCAAATCATTCACTGAAGGTGATTTGCGATAAAAATCTATATCACATATTCTTGTTTCATCTTTCAAGAAGTCATACAGTATGCTTCCATCATAAAAATCAACAGCAACAAATCCTTGTGATTCTACAAAAACATGAAATGAAAAGATTTTGTCTAAAGCTTCCAATCTTTTTTCAACATCGAGATTCCTAAACCGGTAATAAGGAGATTTGGGATTTGTGTACTTTGCCTTCCCGCCAAAAGACCAATGAGAATGCAGACATTCACCTTCAAACCACTCAAATACTGCCGCATTACCATTCTCGATGGCAAAATGATCTATCAGCCTAATTAAATACGGATGCTCCAACTGCTTATAAACGGGAATGGCTTTTATCAATCGGTTAATTGCATCTGCTGGATCGCCAGAAAAGTCTTCAGGTTTAGCTCCAGCAAATTTCACAAAAAACTTTTCCCCGTTATTCTCGATGCCAAAGCTAATATTGCCAGAGTCTTGTTGATCAAACACACAAAAAACATTGCCCAATTTTTTTAGCCATAAAAAGTTATGGTGCTCTTGTAAATGAAAACTGACTTCATCAATTGTAATCGTAACTAAATTCTTTTCCGTTATATTCTCCAATTATGATTCTCCTATAATAGGGATCACGTAGGTTTTGGGGGCAATAATACGCTCTCCCTTTAGATGAATAAAACCCCACTAAGCTCTTTTGTCATTTTCATAACACAACGCCTCCTTTAAAATCTCAATAATAATAATCATACTATGTAATACATCTAAACAGGCGTTAGCTCATCACACTTTTCACCTTTTCAGGTATCATCACAACTTCTGTTTTTAAATCAACTGGCGTAAACGTTTCATCGATACATTCATCCCAGAACTCTAAATGTTTCTTGTCGATCCAATGCTCGGATTGCTCTACTTCTTGTCCACCTTCACCTTGTACTGAATACCAATACAAAAACTCCTCACCGTTAAGATGCTCCCTGAAGATCGTTTCGACATACATTTTTTCACCCTCTAAGGTTACGAGAACGTCCTTTATATTATCTTTCAAAAACGTTAGCCACTCATCAACGCGCTCCGACTTGCCTTTCTTTACTCGGAATCTTGTTAATTCTATATTCATCATTCGTTTCCTCCTAAAACTCTACTAATAAGCATTTGATTCTTAGCTGGTTCATTCTTCACGACTATTAATTTATTCAAATAAGGTTGAAGAAGCCCGTCCAGCTCTTCCCGTTCCCCTTCAAACCGCTTCGTCCAGTTATACATATTGCGAAGCATCTGCAGATCCGGTACATACGCACATTCTTCCACACCGATCACTTGCTTCACATGTCTGCTCAAGATCCGGAATTTCCGTTTCCACAAAGGTGGATCGAGCCAAATGATGATGTCTGCCAAGTCCAAAAGGAGGTGATAAGACGGACGGTACACTCCTTCCGCAATCCAGCTTCCCTTTGCATCCATTTGGCGAATGATCTGCACTTGTTCATCAGGCGTCCGCTTAATACGAACGCCATCAACGTTATGATAGACAACCCCATCCAATTCAACAAAAGGCAGATCCATTTGCTTCGACAATTGCTTCGCGTATGTCGTTTTCCCACTTGCGACGATGCCCATGATGAAGATTTTCATTAGCCTTCAATCCTTATTCTGTCGTGGTTTGAAACACTCCTCCAAAAGAAATCAATCGTCTTTTGCCAGGAATCTTTACTCGCTTGGGCAGTATCATATTTAGTTCCGCCGGTAAATTGATTGGCAGCTACAGGAATGAATGGGATTCCCACTTCATGCCCTGCCCCTTCGTATATTAAATGCTTGAATTCATGCTCAAATTTAGACTGCCGAAGCCTCTCCATTGCCATTTCATTCAACTGAACCGAATCAAAACAGGCGTCATCCGTTCCGGAAATCAATAATACCGGTCCATTTATCTTTTCAACCGGAATGGTCGCCTGTTCTGTTATTTGAGGATCGCAAGTTAGATAGTCATACCAAATACGAAGCGGATTCTCCCCCGCTTTCCGCATTGCAAGGCATCTATTCGAAATTTCAACGGAATTGTCCGGGCGTGCATAAGGGATTGCTTTCCCTTTGTAAGTCCAGGAAGGAGGCAATTCTTTTTGGTCTGTCCACGGAACAATGCCGCAACAGACGACGGGTGAACCGCTTAACGAAACGACTGCTGTAATGTCTTTAAAGTGAGTAGCTACTACTAAAGCAAGTTCCCCGCCTTTGGACGTTCCATGCATTCCGAGCCACCCCTTGGCGACATCTGGTCGGGCCTTCAGCCAATGAATTGCCCCTTCTATATACTCAAGAGGTATTTCAACGAGTTGTTTCGGGAGAGGGTCTTGTCCCCAATAACCTAAAGCGAGTACGTTAAACCCGTGGGAGACTAATAAAGAAGCCGGAAACTCATAGATTCCTCCTTCAGAACCCCCGACAACAATGATTGTAGGTCGTGGAGATGAATTGGCTGCATGAAAAAATGTTCCCACCACGCCTTGCTCATTCACCGGCGTCCTCGTTATCTCATCGGCGACCCACTTGCGTGTAATGACTTTTGTGTCAATCACCTCTCCATCACGTTCGAGCAAGATTGTTAAGGATTGAGGATGTAGTTTAGTAGTTACCACCTCTGAGTATTCTTCCGTACGCGTAACCTGCATCGACCAAAACAGGCCCATCCTATCGACACCTTCATATGTACCTTCAACAGGAGCAACTTCCTGAAGGTCGACGATTCCTTTCGAATCCGATATGAATGTCCCGTGAGATTCCATAAAGTAAATCGTTTTCCCCCCATACGATTTCCGTTGAAATCTAACCGTCACCTTCTGTCCGCTACTTAGTCCTGTCACCCGGATACCAACCGCCCGGTCAATCAATGACGATTCCATTTCAATCTGCAATTGAGGCGTCCCCTTCATCATCCCATCCCCTTTTCATCACTTTCCGATACCAATTGACCGCTTCCTGTTCAATCTGCGATGCAAGCTGTTCCTTACCTTTTATGTACGAATCAATATCATAAGGAAACTGCAGCGCTAGCTTCTCTTTCAAATCCCCATACACTTTCGCCTTCTTAGGATGCGCTCGAAGGAAGTCACGAAATGCAAGATGACGCTCGATTTCCGATGAACCCTTTTCGTAAATATGTACATGATGCGTCCGCTCGTCCCCACCTTTTTGGAAGTACCGGCGTCCTGCAATGCCATTCTCGCCTTTTGCCTCATACCCAATCTCAGCCATTTCACCGTTGTACAGATCGATTTGTGAAATATCTTTCACGATAGGCATGATGTCAATAATGAGTTTTGCAGATAATCCTCTTACCGATGTGCTGCCGATATGGTGGATTTCGATTAATTCCAATCCAAGAACTTCGCGCAATCCCTTTGCTTCCGCTTCAAATTCAAGACCCCATCTTTCCGAATAAGGCGTCACTACTACTTTCCGCATAACGTACCTCCATCCTCACGCAAAAAGGGCTAACCGATTGCATAATTGTTAGCCCCTCCATTGTTCTCGTACTTATTTTTCCGAAACACCCATCAATTTCTTAATCACCCGAATTTGCCCGCGGTGATTCAATTCATCTTCCATCACATGAAACCATTTGAAGTATTTATTCATAGGCTGCCCTCCCCAGTATGGGGCTTGTTCGAATAACCATGAATCAGGCAATGTCTGGAATGTGTCAAGTGTCTTCTTCCTCGTTTGTTCTAGCTCTTCGAGGTAGTATTCAATTGGATTCCCTTTAATTTGTTCGCGTGCTGCCTCGCCAAGTTCCAGTGCTGGGTTCAGCATGCGAATATCCTCTTCCGTGAAATCACGATCTTCAAATGTCTCGATTTGATATGCTTTTTCAATCGACACCATATGGGCGAGCAACATACCAATCGAGTTGGCCTCGTCGTTAATGAGGAAATCCAATTCATCCACGGTTAAATCTCTTACTTCGGCCAATGTTGTCAACCTTGTATATTTCATCATGGATGCCAACTTGCTAAACTCCAAGCTTAAGCCCTCTTTTTGATCGATTAAAAATAATCCCTGATTCCCCATTATGAGTTCCCCCTTTGTTTGAATCCGTCTCTATAATCATCAATTTTCAACTCCAGCTTCTTACGTAATCCTTCAATCCACTGTGGATGATTCACGTCTTTTTCAACATCCACTGTACGAAGCAGGCCGGTAAAGGTAATCAAGTTATGGAGCCTTAAAAACATAGGAATGGCATTGAGTTCTTTATCTGTTACGTTCACTTTACTTCGATAACCTTTAAGAAAGGTTTGAAAAGAGTTGCTTGAGAAATCAACATTGTCATTGAATAAATCTCGTAATGCAAATGCAATATCTGCTGTGTACCAATGTCCCATACTGCTTTCAAAATCGATCATTTGGACATTGTCGCCGTCCCAAATCAGATTATCCAATTCAAAGTCATAATGAATGACTCCATAATTGTCTTTATTGATTTCTAGTGTTTTTAACCAAGTCTTTATTGATTCAAGCTCCTCGCGCGCCAAGCTTTCACATTGAGGCAAATAGCCATCCAACTCGGCAAGTTGTTGAACAAGATCATTCTGCACACTGTTCTTTTTTACAAACTGCTTTGAGCAATTGTGGAGATTCCCTAAAGCTTCTCCCCATAAGAAAAAATGCCTTTCCGATAGTTCTTCAATTTCATATTGCGCCCCCGATAGAAAGCGGAAAACAACAGCCTGGAAAATACCTAATTCGCTATTCGTTTCCTCAACCATATTGCCATTCTTCGACAGGATAGGTACGTTCAGGCTGACGTTGTTCCTTGCGAGGAAAGTCAAGAACGAAACTTCCTCCAACAACTGATTACGGTCACCGTTTGGCGTCAACCTTAATATGTGTTTTTCACCGTTTCTTTCAAATACAAAAACGAAATTACTGCTAGCCCTCAAAAACTGGACGGAATCCTGTTCAAATCCCCAGTTTTCTAACAGACTATGAACGAGGACCTCACTTGCATCCGACTCAAGAAAGTCTCTCATAATGGACAACTTCATCATCTTTCTTTTCCTCCTATTGCAAGAACAAAGACGTTAGGATAACGAGTCCATTAACCAGCCCTCCGCGGATGAAAAAAAGACTATCGATTTACGATAGTCTTGGATGAATGACAGTCATATCTCATCATCAAAGGAAGGTACATAATTGGACATCGTGAATCTTATTGTTCTCGTATGAATTTTTTAACCGATTCATGATATCACCTTCCTTTTAATAAAAAATTTCCCAACTACTCACATTCTACTATTCATTCAGATAATAGTAAATGGATTTTTCGAAATTTAACACCTTATTGCAATGCACCACATATCCCCTTCAAATATTTGATTTTCTCAAGATCCTTGAAATTATTATTTTCTGCCCTGTAACTATCTTTAGAGGAAGCTTCATAAACCGCCAAGTATTGTTCAGCTGATAGTAAATAATACTCTATACCCTCAGTCGAATGCACTTCCAGCTCGTTCAATTGAATACCTGCAAAATCCGGGAGTGTATCAACAATACCGAACTCAACGGAAATGTCGTTCTTTCTAAATTCATGTTCATGTAAATCGATTAATTCGTATCCAAGTTGCTCCATGATTGACATGATATCTTGCCAATTATGTAATGCTGTCTCTGCAGGTGCTTCCCACCCCCTGCTATCTCCAGGGACATGGATATCCAAATCACTTGCATCCCAATTTCTTTTCGTGACAATTTCCAACCCAACCGATCCCATTAGTAAAGGAATAATATTGATTGCATTTAATTCCTTTGCAATTTGCAGAAATACACTGAACTTTTCATTCGAACTCATACTTGTACTCCTTCACTCAATTGTCGTTTCCAGTATTCCCATGCATCCAAATACTCCTCTAAATCATGCGGGTGCGCTTTCTTACATATTCCAATTCGCGTATACAACTGAAATACGACCTCTTCGATTAAGCGATCGTGATCCATTTCCACATTCTTCAATAAGGCAAATGAATTAAGCAATGTCTCCATATTCAAATCATCCGGAGACGAACAGAACGCATATGTAAAATCATAGATTACAGGTCCGACCAAAGGATCCGGGTCAATCACCCCCGTTAGTTGATTCTGATGGAACACAAAGTTATGGACGCCTGTATCACCATGGAGCAAATGCTTTTCCTCTTGTCGCTCATACTCCGCGAGTCGTTCGACGATTTTTTTCATTCGTACATAATCCTCATGCGGCAACAGATCCCCGACATTTTCATAAGCATATTCCAAGCTTATTCTGTTGAACTCAACCCACGTTTGCCGCGGGGTTCCCCCTAATCGACCCCATGGTGCTTGCGGATCGTATTTTTGATAAAGATTGAACAGCCTTTCCACGAGAACCTTCATCCAATCTGCTTTCATTCCACGATTGACGTGAGTTGTTCCTTCAAAATATTCATAAAGGAAAAATCTCTTTTCCGAATCTACATAATAAATATCAGGCAACAGCCCAATGTCTTTATAAGTACTTAAAAATCGTTCGGCCATCCCAATAGCAATCGGGTAATCGTACTTTAAAATGCTAGAAGGACTGCCACTTTCTAAAACTTCATACACGCGGCCATCGGTTGTTCCGCTCGTCAGCTGCTTGATTTCCGCTTGGTTCCCGATCATTCCTTTGTTTTGCAAATCAATAATTGTTTCATTCATTTAGTTACCGTTTCCTTCCCTATGGATCTTCTGGAATTTACAATGTCCATCCGCTGTCGTCCCAATCAATGAGAATCCATTCTTTTCGTAGTACGCACATAACTTCGAATTATGCGCAACGCAATCAAGCCTGATTGTTTTAGATACGTTTTCATCTATCCAACTCAAGGTGTCCTTTCCTATCCCATTTTTCATATATTCAGGGCGCACAGCCACCCGATGAAGATAGAGAACGTCCGAAATATCTTCCTGTCCCCAAATATGCTGATCCCATTCACTTTGCTGTGAGTAGAGCGTAAAAGTAGCAAGGATTTCATCATTCTGACAAGCTACATATGTGGCGTTATCTATGATCGCTTGCCGTATTTCCTCATCTTCCCCACCCTTTAATAAAAATCCCCATTGGTCGATGTCATTGCTTTGTAGCCAAATAGCAACATCTTTTAATAAAGCAATGACAGTAGAAGTTTCCTGCTCAGTTGCCTTTCGTATCTCATATGTATTCACCCTATCCCCTCCTTTACATTTATCAATTCTCCTTTCAAAGTGCAAATTCCTTTATTTCAAATGAAGGGGAAACTGTCTTCATTGTTGAATGGATAGATAAAAGAAAATGTACCAAGGAGGTTTATCAGTGAAAAAGGTTGCCTTGGCTCTACTATTGTTTACTTTGTCATTCTTACTCTATAAAGACTTTTTTCCTGAGGGAGAAACAGCTGTTTTAGGAATTGCTATTATTGTTTTTTTAACATATTGTTTAAGCCATTATAAGCTGGGTAAATCTACGAAACACTCAAAGGAAAAGAAACAGGTTATATCTCAATTATTCCTAACTATTTACCTCGTTTTGTTAATATTTGTTTTTACTATATTTAAGGGGAAATCATCCGTTGGAATTTCTTTTGATAATATTTTCTTTTGGTTAGTGTTAATGATTACAATAATTGAATTGATAACACGATGGAGAAAGGTAAGTACAAGTGTACATGCGCGAAAAACAGCGTAATGGAAGTGTTCTAACAACCTACAGCCATTTGTCGGTAATGTACCGGCGAGCGGCTGTATTTTTTATTTTTACGCAGCAGAACACAAATCCTTTATTTCAAATAAAGGAAAACCTGTCTTCATTGTCGAATGTATATTCCCATATCGTTTTTTGGAGGGATGAACATGGGAAATGAATCACTATTGTTGAACAAAAAAAGTTGGGATGAGGTGGCGCCACGGTTTTTTGGGCGGAATCCGTTGCCGGAATATGGGCCGCTTGCGCCTCGGGAAGAGGATTTGAATTTACTTGGCGATGTAGATGGCATGAAGGTATTGGATATTGGTTGCGGAAGCGGACATTCCTTGCAATATATGGATTCTCGGAGTGCCGCGGAACTATGGGGTGTGGACCTTTCAAAGACACAGATTGAAACGGCGAAAGAGTTGCTGATAGACAGCAAAGCCCCAGTTCATTTATTTGAATCGCCAATGGAGGAAAATCCCGGACTGCCTCTTTCATACTTCGATATTGTCTATTCCATTTTCGCGTTAGGTTGGACGACCGATTTGCGTCAAACGCTAACAAACGTCCACGACTATTTGAAACCGGGTGGCATTTTCGTTTTTAGCTGGGAGCACCCGTTGCACAGTCGGGCTAGCTTGGTAGGTGAAGAGCTTCATTTCAATAAAACCTACCACGAAGAAGGTGCCTATGATCACGTAGCTTGGCATGCGCCTGCGATCATGCAGCAGTACAGAGTAGGTACATATATCAATACATTGATTGAATGTGGATTCCAAATCGAAAAAGTTATTGAGGATGTTTCATTGACGGATGAGGATCGGGAAAGACATGCGAATCGATGGTATTCGTATGAGAAGGCGAAGATGATGCCGACGACGTTGATTATTAAGTGTAGAAGGAAAGAATAATCGAATTAACGTGTGTCATAAAAAGACACTATCTAATTAGGAGTGTAAGTAATGCAAGTAAATCATCTATTCGATTGCCACTTACCAGATTTAAAAAGATATTGTTACATGATAACCGGGAATCCTTGGGATGGCGATGATTTGTATCAGGATACTCTCATGAACATTATGAAACGTTCTTCAAACCTAACCAATCACCCCAATCCGAAGGGTTACCTCTTAAAAACAGCAACTAACCAATGGCGAGATACTCTGCGGAAAAAAAGAAGAGAGGTTGTAGGTGAGGATACTAAACAGATTTTGTCGACTGTAGATAACAGTTTAATTGAGTCAATGGAGATACTGTTAGCTCTTCTACCATTCAAACAGACTGCCGTCATCGTTCTAACAGAATACTTCTGCTACAGTTCGAAGGATATTGCCAGAATGTTACATATGACCACTGGTGGTGTAAAAGCTGCTTTAAATCGAGGTAGAACAACTTTAGCGAAAATGAAAAATGCTCAAATGAATAATGATGAACCTATACATTCTCTCCTTAACCGTTTATTGACTGGATTAAGAAGTAATGATTTTAGAAGTGTTGTTACCACCTATCATCTTCTTGTATCAAGGGGAGTGAAAATCAGTAATGATGACCAGTATTTCACTTTCGAACTACATGACCCAGAAGGGAACATTTTTTCAATAAGGGAAAAAATTTAAACTCATTCGTATCCTTTTAACCCTTATTTTCGTTATTTAGGCAAGGAGGTGATTTTATGAAATCTGTTAAAAGAATTGATAGTGTCTTCGTCCCAGTAACGGATATTGAAAAATCTGAGAAATGGTATATGAACACTTTCCCATTTAAAGTAGTGTACCGAAGCAGTGATGGAGACTATGTTGGCTTTCGCTTTGATGAAAAAGGGGAATTGAAAACTGCATTAACTTTATATAAGGTTGATAAAATGCCAGAACGTAATCATATTGCGTTCAACTTTTACTGCGATGATGTAGATGGTTTTCATTCATACTTAACCAAACAGGGAAATAGGGTAAGTGATATCCATGGTGGGGATGGGATGAGATTTTTTGATTTGTTTGATCCCGACGGGAATGGATTAGGAATTGTTACATTTTAAGAAATTCAAACGAATGATATTGCATACAAATTTAAAGGGGAAATAAAAAATGAATACACTACTACAAAGAGTAGGAACTACGTACGTTCCTGTTGCAGATCCTAAAATAGCTTCAGATTGGTATCAGGAGATGTTAGGGGCGGTAGAGAACTTTCGAAATAATGATAAGGCTATACTTGACCTTGCCAATCAAAGCTTCTTTTGTGTGAAAGCTAAAGAAGGAGAGCGTTCTGGATTTCTTGACCATTACGGCAATGAACATTTTTTAATGACTTTTGAAGTAAATGGACTTGATCAGTTACAGGAGCTTCATTCATCTCTAAAATCAAAAGGAGTCTCCGTAGGGGACATTGAGGATCGGGGACATGCTGGCAACAATTTTGTGTTCTTTGATATAGATGGAAATAAGTTTGATGTATGGAGCGAGTTAAGCCCTGTTTTCAAAGAAAAGTATGGAATTGAGTAAACCTATCTAACTGAGGACTACTTCAAAGACTCACTTGTTGAAATAAACAACTTTACTTTAGTCACTTTAGGGTTGTTAATTGGAACGAAAATATACAAAACTAAAAGCACCCGGAGGTTAGGGTGCTTTTCACTGTTGAAGCAGCAATTTTACCGCCTTCAACAAATTTTCCGCAATATAATCAGGCTCTACGTCTGCCCATGTATGCCTAAACTGAGTTAAAGAACTTTCGCCCCACCCAGTCAAAACTAAAACTTTCTTCGCGCCAACTGCGTGAGCCGCCAACATATCTGTCGACCCAACATCGCCGATAAATGCCGTTTTCGAAAGATCTAATCCATGTTTTTCCGCAGCTTCTCGAAGTAGACCCGAGCTTGGTTTACGGCATTCGCATCCTTCCGAGGAGCCGTGTGAGCATATGAAGGCATCATCAAAACCAAACGCCATGAATTCATCGTAAAAGTCCTCGATGCTCGCCTCACCTTTGCTAATCCGGTGCTGATTTGTACAAGCGAATGTCTTAATTCCGTTTTCTTTCAAAAGATCAAGAGCTTCTTTGCTAAAAGGATAGGGAGTGAATTCTTTCGGATGAATAAAATGTCCAGTTCCGCCTATTGTTCCGTCTCGGTCTATAAAAACTGCCTGCAACTTATCCATTAGGCACACCCTTTCAGAACTTCCATTACTCACTGCGTCGTTTGCCCATAAGGAACAGTCCTCAACTCCACCTCAAGCTGTTGGCCATCCCTTATTACATTCAACGTAATCTTTTGGTTAGGCTCTGTTTCTGAAACGATGATTTCCAATTCATCATAGGAGGCAGTTTTGGTTCCATTAACATTCGTTACGATGTCACCGACTGCAATTAACCCATCAGCAGGCGTATTTGGTTGGATTTTAACAACTTTTGCCCCAGAAATATCGCCCGGATTCGTCCGATGTAGAACGCCAATCCAGCTTCTCCAAAAACGTGAGCGCAAATCTTCTTTCCCTTCATAAACATTTTTCAAGTTCCTCATGAATTGATACGTGCCGAACGCCATATTGTCCGCTTGCATCATTTCAAAATCGCCCAACCACATGCCCGTATATTCAATTGCCACAACAGATCCGCCATCTTGCGGTGTAATCGTCCAAGTGGTTAGTCCCTCGTCTTTGCCTTTAAGGACAAGCTTCTGATTTTCCTCTAGCTCAATAATCGTGCCGACATAGCTGACGCCCCAACCATAATCAAGGCTAACTTTTCCGCCAACACGAATATCAAGCTCGCAATTCCGCGTTTCCCAACGATTTCGTTCTTCCGGTACCGTCAGCGCTTTCCACACCTTTTCAGGTGACACATTCACAAAAATCTCCCGTTTCACTGAATCAATGACTTTCTCCATCGCTTTCTCCCTCCAAATACTTTTTCAAATTCATCAACTTATTGTCCAATACGCTTCCGATTTCCTGCTGGAGCTTTTCGTACTGATGCTTGAAATTGTCCCTTTTTAAACTGTAAACACGATACCTCCCCTCTTTCCTCTCCGCTACCAAGTCCTCTTCCACTAAAATCTCAAGATGTTTTTTCACTGCAGGCTGTGAAATGGTAAATCGATCAACCAATTCGGACTGCGTATATTCATTCCGAGACAATAAAGTTAGTATTTTTCTTCGAGTGGGGTCTGCAATTGCCCGATAAATATCCGTCATGTCAAAGCCTCCATATCATATAACCATTTGGTTATAAGTAAAACATAGCAAATCGCACATCTGAATGTCAACAAAAATCAGACTATTGATTAAAAATTCCTTCCAATGGCTCCCACGGATAGATGGTTGCTTCGAATTTCTCCTCAATTACCGCTGGATCATTGTCAGCAAAGTGCTGGGCCTCTTCCAAGCTATCGACTTCTAGAATGATCAATCCCCCTGTATGATCCATGAACGGCCCACCCGCAATCAAAATCCCTTTTGCCAACGCTTCTTCCCTCACATACTCCCGATGCGGGACAAGCCCTTGCTCCCAATGTGGCTTTCCTTCTTTCCATGCTTTCCCTGTCGTGAAATGAATGACAACTTTCATACAAGTACCCCCTCTTCATTCGTTATCATTCTACTTCGACATCACCTTGGACAATACCTCGCGTGCGAAATGATAAAAAGAGGAAACAGGACGGGTGTGGAAATCGGTTATCACCGCTCCGCCCCGGTTTATTACCACTTAGCAAGAGTTTATCACCGCTCAGCAGCACTTTATCACCACTTAGACAGTGTTTATCACCACTCAGAGGCAATTTATCACCACTTAGACTTGTTTATCACCGTTCGTCCATTTAGACTTCCCAACACACGGCAATTCTTAGTTTGTCAAAGGCATTTGGCCCAACATCAACATCTATTTAGCAAAATATAGCCCGCGCAACGATGATCGTGGCTACACACTGTATGCCAACTCGTGCCAAATGCCCTTCACCAATCAAAAACAATGCACACAGCCACCCCCGCTGTGTGCATCGCCTTTCAATCTATTAACTATAAACAGGCTTATCCTGTAGGCGCAGCTTGAAATCTAAATGGGCTGTGTAGAAGTCGGTCTCCAACCCTTTCTCCGCTCCATCGTGCTTCTCCAACTTCGTAATAAGAGTGCCGCGGACGCCATTGGCAACATCGTTGTCCAAGTATTGGTTGCCCTCGAAAAATACTTGGGAGATCAACGGATCGCCATTTTGCGGCCTAAATAGGAAATGGAGATGGGCCGGCCGGAATGGATGGGAGTCGATCCATGTCAGGAATTTGCCTGTCGGGCCGTCTGTCGGGATTGAGTAGTCGCCCGGGACGATCGTTTGCACTTCGAACTTTCCATTTTCGTCCGTGAACAGTACCGCACGCAAGTTTTCGGCTGGAATGCCTTCCGCAAATCCGGAGTACTGGCCATTCGCATCTGCCTGCCAAATGTCCACTTTCGTATTCGCCAGCGGGTTGCCATCTACATCTGTGACCGTGCCGCTAAAGAAAAACACGTCGCCCGGCTCGTCATCGCGCATCGGCATGACACCTGGATTTTCGATTTCAGCCGCGTTTGGAAGATAGAACGGCCCGAGGATTGTCGGCTCTGTCCCCTCTACATTTTTATACATTTCTTGAAGCGCATGCGTTTCGAAGAATACATCCATGAACAGCGGAATTTCGCCCGCCTTACCGAGTTCGTCCGCCCAATTGACGAGCGCCTGGTAGTCATTATGATCGAGCTCATGCTCCCGAATTAATTCCTTGAATTTGATGACCAACCCATTGTAAACATCCACCACTTTTTGATTCATCACTTCATCCTTTCAATTTTTTATTATAAATCTCTTCCATAATGGAAGATCTTCTCCACATCGATCTCCATCCCATAGCCTGGGCCATTCGGGACTTTCAACTGAAACTCTTCATATACAATCGCATTTGTCGTAATCGTATCGGTGAATAAAAGCGGGCCGAACAGCTCCGTGCCGTACTTCATTTCTGGGATTGTCGAATAGAGATGCGCGCAAATTGCCGTGCCGAGAGCCGATTCGATCATCGTTCCTCCATATAAGGAAATCCCCGCCGCTTCCGCAATCGCCGCCACTTTTTTCGTCGCAGTCAGACCGCTAACGTTTGCGGGCTTGAGAGAGAATACATTTCCCGACCTATGCTTCGCCACTTGATAGACTTCTTCCAACGAACCGAGCGACTCATCAGCCATAATCGGCACCTTGAACCTCGAAGCAAGACGCGACATCCCTTCCTTATTCCAAGCGGGCAACGGCTGTTCAATCAAGTCAATGCCACCGTCCTCCAGCGCTTCGATACAATACATTGCCGTCGTCTCGTCCCATGCTTGATTGACATCAACCCGGATGCTCGCCGTGTCCCCTACGGCTTCCTTGATTTTCAGCACGTGGTCGACATTCCGTTTTGGGTCTCCCATGCCAATTTTCAACTTAAAAATGTTATGCCGTTTCGCATGTAAACTTTCCTTCGCCTCTTCAATATCCCTTCGCGTCTCCCCGCTTGCGAGCGTCCAAGCGACTGGTAACGAGTCGTGGATCTGTCCGCCGAATAGTTCATGGACGGAGACTCCTCTCGTCTTCGCCGCAAGCTCGATGACCGCCGCTTCCACTGCCGCCTTCGCAAACGTGTTGCCGACGACATGGTTATTGACGGTATACGAAATCGCATCGAAATGGGCTGCATTCCGTCCGATGACGAGAGGCTTTATATACTTTTCGATATTCATTTTGATTGCTTCCGGTGTTTCTGCACAATACGATGCGCCGCCAATTGTCGCGACTTCTCCCCAACCTTCGAGCCCGTCTTCCCCAGTCACCCGGACGAGGATGATCGTCTGCATGACAATCGTATGCATCGCAAGTTTATGAGGCCGGATCGTCGGAAGATCCACAATAACGACATCGAGCGAGCGGATGTTCATAGCTCGAACCCTCCTTCGTCGAAATGGGCCTCTGTACTTTCCCGCACTTGCTCGAGCGTGACTCCCGGCATGAGCTCCGTCAGGATCAGCTGTTCATTCACGACAGTAAATACGGCCAATTCTGTAATGATCAGATCGACGCTGCGGGTTGACGTGAGCGGAAATGTGCATGCTTTCATGAGCTTGCTTTTGCCGTCCTTCGTCAAATGGGAAGTCGTCACGATCACTTTCTTGGCGCCTACAAGCAAGTCCATCGCGCCGCCAACGCCGATAATGTTCTTGCCAGGTATGGCCCAATTGGCGATGCGTCCGGTTTCATCGACTTGAAGGGCGCCGAGAATCGCAACATCGATATGCCCGCCGCGGATCATCTCGAATGATTCCGCACTGCTGAAAAACGAAGCACCGACACGTTCGCCGACCGGCAGTTTCCCTGCGTTCACCAAGTTCGGGTCCTCTTCCTCTACTTCCGTGACGCCTAACAGACCGTTTTCCGTATGAAAGTGGACGAGCTCGTTTTCAACGTACTTCGCCACGAGTGTCGGAATGCCGATGCCCAAGTTCACGACAGCAGGGCCTTTCAGTTCACGAGCAGCACGTCTCGCAATCAACTCTTGCACACTGTTTTCGATGGACGACACCTTCCTTCGTCAGGATTTTCTTCGCAATGAGGAGCCGATCGACGAATAGATGTGGCGTGACGATTTCTTCCGGAGACAACTCACCGGCTGCAACAATCTCATCAACTTCAGCAATGACGAGATCCGCTGCGGTTGCCATGACGGGGTTGAAATTCCGGGCCGTTTTATAATAGATGAGATTGCCAAGCGTATCTGCTTTATGCGCACGGATTAGTGCCACATCAGCACGCAATGCCCTTTCAAACAGATACGGTTCCCCATCAATTTCCCGCACCTCTTTCCCGCGTGCGAGCTCCGTTCCGACGCCTGTCTTCGTATAGAAACCGCCGATTCCCGCTCCCCCTGCTCGCATTGCTTCCGCCAACGTCCCTTGGGGAAGAAGCTGCAAGTCGATTTCCCCTCGCTGAAATGCTTCGCCGACTTCCCGGTTGCTCGTAAAATAGGAGCCAATCGCTTTTCGGATTTTCTGTTGTCGGAGCAGCACGCCGAGCCCCTCGCCCGCTTCGCCAAGATTATTGCTGATGATCGTAAGCCCTTCGACGTCTTTCCCCGTTAGACCTTCAATCAAGGTAAGTGGCGCACCGATGAGTCCGAAGCCCCCTACCATGATCGTCATCCCGCTTTTTATTGCAGAAAGGGCATTTTCAACCCGTTCATAGATGATGGCCATGTTAGTCGTCCCCTTCGAACAAGGAATCACTCGCCTCGAACCATGCCGGAATGCCTGCGGTCAACAGGCAGATGAGACCGACTTCCGCCAATTCCCCTTCAGTCGCCCCATGAGAACGCGCTTGCTCCATCCATCTTCCTGCTTCCCGCCCCTTGAGTTCGGCACTATGGATGCCGACCATGAGGAGTGATTTCATCTTCGCGCTGACGACCCCTCTTACTAACAGCAAGTCATCCCGCAGTTCCTCCGGTGCCTTCAATATGTTCGAGACAAACGGTGCATCCACTTCCTCCAGGATGGAAATGAAATAACGGAGCACGTACTCCAGCTCATATACATAAAGAACATGTCCCTTCGGCAATCCCTTCAAAGACAGGGCATATTTCACTGATTGAATGCCAGTTTGCAACGCGTTTTGTCCACCATATAGATACGCTACGAGCAAGTACTCCATCAGCTCCGGAATGGTGGCGCCACTATCGATAGCACCTTTCGTATGATAGAGCATGCTCCGCTCGTAGCATCTTGCCGCATTGATTCCAACGAGAAGAAGGTCTTTTTCCTTGCTGGATAAAAGCCCGTCCTCCATGATCGCGCTGCGTAAGTTCGTGTAATGATCAAGTGCATCCGGCCGGTAGGTGTGCATTTTTCCAACCCATTCGGGAACCGCGCCATACACTTCCTTGAAGTAAGCCAATCCATCACTCATTCTTCATCACCCCATCCAAGAAATCCCGGATTGCCGCCAAGATGTCATCCCGTTTTTCAAAGACCATTGTGTAATGATTGCAATCCGAATGGAACGTCGTCAGTTTCGATGTGTATTTTTTCGTCTCTTCGTAATTAGCATCCGTGAAGAACGGAGGGAATGACCCGATTTCCCCGTTCGCCTGAATGAGCAACGTCTCGCAAGTGATTTTCCTCATCACTTCAATCGGGTTGAAAAGATCAAAGCTGGCAATGTCCTCTTCGATGTTTTCATTCGCAGACTTGTGCATCCAGCCGTTGCTCGTCCCATGGATTTCGTACTCCACAATTTCCTGGACAGCATCAGTCCACTTGATGCCGAGCCGTTTATAAAGTTGCTTCAGCTCCTCGACATACGCCCGCTTCGATTCATATGACTTCCGGAGCCTTCCGAGCGACGGCCTCACAATATCGTGTTGGCGTCCCGACATCTGCGCGGCACCGTCCAGTAAGATGAGCCCTTTCACGGACGGAATTTCGCTTGCGACAATTGCGGAAATATAGGCCCCCATTGAATGACCGAGCAAAATCGGTTCATTTATTCCCAATACGGCAATTAAGTCTTTCACGTCCTGAGCATGCGAGAAGATGGAGGGGGCGCTATCCATCCCCGAACTGTCGCCCCTTCCCCTTAGATCGATAGCGATGAACCGGTAATCACCCTGCAAGTTTTGCGCATAATGCAGCATATTCTTATGCGTCCCGGTGAGTCCGTGAAGTGCGATGATCGTCCCTTTTTCACCGGGGTAATCGATAAGTTGCAAATGGTGTTCACCGAGCTCTACTTTATATAGTCGCTTCGTCATCCTTTAAAATAGCTCACATCATCCGGGTTGACCCACGTATCGTTCGTCCAGCCGTTCAGATCATAGTCGCTCATACATTCCTCAGCGAACTTTTCGAATTGGTCCGCCTGCCCGCTCATATTGGCGACGACTAAGTTTTCGAGCCGGATGTTTTCGTGGTTGCCGGAGTAGTTGCGCTCATACAGCTCGTGCCTGCCGCCATATTCCGTTCCGAGAGCATCCCACAGTAATTTGATGAGCTTGATTTTCTCTTCCGCCTTGATTCCATAAGAACCGCGGTACAGTTTTTCGAGAAGCGGACGGAGTTCCGGATTTTGGAAGTCCCTTGCACTGGATGGTTGTGCAATCAGGCTGCCTGCGACGACGTTTTCGATGATTTCCTTTACTCGCGGCCATCCTTCAGACATGAACATCCGGTAGGCAAGACCATAATTCAAATTCGGCAGCTTCGTTCCGTTCCGCCCTTCATCTGGATTGAGTGCCATTGCATCACTCAGTGCCCAGAACATGTTCTTCCAAGCAATAACCTCGCCGACATTCACTTGGACACCGCGGAATTGGTCGGAACCGTTCATCTTAACGGCTTTCAGCAATAAACCGGAAATGAAGTCAAGCTTCACCGCGAGTCTCGTCACGCCATGGAAGGTGAATCTGTGCAAGAATCCACTATCCGCGAAGAAGCTGTTCACTTTTTCTATATCTTTGTAAATGATGATGTTCTCCCAAGGGATGAGCGCATTATCAAAAATGAGGACCGAGTCGTTTTCATCGAACCGACTGCTTAACGGATAGTCAAACGGACTTCCCATGACAGCTGCATTCATTTCATACGACGCACGGCTGACAAGCTTCACTCCCGGCGTATCCATTGCCGCCACGAAGACAAGTGCGAACTCCTCCTTCGTGATCGGCGCCGCGCCATAGTGGGCGACGAAATTGTAATTCGTCAATGCAGAGCCGGTTGCGACCATCTTCGCCCCACTGACGATAACCCCCTGCTCCGTTTCACCGACTGCTCTGACAAAAATATCAGATACTGCCTCGAGCGGCTTATGCCTGTCCACTGGTGGATTGATGATCGCGTGGTTGAAATACCAATTCCGCTCCTGCGCTTCTTTATACCACCGCCGAGCATTATCCGCATACTTTCCGTAGTAATCTGGGTCAGCGCCGAGCGTTGCAAGAAATGCCGCCTTGTAATCCGGCGACCGCCCCATCTGCCCGTACGTCAGGCGTGCCCATTGTGCAATTGCATTTCTGGATTCCAATAAATCTTGCGCACTCTTGTCCACACGGAAATACTTTTGCGTGAAGCCGCCATTCCCCGTATCCGTTTCGACTGTTAAAATTTCTTTCGTTTTCTCGTCATGAAGGGCGTCGTATAGCCGAGCGATCGATCTCGCAGCATTCCGGAAAGCGGGATGCGTTGTGACATCCTTCACCTTCTCGCCATGTAGCCAAATTTCCCGTCCATCCTTCAAGCTTTCCAAATACTCCTTGCCTGTCAGTGGCAAGACGGTCTTCTTTTCCTGTTCAACTGGCATGAATTCACTCCTTCTTCTCCCATTACACCTATACGTATGCTTGTCTCATGGAAAAAATGCCGAAGTGAACGAGATCGTCGAATAAAAAATGGCGAGTTCCCCGGTTACTACTTCTACCGAAAAACTAGCCATATGTTTTATTCCGGAGAGGCCACTTTTGAGAACTTGCCGCCGTAAAAGGCGAGTGGTGCCCCATCCTCATATTCGAACCGGGTAACTTTCCCGACAATTAAAACATGGTCGCCGCCGTCATACTCCGCCCACGGATCACAGTCGATATAAGCGAGCGATCCAGCAATCCGTGTGCCGTCCCATTCAAACGGAGCCGGATGTTGAGACTTGCCCGCAAAATGCATCGCCGTCTGCTGCTGATCGTCCCGTAAAATATTGACCGTAAATCGATTCCCCTTCAAGTAAGGCAGCGCCCTCGTTTTACGATCCACCGACACAAGCACAAGCGGCGGATCGAGCGAAACCGAAGTGAAGGAGTTGGCCGTAAACCCATGCGACCCTTGTTCATGCAAGCACGTCACCACCGTCACGCCCGTCGCAAACCGACCGAAACAATTGCGCAGCTCTCGACGATCCATCGCCATTTCACCCATCCATTCATCTCCTTTCCAGTAACTGTTCTATTCGTATTTACGCGCATATGGACAACTTAGACTAGTTTACTGTATGCATGGAAAGGGTTGGCTTATGCTGGTTGGAGGGTTATCACCGACTTGGAAGGTTTATCACCGACTTGTGCGGTTTTATCACCGACTCTCGGCACTTTACCACGACTCGACACTTTATTACCGATTCTCAACACTTACCACCGACGATAACGAGGTTTATCACCACTCAGCTGACTGTTATCACCACTTAAACGGAGTTTATCACCACTCAGCCGACCGTTATCACCACTTAAATGGAGTTTATCACCACTCTCCTACATTCCAGCAAGTTTCATTCAAAAAAACGCCAATCCCCCGAAAGGAATTAGCGCCTACTCATCAAACTAATATCATCCAAAGAATCATTGTAACAATAATTGTCGTTATACCTTGCAGCAATGTCGCCATCGTCTGAGCCTTATACGCATCCGTCACTTTCATGCCGCTGAATTCCGTGACAACCCAGAAGAAGCTGTCGTTCACGTGGCTCACCATCATTCCACCGGCACCGACTGCCATGACAACTAGAGCTAACGGAATTGCGCCTTCGATTCCCATTGCCGGAAGAAGCGGTGCGACTAATGTTGATGTAATGACCAACGCAGCAGTCGTCGAACCTTGAGCCGTTTTCAACGCTGCCGCAATAACGAACGGAACGAGAAGGAATAAAGAGCCGCCAGCTAACGCATCGAAGTTCATTTCACCAATCATTTCGGCAACACCTGAATTCGAAATGACTCGCCCGAACGCGCCACCCGCCCCTGTAATGAGCAAAATTGGTGCCGCTTCTTTCAATGCTTCCCCAATCCATGACGTCAACGTCTCTTCATTCAATTTCGGCAACAATAAGAACGCCGCGAGGACACCAAATAACAAAGCAACAGTCGGAGCACCTAAAAATTGAAGGAAGTTGTTGAATCCGCTCTCCGGCATTGTCAATTTCGCAACAGAGCCGATACCAATCAAGACAATTGGCAAGACAATCGGTAAAAAAGCTTTGAACGTCGACGGCATTTGACCGAACGATTTAACGATTTCATCATAATCAAGACCGTTATCCTCGACATCCTCCGGCACAGAAATCTTCGTTCCGACCTTCACTGCCCACAAATATCCGACAATGGTTGCCGGGATGGCCACGAGAAGGCCAATTAAAATAATCGTACCTAAATAACTTTCCGCTCCAATATTTCCAGCTACCGCAATCGGGCCTGGAGTTGGCGGCACTAATGTATGCGTTGCATATAACCCAGTGGCAAGTGCAACAGCCATCGACGCAATCGCAACTTTCGCACGTTTCGCCAATGCTTTCTTCAAACTCGATAAAATAATGTAACCTGAATCACAGAAAACTGGAATGGATACGATATACCCAATGATGGACATCGCCAGCTGTGGCCTCTTTTCTCCGATGAGGCGCAACACGACTTCCGCCATCCGGTATGCGGCACCCGATTTCTCCAAAATAATCCCGATAATTGTACCTGCCACGATGACGAGTCCGATTCCCTGCATCAATCCTCCGAAGCCCTCATTCACATGTTTAACGACCGTCAACAGCGGCATGCCCGTCGTAATTCCGACGAAAAACGCCCCCGCTAGCAAAGATAAAAACGGATGGATCTTGAATACCGCCGTTAGCACGACGATGAGAATAACACTCAACAAAATCATTGCAATCAACATTCCCTACACCCCTTTTTTTATTTAAACGATTCCATCACCTTTTTTGTTTTCACACGCAAATGATCGAAAGCGTTACTGATTGCTTCTTCCACGGATAAGTCTTCATCCATAATCGCGTGGACTTCCGTAAATAACGGAGACAGTACGGCACGGCTTTCTTCGTCTACAGCCCCCGAAATAAGAATGACAGGCTTCCCTTCCCGATGTGCCACCTTCGCAATTCCGAACGGCGTTTTGCCGGAAAGCGTCTGCAAATCCGTCTTCCCTTCACCGGTTATAATCAAATCCGCGTCCTTCACTGCATCCTCAAATCCGATCGCATCGAGCACAACGTCAATCCCTTGTCTCATTTCACAATTGAAAAACGCCAGGAACGCACCTCCCGCTCCTCCGGCAGCCCCCGCACCTTCCCTCGAATGAAGGGCAATTCCTTTTTCCTTTTCAATCGCGTCGGCAAATTTGCGCAAATTCCCGTCAAGGACGCCCACGTCATCCGGAGTCGCCCCTTTTTGAGGACCAAAAACAGCGGATGCTCCTTCTTCACCAACAAATGGATTTTTTACATCACTGGCAATAATAAACTTGCTTTCATCAATGCGGACATCCCATTTTGAACGGTCAATGGAGCTAATTTGCCCGAGTCCTCCTCCCCCTTTCGGCACATCCATTCCTTCTACATCCAACAAACGCAAACCGAGCGCTTGAAGAATCCCTGCCCCTCCGTCATTCGTCGCACTTCCACCCAGACCGATGATGAACTTCCGATACCCGCTTGTAAGCGCATGGACGATCAATTCTCCTGTACCAAAGGAAGATGCTTCTAACGGATTTCTTTCATTTTCGTGCAACCTCATGAGTCCTGAGGCTTCGGCGATTTCTATCACACATGTTTCACTATCTCCAAGAATTCCGTATGTGGCGTCTATCGGTCTGCCAAGTGGGTCTTCCACAGTGACAGTCACGTATTTTCCATTAGTTGCATCGACCAAGCTCCGCATCGTTCCTTCACCGCCATCCGCAGCCGGGAGCAATACCGTCTTAATGTCTGGATCGATGTCACGGATCCCTTTCGCCATTGCTTCTGCGGCTTCGATAGCCGTCAAACTTCCTTTGAACGAATCAGGCGCCAAAATTACTTTCATAGGAGCCACCTCCACTTATTAATTCAATTACATCTTGGCGTATTCATGTCCGGATTATTATCGAGCTTGAGGTAAGTTAAAACGCTTACAATTAATTATATGTTTCGAAAACAGAAATACATTATACTTGAAGTATAAGTTTCGAATAAAAAATGAGTTTATTTTTATACAAGGGGTTGATTTTTTGATTACGAAGAAGCTGGCAGAGGAAATCGTGGAACAAACGATGGTCCGGCTGAACCGAAATTTGAACGTCATGGATACGAATGGGATGATTTTGGCATCCGGAGACAGGGAGCGTATCGACCGGATTCACGAAGGCGCTGCTCATGTCGCGAAAACGAAGGAAACGCTTTGGATTACGGATGAAAACATAGCTGACTGGCATGGAACAAAACCAGGTGTGAACATGCCTATCCATTATAAGGACCGATTGATCGGCGTCATTGGCATCACGGGCAACCCGGAAGATTTGAACGATATCGCCACGCTCGTCCAATTGACGACCGAAATGATGGTGCATCAGGCACTGATTACGTCAGAGTCGGAATGGAAACGGAAGATTAAGGAGCTCGTTTTCGAAGAGTTGACCGACGGCGGACCACTATCTCCAATTGTTGCCGATAGGCTTGCGCTACTGGAATTCAAGTTGAAGGAACCATATGTTACACTGCTTGTAAAAACGACAAACTTGCCGGCTTCCCCGTATCGACTGATTGAAACAATGGAAGACCAATTCGAGAGGCAATCCGTTTTGATTGGCCACTCTCAATTAAACGAATTGTTTATTGTCTTGTCCGATGTTAGACAACCCATTCTTGAAAGGAAGTTGGATACGATGCTTTCTTTGTTCCACAAGGATTCGTCCGTGCAAATCGGCGTCGGTCTTCCCGTTAATAACCTTGAAGGCATTGCCCATTCCTATGAAACAGCAAAGTACGCACTCCAGTACGGGCACTCGAAGCTGCGGATTAACTTCTATGATGATGTTGAACTGATTGCATTGTTGAAAAGCGGGGCATCCCCTTTGAGTGAGCGATTTTCCAACCGGATTCTTGCCAGTCTGAACACGCAGCTTATCGAAACGCTGGAAGTATTTTTCGAACACGATCAAGTGATAGGAGTAGCTGCGGACGCGCTTGAGATTCACCGCCATACGCTGACATACCGATTGAAGAAGGTGAAAGAGCTGACGTCCTTAGACCCGACACGCTTCCGCGACGCGGTCACTCTGCAAATTGCGCTTCTTTTGAGAAATGCCCAGTAAAAATGTCCAATATTGAAATCGGAAAATGGTTATCACCGACTTAGGCGAGTTTATCACCGACTCTCGGCCTGTTATCACCGACTTAAAGCACTTTATCACCGACTTTCAATGCGTTATCACCGACTCTCGACACTTTATCACCGTTTGACTACAATTCACCCTCAATTCACGGGAGGGAAGTTTCAGTATTGCACTATGTTTTCGTGTACACTAGCTGTATTATTGAAAATAATTTGTATCCATGGAGGTGCTGTTGAGTATGAAAGTAATTCCAATCGGTATTTGGGGTGGTTATCCGAAAGCGAATGGGGCCACTTCATCTTTTTTGATTGAACATGATGGGTTTCATTGCCTCGTCGATTGCGGCAGTGGGGTGCTCGCCTCCTTGCAAAATTATGTCCAGTTGGAAGATTTGGATGCCGTCGTGATCAGCCATTATCACGCAGATCATATTGCGGACATCGGAAGTTTGCAATATAGCCGGCTCATTAATTATTATCTCGGGAAACCGGCTCCGGCATTACCGATCTATGCGCATGACAAGGATGAAACTAACTTTGCGAACTTATCATATAAGGAGCAGACGATCGGTGTCGCTGTGAAGGAAACGGATATCGTTCAGATCGGGCCATTTGAAGTAACATTCTGTGAAACGATCCACCCCGTCTATTGTCTTGCCATGAAATTCACAGTGGACGGCCGTTCCGTTACTTTGACTGCAGATACAGAGTGGAATGACAGACTTGTGGAATTTGCGAGCGGAACAGGTCTGTTGATTAGCGAAGCAAATTTGTATGAAGAGCACCTTGGAAAATCGCCAGGACATATGGCGGGCAGCGAAGCGGGAAGACTCGCAAAACTGTCAGGCGCGAACCGCCTTTTATTGACGCATCTACCTTTACACGGTGACCAAAAGGAAATTTTGGACGCGGCTAAAGGAGTTTACGAAGGTGATGCAGAATTGGCAGTTGTCGGGAAGGTTTATGAGGTTTGAATGGAAAGACCACAAAAAAGCGGGTAGCATCTCAGCTACCCGCTCTATTTATCTTCAATACCTCAATCATCATCCCGTTCAAATGAAAGGATTTTGCCAGTGTATGCATGGATTTCGAACTCGTATTCGATGTCGCCGTCTTCCATCTCGATTTCATAGACATTATCATCATCCAGCTCGAAGTCAGTTACGACGCCGCTCGCATGCTGTTTAGCAATCGCAATCGCTTGCTCCTTCGTCAGCATTTTGTTAGATTTCTTGTTTTCAACCGGTTTCACAGACTGTTTTTCCTTTGCTGGTTCAACGACGTTCATTGTGGAAGCTGCAACTTTTTCCGTCTGTGCTTTCACTTCTTTTTTCGCGCTGTGGTAACGGGCTTTCTCAAATTCTAAAACCTTGCCTGTTACAGCATCAATCTCAAATTCGTATTTGAATTCATTGTCTTTGATTTCAATTTCATATACTTTACGACCATCATCTTCATCTAGCTCAATCTCTTTGACTGTACCTGCTGCCTTTTTCTTCGCAATAGCGATCGCTTCTTCTTGCGTCAACAGATTACCCGATTTCACTTGCTTACGGTCCTTCTCGACTTCTTTCTCAAACTTGATAATTTCAGCCGTGAATGCGTCCACTTCTAGATCGTACTCGTATTTCTCATCTTTCAAGTCGATGTCGTAATGGTACCGGCCATCGTCTTTATCCAATTCGATTTCCGTCACGATTCCGCCTTTCACTTTCTGTGTCGCCACCTGTTTCGCTTCCTGCAATGAAATCAGTTTTTCTGCCTGCTTTTTAGCGCTTGGAGCAGAATCCTCCGCCATTGCAACACTACCGATCGCTACCACTCCTGCCATTGCAGGAATCAACATCCATCTTTTTTTCATGTTTTGTTCTCCTCCTTTTGTTTCTATCTTCATACTACCCCGTGAAGATGAGAGGAGATTGAGAGGATTATTAGAGTTTGATGAGAGATTCTGTGAAACCTCTCATATTCATTCATCATCCCAAGAAACAGTCAAAACCTTGCCTGATATCGCATGGATCTGATACGTGACTTCGTCCATGTCATCTTCAGTATCTATGTCGATCTCCACTAAATAATAGCCGCCATCCGCCGAATTCACAAAATCCACATCATCGACTTCGCCAACTGTGCCGGCCGGCAATTGGGCTAAACCGATTTTCATTGCCTCTTGCTCAGAGATGAGAACCCTCTTCTTTTCTTGTTTAGCAGGTTGGTTTGACGGTTTTGGCTTAGTCGTCGTCTTGTTCACGTCCGACTTTGGCTTTTCCGGCACATTGCTTGGAGTCTTATCCGCAGCTTTTTCATCCGCCTTTTCGGTCATACTGTTCTCCGATTTTTGGCCTGCTGATTTTTCGGCAGACGGCATTGTTTCCTCTGTGCTTTCGCCAGAATCCATCACAATATCAGATGTTTCTTTTGTCTGGAAGAGGGAGAGAACATTGCCCGTTGCCGCGTCGACTTCCACTTCATATTCCGCCCCTATTTTCGTAACAATTGCTTTATATACAGATCCATCCAAAACGAGATCTTTCACTTCTCCATCGTAAATCGTCTCTAGCTGGGTACGGATTTCCTCTTTTGGCATAGCTTCTGCCTTCGTCAGCTTCCCTGATGTATATAGCTGTCCGGCGATAACAATGATGACAGTCAAGACAATCGCGATGAACCAAGGTATTTTCAATATGTCCATACAAGAAATCCTCCTTTTCATCATTTTACCGCCTCAACATTAAAATTTACTGAGAACGTTGCTGTTTTTTCGGAATCAAAACACGGATGACAGTACCTATGTCGACCACACTTTCAATGCTCAATGTCGCGCCAAGTCCATCAGCAATCTCCTTCGCAATGGAAAGTCCTAAACCGGTTCCTCCAGTTTTTCTGCTCCTGTCTGATTCGACGCGATAAAAACGATCAAAAATATGCGGCAAGTCCGATTGCGGAATCCCCTTCCCATAATCCCTTACGGTGATTTCCACTTCGGTCTCTCGGTCTTCAATGGCAGTGAAGATTTCGCGGTCACTATATTTCCGTGCATTATCGAGGAGAATGAACAACAATTGCTTCACAAACTTCCCATCCGTTTCAACGATGGTCGGCCCATCTGCCTCGATAATGATTTCCCTGCCATATGCTTGCCTCAATGGTTTGACCGCGGCTTCCAGTAAATATGTCAAATCAACTTGTTCAAATTCGAATGCTTGAAACCCGCTGCTCTTCGCCAAGTCGAGCATTTGCTCAATCATTTCTTTCATCCTGCCCGTTTCGGAGGTGATGGCATTCAGCGCCTCATCGACGACTTCCCGATTTTCAAGACCTCGTCTAGCTAGTAAACGGGAGTAGCTCTCAATGACAGTCAATGGCGTTTTTAATTCATGGGAAGCGTTCGAGACGAATTGCTCTTGCTTCCTATAGTTTTGTTCCAATTGTACCATCATCTCATTGAACGTCCGCTCCATTTGCGCGAGCTCGTCATTTCCATTCACGACGCCGGTCATTTTTTCATACGTCCCGGATTGCCGACTTTTATTCATCGCCGTTATAAGTTTCTCGATTGGTTGAGTGACAATCCTACCGAGCGTCATACTAGAGAGGGTGATCGGAATCATCGCAAACACCGTAACACCGATCAAAACATACCTCAGTACCCGCATATTCTCTTCAACGTCTGTCAGCAACTGCGTCAAATTCATCGTAACGACTTCGCCTGTCGGCCAGATAATCGGCATCGAGATGGAGAATGCATCTGTACCATCGAAACGGTCAATTGTATATGAATCGCCCGATTTCACTTGATTGTTGACGTTCCCAAGTCCAGCGACGGATTGGATTTTTTTAAGCGGTTTGTCGTTGCTGTCAACAATGGAGATGGCACCATTTGCCGGAACAAACGCACGCAACACGAGGTCGGCGTCCGCTTCCGTCTCCAATTTGCTTATCGCTACAGTCAGTTCTTTCGCACGGCCAAGCAATTGTTCATATTCCGTGTTATGAGACATCTTCCCGAAAAGAAAGTAGATGAGGACATTCAAAAGAACAAGAAGAATAAACATTAACAGGGTCGAAAAGAGATGAATCTTCTTTTTAAGCTTCATGGACTGGTTCCTTCAACGCATACCCGACGCCTCGGACCGTTTGTATAAGGGATGGTTGATCCTTGTGATCGATTTTCTTCCGAACATACCGGATATAGACGTCGACGACATTCGTATCCCCGTAATAGTCATAACCCCACACCGCGTCAAGCAACTGTTCACGCGTCAGCACTTGATTCGGATGCCGTATCAAATGCAGCAATAAATCATATTCCCTCGGCGTCAAATCAATAGAAATTCCATCGCGCTTCACTTCCCGTGACTGCTCATGAATCGATAATCCGGCAAACTCATGTAAGTGTTCATCTTTAACGACAACTTTCTTTCGGGAAGTACGTATGGCAGACCTTACGCGGGCAAGCAATTCTTCTATTTCGAACGGCTTCGTGACATAATCATTCGCCCCTAAGTCAAGCCCCTTCACTTTATCTTCCACATCGCTTTTCGCAGTCAATAAAATAACAGGCGTGCCGTCTTCCGCCGCCCGGATTCTCCGTAACACATCCAAACCGTTCATTCCCGGCAACATTAAATCCAATAGCACGAGATCCCACTCCTGCTCTCTGAACTTAATAAGGCCATCCGTCCCCGAATGTGCGACGCCGACTGAATAACCCTCGAACTCAAGCTCCAATTGAAGGACGCGCGCGATTGCTTCTTCATCCTCAACAATCAATATTTGCTCACTCAAATTCCTCACCGCCGTTTTTTCTTTAGTGTAGCAGAAAACCTTTGGAAGAATAAAAAACGACCCATAGAAGAGTCGTTTAATATCATTATAAAAATACGATTGCTGCTAAGATGATTGCTAGAAAGATTCTGTATAACGCAAACGGCATAAGCTTAACCTTTGAAATCAGTTTCAAGAAGAAACGGATCGAAATAAGAGAAAAAACGAAAGCGCTTATAAACCCAACGATGTAAAATGAAAGATCATCCATCGAGATATATTCCCAGTTTTTCATGACCGACACTAGACTCGCACCTGCCATAATCGGCACTGCCATGATGAATGTGAAGTCCGCTGCCGTTCTATGGCTCATTCCAAATAGGACGCCGCCTGAAATCGTTGCACCCGAACGTGAAAAGCCAGGCCACAATGATAAACATTGGACGAGCCCTACGGTGAATGCTTGTCGATATGTAATCTGGTCCAATGATTGGATTTTCGGTCTCTTCGGTCCGAATTTGTCCGCCGCTATCATGAGGAGTGCCCCCGCGATAAGCGCAAAAATAACAGTTTCGACACCAAATAAATAATCATCTATCAAATCTTTGAATGCAAATCCGAGAATAACTGCAGGAAGCATGCCGACGATGACGTGCATTAGATTAAAACGTGATGTTATCTTCTTACCGTCGATTTTATACAAGCCTACCAAGCTGAACAACCTCTTCCAAAATACGACGACAACCGCCAAAATCGAACCTAACTGGATGACAATCTTAAATGTAATTGCCGGGTACTTGCCGAGAAATTCCTCCGTCTTCAACCACATATCATCCACAATAATAAGATGGCCTGTCGAGGAGACCGGAGCAAATTCCGTCATCCCTTCTACAAAACCTAAGATCAGCGCTTTTAGTAATTCCAATAAATCCATCGACTATGCCCTCTTTCTACGGAAGCGGAGGTAGCCAATGATAACCCCAATACCGCCGATTGCTAGTATCACATAAACTACATTTGAATAGATGTCGGTGTAATGGACAATGGACTCCCAATTTTCACCGACTGAATACCCTACCGTAACAAGAATTGCGTTCCAAATGAGGCTTCCTATAGTTGTTAGAATGATAAATAGAGGGAAATTCATATTGGACATTCCGGCCGGAACCGAAATTAAGCTTCGGACAAGCGGAACGAGACGGCAAAAAAATACGGTCCATGGCCCATATTTATCGAACCAGCTATCCGCTCTCCTCAAATCTTTTTTCGTTATACGCAGCCAGCGTCCTCGTGTCTCCACAATTTTCTCCAGTCTTTCCACATCGATCAGCAAACCAATACTATATAAAATCATTGCACCAACGACCGAACCGATCGTGGCCGCGATGATGACGCCCATTTTCGTCATTGATGTAAAACCCGTCGCGAAACCACTGAAAGTCAAAATGATTTCCGATGGGATGGGAGGAAATAGATTTTCAATTAATAGAAGAAGACAAACTCCAATATAACCATGCTCACTAATTATTTCCGTTATCCAATTATCCATTGCACTCTCCCTGGTCGTAATAAAATTCATTCACTTATCCTCTTTATCGGACGTCGACATCTCTTTATAAGTTCCAATTTAGTCCTGATGAAATTGTACGCACACAACGCGAAGAGTATGAATGAGGATGCCGTGGATAAGTCCGTCCCAGTAGACTTATGCACCGAAAACTGTGGGTAAGATTGTTTATATGTTTATAATTTCTGAAAAATGAGGTGATATCAATGCATTTTATCCACATGTGGACAAAACACATCCGAATGCCGGAGATATCCCCGGCAATGGATGTTTAAAATCCAATCGTCCTTCTTGCGGAACGATCGTGGCGGATTGTAAATTTCACCTTTTCCTCGACATCTACAGGAACTTGGACAGGCAACACTATTTTATCCCGTTTTTTCTGCCATTCATGTGTCGATTCATCGACTGTCCACAAATGACCAGGAACTTGTTGACGGATGACCGCTTCGACTGGAGTACTTTTCGTATTGCAAATGCTGTATTCGTATTCGGTATACTCGTATCCGCCTTCCTTATATTTTCCTGATTTTTTAGCTTTCACTTCAATGTCGCATGCTTCTCCTGATTTCAAGCGAACTTTTTCATTCACATCGGTATGCTTTATGGCGTATTCGCCGATGAATTCCGCGCTGCCGTCATCGGGATTCGTTCGATACATTTTGAAAACTCCTGCCGGCAACGGAATGCCGAGACCGTTTTCCTTCGTGTTCTCGAATTCGATGTAAATGTCCGGATTGGATGTCTGTGCATTGATTTCATAAATGACGCGCGCTTTTGAATTCGCTGCCGAAAGAAGTCGCAGCTGCTTCTGTTGACGGTCCTCCAGATCGATGGTCCGCGGGAAGGTGTACGTATGGAAATCGGAGAATGCTTCGGTCTTCTGCATTTCATTCCGCGACAAATCTGCGCTTTTTTGTTCCTTTTCATTGCCCGCTTTGTTCAGCTTCCCTGAAATGAGGCGAAGTTGTGCATCATTGAAAGCGACACCTGAATAGTTTTTCATCGATACCCAGCCCGACATGTCAAAATGGTCGCCGTGCATGGAAATGACATAATCGGCCTCCCATGTAACGCCTCCTGTCAAATAAGACACACATACTTCTTCACTTCGTTGCTCGGCAACTTTCCATACGAGCGTAGGCTCCACATGATTCCCGCCGTCAATTTCCGGGAATCGAATCTCACCTTTCGGATTCACAATAAGCTCTTTCGTTTCAACGTCTTGCATAACGATCGGTCCATTTCCACGCAACAGCGTGTACACCCGATCCTGTTTTGAAAAAGGATCTTTAATCGTCAGCTGACGGCCGATATACCTTTCAAAAATCCTCAATTCATCCATCAAATCATACTCATACACAAGCTCCGATACATCCAAACCTTCCACAATAATGGAATCGGGCTTCAACTTCCTAGACACCCCAACGAAATAGACCAAGTCGTCTACCTCTAATTGTGGGATGGAACGTGTATCTTTCACAAGCGCAAAGCCATCATTATAAACAGTAAGGGAACAGTCGGTCGTCTGGGATTTCGGTATTCGGTTCAGCATACTTACTACCTCCTATGTGATTGAACATTCCTATACACTTTCCATTGCATATGCTCCCTATACGCTATTCCCTTTTCTGGTGGATTTAATGCGGTAAGGTGAAATAAAAGTTTATCACCGACTTGGCACTGGTTATCACCGACTTGCGGGAGTTTATCACCGACTCTTGACGTTTTATCACCGACTCGGAGAAATTTATCACCGACTGACTACAATTCAAATAGGAAAGTTCCTTTTCGATGGTGGATTTCAATGCTAAAACGCGTTATCACCGCTCACGATCTCTTTATCACCGCTTAGAGGGAGTTTATCACCGTTCGTGACCACTTTATCACCGCTTAGAGATGGTTTATCACCACTCATGGGGATTTACCACCGATTTGAAGCACTTTACCACCGTTTCGCCGAAAAGCGTCCATGGAAAACTCCATTAAAAAACCACCCGCTACCAAAAGCGGGTGGAACATTTTCACACTTCCAACACATGGCCTTTCAATTGTTCGCGCAGAGCGGCTTTGAGGAACTTGCCGACGGATGTTTTTGGCAATTCGTCCATGAACACGACGTCGTCTGGAACCCACCACTTTGCAAATTGGTTTTCCAAATAGGCAAGGAGTTCAGCTTTCATCGCTTCGTCTGCCGCTTTCCCTTCCTTCAACACGACGCACGCAAGCGGGCGTTCTTGCCATTTTTCATGCGGTACGGCGATGACAGCCGCCTCGAACACAGCCTCATGCGTCATTAACGCATTTTCCAGGTCGACGGATGAAATCCATTCGCCGCCACTCTTGATAAGATCCTTCGTCCGATCCATCAATTTCAAATAGCCGATATCCGTCATGACGGCGATGTCTCCCGTGTAAAGCCAGCCATCCTTGAACGCTTCTTCCGTCCGGTCGTCCTTGTAATATTCACTTGCAATCCAAGGACCGCGTACCGCCAGTTCGCCCATCGTCTTGCCGTCCCACGGCACTTCGCCGTCTTCATTCACAACTTTCACTTCAAGCCCCGGCATGATCAACCCTTGCAACGCACGGATATCGATCCGTTCGTCCATCGGCAAATCTTCCATGCCGGACGTATAGACCGATAAGCTGACGAGCGGCGATGTTTCGGTCATTCCATAGCCGACATAGAACGGCACACCAAGTTTCTCTTCGAATGCGCGAATCAACCCTTTCGGCGATGCCGATCCCCCACTTACGATGCCACGAACCGAGGAGAGATCCCTTGGATTTTGCTCCTGCTCTTTCAAAACGGCCAGCCAAATTGTTGGCACTCCAGCCGTCAACGTCACTTTTTCCTGTTCAATCAAATCAAGCAATAGCTGCGGAGTGAAACCTGGCCCTGGAAGTACTTGCGTTGAGCCGTAGAAAACCGCCGCAAACGGCATCCCCCATGCGTTTACGTGGAACATTGGCACAATTGGCATGATGACATCGCTTTCTCGTAAACCCATCGCATCCGCCAAACCAAGCGCGAAACTGTGCAACACGATGCCGCGATGCGAATAGACGACCCCTTTCGGATTGCCTGTCGTTGCAGACGTATAGCACATTCCCGCGGGTGTATTTTCATCCAAGTCTTCTGGATAATCGTATTGATCCGAAGCCTCCGCAAGCAGCGCCTCATAGGAATGGACATTTGGAAGTGTCGATTCCGGTACTTCGGTGCTGTCTCCCATAATGACGTAATGTTTCACCGTCTTCAGTAGCGGTGCCAGCTTCTCTAAGTGAGGAAATAGATTATCATCGACGAGCAGAATTTCATCTTCCGCATGGTTAATGACATACGCGATATGCTCTGGTGATAGACGTATGTTCACCATATGCAAGATGGCGCCTGTACTCGGCACGCCAAAGTATGCTTCCAAATGGCGATGATGGTTCCAACCGAACGTTCCCACTTTCGTTCCGTGCTTCATACCGAGCTTCGCTAATGCATTGGAAAGTTTTCTCGTCCGTTTCGCAAATTCACTATACGGAATACGATGGATCGTGTCAGGCCCCGTACGGGAAATGATCAGTTTGTTTGGAAAAAACTGCTCAGCCCTCTTAATGAACGATGAAAGTAATAATGGTGTTTGCATCATGTAAATCGCTCCCCTTTTGCAATTTATAATGTGAAGCATGTACAACCATTCCCAGCAAGCGCTTGTATCCACGCAATCATATGCGGACAAGCTTCCTGCTATTCCCTTTTATAGTCCCATATTCTTAGCTATGATCATCTTCATTATTTCATTCGTTCCTGCATAAATCGAAGCGACCGGGATATCGCGGTATCGCCGCGCGATTTTGTATTCCTCCATATAACCGTATCCTCCGTGCAGTTGCATGCAATCCGCGGAAATTTCCCGCGCCGTTTCGGTGATCCAATATTTCGCCATTGATACTTTTGACACAACATCCTTGCCGGCCAAATGATCTTCAATGAGCGATTCGAGAAACGTTTTCCCAAGCTCCACTTTCGTCGCGATTTCCGCAAGCTTGAATTGCGTATTTTGGAATGAACCGATCGGCTTGCCGAACGCCTCCCGCGATTTCACATAGTCGAGCGTCATTTCAAGCATATCTTCCGAAGCGATTTGCGCGGATAACGCAACGAGCAACCTTTCCTGCTGGAGCTTTTCCATCAAATAGCTGAAGCCTTTCCCTTCATTGCCAATCAAATTTTCAACAGGCACTCGGCAATCCTCGAAATAGAGCTCCGCCGTATCTTGCGAATGCATGCCGACCTTATCAAGTTTACGCCCTTTCGTGAAACCAGGCGTCCCCTCCTCAATCATGAGCAAGCTGATCCCCCGATGTTTCGGCTCCGCCTTCGGGTCCGTCTTCACGACGACGAGGAACAGATTCCCGTTCACGCCATTCGTAATAAACGTCTTCTGTCCGTTCACGACATAATGATCCCCGTCTTTGATGGCAGTCGTCCGGATATTGGCGAGATCCGAACCGGTTCCAGGCTCTGTCATCGCAACTGCTGTAATAAAATCTGCAGTAATGCATCCCGGCAGCCAGCGCTTCTTCTGCTCTTCCGTCCCGTACGATTCGATATACGGAACGACGATATCATTATGTAGGCCAACTCCTGTTAGCCCCGCGCCGACACGTTCCATCTCCTCACCGATAATGACTCCATAGCTGAAGTCGAGACCGAGACCTCCGTATTGCTCTTCCACTTGCGGACAAAGGAACCCCATTTCCCCGAGCTTTCGCCAAAAGCTGATAGGGATGAGCCGATCCTTCTCCCATTGTTCGTAATGGGGAACCGCTTCCTTTGAGAGGAACTTCCGGAGCGTCTCCCTGAATAGGACATGTTCATCTGTTTCATAGCGATAGCGCGCCATACAAAATCCCCCCTCTTATTTCGGTTGCATGCGAATTGCTCCGTCGAGCCTGATCGTTTCCCCGTTCAGCAGTGGATTTGTAAAGATGCTTTCGACGAGCTTTGCGTATTCTTCGGGACGACCGAGCCGTTTCGGGAATAGCGTCAATTCCTCAAGACCCTTACGCGCAGGCTCAGGAAGACCAGCAAAAAGAGGTGTTTCAACGAGACCCGGTGCAATACTCATGACACGAATACCGAATCCGGCGAATTCACGGGCGATCGGCAATGTCATACCGACAACCCCACCTTTTGATGCACTATACGCCGCCTGCCCAATTTGCCCCTCGAATGCGGCCACGGATGCAGTGTTCACGATGACGCCACGTTCCCCTTCCGCATTCGGCTCGTTTTCCATCATCGCGGCAGCTGCGACACGGATGACATTAAAAGTGCCCGTCAAATTGACGCGGATCACTTGCTCAAAACGCTCAAGTAGCATCGGTCCTCCTTTTGACACGACTTTTCCGGGCGTTGCAATGCCTGCGCAATTGACGACGGCATTCACCTTCCCGAAAACAGATAAAACTTCCGCTACATTCCCTTCCACATCTTCAGCGCTTGCCACATCTGTCTTCAGGAATAAAACATGGTCTCCCCCTAGCTCGTTGACCAAGGCGTTTCCACGTTCTTCGTTCCTATCAAAGATAGCGACTTTACCCCCAGCCGCAACAATCCTCCGAGTCGTTGCTTCCCCTAAACCGGAAGCGCCTCCGGTGACGATTGCAATAATGTCATGCATTTCCATCTGTCCGTACCCCCTTTATGTAAAACGTTATAACCTTTCAATAATTGTTGCGTTTGCCATTCCCATTCCTTCGCAAATGGCGAGCAGTCCGTATCTTCCGCCCGTGCGTTGCAACTCGTTCACCATGGACACGAGTAATTTCGTTCCCGTTGCGCCAAGCGGATGGCCAAGTGCGATCGCTCCTCCGTTCGGGTTCAACTTTTCAGGATCAGCGTTTGTTTCCCTCAACCATGCGAGCGGGACTGGAGCAAATGCTTCATTCACTTCATAGACGTCCATATCTTCAATTGACAGTCCCGCCTTCAACAAAACCTTCTTCGTCGCTTCAATCGGACCCGTCAACATCAATGTAGGATCGGAACCAACAACCGTACGGGCGACAATCCTTGCGAGCGGCCTTACCCCAAGTTCCTCCGCCTTTTCCTTCGACATGAGCAGGACAGCGGACGCTCCGTCACTCATTTGACTTGCATTTCCTGCGGTGATGGCACCGTTTTCATCGAACACCGTTTTCAGTCCCGCAAGTGCTTCAGGTGTTGTGTCCGGACGCGGGCCTTCATCCCTCGCGACGGTTTCAACTGAACCATCGACGCGATTCACCTCAACCGGCACGATTTCGTCATTGAATTTACCTTCTTCAATGGCTCGGATTGTCTTCTGATGGCTTTCGTACGCGAAGCGATCAAGCTCTTCTCTTGACAGTCCCCATTTTGCCGCAATACGCTCCGCTGATAGCCCTTGGTTGATGATTTCATGCTTTTCCGTTAGCTTCGGGCTCGGTTTGGCGTCCCCCATGTTCGAAAACATCGGCGCCCTTGTCATACTTTCGACGCCCCCGGCAACTACGATGTCCATATCCCCTGCTGCAATTGCTTGCGAAGCAAAGTGGACCGCCTGCTGACTCGATCCGCATTGGCGGTCGATTGTGACGCCCGGAACGTGGATAGGAAACCCTGCAATCAAAGCTGCTGTCCGCGCAATATTGCCCCCTTGTTCACCCGACTGCGTGACACAGCCGAGAATGACATCCTCCACATCTCCTTTATCGATTCCCGCGCGTGTAATCAGTTCTTCGAGAACGACAGCCGCCAGCTCATCCGGTCGATATTCCGAATAACCGCCTTTCCGTCTCGCTACCGCGGTTCGCACCCCTTCGACAATGACAACTTCCCTCATATCGGCACCCCATTCTCTGAATTGATTGATAGTTCGTATAGTTATAGCTTACAGGAAAGCGATCCCAATATCCATAGCGTTTTCAACGGTTCTAGGTAGGAATCGGTCTCAAGTCGTAGACGGAAATCCGCATTGCGCCCGTTTGGATGAAACGAAACACATTGTAAGATGTAGATACAACGAAAGGAGGAACAACAATATGAAAAAATTTGGTCTTGTGACACTCGGTATAGTGGCAGCGATCGTTGTTCTCGCAAACTTAGGGTCAATTTTGGCGCTAGCCATTTCCGGTGCGATTGCTTTTGCAGGGTTCCATTATTACAGGAAGACTGATTCGACATTCTTGAAGGTGTTTTGGGGAATCGTGTTGGTCATCGGATTGGTGACAGCCGTTTCAAATGTGCCTGCGTTCATCGGCATCATCGCATTGCTCGGTGTCTACTACGTATGGCGTAATTGGAATGAACGCCCGAATGACAATGTAATTGAAGCAAAGTATTCCGACGATCCGTTCGTGAACTTCGAACGTCAATGGGATGAAATCACAAAATAAGGAGGAAACTACAATGAGTACATTATGGAACAGATTGAAATATACGGTGCAAGCGGATTTGCATGCTGCGCTAGATAAAAAGGAAGCGAAAAATCCGATTGCGATGTTGAACCAGTACGTCAAGGAAGCGGAGAAACAAACTGAAGCTGTTGGCAAGTTGTTGGAGCGTCAAGGGAAGTTGAAAGTTGAACTTGAAAAGGAGTTCACGGAAGCTGAAACGATGCTCGAAAAACGCCGTCGTCAATTGGAGCTCGCCCAGTCGACAGGCGAAGAAGATTTAGTCGCGTTCGCGCAAGATGAAGTCCGTGCATATGAGACGCGTTCAAACGAATTGGCGAGAAGCATTGCCGAAGCCGCGCAAGAATTGTTCGCCTTGGAGCGGAAATTTGAGGAAATGAAACATAAAGTGAAAGATATGAAAGTCCGCCAGCTTCAATTGATGGGGAAAGAAAACGTCACACGCGCCCATCGCCACATGGACCAATTCATCTCCCCCGAAACTGGCGACAAGCAACTTTCAAGCGTTGATGAAATGAATTCGTATATTGAAAATCTTGGTGGTAAGATTAATCGTGAGCATGAAGTATCCTCGATGGAACGTAGATTGGAATTACTAGAAAAAAATGCCGCATCTACTAACGAAGTTGTGTAAAATAGAAGTAGATATCACTTGCAGAGATTTATGATCACTAACATTTAAAATGGGAAGGTATCTCGCCTTCCCTCTTCCATCTGACATCAAGAAGGGGGCATTACAATGAATCAAATGGATACGAATAAGATGACGTTTTGGGTTGTGGCTTTTCTTGCGCTCTTTTTCATTGAGTCCACTTTCCTTTCGAATGGCAATATCATCTTCCTCCTTCTCGGTGCCGGATTCGCATATTTCGGATTCAAGAAGCGTTCAAAATGGATGACCTTCTTAGGTCTTTTCTTCATCGTTATGGCGTTGATGACGTTGTGGAGCTTGCGCCTGTTATTGTTGGCCGGGTTCATTTACGTTTTATATCACTTATGGAAAGGGATGCCTGCGGAGCAGATGATGCGTCCGCTGAAAGAGTTTCAAAAAGAGACGCCGAACGGCATTTGGAAAAACAAATTGTTTTCCGTCCAGGCTTCCCCCTTCTCCTCATATGAATGGGAAGACGTACAAATCCAAGGCTTTTTCGGGGACATTCACGTCGATGTGACCGACACAGTCCTTCCGAAAGGGACATCATTCATTGCGATTCGACAAGGATTCGGGCGGATCAAAGTTGACCTGCCTTACGAAATTCCTGTCCGCATCCATTACACTACCTTGTTTGGCGAAGCGCGGATTCTTGACATCAGTCCGAAGCGGATGATCAATGAAACGCTTCATTATAAAGAAGGCTATGATACGGACATCGGGGATCGGGCAGAGCTGATCATCTCCCTATCTACGTGGATTGGGGATATTGAGGTGGTGCGGAAATGAAGAACTTCTTTGGCCGCAGCCTCTTTCTGTCCCTTATTTTCATAGCAATTGCTGCACTTTATTTTTACTCGCTCATTGACGTCCCGTTAAGTGAAAGTTGGTTAATCTTTTACGGCATCCAATATGCGAACGTGCCTTTAGGCGTTTGGATCATTTTCACTTGCATTGCGTTAGGTACTGCTATTGCAGGCTGGATGGGCGGTATTGGCCGGTCAAGGGAAAAGGTGATTGAACAACAGCTAACGGGATTGATTCAAAATGAAGAGATTGTGAAAATCACGAAATCATTTTCCCCGAAGATTGATAGAACGCTTGAAGACGTCTCCAATATTTTGATGACGCAGCGAAAAAGCTTACAGCGAATTACAGATGAACGTGCGGAAGCGCAAGAAAAATTAATACAAGAGCAGATTGTACAGGAACGGCAACGGCTCGCTCGAGAACTCCATGATTCGGTTTCCCAGCAGTTGTTTGCCGCTTCGATGCTCATGTCTGCCATCAACGAGCAGGAGCACGAACAGAATATGCAAAAGCCGCTTTTTCAAGTGGAGCGGATGGTGCAACAGGCTCAGCTTGAGATGAGGGCATTGCTGCTTCATTTGCGCCCTGCCGCCTTGAATGATAAATCACTTGCAGAAGGTCTTGAAGATCTGTTAGTTGAATTAAAAGAGAAAGTCTCGTTTGATATCCGCTATCGACTCGAGGAAGTATCTTTGTCTAAAGGAGCGGAGGATCATTTATTCCGCATTGCGCAGGAAACGTTGTCGAATACGTTGCGCCATGCGCAGGCAACGGAAGTCAATGTCCTTTTCGTCGAACGGGACGACCTCGCCATTTTCCGCGTGCAAGATAATGGGGTCGGCTTCGAGGAATCAGATAGTAAAGGCGGTTCATATGGATTGCAAAACGTGAAGGAACGGGCGATTGAAATCGGCGGCACATGCAAAATCGTTTCGGTCCCTTCGCAAGGTACGATTGTGGAAGTGAAGCTGCCTATCAAAAAGGGGGATGAACCGGATGATTCGGATTCTATTGGCGGATGATCATGAAATGGTGCGGATTGGCGTGTCCGCGTATTTACAGACCCAGCCGGACATGGAAGTGGTCGGCGAAGCGGTCAACGGGAAGGAAGCTGTCGAAAAGGCGCTCGCATTGCGACCTGACATCATTTTGATGGATATGGTCATGCCGGAAATGAACGGTGCTGAGGCAACTGCTGAAATCATCAAGCAATGGCCCGAAGCGAAAATCGTCATCGTCACGAGTTTCCTTGATGATGACAAAGTGTATCCCGCACTCGAAGCCGGCGCGATCAGCTACATATTGAAGACTTCGAATGCTAAACGGATTGCGGAAGCTATCCGCGAAACGTTGAAGGGGCAAACTGTATTGGAGCCTGAAGTGACGTCGAAAATGATGCAGAAGATGCGTTCTGGCAACGGGCGCCAACTCCATGACGAGCTGACAGAGCGGGAATTGGAGATCCTTCTTTTATTAGCAAAAGGGAAAACAAATCAGGAGATCGCTGACGACTTATTTATCGCGTTGAAGACTGTGAAAACGCATGTGAGCAATCTTTTGTCGAAGCTTGAAGTGCAGGATCGAACGCAAGCGGTAATTTATGCGTTTAAGAATAATCTTGTGGAATGAAATGTATTAGGTCAAAGGTCACAAAATGAGCATAACTATGTAAAAGCTGCGCATATCTGGGCTGAAGTTGCGCATAACTTGCGGAGTTTGCGCCATAACTGACTTGAAGTTGCGCAAAACAAGTTGAAAGATACGTATAACTTCCTTTCATGACGACATGAATTACAATAAACAATAAAAAACCTACCCCACCACCGGATGTCCGATGGATGGGGCAGTTTTACGTTTATCGATTACCGCGATTCGGATCAAACGGGTAGTCTTCACCCGGATCAGTATCATTATAGCCGTCTTTATTTGCTTCGTTCGTTCTTGTCGGATCATGGTCCTCGAACGCATCCGTCATATTTGAATCTGCTGGGTCGGATAATGGCAGCTCATCCGAAGGCAAGTTGCCTGTTCGTGGTTCATAATCCCGCTCATTCGGATAGTCTCTGCCATTTCTCATTGTGGGCGCTTCATGTTGCTTCGCTGTTTGATCAACCGCATTTTGAGCTTTATTCACGGATTGTCTTGCCTCCCTCTTCATTTCGTTCTTTTCCTGTTCCCACTTCTCTTTGGAAACATCCGCATTTTGCAAACTGCTTTCCATTTTCGATAAATATCGGGCAGCGTGCTCACGTCCGCCTAATCCGAAGGCCAAGCCGAACGCTAATGCGACACCTCCAAGGATGAGGATGAATGCCGCGTTAATAATTGCTGGAGCAATGCCGAGCTGGCTCAATGCCATGAAGAATGCGAACGCTAAAATCGCATATTTCGCTACGTATCGCAATACGTGAGGTTTGCCTGTTTGTGTCGTCATGATGCTGCCGACAAATTTCTCGGCTAGATTTGCGAGCCAGAACCCAATCGCCAAAATGACAACTGCCGCTACTACCATTGGCAAGTATGCAAATATGGCGGTTGCGAGTGTCACCATGAAGTTCAGGTCGAGAATTTGAAGTGCTTCAACGACGAACAACAAAATGATAACGACTTGGACAATCGTACCGATAATTTGAGAGAACGTCGGCATTGTTGCGCTCGAACGCACACCGATCTTTCTGGAAATCGAGTTGATGCCGAGATTATCCAATAAGGAGATGACAATCCCCTTCACCCACTTCGCCAAGTAAATGCCGACCAAAACGAGGACAATGGCAACCGCAATTTTCGGCAGCATCGTCATAATGTCGTTCAACATCGCGATGGCTGGTTGTGAAATTCCTTCAAGATCTAATACTTCCAATGCGGAAACCGTCACCGGAATCATGATGAGAACGAATACGATCGTGCCGACGATTCCAGAGATGCTTGTCCCGGTCGGACTCGCAGTGGATTTCAGCTTATGTGCAAATCTATCGACGCCAACCGATTCAAGCAGCTTTGTTACGATTGTACGGACGATATTCGCGACAACCCATCCAACCGCAAATATTAGTGCTGCGCCGACTAGCTTCGGAATGAAATTCATGAAACTCGTAAGCATTCCTTCGAACGGTCCGCTAATGCCACTCAGGCCGAGCGCATGAAGAATGGCCGGTACAAATAACAGCAAGATGATATAGAACGCAATATTCGCTGCCGTTTCGACCCATTTCGACTTGTCGATTGCGTCAGGGGACCCCCCTACCTTGGCGACGTATTTATTCAATTTCATCTTGCCGCCGACTGCCAAAATCACTTTTTTGACAATCAATGCAAGAACCCAGGCCAATAGTAGAATGAGCCCAGCTTTCAAGATGCCAAGAACCGCTCCGCCGATTCCCGAATACATCGTCATGAATGGCGTGGCAATCATTGAGGCATTCATGATATTAAAGAAGAGAAGGAATGCTAATAGAAGGATTCCGAAGAAGAACACTTTACTGATGATCTTTTCCACATTCCATTTTCCTTCTTTGACATCAAGCCTTTCATTGACCCTCGATTTCTTCAAACGTCTGTACACCGCGTTTTCGACAGCTTTCGCAATGAAAAAGCCGATCAGCAAGACGAGTAAGCCGAGAATCAATTCAGGCAGCCAACTTAGCATATTGGCAACATACATATCTCTATACATTCCGCGTCCTCCATTCAGTTAGGTAGTCTAGTTATGCTATTCCTATAAACGTGGAGAACTAAACCTTCTAGTCTATTGAATTCTGATTGTGATGTCGACTTTGGGCGCGGGAGTCTTTGCTTAAGTGCACGCATTTTTTCGTTCGCGATTCCCATAAAAAAGTATAAGGCCTTTGATTAGAAGATCCTGATTGGAGTAATAAAATGTAATTCATTGCAAAGGTAAAGGTAATCTTTCGTGTAACAAGCATCGATACTAAACAGCACCTCTCTATCAAATAGGAGGATGCTGTTAGTTTTTCACAAAATTTATGGTACGGTTCTCCTCGTTGTATCTAAATGAGGGTTATATTTTCTAGTAAAGAAAGGAGTTGTATTTTACCCTTCTTGCAAAATCTTCAAGTACAGTAAACACAAAATATTATTCCTTAGCTTTCATTCTAAATAGTAAATAGGAGAAATATCATGTACTAACATCAGTAAAGAGGGAGGATATAATTGAAAGGTTTTTTGAAAGCGTTTCCATTATCATTACAGCATTTGTTTGCGATGTTTGGTGCGACAATTTTAGTTCCCGCACTAACCGGTCTTGATCCAGGAAGTGCACTTGTTGCCAGTGGTGTAGGAACATTGATTTTCCATCTAATTACGCGAGGAAAGGTTCCTACTTATTTAGGTTCATCTTTTGCTTTCATTGCTCCTCTAGCATTGTATGCAGGAGAGTTAAATTCACCCGGTCAAGCAGTTGCAGGTCTTATCGCTGTTTCCATTGTTTATGCCATTGTTGCCATTATCATTTCATCTGTCGGCATTGACAAAGTCCGAAAAGCAATTCCTCCTGTTGTTGTTGGACCAGTAGTCAGTATCATCGGTCTTGCACTAGCAACCACGGCGGTGACCAACATGGCTGCAATCAATTGGGATGTAGCTATCGTCAGCCTCCTTGCTGCAATCTTTGCTACGCTTGCAGGTACTAAGACGATCCGTATTTTCCCGCTCATCATTGGTCTAGGAGTAGGTTATATTTATGCAATGGTTCGTGGATTAGTCGATTTTAGTACCATCGCCAGTGCACCAGTGTTTGCCCTTCCACAATTCATAATGCCAGAATTCACGTGGGTCGTCGTCTTCGGGATGGCGCCGATTGCCTTGGTTACTATCATCGAAGACCTTGGACATATGTTGGTACTAAAAGAAATTACTGATAAAGACGTAATAAAGGATCCTGGGTTTTCAAGCGTCTTATGGGGAAATGGTCTTGCAACATTAATCTCAGGGCTCATCGGCGGGCCTGCACAAACGACTTACGCAGAAAACCTCGGAGTTTTAGCCATCACACGCCAATTTTCCAGTAGAATCATTCAAGGTGCTGCTGTTATTGCGATTCTTCTAGGTCTGTTCGGTAAAGTTGGAGCCGCTATCCAATCCATTCCAGTTGCCGTGATGGGCGGCATCTGTATCTTGTTATTCGGTATGATTGCAGGCATGGGGATCCGTCACGTCATTGAGGAAAAAGTTAATCTGTCGAACATGAAAAATTTGGTCATTGTCGCAGTTATCTTTATCATCGGAGTTGGATACGCAAATGGTATCGCCTATGCAACGATTGCTGGATTGCTCATTTATTGGCTCGTACCTGATTTTACAACAAAGAATGAAAGTTAATATGAAAAGGTCGTTCCACACAACACGTTTGTGTGGAACGGCCTTTTTTTTAAGTAAGCCATCGGGCAAAGGCAAGGCATTCAAAACATCATTTACTTATGATAAGGTTCGCCGTATCAATTTAAAGGTAGCAAAGTTCTATATATACTAATGAGGACAAGCAAAATGAAAGTAGTTAAGATACTCCTTTTACTTGTCCTCAAAAATTTATGTTGTTGAAACATCTGTCTTTCCTGGTTCTTATCTAATTCGAACCCTTTGTTGAATTGCAGTTCTAATTTCTGAATATACCTTTATATCTTGTGAATGCTCAACCATTACTGATATACAGTAATTTTGTTGGTGATTTTCATCAACTATCCACTTATTTGAATTGATGACTACTAAGGTAAGAGGTGAGCTGGGTAATGCTTTCGGTTCTCTTTTATATTCTTTAACTCCCTTTTGATGACATCCACTATTCCTAATGGTTGGTCCTGGGTTAAATTCAATTTCATATTTATCTAATTCGCCTATAACAGCTTCATCATCAGAAAAGTCATATTCTGCAAATTTTTCAGCTATAACATTTTGATTAATAGAATGATAGAGTTTAAATTGCATACGATTCCCTAAATAGCTGTCACCTCTTGTCATTCTTGTAATTGGATCAAAAGTTAAAGCAACAGATATTCGTTTATATCCTTTTGTTTCAAAAAATAATTGTGGCAGATCAAACGAATAAACTTGTACCTTATCTAATCCAATAACTCCCTCATCAAGTAACAACACTCTATTATCAAGTGAAGAAATAGCCCTATCATAGCTCGGTAGTCCATATCCTCTAACTTTTAGTAATGACTTTTCTTTATTAGTATCAGTTCCATTAAATCCATCAATTTTTATCATTTCTGTTGATTGTAATAAAAGATTTTTTAAGTAGTTTGCTGACTTATCTGGATATTCATTAGCTATCTGACCTAATATATGGGTAATCATTGGTGCTGAAAAACTTGTACCATAACTAAAATTGAATAGCTTTTCAGTAGGGTTATTTGATAACAGAGGGAGTTTGCCACCATTATCTTCATTAATTCTTCCAAACTCTTTTTTTAATATCATATTTCCACCATAGTGAACCACTTCAGGCTTAACCATTCCGTTAATTCCAAATCCAGTACGGGTAAATGGAGATGATTCAAGGTGTTGCGCAATTGGAATATGTAAAATAGATTTATGGCCATCCATAGATTGTTCTTGTATTGTCACTTCTTGAGCTATTGATCCAACAGTTAGAGAAAGTGCAGATGTAGCTGGATTAATTATTCTAAAATAATCACTTTCGACCAAGTAATTAGGGTAATTTTCAATAATTTCTTCTAACTCATCATAAATCATTCTTGGATCAGAATTCCCAGCAGATACAACAAACACAACATCCTCATATTCATAGGCTAACTCATCTAATAATGCCGCTAATGGGAACTGTCTATTGTTTTTGTCCATTAATGATTCATTCGCATTTCCAAACGATAGATTAACAACCTTGATTCTATAACTTTCATTATTAAGAAAACTCCTGACAGCCATATTTAACTGGTTCTCAAAGAGTTTTTCCTCGTCATAGACGGGATAGAAGTTTCCTCGTAAATCTTCTACTCCATACATAACTTTTGCAGAAAATAGCCAATTTGATGGTTGAAATATACCTTCATTGATTCTTTGTTTTATATCACCATATAAAGCTACCCCTCCGACAGCTGTCCCATGTCCAACTTTATCTTGAAGTTCTTTTTCTACTTCTTGAAAATTTTCCTCATCTCCAACAGCCTTTTCCAATAATGGATGATTAGAAGTTATCCCCGAATCAATAACTAACACACCTACCGATTCATCATCTGGAGGAGAGACATCAAATTCCTCAACAGCTTGTCCAAAATAATCACTCAGTTTAAATGTTGGAATAAAAGGTCGATCTATTCTCGCAATCTCTTTGAACTGGATAATTTCTGTAAAAATCTCATAAGAAATTTTCACCCTAAAAAGAGCAAAGGAATTTGTTATTAAACTATCACATATGCGAAACTTGCTCCGATTATCATATGTATTATTGAGCTGTTGTATAAAGTCATCTATATGTTGATTATCCATTCTCCATAGCTCTATATCTAAATATTCTATAGCACCTTCATTAATTGGGTTTTTAGTGAGGCTTTTACCCATCTTATCTTCAACAGTTATGTCTTCAATTGAGTCTATGACATGAAAAAACTCATATTTGTTTCCATCTTTCACTCCTGAATATTGCGCCAATTTATCCTTAAAGCTCTCTAATTCGGTGTCATTAGAAAAAACAACCCAATAACCTTTACGATTTTCTGCTACTGACAAGACTGTAATTCCACCCATGGAGTTTAGTGTTTTAGAAAATTGATTGTAATCAACGCTTTGATTAACTGAGATTCTATAGATCAAATTAGGATCCACTTTACCATTAAACTTTTCTTTAAGTTCGGAAAAAGAACTTGTTATCTGTCCTGCCTTATCACTAACTTCCCTATAATAATCCCGTTTAATTCTACCCTCTGGCATAGTAAATCCCCCACCACCTTGCCTTTTCCTTCTTTCAAGTCCCCCTATGTGTGGTGGTAAAGACAGATGCTCATACATTAGTTCTCCCCCTTGTTAACTAATCAGTTCTTAAAGCCAAACGTTCTTTAAAACGGTCTAATGAGTATCTCAAATCACTAATTGTAATCGATTCTCTTTCATTTATAATAGCATGGGTAATTGCGTCTCTACACATACTCTTTAAATCAGATGGTGAAAATTCCTCTGTTTCCTCAGCTATCAACTCTATATTAATATCCTTCTCCTTCTTTATTGGCTTTAAATAAAGTTTAAGCAAACTTACTCTTTCTGAACGATCTGGTAACTCAAAATTAATTACTTCATCAAATCTTCGCCAAATTGCAGGGTCAAGGATATGTGGATGATTAGTAGAAGCTATAATTAAACTGTCCCCCTCGAAGTTATCTAACATTTGAAGGAAATTGTTCACCACTCTCTTAATCTCTCCTGTTTCATGTTGGTCATCTCTGTTTTTTCCAATAATATCAACTTCATCAAATAAAACAATCCAAACACCATTTGAAATAAAATCAAATACCTTCTTAAGGTTTGTTGCAGTTTCACCAAGGTAAGAGGAAATAATTGCTTCGAAGTTTACATAGACGAGAGGAATACCCAAATAAGAACTTATAACTTGTGCAGAAAAAGTCTTCCCTGTTCCTGGCATACCACAGAATAATATCTTGTTCTTTGGCTTTAAATTATACGTAGCAAGAATTTCGTGAGATTTAAAACCTAACACAATCTGTTTCAAAGCATAATCAGTTTTAGTCGAAAGTATTAATTCTTCCCAAGCATGGTTGTAACGCCTTAATTCTAATAAGGGAAAACCTGTATCATTATCTCTTGGAATTGGTACATCTGTTTTAAATCGCCTATTCGAATTAATTCGAATATTGCTCGTAGCATACAATGCCTCTTTTAACTCTTTGGCAACTATATTATGTTTCTTCCGTTTCTCCAGATTGATAAGTTCTTCGGCAAGTCTATAGAATTCCTCTTCATCTTTCTTCGAGAAAGCTATAAATAGTTTTTTTATTATTTCATTTGTTGTCATGTTGTTCACCTCCAATTCTAACTCAAATATAATTTGGTTCTTTACAGTATACTCTGTTAATAAGAAATTGTTAAATTCACCTGCAATTCAAACTACGACCAAAGACATGGTATTATTACTTTTCACCTTTTCTTTCGAAACTAATCATTTTCTCCACAAAATGATTGATAAAACATGAAACTGTTATGCTTATTATATGTAAATCCTAATAATAAAGCACAGGATAAGGGCATCTCTCCTTAATAATAAGTTAATCGAAATCTTTAACTAAGTAAAGGTGACACGTATAAAATGACAGCTTATTAGAGTTGGATAGTTTTAAAAGGAGTTATATAAGAAAACAAATAAAAAGGAACTAAAGAATATTTACTTTTCCTTTATTGCTCATCTTCCAGAGAAAGACTTGGATCCAACAGATCCAAGCCTACATAATGACACTAAACCAGTCCCTCTTCTTATGAAGGGATTATATTTTAAACCTAACCATTACCTATTTGTGATACGGTTCACCGTAATGCAGTTAGTTACCATTTTGCTAACAATTTGGCTACAGGGCTATATGCGTTAACATTCATAATTAGGTAGCCTGCTGCTCTGATTAATTATTTACCAAGGCTTCAGTATTAAATCCATATAAGTATGTAGCAACAAAAAACAGAGACACTAATTCATATGTGAATCGTGTCTCCGAATAGTTTGTTATTTGAAGTTTACTCCCCAACAACCGAACCCTTAATGTTTCAGCCCCTACTTCTGCTCTACCATTAATCCTCTTCCAAATCTAAACGATTCTTCTTGAACATTTTCGATAAGATTTCATACACGATCGGCACGACGATCAACGTCAACAATGTGGAGCTGATTAAACCGCCGATAACGGTGATGCCGAGTCCTTTGGAAATCAATCCACCGCCTCCGCCAGTTCCCATTGCTAATGGAATGAGGGCGCCGATTGTCGCGATCGCCGTCATCAAGATCGGGCGTAAACGTGTAGCGCCCGCTTCTAATACAGCATCACGCATTTTCAGCCCAGTACGTTCCATCCGGATAATACGATCTACTAGTACGATCGCATTCGTGACGACGATACCGATCAACATCAAAAGACCCATCATGACCGGAACGGAAATCGTTTCGCCTGCGATGAGCAAGCCGACGAACGAACCGATGACTGCAAATGGCAGTGAGAAAAGAATCGCAAACGGTGCCACACCTTCACGGAAAGTGACGACGAGGATGAAGTAGACAATCGCTATAGCCGCAAGCATCGCTAGACCGAGCTGTGTAAATGCCTCTTCCATGTCAGCTGCGACACCCGCCGTATCGACCGTTACACCTTTCGGAAGATCCAATTCGTCAATCGCTTTATCTACTTCGGAAGTCGCTTTGGAAACATCAGCGTCAATCAGCTTACCTGAAACCGAGGCATAATATTGCCCTTTGCTTCGCGCTAGCGTATTGAACGTCGATCCTTCTACAACTTCAACAATTTCGGAAAGCTTGATTGTAGTACCTAATGCTGTTGGAACTTCCTGGTCAAGCATTTCATCAATCGATTTTGGTTGTTCTGCTTGTTCCTGCTTCACGACAACTTCCAACTCATTACGGTCTTTGCCGATTGTCGTCAGAACTTCCTGCGTCCTGGACGGGTTAAGCATCATAATAATTTGCCCAGTCGTTAATCCATATTGCAGCAACTCATCTTGTGTCGCCTTCAATGTGTATTGGACGTATGCATCTTCTGCACTTGAAGAGACATCTTCAATTCCTTTGTTTTTGCCCATGATGTCTTCAACCTGTAGGACAGCTTCCTTCAGGCTGCTTAAATTTTCACTATAGAACGTGTAGCTAATTTCATTTGTAGCCATCCCCATGGAACCGAAATCTTGGCTCTTCCATTCTCCGGACTGGCCGATGTTGAATACATAGTCTTCAATTTCCGAACGAACCTCTGGGAAGTCTTCCATATCCGGATCAAAGATGAGGTACATAAGCGCACCGTTCGATCCGCCACCCATCATAGCGGTCATCGGATCGCCGCTTTCCGTGACGGATAATTGGACAATATCGATATCGTCGCGCTTCAGCATTTCTTTCTCGACAGCTTCAACGTTTGCTAATGTCTCCTCCATCAGCTCTCCCGTTGCAGGCGTGTACGTAATATACATGACTTTTTCTTCTTCACTGCCTAAGAAACTGAAGCCGATCAAAGGCATGAGCCCTAAGCTTCCTACCAAAAGAACGATGGAAATGATCGATGTAATGACTTTATGATTCAAGGACCAATTTAAAACGCCTTTATACCAATTCGCCATTTTGCCAGCTTCCTTATGCTGACTTTCCTTCTTTTCGCCATACAGTTTTTTCTTGAATAAAAAATGGGACAATGCAGGCACGATTGTAATCGCGACGAGCAATGAAGCACCAAGTGCAAATGACATCGTCAATGCGAACGGCATGAACAACTCTCCGACCATACCGCCCACAAAGATCAGCGGTGCAAATACCGCAACTGTAACGAGCGTGGAAGACATGATTGGTTTGAACATCTCAATTGTCGCTTCACGAATCAATGTACGGCCTGATAGCTTCTCAGTTTTCAAATGCAGTCGCCGGTATATATTTTCCACGACGACAATCGAGTCATCGATGACACGACCGATGGCAACCGTAATGGCACCAAGCGTCATAATATTAAGCGTAATATCCATCCAGTGAAGGATCATAAGCGCCATGAAAATGGAAACTGGGATCGAAACGATCGAAATGATCGTCGATTTGATATCACGCAAAAATAGTAGGATGATCAATATAGCAATCAAACCACCGAAAAGTGCTTTTTCGACCATCGTTGAGACAGATTGTTCGATCGGCTCCCCTTGGTCAAGCGATACGTCAACGACTAGACCTTCAATCGCTTTTTCTTCATCTTCCATTAACTTCTTCACGTCATTTACGACATCGACCGTATTCGCCCGCTGTCCTTTGACGATTTGAATCGCAATCGCGTTTTCACCGTTTGTACGGGAAACGGACTGCACCTTACCTACTTTTTCAATCGTTGCAATTTCACCGAGCTCAACGAAAGGCGATGGATTCGCCTCTGACGGCGTGACAGGGATGAGCATGCCCTTCAACTCATCGATTGTCATGAACTTGCCGTCGACAGCGACCGCTTGCTCGCCTTCCTCAAATTCAAAGAGACCGAGTGAAACTTCCATATTGCTCGCTTGGATCATTTGTTTCACAGTATCTTCCTGCAAACCAAGCGCAGCCATTTTCTCCTCGTCGTACGTAAGCTCGACTTGTTCAATATGCTGACCCGAAATCGTTGCGGAAGCAACTCCGTCAATTTTTTCGATTTTCGGCAGTAAAATATCTTCGACAGTGGACGTCAATTCAACGATATCTTCTGATGTACTGCTCACACTTAACGCAACGACAGGCATCATATTCATGCTAATTGCAGTAATGACAGGTTCCTGTGCGCCTTCCGGCAATGTTAACGAATCCATCGCAGAAGCTAAGGCCCGTTTCGCTTCATCCATATCAATGCCGTACTCATATTCCACTTGAATGCTAGACATATTGGAATATGAATTGGAGTAGACAGACTTCACATGATCTAAGTTTTCTACCGCCCTCTCGATCGGTATCGAGACTTCCTCCATCACTTGCTCTGGAGTTGCACCCGGATAGACACCCATGACCATTAAGTACGGTATCGAAATATCCGGCAGCGTTTCTGTTTTCATTTGCGTAGCTGAATAAACGCCTGACACCGTAATAATAATAGTAAGTAGCCATACTGCTAGTTTATTCTTTAATACAAAATTGACTAACCCTTTCACCCTGACACCTTCCCTATATTGACAGTTTACACTCAATTATTTATACTAATGACCAACCGGTCAATTGTCAAGAATTAGCAATGGAGAGATTCAAATATATGACAAAAAAACAACTAATTATGGAAAAGGCATTGGAGCTTTTTGCAAAACAAGGATTTGAGGCGACGTCTGTCCAACAAATAACAGACCATTGCGGCATTTCCAAAGGTGCCTTCTATTTATCATTCAAGTCGAAAGACGAATTGATCGTCGCATTGATTGACCACTTCATGAGAGCGTTTTCAGCCGACATTGACTATGTGGTCAATCGTGAAGAGAACAAGAAAAAACTGCTATACAACTTTTACTACACGACATTCGAGTCGTTCAATAAACATTCTGATTTTGCTAAGTTCCTCATGAAGGAACCTTTGCAATCATTCAACGAAGAGCTTTTCACGAAACTCCATAATTACAATAAATCTATTGAAAAAGTGATTTTATCATTAATTGAACGATTATACGGCGAACGGTCTAATGAGCTGAAATACGATTTATTATTCATCATCAAAGGATTTATGAGTACCTACTCGGAATTATTCTTACTTTATAAATTACCGATTGATTTGGATTTACTCGTTCGGTCCCTCGTCGAAAAGACGAATCTACTAGCCAAGAACATGACAATTTCCTTCATTTCCGATGAACTGATCGAAATGATCGATCAACCCCTCATGAATGAAAACCTTTCATTAGAAGGAATGGTTGAAATGATAGAAAAGAACATCGAAGACATAGAAGATTCGATTGAAAAAGATTCGTTGAGCCTGTTGAAGCAAGAGCTGTTAGAACCTTCATTACATCCAGCGATTGTAAAGGGGTTGTTGGAGAACATCCAGCACCATCCGCATTGTAAATGGGTTGCTTACTTGTTGAGGAAGCATTTTGGAATGAAATAATTTAAAGTTTTTGTTTAAAAGGGGTTGGTTGTATGAACATTTGGAGGAAAGTTGAGAACGATATTTGGAAGTTGAACCCTGTAACTTTAAATGATATAGAAGAGGTTGAATACCGACTTTCCATACGTCTGCCAGAGACCTATAAAAAGATTATCCTGGAACAAAACGGTGGAACAATCGCCTTTAATGCGTACCCCTCACCTCAGATTACAGACTGGGGAGATTTCGTAAAGATTGAGGCTATACGGGGTGTCGGCGAAGAAAACGGGATACTTGAAAGTGATTATTTCATTCATGAATGGAACCTTCCAAATGACATACTGTTACTTGATGGCGATGGACATTCTTGGATTGCACTGGATTATCGGCAGAAGAATGAGAATCCCCCGGTAGTCTTTATCGATACAGAACGTGATCAACTCTTTGAATTAGCTCCAGATTTTGATGTGTTTGTGAGTGGATTATTTTCAATCGAGGATACGGGTAGTAGCTACGGAGATATCGAAGTAGCGTATGACTATATGCCTTCATACACAGAAGAAGAAGTACTCGAGGAATTTGCGAAAGGAGATATTGCTAGGTGCATTGAATTAATTCATATGATGTCTTACTCTTACAGCCAAGATTTTGTATTGAAGAGTTATAGTAAATTCATTCAACATAAAGAGTTAGCTATCAGGGAAGCAGTGGCATCAGAATTCCTAAATTTAATTGCAAACGACGATGTCCAGGTAAATGACTTGTACAACGATCTGCTTCGTCTAATTTCAGAAGATCCAAGTGAATCTATTCGTGTATATACCGGTTTTATCAAAGACGAAATAGCGAATAAAACATAAAGACGAATGTCGATTGGATGACATTCGTCTTTTAGTATATTTAATTATTTCCAATCGCCCGATTCAACCCATGAATGACACCTGCATGAACACCCTCATGCCATAAAGCAAATTGAATAACGGCATCGACCGTCCCCATCGTTAACATTTTACCAATTTTGAGTGGCTCAGGCAGTTCCTGATCGAGCTTGCCTTCCAACGCTTCAACGATGCGCGGCATCTGTTCCTGTAGAGCAGTTACCAATTCATCATTCGAAGGGACTTGACCTTCCCACGTTGCCGGGCTCGTTCCCCTATCAAATAATGTTTGCCACTCTTGGTGATGTGGTACATAGGATGGTAAAACTTGAGCCGTAAAATCTTCCAAAGAACAGTAGATATGCCCGACATTCCAACGGATTGTATTATTGAATCCAGTCGGTTGCTTATCCCATGCATCATCCTTCACTTGTGATAAACGCCCCATCGTATAGATTCTTGCAAACTTCAATTGTTCAATTGTTTCCATTTCCCTCTCCCCCTCTTCTTCATCATACTAAAAAGGGGTGAAAAAGAAAAAGCGGACATCCGCTTTCGGGAGTCCACTTTATGTTAGATCTATCGGTTTATCATTTCTCTTTTGGCTGTTCCATCTTTCACGGGTCATGCTGTTGAATTCCCGATTTTCATTCGGTTGCGCATCAGCAGACATCTCATTATCCATCACTTGGAATTCATTGACAAGCGGCTTATTTTCACTATAAGCAGATGGATCTTCCTTGCCTGTATGGTCTTGAGCGTTTTTACGGAATTCATGTGTCCAGTTCGAGTCGGCAGGGTCCGCCAAAGGCAGTTCATACGCCGGTCCCACACCTTTTCCAGGATATAGGATCTTCGGTTCCAAGTCCTTTTTATTCGGATATTTACCATCAACGATCGTCATATGGATTCCTCCTTTTTCTCTCTTTCAACACGGAGTCCCGCAAGGTGAGAAGTAGTTTTATTCTATTCCCGTTCTCCACGAAGTATAAACCTATTTTTTCGAAATAATTTGCAAAGGGAACATCAATCTTTTTTTTTCGTCAAAACAACATAGAAATTAATGGAGAATCTCGCGGGGTGATTGTATGCAAAAATGGTTCGGAGCTGCTTTCCCTGTTTTGAGCATTTTGCTTTTGTTATGGATTGAGCAAAGTGTAGGCGTTTCATATGGAGTTAAAACAGTCGCGAAGGTCATACTATTTCTTGCAATTCCTTTGATTCTTTTCCGTGCGACAAGATTTCCATTTCTCCGGTTTCGAAATGCGGATCGAAAGAGCGTACAACTTGCTTTCATTTTAGGAATATCGATCATGGTGCTCATCATCGGTGCTTTCCTTTTATTGCAAACGCATATCGACATCGCTTCCTTGCGGGACGATTTGCTGCAATCCGGCATTACACCTAGAGTCTTCCCGTTCATCGCGCTTTACATCTTGATTGGAAACTCAGTCATCGAAGAATTCTTTTTTCGCGGATTGCTGCCAAGCTTATTCGGCCAGTCAAAAATGCGGTTCATCCTACCACCCTTCTTTTTCGCCGTTTACCATATCGCCATCTTCTTACCTTGGTTCACATTGCCGATTTTATTACTCGCTGTCGGGGGCCTCTGGGCAGGCGGCCTGATCTTTCAGCTTGTGAATGAAAAAAGCCACACCATCCTGCCGTCCTGGATCATCCATATGTTTGCGGATGTCGGTATTTTACTCATCGGGGTTTATGTGCTTTATTTTTATTGACCGCGACGATTTCCCAATAGTAATTTTTAGCCAATATGATAGGATTAAGAAAACAACAAGATATTCCAACAAGAGAGTGTGGCTGCGAAATTTTCAGCCACACTTTTTAACAATCAATTATACGACAATTCAAAACTAAGTGGTGATTATTTGAAAAACATTTGCTTGCTGAGATGTATATACCTTAAGATCAATCCACTTTTAGAGAGAAGGAATGCCTTTGCAAACAATTAAAAATGCGCTACTTATTTTACTTACAATAACTGTTTGTGTGTTAACGTACTATAACTTGACCTATCAAAAACAACTAAAAGAAAGCAACCGTATGATAAATAGTACTTTAAAAGAAAATTCCAACTTAGAGGCACAGCTACGTACTGCAATTAGTGAATTACAATTGGCCGATGCTGCAGAAAAGGACTTCCCAATGTATTCTAGCGATGAACTAGCACTAACGGGATACGCAGGTACAAAACAAGATGTAATCATAGATCTTATTGAGTATTCACACTTGATTCCTTACGAATCCTTATCTGGCGAGATGAACTTTATTCAGGAAGATGCACAAATACTTACACATGAATGGGCTTTTATGCCGTTTGGTGATGGATCAACTGGCGGCTACCTCTTAGTAAAATTTAGTGTGGATGAAAATGGCCATTATCCAAGTTATATTGAAGTTATCGATTCATACTTGTATGGTGAAGGTTTTAAATAGAGGGCGATAAAGGGATTGAAGGTGTCAAATGGTTGATTTAATCATAAAAGAGGGATATTCAGTCGGTCAATTCAAATTTGGCATGACGATGGAGGAAGTTGAACAATGTAATAAACTCTACATGGAGAGGTATGGCATCAATAAGGAATCATTCTTTTTTGAGTACGATGAAGAAGGAAAAGTCACCTCTATTCACCTCCTCATAGAAGAACTTAAAAAGCACTTCCAATGTAACTTCAAAGGAATTGATTTGTTGAATTTGAAGGCGAGTGAGCTCATAAAGGCTATCGATACCATTGACCCCTACATTAGAGATCAAGAGGCACTGCGAGGTTTCACATATCAATTTCCCGATCTAGGTTTAACCCTTTGGAGAGGCAATGTTTGTACTGAAGAAGATCTTGAAGCAGACTGGTTCAAAGAACTTATTCCTGAGAATCAAGAAGATGAGAAGCGATTTCTGTTCTTTGAAACAATCACTTTCCATCATAAAGAAAAAGTGTTTCAACGATTTCCGGAAACTGAAATCAATATTGAAAAGAATCTCACTCAGCGAACGACCACATATTGGGAGAAAGAGCCAGATCCCGACCAGTTACGAGAACTTGCTATTAAATTCGGATTGGAAATACCTAAAAATCTAAAATAGTGTATGGACGATTATTAGAAAAATCCGCATGCTCGCCAATGATTTCAGCAATGCATGCGGATTTATTATTTTGTCGGTACGGTCACAGTCACTTTGAACAGATCGCCATCCAGATCGATTTTCATAGTACCATGGTGCATGTCAACGATCGATTGTGCGATTGCCAAACCGAGTCCTGAGCCATCGGTATTTCGCGATGTGTCCGCACGCTTGAAGCGCTCGAACAGCTCATCGACATTTTCACCGAGTTCATATTTTGTAATATTTTTCACAACGAACTCTGCAGACTCCCCTACTTTCCGGAGCGTTACGTACACACGAGTGCCCGGGAGTGAATATTTGATGGCATTGACAATCAGATTATCAAGCACACGCCACCATCTTTGGCCGTCTACATATGCGATGAGCATGTCTTCGGGAAGCGACGTCCGGAAATCAAGGCCCGATTCGGCGATTTCTTCGGCATGCTCTGCCAGTGCTTGCTGGAGCAATTGCGTCAAATCGACACGCTGTTTGTGCAGCTCTAGATTGCCACTCGCCATTTTCGACACTTCAAATAAATCCTCGATAAGCGTCTTCAACCTTTGCGATTTCTTATCCAATATATCGACATATTTCGCTCGTTCCTCAGGTGTTATTGTCTCATCCTTCAAAAGGTCTGTGTACGTAATGATCGAGGTCAACGGTGTCCGTAAATCATGACTCACATTCGTGATCAATTCCGTTTTCAGCCGCTCACTTTTCGCCTGCTCGCTCATGGAGAGCCGCACGCCTTCTCGAAGATTGTTTAAGTTTTTCGCGTGTTCCGCAAGTGGTGAACGACCTTCAATTTTTATATCTTCATTTAACTGACCCGCTGCCATCTTTTCCGTCGCAATGATGATCCGGTTCAAGTACGCAGAACGCCGGACGAAAATATAGAGGGCAGGAAGGCCAAGGAACAGGACGCAAAAGATGTAAATGACGAAGAAAACACCAAACATAAACATACCAACAAATCCTATTCCCGCAAGGAAAAATCCGATAAGCAGGATGAATGACTGAACGCCAATCGACCTTTTCAGGAACATTTCACGCAACGCCTTAAAGAATTGAAGGGTGAAACTGTTTTTAACATCCTCAGCAAACACACCTTCTCGCTTCCAGCGCTCCACACCATTCACAAGTTGGAATGCAAGCAACACCGTCATGATGACGCCACCAACAAAGAAGGGGCCCAACCACATTACCCAACTCCTCAGTCTTTGTTCTGTAAAAAGGTTCAACAGATTGTAGGACTCGTTGTCGATGTATCCAACTAAAATGAGAGCTGACATAAGAAGTGCCGCAGCCTTTACATCGATTTTCATGTTCGCATACCAATCTGCAATCGCTGTCCCCGTCACCCATTCCTTCTGAAACTTCATGACAGTGACTAATGCAACAAGAGCGACGATGCCCAGCAGCCAAAAGATGTACATCGCTATTTTCCCTTTATTGAAATCCCTATACTGCCAATAGAGAGTGCCACCCTTTTCAACGGTCGCCTTCGGAACGATGACAACGCCTTCGAAGTTTTTCATAGAATTGTTTACCGGAATAGCTTCACTTGTCACCGAAACCGTTTCTTCATAAGTGAAAGGATTTATCCATCCATTACTGTCACTACTAATATTCTTGCTACTGTGTCCGGGCAGTGAATTCGCCTTAAAATACCCTTTTGAGGAATTGAATTGTTTTTTATAAATTGCGGGCACTGAAACATCTCCGGAAGAAAACGTCTCCCCTGTTTCAACGTCCGTCAATTTATAAGAGATTGGCAAAGAATATGAATTCGCTTTGATATCTTTTACATATTGAACTAAGGCTTTCTCTTTTTCTTTACGTATTTTTGCCTCCACATGGGCATCGCTCTCGAAGTTTTTCCGGATATCCTCAAGTTTCTTGTCCCGTTCTTCGATCAACGTCTTCTCCAATAATTCATTTCCGGTATTTTTCGCATCTGCAATTCTTTGTGTGTATTGATCATGAATATTTGTAAGCTGATCAGCAAGCGTCCCGTAGTATGTCCGGTGTTCCTCGATTTCACTGTCGGATACGGTAATAGCTTTCTTCGCCTCTTCCACATCGATCGGGTTGAGCACGGTCGGTCCAATCGTGCTGTAAAACTCATCAAGCCGCCAATTGAAATCATGGTAATTGGAAAAATCCTTTCCAATCAGCTCCGTTCCCTGTCTTACAAATGAAAGACTGGCGAGCAGTACAATGACAACAAGCGCAGACCATAGTAATAGAAGAACTTTATTTTTCATCAGGCCGCGCCTCCTCTAATAATGCGTGAAAAATAGGCTATCGCCCGTGATGACCGTTCCCATCCGCTTTCGATCATCTCGAGAATATGAGGGAAACAATAGCCGATGCTAATAATGGCGATGAAGATGGAGACTACCGAAAAGACGACACCCCAATCACTTCTCGATTTTGTAACCAATTCCCCACACCACCTTTACATATCGCGGATTTTTTGGGTCCGCCTCGATTTTTTCGCGGATTTTACGGATGTGGACCGCCACGATATTTTCCGCATTGTACGCCTCTTCATTCCACACACGTTCGTAAATTTCATTTATAGAAAACACACGCCCCGCGTTTTTCATCAGTAACTCCGTAATCTTATATTCGATCGGCGTCAGCTTTACCGGTTTCCCATCAACCGATAACTCTTTCGCATCTTCATCGAGCGCTAATCCGTCAATCTCAATCTTTTTCTTGCCATCATATGTGCCGAATTGGACATACCGTCTCAGCTGTGACTTGACGCGAGCCATTAGCTCAAGTGGATGGAACGGCTTCGTCACATAATCGTCCGCTCCAACCGACAGACCGTGGATTTTGTCCGTGTCCTCTGCTTTCGCACTGAGCATGATGATCGGAATATTTTGCGCCTCCCGGATCTTAAACGTTGCCGTAATCCCATCCATATTCGGCATCATAATATCGAGGATGAGCAGATGGACTTCATTCGTTTGGAGCAATTCAAGCGCCTCTCTCCCATCCGCTGCCTTCAACACGTTGTATCCTTCATTTTTCAAATAAATCTCAATCCCGTCGCGGATCTCCTTATCATCATCCGCCACAAGCACCGTGAACTTCGCCATCATCCGCACCTCACTTTCCTCTATGATACCAATTGTAGTGGTTAAATCTTAACATTCGATGAGGGGAATTATGAAGAAATTCTTAAGATGGTGGTTCGTTGGCTTAAGATTTATGTCTGATAATGGTTGAGTGGTGATAACGTCGGCGTGAGTGGTGATAACAGTGATCTAAGTGGTGATAAACGTTGTGCGAGTGGTGATAACAATGATCTAAGTGGTGATAAACTTTTCCTTGCTTGGAAAATTGGCGGATTTGTTATGGAATTCAGCATAGAAAACGCTTAAAGTGTAGCGAAGCGGTGGTAAATTGGGAAGAATCGGTGGTAAAGTCCCGAGCAACGGTGGTAATGGTTCGAGAATCGGTGGTAATATCTTGCATGCGCGGAAAATGTACGGGACCTGTCATGAAAATCACTTTATCCAAAGTGGCGGTGATAAATTTCTTTTACTAGATATCGACCGACTCTCCATTGAGACTTCCATTCTAAAATAAAAAATCATCCGGTTGTCAGCGGATGATTTTTTGAGGCATGCTATCGGTGATATATCATAATTTCTTCGTCATTATTGTCTTTCATCTTGATCCCGTCAATTAATCGTTTATTGGCAATATCTTGCTTGGTTAGATTATGGGCGTCGAAAATAATATATCCCTTTATATCAATGCTGCCCACATGTATAGTCTTCTCTGTCATTTTATCCTCCAACTTTCTTTCAGCTAACCACTCACTCATGACAATATCTATGGAGTCTTCTTGAACAATCTTTCCACCCTTATTACTAATTGAGAACTCATAACTTAATTTTTGTTCATCCATTGAACCAAATTCTCCAATGGTTAGCATACGGTTACTTAACTGTAAAACTTCCTTGCTTTCTCTTCCACTTGTTTTGTTAAAATTTGAATAAGCTATGACAATACATAAGAACAATATTAGTATCCCAAAGATCTGTTTCATGTCACACCCTCTTTAGAAGTACTTTTGGTTTAATTAAACCTAGTATACGTTAATTTATTGAATACTCAAAACTCCAATCAAGCTTTTCCACTTTAGAATAATCCACCCCAAAAAGTCCATGCTTCCCATATACCGGGAGGTGAACTGACTTGGCGAAAGAGAAGAAAATCAAAAAAGGCAATACGTTGGATCGTGAGGAATTCGGGTATGGGTACGATATTAGCCCCGATGATATGGGTGTGATTGGGAAGAATGACAATGTGAAGAATAAAAATAACAAGACAGCAGAAGATCGAAACGACCAAAAGCGCCCGCCTACAAATTGGTAAACACTATTGATTTCTCTGAATCAAACGACTATAATCATTTCAATAACAACTTACTAAAGGCAATGAGAGGGAAAAGTAAAAAGAGGATGTCGCCTAGAGAGCTTCTGACGGTGGAAATGAAGCGGACCAATCTTTTGAACATGATCCTTGAGCTGCGCACTGAACGTCTTTGACTAGTAGGATGCGACGAGGTTTGGCGCTCGTTATCAACGTCAAAGTATAACGCTTTTTCGGCGCGTACTCTTGGAGATAATCAGTGTGAGCTGATTATGAAGTAAGGTGGTACCACGGGTGATATACCCCGTCCTTATCGGTTTTTATCGATAGGGGCGGTTTTTTTGTTTTCCAAAAAAGTTATGCGCAAATTTGAGGTGGTTATGACGCACTGTTGATGAGTTTTGAGTAAATTCGGTATCGTTATGACGCATTTGAACAGAGTTATGCGCAACTTTTAATCGGTTATGCGCATTTCAGGACTTTAAACCTACTTCTTTTTAAAAGGGCTATCTAAAACAAAGGGGGAATGAACATGAGTGTTTTTATCGGAGGGGCTTGGCCATATGCGAACGGGTCGCTGCATCTTGGACATATTGCAGCTCTATTACCGGGGGATATTTTAGCGAGGTATTACCGATTGAAAGGCGAGAAAGTTCTTTACGCTTCGGGAAGTGATTGCAACGGGACACCCATTTCGATTCGGGCGAATGCCGAAGGAGTGTCTGTAAAGGAAATTGCGGACCGTTACCATACGGAATTTATCGTTAACTTTTCAAGATTAGGATTCTCGTATGACATTTACACCCGGACAGACGGAAGGTTTCATCATCAAGTTGTCCGCGAAGTATTTCTAACTTTATTGGATCGCGGTTTTATTTTCAAAAAAGAAGTGGAACAGACGTATTGCGAAGTTGACGAACGTTTTCTTCCCGACCGATTTGTCGAAGGAATTTGTCCGCATTGCGGAAGCCGAGCGCGTGGCGATCAATGCGACAACTGCGGCTCCATTTTAGATCCGCTTGATTTGACGGAGCGCACGTGCAAGCTTTGCGGGAATGAACCGACTATCCGAAAGACGGAGCATTTTTATTTCAAATTAAGCGCATTTCAAGATGAACTTAATAAATATGTCACGAGCGCGAAGTCTGAAAAGAGATGGCGTGAAAATGCGATTCACCAATCCGAGCGCTATATACGGGAAGGTCTCCATGACCGGGCAGCTTCACGAGATTTAGCGAACGGCGTCGGAATACCTGTCAGAGGTTATGAGGATAAGAAAGTGTATGTATGGATCGAGGCGGTGACGGGCTATTATTCCGCAAGCCAGGAATGGGCGGCGTTGAATCGAACCGATATCGCCGAGTTTTGGAATGAAGAGACGATTTCTTATTATGTACACGGCAAAGACAATATCCCCTTCCATACAATCATCTGGCCCGCCATTCTTATGGGCATTGGAAAGGAGGACGCATTGCCGACACGTGTCATTTCCAATGAATATTTGACATTGGAGAAGCGAAAATTGTCGACGAGCCAAAACTGGGCCGTTTGGGTGCCGGATATTTTGGATCGCTATCAGCCTGATTCGCTCCGTTATTTCTTGACCGCAAATGCGCCAGAAAACCGGGACGCGGATTTCTCGTGGCGTGAGTTCATTTATAGCCATAACTCCGAGCTTCTTGGGGCTTACGGGAACCTTGTGAATCGAACGTTGAAATTTGTCGAGAAATCCTATGACGGGGTTGTACCGGTTGCGGAGATCGATGGGGTTATTAAAAAAACTGTTGCGGATCTTTACCGTATTGTCGGCGTGCGCATTGAGACGGGGCATTTTAAAGAAGCGATCGAAACGATTTTCGATTTTATCCGACGAGCTAATAAATACTTCGACGATGAAAAGCCGTGGATTCAGGTGAAAGAGGACGCAGCTGCATGTGAGCGGACGATGGCGACATGTGTGTACATCATTGCCAATCTAGCACAACTCCTCTCCCCTTTCCTGCCGTTTTCGAGTGAGGACGTGCAAACGATGCTGAAACTGCGGAAGCCTGAATGGAAAGCGATCGAGCTAGGGGAATTGAAATTGACAAATGTGAAGACGCTGTTTGAAAGGATTGATACAGGACAGATTGAAGAGGAGGTAGAAAGGCTGAAAAATCAAGCTCTGGTGAAATAAAATAGTCTTTCCCCTGCCATGCACAGTGACAATTTGCGTCCGTTGGATTGTGGCTGTGCATGGCCTCTTGTTGTTTATTGGGGTGGAGATCCAAAACGAATTACATCTTTAGAGAATTGTATACTGGTTATTGTGTTTTTGTCTTGAATATCAACAAAGCAGTTAAAGTGCCATTTTTTATATATGGAATCTCCGACTGAGAATGTGACTAGACCATGACCGTGCTCTTCATTATAAGCTTCATAATCGGGTCTTCCAAAAACCTTGATCATATCTTCCTTAGTAATGTGAGGGATGTTACTAATACTAGTAAACAGTAATTCATCGAAAGTAAAGAGCAAATAAATGTCTCCGTACCATAATACGGTATCAATTTCACTCGGCATTTCAACAGAGTTAGGTTCACCTAATATTCCTCTAACTTCGTCTACCGACATGCCGTAGCTCACAGAAGGAACCGGACTAAATATACCATTCTTTGCATCAGCAATTAATTGTTCATTTAATTGAAGCGGATAAAACTGTGAACCAGAGTCGCGGCCAATTAACATGCCATCCTTGATTTGTATAGTTGATAGCAATAATACACAAAAGATTAAAACCGAAAAAGTTGATGAAAGAATAAACTTCACATTAAAAGGGTTCTTGTTTTTTGCATCTAGTTTATTTAATACATTATTCCTCTGTTTTTGACCAAATTCCATGTCTTTAAAAACGGAGTTATTCATATCCGCTTTCAATTCCATTAATTGCTTGTCTAACATCCACATCACCCTTTTCTAATTTACTTTTTAACAGCTCTCTCGATTTAATCATTCTTGATTTTAATGTATTTTCATTAACATCTAGCAGCGTAGAGATTTCCCTAATATTTAATTCCTCAAAGTAATATAAGAAAAGTACTTCCCTGTATTTGATTGGCAGGTTCATAATACTCTTTATCAGATGCTTTTTACCTTCGCTTAACATGACTAGTCGTTCAGGTGTATTTATTCCATCGTCTCCAGAAAATATCGTAAGTTGACTAGTTACGATCGTATATTTATAGCTCCAGCTTTTGAGATAGTCTTTGCATTTGTTGATTGCAATTCGATATAACCAGGTCTTTAATGTAGAGTCACCTTTGAATTCATCTAATTTCATGTAACATGTGAGAAAAACTTCTTGTGTAATCTCTTCTGCAATCTGATAGCTTTTCACATACGAATAGGAAAGTTTGAGTATGCTCGTACCATACGTCTCCATGATTTCATCCAATGTCTGCTTTTTATAATTTACCTCCAATTGTTTCCCCCCTTCCATGCTCTTCAACTAATTAGACGACTCCCATAAATGAATAGTTGAAAAATCTGCTATTGATTTTATTATTTTTTATGAATTATAAATAATATGACTCATCTAGAGGCTACTATTCAAGGATTTTCTGCATTTGGCTATATTTACAGCCGAGAAACTCCTCAAAAATAGTTGAGCGGTGATAAAGTCTCTTTGAACGGTGATAAAACAGTCGTGAGTGGTGATAAACTCGGCTAAGCGGTGATAACTTTCCAAGTCGGTGGTAATCGGCCGAGATTCGGTGATAAGTTGCCCCGAGTCAGTGGTAAACTCCCCTCTTCCAAAAATTTGGTGCAATCCCTTCCTCCATTTGAGACAATATACAGACAAAGGAAAGGTTGGAAGGAGGAATTAGATGCGGGAACGTAATTTTTGGACGGCAATCGTACTTATTGCAATCAGCTGGATTGCGAATTCATTATACGCACATTCAAAACAATTGGAGGAGCCTATTTTTCTTGACCATTATATCGAAACGGCGATGGATGACCATAATTATCTCACTTTCTACTATTTGACTAATATAAACGACCGTTCTCGTATTAGTCATGTGCGTCTTGGAAGTTTAGAAGGCTATCCGGAACGCGGCTTCATATATGATGATAATTCTATATACAACATGGATACGTACAGGCATCATGTGTTGAGAAGTGTTTCAGTCCGTCTGCAAAATTATGAAACAGATATCATGACGGATCTTATTCTCAACGACATGGTTGTCTATTTTTCAGATGGCAGGCAAACTACTGTGTCCATCGGTGAAGTTATTATTCATCCAGAGGGATACTATGTAAAGGAAGAATTAGTATTGTGGCAACGTTCAGGCGGAAGTGGCACCGATGGTATCACTTGGCATTCATTCGAGGCAAGTGAATCGTTGGCAATTGAGGAGATTTCATTCCCTTTCAATGAACCAATCGAAGACCGATTCAACTTTTCAATCAGTGGTAGACAAAAAGACAGGACGCTTGAATCACTCGAGCTTCCGATCCATTTAGATAAAGATAAACTTTTGACGTTACAAATCAACCTGAAAACCCAAAGTTATGTGAACCCATACGCCTTTCCCATCCATATAGCAGGAACAACAGAGCAGGGAAAACCTTTCGTAAGTTTCGCACATTATCATTTGTATCCGTATTTGACGCAGGCCGATGTGAACAAGATTATCCTGGAGAAGACGAGGAGGGATTCGGTTGAATAAAGCGTTACGTAATATATTTTGGGGGTACCTCTTCATTTTCTTCGATTTCTATATCATAATGATTGATGTATTTATGGATCCTATCGGTTATTACTTGATTTACCTCGGATGTGCGCGGATTGTTGGTTCTTATCCGATTGCGAAGAAAGCACTGACGGTTGGGATGATCGGAATTTTTGTGTCATTGCCCTCGGCGTTTGTGAATCTATCGGATTCGGAACTGCCTTTTGGTTGGTCATTGTACGCGAGTATATTATCGATATTTAAATTGGTTATAGCATTTTATTTATTTTTTGTGTTAATGGGAATGGCTAAGTCGTTTGGTGATGAGGCGCTTTTTAAAAGAACACAGTCTACTTTTAAATACTTTGTAACCATCCATTTTGCAATATTGGTGTTTATGTCCTTTTCCATGAACGTTTCCGGGGACGGCTGGATTGCTTTATCAGTAATCCTTGTCATTGCAGGGATTTTGATGGATATTCTCTTTTTAATTTTAATAAGGGCATTTTCGCGGCAACTCCTGATGTTCGTCAAATTAATTATTATGTTTAATACGGTAGTCAGCATACAGTAAAAGGAATGGGGGTTGTCTAATGTTCAAAAACGAAGCAAACCAAATTCGCGCCGGATGGCTAATCTTTTTGGCGTTCGTCTCGATGTTCATCGCCCAGCAAGTTTTTGCAATACCAGGAGGAGTTTTGCTAGCGATCGTAGATTTCCCGTTTCAAGACGGAAATTATACTATGGGCATTCAAGCTGCTTTTGACAGGCATCCATGGATTTTTGTTTTGACACAAGGTGGAGCAACGGTTGGCGGCATGCTCGCGACCGTGTTGTTTTGGCGTTTTGTCAATAAAGGGACGTTGAAAGAGTTGGGATTCAGGGGCTCGTGGAAGGATTTTGTTTTCGGCCTCTTGCTTGGAGCGATTTCAATTGCCGTCATTTTCTTTATCCTACTGGCTTCCGGAAATGTAGAAATGCTGAATTCATTTGCCCAACCTGAGTTTTCTGTGTACTCCTTATCGTTTCTAGTTTTATTCATCTTCGTCGGCTTTTCTGAAGAGATCTTTTTTAGAGGGTACGTCATGTCGACGATGGAAAGTCGCGGAAATCCGAAATGGCTGATTTATGCCGTTTCCGCAATCGTGTTCAGTTTAGCGCACGGCATGAATCCGAATGTGAGCATATTAGGATTGGTCAATATCGCATTGGTCGGTATTTTATTCGCCTATATGTTTGACGCAACGAAGAGCTTATGGCTACCCATCGGTTATCATATTACGTGGAATTACTTTCAAGGGAATGTTTTCGGATTTGCCGTGAGCGGAACGACTCCCCACGGTATATATAATGTTTCGATTGAAGATGGGAATGCATGGCTGACAGGCGAAGCGTTCGGTTTGGAAGGCGGCATACTTGCGACGTTGTTAATTATTCTAGGGTTTATTGCGACAAGGGCGTATGTGAAGATAAAGGCGGAGTAAGCGTTTATGCGTCTTTGCAACGATTTATGCGTACTCTTTCGGTTTTATGCACATTTAAAGAGATTTATGCGTGAATATCGTGACTTATGCGCGTTTCGCGGCGTTTATGCTTCATTTCACGGATTTATGCGTTTTTGAGGCTGCCTAATTCATGGCAGCCTCTTTTTTTCTTCCGCTGAACGTTAAAACGAGGATCCCGCCTAATAGAAGCGCGATTCCGCTCCATGAAATGAGATCCAACCTCTCTCCTACGACGATTACGCTTAAAATCGCGGCAGTGAGTGGTTCGGCTAGCGACAGCGTCACCGCGGATGATGAAGGAATATGTCGCAATCCGGTGGAAAACAGGATATACGCAATACTTGTTGATGCAATGCCAAGATAAATCATCGTCGATATGCCGGGAACGGTGAGCAACCCTTCCGTTTCGAAGATGAAAAGAAACGGCATGAGCATAATTGCGCTCACTGAGAAAATGACAGCGACGGAAGGAATTGCATCCGCTTTCTCCAATACTTCTTTATTGAATAACGTATAAAAGGCAAATAATAGTCCAGCAATCAAAGATAGCGAGACGCCAATTGGATTGACGATAAGCCCCTCTTTATTTGAAAACAATAATATACAACCAACAATGGCAAGGGATGTCGCCATCAACCAGATTTTCGACGGTCTCTTTTTTAGAATCAACCATTCAATGATTCCTGAAAACATCGGCGCGCTCCCAATTGCTACGACGGTTCCTATCGCGATTCCAGTCAAACGGATCGATGTGAAAAAGCAATATTGAAAGACTGCCATCGCAAACGCAGCAAGAAGCGTCGCTTTCCATGGCCAGTTTCGGAAGTCAATTTTGCGAAGAATTAGCATGATGACGAGTAATGTGAAACCACCTACCGCAAGTCTTGAGGCACCGACTGCCAATGGGTGTACCGTTTGTGGCATGAATGTTTGCGCGGTGCCGGTCGTCCCCCAAAGCACCGCTCCTAACAAGACAACTATGAATGCAAGACGCTGTGACAAAAAAAATCCCCTCCCCGATGTAATGAATATATCATGTTATTGAAGGAGGGTGTGTGAATTCTCTCAATTATTCATTTGTTTTAGAATTTAAACCGCTTAACATGTTGTTTATGCTCGAAAACTTCAATAGTTTGTGTAGATTTTTCTGTTATTATTTCCATTACGTAAGCACTCTCTTTAGTTACAACGCGATACATATTATTTCCCAAATACTTTACACTAGTAATTTTAGAATCATCGTCAAGGATTTCTAATCTAACTGCGGGGTCTGCTAACAAACTACTGACTTTATTCTCTGCAGTAAAGTAATGGACTAGATTATAGGGACTTACAAGTAGTAAGACGATAATAAGCAATATTAGACTTATAATACCTATTAATTTCTTCACATGATCTCCCCCCATGCTAGTCATTTTTAGCGGATGAAATCAATTCTTCTAAGCTTCTCCTGAACTTCCGGATGAAGCTGATTCTCGTCTTTATTTACAATATACTCTGTTTCGATAGCATTGAATACGTCGTGAATTACTCGTAATTGATTCATTTGCTCAGCTGTCGGCGGCTTGCGAAACATCGAGTTCAGCAAGTCAACTGCGCCATCTAACGAGACGGTCAGCTCTCGATTCAGCTCCGCGACCGTCTCCAACAATCCTTGAGCATTATAAATATCAACTAAGATTGGATCAATGATCCGCCTTCTCTCCTCAAAATCTTGAAGAGCAGACTCATTCGCTTCTAGAATCGATACCGCTTTAGTTGTAAAAGCCACGTCCATTAATTGATAAGCATCGTTGAAAAAGGCATAGGAGGCTGGCTGGTTATACTGATCATGTATATTTTCTTTCTTATAAAAGGTTTCTTTTTGATATCCTTTTTCATTTTTATCGTATGTGAATTTCTGGATTATTTTATCGGAGTGCTGCGCCATAATCATGACGATTCCTGGTTTGCCATCAAATGTTGCCGTACTGAATCTTATTGATCCAAGCTGAACAAAATCATCGAATAGCGGATATGTCTCCTCACCGTCTTTCACTACCAACAACCAGTTCTGACCGTCGTCCCAAGCAAAAAGGCCATCCTCCATTTTTTCCGCATTCACATACAGTTCAATCACTTCTTCTTCCCCATCCCCGTCCAAGTCCAAGGCGGTTTTCTTATACAGCGATTGCGGATAGTTTTCAATTTCTTTTGCGACAATCATCGAATAATCATTATTCACCTGTTCATTTATTGCTAGCTCGAACGCTATCCTTTCTTCCTCTAGTGTCTTTTCAACAGCGTCTTTTTCTAATGAAATTTGCTCAATTTGTTTTTTTAGTTCGTTAATTTCTCTTGCCTGATCTGTTGTTTCCTGGTTCGCATTTGACTGATCCGTGCAACCACTAAGTAGACCGACTACGCATACGCTTCCTAATAAGAGTTTCCTCATTCCCTTTCCCCCTGTAAATAATTCCGGACTATTTTATCAATTCGACAGTCCGCGTAAAACACCTCTGTCTAGCAACGATTTTCTATCCAACTTAATCCATTGAACCATTCCTAGTGCTATGGTACACTGTAAGGCAGGCTTTTTGCCACGTGGTTCGAAAACCTCCCACGTAAAAAAAACTAAGGAGAATGAATATGAAAGTAAAAACAATGGCAACGAGCGGGATTATCGCTGCGTTGTATGTCGCTGTGACGTTTTTGGTTGCCCCGTTCGGGTTCACAAACATCCAGTTTCGCTTATCTGAGATGTTCAATCATCTCGTTGTGTTCAACAAAAAATATATCATCGGGGTTGTATTAGGTGTATTCATCGCCAATCTGCTCTTTTCAGAGCTAGGACCGATTGATTTAGTCTTTGGAGTCGGGCATTCCATTTTTGCTCTTTCAATTACAATCTTATCGGCTAAGTTCATTAAAGGGCTGTACCGACGGATGTTTTTCAATACACTTGTATTTACGTTCACGATGTTTATTATTGCATGGGAATTGAACATTGCACTTGAGTTCCCTTTCTTACTGACATGGTTCTTTCTCGCTGTAAGCGAATTTGTCGTCATGGCAGTTGGAATTCCTATAATGGGTGCAATAAACAAACGACTCAATCTCAGCAAGCTCATATAATTAAAAGAGAGAGTGGCGATTTCGCCACTCTCTCTTTTAATTCATACGTATTTGTTGCTGAATTGTGTTTTTAAGATCCAAGAGTGCAGGAAGTATTCCCCAACACATATTATTGCCGCAGACAAGAATGCCTCTCCTAGGGCTTCCGTGTAGCCAAGCAAATTTAATCCACCCCACAGAACGAGAGTCCCTACAAGTAAGTCCCCTATCGTCGCGCTCATATTACCCATTTTCGGGAGAATCATCATATCTCCAGCCAAGTAGGAAATGATAAGCAAAGCAATGCCTAGAATAGTCGAGTCCCCGAAGGAAACATCATTGAAGACAGATAAAACGATCCAGACAACAGGTAATATTAACAATGCTTTCATAAAAATATTCCTTCCATGATTTACATTCGAGTTTTCATTCACTTTAGCTTCCTCCATTCATATGCTTATCCATATATTACCCAATTACTTTTAAAGTATAAGCAAATGATTTCATTCGTTTATAATGGAAGAAACGAAGGAGGGGTTCCGAATGTACATATCAATTGAAGAAACAGCAGAATATCTAGGGATGCCTGTCGAACAAGTCCGGAAGTACGTTTGGGAAGGGCGTATAAGAGCCGTCCATGATGGGAAGCAATATCTCATCAATCAAAATCAGTTCGGGACATATTTCACTCAGCTTGAACTCGTAAAGAAACAAATTGAGGATTATTTGAGCGAACCTCTGCCCCCGGATCGAGACATAAAAGACGAGGATTAAAAAATTGCATAGAGGGTAAACTGAAAACAAGATATGACGTAGTTAGAAAGACACAATTTTTTCATTCAATCTGTCATCCATTACTAATTTTCTTAACTCATTAATTCAGCTTTAGGCACTTTCACGAAGCTGTTTATTCGTGTTGATGAAAAAATAAAACGAAATAACCGGTAGAATAATTAAATAATTATTCCTTTTGCTTTCCCGCTTTATGACTGCTATTGTAAGAAGTCGTTTCAAAAAACCATCACTCATAGGGGGAAACATGCGAAATATATCAAATGTATTCTATATAACAATCGGCTTTATCATTTTGGCGGTTGGGTATGGAGTGGTTGCTGCGGGCAGTTTCGAAGCGGTGACGACATCTATCAAATCTTTCGTTTCATCATCATTTGGATGGTACTACATGCTTCTGCTTTCATTTCTTCTTGTCCTTAGTCTGTTCTTTGTTTTTGGACCATTCGGCAAAATACGTTTAGGAAAAGACACAGACCGTCCTACATTTTCGACGGTCACTTGGATTTCCATGCTTTTTTCTGCTGGAATGGGAATCGGGTTAGTCTTTTATGGGGCAGCAGAACCACTATCCCACTATGCCATTAGTCCACCAACTGCCGAGCCTCTAACAGATGCAGCATTCAAAGAAGCAATGCGCTATACATTTTTCCATTGGGGTTTGCACGTATGGGCAATGTACGGAATTATCGCCCTTTCCCTTGCCTATTTCCAATTCCGTAAAGAGGAGCCGGGGTTAATTTCAGCAACATTGAAGCCGATTTTCGGTAAAAAAATGGAGGGGCCATGGGGCGTCTTTGTCGATGTGATTGCCGTATTTGCAACAGCTTTTGGCGTTGCCACTTCTCTCGGCTTCGGTGCTGTTCAAATTAACGCCGGGCTGAATCATCTGTTTGGCTTTACTATCGGATTTACTTCACAACTGGTCATTATTGCCGTCGTCACAGTCCTGTTCGTCATGTCAGCATGGTCAGGACTTAATAAAGGGATTAAATATTTATCGAATGCGAATATGATTCTCGCTCTTTTCATAATGGCATTCGTCCTCATCCTCGGGCCGACGTTGTTCATATTCAATGTGTTCACCGATTCACTTGGAGGCTATCTTGCCAATCTTATATCGATGAGTTTTCGTACCGCACCATTGAACGAGACGCACCGCGAGTGGCTTGAAAGCTGGACAATTTTCTACTGGGCTTGGTGGATTTCTTGGGCGCCGTTTGTCAGCATGTTCATCGCGCGCGTATCGAAAGGGCGGACCATCCGAGAATTCATGATCGGCGTCTTGGTGGCACCAACCATTTTGGGCGCGTTCTGGTTTACAACTTTCGGAACGACCGCCATCAATATGCAAATGGAAGGGATCGCAGATTTGGCGAAGGCAAGCACGGAGTTGACGATTTTTGAAATGTTCGACGCGATGCCATTCTCATTCTTCATTTCACTCGTAGCGGTAATTCTCATCGCATGTTTTTTCATCACTTCCGCGGATTCCGCGACTTTCGTGCTCGGCATGCAATCAACGTACGGTTCATTGACGCCACCGAATAATGTAAAAATCATCTGGGGTGTCATCCAGTCCGGCATTGCGGTCATTTTGCTGTCAGTAAACGGGCTGACGGCGTTGCAAAATACGATCATTATAGCCGCTTTGCCATTCTCGTTCATCGCATTGATGATGGTCATTTCGTTCGTAAAAGCTTTGCAGAGTGAACGGCCTAAGAGCGAACGACCAAAAAGAAAGAAAGCGAAAGATACTGTGTAAATTTAAAAAAGTGGAGGAGGAATTGTATCATTCCCCTCCACTTTTATTTTTCATTTATCAGTTCGGTACTAGTACCGCTTCGTGCTGACGAATGATATGCAATAAGTCTGCAACCATCGCGCTTCCAGTCGGATACATTCCAGCACCCGGACCAACCAATGTCAAGGAGCCGAGGTATTCGGTATTTACGATGATGGCATTGTCGACCCCATCAATACCGTACAACGGATGATCAGCGCCAATCAAAACCGGTCCAACTGTCGCCTGCAACTTCCCCTTCTCATCTTTCCAAATATCCGCCATATGACGATAACGGAGATCACGTTTCGAGGCATCGCTAATATCAGCGGGCTCGACGTAATCGATACCAACGACAGGGACTTCCTCCCAGTCAGGCTGCTTGCCGAAAGCAAGCGAGCTCAAAATCATTAGTTTACGGAAAGCGTCCGTACCATCTACGTCATCCGTAGGGTCTGCTTCCGCGTAACCGGCTTGCTGCGCATCTTTGAGAGCCACGTTGAATGAAGATCCTTCCTCGCGCATTTTCGTCAAAATGAAATTTGACGTCCCATTTAAAATGCCTTGGATCCGTTTCACACGGTCGCCTGCAAGCAGATTAGAGACTGTCCGGATAATCGGGACGCCGCCTGCTGTCGTCGCTTCAAATCCGACTTGCACATTACGGAACTCTGCATGTTTGAGCAGCGCTGGTCCGTGTTTGGCGAACATTTTTTTATTCGCGGTGATAATGTGGCAACCCTTCTCGATGGCATCAGACAAATACGTATAGGCAGGTTCTTCCCCGACAATCGCTTCGAAGACGACATCGATTTCGGGATTATTCAATATTTCCTGAATGTCATCGGTAAACTTTGCACCTTGGATCGGCTTACGTTTTTTTGCCTTGTCTTTCACAAGAATGGATACGACATCAACTGTGAAACCAGTGCTCTTTTTAATTTCCTCCCGCTTTTCCTGCAGGATTCTGTAGACACCTTCACCGACCGTACCAAAACCAAGTATGGCCACTTTGATTGACGGCATTCCATCACCTCCTATTCAAAAGCGGAGGGGGGCGTTTAGCCCGTGCTCCTAACGCTTCGCTTTTACTCGCAAAAGCCGTTCTGCGTGACGGCTACGAAAATGATGTGCTCGTAACGCTTCGCTTTTACTCGCAAAAGCCGTTCTGCGTGACGGCTTTCGCAGCTAGATGTTAACCAAAGCAAACCGTTTCTTAACCCACTGTAACCGGCGCTGCTTTTTCAATCGCCTGCTTCAAGTCTGCAATCGTATCTTCCGTTGACTCAAGACCGACAGACAGACGGATCAATTCCTCTGGTGTACCTGTCTTTTTCAAGTCTTCTGCAGACAATTGCTGATGTGTCGTCGATGCCGGGTGGATGATAAGCGATTTTGCATCTCCGACGTTTGCAACATGTGACCACAATGTAATATTATCGATCACTTTGCGCCCTGCTTCGCGACCGCCTTTAATACCGAAGACGATGATCGATCCGAAGCCATTTTTCAAATATTTCTTGGCGTTTTCATACGTCGGATGATCTTCCAATCCTGCATACGTCACCCACTCGACAGATGGATGTGACTTCAGGAATTCTGCCACTTTCACGGCATTTTCGTTATGGCGTGTAACACGCAAATGAAGCGTTTCAAGTCCTTGAAGGAAGTTGAATGCACTGTCCGGATCTAGGCAAGGTCCGAAGTCGCGTAGTAATTGAACGCGGAGCTTCGTCGCGAATGCAGCTGATGCTGTGTCAATGCCGTAGCGCAATCCATGATACGTTTGGTCTGGCTCTGTAAAGCCTGGGAATTTGCCTCTCGTCCAGTCGAATTTCCCTGCGTCAACAACGACACCACCGATAGTAGTTCCATGACCGCCGATCCATTTCGTTGCGGAATGAATGACGATGTCTGCCCCGAACTCGATTGGATTCGATCCGTATGGGGATGCGAATGTGTTATCGATGAGGAACGGGATTTCATTCTCATGTGCAATGTTAGCGACTGCTTCGATATCGAGCACTTGAAGGCTCGGGTTTCCGATCGTTTCAGCAAAGATCGCCTTCGTTTTGTCTGTGATCGCCGCACGGAAGTTTTCTGGATCTTCCGCATCTACGAATTTCACATTGATGCCATAGCGAGGAAGCGTGACGGCGAATAGATTATACGTACCGCCATACAGATTGCCAGCAGCGACGATCTCATCACCTGCTCCTGCAATGTTCAAAATAGAGAAAGCGATAGCAGCCATTCCGGAAGACAGAGCAACTGCAGCAGTTCCACCTTCTAGTAGGGCAACCCTTTCTTCGAAGACGGCAACGGTCGGGTTCGTAATTCTTGTGTAAATATTGCCTGCTTCTTGCAAGCCGAATAGATTTTGGGCATGTTCAGTATCTTTGAAGACAAATGCAGTAGTACGGTGAATCGGAACTGCTCGTGAACCTGTGACAGGATCCGGCTTTTGGCCACCGTGTAAAAGAAGAGTTTCAGGTTGAAGTTGATTGTTTGTCATTTTTATTACCTCCAGTAGTTTTTTTAAGATGAAAAGGCAATGCGGAGGCGTTGGGGGTTTTGGAATAAAAAAAATAACCCCTTTCGCTAAGAGAAGGGTTACGCTTTCGCTTATTCCTCCTCTTATCTTTCAGACCGTTTACACGAATCTGTAGGAAGTAGCACCTTTGCAAGTTCGTCACTTGCCGGTTGCCGGGCATCGCAGGGCCTAGTCCCTCCGCCGCTCTTGATAAGAGTTTGGGTATTCAGTTTTTCATCTTGTTGTACAGTATAGGAGACTATTTTTTAAAAGTCAAGGGGTGAATTTATTTTTTTCTGAAACTTGCACCTTATCATTCATGTTATGATAATTTTATTAGCTTCCTGCTTGTTTGGGGGAAACGAGCGATAGCTTTGAACGTAGGATGACCGACTTTAAGCGCGAAACCACTTGCTTTGGGCGTGGATTGGCCGACTTTGGGCGCGAAACCGCTTGCTTTGGGCGTAGATTGGCCGACTTTGGGCGCGGGGTTGACTACTTTGAACGCTACATATGGATATATTAATTTTGGGGGATTCTTATGACGTTTTGGATTTTTGGCATAGTGGTTTTCGGATATTTGGTCGGCTGCTTGCATGGATCGGTTGTAGCTCAATGGATGTCCGGCGTTAATTTGAAAGAGACGGGTGTGAAAAATGCCGGGGCGTCGAACGCGATGATCGTACTCGGAAAACGGTATGGTGCACTCGTTGCTATAATAGATATAGGAAAAGGTATCGCCGCAGTCATTGCGGTTAGATTGCTCGCCGTTCATTTCGGATTGCCGGCAGACTATGTCACATTACTATTGTTCCTCGTCGGAGCCGCTGTTATCGTCGGCCATAATTTTCCTTTCTACATGGGCTTCAACGGCGGAAAAGGCACAGCTACCGTTATCGGCGTACTATTTGCCATCGATTGGCGGTTCGGTCTTGTGGCACTTAGTTTATTCATACTAATCGCCATTCTCACCGACCTTATTGTTTTCGGTGTCATCATGCTGTACATCACACTTTTGGTAATGGCCATTTGGATGGACGGTTCGTGGCCAATCCTAATTGCTGCTTTGCTATTCATCATGGCAATCTGGAAACATATTGAAAATTTCAGAAGGATCCGTGAAGGAACCGAACCACGGATTCGCGCATCGTTCAAGAAAAAACGGCAGAAGAACTCGGAATGAGGCTTCTGTTTTTGTTTGCGCGAGTGTCAATATATTTTGAACCAGTTCAACACCCAGCAAATTCCGACAAAATATGGTATACTAGTAATAGACAACTTGAAAAGGATCGGTTCAACTAGTTGTTTTCCATCTTGACTGATTTTGCTTAGGACTTGCCCTAAGCGTTTTTTCTTTCATAGATGAGAATGCACAATGGGAGGGATTCGATTGGCTTTTCCACGCAAGGAGAAACCTGTTTCAGACTTTGTCGCAGCGCGTCATGTTGATGAAGAAATCTCGTTCGTCCGCAATGACCATGAAGTGAGTGGGACGATTCATAAGATTCTCGAAAACTCGGTTATCGTAAAAATATCCGAAGAGGATGCAGAGCGAATCGGCGCCGCATCCAATCTGACTGTCGTTTCACACAAGCACTATACGGTATAACTTTGAATGGGCACCTCTGTTAAAAGAGATGCCCTATTTTTTATATGATAAAATATGCCAAAACCGATAGACAGATGGATGTAATCGTTACAGCTAGCAACGGTTTCATTGCACGTTCGCGCAGATCCTTCAAACTGACACTTAAGCCGAGTCCAACCATGGCAGCCGTTAAAATCCAGGTTGTCACCGTACTGATCCCCTCCATCACACTTTCAGATACAGGTATCGAGTGGCCCAATACATAACTTCCGAATACGCTTAGCAAAATGAAACCGACAAGGAACCACGGAAATTCAATTTTTGCCTGGTCCCCTTCCGTTCCTTTGCTTTTCCGCTTCATGAAATAAATAAAGATGAAACATAAAGGAACTAATAAAAACACCCTGCCGAGCTTAGCCAATAAAGCGATGGCAAGTGCGTCATCTCCTGCAGGTGCTGCGGCGATAGCGACATGCGCAAGCTCGTGAAGGCTCATCCCCGACCATATGCCATATTCTGTTGGCAACAGGGGCAAGATCGGCCGTAACAACGTATAACCGATTGCAAATACGGTACCTAACATTGCGATAATCCCGACGCCGATCGCAGTGTCTTCATCCTTCGCTTTAATAATCGGGGCAACCGCAGCGATTGCTGCAGCACCGCAAACTCCTGTCCCTACACCTACTAGCAATGATATATCCTTGTCCGCCTTCAACCATTTCGCTAGTAGAACCATCGCCGTAATTGCAAACGCAATGATTAGTGCATCCCGTGTTAACAAACCTAACCCCTCGCGAAATATGATATCTATATTCAACTTCAATCCGTAAAGAATAATTGCCAATCGAAGCAGCTTTTTCGAGGAAAATGTAATTCCACTACGTAGTGCTTCCGGATAACCGAAAATTTGCCGGTACGCCACGGCAATAATGATGGCACTCGCCAATTGTCCGATATGGCTAAATCCAGGCACTTTCGCTAATAAAAAACCTAATAAGGCAATAAAAAATGTGAATGCGATTCCCGCAACCCACAATCTTCTCCTGTTAGGGGCCTTCTTTTCATTCATATGTAATCACTCCTCCTGTAAGAGTAATACGCAAAGATTCATAAGTAAAATAAGTTATAATAATGATGATGATAAGTAAAAAGGTATGATTGATTGTAAGGAGTGATGGATTATGGACCAACAGCTTCAAGTGTTCGTCACGGTGGCTGAGAAAGAGAGCTTTTCACGCGCCGCAGAGGAACTTCACTTGACCCAGCCTGCAGTGAGCCAATATATCCGCCAGTTCGAGGAACAGATCGGAGCGAGACTGCTGGAGCGTACGAACAAATACGTCCGGCTGAACAAGGCTGGAGAAATCGTCTATCATCATGCGAAGGAAATTCTTGCTTTATATACGAAAATGCAAAATTTAGTCGACGACTTGGCGAATAAGGCGAGTGGACCGCTGTCAATCGGTGCGAGTTATACATTTGGTGAATACGTATTGCCACGTATTATCGCCAATTTGCAACTGACTTATCCGGATATCCAACCGACGGTAACAATCGGCAATACAGCGACTGTAGCGAATCTCGTTGCAAGTCACCAGCTCGATATCGGCATCGTGGAAGGTAAATTCAACGCCGCAAGACTAATTGTTGAAGATTTTGCGGAAGATGCCATGGTGATTGTCAGTGCAGTCGATCATCCGCTTGCACATAGGGAAAAACCTATTACAATCGCAGATTTGGAGGATGAGACTTGGATTGTCCGCGAGCACGGCTCCGGCACACGGGAAGCGATGGATACTTTATTCAAGCAACACGGCATCTCACCTGTAAAGCTCATGGATTTCAGCAGCACCCAACCCATTAAGGAATCGGTCGAAGCGGGTCTTGGAATCAGCCTGCTTTCGCATTGGTCGATTAAAAAAGAATTGAAAAATGGTGATCTTCAAATGTTGGACGTGAAAGGACTTCCCTACCACCGCAAATTTTCCATTGTTACAAATACACCGTTTCAGACGAAAGCACTCGAAGTTTTCATTGAGATTCTGCGAACAAAAAAACTGCTGACGACACTCAACTAGAAGGATTTCCGTAATCATTTATCGAAATGAAGTAGGTGCGGAGTTCTCAATATTCCGCAGGCCGAAACAATCTGATAAGATAAGTGAAATAACGCTTTTCATTAACTGGAGGTATTGGAATGAAGGAAAAACTGATCGAACGTCTGACACGCTATGCGAAAATCGATACACAATCGGATGCGAATAGTACATCAACGCCGTCCACACCTGGACAATGGGATTTGCTGCATGTACTGGAGAAAGAACTTGCCGAAATTGGCATGGAAGAGATTACGTTAGATGAAAACGGTTATTTATTCGCCACTCTTCCTGCGAATACGGATAAAGAGGTTCCGACAATCGGCTTTTTAGCCCACGTCGACACTGCAACGGACTACACGGGCAAAAACGTCAATCCACAACGGATCGATAATTACGACGGCAATGACATCCAGTTGAATGAGCAGACAGTCATGTCCGTCTCCACATTCCCTGAACTGAAAAACTACGTCGGCCATACTCTTATCACAACTGACGGCACAACGTTATTAGGCGCGGACAATAAAGCTGGAATCGCCGAAATCATGACAGCGATGGAGTATTTAATTCAACATCCTGAAATCATACACGGAAAACTGCGTGTCGCTTTCACACCTGACGAAGAGATCGGACGTGGACCACATAAATTCGATGTAGAAGCATTCGGTGCGAAATATGCGTACACGATGGACGGCGGACCGCTTGGCGAGCTGCAATATGAGAGCTTTAATGCAGCTGGAGCAAAAGTGACGTTCCACGGAACGAATGTGCACCCAGGATCTGCAAAAGACAAGATGGTGAATTCCATTTTAATCGCAAATCAATTCCAAGCGGCGATGCCGGCGGATGAAATCCCTCAAGTCACAGACGGTTACGAAGGATTCGTCCATCTGATGAACGTGAACGGTTCCGTCGAGAAAACCGAATTGCATTATATTATCCGCTATTTTGACCGTGAAACGTTTGAGGCACGGAAGCAGTTGTTCGTCGACACAGTTGCCCAATTGAAAAAAGAGCATGGCGACAATGCTGTTGAGCTTGACCTGAATGATCAGTATTTCAATATGCGCGAGAAAATCGAGCCTGTCATGGAAATCGTCGATATTATTTCAGATGCTTTCAAAACGCTCGGTATTGAGCCGGATATCGTCCCGGTACGGGGTGGTACAGATGGATCTCAGCTTTCGTATATGGGCATGCCGACTCCGAATATTTTCACGGGCGGTGAAAACTATCACGGCAAATACGAATACATTTCTGTCGACAATATGGAAAAAGCGACAAATGTCATCGTCGAAGCTGTGAAACTGTACGAAGAACGCGCTTAAGGGACCGTCCAATGAAAGCGATTTGGATCGGAATCCTCTCATCGTTGTTTTTCGCGGTTACATTTGTGCTAAACAGATCGATGGAACTATCGGGAGGCAGCTGGCTTTGGAGCGCCTCCCTCCGTTATTTCTTCATGGTTCCTTTTTTGATTGCAATCGTTGCGTACCGAAATGGACTTGGGGATATGCGAAAGGCCATGACTGCAACACCTTTGCCGTTCTTCGGCTGGAGTGTCGTTGCCTTCGTCCTGTTCTACGCTCCCCTCACCTTTTCCGCCGCCTATAGTCCTGGATGGCTGCTGGCGGGAACATGGCAATTGACGATTGTGGCAGGCGTTTTGCTAGCTCCTTTTTTCTTTATCGTCGTGAAAACGGAGAAAGGGGAAAAAAGGATCCGGCAAAAGATTCCCCTAATTTCGCTTGCTATTACATTGATCATTTTTGCAGGAGTTGTTTTGATCCAAATCCCGAATGCGAACAGTGTCGATACTCGTACGTTGTTACTCGGCATTCTTCCCGTCATCGTAGCAGCTTTTGCTTATCCGTTAGGCAATCGGAAGATGATGGATTTATTGCAAGGAAGGCTCGATACATTTCAACGGGTACTAGCAATGACACTCATGACAATTCCCGTGTGGATCGGCTTTGCAGTCTATGCAACAATCACTGTCGGACCGCCTTCTACGAGTCAAGTTATTCAGTCTTTACTTGTGGCAATGAGTTCCGGTGTCATCGCGACAACGCTATTCTTCATGGCGACCGACCTTGTGCAAAACGACCAAGGCAAGCTTGCGGCAGTTGAGGCGACACAGTCAACAGAACTTATTTTTGCGATGATCGGTGAGATGCTCATTTTACATATCGCTTTGCCAGGCCCGTTATCGCTTATTGGAATTGCAGTAATTATTATCGGAATGGGTTTACATAGTTACCAGACGTCGGTTACGAAGAAAAAGATGTCAGTCATATAGAAAACTAGGAGCACGATGCGAACTTGGAGGGGTTAGCTTGGAGAGTTTAGAAATTGTGAGGAAGTTTTATGATGAAACAGTGACCTATGAATGGGATCGACTTGAGCGCCACAAAGTTGAATTTGAACTGACCAAACGATATTTGAACCGTTATATTAAGCCTACTGATAAAGTGTTGGATCTAGGTGGTGGTCCAGGGAAGTACTCCTTATATCTGGCTGAACGTGGTTGTGATGTAACGTTAGCAGACCTATCCGGGAAGAATGTAGAATTTGCTCTACGTATGGCGAACGAACAAGGTGTCCCTCTTAAAGGCTTACAAGTTGATGGACGTGATTTATCTGCTATTGAAGATGATCAATTTGACTATGTGCTATGTATGGGGCCTATGTATCACCTCAAAACCGAGGAGGATCGAGCTAAAACGATTAGAGAATGCTTAAAAAAACTAAAGCCTAACGGAATTATTTTTGTAGCATTTATTTCATCGTATTCTTTCGTTTGGGATTATCTCATTCGTAACCCTGAACTTATATTGAATAGCGACAGGAAATCAGAGCTTTATAAAATAGTAGAAGATAAGGATTTTACAGGAACTGGTTTCTCAGATAACTTTTATATTTCCCCCAAAAATGTCCTTCCGTTTTTTAATCAGTTTAATCTTGATAAGCTTCATTTATTAAATAGTGAAAGTTTCTTATATTTACGTGAACCTGAACTGCTTGAGCAGAAAACCGAAGTTATTGACGCTTGGTTAGATTTGGCGGAGCAAGTATGTGAACGAGAAGATTTACTAAGTATAGCTGAACACATAATGTATATTGGTAAAAAAACCGGATAATCCTTCGACACCTTGGCTCCGAAAATTACGTGAAAGAATTAGGGGGATGAAAAATGAAGGCTGTAGTCCAACATGAATTTGGCGGTGCAGATGTACTTTCATTTACAGAAATTGAAATACCTCAAATACATGACAATGAAGTATTGATAAAAGCTGCTTATACGAGTGTGAATTATGCCGATATTAAAGCGCGCATTGGTAATAAAGGAAAAGGAAACTTCCCTATTATCCTAGGATTGGACGTAGCAGGGGTCGTCGAGGAGGCTTCCCCTACCTCACCTTTTTCGAAGGGAGATCGGGTAATTGCTTTCCCGAAAAACGGTTCGTATGCAGAATATGTTGTTGCCAATGAAAAACTCGTTTTTAAAATTCCGGATGCCCTTTCACTTGAAAAGGCTGCAACAATGCCAGTAGTTTCGATTTTATCGTATATTCTTCTTCATGAAATAGGACAAGTCCAGAAAACAGACACCATTGTAATCCACAGTGCAGCGGGTGGAGTTGGCTCAATGCTCGTCCAATTAGCGAAATTGGCCGGTGTTCAAAAAATAATCGGTACGGTTGGAAGCTTATCTAAAGAAGAATATGTGAAGCAATTAGGAGCCGATCTTGTTTGCACGTACGAGACATTTGCCGAGGAAGTCTTACGTCAGACGAATAACAAAGGCGCAAATGTTATCTTTGACTCGGTTGCGGGTGAAGTGACGAGTAAAAGCTTAGATTGTTTGGCGCTCTACGGTACACTCGTTCAATTTGGCAATAGCAGCGGAAAAGCAGGTACATTTTCAACGAGCGATGTACATATGAGCTGTCGGAATGTGAAAGGGTTTAGTTTAGGGACAACTCGTCAGCATGATCCTGAACGCCTAGCACCCGTTGCAGAAAAAGTATTGGACTTATTCGCTTCGAACAAAATTTCACTTCCCGTTGCTCACGTATTCGATTTAAAGGATGCGGCAAAAGCTCATGAATTAATTGAAAGTCGGAATTACGAAGGAAAAGTATTGATTAAAATGTAAAGTGAAGTAATAAAAAAGCTCAGAATAATTCTGAGCTTTTTTGGATTTTATTTATAGTCTTTAACCTTTGTTTACTGTTATTCGATAATAGATTCTCAATATCGACAGAACCAATCCGATAATGAAAACAATCGCCAATAAGAACATCGCGGCGGGGAAAAGACCAAATGCATCAATCGTGGTCGAACTGTTATTTTGTAATGTCGGAACAATAAAAAACAACCATCCGATTAATAATGTTGGAACCAACTGGGGAAGTAAACGAAGGATAAATTTCCAAGTAGGATGTTGTTTACGTTTATCCGACCATTTTTCACTCCGCAGAATCCATCTAATTCCTAAAATCACATAAATCAAAGTGATCACACCAAGTGATAAATCAATTATTTTCGATACTGGTGCTTTCAATTCGGGTTCTTGCCCCTCGGTCAATTGAATTATACCCGAACTAATCTCGTAAGCGTGTTCAATTGTAGGGGTATAGCTGTTTAGCAAAACAGCCACGGCATAACCACTACTTGGTACAATGTCCTGTTGAGTTTGATATGTTGATACCACTCCGCTATGTGAAATTCGTGCTGGCTTCACATTCGGTGAGCTTAACTCCCAACCAAGTCCGGATTTTTCACTTCCAAGTTGTGGAGAATGAGATTCTCCCAATAAATTTGTTGATAATAATTGCTCTCCTGTTCCGGATTTTCCCTCATTCGTCTGCATAGAAAGCCATTTCCCCATATCTGATGCCGTTGATATGATACTTCCAGCTCCCATTTCCATCGCTTCCAGTTCTGTCCAAGGAATTGCCGTTCCATATGCTGTTACGTATCCATTAGGTAGTCCTTGTACAGAATCTCCAGAGTTAACAGTAGCGAGCGAGTCATTCATTCCTAGCGGAGAGAATACCTTTTGTTTAAGATATTGAGAGAATTCTATTCCACTTACTTTCTCCACTAAAAGTGCCAGAACCCAGTAGTTCCCATTGCTATAGTAGTATTTCTCCCCTGGGTTCGATTGAAGCTTCCAATCGTTCAAACGTTCCACACCTGCTTTTAAGGTACTCGCTGGCGGAACAATAACCGGGTTTGGAATACCCGATGTGTGACTCAATAATTGACGCACTGTAACTCCTCGCCATCTTGAATCGTCCAGTTTTACCTCTGGCAAATAATTAATTACTGGGTCATCCAGTTGAATTTCTCCTTGATCAACAAGTTGTAAAACAGCAAATGCAGTTAATGATTTGGATGCGGAACCAATTCTCATTAACGACTTTTCTGTTATAGGTTTCCCCTCAGAATCGTGTCCATATCCCTTCTCATATACTAATTTACCGTCTTTTACAACTACAATGGAGGCACCAGGTAGCCCATTATGTTCTATGTAGTTTGTGACAAATTTATCTACATTTTCCATTTTAAACGGTTGAGCAGCTTGGACAATTACAGAAAAGGGAAGATGAAATATAGGCATTAAAAGAATTACTATCAGAAGAATAGAGCTTAACTTCTTCAAATTTACTATTGCTTTCAAATTATCCCCCTCCAAACTTAGATTAACCTGCTTAAGACTACTAGCAATATTCTTTGGTTCCAAAAAAGGTAAGTAAGTTCCCTGCAAAAACTTCCAACAGTTTGGTATTGGATTTAGTCATTGTCCGCTTGAAAAATTTAGTTTTTAATATTATAGTTTTCCCAATGTCAACTCGTTATAAACATTATAAAAAAGCAGACCCAATTCTAGGCGAAAAGGTCTGCTAATCGGAAGCTAATTAAACTGTTTCCCTTCCCTTAATCGGAACCAGTTAGAAAAAAATCGAGCGTTTTTATTTGTGGAAACTAAATTATCGTTATTCTATTTATTCATACACCCCGATGATTTCTACGGCTTTCTCCGTTAGCGACGTATCCACAGCCTTATCAAAATCAATATCGCCTAAGATGGCGCCGTTCGCTTTATACGTCTCATATTGTTTTTTAATATCGTCAACGAACATTTTCCCGTTCGGATCAAGCCCTGTGACAAATACCTGATCCCATAGGTCATGATCTTTCAAGGCAGTGTGTTGCACCATAATATCGATGATTTCATCCTTGTCGATATCTTTGAAGAATGCGTCGTTGTAATCACGAACCCCTTTCAAGTAGGCAGCCATGAAGCGCAATGACACTTCTTCGTTTTCCATGAACTTCGGAGAAGCGAGCACCATGGCAATTTGGGATTCGGGCGCATAATCTGTTGCATCGCCGAAACGGACATGGAAGCCTTTCGCGACTCCTTGTGCAATGAGTGGTTCGATATTTAACGCAGCGTCGATTGTTCCCGAATCAATCGCGCCAAGCATCGCACCGAAGTCAGCGATATGGACATATTCGACATCTTCCTCGGTCAAACCGGCATGTTTCAACATTTCCTCGTAAATATACCCATCAATCGAGTTTCTGGAAGACACCGCTATTTTCTTCCCACGGAAATCGGCGTATTCTTTAATTTCATCTACCATGTGGTTGCCGATGACAAACGTGAAATATGATTTCCCCGGCATATTATGCCCTTTATCTGCAACAATTCGGACGTCGATGCCTTGTGCAATCGCGTTAAAGAAAGACGCGGTCGAGACGCCACCCGCGATATCGACTTCCCCTGCAGCCAGCGCCGGCAACATATCATCGCTGTTTGCGAAATCCGCAAATTCGACTTCAATATTATATTGTTCGAAATACCCTTTTTCTTTTGCGATATAGAACCCTGCTCCGGAAGCAGCACCGTCTTCCGCAATTAATACCTTCACCCGTTGGTCAAGTGGCGCCATATCCCCGGAAGGTGGCACAACGACTGAATCGCCAGGTGGAGTTTCCACTTTTGTTTGTGGAGCGGGCTCTTTTTTGGCGCACGCTCCAGCAAGTAAGAGCATTGCAGCAAAAATCATGATCCAACCGTATTTGAACCCTTTCACCTTTTCTCCCCATTTCATTTGTTCTCTTTCCTCGACCGTTGCACTTCATTTTGCAAATGCTTCCAAATATCGACAAATTGCTCCGCGAGCATTGGATCTTTCCGGATATCTTCGATTGTCCGAGGACGCGGCGTGTCGATTTTGATTTGTTTTATGACCTTACCGGGTTGTGCACTCATGAGCAAAATTCGATCACCCAACAATAACGCCTCATCGATGCTATGTGTAATGAAAATGACAGTTTTCCCTGTCTCCGACCAGATGGAGAGCAATTCTTCCTGGAGGATGAATTTATTCTGCTCATCGAGTGCAGCGAACGGTTCATCCATGAGCAAAATTTCCGGGTCATTTGCGAACGCACGGGCTATGCTCACCCGTTGTTTCATTCCCCCGGAAAGTTCTTTCGGATATAGATGTGCAAACCGATCAAGTCCCGTCTTTTGTAAGTAATAGTCCGTTCTCTCTTGAATGGCATCCTTCGGCATTTTTCGCATTTTCAACCCGAAAGCGACATTCTCCTTCACTGTCAGCCAAGGAATGACGCCCCTTTCCTGGAATACCATCGATTGGAGAGGGCGCCCTTCCTGCTCTGAACGGATTTCAAATTCGCCGACACTCGGTTGTTCGAGCCCCGCCAGTATACGCAATAAAGTTGTTTTTCCACAGCCGCTCGGTCCGACAATGCAGACAAATTCCCCTTCTCCGATCGAGAGGGAAATATCGTCGAGCGCTGTTACACTCAATTGTTTTTTATAAAATGCCTTCGTTAAATTCCTAATTTCAATTTTCACGTTCTTTCTCATCCAATCACCTCCAAGGTAACAACTTTTTCTGAAGACCGCGAAGCATCAAGGAGAAAAGGTAGCCGAAAAATGAAATCAGGATGAGTCCAACGAACATTTCCTTTAAAAGAAATGCTTTATACGACGTCCAAATTAAGTACCCGATACCCGAAGTCGCCCCCATCATTTCCGCAGCGACAATCGTCAACAGGGCGATCGCCTGCCCCATCTGGATTCCTTCTAGCATGACCGGCAATGCGCCAGGCAAGGCAATTTTGAAAAAGAACTGCATCTTACCGGCTCCATAATTATTCGCAACATCCAAATAAATTCGATCGATGTTCAAGACACCCGCCGCCGTGTTGATGACGACCGGGAAAAACACACTTCCCGCAATTGTGACAACTTTCGACAGATCGCCAATCCCAAAAAGTATGATGATAATTGGAAGCAATGCAAGAGTCGGAATCGGCATTAGCGCCATAACAATAGGCTGCACGAAATGTCGAATCGGCGAATAAAGCCCCATCAGCAAACCGATGATGACCCCCGGTATGACTCCCGCAAGGAACCCTGCAAAGATCCGATACAAGGAAACTCCGATATGATTTGCCATTGCCCCGCTCGCAATCATGTTGACAAATGTCTCCAAAATGGCTGTAGGTGGCGGGAAAAACCGGATATCGATCATCCCCGTCCTCGACATCACTTCCCACAGCAGCAATAGGAAGATTGGCGAAGCGATCGTCAATAGTTGCTTGTAACGTTCCTTCGATTGTCTCTGCTTCCATTCCCGCTGTTCCACTTCATACGGATCACGTACAATAGTCGCTCTATCTTTTTTCAACGTTCACCACCTCTTCATAACAATAATATGTGTACGCCTATTGAGAGGGTTGGGCAAATGGGCAGTGAAGAGGCATGAAAATAGGGGATAATTGTTGGATTAAGGGGGTATGACCAAGTTGTTCGGGTTATCACCACTTAGAAGGGATCTATCACCACTCAGCAAGAGGTTATCACCACTTAGAAAGAGGTTATCACCACTCGACTAATCTTTCACACTATACACCGGGGTTAGCACCGATACAGACGACTTTACCACCATCTGACTACAATTCGACTATAAGAGACAAAAAAGAGAAGCGCAGTCGGCTCCTCTTTTACTGAATCAATCCAAATTCCTTCGCTTCTCTTGTTAATTCTTCTCTAAATTTCGGATGCGCGATAGCAATTAACGCCTCTGCGCGCTCGGATAACGACTTTCCATGCAACCGTGCAATCCCGTACTCCGTCACGACATTGTCCACGTAGTTTTTGGATGTCGTTACGACGGAGCCTGGCGCTAAATGTAATTTAATTCTCGAGATTGTGTCGTTTTTCGCGGTCGAATACATGCATACGTATCCTTTTCCATATTTCGACAATCTAGCTCCTCTGGCAAAATCGGCCTGTCCTCCGGTTGAAGAATAGTATCGACCCGCCACCGTTTCCGATGCACATTGCCCATACAGATCCACTTCCGTCGTCGCATTGATCGACACCATCCGCTCCTCTTTTGCAATTTCGTAAGCATCGTTGACGACACTTACCGGCAAGAATTCTACGGATGGGTTGTTATTAAGAAAGTCATATAGACGTTGGGAACCGAATGCGAAAGTCGCGACGATTTTTCCTTTATGTGTTGATTTCCGCATGCCATCGACCGCTCCTGCCTCGACAAGATCCACAATCCCATCCGTCAGCATTTCGGTGTGAATCCCTAAATGCCGTCTGTTCTTCAGCATTTTCATAACCGCATTCGGAATCGCTCCAATGCCGATTTGCAGCGTATCCCCATCTTGGATATCTTCAGCAATAAACTCGGCAATTTTCTGGTCCTTCTCGGTAATTTCCGGAATCCTTTCCTCCGCCAACGGCACATCATTTTCGATGTACCCTACGATCTGGCTAATGTGGATTTGATTTTTCCCGAACGTGCGCGGCATATGCCTGTTCACTTCTAGGACAAACGGAACTTCACCGATGAAATCCGCTACGTAATCCGCATTCGTGCCGAGCGAAAAATAACCGTGCTCATCCATCGGGGACGCGGTTGCCATCACCATCGGCTTTTGCGTCGTTTTTTGTAGAAGTGTATACATTTCCTGAAAAACATTTGGAATTAATTCAACATGACCTTCCCAATATGCTTTCCGCGTTGCTCCGCTCAGAAAGTACGATACGTGTGAAAGATGTCCTTTCATTTTCCCGTTAATATAGTCACGTTCACGCAACGCAAGCAATTGATGGATTTTAACATTGCTCAATTGCTCATAGTTTTCCTCAAGTATATCGAGTAACCCGTGTGGTTCTCCATTTGAAAGTGGCAAAATGATATCCATATCTTTGTTAATCAAATCAATTATTTCTTTACTTTTTAGTAGTTTTGTCATACGAAGTCACTTCCCTGCCTATTTTCTTTATTATAAAACAGACTGAGCGCTCGCTCAACTTGTTGAATTATCTAAATATCCATATAATAAGAGCATGACAAACTTAACGAACGATCAAATTAGACAATTGAATAGCTATAGTGTGTATATCGGATCTCCCAAGCAGCCACTATTTACATTGCATGATCTATTAGACAAAACGGAGGATTGCTTGATCGCGGTGCAAGCCATTAGCGAAAACCCGAACAAGACAGTAGCGGCCTCTTTCTTCTTGCGACGGCTCGGCATGTTCGTCAATATGCAGCTTTATAATTTGGCGACTTACGATGAAATATGGGATGGAGATGAGACAGGACTGCGTTTTGGAGCGGTTGAGGAATATGGAAATCGTACCGTGAGCATATTTGTCGAGAAGAAAGATTGGAAATCAGTTGATGAGGAAATGCACCGCGACATCATACGGAAAATTCTTTTACAAGCGGACACCGTCATCCGACAAATCCGAACGGTCGCATCCGTCTCCCCTTTGACGTTATGGGAAAACATCTTCGGCTTTCTATTATGGCAATATCACGTCATGCTGGCCAACCCCAGCACGAACGATAAAGCACGGGAAGATTTGAACATACTGAAAGACGACGTGACCTGGAAAGACATTGCCCCTCGCTCGTTATTCGCGGCATATTTAAAAGGATACGAGCCGTCCGACCTGCTGAACAGAACAGTCCGGACGACGTGCTGTTTGTCAAAAGACGTCCCTGGTTTAATGCAATGTGGCTATTGTCCATTGAAATAATCATTTAACCTTCACGGTAGGCTAAAAAAGATTGTTTAATGGAATAAATAACGCCCATCGCTGCACCGGAATAGAAAAACCCCATGAATATACCAGCCGACAAGTCTCCGCGGTGACTGACAAAAATGGACAAGAGTAATGCAGCAACCGTTGAAACTGTTGATAGCCAGCTTGAGCGAACCCGGAACAACCATTTCGCAATCAATACAACTAGTAACACAACCGGTACTGCCCATAAAGCATCCCACATATTTGTGTGGATGACGGGGGTTTCAGTGAACATGAAATCATTCCTTTTAGTTCATAGGATTTGCCCTATACCGGTTATTTATACAATAGGAAGGAGGCGGAGACATGCAGCATGTAGCGGGCAACGTAATCGATCATGAGACGCGTTGTACACACTATCATTCCGAGCTTGACATTATTGCAATTAAATTTTACTGCTGTGATACATATTTTCCTTGCTTCACATGCCATGAAGAATCGGGATGTGGCGACCATAAGGTTTGGCCGAAAGAAAAGTTCGGTGAGAAAGCAGTGCTTTGTGGTGCATGTAAAAATGAATTGACGGTTCATCAATACAAGGATAGCGGATACAAGTGTCCTACTTGCGAGGCAAAATTCAATCCAGGATGCGGGTTGCATTGGGAATTGTATTTCGAAAAATAATTCCATTTCATACTTCAAAGGCTAGATGTATATAAAACAATCAAAACCACCAGTAAAATGGTGGTTTTGATTGTCATAGTTAAATAATACCCATTTTCTTAAGTTCCTGGATCTGCTCATCAGTCAATTGGACTTTTTCTTTTAATATTTCCTCTGTATGTTGTCCTTTATCAGGTCCTAGGTGGCGTATCGCACCAGGCGTTTTTGAAAATTTCGCCACAACGTTTGGAACACGCATTTCACCAAAGTCATTATCTTTCACACTGATAAAGGATTCACGATATTGATAATGCTCGTCTTCGAATAACTGGGCAATATTATACATAGGACCTACAACTGCACCAGCTTTACTAAATATCTCAACAACTTCTGCATAAGAAAACTGTTTAATCCAATTCCCGATAATTTCGTCTAACTCTACTACATTTTTTAAGCGCTGTTCATTTGTTGAAAATTTCGGATTGGTAATTAAGTCCACTCGTCCTATGGCATGGAAAATATTCTCCGTAATTGACTGTGTAGAACCAGATAACGCCACCCATGTATTATCTTTTGTCAAATAGGCATTCCGCGGAGCAGTTTGCAAACTGCTATTGCCAATAGGTTCAGGAATTATCCCCAATTGATCGTAAGCTGTAATTTGAGGTTCGAGTAATCGCATTAAAGGTTCATACAAATTAATATCGATTTGTTGTCCTTCTTCAATACCATTTTGTATTTGCGCATAGAGTGCAATCATAATAGATAGTGCACCAAATATACTTGATACCCCATCAGCCAGTGCCATACCTGGCAAAGTTGGCTTTCCACCTTTTTCGCCATTAATCGAAGTAAAGCCACTCATTGCTTCTGCGACTGTTCCGAAACCACCTCGTTTTGCATAAGGTCCGTCTTGGCCAAAGCCCGAAGTGCGTAATAAAATTAATTTAGGATTTGCCTCTAGTAACGTCGCCCAATCTAATCCCCATTTATCCAATGTTCCAGGTCGGAAGTTTTCCACAACAACATCGGCATCTTTTACTAATTGTAAGAAAATCCTTTTCCCTTCAGGTGCTTTTAAATTTAATGTAATGCCTTTTTTATTCCGATTAAGGGTTTTCCAAAAAATCCCTTCACCATCCTTTTGAGCACCATACTTTCTTGCATGATCACCATTTTGCGGATGTTCCACTTTGATGACTTCAGCACCGTAATCCGCTAAAAATGTACTAGCCCATGGTGCAGCTAACATTGTTGATATATCTAAGATCTTTAATCCTTGCAGCGGCAACATGGAATCAGACCCCCTTCAGTTGATATTCATAGTGCATTCTCGCCTCTTTTTTCATATCTTCATATTGCCTGTATATTTCATATTGCGCATGTATACGTTTCGCTTTTTCATAATGCGGAATGTCAATCATTTTTCCTTTGAATTTAATTGCAGCCAGCCCTTCTCGGACTGCCTTTTCAAAGGCTTCAACTAATTGCTTAGCCTCTTCCACTTCCTCATCATTTGGCATAAAAGCATTATTAAAGATTTCTACATTTGATGGATGAACACAGCTATTACCAGCAAATCCATGTTCATAAGCTAGACGCGCACTATCTGCAATCTCCTCTAAATCTGTATAGTTTGTAATACTTGACATTAAACCCATCGGTACTATGTTATAAGCACGTGCTGCAATACAAATTTGCATTCGAATATTTTTTAGAGCCTCTGCAGTAGAATTATTTATTTTCATTTGTAAATCTTCTACAAAATCTTCTGCACCCAATGATACAGATTGAATCCGTTTACTGCTCTGCAATATCGAGGCAAGATTCATATAGCCCTTTGCTGTTTCAATTAAAACAGCTATTTGGATTGAACCATCTTTAAGCTTGTGCTGAACTTCAAGATTCGTAAGGAAGTTGTCAATTTCTTCGATTTGCTCGGCTGACTCTACTTTAGGGACATAGATCCCCGTCAATCGCGGAGATATAGATGCTTGAATATCCCCCCATAAGAGATCCTCCGAATTATTTACACGTACATATACCGCACTACCGCCCTTAGAGGCAATTTCTATCCCATTCAAAAGATATGAACGAGCTTCAATCTTCCGCGTGTGCGGTACACTATCCTCCAAGTCCAATACGATAATATCAGCATTGCGTAATGGTGACTTTTGAACAAATCTTTCATTTATAACAGGCATAATAAGCCTTGATCGATGAGGATGTAGCATAATAAGTTTCCCCCTTTATAAAAGTTGCCTCCTCTATTTTATAAATGGAGTCGTTTTCGCATATTTTTAAAGTGACGACGTACTGCTTGTTCACTTTTTAATACATCTCGCTCTTTAATGGCATTCAATAATTCTAAATGCTCTTTAACTGCATGTGTTTGATGTATTTTATTTGTAAAGTTTTGATCACGTACTTCTTTAATAAGTTGCATATTTAGTTTTATGAAGTTTTCTAACACATTATTATTACAAGCCGCAGCAAGAGCTAAGTGAAAGTAGGTGGAAGAACTAAAATCATCATCATCTTTTTGACGTAGCAATAAGTCTTCTATTTCTTGGATTTCTTCATCTGTGATTCGTGCACACACCAATGCACACATTCCTACTTCCAAAAGCTCCCTCGCCTCTAGTAAGTCGATAATCTCGGACTTTTTAAGCTCTACTAAAATGTTCTCACCGACCGAAACACTTGAATCAATCGGTTTCATCAGAATGCGTCCTGCGCCAGGTCTAGTTTCAATAATGCCTCTTGATTCTAGAACTCGAAAAGCATCTCGAAGCGTGCCACGACTGACATTTAATTGCTCGGCTAGATTTCTTTCCGTCGGTAATCTTTCACCGATTTTGAAGATGTCTTTTTCAATATTTTCTTGGATATAAGAAATGACTTGTTCGTACAATCTTTGATGTTGAATTATCATACTTATGTCTCCTTTAACATTTACGCATTAACCTTTGAATGCCTTGTCTCCAAAAGTTGTTCCTCAATTTCTTCCTCGGTTAATATATTCGAAGTTCTATTTTTGATTGCAGGAATAATAAAGCCAAGTACACCTGCAACAGCACTTAAAATAATCGCTGGTTCTGCTAATAAATCATTAACTTTAATAATGAACTCACCTTGTTGGAATAACAATCCTGCCAATTGACTGAAAACAAGAAGAGCGCCAAGCGTTAGAAATGCAATCAGAGAAAAGACAAAAATTTTATCAAGAATTTTAATCATTAATAGTCCCTCCTATACAGGTAATGGTAGAATGCCCATTGCAATTAATACACCAATTAAGAAAACAGGAATTACATAGTAGAAAATGAGTGGCGAAAATGTTTTACCAGGCTCGGCCTGTGCAATACCAGATGCTATAAAAATTGGAGCCGAAGACGGAGGAGAAGCCCCTTCTGTCGATGCAAACATTAAAATTGCCACAACAGCCACTGTAGGATGTACACCGGCAGATACTAATGCTGTGAATGCAACAAGCCCAATTGCTGTCAGTGTTGCAGTCCCAGATAGTGGACCGGCTACTAAAACGATTAGAGCCCCAACAATGACAATGATTAGCCAAGAAGGCAAGTTTAATATTGCTAACATTGATGTCAAGTCTTTACTTAAGCCAAGTTGTTTTAAATTTTCACTAGCCGCAAAAGCAAATAATAATAATACACCAATAACGGAAAATTTACTTGTTGCTCCATGCAAGAAGGTGTTCCATTCTGAAAAAGACTTCGGTAATTTCTTATAGCCAATGATCATACTAATGGACGTAATTAAAATAGGCACCCAAACTAGTAAAGAAATACTATCAATTGCATCTTCCCCAATCTTTGGATTCGCCATTAAACTTTCAGCTAACGGTCCAATCGTAACTGTAAGTGGTATTAATATCCCAAAGAAAATAAATAAGGATTTCCATCCCATAATAAATGATTTCCTTAACGGTGCAATTTCTTCGCCTTTCAAGGTTTGAATATTGTGTTTCTTCACAAACCAAAAGGTCAATATTACACGATATAAAATCTGATATGAACCGCCGATTAATAGAGCAAAATATAAATCACCTTCTGATACTACGGCAGCAATTGGTGCGAAACCTAGTAAAATAAACATCGAACTACTAGGAGGCAATGCAATTCCTAATCCAGCATTACCGGCACAAATAGTTGCTGATACTTCACGTGGCCACTTTGATTTAATCATCCAAGGAATAGTTACTGATCCTGTAGTAGCTGCATTACCAGAGCCAGATCCAGAAATAAGGCCAAAAAGTGTCGAGCTAGCCGTATCCACATGCGCCGGACCACCGGGTATCCGACCCAATAGTGAGTTCAAAATATTGATTAGTAATGTAATAATCCCCGTCTTGTCAATGACATAAGCCATGAATACAAAAGCTAATGCCGCGAATAAAACTTCATTTGTAGCACCAAATACAATGCCATCCCACATCATATTCAATGCATTTGTACCGCCAAATAAAGCGGTTACAATAAATCCTATAATCATGGCTTCACCAATACTTCGTTTAAGAATGGTTGTCCAACCAATGATTAGTAAAATAAATACAATCAACGCGATAAAACCAATCCCCATATTATTCACCCCTTTTATAATATCCAGCTGGATAACTGGATGAACCAATTATCCACTTCATGTCGAATATTGTCAATATACTTTTTTTTATAATTTTTGTTTAAAATCAATTTCTTTATAGCAGCTATAAAAGAATAACAGCACCTTTCTAATTAGTAGAAAGGTGCTGCTGTTTGCTTTTGATGAGCTAAAGTTTAGCTCTCGAATACGTTTGTTTAACAAGCCATTGTAGAAAACAATTCAAGTCCGCCAAACATCATACATTGATGTAATTGACTAGCACACTTGAACCAGCTCTATTACTTCACCATCAAGCCCCTCATAAAAAACAACTACCCAGCCATTTTTCAGCTTGTAGGGGCCTTCCGAAGGATAAAGTCCTTTTCCTATTAGCCTCTTCATCCAACCCTCTATGTCATCGACTTGCCACGCTAGATGGACTGAATTCTGTAGAGCTTGATTGTCCTTTGATTCAATTAATTCAATTCTCACATCTTCATTTTTTAGAAAGGCCATTTTCTCACCGATCAACGTAAGGAATTGCTCAATCTTGAAGTCAAACATGTTTTCATACAATTGAATGGAGTCAGCTAAATTTCCAACTTCAATACCACCGTGATGCCACCTCATCTATTCTCTCCCATTGGCAGGATCAGATTCATATCACCGAACTCATGCCATAGATATCCGGCAGCTAATGCTTCCTCATAAGCTTTCATTAGAAGGTTTTCATTAATAAACGCACTAAGCATATCGAGATGACTCGCCTCCGGTTCATGAAAGCCTGTTAACAGCCCATCCACCGCTTTTAGAGTGTACCCTTTTTGAATATATAGACGCGTAAACCCTTCCTGCGCTTCAACATTTCCAGCCTCATTGACCGCTGTTTCCAGTGCCCGAACGACTGTTGTGCCAACTGCAATTACACGTCCCTTGTTTTTTCTCGTTTTATTTACCAAATCTGCAGTTGCTTCTGGAACGCAAAATGCTTCAACGTGGTTGATTGGAGTAGGCCAGCGATCATTTCCGTAATAACTTAATCCTGCATGCAGCTGCAAATAAGCAATGTTCACTGCCTTTTGCTTTAATTCATAAAGCAACTTCCAGGAAAGAGCTCTTCCTGCTGAAGGCATTTCTACAGAACCTGGAACAGAAGCATAAACAGTCTGATACATCTCTAACGGCCATGGCGTCTTTATATACTCATAGTGCAGTGGCTCCCCGTATCGATAAAAGGCATCATATAATTCCAACCCGCTTTTCGAAAAGGAAAGAACGACTAAAGGTTCCTCAGTTCCTTTTCCAATAATAGTCGCTGTTAGTTCTCCAGGTAGGTAGATCTTTTCCCCAACTGTACATCCATCTCCTACAATGAGCGCTTCCCATGCTTGATCAGTTACTTTACGGGATAGCCGAATTTCAACCGGTTGCTCTCCCTTTCTTCCTTTTAACACAGCCGGAAGTGTCCGACTATTATTCAACACAAGCAAGTCTCCCTCGCGCAAAATGGAATCCAGTTCATAAAAAGAATGATGAAAACTTTCCCCTGTAACTCGATCGAGTGTCATTAAACGGACATGGTCTCGCCTGATCCCTTTATATTCTGCAGGGGTACTCGCATTTAAATACGCAGGCACTTGAAATGGACGAGTAGCTGTCATCATTGAATTTCCCTCCTTTCATTTAAAAAGGATTGTGCCTCAATTCTCTTTCCGTTCACTTCCATTAATTCATTCAATGCGATGGATACAAATACTTCTGCCACCTCATTCGGATCCCCTAAGTCATAATCACAATCCGGAACAGCTATCTTATGCATCTCCGTATCCATTTCCCCAGGGTCGACCATACAGATACTAACCCCCGTCTCCTCTAGTTCATCAGCCCATGTCTGCGTTAAGCCTTCTACTGCGAACTTGGAAATACCATAAGCACCCCATTCCGCAAACCCTGTTTTTCCTGCTTCCGATGTAATATTGAGGATTCTCCCTTTGTTTCTAGTTAACATGCCCGGTAACACACGCTTCGTTACGAGAAATGGATTCAGCGTATTCACCCGAAGCACTTCCTCAAAGTTAAGGTCGGGATAATCAATTAACAGTGTAGGTCCTGGTCCAAATGTGGATGCATTATTAATTAATACATCAACCCTTCCATACGCTTCTTCCACAATCGACACGAAACGATCGACATCTTTTGTAATGGAAACATCAGCATTAATGGCGATGACTTCTGCCCCAAGGTCCCGTGCTTCCAACTCCACCTTGCGCAGTAGCTCTTCCCCTCTTGCACAAATGGCAAGTCGCACTCCTTGTTTTGCAAATGCCAATGTCATTGCCCTACCAAGACCTTTAGACGCCCCTGTGATCATAACAACTGGTTTCATACAATCTCCCGCTTTCTTTATTGTTCTTACCTTTAGTTTAGGGAGAAGGGGCATAAGAAGCATCGGAAGGATGACGGAATACTTCTACGAAAAAGAGATGAAGGCAGTATACAACTTTTGAATGAGGAAAGTAGTTTAAAAGCAAATAAAAAAACCAACATGCACATTTACGCAAGTTGGTCTCTGTTATTAACTCGTAAATTATCGCGCTTCGATACTTTTCGATCTGTCTCAAATCCCTTTTTCCAAGTAACGCTAACTGAGATGGACGCGATAACTAGAACTCCACTAAGTACGATGAAACAATATAAAATAAATCCAGACGATACCATTCCTGTGAATATCGCGAGGAGGAAAACCCGTAACAACAAACCAATGGAACGAAATACACTATCCACTCTTCCGATAATGTCATTTGGTACCCATTCCATGATAAAGGAATTCCTTGCAACTCTCGCACCACTATTTCCGATTGCGAGGAAAAACATGATGGTTAAATAGATCGGAAGATTGACGTGAATAATGAGTGATATGACAATTGTATACAACACGACGCTTACAATAATCGTTTTTTCATTCCCCATTTTCTTTGCAATGATTGGTATCATCGCGCCTGCAGTGACTGCGCCGATTGCGTATATCATATTTTCAAGTGCATAGATACTTCCAGAGACTTGTAATACATCCTTTAAATAGACAGGAAACAAGTAATTTGTCATCATAACTCCGATGAACGGCATCGTAGAAAAAAGTAAAAAGATAAATAATACTGGTCTTTTCCACAAATACTTGATGCCTTCAGCCCCTCTAGTCTTTACCACTCGTTTCTTCACCCGAGTGTTCTGTTTTTTATAAGGTAGCTTCAAGTAAAAATAGATGGCAACCGCATACGTACAGACATTCATTAGCAAAATATAATGTAAATCCCATTTAGTTAATAACAAGCTCGCTACTCCGCCTGCAATCATGCTTGATAATTGCCCTTGGATTTCCATCGTCCCATTCAAGGAATTGTATTGCTCTTTGCTAAAAATCTCTTGATTCAAAGCAAACATCGTCGGATAAAAAAATGTATAATATAAACTCCCGATCATGTAAATGATCATATAATGCCAAGTTTCATAAGAGGCTCCGACTAAACCCATAACTGAAAATATGAGTAGTATCATTAGACTTACCATTTGGCTACTTAATAAAATCCTTTTTCTAGACATACTGTCTATCAAGTGGCCGACAAAAGGTGTCAAAATGAAGCTGAGAATTGTCATACATAGTGCAACGTAACCAAACACTGCCTCACCATTTTCACTCGTTACGAGTAACCAAGGAATTGCAATCATTGTGATCCCAGAACCGATAGAAGCTGCAATGTTTGCAAAAATAATTAAACGGAAACGTGAATCTTGAAATAGATTAGTCATCGTAGTACGCCCCTTTTCAAATAACTTGTTGTCTACTTTGACTATAATTGAAAATCTTGAATTACTTTTCATTCAAAAGTCGTAGGTTTGTTTCATTCGAACTACCGAGTTTTGATCATCCAATAGAAAAAGAGCTTTCGATTTTTACTCCATCGAAAGCTCTTTTCCTATTTAGTCACCACTTGATTCAGTTAACCCATGTTTCACTGCATAAAGCACAGCTTGCGTTCGATCCTGAACAAACAGCTTCGGAAAAATATTGGATATATGTGTCTTCACAGTTTTCTCTGACACAAATAAGGAAGAAGCTATTTCCCGATTGCTTTTTCCTTTCGTTAGCTCCACTAGGACATCCAGTTCGCGCGGGGTCAGTGGGTTAAGCACATGCGGCGGCACTTCCTTTTGTGCCCTTATCTTCATGAGATGCGTTGTTGCATGTGGATGAATTGTGTTTTCTCCTCGCATAATTTGTCGAATACACGTAACAAGTTCATCTGGCTCAATGTCCTTCAATTGATATCCCGCGGCTCCCGCTTCAATAGCTGGAATGACATGATCTCGATCGGAAAAGCTTGTCAATATGAGTACCTCGACTTGCGGAAAACTATCTTTTATCTGCTTCGTCGCTTGAATCCCGTCCATTACAGGCATCATTAAGTCCATAAGTACAATATCAGGTTGAAGTTCCGCTGTTAATTCAATCGCTTCTTTACCGTTTTTCGCTTCTCCAATCACCTGTATATCCTTCTGTGTTTTTAAGAAAAAAAGCAATCCCCTTCGAACGACGTGATGATCATCTGCGATGAGCACTTTTATCATTCCGTTCACCTCTCAATAGGGGATCCGGACTAATATTTCTGTCCCTCTCCCAATTTCACTGTCCCATTCAATTGAACCTCCTGCATTCTTTGCACGATCTTTCATGCTTTGCAAGCCCATAGAGGAAAGTCGAATTTTGTCATTGAATAAAAATCCATGACCAGCGTCTTTTATGACGAGTAATACATCCGTTTTCGTCACATTTAGAAATATTTCTGCGAAAGTAACACCGGCATGCTTTCGGATATTATTCAACGCTTCCTGCGAAATACGAAACAACGCCTCTTCTACACGTGCAGGTACATTCATGACGCCGGATACATTCGAATGCACGGTTAACCCTAACATTTCTCCGTATCCTTTGATTGCTTCAATCAACCCACTTTCCAGTCCGCTTGGACGAAGCTGCCATATTAATGCCCTCATTTCGTTTAACGCTTCCTGCGACAAATTCTGTATTTCCTTAAACGTCTCTTTGATGTCAGCCTGGGAAGTCATTTCTGCTCCGCCTCTTGCCGTCAACGTTACTGAAAATAAAAGCTGGTTGACCGAATCATGCAAGTCCTTTGCTAAACGATTCCTCTCTTGTAACAGTGCAATCTCCTGCTCTTGTTTTGTTAATAGAATTCGTTTAATTGCTGAACCTAATTGGAACGCCAGTGATTCAAGTAACGCAAGTTCACCCTTTGAATAACTGATCGTATTCGGCGAAGCGACATTCACTAACCCAAACCTTTCTTGACCCGATTGGAGCGGAACGGTAGCATGATGTGTAATTCCCGCATTGTCACCGATCTTTGCAGCAAGCACATTTTCAATACGTTGGCACTCAATAATATTCGACGCTTTCTCCAACTTGCCTTCACGGTATTTGGTTACACACCAACAGCCTCCATTTTTCAATTGGCTGCATCCATTTTGCGCGAGTGCTTCAGGTAGATTTTCACTAACAATTAGCTGCTGCTTACCGCTATCAGAAATGAAAAATATCCAACCCGTTTCAAATTTTGTTCCTTGCAAAAACTTTCGAAGGGCACCTGACAGCATCGTCTCTATTTCAGTTTCCTCATTGATAAACTCGGCAATTTCCTTTAGTAATCGGACATTCAAAAATTCTGTTGGATGCATAGCAACGCCTCCATTTCCTTCTATACTTCATATGATAGCACTCAATGAATCTACCCGCCCCATACTTTTGACTGAATATTCCCTTCGACATTTTCGGCATGATGAATAAATAGAAAACAGGGCTTGCCACATTCTACGGCTGCCCTGCTTTAATTCACTATGATTTTTTCATTCGCCTGAAGCGAATCATCCCTACATACACAATCGGCAACACTGCCGTAAATGCAATGAGTCCGCTCCATCCTAAGGACTCGTATAATGGGCTGAGAAAGGTACTTCCCATCGCCACACCGATGTAATAGGAAACTAAATAGAGGCTTGAAGCACTCCCCTTATGGTGGGTCGCTTCCTTGCTGACAGAAGCTGCCGTCAATGAATGGGCGATGAAAAACCCTAAAGAGGCGACACAGAGTCCGATAATAATGTTGGCAAGGGGCAACAACATGGTCATACCAAATCCTAAAGAGAGCAATATGACCCCTACACGCCTGACATTCCGGAGACCAAATTTTCCTGCGAACCATCCTGCAAGTGGGGCACCGACAATTCCAAAACCATATGCCAAGTAAAAATAAGAAATTGTCTCAAGTGATAATGAATACGGCGGCTCGATCAAATGAAACGGTAAATACGTCCACACTCCAGTGAATGAGAGCTGGAGGGCGATGCCTAAACCGAAAACGACTAGCAATGAAGGATTTTTCAGATGAAAGACAATCCCTTCGATATCTATCGCAAAAGGCGTATCACTCGGCACGAAATTTCTCGACTTCGGAAGTGTCAATAATAAGATAATGAATAAGAGCGTTCCAAAAACCGAAAGAATATATAGAGAAACTTGCCACGAAGAATGTTCACTTATGAACCCCGTCATAAAACGGCCAAGCATCCCTCCAATACCATTAAAAGATATGTAGAGGGCAGTCGCGAGACTCGTAAACTGCTTTTGTATTTCCTCACTAATATAGGCGAGCGCGGCAGCCGGTACGCCAGCGAGCGCAAACCCTTGTATAAAGCGAAGAATGACAATGAATAGGAATGAATCCGTATTTGCAATCAGTAGAAATGGAATAACCGACCCAATCAAGGAAAGGTATATGTACATATTCCGCCCGTTCCGATCCGAAAAGAAACCGAGTACGACGAGTCCGATGATGAGCCCGATTGTCGTCATTGACATTGCCGTACTGGCATAAGAAATTGATATGCCAAATTCGTTTGTGAATAAAGGAAGGAGTGGTTGGATTCCATACATTGATGCAAAGATGAACGTAGAGGCCAACCCCAAGCCGATCACGATTTTCCAAAATTGCAGATCCCTTACCGTATAACCGTCATGTTGCATTCCGCCACATCCAGTCGTCAATCTATTTGCTCTTATTATACCATTTGAAATCTTTTGTGTTTGAGGGTTTTCCAGGAAACATCACGACCGCCTGATAACTCCCCCGAACCGCCAATGCAACTCAATAACCGCCTGATGTCTTGTTAGAACCGCCTAATAACCTACTCAAACCGCCTAATACACCACCACGAAAAAAGCAGATGAAGAAAAATGCATTGCATTCCTTCATCTGCTTCATATAAATCATAGAGCCTTACACATTCTTTGTTGCAGCATGTTTAATTTTCCGTCGCTGTTCATAAATATTTCGTACAATCACTTTCCCTACCGCATATGTCGGGATAGCGACAATGATGCCTAGGAAACCGGCTATATTACCCGCTGCCAAGATGATGGTGATAACGGTGAGCGGATGGATGTCGAGCGATTTCCCCATGATGTTCGGCGTGATTAGGTTACTTTCAATCTGCTGGACAACGAGCGTGACAATCGCGACACCGATGACAGGCTTTAGGTCAAAATTATCCATATATGCGATGATAAGAGCCGGTGTAACAGCAATCCACGGACCGATGAATGGGATTAGGTTCATGAATAATGCGAATATCGCAAGGAGCAATGCGTATTCCAGACCTATGATCTTATATCCGATGAATAAGAGAACTGCCAGGATTGTACTGATTAGAAATTGCCCTTGAATATAAGAACGCAGCACATTATCAATGTCACTCAAAGTTTTTTTAACCCATTCACGGCGTTCCCCGCTAAAAAGGTTATAGATGATTGGTGCGAATTTTTCATGGTCCTTCAGCATGAAGATGAAGAAGAACGGCACCAATACGAGCAGGAACATCGCTTGGAAGAAGGATTGTAAAAATTGTACGATCCATTTTCCGAAGTTCACCGCAATTGTCTGAAGTGAGTTCACGGCACTGTCAATGGATCCTTGCAAGCTCTCAGGCAATTCGTACTCAAGTTGCATGACCTTATCTACCGTATCCTCAAAGTCCTCCGCCAATGCCGGTGCATTTTCGACGAGGTTATTCACCTGTTTCGACACAGGCGGACCTATGATAGAAATGAAAGTCCAAATAATGAGTGCAAGTCCCGCCAAAATAATAAGGATACTCCCCCATCGTGCGATATTACGACTTTCAAGGAAACGCTGAATCGGTTCCGTCATGTAGTAAAGCACACCACCGAGCAATAGCGGTAAAATGATCGCTTTAATTATGATAACAACCGGCGCAAATAAGAAACTGATCTCCATAAAATATTTAATGATGAGTATGGCTAATAAAATACCTACGCCAACTTGGAACCAAAGCTTCTTCGTCAATTTCCCACGTCCTTTACCGTTCAAGTACTAATAATTTAAGTATACGGTTAAATACGTACGGTGTCGAAAGAAGTTTCATTTATGTAAGATTCTTTGTTAGTAAATTTGTTTGTCGCTCTGTACTCTATTACTCTTTATTTGCCTCTCTTTTAGACAACCCAAAACAACTAATAAATACAAGTAAGAATAAAATGATCTTTCTTATCTCCAAAAAGCTTGGTATTTCTTTAGTAAATACGAATTGGATAAGACTATGCACACCTACGACTAAGATAGCCACTAACATACTCCCAATGACGATGTTGACGTTTTTCATAAGTATCTCCTCCTCTATTTTCTTTCCTTAACGATAATAAAGGGTATCATTTTTATTTTGATTAAAATCGCGGTGTAGAAATTTGGAAGTCGCAATTTTGATCAAAATCAGTGTACTTTCCTACGTTATAATTTTGATAAAGGGGGAGGGGTTATGGAAGACGAACAAATTATCCAACGAACAGTCGAATGGATCGAAGAAAATCTTCATGAGGATATCCAACTGGCAGACGTAGCTAGTTTTACTGGCTATTCAAAGTTTCATTTCCATAGGATATTTCAATCCGTTTTGAATATGAGTGTTGATCAATACATTCGCTCACGCAGACTGGCAGCATCAGCTGTTTTATTAATCCATTCGGATGAACGGATTATTGATATTGCCATTAATGCTTTATTCAGCTCCCAAGAAGCATTCAGCCGAGCATTTAAGAAAATATATCATTTAGCACCAGGTGAATACCGAAGGATTATGAGGAGCGTTACATTCAAACAAGAGGAGGAATTTTTTATGCTAGAAATGAAAGGCTGGTTATTAAGCGGGAGTCACCCACATCACTTCAGGATGGGGATTGACCGACACGTTGTACATACAGGAAGGGCTTCTGGATACATCCGGTCAGAATTTGTGACTGGACATGAAGAATTTGCAACGATGATGCAGCAATTTAAAGCAGACAACTATATTGGCAAACGAATAAAGCTTTCCTGTTTTCTTAAATGTGAAGACGTAGAACAATTTGCAGGCGCATGGATGCGCATCGACAATCAATTAGGGGATGTACTTCAATTCGATAATATGAGCAATCGCCCTCTCCAAGGGACGCTCGACTGGAATTACTATTCTCTTGTTCTCGACGTTCCACCCGAAAGCAAGACCATCTCTTTCGGAGTACTGTTGCAAGGGAAAGGAAAGCTATGGGCAAATCAATTTCAATTCGAAGAAGCCCCGGAAAACATCTCTACTACGAATTTGGAAATAATGCCCGAGCTACTGGATGAACCGGTCAATCTGTCATTTGAAGAATAAAAAAATGGACCAAGGCTCCAGGATGCGCCAAGGTCCATATTTTCGTTCGCTCTATAATCGATCACTTTACAAGTTCAACAACAATGTCATCCATTTGAAACTCCTCAGTGCCCTTTCCTTCCTTCGTTGGAATGGAGATGGCCTTCGTTTCTCCGTCCGCCGTAATTTCGACGCCGCCATGATTCTCAGGCGTATATTCAACCAATCTAACTGTAGGCGTAATGATGAGTTTTGTCGCGTCAGGATCGAGCTTTTTAAACGTCTTACTCCAATGTATGTGATTTTCCTGACCAAATCCACCGTTCCCATCACCCGCGTAATGGTTGCCCAAGTCATCTTGAATATCGATTTCAACATCGACACCATGCCATTTATCGAGTACTTCTTTGGAAACCAATTGATCATAATACACGATGAAAGACATCGGCGTAACCGTAATTTTATCAACGTTTACAGTTACACCATTTTGTTCTGTGCCTTGATCAACGAGTTGAACTTCATTATCCGATGCTTGCAAAGAAAGGGAAAAGTTCCAGGTCCCTTTGATCTTTTCTTCTGTACCGCCAATGGAAATGCTATCCACCCTCCATTTCACTTTCACAGTATCCAGGTCCTTCTCATCCAATCTGCTGCCCGTAATCAATCCGACGTATTGATTTTTCCCCACTTTAGAAATCTGGTCACTTCCCGAACCACCGCTCGTATTTTTAATATCCAAGTAGCTGCCAATGAACGGTTGATCACCCAAATCCTTCTCGCTTTCGATCGAATAGGTCAACAATACGGTTTTCCCATCGTAAATAGCATCATTGATTGTGATTGTAACGCCATTACTTTCCTTCGTCATGTTCACCGTACTTGAATATTCCTGATAATTATCATAGATTCCTGTTCTCCCATTGTCCAGAAACCTGAAAATATCGCCGATAACAGGTACATTCCCCGCATAAGCCGGAAAGGCAATACCAAGTGCGGAAACTGATAAACCACCTATAACGACAGCCGCTACGACTTTCATTTTCCAACCATGTCGCTTCCTCTTTTTACGAAGCGCCATTTTTACTTCCTTTTTCACTTTTGCCTTATCAAACTCGCTAATTTCGATATCCTCTACTTCACTTTCATCAAAGTCCAGGTCATTTAACAATTGATAAATATCTTTTTCCTTCATAATACATAACCTCCCGCACCCAGATTCTTTGCTTCTTTAAACAGTTTCTTTTTTCCTCTGAACAACCGATTGTCAATCGCCGTTATACTGAGGCCCGTTTTCCGTGAGATATCCGCCGTCTTGTAACCTAAGAAGAATTTCATTAAAAAAATGTCTCTATCCAACGGTTCCAATTGATTGATTAGCGTAATCAGTTCCGTTTTATCTTCCGCTCTGATCAATTCTTCTTCCACTGACATTTCAGCGTTCATGTCCATATTTTCGGAGGAAACCTCCATTCGTTTCGTTGCCCTGCGATAGTAATCAATCGATTTGTATTTCGCAATCGCGCAAATCCATTTCTTAAAATCCGTAGAATCCCCACGGAATTTGTCCGCATTGTCCCAAATAGATAGGAAAACATCATTGACACATTCATCCACTAGTCCTTCATTTCCAAGCGGAGAAAGTACTTTGTTTGTGATGCCTTTTATTAAAGGCAAATAAGTATCGATGATGAATTCCAATGCGTCTTCCTTCTGTTTCTGCAATCGTCTAATAAAGTTCTCACTAGTAGATTTCATTTACAATTCCCCTTACATTTTGTAAAAGCTTTTACACCTTATACAACGAGCAAAAAAATATTATCTCTCTATGTACATTACTTTTTATAGTTTAACAAATAAAAAATCGACTCCCGCAGATGTGGGAATCGATTCTTCATTTTTTATCATAAGTATGCTCATATTCTTTTATTAACGGTGAATACGTAGAACAATTCCATTCCCCGCCGGATCTTCTGTTACGAAATGACTAGCTTTTGATTGTACAGTAGCGCCAAGCCCTTCGATTTTTCCGATAGCCGCAGCCAGTGTCGCTTCGTCAGGATACACGAGCGTATAAGCTTCGAGTCCGGCACTTTCTTTTGACGGACGTGGTGCGCCTGCTCCGTTCCACGTATTTAGTCCGAGATGATGATGGTACTTGCCTGTTGACATAAATAGCGCTTGTGGGTAATGTGTAACCACTTCGAAGCCTAATGCTTCGTAGAAAGTTTGTGTCTCAGGAAGGTTTGCGACATGTAGATGGACGTGCCCCATGATCGTTCCTTCTGGTAGACCATCCCATTCTTCATTTCCGCTTGCTTCGACAATCGCTTGTGCGTCAAGCGGGTCCGTGCTCATTGCAACAAAACCGTTCTGCCAAGCCCACTCTTCCGGTTCCCGGTCACGATAAATCTCGATTCCGTTTCCGTCAGGATCTGATAAGTACAACGCTTCACTCACGAGGTGATCTGAAGCCCCTAGGCGTACATTGTTTTTTGAAAAATGTTTAATCGCCTTTCCGAGATCCGCGCGTGTTGGCAATAGAAGTGCTAAATGGTATAGACCCGTGCGTCTTGGTTCTTTCGGAAAAATTTGTTCCGGTTGTTCGAGTATAATTAATGGCGTTTTGCCATCTGCAGTTAGTTCAACCCGGTTGCCTTCCTTCTTCAACACATCAAATCCGATGATTTCTGTGTAAAAGTTTGTCAATTTATCCAAATCAGTTACTCTCAATAGAACTTCTCCCGTATATACGTGAGGTGGTTGATGAAATTTCATTTTTCATTCCTCCTGGAAAGTTACTTACTTTATGTAACTAACTTTATATGTTATGATAGGGATTGTCAATAAAAAACGTTTTTACTTGAAAGGATAATGGCATATGAATGAATTCGAGCTTTGTCCACGCTTTGAAAAAGCGGTTTCCATCCTAAGCCAACGATGGACTGCATTGATTTTATATCAGCTCATGACAGGTCCTCAGCGGTTCTGTACGATGACCGATAAATTGGGCGTGAGCGGAAAAACATTGACGGAACGATTAAAGGATCTAGAGCAGCGCGGCTTTATCATACGAGAAGTATACCCAGAAACTCCGGTACGAATCGAATATTCCTTAACGGAAAAGGGAAAGTCGTTGATGCCGATTATGAAGGAAATTGAAAGCTGGGCGAAGGAATGGATTGAACCTGAAGTAGCTGACACAATAAAATGAAGCCGATTGCACTTGTTGCAACCGGCTCCTTTTCTTATCTACGAATTCTGACAGTCGTTCCTAATAGCACGAGTGTAGACAGTTCCAGCACATCTTCGTTATGCATCCGGATGCATCCATGTGATACGTTTTTTCCGATGGATGAAGGATTATTGGTTCCATGGATTCCATAATGGGGTCTGGACAGCCCCATCCAAAATGCACCGAACGGGCCGCCGGGATTTAGCTGTTTATTGATAATTGTATATATCCCGACCGGTGTAGCCGTCACCATCCTTCCAACGGCAATCGGATATTTTCTTATGGCTCGCTGCCCGTCAAACAGTGTTAATTCATGTTTTTTTGTGGAGATATCAATCCAACGCACCATCATGATCCCGCCTTTGTGTAAAGGGATTGTTTTTATAGGATACGTAGGTGAAATTCAATGGGCTGGGCGCACGGGATATATTGCTTTGGACGTGCGAGGAGACCCTTTGGACGCAGGACTGCTCACTTTTGACACGCGGCGGCCATACTTAAAATGCCGATTGCTGAAGAGCAATCGGCAACCATTTTTCATTCATTAAATTGTATAGCATTCGTTTCCTTGATGCGCGCAAACCATTTGAGAACTCGATTATGATGATCGATAATTTGTTGAGCGGAAAGGCTACCGGAATTCCACGTACTATGCGCATCTGCGACCAACGTGACATCATAGCCCATACTGAAAGCCCTCCTGCACGTTGTATCTACGCATACCTCAGTTTGAATACCTGCGAGAACAAGTCGTTCAATCTTTTGATTTTGCAGTTGCTCTTCAAAATCTGTTTTGTAAAATGAATCCGGTGTTGTCTTTTGAATGATGGTGTCATCCTCTGCAGGTGCGATTTCAGGATGTACTTCCCACCCATAAGTTCCGTTTTCCAATGGTTGCCCCACTGCTTCATTATGTTGAACGAAAAAGACTGGCGCTCCACTCATTCTCGCCTTTGCTAGTAAATCTTTAATGTTTCGAAGCAAGACCTCCCCCTGGTAAACCGGGTCCTCTTCCATGAACATCGCATTTTGTACATCAATAATGACAAGTCCTGTCTTCTTCATTCCCCTTTGCCCCCTTTGAAAGTCGATAAGAATCCCTCGATTTGTGCAGCCGAATTCAAATAGTGCACGGTTTTCCCCTCATTCGCATAGCGTTGCAGTCGTTTAAGCATGTTCTTTTTCCGTCGACTGTACGTTGTGACAATGAACTTTAGGAATGCCCAGTCAATTTTCTCAGGGCAACCTGGGGTCAAGTCTTCCCGGGTTTTTCCGCGATATTGAATGCGTCGCTTGACGACTCGATAGAGACATATACGCATTGGTAATTCTAAGTAAATGACCGTGTCTGCGTGTGGTTCCCGAATGTCAATAGTGGACGTATAATTGCCTTCGATGATCCATCGATCCCGTTTGACAATTTCGTGTTGTGCTGCTGAAAATTCCTCAGCGGGGGCTTCGACCCAGCCGGGCTTCCAATAGTGGCGATCCAAATGAGTGACCTCCATACCTGTCAACTCTCCTAACATGCGAGCAAATGTCGACTTCCCGACACCTGGAGAAACGCCGATGACCATGACTCGGTTCATACTACTACACCTCGCAACTGGGATATCCATGCATGGCCAGGTACATGCGTTTCCAGCGCATGGCAAAGCCATTGCCGATCTTTAACGCTTAACAAGTTCTTCATAGCTTGAAAATCTGCATGATCCTTCTCTCGAGCAATTTTCGCTTTGTATAAAAGGACAACTGCCGGGTGCAAGAATGGAATGCCTTCCTCGGATGTTAAAAATAACGTAGAACTTGGGAAAGTAATTGTCGGATTCCGTCTAAAAACCCACCGATCTTCTTGCACTTCATTCAACAACACTTCCAAGCGCTCCCCGCTCTTTCCATGGAAACCGTGCAACTCGTGGATTGGCAACTCCAACGGCTCCGATTCCCAATCAACCAGTTCACCTTTTACTACTTTTTGAAAGGACCAACCGTTCAATCCATGCTTCATCCTCTGTTGATCTTCCCGAAGGATGGCGATTTCGATGTCCGAATGATCCCGTGTTTCATTCCCGACAAAGAGATCAATTGCCCATCCCCCCGCTATCCCCCAAGGATGATCGTAGCCATCCATCCATTCCACTACCTTTTGACATGACCGAAACATTCGCATCCCCCCTACAATATTTCACGCAAAAAAAGGAGCGACACAGTCACTCCCTTGAAAATCTTACCTCTTATTTTATCCGAACCACGCTACGCTTACAAACTATTCTTATAACTTTCCGATATAACTTAGACTTTCCACATCTTGCGAATCAAACGAGCCATCTAATATCGCCTGTACGTCTTTCAATGTGTCTTGTAGACTTACCGATTGTCCTTTTTGCCCAGTGTACTCTTCTGCCACATAGAACGGTTGGGTCAAATATGCTTCTAAACGTTCTCCACGCTTATACGTTTGCACTTCGGAAGGCGGTAGCTTTCCTTCGCCACCTACAGTAACAAGTGAACGCAATTCCCGGTAACGGCGTAATAACTTTTGGGCTCTTTGTTGAATGAAGAAATGATTTTGATCCATATGTGAACCTTCCAGGACAGATGAAGTGGAAGCGATCGGGTTGACGGCAGGATATCGACGCCTTGCCGCTAAATCGAAGTCGAACTGCCAGAGTGTTTCAAGTGGACCATACGGAAGTTCTTCATCTACCGCCTCTCCCGATAAATCCAATAGGAACGTCGTAACGGAATCTATTCCAATTTGCTGTAAACGCTCTTGCAACTCGTAGATTCCACCAGTCACCACATGACTTTTATCTGCTGCAAACGCAATTTCCTTTTCAACACCGAGGGCTGCTATCTTCTCATATGTTTCGTCAATCGTTTTTGTTGTAATATCTACATTTTCCAATATATCTTCCAACTCAGGGTAATTTCCTTCAGGTATTAGCAGGAAAGTCGTATAGCCAGCGTTTTTCAACCGATAAAATAATTCACTGAGAACAACGAGTTGACCCATTTGTTTCCGAGCGACCAAGCCAACTGTCCCCCCTTTTGCTAACGGTGCGAATAAATCCAACGTTTTAATCTTCGTTTCAATCATTTCAATCTTCTCCCCCCGAATGATCAATTCGTCCAAACTGCATTCCGCCAAATCTGCAAGTGCTACGAGCGTCCTTACTTCAGATTTACCGACCGAAATTTTTCCTGTACATAAATTCGAAACTGTCGCAGGCCGAAGACCGACTGATTTCGCTGCACTCGTTAAATTCGGTACTTTTCTCCTCAATAAAGCAACATTTAACCGAAGATTGTCTTTTTCCATATTTTCCACCCCTTACTTTGTATAGTAATTTATTTTATGCCATAAAGCAATAAAAATTTACTCTTTAGCGTAATTTATTTTTCAATAATAAAAATTTCTCCTAAGCTGAACTATTTCCCCTGGAAAAACTCCATATGCGGCTTCGCTTCCTCATAATAATTGATTCGTTCTTGTAAAGTCCCGGAATGGAATTCAAACTTATGGCCATCCGGATCTTCAAAGTAAATGGACTTCTTATCACGTGGATCACGTTCACGGCTTGGCAACATGGAAACGTTTAGGGACTTTAATTTACGCTCCACATCTTCCATATCGCCATCTTCAACAGAAAATGCGATATGTGTATAAGATTGTCGAATTTCATTGCGCGGGATGTCCTTCTCAACGTTCAATGCAAACCATATTCCGTTTATATCTAAATAAGCCGTCGTTCTCCCTTTTACGAGTAGCTTTCCGTCAAACACTTTTTCATAAAAGGTAATGGATCGGTCCAAGTCCTTTACAGAAAACAGAAAATGGTTAATGCCTTTAATCATGCTCAAATTCATCATCTCCTTGTGTAAATTTCATTCTGGATGGATTGCGTCAAATCCTTTATTTACAAAAACGGATAGAAAATACAAAGTGGGGAATCTTAACGGTGATCCAAAATTTTAGTGAGGAAGGTGACGTTTTTATGAATAGAATGGCGATAGCAGCATTAGGTATCGGAGCGGCATTACTGATGGGAAATAAAAATGTCCGTGGAAAGCTGATGAAGCAGGTTCAATCTCTCGCAGGACCATTCACCTCAAAAAATGGATCATACCCTTCATAAAAATCTTTCTCACTGGAAAATCGGCATCCTTTACGGGTGTCGATTTTTTTAGTTGTTTATACTCTCCTAAATCGGGGGAAATAATTTCTAAGCTTAAAATAGGAGGGAGCAAACATGAACAAAAAGATGGCATTAGCCGCTCTTGGTTTAGGTGCAGCCTATTTGATGAGGAACAAGGATGCTCGAAATAAATTATCGAAGCAATTCGATTCGTTCGGATCTACGCCGATGAGAGGACAAAAAGGTTCCCGTACAACAAATGCCTCGGGTCGGAATAAAGGATTACTGGGTAATTTATTTAGCTGATGACGCTACTAAACAGGAGAGAGTGCATTTCAATGGCACTCTCTCCTGTTTTATTCATTCGCAGCAACATTGCACCTTTCGTATACTAGCAGTATATTGTTCAAAACAAGGCGTTTGAAAGGGGAGCTTTCTATTGAAACGGTTCGCGTTATTCATGTTCCTCATTTTCTTGGCAGGTTGTTCATCAAACAGTGAAACCATTACAACGACTTCCGTTACTGAACGATTGGCTTCAAATTTAGAGTCTCCTTGGTCCATTGCTTCGGACGGTACCCGCTTTTTCATTTCGGAACGGAATGGAGCGATTGTAAGGATTGAGGAGGATGGTCAGACAATTCGGGAGGAAGTGCATCTTTCCGAACGGCTGTCAAACGCTGCAGAAGCGGGGCTGCTCGGGTTTGTTCTTCAAGATGATTTCAATGAGTCGGGACTCGCCTATGCTTATTACACGTATGACGCAAACGGATCGCCCGTTAACCGAATTGTTACCTTGAAGTACGCTGATGGGGAATGGACGGAGACGGATATCCTTTTAGATGGGATTGAATCCGGGCGAGTCCATCATGGCGGAAGGTTGGCATTGTCCCCAGATGGAGTCCTTTTTGCAACGATTGGTGACGGAGCCGTACCTGAAAATGCACAAAACCCCGATTTGCTCAATGGCAAGATTGTGATGCTTCAAGATGATGGAACGTTCAGCGTTGTCAGCATGGGACATCGAAATCCTCAAGGGATTGCTTGGAGTGCGGAGGGGGAACTTTATTCTTCGGAGCATGGACCGTCCGCCAATGATGAAATTAATAAGATTGTGCAAGGCGAAAATTATGGATGGCCAGTCATTGAAGGAAATGAGAGCAAGGAAGGGATGCAACGTCCATTGCTTACATCCGGTTCCAATGAGACGTGGGCACCGTCCGGTATGACGTTTCATAAAGGATTGCTATATGTAGCTGCACTTCGTGGCAAAGCCATACTAGTGATCGACCCGGAACGCATGGAAATAATCGACAAAATTGAAGGATTTGGCCGTATCCGGGATGTCTACTCCGATGGCGAATCGCTGTTTTTCATAACAAACAACACGGACGGCCGGGGAAACCCATCCGAACTGGACGATGGGTTCTTTACAATTCAATCCGAAAAAATGGTGATTATTAAAGAATAAGGCGGGTGGTTAATCGACTTCCGCCTTCATCTATCAAATCCTAAAATAGGAACACGGTCTTCTAAAATCGTAACTTCCTCAATGGGAATGTCAATCCGGAACTCATCCTTGCCGGAAGGAGTTACCGCGACTTTCTTTTGCGCAAACGGGTTATTCGTCACGAGCGTCACCATACCGGTTTTCTTTTCATAACTCTCTATCGCAAATCGATAACCTGATAACATGGCATATGGGAACACTTCATAGGCATCTTCCAGTTCATCTATGCTGACTTCCTTAAAAAAGCTGCCACTCGTGCCCATTTCAGTAAACCCCATTTCCTTATCTTCAGGTTTCTCCGATTCCAAATAATAGTTACGTCGTTGGGATACGATGGGATATTCTTTACCGTTCCAAATAGCAAAACGACCCTTTCTTATCATTCCAACTCCTCCAAAAAGTGCGTATGTATTCTACTATTATATAAATATACTATAAATCGGTAGGTTATTTTATCCAATTTTTCATCATAATTTTTAGGGACTTTCCACTCTCGCCAAGTCTTCTTGACGTTTGTCTTTTTTCCCTACGGGGTATGGAAAAACTACTACTCTTTAAGGAGGTTTTCATTATGAAAGAAAGAGGATACTCAGAAAAACTCAAAGGTACAGTGAATAAAGTCAAGGGAGAAGCAAAGGACCAATTCGGCAATGCAACAGATGATGCAATGCTGCAGGCGGAAGGCAAATTGGATAAATTGAAAGGCGAAGCGCAACAGGATATTGGTGAATTCAAGGACCGTTTCGGCAATTTCAAAAACCAACGTCGCTAAATAGAGAGATTCCCAGCCTGATTGAAAACGCTTGTCAAGGAAGGCAACCTAAGAGCGCCACGTCCTGTGGCGACGGTTGCATGACTCGACTCCTGCGAGCCCGCGCGAAGTGGAGCGAAGACGCGAATAGAACTAAGGTTTATGAGCGGACGAGCGACACGAGCAACAACGGATGCGAGCGTTTGTCAACAGGCTGGGGCTGTCTCCTAGAAGGGGGCAGCCCCCCTCTATTATAAATTATCCGTATTGATCCGTGGGACTGTTCCGGCATTGGCATCTCTTGGCTGCAAAATGTCATCGCCTGCTAACACTTCCCCGCTCTCTGTCATTTGTGCCATGCTATCCCTCTCTGTGTCTTCAACTTCTCCAGCACCACGTCCTTCGGCTGTTCTGTCGATTTCATTCGATGCACCAACGTATCGTTTTTTCATTTGTACACACTCCTTTTGTGTTTGTTTTCACTACTTTACCCTTAGATGAAGCTATAAACACATTTCATGAGTCACGTTCCATGTTTAGGCATTGCGAATCAAGTGAATAGAATAAGTACTAGAAAGGAAGTGTTTTCAATGAATAAGAAAAAACCCTTCACTTCAAATGACCGGAAAGACGCGGAAGGCAAGTTCATGGACAACCCAGAGAATCTACCGACTGACAAGGAAAGCATCTATGATATGCACGAAGATATGCAAAATGTCGACCCAATTCCATTAGAGGATGTAAGAATGGAACAACATGAGGAAAACCATCACCGTGAAACAAAAAGCAACTCGTCCAGTGAAGAAAAATATAAATAAACTCAAAAAAGTAGAGGCGGAATTTTTCCTATCCTCTACTTTTTTCATTTTATTTGTCATTGATTGTCGATATTCCCCAGGAAATGTCACACAAGTGTCTTTGCAGCATTTTGTTTCGACATTCTTATCCCGAATAGGACAAGGAGTATGATGAGGGCGACTGTAAGCCCGACACTCAGCCAATAATCGGATTGGTCCACTGACCCGGTAAAAGCACTCGGCGCGTACGCACTTAATTTCCATGGTGACACTGTCCAATACGTGCCGATAAGCCCATCGATGATTTGGAAAACAAGCAGAAGCAAAATTGAAATTCCCGCAGTCCCACCAGTCGATATCCAAGCGCTGAATGCAAGGATAACTGTTACAGCGAAAACTAGCCATAAACTATACGTCCCTAAAAACGCAAAGACTTCCCCTGCCGCCACTGAATTATATAAAATTCGGATATAGTACCACGAAGCAAAAAAGCCCAACCAAACACTACCAAGTACAATTGTATTAATGACGATCCATTTACTTAAAAAATAATGGCTGAATGACATCGGCCGCACGTATAAAAGTGTCGCCGTACCGTTCTTTCGCTCGCCTGAAATCGTCCCCATGAATGCGAGGATGACAATAAGGATGCCTATCATCTGGTATTGACCCATCAATGAAACGAAAATGTCTTCCCCTTGGAATTGTGGCCAGGTAAATTCCGCCCCTTCCGGCAAGTTGCCAATACTTTTCATGATTTCAGGAAGATAATAGTTTGTAAGGGGCTCAATCACTCCAAATATGATAAATACGAGTGGTATCCAATACAGCTTGTAAGTGCGGAGGTTTTCCCGCCATTCTTTTTTCAATAAAACATTGAAACTGCTCATTCCTCCATCACCACTTTCATGAAGATATCTTCCAAACTTGCAGTCTGCAGTTCCACCTTTCGGATTGTAAGGTTTTCCGCATTCAATAATGCCAATACTTCAGGTGTACCGACCCCTTCTTTCACGGCGTCAATGGCTACTTGCTTCTTCTCCCTTTCGGCAGTCCAAGGGGACAACTCCTTGAATTTTTCCGCCTCTTCGTTTGATTCAAAATCAATAAGAATACGAGGGTTTGCGTATTTTTTCCGGATGTCGTCAAGCGATCCATTTTCGACGAGGATGCCTTTACGAAGGAATAATAGCTGATCCGTCATCTCTTCCGCGTCATTCAAAATATGAGTTGAGTATAAAATTGTCGTTTTTTGTTGCAGTTCTTTTAATAAATTCATTACTTGCCTCCGCCCGACTGGGTCGAGCGCAGATACAGGTTCATCCAATAGAAGCAACTCCGGTTCATGAACGATCGCTTGCGCCAATCCGAGACGTTGCTTCATCCCGCCAGAAAACGTTCCGACCCTTTTCTTCATGGCGTCACCGAGACCGACAAACTCGAGCGTCTTTTTCGCTTCGATCAATGCCTGTCTCTTTTCGACGCCGCTCAAAATCGCTGCCATTTCCGTAAACTCCAGCGCTGACATCCAAGGAAAAAACTTCGGGTATTGCGGAAGGTATCCGATGGATGCACGGATATCCGGCTTCGGCTGCCCTCGGAAAAGAATCGATCCACTTGTCGGAGTGACAAGACCTGCAAGCATAGACAATGTCGTCGTCTTACCCGCCCCATTTGGCCCAATCAATGCCGTTGACGTCCCTTCCGCCAATTCGAATGTAATGTCATGAGCGGCTCTATGAGTTCCATATGTTTTTGAAAGAGAATTCACTTGCAACAGGTTAGTCAATCTTGCCGCCTCCCAAAGATGAAATACAAAATCGATCCAACTAAATTGCCGAGTAAAATGATGAAAATCCACATGATGAATGGTCCGTTTGTCCGCTGATGGCGGATGACATCGACTAAAGCGACAACCATCAGAATCATTTGGAGCACAAGTATTGGTAAAATAAGATTCCAAGGTATGTTCTCAAGCTCAGACATGCACGTCACAACCTCTCATTTGTTTGTTATACGTTTACTATAACACACTTGTTATACTTTGTATATAACAAGTGTAGGATTTTTTAATTCGATCATACTCTTTTAACGGATAATTTTACGCATAGGCAATTTTTAGAGTTTGATGGCTTGCTTTGAGCGCGGGAGGCTTCGCTTTGAAGATAGTGTCCCCGTACTGAATCTCTCTGTCCGTGTTATACTATTGCGTGGACTGGAGGAAGTAAGATGAAACAATGGATGTATCCGCTGTTCGTCATTCTCGGGGCGTGCAGTTATGGAATTCTATCAACGATTATTAAATTGGCCATTGCTGACGGGTATACAGCACCCCAAGCAGTGACAAGTCAATACTATACAGGCTTTCTATTAGCCGTACTCATTTTTGTTTTTACCCATCGAGGTCTTCCGAAATTCGGCGGTGGCTTTACGCTTGTGTTTGCCGGTGTGTTAACGGCGATTACAGGAACAGTTTACGGGAAAGCTGTCAGTTTAATGCCCGCTTCCCTCGCTGTTGTCATGCTCTTTCAATTCACTTGGATTGGCATGCTTTTTGATTGCATCGCTCGCCGACGACTTCCGAAGCGAGTTGAAGTCATTTCCTTATTGTTTTTATTCGGAGGCACGATTTTTGCAGCTGGTGTCATCGATGCCGACCTGAGCGGCATTCCTTGGCAAGGATGGGCTTGGGGAATGGCTGCTGCAGTCAGTTTCTCGGCTTTCCTTATGGTGAACCAACGGCAAGTGGAAGGAATGGATACGGTCACCCGCGTGCTGTTCATGTCATTCTTCGCTGCCATCGCCATCACTTTTTTACAAGAACCGCAAATAGTCTGGGACGGTACTTTGCTAAATGGCTTATGGGTTTATGGCTTGATTTTAGGGGTGTTCGGCATTATCCTGCCGATTCTACTCTTTTCTATCGGCATTCCAAAAGTTGGAACGGGCATGGCTTCGATTTTAAGCGCGATCGAACTCCCAGTCGCTGTCACCGTTTCAATGCTTTTATTGCATGAACAAATGACTGTTTTACAGATTGCGGGCATCGTCATCATTTTGTTCGGAATGACATTGCCGAGTCTCGCCAATCGACGAATACGATTGAAAAATGAGTTGCCACATCACACGGAAAAGTGATGTGGTTTTTTTATTGCGTCGAAAACTTTTCGGCAAAGCTGAGGGTATATATAGTGAGAGCAAAAAATTTGGTTGTTCTGAAAGGAGTGTGCCGTGTGCAGCAGGAAAAGTGGGTTCGGAAAATACGGGCAGGCGACCAAGCTGCTTTCCGGGAGTTTTATGAAGCTTATGCGGGTGCGGCAATCCGGACGGCATGTGCAATAACCAATAACCGAGAGATGGCGAAGGATGCCGTACAGGAAACGTTCATCCGGGTGTATCGGCAAATTGATAGCTTCAACCAAGAATTGCCTTTTGACCCTTGGTTTTATCGCATATTGACGAATGAATGTCTTCGGTTGCTGAAAAGGGAATCGCCGCTTTCCACTATTGAATCGGTTTTGAACGATCCTTCCCTTGCAGAGGAATCTTTCGATCAGTTGACGGATCTATACGATAGCATACAAGCATTGGACGATCACAATCGGATTCCCCTTATCTTGAAATATATAAAAGGATTTTCCGAAAAAGAGATTGCGGACATTTTAGAGTTGAATTTGAACACTGTCAAGTCGCGATTATTCAAAGGAAGAATGCGGTTGAGAGAACAATTGGAGCCCACTCGAAAGGAGGATAAGTCCTGATGAGCAAATTTGACGAACGGATAAAAAGAGAGCTCGAAGAAAAAACAGATGCCGATGTGCATGAACTGAAGGAAGATATTTGGAATGAAATCAACAAAGAATTATTTGAAGGAAGGCGGACTAAAATGAAGCATAAAAAACGGTGGGTTCCCGCAGTATTTATTGCAGCCGCGGCACTTGTCCTAGCATTCACGTTACAAACGGACCCTGGGCTAGCGTTGATCAAAAGCATCAAGGACATGTTCGCCCCTGAAAAGGAGATCATCCAAAGCATTGAAGGTCAGGACGAACCGACAGAAGTCCATTTAAATGAAGGGAGAAATTCCGAGTATATCATTTATGTAGATGAGTCCCGCTACAAAATGATCAAAGGGGAAGACGCCGATGTCATTACGACGATTGAACCTCTTCCAGAGAAATATCCGGAAGTGAGCATGGAAATTAGGCAATATCCGTCTAATAAGCCGGAAGCGCTAGTGAAGGAGATTGAGGAAGAACTGAAAATCGACTTCCCTGATTTGCGGGATGTTGAAACCGTGTCCGAACCGGTCGAAGGCTTCTGGCTGCACGGTTTGACTGAGGTAACGTGGGACGGAAAGGTCATCGATGTGTATGTCATCAGCAATGGCAAGGATGGGAGCTTTGTCATTACGAAGAAGTATTTCCTCGAAGCGGCTGAAGGTCATGGTGCAAGGTTTTCTCATATGTTAAAGAGCTTTGAAATTATCGAATGAACGGAATAGTGGAGGGGGGATTCTTTTTTCCCCTTCTTTTTTTATAGGTATAAAAGTAGATTCTCCTCTCGGATGCATATGTTATAAGAATATAGGGTATAGATTGCAATAGTAAGATAGCAAGGGGGTAGCTTATGGATATAATTCTGTTTGTCATCGATACGCTGATCGTTTTATTATATATAACTCTGATCGCATTCATTACACCCATTACAATGAAATTCTTGAAGAGAAGGAACTTCGATATCTTTATTCAGTTATTGCCTGTCTGTTTCATTGTATTTGTGAGCAGCATACTCATTTCGATCGGGCTTGGCGGATTCAAAGAGATGGTATTCTTTCAGATAACAAGTATCGTTTCATTGATTCTACTAGGGTTTTTATTGTTCCTCACCATGGCGATGCGAGTTTTGTGGAAAGACAAATATGATCGATTAGTTGAAAGGATTCTCTCCTTTCGTGAAAAAAATGAACGGAGCTTCTCACTAAAATAAGTGGGAAGCCTTTTTCAATATGATGTACACTACTTGTAAACGACTTACATAAGGAGACGGTACTATGGTAAAGGAACGGCTATATTATGAGAACGTTTATAAAAAGACATTCAAAGCCCGTATTGTCGATAACGGAATAGATTCGGAAGGGCGTCCCTATGTCATATTGAACAACACTGCTTTCTATCCAACCGGTGGCGGGCAGCCGCATGATACAGGAACAATCGACGGAGTACGTGTTATCGATGTGGAGGAGGTGGACGGTGAAATCCGTCATTTCCTTGACGGGGAACTTCATTCAAAAAAGGAAGTGGAAGGGGCGATCGATTGGGAACGCCGCTTTGATCATATGCAGCAGCATACGGGGCAGCATATACTTACCGCTGCTTTTGTCCGCCTCTTCGGAATTCAAACGGTCAGTTTTCATCTAGGCAAAGAGCTTGTGTCCATCGATTTGGACGTAGAAGACGTGACTTCCGAGCAATTGGCGGCAGCGGAAAAGCTTGCAAATGAAATCATTTTGGAAAACCGTCCGATTGAAACAAAATGGGTGACGGAAGAGGAACTTCCCCAGTTTTCTTTGCGGAAGCAACTGGCCGTGACGGATAATATCAGGCTCGTCATTATCCCCGATTTCGATCATAACGGCTGCGGGGGCACTCACCCATCGTCAACCGGTCAAATTGGATTGCTAAAAATACTCTCCACGGAAAAACAGAGACGGAAAGTCCGCGTCCACTTCGCTTGTGGCGACCGCGTCCTTCAGCAGTTGCACAGGAAAAACGAGGCGTTGTCTGCGGCATCCAAATTGCTAAGTGCTCCTGAAGACGGGGTGAAGGATGCAATCGAGCGGCTTTTAACTTCCCATCATTCATTGGAAAAAACATTAGAAACGGCCAAGGAAGATTTGCTGTCGTTCGAGGCGAAAAACTTGTTGGATAATAAAAACGGCAATATTGTAAAGGCTTCATTTACAGATCGGACCGTGCAGGAACTTCAAAAGCTCGCACGATTGATTGTGGCAGAGAATGATTCGGTCATCGCCCTTCTTGTCGCTGAGAATGAAGACCGCCTTCAGTTCGTAGCCGCAAGAGGCGCATCCGTCGGGACAAGCATGAAATTAGTTTCTACTGCCGTTTTGCCCCTTCTTAATGGAAAAGGTGGCGGAAATGATACTTTTGTCCAAGGTGGCGGTGAACGGACAATGACCGCAAAAGAACTATTGAATCTTATGGAAAATACTATATCGTACTGACCCATTTACAACTCCTCCTGATTTTCTAGGAGGAGTTTATTTATTTTATAAAGCTTGCCAACTATCTAATGTTTACTATTTAACGAACGAGGGTAGATAAATTCATTAGATACCATAAGCTTTTAGTATCTTCAAAGGGGAGAGATATATGAAGAAAAAAATATTATTCATTTCTGATCACGGTGATCCGCTTGCCCCTCTTGGAGGCGAGCAATCAGGCGGGCAAAATAACTATGTCAAGCAGTTGGCGCTTTCTTTAGATAGACGAGGGCATTCGGTAGATGTCGTAACCCATTGGGCGAATGCGAAAGTTCCTGCGAATGAACATTTCGGTTCACGATGCCGTGTAATCCGCGTTGCTGCAGGGGTGAAAGGTTATGTACCGAAGAGTGAGCTTTATGGCATGTTGTTCGATTTTTATGATGAGATGCGTTCTCGCATCGATTTGTCGTCTTACGACGTGATGCACACCCATTATTGGCTATCTGGACTCCTCGGGGCGAGAGTGGCTGAGGATTATGGAATCCCATGGATTCACACATCCCATTCCTTGGGTGTTGCAAAGGAACAGGCTACCGGCGTCAGGGAAGCAAAAAGGATGGTTGCCGAACAATTCATTCTGCAATCAGCTGACACAGTTATTGCCACGACACCTTCTGAAAGGAAATTGATCAACAGCTTCGTTGATAACCCTTCCCCTATAAAAGTCATACCGATTGGAGTGGATGAAAGCTTCCAACCATTCATCCGTCAAAAAAAGCAACGCCCCTATTTTGCATTTGCCGGAAGACTCGAGTCTACAAAAGGGATCTATACACTTCTTAATGCCTTTCGGTTGCTAATAGAGAAGAATGAACTTCCCCCTTCTGCTAAGCTCGTCATTGCAGGAGGAGAGCCAAATAAAATAGATGTCCAAAAGAAAATGCCGTCTTGTCCGAAACTGAAAAAAGCCATTTCGGGAATCGAGCGACATGTCGAGTTTATCGGGGCACGTACCCAAAAGCAGTTGGCTGAACTTTTCAATGAAGCGACCGCCGTCATCGTTCCATCAACTTACGAATCGTTCGGAATGGTCGCCGCGGAAGCGCAAGCATGCGGAAGCCCTGTCATCGCCTCAAAAGTTGGAGGTTTGCAAGACGTTGTCCGCAATCAGGAAACAGGACTCCATGTCGAAAAAGAGAACAAGGAACATTTGGCATTCGCAATGAAGCTCCTTGCAGCGAACCGGGAATTTGCGCGTTCCTTAGGACGTCGGGCTGCCGCCTACGCCCGTAAAGAGTTCAATTGGACAACGGTCGGGCAAAAGATGGATGCCTTATACGAGGTGGTCATAAATGGAAAACAAAAAGTATTTGCTGGCGACTGATTTGGATGGGACATTCGTCGGTGATCAGGAAGCACTTACAAAGTTGCTTCAGTTCTTCAAGGATTCGCCAGACGAAGTGGCCCTTGTCTATGTGACTGGAAGGCATCTGACTTCCGCGCAAACGCTTATGTCGGAAGAAGATTTGCCGTCACCGGACATGCTCATAACAGATGTCGGGACATCTATTTATCATGCAGACGGGCTTCGTGAAGATCCTTATTGGAAAGCCCGCATGCAGAAAGATTGGCAACCTGAAAGAATCGTCGAAATCGCTTCTGCCTTCCCTTCATTGAATAAGCAGAAGTTGCCAGACGACCGGCGCGTTTCCTTCACTCTGTCCGGAGATGTCGGAGCGGTAAATGAATTCAAGAAAGCACTCGTGGACGAATCAATTGCCCATTCGTTTATCTTCAGCTCGAACCGGGATATTGACGTCCTTCCTTTGGGCGCCGGAAAAGGGAACGCATTAGAATATGCACTTGATCGGTATGCGATGAATGGCGTGAAGCTGTTGATTGCAGGTGATTCAGGCAATGATTGGGACATGCTCTCACTCGGCCATCCTTCCGTCATCGTCGGCAATGCACAACCGGAACTGCTGGAAATGGAACCGTGCGAAAATCTCTTTCACGCAAATGAAAAATGTGCTGGGGGCATTCATGAAGCATGGGTGCATTTTTATGGAGAGCACCGGCAGACGGTAAGATGAAATTAGGCGACTCGAATGGGTTTATCACCACTCAAGACGAGGTTATCACCACTCAGGGACACTTTATCACCACTCAGAAGAGGTTTATCACCGCTCAGAGGGAGTTTCACCACTCGTCCATTTATTGGGTTCTCCAGCCCACTAAACGGCTCCACAAATAAATATCCCCATACGAAAAGGCTGCCTCCCGAGGGAAGGCAGCCTTTTTATCTAAAAATTAATAAGCTCTCGCAAACCAAACTGTATGTTTCGCATCTTTTCCACAATTGATGCACGTCGACTTTTCAGCCGGTGGATTGAAAGGTATGTTACGAGTCGTAAACTTCGTCTCTTCCTTCACTTGCTCCTCGCACGCGTCATCGCCGCACCAGCCAGCAAGAATCCAACCAGGGATTTCGCCTTTATCGGCTGAATCCCCAATATGCTTTGTAAGATCTTCGATTGTATCGATATGTGTGTGAGAATGCTCTGCACGGAATGCACGTGCTTTTTCAAGAAGGCGCGTTTGCATCGTTTGCAATTCCTTTTCTATGCTTTCAACGATAGTCGCCAGATCAACCGCCACTTTTTCATCCTCGTCACGTGCTTTCATAAGTGCTTGATTGTTTTCCAAATCGCGTGGTCCAAGCTCTACACGAACCGGCACACCTTTCAGCTCCCACTCGTTGAACTTGAAGCCTGGAGACTGATCGGAATCATCCAATCGTACGCGGATACCTTTCGCCTTCAACTGTGCGAAGACCTCGTCCAATTTCTCCATAATCGATGGGTTCTTCTTCCAAGAACCGACTGGAATCAACACAACTTGAGTCGGTGCAATACGTGGAGGCAATACAAGACCTTGCTCGTCCCCGTGCACCATAATGACAGAACCAATTAGACGTGTCGAAGTTCCCCATGACGTCGTATGGACAAACTCGTGACGGTTTTCTTTCGTCAAATATTTGATGTCGAATGCTTCCGCAAATTTCGTGCCTAAGTAATGGGACGTACCTGCTTGAACCGCTTTTCCGTCTTTCATCATTGCTTCGATTGAATATGTGTCAACCGCACCAGCGAAACGTTCAGATGGCGTTTTTTGCCCATCATAAACCGGAATCGCAAGGAGGTCTTCCACAACTTCTTTGTAAATGTTCAACATTTGCATCGTTTCCGCGCGAGCCTCTTCTTCATCAGCATGTGCCGTATGCCCTTCCTGCCATAGGAACTCAGACGTACGAATGAACGGAAGCGTCTTCTTCTCCCAACGGAAAACGTTCGCCCATTGGTTGATCAATACAGGCAGGTCACGGTAGCTTTTGATCCAATCGGAATACAAGTGTCCGATCATCGTCTCAGAAGTCGGACGAAGCGCCAAACGCTCTTCCAATTTCTCGCCGGCAGCTTCTGTTACCCATGGAAGCTCAGGAGAAAATCCTTCGATATGATCTTTCTCCTTCTGGAAAAAGTTCTCTGGAATAAGCATTGGGAAGTACGCATTCCGGTGACCCGTCTCCTTGAAACGTCTATCCATTTCCGCTTGGATATGCTCCCAAATTTCGAAGCCGTCCGGTTTAAATGCGATACATCCACGAACCGGCGTATAGTCCATTAAATCCGCCTTTTGGATCGTGTCGATATACCATTTTGAAAAATCGTTCTTCTGATTACTCATCTTCATTTCCTCCCTATACATAATAAAAAGCGCAAAGCTGTCCTATACTATAAGGACGTCTTTGCGCTGGATAGACGTGGTACCACCTTCATTCGGCCTAGCTGCGATGCTAAGCCCTCGAACGTTTGATAACGAAAACGACCCGGTCATGTTTGCATGACATCTCCGTGGTAGGGTTCAATGAAAAGCGGTGGTACGGCTCTCAGCACTCGCCATACTTTCTGTTTCACAATTTTCATCTACTTGGCCACATCAGTGATTCCATATTGCTTATAATATAGCAAATACTTACGATTTATACAAATGCAGTTTTTTTGCGCGACTTCAAGGACCTTTTGCGCAACTTCGGAGGAGTTTTGAGCGAGTTTTGTCTGATTTTGAGCAAGTTCAGAAGAGTTTTGCGCGAATTTCGACAGGTTATGCTCATTTCGGGACTTTTGACCGACATAAAGTAGGCTCCTCTTTCAGAATCTGATGGAGCCGACTTGGAATTATTCTGTTCTTTGCTATAGTAGGATTGACACTATCGGATGGAGGAATTAACTCATGAACAATTTACCAAACTGCCCAAAATGTAATTCGGAATACACATATGAAGACGGAAATCTGTTCGTTTGCCCTGAATGTGCATACGAGTGGACGCAAGAATCACAAGAGGCGGAAGAGGAAGCCGCTGTTGTGCGCGATGCAAACGGAAATGTTTTAAATGACGGTGATACAATTACTGTCATTAAAGACTTGAAAGTAAAAGGCAGCTCAAATGTCGTCAAAATGGGGACGACAGTGAAAAACATCAAACTGGTCGAAGGCGATCATGATATTGATTGCAAAATCCCCGGATTCGGCGCGATGCAATTGAAGTCGGAATTTGTGAAGAAGATATAACATTAAGGGGAAACCAATACAATAGATGGTTTCCCCTTAATGTTTTACAGCTTAAATTGAAGTACGTTTCGATTTAATTCTTCAGCGTATTTTGATAGCTGCTCTGAGCTCATTGCGACTTCTTCCATCGAACTATTTGTTTGTTGTGCGGAAGCGGATGTTTGTTCAACGCCTGCTGAAGTTTCCTCAGTAATGGCGGCGATTTCTTCTACAGAACCGCGCATTTCCTGACTGGAAGAAACCATCTCCGACAAATTGCTGGAAATCGTCGAAATATGAGCAGCCACTTCAGTTACAGCTTCATTTATGTCATTAAATGTTCGACTCGTTCGTGTAATTTGCTCGGTCCCTTTCTCAACTTCCCCGTATCCTTCCAATAGGGATCCAGCTACGGAACTAGATTCAGACTGAATATCATCTACAATTTTTGTTATGTCGGTGACAGAGAGGGAAACTTGTTCCGCCAAGTTTCTGACTTCTTCAGCGACAACCGCGAATCCTTTGCCATGTTCCCCTGCTCTTGCGGCCTCGATCGCTGCATTCAGAGCCAATAAATTCGTCTGGTCAGCAATATCTTTAATGACGACGACCAACTTCGAGATTTCCTGTGATTGGGCATCCAAGCCTTGGATTTTTTCGACAGAGGATTGTACGATTTTGTCGATTCTACCCATCTGTTCATTGGATAGATCCATTAAACGGCGACCTTCGGAAGTCAGATCCAATATTTTTGTAGAAGCAGCTTGAATATGTCCTCCCTTTTCATCCGCCTCTTCCACTCGATGAACGAATGAATCCATCATGTCAGATAGATGACCTGCTTGTGTCGCTTGTGATTCTGCACCTTCTGCCAGATCATGCATTGTCATGGCAATCTGTTCACTAGCGACTGTCACTTCGTTTGCAGATTGTGTCAGCTCTTCACTTTGGGCCGATACAGAGGAAGAGATACTGTTAATTGTATTCAACAGCTTGCGGGTGTTGTCGCTCATCTCATTGGTGGCATAAAGGAGCTGGCCCACTTCATCCTTTGCATTTGTTTTCAATTCCTCGCCGCTTAAATCACCTTTCGCCATTTCCAACATGCGATTCATTACCAGTTTGATTGGTTTTGTAATTTGATTCGCAGTGAAAAGTGCAGCTCCTACGCTAAACAGGATGACTAATACCGTCACGATACTGACGATTTTTAATGTCAGTTCGCCACCTGTAATGATCTTATCCTGTGCGGACTCAATATTCGATTCATAACGGTCTGCGAGCTGTTCATAGCCTGCCATAAGTTCACGGACCATCGGCGTCACTTCATCCAACTTCCTCATCGCCGCTTCTCGGTTGCCTCTGTCATATTCAGCAAAGACTTCCTCCGTGATGTATGTTCGCCAAGCTACCGTTTTCTCAATGAGTTGGTCGAACTCATCCGTTTCCTGGATTTCTCGGATGATCTGTTCATTCTGTATGCCTTGCGCACTATACTCATTAAACCTTTCCTTAAAATCTCCACCGTATAAAACATACCCTCGGGCTGTCGAAATACGATTGGCCATCGTTAGTGCCATCTTTTCATGGGCAATCAATAACGGAAGCTCCTTCTCCACTATGCTTCTGGCTTCATTGTTACTTTTGATCACGACTGAAATATTATATATGCCATATAACAGCACTAATAAAATTACGAGTGAAAAAGAGAACAATAATTTTCCTTTAATACTTTTAAACATTCGTTACATCTCCTAGTATTTAATATCCATACACGTTTAGTAATATCGGTGGAAATGACTATATATAAAGTAAAAAATTATTCATTTGATAACAATTATTCTTGAAATAAAGTATTGTTATTTACATAGAGTAACCCCTATAGTTGCATTTCAAGGTCGCCTCCTCTATAATCATTACACTAAAACGAGTGGGTAAATTTTCATTCGTCAATTGAAGGGAGGCGATTCAGATGTTGAAAACAACCGTTTTCGAACAACTGAAGCGTGCGATGAAAGAGAAGGATGTACTTTCTAAAGGTGTGCTGACACTATTAAAGTCCGCACTTGACCTAGCTGAAAAAGAGAAAGGCTCCGCTCTGACAGAAGAAGAGGAAGTCGCAATTGTAAACCGTGAAATCAAACAGACGAACCAAGCGTTGGAAGGTGCTGAGAAAGCGCAGCGCGAGGATTTGATTGAACAAGAAAAGGCGAAATTGGTATTGCTCAAATCATTTTTACCGAAGCAATTAAGCGAGGAAGAAGTAAAGGCATTGCTGACAGAAGCCGGAGTTACTCAAGGAATGAACATGGGGGATGCGATGAAAATCGCAAAACCGCTTCTTGCCGGGAAAACAGACGGCGCCACAATGTCGAAGGCTGTCAAAAGCCTTATTCAATAAAACATTAATGAAGCCCATCCGTTATGGATGGGCTTTGTTGTGCGTTTATACGATTACAGCTTAACGCGTTGAAGTCTAAGCGCATTCAGGACGACCGATACCGAACTAAACGCCATTGCCGCGCCCGCAACCCATGGGGCTAACAGGCCAACCGCGGCTACCGGTATGCCAATTGTGTTGTAGAAGAAGGCGAAAAACAGGTTTTGCTTAATGTTGCGCATCGTTTTCCGGCTCATGATGAACGCGTCTGCAACACTGTTCAGATCGCCACGCATTAACGTAATGTCAGCCGCTTCAATCGCAATATCCGTTCCTGTACCAACAGCCATTCCGATATCTGCCATTGCAAGTGCCGGTGCGTCATTAATGCCGTCGCCGACCATTGCGACTTTTTTCCCTTCGGCTTGCAATTGTTGAATTTTATCGCTTTTCTGGTCAGGAAGAACTTCCGCAATAATATGTGTCAATCCAACTTGGCGGCCGATCGCTTCAGCCGTATGTTGGTTGTCTCCTGTCAGCATAATGACATCTAGCCCAAGTTCCTGCATTCGTTTGATAGCTTCTTTGGACGTTTCTTTCACAGTATCGGCAACTGCCACGACGCCAGCCAGTTTTCCATCAACTGCAATGAGCATCGCCGTTTTCCCTTCGTTCTCCATTTTCTCCATTGTCGCTTCGATATTATCAAGGGCAATGTCTCGGCTTCGCATTAGTTTTCGAGTACCAGCAAGCACTAGCTTACCGTCAACTTCCGCTTCAATTCCGTATCCAGGAACCGCTTTGAAAGCATCCACTTCAATTAAATCGACGCCTTTTTCTTTGACGCCTGTTACAATTGCTTGCGCCAATGGATGCTCAGATTGGTTTTCAGCTGATGCGACTAATTGCAGGACATCTTGCTCAATAAAACCTTCCGATACGATTACATCTGTTAACGCAGGTTGCCCTTTTGTAACGGTACCTGTTTTATCCAAGACGACTGTGTCAATGGAGCGTGTATTTTCAAGATGCTCGCCGCCTTTAAAGAGCAAGCCCATTTCAGCAGCTCTACCTGAACCCGCCATGATAGACGTCGGTGTCGCTAAACCGAGCGCACACGGACATGCAATAACTAGAATGGAAATGGTTGGAATAAGGGCGGATCTGAAGTCGCCAGGTGTGACAGCGAAATACCAGATGAAGAACGTCAAAATGGCAATGCCTACTACAATCGGGACGAAGATACCCGATATTTTATCCGCCAACCGCTGAATATCCGCTTTCGAGCCTTGTGCTTCCTCGACGACTTTGACAATTTGCGCTAAGGCGCTATCTTTGCCGACTTTTGTCGCTTTGATTTGCAATGAACCATTTTTGTTGATGGTTGCCCCGATTACGGAGTTTCCGGGAACTTTATCGACAGGGATACTTTCCCCCGTAATCATCGATTCATCGATTGCCGATTGTCCGGAAATGATTTCTCCATCGACTGGAATTTTTTCACCCGGTTTGACAAGGATGATGTCCCCTGCCACAACTTCTTCGATTGGAATCTCTTGTTCGACACCATCTTTCAAGATCCTTGCTGTTTTCGCCTGCAAGCCAAGAAGTTTTTGAATCGCCTGGCTCGTTTTCCCTTTCGCACGCACTTCGAATAATTTACCAAGGACGATGAGTGTGATAATCACAGCGGATGCTTCAAAGTAGAGCTCTGGATGACCGACACTGCCTGCATTCATCCATTCGAAAGTTAAGTAGAGGCTATAAAAGTATGCAGCGCTTGTTCCGAGTGCAACGAGAACGTCCATATTAGCGCTCATATTTCTTAATGAATTGTAGGCACCTTTATAAAACTGTGCACCAACGATGAATTGGACAGGTGTCGCAAGCGCCAGCTGCACCCATGGATTCATAAGGATTGCCGGCAAGTATAGGAAGGAAAGGAATTCAAAATGTGCTACCATCGTCCATAATAGTGGAAGTGTTAAAATCGCTGAGAAAATGAATTTCCGGTATTGTTTTTTGATTTCTTGTTCCTTATGATCCAACTTGTCTTTGCCATCCGTTTTTGGAATCAATTCATAGCCCATTTTCTTCACATTGGCCATCATTTCATTCGGGTTCGTTTGACCGCTTACATAATCGACGGTAAGCGTTTCAAGAGCAAAATTGACCGTTGCATTAGAAACACCCTCCATCTTATTGATGCGTCTTTCTATTTTTGTTGCACAAGCGGCACACGTCATGCCTGATACATCAAACTCGGCTTTATCTTGAATGACACTATAGCCCAATTTTTCGATTCTCGCCGTGAAATCGTTGACGTTCGTTTTTTCCGGGTCATAAACAATTGTGGAGTTTTCCATCGCGTAGTTGACATTCGCCTTTTCGACGCCTTCTATTTTAGACAACCCTTTTTCAATCCGGTTTGCACATGCTGCGCACGTCATTCCATTGATCTTCAAGGTTTTTTCTGTAGTTGCCATCCGTATCCCTCCAATACTCATAGGGGGTATATTTCTTTGAAAAAGAAGGATTATACTACAAGTATAATCTCTTCATTCACTATACCCCCGTATGGTGTGAGCGAATTGCTTCACTCAAGCGACATCATAGCCTTGATCTTCAATTGTTTCTTTAATTTGCTCCAATGTTGCTTCGTTCTCAAACTCAACAGTCACTTCATTGCTTGAAAGGTCTACTTTAACAGAGGATACACCTTTCAGTTCTCCAACACTTGACTCGATTGATTTTACGCAATGACCGCAAGACATACCTTCTACTTTTAGAACTTCTTTCATGATGAAAAACCTCCTAGTATTATTGGTACTTATAATATAGCATACCCCTCATAGGTATACAAGATAAATATTCGATTATTTCGTCATTGTTTTCATTACGCTCATAAGCTCTTGAATTGCAGCCTCTCCATCTTGCCCTTTTATCGCCTTCACGACACAATGGTGCGTATGATCTTCTAATAATGCGAGGGACACTTTGTTCATTGCGGATTGGATTGCACTGATTTGGTGGAGAATATCTACACAATAGCGGTCATTTTCAATCATTTGATGAACGCCTCTCACTTGCCCTTCTATCCGTTTTAAACGATTCAAGAGCTGTTGCTTGTTCGGCTGTACAGTCATCTTGTCTGACATGTCAATCCCCCTTTTTATTTCAATAAATATACCCTATACCCCTATATTACCACTTGTGTCAAAGAAGCGCAAATGATATACATGGAGGGTGTATTGACCTCAATGATGATGGTGACCGTGTCCATCCGATGATTTCGGCTTCACTTGGCATAAAATTGAATCATCATGCTGATGGGCAGACGTTTCCAATTGAATCGTAACGTGATGAATGTTTTGATGCAATAAGTCATGTTCGATATCGCGCAGCAATCGTTCGCTTTCCGCAATTGTCATTAGATCGTCCACGACTGCGTGGCAGGACAGCGCATTTAAACCGCTCGTAATCGTCCAGACGTGTAAATCATGAACACCTTGGATCTCTTTTTTATTTTGGAATGTTCGAATGATATCATCCAATTCCACATTTTGAGGAGTGCCTTCCATTAGTACATGCAGCCCTGCCTTTGATACAAAATAACCGCTTCGTAAAACAAGGATTGCCACAATGACACTCGCCAACGGATCTGCCCATCCCCAATTGAAAATCATCATAAGCAATGCCGCAACAATTGCCCCGATGGAGCCTAACATATCACTGATGACATGCAAATATGCGCCTTTCATATTTAAATTTCCCTCTACATCGCCGCCGCGCATCATAATCCATGCGACGAGCATATTGACCGCAAGTCCTATGGAGCTGACGATTAACATCCCTGTCGTCGCAACTTCAGGCGGGTTTGCGAAACGCTTCACAGCTTCGAAGAAAATGAACAGTGCGATAATAATCAATGTGACTCCGTTCAAGACAGCGGCTAAAATCTCAAATCGCCTATAGCCAAATGTCTTACTCTTACTTGCGACTTTTTCTCCCACCTTAAAAGCAATGAGCGCAATCGCTAATGAAATCGAATCGCTTAACATATGACCGGCATCTGCCAATAAGGCAAGACTGTTCGTCAAAAATCCACCAATTGCTTCCACAACCATGTATAGAGTAATGATGAGAAAAGAAATCAATAATACTTTTTTGTTTGCACCATGTGTATGATCGTGACCGTGTCCCATTGGATACCTCCTCTGCGTATTTCTGAAGTTGCCAAAAAAATTAAGATTGATACATTTACATACCCTACATAGGTATTGTAATATTTTATTATCGGCAACTCAAAAGAAAGGGGTGCAAATCAACATGCAAACCGAGAAAAAGGTGAAAATAGCTGTTAACGGCGGGATATCATTCGGTGCTAAGTTAAATGCAAAGCAATTAATGGTCCTTGCTGATTATTTAGGTGATCAAGAATTGGAATTAACGACATTCCAGCAATTATACATAGAAGTATTAGAAAGCGATTTTGAATTTATCCAAAAGAAATTTAGCGAGGTTGGGCTTTCCTGCTACCCTGTCGGCAATTTTGTAAAAAGCTTACGTCATTGCAATTTTTGCAAAGGTGCGGAAGAAGAAGGGATGCCGGTTGCTATTGAGCTGAATAAACGGATTGCAGGTAGGCCTGTTCCCTTCACGCTTCGACCTGCTTATACAGGATGCCCGATTGGATGCGGCGAACCGCTTATTAACGACATCGGCGTCATCAAATCCCGAGATGGCTATGATTTGTATATCGGAGGAAATCCGAAAGGAGCCTATGCGAAGACAGGAACACTTTTCCTTGAACAAGTGCAACCTGATGAATTGTACGATGCTGTTGATAAAGTAATCGACTTCTATGCGGAAAATGGCAAAAAGAGAGAACCGTTTCACAAATTTGTGAATCGATTTGGTGTAGAGGCGATAAAGGAATTGGTACAGTAATGAAAATACAGGTGAAGGAATAGGTCCTTCACCTGTATTTTTGCGATTACAAGATCACATGCTTCGGCTTTTTCCAAAACAGGGCTAATACGGTTCCAAGCAATAGGACGACCGCTGCGAAATAGTATGGATAGTTCAAATTGATATCAAAGAGGATTCCACCGACAATGGGGCCAAAAATATTTCCAACGCTTGTAAACGTGGAGTTCATTCCTCCGACAAATCCTTGTTCATTGCCTGCAATTTTCGATAAATACGATGTAATCGCGGGACGGATCAAGTCAAACCCGACAAACAAAAAGAAAGTCGTCAGTAAAATGGTGAAATAAGAGCTGACGATGGTCATCAACAAAACGAGAACTGTCGAAACCGCTAGAGACCAACGGATCAGATTAATTTCTCCCATCCATTTTGTCAGACGATCAAACATTGCTACTTGCGCAATTGCCCCGACAATCCCACTTCCTGTAATGACGATTGCAATGTCCTTTGGTGTGAAACTGAATTTATGATCAACGAAAAGACTAAACAACGATTCAAAGGCTGCAAGACCAAATGATAGTACGAAGATTAATATGAATGCGATCAAATACATAGGAATAAGAATACGACCCAGCCCAGTTTTTTGACCAATAATCGGTGCTTCTTCCTCCCCGCGTTCAGGTTCCTTGAGAAGGATGAAAGAAAGCACTGCCGCAAGCACTCCAAGTACGCCCGCTGAATAAAATGGAACGCGGGTACCAATTTCAGCTAGAAACCCACCAATTCCTGGTCCAATGATGAAACCTGTACTAATGGCAGCAGACATATAACCAAGTGCCTTCGCCCTGCCCGAAGCAGTTGTGATGTCTGCAATGAAAGCCGTCACGGCGGGCATGATGAACGCCGCACTTACGCCACCAAGCATCCGTGAAACAAAAAGGACTTCGACAGTTTGACCGATTCCGAATAAAAACTCCGAGGCCCCGAAGATGAACAAGCCGATGACAATCATTATTTTACGTCCGTACTGATCAACCCACCGTCCTGCAATCGGCGAGAAAATAAGTTGCGTAATTGCGAAAGCGGCGACCATATACCCCACGACCGAACCACTGATTTCCAACTCATTCATAATCGTAGGTAAGACTGGAATGACGAGCCCAATTCCTAAAAAGGCGATAAATAAATTCGTTAATAAAATGGCCAATACAACTTTTTTACTTTTCATATGAAATCTCCTCTAATTTTCTGCAAGTTGGCAGCCATCAAGCTAATGGGTTTGCACCTTCTGAGATTATAGCATCATTCTTTAAAATCCTTATAACACTTCCCCTTCAGTTGCCAAAAATAACACCCATGCTATAATCATTTATTAGATGAGAATGATTTTCATTTGCATTAACAAAGCGAATTCACTTGAAAGGGGATATATGTTCCATGGAGTATATAGGGAAAAATGATGTGGAAAAAGCAATCATTGGGAGAAGAACAATTAAAGCATTTAAACCAGATCCTGTAGATGTGGAAGAAATCATCGAGTTGCTAAATGTAGCGAAGTGGGCACCGAATCATAAATTGACCGAGCCTTGGCAGTTTCAGCTGTATACAGGTGACGGAAAAGATGTCTTTGTCCAGTCCTATATCGACTCACAACCGACAGTCGATGGTGAAGTATCGGATTTGGTAAAGCGGAAGGCAAATTATTTTAGAGAGATCCCCCTCCACCTCGTCGTCATCATGCCGGAAGATCCTCGGCAAAGAAGATGGGATGAAGATTACGGGGCTGTTTCGACAATGATCCAGAACTTCCAACTTGCGGCGTGGGAACGGGGCATCGGAATGATTTGGCGGACGAATGATTGGGTATATGATCCGGTCTTCAGGGAAGGAATCGGTGTAAAACCCGGCAAAAAAATTGTTGCTACATTGATGATCGGTTATCCAAAACATATTCCGGCTCCGAAGCCGCGAACAGATATCCGTGAGCGGCTAACGATTATTGATCAGTGACAACGTGTCAAACAATTACAGCACGACTCATTGACTTATTATTGAGAACACTTTACTATGAGATTAATGACAAGGAGCGATAAATACATGGCATTTCTACAACTATACTGATCCCTATACATATACTTATTGTGAAAACCGTTTTTCATTGCGGTTTATTTACTATGTGTACGGGTTAGGTATGTTGTGGAAATGAATTGTACGTTCTACGGGATATCCATACCTATTTGCGAGTACACAGGGCGATCTGTGTACTTTTTTTATTGGAGGGAGCATGATGATGACTTTACTATTTTATTGATACGAGCTTAATACACTAAGCTCGTATCGATTCCAGCTATCGATACGAAATCAAAAATTTCGGAGGTAGCGAAAATGGAACAAGTTTGTTTTGAATTGAATCATGTTGAAATGACTTATTTGGATAAAGAAATACTGAAGATAGAGCGACTCGCTGTTCATCAATTTGACCGTATCGGAATCGTCGGGAAAAACGGTGCTGGAAAAAGCACTCTTCTTAAATTACTTACCGGCGATATCCAACCGACTAGCGGAAAAGTGACGCGTCATGTGGAGTGCGGTTATTTCAAACAGCTCGAGCCTTCCGCGTCTACAGAAGCGGATCATGCACTGCTCGGCAGATTAGCCGTCCCATCTGATTCTGATCATCTTAGTGGAGGAGAGCAAACAAGGCTGAAGCTTGCACAGTTATTTACGCATTATCATGAAGCCCTGTTAATCGACGAACCGACTACCCATTTAGATCGTGACGGCATTTCATTTTTATTGGATGAACTTCGCTACTATTACGGAGCTCTCGTCCTCATCAGTCATGATCGATCCGTATTGGATGAGCTTGTGACGACGATTTGGGAAGTGCATGAAGGTGAAGTGCATGTCTATGCGGGAAATTATAGCGACTATAAACAGCAAAAAGAGCTAGAACGTGAACAGCAACGCGAAGCGCATGAACAGTTTCTTCTAGAAAAAAGACGTCTTGAACGAGCCGCACATGAAAAAATGAAAAAGGCCGAAAAAATTGCGCAAACGTCCAAAATGTCGAAGAATGATGCAAAGGCGAAACCGAATCGCATGGTTGAGACGAAATCGAAAGGCACGAGCCAAAAATCAGTGCACCGTGCAGCGAAAGCAATTGAACAGCGAATCGAAAATCTGCAAGAAGTCAAACAAGTAGTCGAAGATACACCAATCGTTTTTAGGCAATCAAAGGCATTGGAATTGCATAACAAGTTTCCGATTATGGCAGATCGGCTAACCCTTCAAGTTGGCGGGAAAATAATATTGGATGATGTAAGCTTCCAACTGCCACTTGGGAGGAAAATCGCAATTACTGGAGGGAATGGTGCAGGGAAAAGCTCATTGCTTCACCATATCTTAACGAATGGAGAAAGTCTTACCATTTCACCAAAGGCGAAAATTGGCCATTTCCAACAAATGAGCTATCAATTCCCCACTAATGAAACGGTTCTGCAATTTTTGAGAAATCGGTCTGACTATGATGAAGGTTTCTTGCGAAGCGTATTGCATGCGATGCAGTTTACGGGAACCGATCTACAGAAAAATGTAGCGTCCTTAAGCGGGGGCGAAGCGATCCGTCTCCGTCTATGCCAGTTGTTTTTAGGTGAATACAATATTTTATTACTCGATGAACCAACGAACTTTTTGGATATTCACGCACTCGATGCTTTGGAGAAGTTTATCAAGGCGTACAAAGGGACGATTGTATTCGTCTCGCATGATCAAACATTCATCGAGAATGTCGCAGACGTGAAGTATATGATCGATTCGCAAAACATGAAATTAGTTTAAGTGAAGGCGCCCATCCAATCGTTTCTGGATGGGTTTTCATTTTTATCTTTAGTATACTTATTGATAAAGAACGTCCACAGTTGAAAAATTGTAAACATTTCGCTGACAGGAGTGCATTGTCGAATGATTACACCTATTTTCCGGATTTTTGATATCGAAAAAGCCCATGCCTTCTATTTGGATTACTTAGGTTTCCAATTGGACTGGCAGCACCAGTTTGCTGAAAATACGCCTTTGTACTTTCAAATCTCTAAGGATGGAACTGTTTTGCATTTATCCGAACATCATGGCGATGCGTCACCTGGCAGTGCAATTCGGATTAACACAGATGATTTGAGCAGCTATCATGCCGAGCTTTCCGAAAAGGAATACCGCTTTGCTAATCCGAGTATCGAGAAAACACCTTGGAATACGATAGAGTTGAGGGTTACCGATCCTTTCTCAAACAGAATTATATTTTACGAGGATTACAAGGAATAAAGAAAGGAGGTTTACAATGGAAAAGAACAATGAAAATATCGTTTACTGGATGCTGTTGAATCATGGGCAATGGAATATCTATATGGCTGCCACAACTAAGGGGCTTTGCTTTGCTAGTCCTCACAATGCCCCATTCGAGGAACTTGCCGCATGGGCGAAGAAACGACTTCCTGCTTATCAGTTGGTGGAAGATAAGTCGGTTATGCAACCTTATGCAGAGGAACTGATTGACTATATGGAAGGAAGACGGAAAGAGTTTACTATGCCACTGGACTTGCACGGTACTCCTTTTCAACAATCCGTATGGAAAGCTTTGCAGGAAATACCGTATGGACAGACCGTTTCCTATTCGGATATTGCAGATAGGATTCAAAATCCAAAATCAGTACGCGCGGTTGGAGCTGCAATCGGAGCCAATCCCCTCCTGATCACCGTCCCTTGTCATCGAGTCATCGGGAAAAATGGCAACTTGACCGGTTTTCGGGGTGGTTTGGAAATGAAGAAGCAATTGTTGGCATTGGAACAATAAATAAGACACCCACTAATTCGAGTTCATACTCTTAGTGGGTTTTTCTATTTAACAACCAAGCTCACTCTTTGACGGTCTAAATGATGCTATGTTATATTTACCTTGAATTCGAGATTATTCTATTCAAGATAAAAGAATATAAAGCTAACTCCCCTTCGTATTTAGGTAAGCATCTCACTACTAATAGGAGGATACTCAATGAGCCAAATTGCAGGTCATCATCATATTTCAATGATTACAAAGAACGCCACTGACAATCTTCATTTTTATGAAGAGATTTTAGGATTACGCCTCGTTAAAAAGACGGTAAACCAAGAAGACACGAAAATGTATCACCTCTTCTACGGAGATGTAACAGGAAGTCCAGGCACCGAATTAACGTTTTTTGAAATCCCGAATGCCGGGCGCACACATCGGGGAACAAATGCAATTACGAAAATTGGTATGTTTATTCCATCGAAAGAAAGTCTACACTACTGGCGTAATCGATTGAATGAACATCAGATCTTTCAGAGCGACATTACAACTTACGCAGGTCGTGAGGCAATTCATTTTGAAGATCCCGACGGACTCAATTTAGTTTTGTTAAATGGTGAGAAAGATACATTCCCAGATTTTTGGACAGCTTGGCCTGATTCGCCTGTCCCTGAGGAGCATCGCATATTAGGTATGGGTCCGGTAGAAATGACTGTTCAAAATGCGAGCAGCTTAGCTTCTACACTAGAAAACATTTTCGGCTATCAGCAAGTGAAGCTTGCAGGGAAAGGTCTGCTTTATCAATCTACAGAAGGTCATGCCTTTGGGGAAATTTTAATTGTTGAGCAAGAAGGACCTGTTCAAAAACCAGGTAAAGGCAGCGTCCACCATTTAGCAATCCGAGTCAAGGATGGTGATGACCTTCGCTACTGGGCAAAACGGATTCAAGACTATGGCTATGAAGTTCTTTATATGAAGGACCGCTTTTACTTTGAAAGCTTATATTTTCAAGACGAAAACGGTATTATGTTCGAGCTGGCAACGGATGGACCTGGATTCACAGTGGACTCCTCTATTGAAATCTTAGGGACAAAGCTTGATCTGCCTCCTTTTTTAGAGCCAAAACGTGAAGAAATCGAGCGCCATTTAAAGCCGATTAGGAGAACCCGTTAATGACGATAGCTTCTAAGCAGAACTATTGACGGAACATATTGGGCGTGTTATTATTATCTCGAATTAAAGATAAATTAATTCAAGTAATCTATACAACAGGAGGAACGAATAATGACAAATTTAAACATCGGTATTATTTTAGGTTCAACTCGTGAAGGACGTGTGAGCCCACAAGTTGGTGCTTGGGTAAAAGAATTGGCAGACAAACGCGGAGACGCTAACTATACAGTAATCGACATTGCAGATTACAAATTGCCATTGCTTGGTGAGCCAGGAAGCGATGCTTCAGGCGCAGCTGCATGGTCTGAAATCGTTGGCAAACAAGACGGATTCGTCTTCATCGTTCAGGAATACAACCACTCTATTACAGGAGCTCTTAAAAATGCTCTAGACTTCCTACGTGAAGAATGGAACAACAAAGCAGCAGGTATCGTATCATACGGTTCAGTAGGCGGCGCTCGTGCAGCAGAACATCTACGCGGTATCCTAGGTGAACTATCTGTAGCGGACGTTCGTGTACACCCTGCTCTATCCCTATTCACTGACTTTGAAAACGGTACAGATTTCAAACCAGCTGAAGTTCAAGCTAATTCTGTAAACCAAATGCTAGACCAAGTGATCCCTTGGGCAACAGCTTTGAAAACAATTCGCTAATTTCACCCTAAACAGATACCCCCCCACTTCTGAGGAAGTGGGGGGGTGTTTTTTATTCATTTCTGTAAGCCACTAATCGTCCCTTCCATAGACATCGGAGCGTTCATATCGACAAAAAATAAGACAATTGTTGTGTCGATCTTCGCGAGGAGAGGCGGAAGTGGATTGACGATATCCGTTACAGCTTCTTGTTTACGAATGTTCATATTTTGAATCTCAATCTCACCGTTCATGACGTATAGGAAAGGTGTAAGTCCATCATACATCGGGATTTCCAACTGTTCCCCCGCTTTCGGATGAGCGTCCAAAATATACACGTTTTGCCGAATATGTAGTGGTGCATCACTTCCTTCAGGACCGGCCATCACATACCAATCGCGATTATCCTCTGGTTTATGATGAAACTGAATGTCCGGGGAAAGATCCGTTTCATTCGGTCGGACGAAGATTTGAAGCATTTCCACTTCATCCTCCGTTACTTTTTCCTCGTGCCAGAAACCTTTTCCTGCATTCATCATCATTAACTTCCCCCGAGCGAAAGGGGCTTCAAATCCTACGGAGTCTTTATGGTGCATAACCCCCGACCAGACATAGCTAAGAATTTCATCGTTCACGTGTTCATGCATTTTAATCGTCAACCCTTTTTTCATGACCGCATGATCAATAATGGCCAAAGGTCCGAATCCGGTGTCAGTCGATTCCGTACCGATAATATCGCCTGGTTGAACTCGCGTAATGCTAAAAGGTCCTCTGAACGGCTGCGCGTGATTTCCGTTTTTAAGCTTCTGCAACATACGAACTCCTCCTAATACAACAAAACCGACTTTCCAAAGAAAGCCGATTCTGTCGCAGTTATTGCATTATTTCACTTGTACGTACGTCTCCCCGAGGAGTGTTTTGCTTTCATAGGAATCTGTCGTCAACTTTTCCTCGATAAACACATCTACCTCATGTTGCTCTATCGAATAATATTCTTCAATTTCGCGTGAGAACAACAGCTTTTCTTTTTGGAGCAACTGCTGCAGTTCAGGCAATTTTTTCGGTTGCACTGTTTCTTCTGGAAGTAGCTGTTGAAGTGCATTCTTGTAATCCTCTAATGAACGGGCACCGACAATGCGGGCACCTTTTTGCTCTTCATTCACCATGACGATTGTCGGGAATCCGCGGACGCCCAATTGGCGGACGAGTTGGAAGTCTTCGTACAATGAAGTATTTGCTTCCGTCGTCTTCGATTGTTTGACGATTTCTTCCCCATTCAATCCAACTTGATTGACAATGTCGATCAAAACATCGTCTTGTGCAATGTTTTTATTGAAGGCAAATAACTCTTCCCTTGCACGGCGTAAAAATGTGTTAGCAAGCTCTGGACTTTTTTCTTGAACTACTTTATAGACACGGGACGGGATGAATGATGACTCGATTGGGTTATCGTACCAAACCGTTCCGTCGATTGGCATGCGCGAATGTTCCCCAACTTCTCTCCAATGTCCAGCAACGTCTGCAGGACCATTTATTCCGTTTGCAGGATCGACAGGGCCGTCTCCCCATTTCTCGAGCAATCCACCCATCAGCGTATGCATGTTGAAGTATTGACCGTATTGATCGACGAATTTGCGGAGGACTGGCTCCAATGCCCAGCAATGCGAACAGATCGGATCCGTTACATAATAGAGATCAATTGTTTTTTTCGGTGCTGAAAAATCGATGAACTCCGTTGAATTCGTGCTGTCTCCCGCAGGACCGCATACCCCTGTTTCTAAATCACAAATCATATTGTTTTTCGTTTCCATTTCTATTCCCCTTTTCTTTTCATGATTGTTCGGGCAAGTCAAGATCAATGTTTTGTTGTGCCCACGTTTGGATCGGTTGAAGAGCGATAGCTAGTTTTTGCCCTTTTTCGGACAGATGATATGAAATATTGACGGGCGTCTCCGATGTCACTTTTTTAATGACTAAGTCGTGTTTGGCAAGCTCAGTCAATTTCATAGAGAGTGAACGTGGAGTAATATCGTTCAAGTCCCGCTTCATGTCGGAAAAATGAGCAGTGAAATCTGGGCAGTTGGATAAGTAATGAATAATGAGCCCATTCCAACGTCTGCCTAGAATTTCAAAGCATGATTCTAAATAGGGACATACTTTCATAAAGATCACCTCCAACGATTACATTCAGTATATACAAGTATAAAAAATATATCAAGTATAAAAATTATTGATTATGAATTTCAATGATTGTAACGATAAAACTTGGGGAAATATGATAATATGCCGTGTCTAATCAAAGTAGTTTGTTTTTAGTTTGACGGTATAAACAACTTATGGTATATTTATCTTGAATTCAAGATTATTGGATTCGAGATAAAATTATTTTGTATTTGGAATTAAAGACATTCAAAAATAAAGGAGTAGTAAAAAATGAAAAAACAGACTACCGGTATTCACCATATCACTGCTATCGTAGGACACCCTCAAGAAAATATCGATTTCTATGCAGGCGTACTTGGCTTACGCCTCGTGAAACAAACGGTGAACTTCGATGATCCGGGCACATATCATTTATATTTTGGCAATGAAGGCGGCCGCCCTGGATCAATCATCACATTCTTCCCTTGGGCAAATGCTTATCAAGGACGTATTGGCGACGGTCAAGTCGGTGTAACGACATATGCCATTCCTGAAGGCACCTTAAATTATTGGGTTGAACGACTTGATAAATTCGACATTTCTTTCACGACAGCGGAGCGATTCGGTGAAAAGGTTGTGCAGTTCGACGATCCACATGGCTTACATCTTGAATTAGTAGAACGCGCAGAAGGTCCAACGAATAATTGGACGTTCGGTGATGTAACTCCTGATGTAGCAATTAAAGGATTTGCGGGTGCCACACTATATTCAAGTAATCCCGAAGAAACAAAAGCTACTTTACTGAACGTCATGGGATTAAAAGAAGTCTCAACAGAACGCAATTATACCCGTTTTAAAGCAAGCTCCGACATTGGCAATACAATCGATTTGAAGATGGTAGCAGGGGCTCGTGGCACAATGGGGGTTGGTACAGTTCATCATATTGCATGGCGTGCAAATGACGATAAAGATCACGTAGAGTGGCAAAAACACGCTCAAGAAAATGGCCAACTTGTAACTGAAGTAAAAGACCGTAATTATTTCAATGCGATTTACTTCCGTGAAGCTGGTGAAATTCTTTTTGAAATCGCAACAGATCCTCCAGGGTTCGCACATGATGAAACAGAAGAAACGATGGGTAGTGAATTGAAGCTGCCTGCTCAATACGAGCAATTCCGTGATCGACTGGAAAGCTCCCTCATCCCGATTGAAGTACGTTCTTTAGACTAATGTAACAGAATGCGGGTGGGTTGGAGCTATCCTTCCCCACCCAAACCACGCAATAAATGCAACAGGCTAATTGGATAGCAGATACCCAATTAGCCTGTTTTTTTTGAGCAAAATTTTTACTAGATTAACATAGTAGTAGGGGGTAAGAGCAATGATATTTCAGCGAAAAAAGAATATGTACGAATTCGAAGCTTTTCAAGATACTGCAAAACAACTCATTGAAAATGATGTCCTTCGTTTTCCACAAACAGAGCATATTATTTTAAACGAATCGTTACGCACGATCGAACAAACTTATGCGGACAAGCAAGTGAAAACAAATCATCAATTAGCAGAACTTGAGTTTTTAAAAGATACGCTTTCCATCGGCTATTGGGATATGGATATCAAAAATGACGATTTGTATAATCATACAAACAAAATGCGGATGGACGCCTCTTTTGAGCAAGTATTACAATATACAAAATCAGAAAAAGATGAGTGTGATTATACAACTTATATAGCACGTATCCACCCAGATGATGCTCACGTTTTAACCGAGGCCGTTGCACAATATATGAAAGAATGCGATGTTAAGCAAAACTATGAGTGCTTTTATCGATTACGTGTAGCAAAAGGCTATCGATGGATGCATCATTTTGGTAATATTGAGCATCTGAAAGAACAAGGAATCAAACGAATGAACGCCTTCATTCTTGATGTACACGACCAATATATCCGTGATGAAGAATTAAAATTCTTTAATGTTCGTTACGGGTTGATCCATTCCATTTTGACAGAAGCTCCGTGGGATATGGTCATTGACCGAAATTCCAATGAATTTTTCTCCAGAGATAATCAGTATTGGTGGTCCGATCAATACCGTAAAGTTCTTGGCTTTACTGATGAACAGGACTTTCCGAATATACTTGAATCATGGACAAACTTACTTCACCCAGATGATGTAGAGCTTGCCCAACAAGATATGATTGATTATTTAAGTGATTATAGCGGTAAAAGTGAATACCATTCTACTTTCCGTATGAAAAATAAGGAAGGCATTTACAGCTGGTTCCAAAGTGAGGGAAAAGCGCTACGTGATGAAACAGGCTTCCCTATTCGTGTAGCCGGTACAATCCGCAATATTCAAGAGCAGAAAATGAAAGAGCAAATGGCAAATGAATTAGAAAAGAGAGTGATTGATCTTACAAGTTCAATCGCGGAGATGGTAGTAGGGATCACAGCCATTAACTCACAAGCGCAGGACGTAGCCCATATGCAGGAGGAATCAAATCAGGCTGCATTACAATTGCAAGATGCTGCCCATGAGACAAAAACCATTTCCGAATTCATTCGTGGAATTGCAGACGAAACGAATTTACTTGGATTGAATGCAGCCATTGAAGCCGCTCGTGTCGGTGAACAAGGGAAAGGTTTTGGTGTCGTAGCTGAGCAAGTACGGTCTCTCGCAAATAATTCAAAAGACGCCACAACTTCAATAGAAAACAGTTTGAAAAACATGGACATCTCTATCCAACAAATACTAGAGCAAATGAATCAGTTATCAGATTTAGTGCAATCTCAGGCAGCACTAACAGAACAAGTAAATGCTTCCGTAGAGAATATTAATCAGATGGGCGAGAGAATCGTTCAGTTTACAAAGCAGTAATGTCCAGTACCAAGTCCGCTGGACGTACGTAAGGGGCTGTTGGAAGAGAACAAATAGTGCCGCGACAGCTTACTTTGGACGTATATCCCCCAATTAACAGAAAGAGCCATCAGAAAAGTCAATGTTAGACTTTCATGATGGCTCTTTTCTAGTTGAATTATCTTATTGGTTCCCTTATATAACCCATTGTTCCAATCATGAAAACCAAGGGGCTCTTAGCATTAGATGTTAAGAATTCTTTGCTTCTCTTCCCTTAAATATTAATTGATCGAGAGCATATAACTTACTACCATTCATGACGATGTGCACTGCAAGGACTAATAATACCAAATCGAAAACATAACCATTTAGAAAGCCAGCTGGTAAATTTACTGTAAAAATTGCTCCAACCATTATAATACCGAATAGCAAAGATACAATTCTTGTCCCTAAACCGAGGATAATTGCAATACCACCTACCAATTCAATCGCCCCTACTGCATAAGCAAGGAATCCTGGAATGCCAATACTTTCAAACCAGGCTGCTGTATTTCCAATACCACCTTGAAACTTAGCAAATCCGTTTGCTGCAAAAACAAGCCCTAGCATAATACGTAGTAATAGTTTTCCTACTTCATTTTTGTTTGACATTAAATATTTCCTCCGATTTATACTATATTTATCTCCAAATCAAATAGTATCATTTCATATATCTTTATTTCAAGATAAATGTTCGTGTTATATTGTTGTATTTTTTACCAACAATATAACACGTTATTTTGTAATATTATAAATGAACTATTCAGGTCGTTCGATTTCAAAAATCTCACCGATTTTAGCATAATTAGCACCTGCTAAGCGGCTGACGGCAGCTAATCCCCTCGGATCAATTCTTCCATCGTCGTAGAGTTCCTTTTCGATATGAAATTGAACGATCCTTCCTATAATAAGGTCACTGCCGACAGACTCCACTCCGCTCAATTCTAGGGATTGCTCTAACACACATTCCATCCGAATTTTTGCTTCTTTCACCCCGGGAACCGAAATATTGACACTCTCAATCGGAGTCAATCCTGCTAACTGAACTTCACTTTGACTCGGAGGCAAACTTGCAGCTGTTTTATTGACCTTTTCAACGTTTTGTTCGTCAACAATATGAACGACAAATTCCTTATTCGCTAGTATATTTCTAGCTGTGTCCTTCTGCTTTCCTCCAGACCGTTGTATCGATAACGAAATCATCGGGGGATTAGAAGATACGATATTGAAATAACTAAAAGGGGCGCCGTTTAAAATGCAGCCATCCTCAGACAAAGAGGTCACAAAAGCAATCGGTCTTGGTACGATACTTCCGATTAGCAATTTGTAATTCTCCCGTTCCGTATTGTTGCTCGGATCAATTGATAACATGGGATCACACCTTTCCATTGAGTAATCAAAGCACTCACCTAATCAAGACAATCATCTCGAATTAATAAATCATGAATTCAAGATATAAGTTAAAAAATCAGATGTTTTTTGCATAGTACCCCAACTTCTTTAACTGTTCGATGAGAACTTCTTTTTCGTTTACATCCAATCCGCCACATATTTTTCGCAGGGCAGCTTTATGTTTCGGGAAGACTTCATTCATCAGCTCAGTTCCTTCATTTGTGATTGCTGCGTACGTCACCCGACGATCTTCGGAACATGGTTTTCTCACGATTAAATTTTTCTTTTCGAGCTTATCTATGACATAGGTAATACTGCTACTCGCAATCAACACTTTTTCACCGATTTTTTGTATTGGTTGATCACCTTTACTATAAATTAATTCCAGAACGGAAAACTCAGTTGGATTAAGGCCTAAACATTTTATATCCTCTTCCACAAGCTTTTTAATGGATTGCAGTGCTTTGGATAGGACGACAAATATCTTTAAGGACAGTTCTTCTTCATAATACTCATCCACTTGACGATTCATGATAACTACCCCTCTTTCAAATTATCTCGAATTCGAGGTAATTATATAGCACCAATTTGAATCTGTCAACAGATGTGAGTACGAAGCCTTCGCTACTTTCTCTCCGTTTTTCATTGTCACGATGTAATGTTTTTATGACCCTTTCAATCTTTGGAAAATTATTTCGCGAATGGATCTTTGTTTTCATACTTATTGAAGTGCACAACATCCGACTCTAAATAACGATACACGTCGTCGACAATTTCGATCCCTTCCACTTTAGCTTGTTGTTCAGCAATCGTCGTGTTTTGACCAGGATAATATACCTGTTCAAATCCTGGCGCTGGTTTAATATTATTTAAATCGCTCATCGTTTTAGAGATGTTTTCTCTGAATGTCTCGATGTTAGAGAAGAACGCTGGGTTGATTACAATATGAAGTTGACCTAAATTACGCCCTTCACTTAAATCATGGTACATCGAGGAGACTTTGTTCCCGAATGGCAATCCGAGTAAAATACCCGACAAAACGTCCACCATCATCATAAGGCCATAGCCTTTCGGTCCTGCGATCGGGAGTAAAGCATTCACTTTGAACGGATCTGTTGTCGGCTCTCCATTTTTATCCACCGCCCATGTGTCCGGAATGGATTCATTCTTCGAACGCGCATGAAGAATTTTCCCCCACGCTTGGACTGTAGTCGCCATGTCAAAAATGATCATATCATCGCCTTTACCCGGAGCGGCAAATGCAATCGGATTTGTTCCGTAGTACGGCTCCACGCCACCGAAAGGAACCACCATCGGATCCGATTGAACAACAGAAAGACCAATCAAACCTTCTTTGGCAGCCTGTTGGACATAGTATGAAAGAGCCCCACTGTGGCTGATCTTTCTTACGCCAACAACCGCAATTCCATTCTCTTTCGCCATCTCGACTGCATGATCCATCGCTTTTTTAGCTGCTACATGTCCAACCCCATTATCTCCATCGAATATTGCTGTGCTCGGTCCCGTCTTTTCGAATGTGAAATTAGGATTTGTCGTGATTCCACCTTTCGCGATTCGTTCGGCGTAATAATCCACCCTCATCGCACCATGAGAATGAATACCCCGAAGGTCTGCATGCACTAGTACGTCGGCTACCCCTTCCGCATGTTCTTCTGAAAGACCGGCTTTATGCAATTTCGCTGTAATTAATTTCTTCAATTCTTTTTCCGTTGTTTTCATATCTTCATCTCCTATATTTTTTTATCATTAAGTTCAATCATAGCTTCCGCTGGTTTTACTCCTCGTATGCCAACGCATATAAAGAGTTAATCAATGCTTTGACCCCGACTGCCAATTCCTCTGGGCTCGTATATTCCAACGGATTATGGCTGATGCCCCCGCGGCTTGGCACGAAAATCATCGCTGTCGGCACAACCGGCGCAATGATTTGGGAATCGTGGCCTGCACCGCTATGCATCATTTTATAATTGAAGCCATTTTCTTTCGTTTGTTTCTCGATGGCGTCAACGACTTGTTGATCCATCGGAATCGGATCCTCATCCATCCACATATCGACATTCGTCTCGACGCCGGACTCAGTGGCAATTCTGTTGATAATCGTAGTAAGTTCGTCCGTGAACTTTATAAGGACCTCTTTTTCTGTATGCCGAACGTCCAATGTGAATAACGCATGTCCAGGAACAACGTTGACGATGCTCGGTTTGACTTCGATTTTCCCTACCGTGGCAACAAGAGGATCACCATATTCTTTTGCCTTTGTAATGATGTCTTGGATCATTTGACTCGCTGCGAATAAAGCATCTTTACGATATCCCATCGGTGTTGTACCCGCATGATTCGCTACACCTTTTACATCAACAGTAAAACGTCTTTGGCCGACAATGCTATGGACAACCCCAATGTCTTTCCCTTCGTTTTCTAAAACATTCCCTTGCTCGATATGAATTTCAACAAAGCCTTTTATATCATTACGCATCGATTTTGACTCATCCCTAAAATCAAAGCCCGCTTCTCTCATCGCGTCGACGAAAGGAACGCCATCAAAGTCCTCAATGCTTTCAACGTCCTCTTTTTTCGCGATACCTACAAGGTTTTTAGAACCCCAGAAAGCGTAAGGAAAACGGCTTCCTTCTTCTTCGGCAAACGACACGACTTCAAGATTACGGAGAGGCTGGCCAAATTTTGCTTTTAAATAGCGAAGAGCCAAAATACCAGCTAAAATTCCGTATGCCCCGTCCAATTTACCTCCATTTTTCACTGTATCTACATGAGAGCCAGTTAAAATAGTTTCATCATTATACTTACTTCCTTCTAACCGTCCAAATAGATTACCTATCTCGTCATAACGAGTCGTCAGCCCATCGTCTTGCATCAATTTTTCTAACGCTTTTTGCGCTTCAATCCACTCGTGTGTATAAAGTAACCGCGTAACACCACCTTCGGGATCTTTACCAAATTCACCTAGCCATTCTACGAGGTGATTAACTTCATGTGTTAAATCTTTCATAATCAATTATCCTTTCTATTTATGAATGAAAAAATCAAATTTCGACTAAAAAAATAGCATAGAAACTCTATTTTTGGACTCCCATCGCCTTTTCTGTTGGACCTTCTTTAAAGAACATCATTAGGACGAGCCCTACAGCTAGAACAATTACCGCTGAGTAAAACCCTGTCGCCATGCTTCCTGTCTTATCTGCAAGAAAACCAACAAACCATGGGGCGATAACCGATGACATCATTCCCATGAAATTAAAGAGACTGAAGGCAATTCCATACGCTGATTTATCAACATTTTCGGAAACAGTTGAGATGAGAATCGGATCCAGCGCAATCTTTCCAAATAAACCGTAAATCACCAATGCCGTGATCAGCAATGCAGTACTTTGAACATAGACAGTTGCCCACAATGCGACCGCAGCAATTGGAATCAGCACAAAAACGAAAGGCTTCTTCCGACCTAATCGATCCGAAATATAACTTGCGACAAGTGCCCCAGGTATTGAAGCCAATGGGACCAATGCCGAGATTAAACCAACTTGACTGCCTTCGAAGCCTCTTTCAGTCTCCAAAAACTTCGGCAACCATGTAACCACAACGGTAAAACCGTAAATGGAAGAAAATAAGACTAGAAAGGTAATCAACAGATTGCGGTTTTTAAGTAAAGATAAAACCGAAACTTTTTCTCCTTTATTTGACGACTTCTCTAGTTGTTCACTTTGTTTAGATGCCGCATCCGGACCTTTTTCTTTGACTAATACTGCAATCAAAATTCCGACAAGAACCGTCAGCACACCAAAGATATAAAACGGAACGCTCCAACTCATTCCCTTATCTAACACCAATGTGCTCGACAAGATAAAACCGAAAGCAATCCCTATCCCTGACCCACTGTTAATAATTGCACTGCCAACAGTTCTATGTTTTTCTGGAATTGCTTCAGATGATAAGGCAAATTGGGGACCATAATAAGTTGCTGAAGAAATTCCCGCAATCGCACGAGCCACCAAAAAGCCTGTGAAACCAGCCATGAGCCCACTTACGCCTGTCAAAATCCCATATAAAATAAACCCGATGACAAGCAGCTTTTTCCTACCGAATTTATCACTGAAAGCTCCCGCTGGAATTTGGGCAATTGTATACGTCAGGAAGAATATACTATTGACCAATCCTAGTTGGGTGTTGTTGAGGCTATACTCTAAGCCAATCTCCCCTAAAATAGGATTCAAAAAATATTTATTGGCATTGATAAACATCCAACCTAACGTGAACGCGAATACTGCTTTCCACCAATATGGAATCATAAATTTCTTATTCTGTTGCATTTGAGGTTGTGTCTCCCTTGGTGTCATTAAAAACCACCTACCCTTTCATAATTACTTCAGGGATACACAGTTATATCCGGAGGCTTTATCTTCATTCAGCCGGCGCACCTGCTGAATGAAGATAAAAAACATCCCACTAGATTTTCATTTTTTGATCGGTTGACCATTTTCGAAAACTACTTGACCACCGACAATTGTCGTCTTCACTTTCCCTTTAAATGTCATGCCAACATAAGGTGAGTGCTGATGACGGTAATACAAATCTTCCTTCTTCAATTCAAAGCTCTCATTTAGGTCAACAATTGCCAAATCAGCATCATAATTAACCGCAATGTCACCTTTCGTTGATAGCCCGAATAATTTTGCTGGGTTTGTCGCAGTTAATTCAACAATTTTTTCTAATGGAAGATTTCGTTTGAAATGCCCTTCTGTCAACATGATATTCAAAGTTGACTGCGCCCCCGAAATTCCTCCCCAACCTTCAAAAAAGTTGTCTGTAATTGTCTTCATAGATGCCGGCGCCGGTGAATGGTCAGAGGCAATGACGTTAATTTCTCCGTTAGCGACTGCTGCCCATAAGTCTTCCACTTCATCTTGATCTCGTAATGGAGGAGCACATTTCGCCAATGCTTTCTTTTCTTCTAAATCTTTTACTGTCAACGACAAGTAATGCGGGCATGTCTCAACGGTCACATCTACGCCTCTTTGTTTAGCTTCATTAATCACTTGAACTACTTTTCGACTACTTGCATGGACAATATGAAGTTTACATCCTGTTGCTTCTGCATAAGAAATTACTCTTCTTACCGCTTCAATTTCAGAAATAATCGGTCGTGATTCAACGAAATCTCTTGCAGTTGTTTTGCCTTGGCTTTGTTTTTCTTGTGCGAGCTGATCCGTAATAACCGTGCTTTCAGCATGAACAGCTAAAAGTGAACCTAAGGATGCAATCTCTTTCATCCCCTTATAGATTGTTTCATCATCTACATTATTGAAATCAGCGATTCCACTTGGTGACATAAATGCCTTAAATCCGATGACGCCATTTTCGTGAAGATCCTTCAAATCATCAATATTTTCAGGTACAAGCCCACCCCAGAAACGTGGATTTACGATGGACTTTTCATTGGCAGCTGAACTCTTAAGCTCTAAATTGGCTTTATTAATGGTAGGGGGTGTACTATTCAACGGCATATCAAAGAATGTTGTCACGCCGCCAGCTGCTAAGCTTCTGCTTCCTGTCTCCAAACCTTCCCACTCTGTTCTGCCTGGTTCGTTAAAATGAACATGTGTGTCGATTAAACCTGGAAGGATGTGAAGCCCATCTGCATTTATCTCCCGATCCGCTGTTGCCTCTATCGATTTGCCAACAGAAACTTCTATTATTTTTCCATCCTTGATGGCAATGTCTCCTTGTACTGTTGAATCCGCCGTAACAATCGTCCCGTTTTTAATAATTAAATCGTAATTAGCCATGTTTAATTCCTCCAGTTTCGATTTCCTCTTTCCCCTTGGCATTTTTACGATGGCAAGGGGATTGGATGATTAATTTCAGACACCAACCAAATTATTTTGCAGAAATAAGCTTTCCTATTGGGTTTCCTACAATTCCTTTGTCCAAGTCGAAAACAACATTTCCACGAACAATTGTTTTTGTTACACGGCAGTCAATTTGTCTACCTTCATATGCACTGTGTTTATTTTTATAGTAAAGATCTTCTCTTTTCACAACATAGGATTGATTTGGATCCACCAAAATAATATCTGCGTCTTTCGAAACGGCAATTTCGCCTTTATTAGTTAAATTAAAGCGTTCAGCAGGATTCGTTGCGATTAAATCAACAAACTTATGGACTGGTAATCCACGTTGTTTCACAGCCAAATCAAACATCAGATCAACGTTATTTTGGGCACCACTGATCCCGCCCCACGCTTCAAAAATATTGCCTTGCTTCAAATCCTCTGTACATGGCGAATGATCAGATGTTAACCAGTCAATGTTCCCGTTAAGGAGCTCGTCCCATAGTTTCTCTTGATCCTTCGCCTTTCTGAGTGGTGGTTGGCATTTTGCTCTTGGACCAATTTCCTCGACTTGTTCAGCACTCATCGCAAAATAATGAGGACATGATTCAACCGTAACGTCAACGCCCACATCTCGCGCTTTTAGAATTTCTTGAATGGCTTCGGACGTACTAATATGTACGAAATGTAATTTACAGCCAGTCTCTTTCGCAAATAGGATCGCCCGTTGAACAGCATCTACTTCTGTAAAAATCGGACGTGATTCCACATAGTCCATCGCTGTCGTTCTACCTTCTCTTACCATTTCTTCGGCAAGCTTTGAAGTTACCGATGGATTTTCCGCATGGATACATAGCAGTTGATCCAATTCCGCTAGTTTTTGCATGCCTTTATATAATGTATAATCATCCACATTTGTAAAATCGTCTGGAATATCACTCGTTATATCTGACATAAAGGCTTTAAAGGCTAGAACTCCTGCATCCGCTAATTCCTCTAATTTGTCTAAGTTCTCAGGGACAAGACCGCCATAGAAAGCATAATCGACATAGTTTTGATTGCTTGCAGCATCAAGTTTTAAACCTAATGCTTCTTTATTAATCGTTGCTGGCAGTGCGTTTAACGGCATTTCCACATAGCTTGTCGTTCCACCTGCAGCAAGTGCTTTCGATCCTGTTTCAAACCCTTCCCATTCTGTACGGCCTGGTTCGCTGATATGAACATGCGTATCAATCATTCCTGGCATAACATACTGTCCATTTGCTTCAATAACTTCTTTTGCATCTTCAGAAATATGCTCAGCGATGCATGAGATTTTCTCGTTTTTTATGCCAATATCAACTGTACGAACACCATCCCGGAATACAACATTTCCACCTTTAATGAGTAAATCTAATGTCATGAGTAAAACTCCTTTTCGATAAATTAAAATATAGATTCAAGGTCAAAACAGTCCAACCTTTATCATTTCTCGCGAATTTATATACTTCCTATATAAATGGACTCTTAATACTTTTACTTCGCTTTATCCAATTTGTTTTGCATTATAAGTTGAACTCGGTTAGAGCTACGCAATTCCAGCACGCTATAAAGAATAAACGCTGAAATGATACCCACAAACCACGACATATCATAAAGCGGTTTAAAGAATGGGATGAAATTTCCGATTAAGCTCAGCACACCCGCAACTGCCGTTGTTATAAGGGCATTGACGTTGAAGCCATTCCGATAATTGTATTTTCCGTTCTTCGAATACAATTCGCTTAAGTCAAGTTCCATTTTTGACACTACAAAATAGTGAGCGAGCATAACGCCTGTTACGGGAGCAAGTAAGCCACCAACGACATTCAAGAATGTGAAAATACTTGTCGCATTCTCCATCAGCTTCCAAGGCATGACAAGAATTCCAATGACAGCAGCAATCATTGCCCCTGATTTAAACGTTAGTTTTTTCGGGAAGAGTGATGCCAATTGGTAACCAGCAGGGACAATATTTCCTGTCACGTTCACTGATAATGTAGTCAAACTGAGTGTAAGTACAGATATTCCGATTGCAAATGTGCTATCAAATCGAGCCACTACATCGAGTACATTCCAAATGGGTGTACCGAAGGCAATTTCAGACCCAACAATAATCGATATACTTGCAATGGCAAACAATAGATAAGTCACTACTAAACCTATAGTTTGACCAATAGCTTGAGCTTTCGTAGACCGAGCCATTCTTGTGAAGTCAGATACATTGACAATTGGAGCTGCCCAAGCAGCAATTATTGCAGTGACACCTGCTACAAAGACGACGACTGGATTTCCAACGGCTCCTGCACCTGTATAAGCTAAGATTGGACCAATACCTCCAGCCAATTTAATAGCCCAAATTGCCATACCACCAAAAACGATATAAACAAGTGGAGAAAGGATATTCGTAAACTTCCCTAGGAACCCTAGTCCTCCAAAAATTAAAGCTACATTAAATAACCAGAATAGCAGGAATGAAATTAACGCAGGTAATGATAATCCCAATAGGTTCCAATCTCCACCTAACGTTAAATACGTTGGCCAAAGTTTTCCGATAAGAATCGACACAGCTTGACTTCCTGCATACGTTTGAAATCCAAACCACATGATGGCTGCAATAACCCCTCTTAACACTCCTGGAATCATTGCACCTTTTGTACCGTAGGACGAGCGGATCAACATAGCAAAAGGTAAGCCATATTTTGATCCCGCATGTCCGTTAAATACCATAGCGACCGCTAATATTATGGACGCTGCCATAATGACACCGAAAACTTGTCCAACTGACATCCCTAAAGCAAAGAGTCCACCAACGGCAATATAGTTAGGAATGTTATGCACTGAACCCATCCATACTGACGCAAAATTTCCGACGTTCCAACTTTTATCTTCCGGTTTCGTCGGCAGTATATCTTCGTTAAAACCTTCTTTTTTTAATTTTTCTCGATTGATCATCTCCAATCGAAACCTCCTTGATTATGTCAAATTAGCATTTCAATCAATAAACCACCGATTGTGTAGTTATAAGCTTGATCGATCTGCATTTATTTACTGAATCTAAAGATCAATTTCCGATTCAATTTCAATAAGCTAATGTAAAGAATATTTGTACCTGACCTTTAGCAGTAATACATAAAACCTTTCACTCCTTTCTTCCGCAAGTTTAGGTTACTTTTAGTAACAAATGAACTTTACATACACATATTATACCCTTGGTTACTTTTCGTCAACGAAAATGTGTCCAATTTGTTAACTATTGATTTAAACCCATCTACATCAACCTTTTTTAGTAATAAAATAAATAAACCAGCAAAACTAATACTGTTTAAATGGTAACTATTAGTAACAAAGGAATGTTGAGTAAAAGTCAAGATCCTTTATTAATAGGTATTCGTTCGGCTATCGTTCACAGTTCTAGTGGAGCATACTATAGAAAAGGCATATTTCTTGGCATAAAAAAAATGCGAATTGAACGCTCGGCATTCAACTCGCATTGTGACTTATTTGTTTGGATTTCCCTTTCTTATTACTAACTAACTATAAGTAACAAAAGTAATTATTTGGCAACGAACATTTGACCATTTTATGAAAACACATTAATTCCATATACAACAGTAAGAAATTGGGTTATAATAAACAATATAAAAAGATTTATTCTAATTGACTGACATAAATAATTAGTAACTAAAAGTGACAAGATAACAAATAATACTTAGTAAGCAAAGAGGTGGAAAATGATGGAGATAAAACAACCGCAGCAAGAGCCTTTATGCGATAAAGTAGAACATTCTTATCAACTAATCGGCAAGAAATGGGTAGGGCTTATTATCCACTCACTTCTTGATGAACCGAAACGGTTTAGTGAGATCCACGCTTATATTCCTGATTTGAGTAAGCGGGTGCTCAATGAACGCATAAAAGAACTTGAAGAAGACGGGATTATTCTTCGAAATGTCATTTCAGACCGTCCTGTACGAATAGAATATTCCTTAACAAGAAAAGGAAATGAATTAGGGAAAGCCCTTAAATCTGTGGAAGTTTGGGCAGAAAAATGGCTGTAAGCGCACCAAAACAAACCTAAGGGAACTTGTCTCTGTGACAAGATCCCTTAGGTTTGTTTTAATTTAAGTGTTATTAAATATATTTTTATCGGTGAAAAATCGCAATTCACTTGATTCGCTTTGATGCTGCTCCTTTTCATTCACTGTACGCTAAAGCGTACAGTGAATTCATCAATGCTTGAACACCAACAGCCAACTGTTCCGGGCTTGTATATTCCAAAGGATTATGGCTGATTCCCTCCCGGCTTGGTACAAAGATCATCGCTGTTGGGACGACTGGAGCAATAATTTGAGAATCATGGCCCGCGCCGCTATGCATCATTTTGTAATTCAATCCATTTTCTTTCGTCTGCTTCTCAATCGCTTCTACGATTTGTGGATCCATCGGAATCGGATCCTCATCCATCCACATATCGATCGCCGCTTCTACACCCGACGTCCCCGCAATCCTCTTGATGATATTCGTAAGCTCTGTCGTAAATTTTACGAGTACCTCTTTTTCTGTATGGCGAACATCCAATGTGAATAATGCACTCCCAGCGACAACGTTAACAATGCTCGGCTGAACTTCAATTTTTCCTACAGTCGCAACGAGTGGGTCGCCGTATTCGATTGCCTTATTCGTTATATCTTGAATCATATGGCTTGCTGCAACTAGTGCATCCTTACGGTATCCCATCGGCGTAGTGCCTGCATGGTTCGCAACACCTGTTATCTCAATCGTAAAGCGTCTTTGCCCGACTATGCTATGGACAACGCCAATATCTTTTCCTTCATTCTCCAGAACATTTCCTTGTTCGATATGGATTTCCACAAAACCTTTAATATCATTCCGGAACGGTTTTGATTCATCTCGAAAATTAAACCCGGCATCTCTCATTGCTTGTACAAAAGGAACGCCATCGAAATCCTCAATGTCAAGAACTTCCTCCTTCTTTGCAATTCCGACAAAGTTTTTCGAACCCCAGAAAGCATAAGGGAAACGGCTTCCTTCCTCCTCGGCAAACGACACAACTTCCAGATTACGAAGAGGTTGGCCATATTGTTCCTTTAACAGCCGCAGGGCTAATACACCCGACACAATTCCGAATGCACCGTCCAACTTGCCGCCACTTTTAACCGTATCCACATGGGAGCCGGTCAAAATGGTTTCATCTTGATAACGGCTTCCTTCCAGACGTCCATATAGATTTCCGATCTCGTCATAACGAGTGGTCAATCCATCTTCTTGCATTTGTTTTTCTAATGCTTTTTGTGCCTCAATCCACTCTTTTGTATACAGTAACCGCGTAACACCACCTTCGGAATCCTTGCCGAATTCACCAAGCCAGTCTACGAGGTGAGCAATTTGACGTGTTACGTCATTCACATTCATCTGCCCCTTTTGGAGTTATTGTTCTATCGGTTGTCCATTTTCGAATACTACCCTTCCACCAACAATTGTCGTCTTCACTTTCCCTTTGAATGTCATATCGACGTAAGGCGAATGCTGGTGATGATAAAACAAGTCTTCCTTCTTCAGTTCAAAGCTTTCATTCAAGTTAACAATTGTCAAATCGGCATCATAATCGACTGCAATCGTCCCTTTTGTTGTCAGTCCGAATATTTTAGCTGGATTTGTCGCAGTCAATTCAACAATTTTCTCCAACGGGATATTCCGTTTAAAATGGCCTTCCGTCAGAAGAACATTCAACATGGACTGGGCTCCCGAAATCCCTCCCCATCCTTCAAAAATATTATCTGAAATAACTTTCATCGATGCCGGTGCAGGAGAATGGTCAGAGCCAATCGTGTCGATTTCTCCTTTTGCGACCGCTGTCCATAAGTCATCCACTTCCTCTTGGTCCCGCAATGGCGGTGCGCATTTTGCAATGACTCCTTGTTCTTCTAAATCTGTTACTGTCAATGACAAATAATGCGGGCATGTCTCGACCGTAATATCAACGCCTCTTTTTTTCGCATCCGTTATCACGTCCACGACTTTCCGGCTGCTCGCGTGTACGATATGAAGTTTACAGCCCGTCAATTCTGCATAGGAGAGCACTCTTCGGACGGCTTCTATCTCTGAAATGATCGGCCGCGAGTCGACATAGTCTCTTGCCGTTACTTTCCCTTGACCGATTCTTTCTTCCGCAAGCAGTTCACACATTACCGTACTTTCAGCGTGAACGGCTAAGAGAGAACCTAAGGAAGCAATTTCTTTCATTCCTTTATAGATTGATTCGTCATCAACGTTATTGAAATCATCAATTCCACTTGGAGACATGAATGCCTTGAATCCGATAACGCCATTTTCGTGTAGATCTTTTAAATCATTTAGATTTTCAGGTACAAGTCCGCCCCAGAAATATGGATTTACAATGGACTTCTCCTCTGCCAATCTACGTTTTGTTTCTAAATTGGCTTTATTAATTGTAGGAGGCGTACTATTCAGCGGCATATCAAAAAATGATGTCGCCCCGCCGGCAGCTAAACTTCTGCTACCTGTCTCCAACCCTTCCCACTCTGTTCGACCCGGTTCGTTAAAATGAACATGCGAGTCGATTACCCCAGGAAAAATATGAAGCCCTTCCGCATTTATTTCTTGAGTTGCCGTTGCCTCTATTGGTTTGCCAACAGAGACGTCCATTATTTTTCCATTCTTTACAGCAATATCTCCTTGAACCGTTGAATCTGCTGTAACAATTATGCCGTTTTTAATGAGTAAATCGTAATGAGCCACAATGATCCCTCCAATATTCTATATCCACTACTCCGTTGCGTAACGCGAGCAGAAAATGCCTAACTACTTTTTAGTATGTACATTATCTTGTTCTATATCCGAATAGCTCAAATGCAAACATACAATTTAACAAATACATCCATATATATGATAAAAATACTCAATTTCTATACAATTTGTATGTTGTGAGCTATGATGAAATATCAGTACATAAAGGAGGAATAATCAATGGCAAGAAAAGCATACGAAGTAAAAGGTGCAACAGCATCAGGCCCATATTCGGCTGCGGTAGACGCTGGCGAGTTAGTTTATTTCTCAGGACAAACCGCAATGAACGCCGTTTCTGCTGAAAATGTGACAGGTGACATCGGCGCACAAACGGAGCTTTGCTTTGAATCTTTATTCGAGGCACTCGAAGCAGCAGATCTCACACCTGATGATGTTGTCAAAGTAAATGTATATCTAACCGATATGAATAATTTTTCCGCCATGAACGAGGTCTATGCAACAAAGTTCGCCAAACCTTATCCTGCGAGGACATGTGTAGCCGTATTGGCTCTGCCGCTTGGAGCAGAAGTGGAAATCGAAATGATTGCAAAACGTCCAAACTAAGGTGAACCACGCCTTACGAATACGATAAAAGGTGTCCGGAAAGTGAGTAACAACCACTTTCCGAGACACCTTTTTACTTTAATCATTCACTGAAAAACTCATAATGATTTCGTTTTTCTTTTGCCTTATAGAGCGCTTGATCCGCATTCTGAATTAACGTTGATGCGTCAATTCCGTCAGTAGGATAGATAGCGACTCCGATGCTAGATGTTGCACGGATGACATTGTCTTTGACCATATAAGGGTCACCAAAATTGGCAAGCATCCTTTTGATAGTCATCTCTGCTTTTTCTTTTTTGATGTCTTTTACTAAAACGAGAAACTCGTCCCCACCGACTCGGCCAACTACATCGCCATTACGAACATTTCCCTTCAATCTCTTCGCGAACTGAATGAGCAGTTCGTCTCCGACACCATGGCCAAGCGAGTCATTAACGTCCTTGAACTTGTCCAAATCGATATACATAACAGCAAGCATCTCATCCGACTCCTGCGCTTGCTCAATTGCTCGATCCAATGTTTCTAAAAAAGAATTTCGATTGGCAACGCCCGTCATCGGATCATTCGTCGCCATGTAGGTCAGCTGCTCTTCATAATATTTCCGAACAGTTATGTCTCGAAGAATTGCTTGGATGACCGTTTCCCCTTCATGTCGAACTGGAATCGCAATGATTTCCACCCATATTGTTGTTCCATCAAAGCGCACAAGTTTCTCAACCATTGGCTCTGACTTCAACTCGTGAAAAACTGCCTTTACGTCTTTTTTATCATCGTCTTTCGGTTCGATGAAATCAATAAGGGACTTTCCGATAATTTGTTGGAGGGATTCGGCACCCAAAAGTTTAATGGCTGCTGGATTGGCAAAGGATAACTTATCATCACTTTGAACGACAATTGCGTCCGGAGAATACTCCACTAACGTTCGGTAACAATTTTCCGCAATTCCAAGTCTATGTTTAATGTCCTTTTCTTCCGTAATATCCTTATACATGGCTACTGCTAAAATATCGTTTCTATTAATTGCACGGTAAGACGCTAAGACATCTTTTACTGTGCCATCTTTATGTTTTCTTTTCGTTTCGAAATTCGCAATGTTTTTTCCGCTTCTCAATACATCAAGTTGCTGTTGATGTTTTTCAACCGTGATATCTTCGGTGAAAAAAGGAGGTCTTGGATAATCTTCAATCTCCTCCAACCGCCAACCTAACATTTCAGTTAACGCTGGATTCGCTTGAATGACTGCACCATTATTGCGCATAATGAAAATAGCATCATTTGTGTTTTCCCATATCAATTTGTACTCATCCAACGTCGGTTGCAGTTCTCCATCTCCTCGTCCATTCGTAGACTTCGTCAATTCCCACCTCTCCTTAATAGAAAAATATGATGTTAATAACATCTTTAATTCAAGGCAAATTTAACTGTTTGCCTGCTGATTGTCAAGCTTTTGGAAAACAATTCTACTTAAATGAAGACGAAACGGTTGACGCAATAAATTATGCGTGTTATTATTGTCTCGAATTAAAGATAACTTAATTCAAACTATATGGAAACAAACAAAAAATTTTGACTATACATCTTGAAACCGAGATAACGAAAGGAGACGAACAAAGTGAACGAATTAAAAGGGATCCACCACGTCACAGCGATTACAAGTAGTGCGGAAAAGATCTATGACTTCTTCACGTATACATTAGGTTTACGCTTAGTGAAGAAAACAGTGAACCAAGACGACATTCAAACGTACCATCTGTTTTTCGCTGATGATGCGGGCAACCCAGGTACGGATATGACATTTTTTGATTTCCCTGGAATTCAAAAAGGAGTGCACGGGACAAACGAGATTTCTAAAACCTCTTTCCGTGTGCCAAGTGATGCGGCGCTGGAGTATTGGGTAAAACGTTTTGATAAATTCAACGTGAAACATAAAGGCGTCCAAGAGCAATTCGGTAAAAAGATTTTACCGTTTGCCGACTTTGACGACCAACAGTATCAACTTATTTCCGATGAGTTGAATAAAGGCGTTGAATCAGGGACTCCTTGGCAAAAAGGACCGATTCCTTTGGAGTTTGCCATTACAGGACTCGGCCCGATCCATATTCGCACTTCCTTCTTCGATCATGTGAAGGATATTTTAGAAAGCATCTTTATGATGAGGGAAGTTGCACAAGAAGAATCATTTCATTTATTTGAAATGGGCGAAGGCGGCAACGGTGCTCAAGCAGTTGTTGAATATAACACCGTTCTTCCGCAAGCACGTCAAGGCTTCGGCACAGTCCATCATACAGCTTTCCGTGTTGAAGATCGTGCAGAAATTGATGCATGGCAAAAACGTTTGCAAGGCTTCCGTTTGCCAAACTCAGGCTTTGTAGAACGTTATTACTTCGGCTCTTTGTATACTAGAATCGCACCATCCATTCTATTTGAATTGGCTACGGACGGCCCTGGATTCATGGGAGACGAACCGTATGAAACTCTTGGTGAAAAATTGTCGTTGCCACCGTACTTTGAAGGCAAACGTGATACAATCGAAGGGCTCGTACGACCAATCGACACAGTTCGAAGCAATAAAAACTTTGAAAAAGAATACTTGTAAGGAAGGGAATTTTGAAAATGGGACTATTCGACAAATTATTTGGATCTAAACAACAGGAGGAAAAACCAATGACAAAACTAAACATCGGTATTATTTTAGGATCAACTCGTGATGGACGTGTGAGCCCACAAGTTGGTGCTTGGGTAAAAGAATTGGCAGACAAACGCGGAGACGCTAACTATACAGTGATCGACATTGCAGATTACAAATTGCCATTGCTAGGCGAGCCAGGAAGCGACGCTTCAGGGGCAGCAGCATGGTCTGAAATCATTGGCAAACAAGACGGTTTCGTATTCATCGTTCAAGAATACAACCACTCCATTACGGGAGCTCTTAAAAACGCTCTAGACTTCCTACGTGAAGAATGGAACAACAAAGCAGCAGGTATCGTATCATACGGTTCAGTAGGCGGCGCTCGTGCAGCAGAACATCTACGCGGTATCCTAGGTGAACTATCTGTAGCGGACGTTCGTGTACACCCTGCTCTATCCCTATTCACTGACTTTGAAAACGGTACAGATTTCAAACCAGCTGAAGTTCAAGCTAATTCTGTAAACCAAATGCTTGACCAAGTGATCCCTTGGGCAACAGCTTTGAAAACAATTCGATAATCAATTTGAGTAATCATTCCTTGCTGGACAGCAAGTAGAATGGTTACTCTTTTTTATTTTCTACTACACTTACAACGTATCCCTCCCCTTTTTCCGCATAAAAAAACCCGCCCCCCAAATAGGAACGAGTTTGCGCTTCAAATTATAGAATTTCAGTTCGCCCATTGAACAAAACGAGATCTTATGGTAAGTTTATAAGGATAGACTCTGTATAATTAAATGAATATATTATCCCTATTTTAATTATACAACACAATCTATTCGTCAGTCAACCCTTTTACTCATTTTTTTTAAGGAGTGTGTTCTATGAAATCAACTTTTCAGCAGGAGCAGGAGCGAGTGGACAGTGTAGTGGAAGTCATTACGGAACGGATTCGCAAATTGGAGGACGATACGACCCGGCAACGGAATGAAGTAGTCAATATCCGTAAGCATTTTTGGGATGAAGTCAAAGTGAATGTCGATTCGTTTGACGACTATCTGGAAACGATCATCGGCTTGAGACAAGAAGCGCAAGCGCTTGCCGTCAGTCAAAGCACGCACCGGCATGCATCCAAAAGATTATCTACACTGCGACGAATGAAACAAGTTCCTTATTTTGGACGAATTGATTTCATTGAAGAAGGTTCTTCAACTGAAGAGCAAATCTATATCGGAATATCCACACTAACTGACGACAGTGGGGAAGATTTTTTGATCTATGATTGGAGAGCGCCGATTTCAAGTGTCTACTATGATTATCAGCCAGGCGATGCTTCTTATGTAACTCCCGGGGGATTAATTCGAGGGAAGTTGGAGAAGAAGTGGCAGTATTTGATTCGCGGCGGTGTTCTTCAATCGATGTTCGATACGAGCGTCACAATTGGTGACGAGATTTTACAAATTGTATTAGGCAAAGGCACCGACAAACATATGCATAGTATCGTGGCAACGATTCAGCAAGATCAAAACCGGATTATACGCCACGACCAAGGAAAGCTTCTCATCGTTCACGGCGCTGCCGGTAGTGGTAAAACATCAGCTGCCTTACAACGAATCGCTTATTTGCTATATAAATACCGGGAAAGCCTCAATGCCGACCAAATTATTTTATTCTCACCAAATACGCTGTTCAACAGTTACGTGTCCAATGTACTTCCTGAACTCGGTGAAGAGAATATGCAGCAGGTAACTTTCCAAGAGTACTTGAATCATCGGTTAAGCAAGGACTATCAAGTTGAAAATCCTTACGACCAATTGGAGTATGTCTTAACAGCAGAGAATACCCCTTCCTATCAAGCAAGAGTAGCAAGCATCCGTTTCAAAGCGTCGCCAATTTTCTTCGAAGCGATTGAATCCTATCGAAAGGCGTTAGAGATTTCCGGGATGCAATTTAAAGACTTGATCTTTAGAGGGAAGCCGATTGTGTCTGCTAAGCAAATAGAGAATAGGTTTTACAATAGCGATACATCACTCCGCTTTCATAACCGACTTGAAAAGTTGAAGGAATGGCTCGAGAAGAAAGTCAACGGGTCCTTACAAAATGAATGGATGAAGCCGTGGGTGGAGGAGAAAATCGAGCTGCTAAGCGACGAGGAGTATCATAGGGCGCATAGGTACTTAGCAAAAAAGCATGGTTTTAAAAGAGGCGCAGCCGCTGATTATGAGATGGACCCTAAAGAACTTGCCCATTTGATTGTTCAACAAAGCTCAAAGTCGCTGCGCAATCAAGTTCAGGCATTTGAATTCATCGACATGAATGGGATCTATAAGCAACTTTTCGTTGACCCTTTGCAAATCAAACAGTGGATTGACGAGGACACACCAGCCGAATGGCCCGCTATATGCCAAGCAACGCTAAACATGTTAGAGGAAAACCAATTGTTTTATGAAGACGCGACACCATTTTTACTGTTGAATGAACTCATTCGAGGCTTTCAGGCGAACCGTACCATTAAGCATGTTGTTGTTGATGAGGCGCAAGATTATTCAGCTTTCCAATTTGAGTTTTTGCGACGATTGTTTCCGTCCGCGAAGATGACTGTGCTAGGTGATTTTAATCAAGCGATATTCGCACATGCAAGCGAAACGGTTGATTTCCACACACTTACGAATCTTTACGGCCCTGACGAAACAGAAATGATTAACCTGGCAAGAAGCTACCGATCTACAAAGCCAATCATCGAATTCACAAGAAAGTTAGTCCCTAACGGCGCGCAGATCATCCCCTTTGAACGCGAAGGCGAGCAACCGGTGCTGAAGGAAGTAGCGGATCATTCAGAGTTGCACCACTGCATCGCCGCCAAGGTCGCGGAGCTGAAAAGTTCCGGCTACAACACCATTGCGATCATCTGCAAATCAGCAGAGGAAAGCCGACGTGCATTTGAAGCACTGTCTATGATGGATGACATCAAGCTGCTGAGAACCGGCTCAATGGAATATGAACAAGGGGTTGTTGTTGTCCCGGCGTATTTGGCAAAAGGCATCGAATTTGATGCCGTCGTTATTTATGATGCATCGGAGCAAGTATACGGCGACGAGAGCTTGCGCAGAATTTTCTACACCGCATGTACAAGAGCCATGCATCATCTACAATTGTACAGCGTCGGGGAACCGACTTCCCTGTTGCAAACGGTTCCGCAGGATTGTTTCATCTTAACTTAACTAAAGTGCGGTTATCCTTTCATATCGACCTCTGTCCTTATATCGGCCGTAGAGACATTAACTGCCGATATGAGGACAATTTACTTACCATATCGAAAAATCAAGTATAATTTTCTAGTGAATACAAACTAGGAGCGGATTATATGGCAAATTTAGATGAACCTGCCCTTCAGTTTCGAAACGTTGATTATAGCATTAATGGCGTTCCGATTTTAAAAGGCATTACAGGTTCTTTTCCAAAGGGAGCGATTACAACTCTTGTCGGACCTTCCGGAGCCGGAAAGTCGACATTACTTAAACTATGCAATGGCTTGATAAGTCCCACTTCAGGAGACATATTTATTGATGCTAAACATATTTCTACATACGATCCTATAGCACTGCGCCGCCATGTCGGAATTGCCTTACAAAGCGCTCCAATGGTGAAAGGTACTGTTTTTCAAAACCTGGCACTACCTTTTGAACTTCAAGGCAGAGAGCTTTCCGAGCAAGATGCCATTGAAATTTTGGAAGATGTCGGTTTAGGAAGAGATGTATTACATAGAAAGACGGACGGATTATCAGGGGGGCAGCGACAAAAAGTATCAATAGCCCGCACATTGCTGAACCGGTCGGAAATCTTATTGTTGGATGAAATCACTTCCGCTCTAGATAGGAATTCGTTGCATGAAATCGAGCAATTGATCGTCAACATCAACCGTAAATACGGTTCGACAATCGTATGGATTACCCATAATTTGGAACAAGCTATTTCGATCGGTAATTTCACATGGGTGCTAATTGACGGTAAAGTTATGGAAACTGGAGACAGTGACTTATTAAAATCACCGACTAATGAATTGGTGAAGCAATTTGTACAGGGGGATTATCGATGAGTTACACAACTTTGGCCATCGCCCTCATTTTTATCGCAATCCCGTTGCTGTTATCAAGAACACTTCGCCTCGGGTTGGAAAAAGATACAATTATCGCGACAATCCGTTCCATTCTGCAATTGCTTGCAGTTGGCTATATACTGAAGTTCGTTTTTGACTCGGATAATGTAGCATACATCATGATAATGGTGACATTAATGATTGGAGCTGCGACGCAAAATGTGCGTAAAAAAGGGAAGACGATTAACGGAATAACGTGGAAAGTCGCTGTAACATTGTTGGCTGTCGAACTGTTGACGCAAAGCATTTTACTAGGCTTCGGAATTGTACCACCGACCGCACAATATGTCATTTCCATCAGTGGCATGATTATTGGAAATTCCATGGTGCTTTCAATTCTATTCCTTAATCGATTTACGGCGGAAGTTGATGCGCATCGTGATGAAACGGAATTGATCCTTTCACTCGGCGGCACACCGAAACAAGCGATTCATAGACAACTGATTCAATCGATTAAAGCAAGCATGATTCCAACTATCGAGAGCCAAAAAACAATCGGTCTTGTGCAATTGCCTGGTATGATGAGTGGACAAATCATCGCCGGTGCCGATCCGATACAAGCCGTCCAATTCCAACTGTTGATCATCTTCCTGTTGCTAACGACAGCCGCAGTGACGAGCATCCTACTCGGTTTTCTATCGTATCGAAGCCTATTCAATCAACGTATGCAGCTTCTTCAAGAAAAACAATAATTACAGTGTCGTGGAGCCGACTCTGTTTCTAAAGCATTAGCTTGTTCGTGATTAAATGTTGTTCGCATGGATAAACTTCGGATACAACAGATCGCAGAAGCGGGAGGTGTCTTTTTTGGAGGAAATAAATTGTGATTTCTCACCGATGAAGCAAATACTAATAGATGACATTCACCAACTTATTTCAAAATTGCAGGGCAATGCGGAGGCTATTAATGATGATAACAATTGTCTCCTCGGGAAATTCGAAAAGATCAAAGAAGACTTTCTGGCGATAGAAATGAAAGCCGCCACTTTTTATTTAAATTGTTATCTGTCTCCGTTTACCGATAAATATCCGGAACTGTCCGTGTGTGTGCAAAATATGTCGAGGTTGCGACATGGCGGGTTAATTGTCATCCAACGGGAAGATCCACTTGATTCTTTGGTGAATCCTGGTATTCCGATAGGAGCCGAGTTGACGCATACGTTGCTCGAATCCATCTTCTTCCCGGGAAGTCCACTTCATGACGGTGCTGTCATGGTGCATCAAAACCGTATTATATCCGCAACGAATGTCCTTCCGTTATCAGGCAGATTTGCAGGTGATCGCAAACTGGGGACACGGCATCGTGCCGCATTAGGACTAACTGAACAAAGTGATGCCCTTGTCCTCGTCGTATCTGAGGAAACAGGAAGAGTTTCATTTGCATTTAAAGGAGAACTTTATCCGGTTATGAGCCGAGTTGGATGACAGATTAGGCGGTTTCAATTGCAAGAAAGACCCGTACTCTGTTTCCATGGAGATACGGGTCTTTTTCAATAATGATAGAGCTGCTCTGAGCGCGGAATCGCTCACTTTGGGCGCGGCACCACTCGCTTTGGGCGCGGAACCACTCACTTTGGGCGCAGCATACTTGCGGCAAACCAAATTTATTTCTTCGTCGCTTTCCTTACGACAGGTGCGATTTCTGTCGCTAGTAATTCAATGCTTTTCGCTATCTTTTCAAACGGCACACCGCCGATGTCGATCTGCGCCATGAAGCGGTGGTGGCCAAACAGTTCATATTGTTGAAGGATTTTCTCGACAATTTGCTCTGGGCTTCCTACAAACAAGGCAGATTCAGGAGATGTCATATAATCGAAATCCGCTCGTGACATCTTTGTCCCGAACATTCCTCGTTGACGGTTCACGTATGCCCAGTACTCCGAATAATGAGGATAAAACTCGTCTTTCGCTCGTTCGGTCGTCGTGGAAAAATAAGCATGCCCGTTAACGCTAATTTTCAAGTCTTCCGGAGAATGTCCGGACTCGATGCCTGCTTGTCGATAAAGGTCGACCAATGGTTTAAATCGCTTCGGGTCGCCACCGAGTAGTGCAATTGCCATCCCTACTCCAAATCGTCCTGCGCGGACTGCACTATTTGGCGTTCCCCCGACACCGACCCAAGTAGGAATCCCCTTTTGAATGGGGCGAGGAGCAATTTCGGCATTTCGTAAAGGCGATCGAAAACGACCTTCCCACGTAATTCTATCATTTTCATTCAGCTGTAAAAATAAATCGAGATTTTCTTCAAAAAGTGCGTCATAATCGTTTGTATCATAACCGAATAATGGAAAGGACTCGATAAACGCCCCACGGCCAGCAATCATTTCAGCACGCCCACCCGAAATGACATCTACTGTCGCAAAATCTTCAAAGAGGCGAACAGGATCCACTGTACTCAAGACCGTAGTTGCACTCATTAATCTAATCCGCTTCGTCACCGTCGCAATCGCAGACAGAACAACAGCAGGAGAAGTCGTTGCATAATCCAAACGGTGATGTTCCCCGACTCCGAAAACGTCTAATCCAGCCTCATCCGCAAGTTTGGCCATTTCTATAATTTCATTTATCCTCTGTTCAGCAGTCTGGCCTTGATCTACAGCTAGATCTCCAAGCGTGAAAAGGCCAATTTCAATTCCCGTGTTTTCCTCTTGATTTGTCATGAAATTTCTCTCCCTTATTTGAATGACGATGTTACTATCAATCATAGTAAAATTGTTAGTTAGTTACTTTATGTAAGTAAATATAATACAGTACCTCTCAATAGTCAAATAAAAAACGACTTCGTCGATGAAGTCGTTTTTTTCATGATGGCAATTCCTGCAATCTTTCTTCGTACTCTTCTTTCGGCTCTGTCCTTCTTTGCTGCAGCCTGAGAAAAATATTGTTGGAAAACAAAGATACGATTATGAAAATGGTTCCGATATAATCATAAGCGGTGACACCTGCACCTTGAATAATTTGAATGACTAACGTCGTCACTGGAACAAGATTAAGGAAAAGCAGTCCATTTAACGGTGTGATGACACTTACACCATAATTCCATCCGACCAAAGCAATGACACCAGGGAAAATAACCATGAAAGCGATATGAGGGCTCGTAATGATCATCGTTTCAACGGTCGGAAAAGAGACGTATCCTGTAAGAGTTGCAACGACCACGGCAACAGTTGCAGTAGCCGTTCCAAGCAAACAACTTAACGTGGAATAACGCAATGCAGACCAGCCATCTTTACTAAATTGGCCTCCGCCCATCGTGTAGACGACCCACCCAATAACTGCGATAAAAATTAATAGAGATGGGATAATGTCATCTGTCGCTGTGAAGAAGGCGCCAATATCACCTTTTGTCACGACTAACATTGCACCGATAAATCCTAGAAACACACAAAATAGCGTAAAAGCATGAGGTCGTTGGCGTATGAGAATCCATGCAATGATAATAGAAATCATTGGCATCAACGATTCCATAATGGAAGCAATCATTGTCCCCGGACTCCCCAATAAGTCTTGTCCCCAGAAAATGAGCAAGTTATAAACTGCAAAGGCCATCGTACCGAAAAACCAAAGCTGCCAACCTTTCCCTTCGAAGCGAAAAGCTTGTTTACCTTCCTTCCATAACAGCCAGACAAGTAAAATGATCGTCACAGAGACATAACGGAAAATCGTAAAATAAAACGGATCGATATGATGAAACGCATGATTTGCTACAGGGAACATGGCCCCCCACGATACTGCCGAAATCAAACATAAAAAAGCAGCAACTAAAACTCTGTTCTTCAATCTAAGATGTCTCCTTCAACTGTCTTCTATAGATTCATTTAATCATAGATTCGATATCACTAATAATGAATAATATTGATGATTGCTATCTCGTTTAGTGATACCATAAAGGAAGTATGTTGAAAGGGGGTAATCAGATGGAGTTTAAAGACTTGGAAATTTTTCAAATGGTGGCTGAAAAAGGGACGATTACGGATTCGGCCAAAGAGTTAAATTACGTCCAATCCAATATTACTTCAAGGATCCAGAAGCTTGAGGCAGAATTGAATACGCCTCTTTTTAACCGTCATAACCGCGGAATGACGCTAACCCCTGAAGGAAAAAAACTACTTGTCTATTCCGAGAAAATACTTTCTCTAACAAACGAAATGAAAAAAGTCGTGCAAAGTAAATCAGAACCGGCTGGCAAGCTTGAAATTGGAACTGTCGAAACGGTCATTAAATTACCGGTTATCTTATCTTCCTACAATAAGAAGTATAGAAATGTAGATTTATCACTTCTGACAGGTGTTACGGAACAACTTCGAAATGATGTATTAAATCACCGTTTGGACGGCGCTTTTGTAACAGAAATCGACCAGCATCCCGAGCTGGTCTCCCACGATGTCTTTCAGGAAGAACTTGTCTTACTATCAGACAATACGAAAACATCAATAGAACAGCTTCTAGAAGAACCGATTCTTTGCTTTAGCGAAGGATGCGGCTACCGGGCAAGACTTAAAGCATGGTATATGGATCAAAACATAACTGCACAAAGAGTGATGGAGTTCGGGACATTAGAAACTATATTGGGAAGTGTTACAATGGGGCTTGGCATTACATATGTTCCAAAGTCGGCAGTTTCCCATTTAGTAGAAAAAGGCCTTGTCTACTGTCATTCCTTGCCTGAAAAATATAGTAAGATCAATACCGTATTCATTCGAAGAAAAGATGCCTACTTAACCTCAACGCTCGAAAAGTTTATCGAAACATTTAAAGAGGTCGATAGCGAATCAGCTTATCCGCTAGCGTACTAACGATGCTACTAAGTAAAATTGTCCTCAGCCATTTCTCAGACTGAGGACAATTTTTCTTTTATTTCTTTTCAACCGGGAACCAACCTTCTACACTCATCATAAGTTCCCAAAGCGGATCTGGTACTTGTAGACGGGCCTGATCATTTGGATTAACTGTCGTTTTGATGTCATTTTCTCTTCCCTGCTTCACTTTCTCAACCCATTCAGGTTCAACGATAAGCTCTCGACCTAAGGCAATAAGAGGAATACCCGTTTGCTCGAGTGCTTGAACCGCTTCGTCCGGCGTATGGATAGAGCCTACTCCGATAATCGGAACTCGATTTCCGACATGTTCTGCAATAAGTTCCATTCGTGATCGCTTGCTGTCAACGCCACGGCGAGGTTTTGACCAAAAATCAGTGACTCCCATATGAATATAATCTAATTTCGCCTCTACTAACGCATCAAGTAGAGCAAACGTCTCAGTCATTGTAATTCCTGGCGTTTCCGGCTCTTCAGGAGTAAGACGGTAACCAATGATAAATGGCTGTTTTGCATGCTCTGCAATGACTCTTTTCGTTTCTTCTATGACTGCTAGAGGAAAAGTAAGTCTTTTTTCAAGGCTGCCTCCCCAACGATCTGTCCGTATATTGGAATGAGGTGAGAAGAACTGTTGGAGTATATACCCAGTTGCACCGTGCAATTCGACACCATCAAATCCAGCTTCAATCGCACGTCGAGTTGCTTCGCCAAAATCCTTGATTAATTCAACAACTTCTTCATCACTCAAACTACGTGGCGTCTTATCGATGCTGTAAAAACCACGATCTAGGCGAGGTGCGACACTACTTGCACTGAGCGTTTCCCCATTCGGAATCAAATGTGGTACTGCCAACCTTCCACCATGATAAAGTTGCAATACAGCTTTCGCACCTTTTTCCTTTATCGAAGAAGCGACACTTCTCAAACTGGGAATCATCGAATCTCGATCTGCTGCGAACTGCCCCTCGAACCCTTTTCCACTTGCTTGTACGTATGCACATGCTGTAATGACCATACCAGGTCCATTCGAACGGGCCGCATAGTAGTTCAACTCTGCATCAGAAGCGGTATCATCCGAATTCGCTGAAAACGTAGTCATCGGTGCCATAACTATTCGATTTTTTAATTGAACGCCATTTTTTAGCGTAAATGGTTCAAATAATGGTTTGTATATCTCTTTCATCGTTGATTTCATTCTCCTTCATTTAGCGAAAAATACTGCGTTCTTAATACCGGATACCAATTTCCTTCGTTATCTCTTTACTGACTGCCAGTACCTTATTCGTCAATCCTCGTAGGATTCTCTTTTTCATTTTGTCGACGGGTCCTGCTATAGCAACTGCCGCAACTACACGATCTTCATGGAAGACTGGTGCGGCAATACAACGAACCCCGGTAAATCGCTCTTCATCATCAATGGCAAACCCTTGTTGTTTGATCACGTCCAAGTGGTGTGCAAACATTTCTAAATCAACAAATGTATTGTCTGTAGCTTGATGAAATGGAAGAAGTGAAAATACCTCTTGTTGTTCAGTCGGTCGTAAGTTCGCCAGTATCACTTTCCCCAATGCACTAAGATGGGATGGAGAACGATCCCCTATCTCGGGATGGTGCGGTTCTGTAAAGGGTGGTTTGATCATTTGCTTCATCACCACGTCAGTTCCTTCTAGCACCCCGATATAGACTCCTTCTGCTTCACTTACGCCCAATTGGTAAGGAGTTTGTAACTCCGTCCAATCAATGGATTTTTTACTTCCAGCCACTTGAAACTTTTTATCATTCCAGACAAAATAATTGTCTTTTTTCGTAATATAATTCATACTTTCCAACGTGCTAAGCAGCCGAAATGCCGTTGTTTTATTTAGATTCAAGGCCTTTGAAATTTCTGTGAGTGTCAGAAATTTTCCCTCTTGCAGAAGATCTAATATTTGAAGCCCCTTTTTTAATGTCGAAACTTCATATTTACTCATCCGTTTCACCTCGTCTCTGAATTCACCTTAAGATACCCTCTATTCAGATACAACTACTCAGCATTTCATTTCACTATTTGAAACAACTATGTTTCTAAGTATAGAAAAGCCTAATTTCTCAACAATATCAGTGAGAAATTAGGCTGTTTTCTTTCAACTATTATTTAGCTTCATCAGATCCGAAAAGCTTATTATCTAATGAAAGCAATTGGCTTCCACTAATTACGAGAACAGCCGCCATTGCTAACAAAGCTACATCCAATTCATACCCCGCAGCTACTTCTCCGATGAAACCTAAAGACAATTTGGATGTAAAGATTGCTCCAACCATTACGATACCAATCAAAGCAGAGACGATTCTCGTTCCGAGTCCAATAATTAATGCAATTCCACCAAGAAGTTCTATGAAAGAAACTACATAACCTAAGAAGCCTAAAATACCTATGCTTTCGAACCAACCTGCTACATTGCCAAGACCCATTTGCAATTTAGCAATCCCATGGATTAAGAAAGTTACCCCTAACACGACTCGCAAAATCAACAAACCTAATTCATATTTTTTTACCATGATTCATTCTCTCCTGTCTAAGATGTTAAATAATTTCCTGTTTTGTCCAATGATCCTTAAACACTCACTAATAAGTTGTCTTGCTTCGTTGCTTTTTTAACGATCGGCGCTACCTTTGTCGCCAATAATTCAATGCTTTTCGCTACTTTATCAAATGGCAAACCGCCAATATCTACTTGTGCCATGAAACGTTGGTGTCCAAAGAGTTCGTATTGCTGTAGGATTTTCTCAACGATCTGTTGTGGACTTCCTACGAACAAAGCGGTGTCAGGAGCCGTCGCTTTTTCAAAATCGACTCGCGACATCCTTCCTCCTCCGTGGCCGAGTTGGTCATTTACGATTGACTTATAGTTCGAATAATATGGGTAGAACTCATCTTTTGCTTGTTGGGTTGTATCGGCAATATATCCATGACCCGTTACACCAACTTTGAGATCTTCCAAAGCATGTCCCGCCTCGACGCCAGCTTCAAGATATACATCAACCAATGGTTTAAATCGGGCAGGGTCCCCCCCTAGAATCGCCATTGCCATTCCGGCACCTAGTCTACCTGCACGGGCAGCACTACTTGGGGTTCCCCCAACGCCAACCCATACTGGTAACTCCTTCTGTAAAGGACGGGGTGCAATTTCGGCATTTCGTAGTGGTGACCGGTACTGGCCATCCCATGTTATCCTTTCGCTTTTGTTAAGCTTTAAGAGTAATTCGATGTTCTCCTCGAATAAGGCATTGGAATCATTTGTGTCATAACCGAAGAGCGGGAATGATTCAACAAATGCACCACGCCCCGTAATAATTTCAGCTCGTCCGTCCGATAGCAAGTCTAATGTAGCAAAGTCTTCAAATAAACGAACAGGGTCAATCGTGCTCAACACAGTCGTCGCACTTGTCAATTTGATTTGCTTCGTCATTTGGGCGATTGCCGCCAAGACGACAGATGGCGAAGTGATGGCATAGTCCAAGCGATGATGTTCACCTACTCCAAAAATATCGAGACCAGCATCATCGGCAAGTTTAGCAGCTTCCATGATTTCCTTCATTCTTTGCCCAGCATTGATTGTTTTACCTGTCACCGGATCCTGTACTATATCTCCAAGCGTATATAGACCGATTTCAATTCCCGTATTCCCCATAAAAGCACTCACCTCCAACTAAGATGTAAAATAATAACCAAAATCGGTAGCAAAGTAAGTTGCTTACTTAACGTAAGTTAATATATAATTAAAACGAGTGATAGTCAAGTAATTAATTAACGAAAAATAATTCAATTAATTATTATACAAAGTTATACTATAAGTAAGGAGCTGATCAAGATGGAGAAAACGATTTGTCCTCGGTTTGAAAAAGCTATGGGTTTATTAAGCCAAAGGTGGACGGGGCTAATTATTTACCAGCTATTATCCGGTCCACAGCGCTTTTGTAATATAGAATCATCGATTGGTGTTAGTGGCAGAGTACTGTCGGAGCGATTGAAAGATTTAGAGAATGAAGGGATTGTGAAGAGAGAAGTCTTCCCGGAAACACCGGTTCGAATCGTCTACTCTTTAACTGATAAAGGAAAGTCACTAGCGCCTCTTATGGGAGAAATAGAGAAGTGGTCAAAAAACTGGCTGGAGGCATAACGGCTGACTTCATCACTCAAGACGTAGCAAGTGAATTATTTTCGCATTGTTTGCTATTATAATAATTGGTCAAAGCGAAAATTGAAAGCCACAAATTTAGTTCGTTACTATCTGATCGGAATGGTTAGATTAATCATATACATGACAAAGCACTTTTCGAAAGCAGGAAACATCTTTCAAACATCTTACAAATAAAAGGAATGATTTTATGGTACATGCGAAACTAGAGCCAAAAGTTCTTGAAGTGTTAAAAGAAAAAATTCAATTGATTGAAACGGATCCAGGAGCCATCTATTTGGTCGGCCCGATTAAACTCCCCGTGAATCTTTACGGGGAAACCGTTATTTTTCAATGGTATTGCTGGCTGAACCAATGCCAAGTAACAGAGGATTACCAAGAAATTATCGATCAACTGGCATCCGCCAATTTAGCAGAGTACCAACAATCAAGTGTGCTCATTTATGGTGATTTCGAAAACGCGGATGATGCGCTCATCCGGATGCACTCCATTTGTCATACCGGAGATATATTCGGTAGTAAACGATGCGACTGCGGTTATCAGTTAAAGCAGTCCATGCAAAATATTGTCGAACATGGGACAGGTGCTTTGTTTTATTTGGCGAACCATGAAGGCCGCGGAATTGGTTTATTCAGCAAGGCAATGGCGTATGTACTTCAGGAAAACGGCTACGATACAGTAGAAGCAAACGAAAGCCTCGGCTTTGTCGATGATGCAAGAAATTACGACGACGCGATTCGTGTGTTAAAGAAATTGCGCACAAAACCTGTCAAACTCATGACGAACAATCCAAGGAAACTGGAAGCAATGCGCAATGCCGGTCTCCCTATTACGGGAAGAGAACCATTATGGGGCGATAAATCAGAGTTCAATGAGAAATATTTGCAAACAAAAATTAAACGTTCTGGCCATTTAGGGGAAGAAGGGATCGACCCGAATGACTAACCATGAATTTTATATGAATTTGGCCCTTGAAAATGCAAAAGCGATGAAGGGTCAAACAGATCCAAACCCGCTTGTCGGTTCAGTCATTGTAAATGAGAATCGAATTGTCGGGGTAGGTACGCATCTAAAGGCTGGAGAACCGCATGCTGAAATACATGCAATCCGGATGGCTGGTGAAAAGGCGAGGGGTGGCACAATTTACGTCACCCTTGAACCGTGCTCGCATTATGGGCGGACCGGCCCTTGTGCATTGGCGATTGTTGAAGCGGGAATTAAGAAAGTAGTTATCGCCACACTCGATCCGAACCCCGTCGTTGCTGGCAACGGAGTTAAGATCTTAGAAGACGCGGGCATTGAAGTTGTCATCGGTGTGTTGGAAGAGCAATCGCAAAAGATGAATGAAGTGTTCAATAAATTCATCGTCGAGCAGAAGCCTTTCATGACGATGAAAGCTGGAAGCACATTAGATGGAAAAATTGCTACACATACAGCCGATAGTAAATGGATTACATCCGCTGAAGCAAGACACGATGTACACGTATTGAGAAACCAACATATGGCCATTTTAGTCGGTGTCAATACTATCATTGAGGATGATCCCGAATTGACGACACGGATTCCGAACGGGAGAAATCCGATTCGGGTTATTTTAGATTCCTCCTTACGCATTCCTCTTGATTCTAAGGTTGTAACAGATGGGCAAGCAGAAACGTGGATTTTCACTGCTACTCAATATAATGAAGATGCAAAGAAACAGTTGGAAGAACTGGGGATTTCGATTTTCCACACTTCGGGCACTCGTCATGTCGATCCGAATGACGTCGTTCGGATTCTCGGTGAGAAACTCGTTTCTTCTGTCTTAATTGAAGGTGGAGGTTCGATTCATGCTGCTTTCCTGGAGAAGCAGCTCGTCGACAAAGTGGAGATCTATATCGCGCCAAAATTAGTTGGAGGAACAGCTGCGCCTACATTCCTTGAAGGAACAGGTGTTGAACTCATGCGTAATGCCGTAGAATTGGAGAATCTCCACATTACGCAAATCGGGAAAGATTTCAAGTTTACCGGTTATCCGAAATATATAACAAACTGAGGGATGTACAATGAAATTTGGCTTTGATATCGATGATACATTGATTAATTTACGGGAACATGCTTTTCAACTATACAATAGGAAATTGAATCAAAATGTAGATATAAATCTCTTTCATGCACTCGACAAAGTTGAAATCCACGAGCTTTTTGGCATGACAGCCGAAGAAGGAGGCAAGATGTGGAACAGTTCGCTCGAAGAAATCTATTTCACCTCTTGTCCACCGTACCCGGATGCTGTGGAAACGTTACAAAAACTAGAGAATGACGGACATGATATCTATTATATTACCGCAAGGCCGAAAGAACACGGCGAGCGTACAATGGAATGGATGATTGAACAAGGTTTCCCGGTCCAGAAAGATCGTTTTTTTTACGGCATGAATGACGAGGACAAAGTTCATATTATTAAAGAGCTCGAGCTCGACTATTATTTCGACGACAAGCCTGCGGTTCTTGAAACATTGCATGATTGTCAGACGAAACAGTTCGCGAAAACGCAGTCTTATAATCAGCATTTGGATATGCCACGAATTGCGAACTGGTCTGAACTATTTGATTTGGTACTTAAAGAAAAGATGTAATATATATAAAACCCAATCCTTAACTATAAAGGATTGGGTTTCGGACTGTAGATATGCTTAAAAATTTTGGCCTGCCTACATACTTTATTACAATAGAAGCTCTTTTTGTCCGTTTTTCAATAACTTACTTGCGAAAACCATTTAAATGAAATTTCTTTCTTATTTTTATTATTTGCATGATCGCTTCTGACAACACCAGTCCAACAGCAATGGCACCCGCTGTCATACTGGCTTTTACGGCTATCTGAATTCCTAAGTTGTAATTATCTTCAACAAAATTTCTGGTTGCCTCAAAGGCTAAGCCACCAGGTACTAATGGAAGGATACCTGAAATGCTAAATACAATGACAGGAACCTTATAGGTCTTCGCAAATATTCGACTAATTACGCCAACGGAAAATGAGGCGATTAATGTAGCTTGTACTGTATCATAATCATGGTTCATCAACGAACTGTGTAAAAGTCTGCCCACCATACCAACAATGCAACATTGAAGGATATTTTTCTTTGGTACATTAAATATTACAGCAAAGGCCCCTGAAACAACGAAATTAGTCAATAGTTTTACAATCATATCCATGCATTGCTCGATCTATTTAAAGAGTGAAAAAACAATCGCTACACCAGCCCCAATGGCAAATGCAGTCAAGACTGCCTCTGCCCCTTTTGATAATCCAGAAACAAGATGCCCCGCCATTAAATCCCTAACGGCATTCGTAATCAGAAGGCCAGGTACTAGCGGCATAATACTTGCAACAATAATAGTAGAGAGGTCAAGTCCAAAACCAATATATTTGAAAAAATGGGTCACTAGACCAACAATTAAAGCCGCTACAAATTCAGTAAAAAATTTAATATCTACTAAACGATGAAGATAACTCACACATAAAAAGCCTGCACCACCAGCAAGGAATGCGGAAAAAAAGTCCTTCCATTCCCCATTAAACATGATGAGCGAGAATCCGCTCAAGATGGAAGCTGCAATAACTTTTACATATATAGGATACATTAGATTTTCTTTCTCAATTTTTCTTAAAGTCGAGTAGGCCTCCTCTGCTGAGATCTCCCCTGTACTTAATTTCCTGGATATACTATTTACGATAATGACTTTATATAAATCCGTAGTCCGTTTTGAAATTTGCGCCAATTTGGTTTGTTCTGTTCCACATAATGAAAATATAATTCCAGTTGGTGTCACATAACTGTTTGGGTTGTTAATCCCAAAAGAACCTGCAATTCTCATCATTGTATCTTCAACTCGGTATGTCTCTGCTCCGTTTTCTAACATTATTTTTCCAGCAAGTAAACATAATTCTCCTAATTCGCTATTATTCATTCTTTTATCCAACTGTTACCCACTCCATTAAATGACATAGGACTATTGTTATCTTTCCAACAAATTTTGGATTATATACATTTCAAGAGAATAAGGAGAAATCACTCGATTCTAAGGTTGTAACGGATCGGGATTTCTTATTAGTAGCTATAGTGAATGGAGATTCTTTTCGTTAATGAATGGATGAGGAAAGTGAAGAGTATCGTATTTTCAAGTAGATTTGTCCATTTCAATTGACTCTTTTTGGAATATAGTAATGTGAGTGAAATATTTCACTTAGATTTGTTTTTAGGAGGTGATTAATTTTGGGACTTCATAGAGATTTTCTTTACATTGGTGACACTTCCGACAATACCGTGAAACGCTTCGATGCTGTCACCGGAAAATTCCTCGGCACATTTGTAACACCAGGAAGTGGAGGCCTACATGGTCCACGGGGTCTTATCTTTGGGCACATGGACAAGCTCCTAGTCTCCAACCAGAACGTTGACCAACCCCAGAATGGTAATGTGTTGAAGTACAACGGACAGAATGGATCATTTCTCGGCGAAGTTGTGAGTTCCGTCCAAGAAGGCGCTCCATTTGCTCCACGCGGTATCGTTCTAACGGACAACAATGTTCTAATTGTCGCAGACATAGAGAGCGCAAGCATCAATGATGAGCCACAGCCTGGAGAGATAAGGGCGTATTATGGAAACGCCGGGAAATTTATTGGAACATTCAACCACTCCGGTTTCACAGAAGGTCCATTCTTTCCCCGTAGTGTAGTCATTGGACCAGACGGTTTGCTGTATGTCTCTGTCTTTAATCCTTTTGATCCGCTGAATGGCTGGGTTCTTCGTTTCTGCCTGAAGACAGGAACGTTCCTTGATGTGTTTGTGGAAAGTAATGCAGTCAACAATCTCCACCGTCCTGAAGGCTTAGTCTTCGGTCCCGATGGAAACCTTTATGTTACCAGTTTCCGCGCAGATGAAAATGACACTGACAAAATTCTGATCTTCAATGGTAAAACAGGCGCTTTTCTCGATAAAATCGACCTTGATTCTGTCGGAGGTCCTCGTGCCTTCGCAATGGCGATCCTGTTCGGACCAGATGGAAAATTGTTTGTTCCCATTTCGGGCGGTGGACCTGATGCAGGCTCCGTACGGCGATACGACGTTAAGACCAAAACTTTTGATGTGTTCGTACCAGCAGGCGGACCACTAGTGGCACCGTGGTATTTGACTTTTGGCGATACGGATCCTGCAACACTATCATATGAGATGTAAAAAAACATCCAACCCTATGTAGAGATTTTTAAATTTACAATAAAAACTGCCGCCACTCAATGATGTCACAATTTAACAAGTCAGCCCAATTCTTTTTCAAGAGAGGATTGGGCTTTTTCGACTTTAGAAAAATTAATATTGCAGTGTTTGCTTATAGTTGTGCTAACAAAGTTTTGTATTCATACTATAAACACAGAAAATGCCAAAAAGAAAATAAAGTTGAATCGAAATGGAGCTTTAGGGAGTCTAATAGAGTGAGGGGGTGTTCGGTATTACTACAACTCAATACACACTTGTTGAAAAGGCTCAATTGGGGGATGAAGCAGCCTTCTATCAATTACTTGAACCATTACAGGCACAATTGTATCGAATTGCGTTTGTTTATGTTCGAAACGAAGATGATGCTATCGATATTTTTCAACAATCTGTTATTCGCGCATATGAAGGATTACCTAAACTAAAAGAGCCAAAGTACTTCTCCACTTGGTTAACTCGTATTGTCATTAATTGCTGTAAATCATACATAGAAAAAAATAATCAGATCGAACTTACTGATCCACATGCGTTTGATGGATATGCATCTACTAGTGCTTCTCATATAGACGAGCAATTAGATTTATGGCAGGCATTAAGTCGGTTAGAGGAAAAATATAAAACTGTTTTATTGCTTCGCTTTTATCAAGACCTTGCAGTAAAGGAAATTGCTCTTATTTTAGATTGCCCAGAAGGTACTGTAAAAACGAATATTCGACGAGGTTTACAAGCTTTGCGCCAACAGTTGAAAGGAGCGTATTTAGATGAATGGGTTCAATCCGTTGAGGGAAGTGATTGAGAAAATTCCGGTTCCACAATCAAGATTAACAGAAGTGTTACGTATTGAAGGCATGTCTAAAGTTTTCAAACAAAAGGAACACCTGGTAAATGCATTAACAAACATTCACTGCACGATTTACCAAGGTGAAATGGTGGCAATCATGGGTACAAGCGGTTCCGGTAAAAGCACCTTGCTCAATATGATTAGTGCTATTGATGAACCAACATCCGGCACCATTTTCTTGTTTGGAAAAGAAGCAAATAGTATTTATAAAGAACCAAAAGCATCTAATTTCCGCAAAGAAAATATCGGTTTCATCTTCCAATCGTTTCATTTATTAAAAGATTTAACGGTTGAAGATAATATTGCGCTTCCCCTTATCCTACAGGATATACCGTCTAAAGATATCGAAAAGCGTGTACATGAGATGTTGGAACAATTGGGAATTGCAAATTGGCGAAAGCATCGCCCCCATGAGCTGTCGGGCGGGCAACAACAACGTGTAGCCATCGCTCGTGCAATTATTACGAAGCCACCAATTCTGCTTGCAGATGAACCGACTGGCGCCCTCGATGTGAAAACAACAGATGAGATTCTACAATTGCTTGTAGAACTACAACAGAATGGACAAACCATTTTGCTTGTTACGCATGATCCGTACGTTGCAACATTTGCAAATCGGGTACTATTTTTCCATGACGGATCAATTGTAGATTCCTATCAAAATGAAAAAACAGATGCTGACTTGGATACTATACTTGCCAAATTTAAGACCATTACACGAGGTGAGCAATAATGTTCAACCTAAAATCGATTGCCCTTAAATTATTTCGTGCAGCTAAGACCCAAGTATTTACAAGCATCAGTATTATTACCGTTTCAATTTGTTTAATCATGACGATGGGCGTGTATATTTGGAACGCCAAAGCGCAAATGGAATCAGAGATCTATCAGCTGTTCGGCAATGCGGATATGACAGTTGGTTATAACCCGGATCAGCAAAAATGGTTGACTTCAGAACAACTCCATTCCATCGCCGCGATCGAAGGTGTAGCGGAAGTATCCCCCGTACTACTTACTGCGACAAATGTTGAAAATGATTTGCCGTCTGTTTATACAATAGGCGTTGATAATGATAATCTTGTAAAAAGTCGGTATCATTTTGAGCGAAATATAGGGGAAAATGAAGTAATCGTATCACAAAAGATTGCTTCCCTTTTCAACAAATCGATTGGCGATACAATCGAAATTGACTCCATGCCATATGTAATTAAAGAAATTCTAACGCCTCTCCCTGGGACTACAGATGTGAAAATTGTCATATTATCAAATACTACAGTCAGACAATGGATTCAAAATGACGATGCTGCTGGGCTCTTTACATTAATTAAGCTTACTAAAAATGCCACCTCTTCAACAGTTGCGAAAAATATTACGGAGCTAGACGATACATTACGAATCGATATTACAAATGAATATGATTTTGTGAAAGCCAATTTCCAATCACTCGCTATTTTTATGATTGTGCTCTCTGCATTCATTTTGATAATCACTACGGTGCTGTTGACTTCTACATTCCAACTTGTATTTTTCAAATTGAGGGAGCAACTGATGGTACTACGTGCACTCGGCGCGACCAAAAATCAAGTCGGGAAAATTGTTCAAATGCAGCTTCAAACCATTATTTCATCAGGCGTTATTTTGGGTACTCTATGTAGTTTAGTAATCATTAAGCAATGGTTGCCGCTACTCATTGAAAAGATGCAACTACCGGAAGCTAAAACAGATTTCCCATTATGGCTAGCGATAATTATTTGTGCAATCACTTACGCGATCCTTCAAGGCATTATGCAATGGCAAGTGAGAAAAAGCATGAGTCTCTTGCCGCTACAAATCGCTTCAGATAATAACGAATCGTTACCTCGTATGACAAAAACGAAGTTATACGGGGCTGGTCTTATGCTTTCAATAGCCGGTATTTGCCTTTTCTCCGCGATATTTGAGCAAAATGGTAGCCAACAAGCTTTGCAAACGGTCATCGGATCTTTGATTATTTGCATCGTCATTCTTTATTTGATGCCGTATCTATTCAGTCTACTTCTAAATGCTGTCCTTCAACCAATCCGAATGCTGTTTGGAAAGGAAGCATATTTAGCCTGTCAGCAACTGATGCCGCAAGTGAGGAAAAACATGCCCATCGTGCTTAGTATTATCGGCTTAATGGTTATATTAATTTTTGGAACATCACTTTTTAAAACTGTCCAAGAAAATGAAAAAGCCTACATCCAGTTTTTGTACGAGACGCCTGTTGTCATTCACAATGATTTACAAGACCCTACTTTGACGAATGATATTATCCAAGATATCGAGGCACTTCCTTCTGTTAATCACGCCTATGCGAGGAGCAACTATCCGATTGTAGATTTCTTTTTGAATGAAAGATGGCAAGGCGAGAACTTTGCCGCCATTGACATGGATAAATTCCTTGAGATCGGGAAAATTCAAGAACTACACGGAGAGATTGATAATGGTGTCATTATTTCATCTCAATTTGCTGAAGATAACGGACTTTGGATTGGCGATTGGCTCCAAACCGGCATTTTTAATTATGAATTGCAAAAAACCGAAGGCGTCGAGCCCGTCCAAGTTATCGACATAGCGGATCATATTTCGAATATAGACATCTATTTTGATTGGTCCTCTCCAATTGCAATCAATTCTAACGTAACAGTGAATGAAATCATGGTGGACACAACGGATAGTAAACAGACAATGATGGAATTGCAGTTTTTACATGAGCGATGGCCCGCACTCACCTTTTCGGATTATGAAACCTTTACGGAAGAGAACAACCAAATGTTTTATCAGCGTTGGAGTTTGTTTGTAGGGGTTTTAGTCATTCTAATTACGGCTACTTGTATCGGAGTCATTCAAACGTTACTGCATACAATCTATGGAAAACGTATTGACTATGCAATCCAGCGACTCGTCGGTCTTACGCCAAACGGGCTAATTAAGCTGATTTTGACACAAGTACTATCATTTGTTTTATTCAGTTTAACGGTCGGAACTATAGTAGGCTACCTGTTCACGCAACTGCTTGCTTCTATTGACACGAATGCTGTAGTCGTATTTGATCATTCAACAGTCCTAGCTGTCATCAGCGTCTTTTTCCTTTTAACATGCCTGATTTTCACTGTCCAAGGTTACTTTATTAGCCGAAAGACATTAACAGCCGAGTTGAGTGAATAGAATTTGCACTTGAAGAAATTGAAGCCCAAGCCCCGGTCTTAAAACAGGTGAAGTCAAACGACTCGTTTTTCTTCATCTGTTTTCACGTTATTTATTCCAGCTAGCTCCCGGAATACTCCTTATTTCCATTGGTCATATACCCAACCTTCATTGTACTTGTACAGCTTCGATGGTCTATATGCGCCAGTTTTAATTTCTTTTCCTGTGTCCACTACCATATCTTCTACGTGGCGTCGGAACTGCACTTTGTTTAGACTCCTACCCAAAATCACCTCATACACTTGCTGCAGATCTGGCAGCGTGAACTCATCCCCCACTAAATTAAATGCGATATTCGTATAGTTCACTTTCCCACGTAACCGCTCCAATGAGTACAAAATGATTTCGGCATGGTCAAAGGCAATCCCGTCCCGATGTGTTATCGACATCGTCGTTTTAGTGTTCGCTCCATCTGTCACCGTTACTTTTTCTACCGTTGCAGACACCTTGATATCCCCAGAAGTCAGCTCCAGTTCAATTTCCTCCGTGCGTTTCCTCAACCCGCTTTCCATTTCATCCCGAATTTCGACTGTTTTATCCTTTACGGTAAACCACCTGACATCCTCCGCATCGTCCCCTGCTTGCAGAGGCGGCAATTTCTCTTGGTCAACGAGCGCTAAATAGCTGACACTCACAATTCTCATTCGGGGATCCCGGTCTACCGCACTCCATGTGTAAAGTTGCTCGGCATAAACGCCATCTACCCCCGTTTCCTCCTTCAATTCCCGCTGCACAGCCGTATCAAGATCTTCGTCGATTCCCATGAATCCCCCCGCTAACGCCCAGTCGCCCTTATACGGATGTCCTCCGCGCTGGATGAGCAACAGCTGCAGTTCCTTCTCCGCCTTTTTCCTCTTATCCGGAGCCGGTTCAGTCACTACTGTGAAGATTGCCATGTCTGTCGTAATCGATGGCTTTTTATATTTATTTATCTCCGTTTTTTTATATTGCTCGAGAAATTCCGCCTCGCTAAGGTTCTGTAAGTATTGATCATCCATTGCATTTTCCCCTCTCTGCCGAATCACTTAGTTGCATCTTAATACTATCTTCCCCTTTTTACAAGCGCATTTCCCACAAAAAAGAGAGGCATCGAACCCCTCTCCGTTACTTCGCAATGAGCTTTGTAATATGCTCAATTGCCTGATCCAGCCGTTCCTCATAGTTTCCGCTCACTGTTACGTATTTGATTCCCCGGTCATCAAACATTTTCTTCAGGATTTCATTTGTCTTTTTCCGCACTTCCGGATCATTGAATGTCCGATACCCATCCGCAACCCATTTCACATCCGGCTCCAAAAATAAGTACAAATCATAATCCTGCGACTGGATAACCCCCTCGATAAAGTCCAGCTCCCGCCCTAAATACATTTTAGCGTAATACTGGGATACGACCGCTTCGCTATCAATGAACAATAGCTTATTTGCCTTCTTAATCTTTTGAAATTCCATATGCTTATGCCCGAATACGATTTCCTTGTAATGCTCTTCGGTCAGCAATGAACTTCCGTCCCCGATTTCCTCACTAACCGTACGCCCGTATTCCTCCACGTACTCCGTGCCGAACAGCTGAGAAAGATTCCTCGTCAAGGTGGACTTCCCGCAAGATTCAACGCCGACAATAGCGACTTTCTTCGTATAGTACGGTTTCGCTGCTTCGGGAATCATATCCCAATTCGCAAAGACCCCCTCGTTCCGTATCTTCGTTGCACTAATTGGAAAGATTTCTCGAGCTTCATCAATTACGACATGGTTGATTTCCTCCCCGTAGATGCGCCGGAACCAGTAATCGTACTCACTTTCTGAACTGAATATATGGGTGATCTTCTCCGGAATCACCTCGATCATCCTTCTGCCGCCCTCTAACCATAGATACTCCATGTCGTCTGAATAAGGGTCTTTCACTGCCAGTACCGTTACATTCTGCATATTATTCGTGGAGGTCATGATCCACTGCTGCCGCCTTCTAAAATCGATGTAATCCAACCCTGCTTCCTCGCACAACTTTCTGTCCCGCTCCTCATGGTAACCGACTAACACGTATAGCTTATCTACTTGTGCCGCCGCTTTCGTAATTGCGTATAAATGCCCTTTATGGAAGGGAATGAATTTCCCTCCGTAATGCCCGATTGTCATCGATTCTTTTATTTCAATTTCTGCCATTTTCGTCTTCTCCCTTCTCCTGTTATCCAACTATTACACAACCTTAACTTTTTGCACCTTCGATAATTTCACCCAGTTCATATAACCGTACACTGAGTTCACCAGGAACGCCGTCCACATAATGACCATGTTCCAATCGTTGCCTCCTGTCTGTAGCAACGTGATAAGCCATAGCGTGATCGTCAAGGCATTCACCAAAATCCAAAGTACCCACTGCTCCGCATATCGCTGCACCATTAAAATCTGGGCAATTACCGATAGGACAACCGCCATGCTGTCAATCCTCACTTGCTGTGCTGACAACAGTATCAATAACTCGGCATACAAGAGCGCCCCTACTACAAATGAGCCGATTACAATAGCCCACCCTTTTTTCGTTAGTCGCTTCACATACACGTTCTCGCCTTGCTCCGAATCTTCTTTTCTCTTGTAATGCTTCATCCACATCCAGATTCCGATAAATTGCGTCGGAAAGTAAAACAGCCAGTTGAGCATTGACTCTCCGTACAGCCCATACCCATAAGCGATATAGCCGTAGATGACGGTCTGCACGATTCCGAACAGATAATTTGAGACCTTCCCCTTTGCCACTAACACTACGCACAACATCCCGGAAATCGAGCTGACCAATCCTAACAGCGTATCTTGAAACGCAAAATAGAGATAAACCGTAATCCCCGTGAAAACTGTCACCCATACCTTTTCAAATACCGACCATTCCGCCAAATACCCCTTCACCTTTTCCATCCTCCTACTCCCTCCCTTTCACTTAGTTTAATTTTGTAACTATCTATTTGTACTTAGTATATGTTTGTAACTATGTTTTGTCAACTGCAATTTACAGCAAAAAAAAATAGCCCAACTGCCGCGACCGGTGTGAGCTCAATTAATTCGCGTCTAAGCGTACCCCCATCTCCATCAAATCAAATAGAAATCCTGCCACTTCTATGAGATAATAAAGAACAAACGTTTCACGTATCGATAGAAAAGAGGTGTGTTCATGAAACCTGTCATCCTAGCCGAAAAGCCATCCCAAGCGAAAGCGTATGCAGACGCTTTTTCCGTGCGGAAGCATGAGGGGTTCCTCGAGATCACTCCGTGTCCAATTTTCCCAGAAGGAGCTTACATCACTTGGGGTGTTGGCCATCTCGTTGAATTGAAGGAACCGCATGCATACAATCCGGCTTGGAAGCGTTGGTCGCTTGGGAGTCTGCCAATCCTACCTGACCGATACGAGTTTCAAGTGGCAAAGGGGAAATTCAAGCAATTTCAAGTTGTAAAGAAGCTCATTCGCGGAACGGATACGGTTATCAATGCATGTGACGTGGACCGGGAAGGCTCGAACATCTTCTACAGCATTTATAATCAAACCGGCGCTCGCAATCAGACGATCAAGCGGCTTTGGATCAATTCGCTCGAAGTGGATGAAGTGCGAAAAGGGTTTGCAAATTTGCGTGACAACCGCAAGGATCTTCAGTTGTACGAAGAAGCGAAAGCCCGTCAAATCAGTGATTGGCTTGTCGGCATGAACGGGTCTCGGTTGTATACGCTTTTATTGAAGGCGAAAGGCGTTCAGGAAGTGTTTCCGATTGGACGGGTCCAATCGCCGACGGTTTATTTGATCTACCAACGACAACGAGAGATTGAGACATTCGTATCTGAACCGTTCTTCGAAGTAGAAGCGACCTTCACGGGAGAACAAGGGACTTATAAAGGGAAGGCGAAAGCGAAAGAGCCGAAACGTGAAATCATTCAGGCACTCCTAGCGAAACATCATATTCAGCCGAACTCACCCGGCGTCATCACTTCGGTCACTCATACCGATAAACGGACGCCGCCACCGCAGCTGCATTCGTTGTCGACATTGCAAGCGACTGCGAATCGCAGGTGGAAGACAAGTCCTGCGAACGTATTGAAGACGATGCAGGATCTCTATGAGAAGAAGCTCGTCACCTATCCTCGTACGGATGCGCGCCATATTACGCCGAATGAATTTGCGTACTTGAAAGATCAAGTCGGCGATTACCAACAGTTGATCGGCCACCCATTCCCTGTCGCTTCCTTCGCTCCGAAAAAGCGGTATGTCGATAGTTCAAAGGTACAGGAACACTATGCGATCATCCCGACGAAGAAAATCCCGACACAAGCGGTACTTGGCCGCTTGTCGCCGCTAGAGCGGAATTTATATGAAGAGGTCGTCCGCACGACACTTGCGATGTTCCATACCGATTATTTATATACCGAAACGAAAGTGACGACGGATGTAAATGGCTTACCGTTTTTCACAACTGGTAAAACGGAAAGGGATCTAGGGTGGAAGGCTTTATTCCAACGGTCCAAGGATGAAAAGGACGACCCTGCCTTGCCACCGCTCCGCATGCAAGAAACAGTCCAATCCGAAATCGGCATTAAAGAAGGCAAGACACAGCCTCCGAAGCCGTATACGGAAGGACAACTCATTGCGATGATGAAAACGTGCGGAAAGCTCGTAGATGATAAAGAAGAGACCGATATTTTGAAAGAGATTGAAGGGCTTGGAACGGAAGCGACCCGAAGCGGCATCATCGAAACGATTAAAAAGCATGGCTATATTACCGTGTCAAAAAACATCGTTTCAATTACGCCTAAGGGACGGGTGCTTTGCGAAGCGATTGAAGGGAATCTGCTTGCGAGTCCGTCGATGACCGCAAAATGGGAGGCCTATTTGCGGAAAATCGGAAACGGCGAAGGAACCGGAGAACACTTCCTTACCAATATCGCAAAGTTCATTGCGAAGCTATTGGAAGAAGTCCCGCAACAACTGGAAGCCAAACCGATCGATGCGACAAAGGTTCCACCACGGCAATCAAAATCACGAGGTTCTTATCAGGCAGTTGAGGTTGCACCATGCCCGACCTGTAAAAGCGGAACCATCATTGCGCGCAAAGAATTTTATGGCTGCAGCAATTATAAAAACGGCTGTAAACAGACTTTCCCGGGGACATTCTTGAAGAAGAAACTGACTCCCGCACAAGTGAAGCTCCTTTGCACGAAAGGGAAAACGAATACAATCAAAGGATTTACCGCAAACAATGGGAACAAGTTTGATGCAAGCCTATCGTTGGAGAATGGAAAATTGAATTTGGTGTTTCAAAAATAAAAGAGTAGCTAATTGGCTGATATGAAGACGGTATTAAACCGGATTCATGTCAGCCAATTTCTATTTGGAACCGCTTTTTGTTCGCCCTCCCCCAACCACTCTCACCTATGGTATTATGAACAAGGTTCAAAAAAGAGGTTCGCAAACTCCCTCTATAAAAAACTAAGGAGATATGTACAATGAAAAATGAAAAAGCAGTAGTCGTCTTTAGTGGCGGTCAAGACAGCACGACGTGCCTATTTTGGGCATTAAAAAACTTCCGGGAAGTCTCAACGGTGACGTTCGACTACGGGCAACGGCATTCTGATGAAATCGAATGTGCCCGAAAAATCGCGGAGGAACTTGGCGTATCGTTCAATTTGCTGGATATGAATTTGATTAACCAGTTATCAGCCAATGCGCTAACACGGGATGACATTGAAGTGACGGAAGTGGATGGCGAATTGCCGTCAACGTTCGTACCTGGACGAAATCATCTGTTTCTATCTTTCGCGGCGGTCTACGCTGATGCAATCGGCGCACGGCACTTAATCACCGGAGTGAGTGAAACGGATTTTAGCGGTTATCCTGATTGCCGCGACAATTTTATTAAATCTTTAAATGTGACGCTGAATTTGGCCATGGATGGAAACTTTGTCATCCATACGCCGTTAATGTGGCTTGATAAATCCGAAGTATGGGAGCTGGCTGGTGAACTTGGAGCGCTCGATTTGGTGCAGGAAAAAACGCTCACTTGCTACAAGGGCGTACCGAGTACGGGATGCGGAGAATGCCCTGCGTGTGTGCTGCGTAATGAAGGGCTTGCGGCGTATCAAGCACGCAAGACTGCAGGTGCAGCTAAATGATGCAGCAATTTTATCCGCAAGTACAACATGACTATCGATTCGAATTAAACAAGGACATGAATTTTTCAGCTGCGCATTTCATTCCCCATGAGGATGCCGGAAAATGCAAAGTGATGCATGGGCATACGTATTTTATTAATGTCACCATCGGAGGGAATGAGCTGGATCCGCTCGGTTTTTTGATTGATTTCAAGCAACTGAAAGATCTCATCCATAAAAAATATGATCATTCCGTGTTGAATGATCATCCTGAGTTCCAAAATACCTTTCCGACAACTGAACGATTGGCAGAACAAATTTGGAAATCCATTCAGGATGTTCTCCTCACACGAGACAATCGTCCTGTGTGCCTCCAAGTGGTCGTTCGGGAAACGCCAACGAGCTATGTTGTCTATCGCCCGGTACGGGAGGAGTTACTATGAAAATTCCCGTAATGGAAGTGTTCGGCCCTACAATCCAAGGTGAAGGAATGGTCATCGGTCAAAAAACGATGTTTGTTCGGACGGCGGGCTGCGATTATTCTTGTGCTTGGTGCGATTCCAGTTTCACATGGGACGGCACAGGCAAAAGCGTTTCGAAACGCCCGCAAGACATTATTGATGAACTGAAAGCAATCGGTGGACAGTCCTTTTCGCATGTTACGATTTCAGGTGGAAATCCTGCTTTGCATAAAGGGATCGGAGAACTCGTCGATCTTTGCCATGCAGAAGGTTGGAAAGTTGCAGTCGAAACACAAGCTACATTTTGGCAAGATTGGTTGTTGAACATCGACGATATCACACTTTCTCCAAAACCACCGAGTTCAAAAATGATAACGGATTTCAACAAACTGGATCATTTCATGGAGAAACTGACAGATACAAACGCAAGTCTGAAAATCGTTGTTTTCGATGAAACGGATTTCAAATTTGCGGAAGAAGTCCATCTCCGTTACCCATCGGTCCCTTTCTATTTGCAAGTAGGTAACGATGACACGACAACAACAGATGACGCCTATCTCGTATCCAACTTATTGAAACGGTTTGAATGGCTTATTGATTTGGCTGTCGCTTCCCCAATTATGAACGATGTGAAGGTGCTGCCACAATTGCATGCCCTTGTGTGGGGGAATAAGCGAGGCGTATAAAATAGTACCAGTAATAAAATCCACTTGAGCCCTCGGGACCCAAGTGGATTTTTCACATTCTATTAGACACTTAATTCTTCTTTACTTCCTACGTCGTCCAATGATTTATCCTTTTCAATCTTATGCATATCTAATACATGCTGGGACGGTGGGATTACGAAGCTTAAAATAATAATTGTCAGTCCAGAAATGATAACACCCGAGAAGACCGGCATATGCCATAATTCATCCAACAGACCGAGGAATCCATCCGAAGTTGTCGTCGGACCAGGTACACCAGTTAACGATGTAACGAGGTAATAGACGAGCCCTACAGATATACTCGCCCAAACGGCCGGTGTGCTTACACGTTTCCAGAATGGTCCTAATAAAATTGGCCAGAATAGCGTAACGAATACGATATCCCATGCTAAATATGCCAGGTCGATTACTTTTTGCGCACCGATTGCCATAAATAAGCCTAACATAGCACTTAGGAAGATGACACTTCGTGAAAAGAATAATAGCTTTTTCGGTTCGGGGTTCGGGTTAATGAAATCTAGATAAATATTTTTCGTCACAATCCCGGAAGTTGCCACATAGCATGCTGCCACTGTGGACATACCCATCGCCGCCATAGCAGTCAAGAAGATGGCAGCTAAGATTGGCGGGAAATACCCTTGCGCAAAGGCAAGCATTAATGTTTCCGGATTAGAGCTGTTCGGGTAGATCGATTTGAACGCTTCCCCTAACATGCCCGGAATCCAGCTGATTGCAATGACGATGGAGCCTGCGATAATCATACTCCTTTGGGCAACACGCGGATTTTTTGCCGCGGCAACCCTCTGACCTAAATCGACTGCAGGTATGTCCCCTAATGCTAATACTAAGTACAGCGTCCAGAACTCTACCCCGCCACGGTTCAATAATTCACTAATATTCCACCATTCCGGATTGAACGTGACATCCGGATAATAAAAGAAAATAAAGATCGTAATCCCTAAAATACCTGCAATGGCAAGCGCCCCTTGCACGATCTCAGTATAGGCAACCGCCCAAAGCCCGCCAATGACAGAGTATAAAGCTGTCAAAGAAACGAACAGTATGGCAGCTGGAATAAAGTCAATCTGGAAAAGCTGTTGGATAATGTATGTACCACCTACGGTCAATGCTGCTGCGTTGAAAACACCGAAAGCAACAGCCATAACGATTCCGGTATACGCACCTAACTTTTTACTGCCATATCGTAATCCATAATAATCCGCTAACGTCCAGCCTCTTAATCTTCTAAGCGGTTTCGTCCAGATAAGTGCACCTAGAATCATACATGTTCCGAGGCCTCCCATTGTCGCAGCGCCTTCAAAACCGCCGCTCGTATAGCCTGAGCCTACAGCAGCGAAGAAGAATGGGGCTGCCAGCATAGCCGCAACCAAGCTGCCCGTAACGACAGGCAGTGGCATGCTCCATCCTGCTACAATTAAGTCCTCTGCTGAATTGACCCGTTTATAACCTCTGTAACCAATATAATAAATAAAAATCAAATACAATCCAAATACAACAATATTCATCGTTCCATAGTCTCCCGTCTTTTTCTTAGCCGTTCATGACGACGCCGCCATTTGGTGTCAAAATCTGTCCCGTGTAGAAATTCGCGTTATCCGAAGCTAAAAATAAGACACTCTTTGCAATTTCTTCTGGTTGGGCCAATCGCTTCAGTGGATATTTTGCTGATTCTTCTTCAACATAATTCTCTCCGAAAGCATGCAAAATATTTGTATGCGTGCCGCTTGGCGCTACTGCATTTACTAAAATATTTGGAGCTAATTCTCGGGCCATCGCCTTCGTAAATGCATTGATGCCGCCTTTCGCAGCTGAATAATGGGTGAACTCTTCGCACCCTAAGCTTCCGATATCGGAAGAGATATTGATGATCTTTCCTTTATTTTGCTGTTTCATCCTCTTTGCCGCTTCACGGCTGTTATTGAAACAGCCGTAGAGATGGACTTTAATCATTCGATCCCATTGTTCATCCGTCATCTCCGTAATCGGAGCGTCTTGCGCAAATCCTGCGTTATTCACTAAAATATCGATGCCGCCGAATTGTTCATCCATATATGCATACATGTCGCGGACTTGGCTTGAATCCGATACATCCGCAAGGTATGTCAATGCACGAACTCCGTGTTTTTCTGCTTCTTGCCGTGTTTGCTCGGCAACTTCTTGATCACCGATATAATTGATCAAAACGTTTGCCCCGTGCTCCGCAAATTGCACAGCGATCGCTTTTCCGATTCCCATGCTGGCGCCGGTAACAAGTACGTTTTTACCTTCAAGACCTAATTTCATTCCATTTCACCTCATAATTCAAATCGCTTGATCAATGACTGGAGCTCTTCCGCTGTTTTGTCCAATGACTTGGAAGCCTCCATCACTTCTTGCATAGACTTGAGTTGCTCATTCGTCAAATTCGATACATTAACCGAGAGATCAGCTGATTGCTGTGATGCTATCTTCATATTATTAACCGACGCAGCCACTTCTTCTGAAGAAGCGGAGATCTCTTGTGACGCAGCTGAAATTTCTTGGATTTGACCTGCAACCTCTTCAGCAGAATTGACAATCTCTTGGAAAATGTCTCCTGCCTTCGCTGTTTGATCCAATCCGACGCGTACATTCTCTTTCCCTTTTTCCATTACTAGTAGAGAGTGGTTCGAGTTTGATTGAATATCATTAATGAGCTTATAAATTTCGGAAGCCGAATGAGCAGATTGCTCGGCCAATTTTTTAACTTCTCCCGCTACAACAGCGAATCCTTTTCCATGCTCGCCGGCTCTTGCTGCCTCAATCGCCGCATTCAATGCCAATAAATTCGTCTGCTCTGCGATATTTGTAATGATATCTACAATATTGCTGATTTGATTCGAGTTATCATTTAATCCTTGAATCGTTGCATCAATTTGATTGACAGACTCATTGATCAATTGCATTTGGTCAATGACTTGCTGAATCACTTCATTTCCTTCCTTTGCGGCATTTGAAGTGAAGTATGATGATTCCGAAACGGTATGCGCAGATTCAGCAATCCGTTGAATGCTCGTTGCTGACTCTTCCATAGCAGAAGCTGTTTCCACCGTCATAACCATCGTCGTTTCAGCGTTTTTCGCGAGATGATCGATTTCTCTCGAAACATTCGCCGCATTTCTATAAGACTCTTCAGCAGTTGTCGTCAGCTGTGTTGCAGAAGATGCAATGACATTTGACGTGTTTCGAATATTCATGATGACATGTTGTAAATTGGACACCATCTCTTTAATGGAGCCGGATAGTTTTCCAACTTCATCTTTTGATTCATCCAATTCAACATCGCGCAAATCACCGCCTGCTACTTGATTGGCAATGATAACCGCTTTGTTCAACGGGCTGAGCAAACGGATAATCGTAAAGAATAGGACTGCAAACAAAATGACAAGACCGATAACAGCAATCAGAATTTGCTTCGTAATGTTATTCTTAATAATCGCCTGGATATAGTCCGCTGAGTAATCAATACCTAAAACAGCGATCGTATTTCCATTCTCATCTTTCAATGGGCTGAAAACAGTTCTCCACGATCCGAACGAGTCTTCAAAGATGCTTGTCACTTCTGGTCGGTCATTTTCAATCGCAAGCTTTGCCGCTGTCATATGTACAGGTGCAATGTCAGTGAATAATTCGCCAATTTCATACACTTCGTTCAAATTATTCGTATAGCCGACAGTGTTGACTCCGCCATCTTCCATCTTCCAAATATAGCTCCAAAACATAATGCCTTGCTGTTCCAAGATATGGTCTAACTGTTCTTGTACCTTCAAAAAGTCCGGGTCGGATTCTCCTTTTGCGTCTAACACCTTTTCTACATCTTTCGAATCAAGCTGCATAGCCGTCAATAGGCCGACGCTTTTAAGCTCTTGCTCAAGATCGCCTTCCAGCTGACTTTTTAGTTGGGAGATGCTTTGTGTAGTTGTGACAGCGAATAAAGCAATGACAATAGCGAAAACAGTAAGCAACAATTTGAACTTAAGCGGAATGTTTTTTAACCAACGCATGCCCTTCTTTTCCTCCTAATCAGAAAATAATTTTTCCACAAAAAAAAAGCCATCTCTAATTTAGAAATAGGCAAATTAAAAACCAGAAGAATATCTAGTTTTATGCAGCTCAGCCATCATAGCATCAATTGCTTTAGACCTGGAGCTTTGCGTCCCTTTCTTTCAAAAGGTTTGCCAACTAAATTCCTTAAAATAGTAACATAGACTTCTGCATATAGCAACAAAAAATGCTAAATTTCTCCAATAATTTAATTACATTTGTACTATTACCCATAGGATTAGAGGCTCTAAAAACCTAATAGCCGCTTGCACTTTTGGCGTGGTGTCGACTCTTAAACTCACAAAAAAGATGATAGATTAGTCCCTTATACTTAACCAGCCATTTTTACTATATTTAGTAACTAACGTCCCTCTCTTTATCGGTTAATATGAAAAGAACTTGTTCGTAATCCATTAACACGCAATTAACAATTGACAACTATCTAAAAAGTATTTACAATTTATTTGAACAGTGGTCAAATGAGGAGGTACTATGGCATCTCGAAAATCTGCGCAACGTGATCTTACCCGGGAGATGATCATGGATGCTGCAAGGGATTTATTTATTGTCAAAGGATATGAGCACGTTTCGATGCGGCAAATCGCGAAAGAGCTTGGTTATAGCCATGGAGCTATTTATTATCATTTTACCAATAAGGCAGAGCTATTTTATGCACTCGTTGAAGAGCATTTCGGTATGTTGGAACAGAGATTGCTGGAGCTCGCACAAGCCCCTCTTGCTCCGCAGGAAAAGCTTGAAGCGATCTTGCTCGGTTATATCGAATTTGGTTTAAACCATCAAAGCCATTATGAAATCATGTTCTTAATCAAAGATGAAGAAGTGCGAAACTGCATCAATCAAAGTCCGAACAAAACGTATGAATTATTTGCCCAAACCGTGCAAAGTTTATGTGAGAAACAGCTATCCATACAAGAGATTTGGTCTATTTTCTTATCCTTGCATGGGTTTGTCACACACTATTTGCGTCACGTCCTTCAATACGAAGACGTTAAAGATATGGCAAAGGGGCACGTTCGTTTTTTGCTGAAAGGTACATTTGAAAGTTAGCCATCCTTGGCTTTCTTTTTTCCACCTCATTTGAACAGTGGTCAAATAATAAATTTGGGGGAATTCATATGAAGAAAGCTCTTGTTTTAGGAGCTTCCGGCGGAATGGGATTTTCGATTGTGAATGAATTAATTGAAAGAGGAATTGAAGTGACTGCATTTGCCCGTTCGGAGCAGAAACTAAGGAATCTGTATGAGGAGCGGCGTGAAATTACTATAAAAACCGGAGACATTTTCAATTTGCAAGATATCGTAGATGTAGCCAAAGATGTAGATATTATTTTCCAAGCAGCCAATATTCCTTATAAGGAATGGGAGGATAAATTAGTCCCTTTCATCGGGAATGTTGTAAAGGCAGCAGAAATTCAAAATACAAAACTTGTACTGGTCGATAATATTTATGCTTATGGCAGATCGAACGTGGCTAAGGTGACGGAAAACACACCAAAACAGCCCCATACAAAAAAGGGGAAAATCCGTTTACAAGTAGAGCAGCTTGTCAAACAATCAAACGTTCCAACGATCATTGCCCACTTTCCAGATTTTTATGGCCCGAATGCTGAAAGTACAATTTTGCATTACACTTTAAAGGATGCTGTTCAGCATAAAAAGGCAATGTTCGTCGGAGACCAAACGATAGCAAGAGAGTTTATTTACACACCGGACGGAGCAAAGGCTGCGGTCAACTTATCGATGAACGACAATGCCTATGGCCAAAACTATAATATTCCTGCTTATGATGTCATTACCGGGAAAGAACTCGTTCAGATTATCCGTGAACTTTCTGGATACAATAAACCGGTTTGGACTGTATCAAAAAATCTAATTCGGTTCCTCGGCATTTTCAATGCTGATATGCGTGAAGTAGTTGAAATGTTTTATTTGAATGAAGAACCGGTTGTGTTGGATGGGGCTAAATATGAAAATGATATCGGTCCGCTTCCTCGCACTTCCTATCGGGAAGGATTGCTACGGACAATCGAGTACATGACTGGTGCAAAGTGAATAGCAGACAAAAACGCCACTCCCCAACATAGGAAGTGACGTTTTTCATTTATTAAATACGTTTCGGCCAAAAGCTCCATTTGCCAAGGAGCACTAAAACAGCGGGAATCAACAATGGACGGACGATAAACGTGTCGATTAAAATTCCAAGGGCCATAATGAACCCGAATAGCTTCAATTCATAGATCGGCATTGTTGCAAGCACAAGGAATGTCGCAGCTAAGATGACCCCTGCCGAGCTGATGACTCCCCCGGTGCGCTCGACTCCTTTTCGCACCGCTTCGTCAAACGGCATGACTTTCATCTCTTCACGAATCCTTGCTATGAGCATAATGGAATAATCGACGCCCAATGCAACTAAGAAGACAAATGCATAGAGCGGAATTCGATAGTTAATGCCTTCTAAGTCAAGAAACACTTCAAATAAGTAGTACGACAACCCTAACGTTGCCGCAAATGACAGCAAAATGCTCCCAATCATGTAAATCGGTGCGATGATCGACCGCGTTTGGAACCCTAACATGAGCGTAATCAAAACAGTCATTAAGATAATGACAATCCACGTATCCCGATCATTGACATCCCGTATATCGGCATTGACTGCAGTTTCACCAGAAATATACATCGATGTATCTGATAGGTTCGCTTCTTTCAAGATCTTGTCACTGTTTTCCCGTAACTTTACGACTGCATCGAACGCGTCCTCATCATAAGGGTTGCCTTCAAATATGAGAGAGAATTTTGCGGCTTTCCCATCTTCGCTTAACGGATTGCCTTGCGACGTCACACTGGCAATGGCAGGATCTTCTTCGATTCGGTCAATCACTGCCCTCATTGCTTCCATCTCAAATTCGCTTTCGGTTACAAATAGCAATGTTCCAGGGGCTAAGCTTCCTTTCGAAAAATCCTCTCCTAGCCTCTCGTATCCGACTCTAGATGATAAGTCTTCCGGAAACGATGCAATTAGATCATATGATTCTTTCATGTTCGTCATATTCCATGCGCCTAACGCTAGCAACAAGAGGATTGGAATCATGAATTGCCACGGTTTTTTCGTAACGACAGCCGCCACTTTCCCCCAAACCGTTTTCTTTTCAACTGTCGCCTCACCGTATTTTGGAATGACTGGCCAGAATGCTTTTCTGCCGATCACCGCAAACAATGCCGGCAATAATGTCAATCCAGCAATAAGCATGGCACCTGCAGCAATTGCAAAAACCGGTGCAAAATTACGGTACGGCTCATACAGAGCAAAAAATAATGTCGCAACACCTAAAAGAATCGTGCTGCCACTGAAGAAAATCGGCTCTTTTACGTGACGGATCGTTTCTCTCATCGCCTCACTTGCATTCTCATGCAATTTCAATTCCTCCCGATAACGAGAGAAGATGAGCAATGAATAATCCGTTATGACCGCGAATAAAAGAATCGTCATAATTGACAGCGCCTGGCTATCGACGCCGAACCAGCCTTGTGCGGTTGTAAAGCCGATGATCCTATCAACCACTGCGTAAACGATACCTGCGCCCACTAAAGGGATGAGCGTCAACAGAGGAGAACGGTAAATGACGAGAAGTAGAACTAAAATCAGGCCTACCGTTGACAGCAACAGGACGATATCCGCTCGACTGAACAGCTCAACCGCATCCGAAGCAATTCCGGCCGGACCCGTCCAAGACAATTCGATCGTATTTTCGATTTGACTGCCGACTGATTCCTTTATGGACAGGACTAATTTGTTCAAATCCTTTCCTTCCAGGGTTTGCGGTACCGTCAATGGAATGAAGAATGTCTCTTTATTCTCCGAGAGGAATGTCTCTCGCAGCTCGGGGTTGAACTGGGATAAAGGAATGACATCCACCTCTTCAAACGCTTTATCCTCTTTCAACGATTCAATAGCTTTCGAAAATCCGATAAGCTCTTCATCTGACAACTCTCCGTCCTTATGGAACACTCCAAATAAGGGAATGTCCCCGTCATTTGGAAAATGCTTCTCCAACTCGTACGCCGCCACAATGGAAGGAGCATCGGAAGGCAAGCCTGCATCTTTATTGGCGATGACATTTTCATTGCCCATTGGTGCAAGTCCAGATAACAAGACAGCCAGCAGAATCCATACACTGACCGCAATCCACCACGTCCGTTTTCCCTTGTTCAACCTCGGTTACCTTCTTTCTGCACCATTAGTGTCACAAGTACGAAAAGTGCAAAGCTAATCAGCAAAACGCTGCCTCCGACAATATAGAAAATGAGCGCGAACGTTTCATTCACGCCAAATGGTTTCATAAATTGAAGCCACATGCCTGCCGTCAAACCGATGGACCCAATGATTGCCGTCCAGCCGTGTAAGGTGACCAGTTTTTTGGCACGGACTATATAAATTTTGTAGAAGACGCCCCACGCAAAAACCGATAACCATCCGACGAGTAGGATATGGGCATGTATCGGACGGAAGGCGTATGATCCAGCTCCCGCCATATGTGAACCTAAAAACGTCCCAATCAGCCCGAATATAGCTGAAATCCGAATAAGCCGTAAACTCCATTGCTCCTGCATATCATTTCCTCCTACTTTATTCATGTTATACCTTGATAGTAAATGGTCAACATGAACGGAATATGAACAGCAGATTACAATTTAGGAAGTACTACGGTAATTGTCGTACCGATTCCTTCTTCACTATCGATTTCCACATGGCCACCATGCAGCTTCACGACTTGATGGACGATAGAAAGACCCAGGCCTGTCCCCTCAACTTCATGTGTCCTCGAATGATCGACACGGTAAAACCGGTCAAACAGCCTGCTAACATGTTGCTGTGCAATTCCTGCTCCATTGTCCTGGATATCAATTTTCACAGCATCGGTTTCGTCTGATAGCCGGATATTAATCTTGCCGCCCGCCTCCGTATATTTCAACGCATTGGAAAGTAGATTCTCCCATACCTTTTCAAGGAAAGCAGGATCTCCTGTGAACTCCAATTCATCCAATTCCATGACGAGTGACATTTGTTTCTCTTCTAGCAGCCATCTCTGTTTACGGATGACTTCTTTTAACTGCTCGTCCAATCGGAATTGGATTGGTTTCAATGGTGACACCAATTGGTCGAGAGACGTTAAGAGCAATAATTGCTTCGTCAATGAAGAAAGGCGCTCCGTCTCAGAATGGATGACTTTTGCATAATTTTTTCTTTCCTGCTCGGGCAGCTCTTCGTCCATCAGCAAATCGGCATACCCTTTAATATTGAGCAATGGGGTTTGAAAATCATGTGAAACATCACTGATGAACTCCTTGCGCACCCGGTCATTTTCACTCAGCTTCTCCGTCATCCGCTCAAAACTCCGCGCCAGCTCTCCAATTTCATCCCGCCGGTTAATATCCAAGGGCCCAGTGAAATTCTCTTCTCCGACTCTTTTTGCAGCAGTTGTTAACTTCGTAATCGGTTCAATCAATTTCTTTGCGACAATTAACATGGATAGTAGACTCACAATCGCCATAACGACGACCATGCCGCCTAGTAGATAATGGACTTCCGTAAACAACAATTTAAGATCCGGTCTCATGAAAAGCGCATACGTTTCCCCGTCATATGTAAAGGGGACACCTACTGTATTGGCAAGTTCATCAGAGAAGAAGCCAGCCATGAATGTCTCCGTTTTCAAATCACGCATGCCGTGGTACAGTTGCCCATCCAACACCTTTTCCACTGAAGCAGTCGGCAAATTCTCCACCCGAAATGGCGCGCCGTACATGGTGGCCTGCCGATTTTCATTCACGACATATAATTTATACCCGAGTGCGGATTTTGTTTCGAAATAACTAGCCAAATTTGCCGGCTTCTCAACTTCAATATAATCAACCATCGTTAGTGCAATACTTATGTTCTTAGCATCATTTTGCTCTTTCAATTGATGATGGTAATATGTATTCACAACCAAGAAAGCGATCATTGCGCTCACGAGCATAATACCCACTGTAAGGAGAGAAATCTTCCGTAGAGTGATCTCATGCACCCGACACCTCAAGCTTATACCCGACTCCGCGGATTGTCGTTATGTGTATATCCTCCGGCAATCCTTCCAGCTTATCCCGCAGCCGTTTGATATGAACGTTCAGCGTCTGTTCATCCCCTTCATAATCGTAACCCCACACGCGTTCAATGAGGAATTCACGTTCAAACACCTGATTCGGCTTAGAGGCAAGAACAGACAGCAGCTCAAATTCCTTCAATGGCAACAACAGCACTTTTTTCCCGATCGATACTTCATAACTTTGCCGATTGATTCGAAGGGGACCTGTTTGGATGATCGTATCGACAGCCTTATCGTATCTGCGCAAAATGGCATTGATCCGAAACAAAAGCTCCTTCGGCTCGAACGGTTTAACGACATAGTCATCAGAGCCCGCCAAAAAGCCTTTTTCCTTATCCTCCAACTCTCCCTTCGCGGTCAGCAACAAAACGGGAATATCCGCTTCTGACCGCAGTCTCTTTGTCAATTCAAACCCATCCATCCCAGGCATCATCACATCGACAACCGCCAAATCGGGCAGTCGATCATCTAGCATATGTAGCGCCTGCTCCCCATGAACCGCCTTGATCACTTCATAACCAGCCTGGGATAGATGGATATTCACCAATTCCAATATATTCGGATCGTCATCCACTACCAGTATTCTCATATTCGTCTTCCCTTCCGTTTGAAAAATGCCCGCAATTCTGCATTGAGCAACCCCGATACCATGAGGATGACTGCCGTCAAATAAAACCACAAAACAAGGAGGATAATTCCGGACAGCTGTCCATAAAGCCTTGTATAATCGACGTTTGCCACGTAGCTTCCGAAGAAAAGCGAGAACAGTTGCCATCCAATTGCAGAAAAAATTGCACCTGGCAACACTTCCTTCACTTTCATTCTACCTGTCGGAACAACTTTGTAAAACAATAGAAAAAAGAGGAACAAGAATAGCGTACCAAGACCCCATTTCACCATAGGCCACACCGTCCTCCAACCGCGCCATTGCTCGACTGCATCGTAATAGGTCACCACTTCATGCAACGCCCTCTCGATCAGTGGAAGAAACAATGACAAGGATAGCATTAGCATGAATAAAAAAGTGACACCCAAATCCCGGATCAACACTTTCCAGAACGCATACTGCCTTATATACCCATATGCCTTATCCAATGAACGCGCCAACGACTGCACAGCAACCGACGACATCCAAAACGCGACAGCCAAACTTGTATAAAATACATTCCCCTGCACTTTAAATATAATCGCCCGCACATTCTGCTCAATGATCACATACGCCTCACTCGGGGCAAAAGGTCGAAGAAACGCCAAAAACATTTCTTCATTGACAGGCAAATAACTGAGCAAGGAAAACAGGAAAATGAGAAAAGGAAACATCGACAGCAGTAAATAATACGCCGTCTGCGCCGCCTGATCGAAAAAACGCTCCTTGAAAAACCTCTTCACCACATTGCGCACAATCACCTTCTCCCACCTCCTCCCCTCAATATACCCTATTCTTTTAGAAGAAATTGAATGCGCGTAAATTATTTTGAATGGGGGGCAGGGGTTGATTTGGGCTTGTAGTGGATGGCTTTGGACATGGGATGGATCGCTTTGGACGCGCGGTGGATCGCTTTGGACGCGGGGTGGCCTGCTTTGGAAGCGGGAGGACTTGCTTTGGATGCGGGGTGGCCTGCTTTGGACGCGGGAGGACTTGCTTTGGTCATAGGGTGGATCGCTTTGGACGCGGGAGGACTTGCTTTGGTCATAGGGTGGATCGCTTTGGACGCGGGAGGACTTGCTTTGGACGCGGAACAGCACTCTTTGAACGAGCGAGGAGGTGTTTTGGACGCGGGATAGATAAATCTCATAACCGCGCGGTTCTACCCCAAGACTATGTACATACCCCCTCGCGCCAAATGCCTTTGACAATTTATGCACCTACTGTGGAAATAGTTTTTTAAACACAAAAAAACCACCCCCCACAGGAGATGGTTTTTGCCCGGCGACGTCCTACTCTCACAGGGGGAAGCCCCCTACTACCATCGGCGCTGAAGAGCTTAACTTCCGTGTTCGGGATGGGAACGGGTGTGACCTCTTCGCCGTCGTCACCAGACTATGTATGAACGATCTTGTTCGTTCAAAACCGGATAAAACCAACATTGTTGCCGAACTTCAAGTTCAACCGTACTTAAATAACTTAAGGTTAAGTCCTCGATCGATTAGTATCCGTCAGCTGCACGTGTCGCCACGCTTCCACCCCGGACCTATCCACCTCATCTTCTTTGAGGGATCTTACTTACAAATGTAATGGGAAATCTC
>NZ_JAKRNT010000004.1 GCF_022346605.1 Sporosarcina sp. ACRSL
GCCATGGCACCAGCTAACAATTATGCTGGCCTTGCCTGCCAAGGCTAACATGTCCGCCACTCCATGTAAAATCCGCTGAGTTGTCGGCGATTGTGCTTTACACATACTTCTTGACGGTACCTCAAAGTGAAGTCGCCCGCGCTCAAAGTGAAGCCATCCGCGCTCAAAGTGAAGTCGCCCGCGCTCAAAGTGAAGCCATCCGCGCTCAAAGTGAAGTCGCCCGCGCTCAAAGCGATGCCACCCACGCTAAAGCAAGCTCCCGAACTCTCATCGCATCCACACCACAAACAAAAAAACGATGTGAGAATCAAGATTCTCACATCGCTTCAATCATTCGGCGTCGCTCATGCGCTTGCCTGCTTTTGCGTAATGGTTTTTCGCCATTTCTTCGATGATGACAGAAACGTTTTCAATAGGAGCCCCTGTTGTTTCAGCTACGACTGCAGACACTTTCTCACAGAGATTACGCTTCTGCTCATCCGTGCGGCCTTCAATCATTTTTACAGTTACAATCGGCATACTAGTTCCCCCTTTCGCCTAAACTTAGGTATAGTGTATATAATAGCAGAGTGGGAGGGGTTATAGGAATGTCGAATGAGCAGAAACCAAAACAGAAAATAGGATTTACCATCATAAAAGACGATCCGACCGATGGACATAAAGGATTTGGTATCGGATCATTGTCATTGGAAAACGTCTCGCCGGTCATCGTCGATATCGAGGAAGGGGAGGCGCGCATCGAAATTGGGGCCATGCATGCCCGGAGCGATACGGAGCGCGGGATCAAATTTACGACGAACCGCGAAGATTCCGAAGGCGGAAAGCCGTACTGGCTCGTCTGGGTGACGATCGATTTCAAAGAAGACGGCCCGTATTATGCAGGTGTCACGGCGTGCGAAATGGTCGTGAATCGCGAAAAGCGCAGAGGCTATAAAATTCTTGCAGATCATGTGAATAAAATGGATAAATCGATGAAGCGGCATATCATCGTGGATCATATGGACGACAAATCGAAACAGATCCTTGCAGACTTTCTGTCCTCACACAATCAGGAAATGTGGGAGCGCAGCGAGCCGAAATTGCGCATCGATTTAGGTGTGGAATCCCCAGAATTATGAACAAACTGTGAAACTTGGTAACTTCCGCGGCATCTGAGGTTGAATGTCTACGAAAAAGGAAGTACACTGAACTTACAGCTTGCAATTGTAAGCTAGGACAACCGAAGTTATGCGCCTGCTGTCTATTCATGGTTCAACACAACCCAAGCATTGAGCCGCCATGGATAGCTTGCATTTCAACGGTAAAAAAAGCTTTGCCTCACTGATTTAATTCAGAAGGGCAAAGCTTTTTTGATGTTCAACTTCGTCTAGACTCCGAGCGCCAGAAGCTCGGGGTCATAAGTCAAAGCTGCTCTGTGGCAAAAGGCGCCACGCCGCATCTTCGCCTTATGCCCGTCGCCTCTAGGCAGGCGCCAGTGATTGTGCTCGCAACGCTGCGCTTATGCTCGCAAAAGCCGTTCTTCGTGACGGCTAGTGCAAAGATGTGCTCGTAACGCTACGCTTTTACTCGCAAAAGCCGTTCTTCGTGACGGCTTTCGCTTTTGTTTTATTCAAAAAACGAAAACGGGAATAGATCGAATGTGCCAGATTCCTCTTCACCGTTGTTTCGCTTTTCCCTCAAGTTTTTGTCGGTGCATAGTTTTTGTGGCATGTCTTTCTCCTTCACGTACATGAGCCGCTGTTTCGGACATTCGTTGACTGCGATGCCGCCGGTTTCGATGTCGACGATGACGCCGCTCACGCCTTTCGGTGGGATGAACGGTTCTGGAGTTTTGCCGGCGTGGACTGTCTCCATGAAGTCTATCCAGATTTTCTTGGACGCCGCTTTGTCTTCTAATTCCGTCAGTTGCTGGCCGATGTCGTACCCGGTCCAAATCCCGGCTGTCAGCGAAGGAGTATAACCGACCAAATATTGATCGGAAATCGTCGTACCCGATTTTGCGGCGTACGGTCTTTTTTGCTTCGAGCGCATCGACAGCCCCGTTGAAACGGAATAATCATTGAAAACAGGGTCGAACATGCCTGTCATCAAATGGGTGAGGACAAATGCGTCCTGCTCGGTAATCACTCGCTTCGTGCTCCTCTTCGGCTGTTCGTACACCGTTTTTCCTTCTGCATCGGTAATTGATACAATCGTCGTCGGTACAACTTCCAACCCACCCGAAGCAAGTCGGTTATACGCATTCGTCATTTCGAGCAAGGTCACAGTTGAAGTACCCAAAGCGACAGCGGGGGACTCCTGGAACTTGACGTCGAGTCCAAGCCGCTCCGCCATTTTATTGAACTTTTTATAGCCGATATCTTCAAGTGTTTTCACGGCATAAATATTATCCGATATAGCGATCGCCTGTGCGAGGGAAATCGGATGGCCCGCAAACTTGCCGTTGACGTTTTTCGGCTCGTACGTCGAACGCCCTTCATCGTATGTGAAAATCGTCCGTTCCGTCGACATGAACGTGAGCGGATTATAGCCGTCTTCAAGCGCTGCAGCATACAAAATCGGCTTCATGACAGACCCGGGCTGCCGTTTCGCCTGCGTCACCCGGTTGAAAGGGCTCTCGCGATAGTTTAATCCGCCGACGAGCGAAGTGATTGCCCCGGTTTCAGGTTCCATCGATATGAATCCGACTTGCAGTCCGCTATCCGGCATCCATTTTTCGATGAACTCCTCCGCCGTCTGCTGATGATGCGGATCGAGCGTCGTCCGGATTGTCCAACCGCCTTCCGCTGGATATCTACCTTTCTCGCTTAAAATCTGTTCCGCTTCCCGCCACACTTCGTCCAGGAAATATGGGGCAACCCGCTTCATATCCCTCCAATCTTCGGTCTTCAACGTCACCGCCACATCCACCGCGCGTTGCCTTTGTACTTCAGTAATGAACCCTTGATTTTCCATTAGGGAAAGGATCAACAATTGACGTTCACGGGAACGTTCGGGATTATCCAACGGATCGAAAACGGCCGGACCTTTCGCAATCGCCGTAATAACAGCGGCCTCTTCAAGTGTCAACTCTTGCGCAGGTTTTGCGAAATAAAACCTGCTTGCTGCCTCGACACCATACATCCCATGTCCGAAATAGACTGTATTCAAATAGCCTTCCAAAATGACGTCTTTCTCGTAAAAAACTTCCAACCGATACGCATAGAGCGCTTCTTTTATTTTCCGATTCCATGATTTTTCATGTGTCAAATACAAATTCCGGGCATACTGCTGAGTGATGGAACTTGCGCCTTCCGCTTTCCGCATTGTCTTCAAATCTTTTAACACAGCACCAGCGATCCGTTTATAATCAAATCCATTATGTTCATAAAAATTACGGTCTTCCGTTGCAATGACCGCGTCGATCAGAAACGGAGAAATTTCATCGAGACTTACCCAATACCGGCGCTCTGCAGAGAATTTATCACCGATCTGCCGTCCGTTCTTATCGAGGAACACGCTCGCTTTCGGCACGCTCAACGAAGGGGCGCCCGTAATTTGCGCATAGAGCCGGAGACATAGAAACATAGTGAAAAGCGCCGTCAGCGCCGTCACAAGTAGCAGGGCGATGCGTCGAACGAAATGTTGTCTCTTCTTTTTCTTTTTATAATCGACCCGTCTCATACAATCCCTTCTCCCACCGTTCTTTTTAGTCAGTATGGGACAGGGGCGGGAAGATTAAACGGGGAACCGGCGAAAAAGCATCAATTCGATTCGCGATCTATTGGAATAGTGTAGGGAAAAACGATATAATGAATAGATATTTTGAACGTCAAGGGCGGTGCAAGAGTGAAATCAAACATGGAAGGACGAAACGTCGATGTCCGTCTCCAGTCAGCGATCCGGCATGTCGGCCAAGCTGCGGACAAGCATGAGCTTACGGCTTCCGGGTCAATCATTGAAAAAGCCGGAAAAGCCTACCTGCAATTTACGGAAAATGTGAACGGACAACAAGTGAGGACGACGGTAAAGCTTGATCAGAAAGATGCATTGATCATGCGGACCGGGGCCGTTCAAATGCGCCTGCCTTTCTCGATTGGCGACATGCGACCCGGCACGTATGGCAGCGGTCCGGCAACTTTCGATCTGTTAGTGAAGACGACGAAATTGGAAGTCCGACCGGATGAGTTCATCGCACATTATGAATTGCATTCGGAAGGCACATTACTAGGCACACACGAATTAACGATTACATATACGGAGGGACAACAATGAACGCAGTTGAAAAAATCCAACAGGAAATTAAAGAAGCATTCCGCGAAGCGGTGCTCGCTTCCGGGCTAGCAGACGAATCCGCAATGCCGGACATCATTCTCGAAACGCCGAAAAACAAAGAGAACGGGGACTATGCAACGAACATCGCGATGCAATTGACAAAAATTGCGAAAAAGCCGCCTCGCGCAATCGCGGAAGCTATTCTTGAGAAACTGGACACATCCTCGACATCCATCAAATCGTTGGAAATTGCGGGTCCAGGATTCATTAATATCCGCCTGAAAAGCGATTATTTAGGCGAAGTCGTCAAAACAGTGCTTTCCCAAGGAGCGGATTACGGCCGTTCCACGTACGGCAACAATGAAAAAGTCCAAGTTGAATTCGTTTCCGCGAATCCGACGGGCGACTTGCATCTCGGGCATGCTCGAGGTGCTTCGATTGGTGATTCGTTGTGCAATATCCTCGATTTTGCAGGCTTTGACGTATCACGGGAATATTACATCAATGACGCGGGCAATCAAGTGAATAATTTGGCCCTTTCCGTCGAGGCGCGATACTTCCAAGCATTAGGTCTTGAAAAGGAAATGCCGGAAGACGGCTACCACGGTCAAGACATCATCGATATCGGTGAGAAGCTCGCAGAGGAGTTTGGCGATAAGTATGTCAACGTCGGAGAAAAGGAGCGTCTTGAGTTTTTTAGAAAGTATGGCCTTGAATTCGAATTGGCGAAACTGAAGAAGGACTTGGAAGATTTCCGTGTGCCGTTCGACAACTGGTTCTCTGAAACGTCTTTGTATACGGACGGGAAAATCGGCATCGCGCTCGATAAATTGCGTGCGAACGGGCATGTGTTCGAGGAGGATGGGGCAACGTGGTTCCGTTCGACGACATTCGGTGATGATAAAGACCGCGTGCTCATTAAAAATGACGGCACGTACACGTATTTGACGCCGGATATCGCATATCACGAGGATAAATTGCGCCGCGGCTTCGATAAACTCATTAACATTTGGGGAGCCGACCACCACGGCTATATTCCGCGGATGAAAGCGGCGATCGAGGCACTCGGCTACGATCGCGATACGCTCGAAGTGGAAGTTGCGCAAATGGTGCAGCTGTATAAAGACGGCGAGAAATTCAAGATGAGCAAGCGTACCGGGAAAGCAGTAACACTTCGCGAACTCGTCGAGGAAGTCGGCTTGGACGCGGTCCGTTACTTCTTCGCAATGCGCTCAGCCGATTCACAAATGGATTTCGACCTCGATTTGGCGATTTCGCAGTCTAATGAAAACCCGGTCTACTACTCGCAATACGCGCATGCCCGTATTTCATCGATCCTCCGTCAAGCGGATGAAGCAAATCTGGCTGCTTCGATAGATCATGTTGATTTATTGCAGTCGGAGAAGGAATTGTCGCTGTTGAAGAAAATCGGTGACTTCCCGAAAGCCGTCAGCGATGCAGCAAGGCTCCGCGCACCGCACCGGATCACCAACTATATCCAGGAGCTAGCCGCGGAATTCCACAGCTTCTACAATGCCGAAAAAGTGCTCGACCCGGATAACCGCGACCTGTCCGAAGCACGCCTCGCATTGATCACAGCAACGCGCACGACGATCGCGAATGCATTGAAACTAATCGGCGTCGCAGCGCCTGAAAGAATGTAAATTGATACGCCCCTCTGCTTGAAATGTCGGCAGAGGGGCAATTTTTTGCGCATAAATCCTAGAATTGACGCATAAACGCAGCGAGAAGCGCATAATTCCTATAATATGCGCATAAAAGCCGTGAAATGCGCATAAATCTGGCAAGAGACGCATAACTCTTGGAAAGTACGCATAAATCCTAGGAAACACGCATAAATCGGTTAAACTGCTCATAACTATTAAGCGACTCAAGATGAAACAACATTAGTCGTCAGGAAGAGCCATCATGCAAATTTATGAGCGAGTTTGAAGCAGTTTTGCGCGAGTTCGGGCTAGTTATGATCAAGTTTGTGCTCGTTTTGCGCGAGTCCGAGTGAGTTATGCGCAAATTCGAACGAGTTATGCTCAATTCGGGACTTACGACTCACTTCTTTCTTTACTTTCCCATATCTCCAAAAACTGTAGTATAATAAATCAGAACAATAATTACATAACCAAACATGAAGGTGCCCCGCCGTCAACGCCGGGGTTAAAAGGGAAGCCGGTTCGAATCCGGTGCGGTCCCGCCACTGTAAATGCTCGCAAGCCGCAACAATGCCACTGGATAGTTTCCGGGAAGGCGCGGTACGCGATGAGCCTGAGCCAGGAGACCTGCCTTCATGAGTCACCCGTACCCTACGAGGATAGGTTTGGTGGAAATCAGCGCGTATCTAGTAATTTCAGTAGCTGTATTTTTACTAAACACATTCCTCCGTCGACAAAACGGGGGATTTTTATTTGGAACAAACAGGAGGAAATCAGAATGAAGAAGATTTGGCAGCTTTGGCTCACAGCAATTCTAGCGACGTTCCTGCTCGCGGCATGCGGCACGGATGATGCGAAGAAAGATGACACACCTGCAACAGAAAATACACAAACAGAGGATCAGGCGACTGACGAGTCATCTGAAGAAACAGCGGAAGCATTTCCAGTAACGCTGACGGATGCAGTCGGCAATGAAATCACGATCGAACAAGCACCTGAAACAATCGTTTCCATGATTCCGAGCAACACGGAAATCCTGTTCGCGCTCGGCCTAAACGACGAAATTGTCGGAGTTAACGACTGGGATAACTATCCTGAAGAAGCGCTTGAAAAAGAGAAAATCGGCGGCATGGAATTTAACGTCGAAAAAATTATCTCGATGACCCCGGATATCGTGTTCGCACACGAATCGATGCTCGGCGTAGGGGATGAAGGTCTTCAACAACTCCGCGACGCGGGACTTACAGTTTTTGTTGTAAAAAATGCAGCAGATTTCGAACAAACATATGAAACAATCCAAACAATCGGCCAGGCAACCGGCAAAACGGAAGAAGCTGAAAAAATCGTTGAGGACATGAAAGCAAAAGTCGAAGAAGTCGTTGCGAAAACAGCAACTGTCGAGAATAAAAAACGTGTATTCATCGAAACATCAGATGCACCTGAAATTTATGCACCTGGCAAAAATACGTTCATGCAGCAATTCCTTGATATGATCGGTGCTGAAAATATCGTCACGGAAGAAGGCTGGGTCATGATCAGCCCGGAAGAAATCGTGAGCCAGAACCCTGACGTCATCATCGTCATGTACAGCTATGTGCCCGATATCGTCGAAAGCGTGAAAAACCGTGACGGCTTCAGTGACATTACCGCTGTTAAGGAAGACGCGGTCATCCAAGTCGACGAGAATATAACAAGCCGCACAGGTCCGCGTCTCGCACAAGGTCTTGAAGAAGTGGCGAAAGCCATCTATCCAGAGGCGTTTGGTGAATAAAGCAACACTCGCCTACATCGTGTCCGCCGCCACGCTTCTCGTGGCGGTTTGGCTCGGTGTTTCGATTGGAACTGTTAAAATTCCGATCAGTACGTTTTGGGATTCGTCGGATACGACCGCTTCCAACATCCTTTGGAAAATCCGCATGCCCCGCGTCATCTTAGCAGGGCTTGTCGGCGCGGCACTCGCGATTTCCGGGGCCGCTTTCCAAGGATTGCTGAAAAACCCGCTTGCGGATCCATACACACTCGGAGTGTCATCCGGCGCCTCGGTGGGTGCTGTCGTGACACTCTTTTTCGGTTTATCGATTCCAATCTTAGGCACATACACCTTACCTGTTTTCAGCATGACCGCGGCCACCCTTACGATGTTCCTCGTCATCGGCTTCGCAAGGCTCGTCGACCGTTCAATGAAAATGGAGACGATCATCCTCACCGGCATCATCTTCGGTTCATTTTTAGGCTCCGTCCTGTCGCTTATGATCGCACTCACTGGCGAAGAACTGCGACAAATTATCGGCTGGCTCCTCGGCAGCGTTTCGATGCGCGGCTGGACGTATATCGTCATGGTGCTGCCGTTCGTCGTGATTGGTTCCTTCATTTTGTGGATGAACCGGAGGGAATTGAACGCCATGCTGTTCGGCGAGGAACGCGCCCACCATTTAGGCGTCAACGTCAAACGACGGAAATTCATGATCCTCATCGGCGGTTCCATTCTAACTGGGTCCGCTGTTGCGGTATCCGGAACGATCGGCTTCGTAGGACTCGTCGTTCCGCATATGACGCGCCTCATGTGGGGATCCGACCACCGGCATCTACTAACACTATCATTCATGAACGGAGCGTCATTGCTCATCATTTGCGACCTCATCGCCCGGACGATCATCTCGCCTTCGGAACTTCCGGTCGGCGTCATTACAGCGTTCATCGGTGCGCCGGTGTTCGCGTACATTTTCTACAGACAGAGAAGGAAAGGGGCCATGTAATATGCTGCAAGTCGACAATCTTACTGGGGGCTACGCCAAAGAACCAATAGTCAAAGACATTTCATTCGATGTCAATAAAGGCGAAATCCTCGGCATCCTCGGCCCGAACGGCAGCGGCAAATCGACGCTTCTGAAACTCATTTCAGGCATCTTGCCGAAACAGAAAGGGACCGTCAAAATCGACGGGGAGGATGCCGCTCTTTATTCCCAAAAGCAGTTTGCGAAAAAGGTGGCAGTCCTTCCGCAGCTCCATGCGCATGCCTTCTCGCATACCGTGAAAGACACCGTCGCGCTCGGCAGGTATCCACACCAGACCGGGCTTTTTTCGTCATGGTCCGAGGAAGACGAGCGGGCGGTGTCGGAAGCGATGAACTATACAGGCGTCACCCGCTACAAAGACCAGGCGATCGAACTGTTGTCAGGAGGCGAACAGCAACGGGTATTCGTTGCGCAAGCACTCGCGCAAGACGCGCCGATCCTCCTGCTCGACGAACCGACGAATCATCTCGACATCGCCCACCAGCAACAACTGCTCGACACAATTCGAAATCATGCAGTTGAAAAGGGCGTCACCGTCGTCTCCGTCTTCCATGACGTCAACCTTGCGTCCCTCTACTGCGACAGGCTGCTCCTCATGGAAAAAGGGGAGATTTCCATAATCGGTGATCCGCAAGAAGTCATTCGCGAAGCGACCATTGGCAACGTCTACAAGGCGCGTGTCAAAACGCAGCCACATCCGGAATTGCCGAAACCGCAAATGACGCTTCTCCCTCACAAAATCGAGGAAAGCAACCCGTTCACTGTCAATAAAGAGCACTTCACCGTCACAGCGGAACGCGTTTCATTACAGGTCAACCAACCTTTGAAAACACTCTCTTCGGCTGTCGTGAACGCAGGTCTCGGCTGGTACCGCGCATTCGTCAACCGCCACGTCGATGAAAACTACAATTGCGACGACGTCAAAGCGGAAATGTCCGCTTACCTCGAACAGCACGGCTACTCATTAACCGACACCGTCGGAATGATGACCGCCGTCACGACCGAGCACGCAGAAATCGACGAATACGAAGGCGATTTCGGCACCGTCCTCGTCATGGTAACAGCGGGCGTCGGCAATGCCGTCGATGTCTCGCAAGCTGTGACACGAGAACAGCGTGTCGGCACGATCAACACATGGGTCATCGTCAACGGCGAGCTGCCCGAAGAAGCCTTCATCCAGGCGATGATTACCGCAACCGAGGCGAAAACGAAAGCGCTCCAAACCGAGAACGTCCAAGACCCGCTCACCGGCACGATTGCGACCGGCACTTCGACCGACAGCCTCCTCGTCGCCGCGACGCAAGAAGGGGAGCACTTGCCGTACGCAGGCCCGATCACCCCCCTCGGTAAACTGATCGGCCACGGTGTCTACGATTGCACGATCCGAGCCATACGTGCCTACAAAAAAGCGAAAGGCTGGACGTCATGAGGGTAGCGAAAGGACGGTCCGTAAGATGTTAGCCCATTTTGTTGCAATCGCGCTCGGGTTCGCCCTTGACCGCCTCATCGGGGATCCCCCGAACTGGCCGCATCCTGTCCGCTGGATCGGTACTTTCATCTCGAAGCTGACCGCGGTCCTGAACAAAGGATGTGCCCGCGTACGAAAAGGCGCAGGGATGCTCTTCATCATCGTGTCCATCGTCACTGCGATCGTGCTCGCTATCGTCTGGTTCTCTTACCAATTACATATTGTTGTCGGGATTGTCGTCGAAGCCATCCTCATTGCCATCGGCCTTGCTCAGAAAAGCTTGCGGGATGCGGCGCTTGACGTGAGCAAACCGCTTGAAATGGGAGATTTTGCGGAAGCACGGACGAAACTTTCGTGGATCGTCGGCCGCGATACAGATAAGTTACAGGAAAGCGAAATCGCCCGTGGGGCAATCGAAACGGTATCCGAAAATACAGCGGACGGCATTACATCACCTTTATTCTGGGCATTCCTCTTCGGGGCTCCCGGATTATGGATGTATAAGGCAGTCAACACGCTCGATTCGATGATCGGCTACAAAGACGACCGTTATCGGGATTTCGGCAAGTTTTCCGCACGTGCCGATGAAATGTTGAATTTCATTCCCGCTCGTATTACGGGTTTCCTCATCCTCGTTTTCACGCTGAATGAAGGGGGCATCCCTTTCCGGAAGAGATTCGTCGGCTGGAGTAAGGACGCGAGGAACCATCCGAGCCCGAACAGCGGCTTCCTTGAGGCGGCGACCGCGTGGCAGCTCGGTATTACACTAGGCGGGAAAAGTACATATCGGGGAATCGTTTCCGAACGCCCGGAAATCGGCCCCGGACTGAAGCGACTTGAAGCGGCGCATATCAAGTCGGCGATCCGGCAAATGCACGCAGCGTCTATCGCCTTTTGGTTGTTAATGATGATTTTGGGAGTGATATTCTATGCAATTGCCTGAACACGGGGCGAATCCGCGTCGCGTATACGAGAATCTCGGCATGACTCCGCCCGAACGGATTCTCGATTTCAGCGAAAATTGCAATCCGGTAGGGCCTCCGCGGGCTGTCATGGAGTTGTGGCCGGATCTTTTGACGCGATTAAACACCTACCCGGACCCGTCCGGCGAGCCTTTCCTGTCGAAGGTGGCGGACTATCACGGCGTTTCGAAGGCGTCCGTTTTTGCTGGCAACGGGGCGGCAGAAGTTCTGTCGCTCATTGCGGAACGATACAGGGGGAAGCGGGCGCTTGTTGTCCACCCGACATTTTCGGAATACGAAGCGACGCTACTGGCAAAGGGAGTAGAAATTGACCGTTTGATAGCATCGGAGGCGGACGGTTTCCGTTTGCCGGTTGAGGCAATTTTAGAGAGACTGGCGGACGCAGCGGTCGTATACATATGCACGCCGAATAATCCGACAGGAGTCATGCCGGAGCACGATGATCTTCCGGCGATTATCCATAAAGCAAGGGAGGTCGGCTGTGAAGTCGTCCTCGATGAGGCGTTCATCGATTTTCTCGACGAAAGTAGATCGTTCATACATCAGTTGAACGATTTTCCGCATGTCATTATCGTTCGGTCGATGACCAAAATGTACGCCATTCCGGGCATTCGCCTGGGTTATGTTGTTGCGCATCCCGATGTCATAGCGGCTTTGAAATCGACTGCGCCGCATTGGAATGTGAACGGGATGGCTGCGGCAATCGGGGCGGTGTGCCTTGGTGAAGAAGCGTACCGGCAACAGGCAATCCAACATGCCCGTGCGGAACGCGAGAAAATGACAGCCTTTTTGAGTGAATGCGGCTGTACGGTGACTGATTCAGTTACAAATTTCCTGTCATTTAAGCCACGCGATGCCGAAAAGCTATACATAGATATGCTCGCGAAAGGGATTGTTCTCCGCCACTCGGAAAACTTCCGCGGGATGGACGGCCGCTGGCTCCGCATCGGCATGAAAAGCAGTGAAGAGATGGAAGAATTACGGAGCGAGCTTGCTGATTGGTTCTAGAGAGCTCAGAAACGCGGGAAGACACGCATAAAAACTGGAATTTACGCATAAACACATGCAACTGCGCATAAAAGCTTGTAGATACGCATAAAAGTTCGAACTCACGCATAAACGCCGCTATTTGCGCATAAATCCGTTGAAAAGCTTATAAATGCGGTTATGCGTTTCTCTTGGGATTTATGCGCGATTGCGATGAGTTATGCTTCTTTCGAACGGTTTATGCGTGATTGAAACGAATTATGCTTCTTTGAAGTGATTTATGCTTATTTGAGGAAATTTATGCGTGTTTGCGTTACGCATGATGCATGCGAAAGAGGAAATTAAAAAGAATGGTGGTCCGATTGCATGATGGGAAAACTGACATTCATCAGCGGCGGTGTGCGAAGCGGAAAGAGCGCTTATGCGGAAAAGGTGCTCGTGGATAGTGCCGCAAAGTTCGGCGGGAGGCTCGTCTATATTGCTTCCGGTCGCGCTGTTGATGAAGAAATGCGGCAACGGATTGAAAAGCATAAATTGGACCGGGCGAAAGAAGATTGGTTAACGATTGAGCAGCCGGTTAATTTAGAAGGAGTGCTTCTATTCATTCAACGAAATGATCTCGTCCTCTGGGATTGCTTGACGACGTGGCTTGCGAATGAATTGTACACCGAACAGGATGGGATATATTGTATTCGCACGGAAGGCTGCATGGAGCAGAAAGCGGCCCGCCTCATGCAAACAGTCGCCAAGATTCGTGAAAAGGCAGCCCATTTGATTATTGTTTCAAATGAAGTGCTGGACGAACCGGCTTCAACATATGAAGAGACGCGAACGTACTGCGAGTGGATCGGCAAGTTGCATCAATGCCTCGTCAGCCTGAGTGATGACGCGATTGAGATGGACTGCGGAATGCCTATGTATTGGAAAACAGAAGGGCAGGTGATTGTGCGATGAAAGGAATCATGGTGATGGGGACCGCTTCCGATGTCGGCAAGACGATGATTTGTACGGCGCTTTGCCGGCTGCTCTCCGACGAAGGGATGCGGGTCGCCCCATTCAAATCACAAAACATGTCGCGATTTTCCGCAACGACGGAAGACGGAAAAGAGATGAGCCGGGCACAGTTTCTCCAGGCGGAAGCCGCGCGGACGAAGCCAGTCATTGAAATGAACCCGATTCTGTTGAAGCCGTTAGACGGTAGAAAAGCGGACGTGCGGTTTTTCGGGGAGGCGTTCGACGCGGTGGACGGGATGGAATACCGGGAACAGTTTTTCGACCGTGGCATCAAGGCGATCCGGATGGCGCTCGATCGTCTCTCCGAATCCTTCGATGTACTCGTCATCGAAGGGGCAGGCAGTCCCGCGGAAGTGAATTTGAACGACCGGGAAATTGTCAATATGCGGGTGGCGGATATGGCGGACGTCCCTGTGGTCCTCATTGCGGATATCGATCGGGGCGGCGCGATTGCTTCGATTGTTGGAACTCTCCAATTGCTTGCTCCGGAACACCGGGCGCGCGTGAAAGGGATCATCATTAATAAATTCTACGGAGACACTGCTTTATTCCAGGAAGGTGTCGACTTTATCGAGTCGTACACAGGCATACGCGTGGCGGGGGTCATTCCGCATATGATGAATCACGGGATTGAAGAGGAGGACATGGATCGAGCGCAGTCTAAATCGCCGGTTGACGTGGACGTTTATGATGAATGGGCGGCACATGTGAAGAGGCATATCGACTGGCCATTCGTTCTGTCGATTGTCGAGGGGAAGGTGGACTGACGTGACCGGGTTGCTACTCGCACTTCAATTTTTCACGTCGGTCCCGATTAAGAAAGAGCTGCCGATGGAACGTAAAAATGTCACTGGCATGTATGTCGCGTTACCTTTTGTCGGGTGGCTCATCGGGCTCGCGATGTATGGCGTTGCGGTGCTGTTTACGGAGGGAATCGGCACGGGCTCGCTGCTCACTGCAGTGGCGGTCGTTGTCACGGGCGTTGCGTTGACGGGCGGCTTGCATATGGATGGTTTCGCAGACATGAGTGATGCGTTTTTTTCGTATCGCGACCGTGAAAAGCGGCTAGCGATTTTGGACGACCCGCGTATCGGCGCGTTCGGGACGATGGCGCTCGTCCTGTTGCTTATTGTGAAAATCGCTTTGCTCGAAGAATTAGTGCATCGCAATGTCGAGCTGCTCCCGTTCTTTATTGCTGTCCCGTTTCTCGCCAGGGCAGGTATGAATATTTACTTTTCAACGACGCGCCTGGCGAAAGAAAAAGGCATTGCTTATTTCTTTAAAGGAAAACTGGCGACAGGAAAGTTGATAGCATGGTCGCTCAGTTTGGGCATTGCCGTTATCGTGGCGATTGGCTTTGTTCTTCATTCCATTGTCGTTCCGGTCGTGCTCGTCGTTGTTGCAACGGGAGCGGTATTCATTTTCAGAAGCTGGTCTTTGAAGCATTTTGGTGGCGTCTCGGGTGATTTATGCGGTGCGTTTGTCGAAGGGACGGAGGTGCTGTTATGGCTAGCGATCATCATTTGTATTTGATTCGGCATTTGCCGACTGCGGGAAACCGCGAGAAGAAATATATTGGTTGGACGGATGAGCCGATTGAATCGGTGCCAAATTTGGTTCGGGAATTTCCGATGTCGGCAACCGGGGTCGTTTATGGGAGCGACCTGATGAGGGCGAGGCAAAGTGCCGCGCTTTTATTGCCAGATGCGGACTATGTAGCGGATGCAAGATTACGTGAATGCCATTTCGGTGAGTTTGAAGGAAAAACGTATGCCGACCTTGAATTGGATAAGGACTACCGGAATTGGCTCGATGATCCGCAATCGTTCGCACCGCGTGGCGGGGAAAGCTTGGCGGAAGTGGAAAAGCGGGTGCTGGAAACATTGGTTTCATTGCCGAATGGCGGGGTCGTTGTGACACACGGCGGTCCGATCCGCATTGCACTCACCCGATTTTCCCCGGAGCCCCGGGATTTCTGGTCGTGGCAAATCCCACATGGCTCGGCTTGGAAGTTCGAATGGCGCAATTACGACGAAATGAAGGAGGGCGGAGGGTGCGTGTCATTATCGGAGGTGCCCATAACGGGAAAAGAACCTATGTAAGAAGGATGCTCGCGGATGTTCCGCATCATTGGGTTGATTGTTCCGCTAGTAATGTAGAAATTCCGTCCGATGGCAAGGTCGTCATCGATCGCATCGAGCAATGGCTTGCACAGACGGAAATGACCGAGTCTGAAGCTGTGGAGTTTATCGTGAAAGCAATTGAAGAGAAGGACGTCATCTTCATCCTGACGGACATCGGACGGGGGATCGTTCCGATGGATGCGGAGCAAAGGGCATTGCGCGATGCTTGCGGCAGGCTGTACCAACGATTGATCGCGCAGGCGGATGAAGTGACGAGGATTTGGTATGGACTTGCACAAACATTGAAGAAAAGGGGAGAAATGATATGAAAATCTATACAAAAACTGGAGATAAAGGACAAACGAGCCTTATTGGAGGACGGGTCGACAAAGACAGTCTTCGCGTGGAAGCGTATGGGACGATGGATGAAGTGAATTCGTTCATCGGCAAGGCGATGACGGAGCTCGATAGTGAGAAGTTTGCGGATCTGCTCGAGGATCTTGAAGCGATCCAGAATGAATTGTTTGACGGTGGCGGGGATTTGGCGAATGTCATGAAGGAGCGCCATTATAAGCTTTCCGAAGAACCTATCGAAGTGCTTGAAAAGCGGATCGATGACTTGATGGAAGAAGCGCCGCCACTTGAAAAATTCATTCTTCCGGGCGGATCACCGGCTGCTGCAACATTGCATATCGCGCGTACAGTTACGCGTCGGGCGGAACGGTTGACGGTGACGTTAATGAAAGCAGAGGAAGACGTGCCGAGTACTGTCCAAAAATATTTAAACCGCCTATCGGACTATCTTTTCGTTGCCGCAAGGATCGTCAACGCGCGGCTAGGTGTACCTGATAATGAATACGTCCGCAGCGCGAAAGTGTTCCGGACGGGTAAAAAGAAAGAGGACTGACAATGAAGCTTAGAAAAATGACGCTAACGGCAATCTTTGCGGCACTTTGCGCAGTCGGCGGATTCATCAAGATCCCGTCAGGCGTCGGATCTTTAGCTCTCGATACGGTACCGGCGTTGCTCGCGGCTGCATTTTTGCCACCCGTCCTCGTTGGGACCGTGTCGATGACAGGACATCTCGCGTCGGCCATGTACGCGGGCTTTCCGCTTGGCCCATTCCATGTCCTGATCGCGATTGAAATGATGATTATCCTTTATGTTTTTGCCCGCCTTCATAAAGCGGGCCACCACACGTTAAAGTGGGTGTTTTTCATCGTCGCGAACGGGTTGCTTGCGCCGCTGCCGTTTTATTTCCTCGTGTCGCCCGCGTTCTTTGTAGGGGTGGTGCCGGCGATTTTAGTCGCAACGATTGTGAACGCCGTAGTGGCAGCAGTCGTTATGCCCGTCCTCTCGAAAGCGGCTAGCGGCAGATTCGGAGTCGTCCAATGAGGAACGCGATTTTGCTTGGTGACGGATTTGTCGTGACAACGGATAATTCGGGGGGCATTGGGGAGAAACCGCATGATGTTGTGACAGTATCAGATTTTGTTACTGCCTATTTCGCCGCCCGCGTCGCGCTGCTCGAGCAATGGGCGGCGCAAGCGGAACCGGTCTCGGTCATCATTCACAACTTCAGCGGTTCTGATAGCTGGGCTGCCTATGTAAAGGGCGTTGAAAAGATTTTCGAAGAGGCTGGCTGCGAGTTGCCCCAGGTAAGTGGCAGCACGGAAACAAATATGGAACTCATGCAATCAGCCGTCGCCGTGACGATGATCGGAATGCAGCGGCTTGTTGAGGACACCGATGAGCTAGAATGGTACGTATACGGCACGCCACTCGTCGGGAATGAAGTGCTTGAACGGCAAAACGAAATCGCTTCAACGCGATTAATTAAGGAAGCGATGGACACCGGTATCGTCCATCGAATGTGGCCGGTCGGCTCGAAAGGGATTCTGTCGGAATATAGAAGGCTAACAGGGAATCCGCAGATCGAGATTGAAACCCATTTCGATATACAATCCTCGGCGGGTCCTTCCACATCAGTGCTTCTTGGAATTAACGTCCATAATATCGAAAGGGCCCGCCAGTTGTTAGGCGGACCGCTTCATAAGATAACTGAAATTGACAGCTTCCGGAATGAAATATGACCGGGAGCTTTTTTATACAGTGATTAGGGTCTCATCCACTACTTCTTTGACGGTGTTAATGATCAGCTCTGGATTTTCTAAATGAATCGAATGACTGTTAACTGTTTTAATCTGCCTCGTGTTAGTTGACAAATTGCAAAGGAGTTCTTGGTGTTCAACCCAAGTCGGATCATTGTTATTGGAACTAATTACTCGAATGGGCAAGTCATGGCGTAATGGTGTAGACGTAGCAACTTGCATTGCGGATTGCTCGCTATGCAGAAATTCTTTATAAACCGCTTCAAATGTTTTTGGATGATAGCCAATATAGGTAACAGGTTTTTGGAAAGGGTCCGGTAAATATTTTCTGCCGACTGGTTGCTTCAGCAATCTAGGCAGCCCCACTCCGGATGTTATGTACCCCATTCTAAATAAATTCAAGTTTTTTTGATGGCTCTTTTTACGGGCTTCATCCCAATCACTGCTCAGATACCTTTTCTCATGTACGGCATCAATCAGAATTAATGCCGCTACTTTTTCCGGATACTTACTTGCGAATAACCTCATATTTAATCCGCCAAATGAATGCCCAACAAGTATATAAGGTGGCTTGATAGCCAGTTTCTCTAATACAAGTGATAAGTCATTTACGACATCTTCACTCGTGTTTGTGCCTTTTGAGGGGGAGCTCCAACCGTAACCTGCTCGATCGAAAGAAAGAACGTGAGCGAACTTGGCAATCTCTGGCTGAATGTAGTACCAATCGATGGAGCAACAACTTAATCCTGCATCGAGAATGACAGTAGGTTTTGTGTCATTGTTGCCGGAAACAATCGTATGTATAGTTCTACCGTTTATTTCAACCAATTGTCCTAATTCGTTGACCTTGTTCTTTTGATTGATCAACATATTCGTGATGGTGAAAGGAAATCCAATTATAGATAATGCCGTCCTAGCAATCATCTCTGTTTTCATGTTATCCTCCTTTAATCCTATTGAATTCATAATACCATGAATAATGCGGTAAATATAAGGAGATTACATACTTATTTCCAATGAGTCGGCCATCGCGTCCAAAGCTAGTACTTATATCAGCAGCTATCCCACAATCCAAAATCATCTAAAAATTATCTTTACATAAAAATATACGTTGACTGAATGCTCATTCATAATTTAAACTATGAAATAGAACATCGACAGGTTACCTATTTTCTACTACAATATTCATAATGTTTCATCGATTAGGGAAGGAGAGATGATGAATGAATGCATTATTGATTGCCAACTGGATTTTATTCCTGGCAGTTGTCGCTTATGCACTTGCATTGTTCACGCATTTGATCACATCACGCACTCAATTCATTAAGCTCGGACGGAAAGAGGAATTCGATAATAATGTTTCGCGCCGTCTGAAGGAAGTTTGGGTAAATGTTTTTGGACAGAAAAAACTATTGAAGGATAAGAAAAGTGGAGCGATCCACGTCATGTTCTTCTACGGATTCATTCTCGTCCAGTTCGGGGCGATCGATCTTATTTGGAAGGGGTTAAAGCCGGGATCGCATTTGCCGTTCGGACCGATTTATGGGGGATTCACGTTTTTCCAGGAAATCGTCGTTTTCATGATTTTAGTGGCGGTCGTCTGGGCGTTCCACCGCCGGTATGTCGAAAAGCTCGTCCGTTTGAAGCGCGGTTGGAAGTCTGGGCTCGTTCTCATTTTCATCGGCCTGCTCATGGTTTCGACGCTAGTCGCAAACGGAGCAAATATGATTTGGCAAGGGCATGAAACGACATGGACGGAGCCTATGGCGTCTACAATTGCAAGCGTTTTCAGCTTCATGAGTCCGACAGCGGCCGCGGTCGTCTTCTTCGTCGCCTGGTGGGTCCACTTGCTCACATTGCTGACGTTCCTCGTCTATATACCGCAATCGAAGCACGCGCATTTGATCGCAGGACCTGTCAATACGTATATGATGCGTTTCGATCGCCGCGGAAAGCTTGCACCAATCGACTTTGAGGCGCTTGAAGAGATGGAAGATGAAGATGAGATGCCGGCACTTGGGGTAGGCAAAATCACCGACTTCACGCAGAAACAGATGATCGACTTCTATGCTTGTGTCGAATGCGGACGTTGTACGAATATGTGTCCAGCGACCGGGACGGGCAAAATGCTGTCCCCGATGGATTTGATTACAAAACTGCGTGACAATTTGACGAATACTGGGGCGCTCGTCACGAAGAAACAACCGTGGGTGCCGGCTCCAATGTTCAAACATACTAAGGGGAACCAAATCGCGCTAGCTGCAGCTATGGAAGGCGCAACGCTTGACGATATTTACAATCCATCCCTTATCGGTGACGTCATCACGGAAGAGGAAATTTGGGCATGTACGACTTGCCGTAACTGTGAGGACCAATGTCCGGTCATGAACGAGCACGTCGACAAAATTATCGATCTCCGCCGTTATCTCGTCATGACGGAAGGGAAGATGGACGCGGATGCGCAGCGTGCGATGACGAACATCGAACGCCAAGGGAATCCGTGGGGGCTTAACCGAAAAGAGAAGGAAAACTGGCGCGATGCTCGTCCGGATCTTCATATCCCGACAGTAAAGGAAATGAAGAAGGCGGGCGAAGAATTCGAGTACCTGTTCTGGGTCGGCTCGATGGGCGCGTTCGACAACCGTTCGCAGAAAATTGCGCTTGCATTCGCGCATCTCATGAACGAAGCGGGCGTGAAATTCGCGATTCTCGGGAATAAAGAAAAGAACTCCGGCGACACGCCGAGACGTTTAGGAAATGAGTTTTTATTCCAGGAACTTGCAACTGGCAATATCGACGAATTCGAAAAAGCTGGCGTCACGAAAATAGTCACAATCGACCCGCATGCATACAATATCTTTAAGAACGAATATCCGGATTTCGGCTTCAAGGCGGAAGTCGTGCATCATACCGAAATGCTGTATGACCTCGTCATGCAAGGGAAGTTGAAGCCGGTCCATGAAATCAATGAAACGATCACGTTCCATGATTCGTGCTACCTCGGCAGATACAACGATGTGTACGATCCGCCACGGGAAATCCTCAAGGCGATTCCGGGCGTCAACCTCGTTGAAATGAAGCGAAACCGCCAAGACGGCATGTGCTGTGGAGCGGGCGGCGGACTTATGTGGATGGAAGAGGATACGGGTCACCGTGTCAACGTTGCCCGTACAGAACAGGCGATGGAAGTGAGCCCGGGCATCATTTCGTCCGGATGTCCATACTGCTTGACGATGTTGTCGGACGGAACGAAAGCGATTGAAGTGGAAGACAAAGTCGGCACGTACGACATTGCGGAATTGCTCGAGCGATCCATTTTCGGAGAAGGATTCCAACATGCGGTGAACGAGGAAGAAGAGCCGATTCTCCAATAAGTATATTGCGAGAGTGTAAGAAGAGCGTTATAATTAAGAAAATTGGGAGCGGGTTTGCTTCCGGGAAAAAGGGAGTCGATGTACTCCCTTTTTTATCGAAACATTGTCGAGCGAGCGTTCAGTCACTAATTTTTTTACGTGGAAATGAAAACGTTATCATTTTGAAATGGAGGAGAAGGGAATGGGCAGAACAGTTATTTTGGACGGGGCGCGGACTCCGTTCGGAAAATTTGGCGGTGCTTTGGCTACGAAAAGTGCAAGTGATCTAGGGGCGATCGCCATTAAGGAAGCATTGAAGCGATCCGGAGTGAAGGAAGAGGTAGTCGATGAAGTGATCATCGGAACGGTGCTGCAAGCGGGGCAAGGGCAAATCCCTTCGAGGCAAGCTGCGCAGAAGGCGGGGATTCCATGGTCCGTGAAAACTGAGACGGTAAATAAAGTATGTGCATCCGGCATGCGAAGCGTCACACTAGGTGACCAGCTCATCCGCCTCGGAGACGAGGAAGTGATCGTGGCGGGCGGCATGGAATCGATGTCCAACGCCCCGTACTATTTGCCGAAAGGACGTTTCGGACTGAAGATGGGCGATGCACCATTAATCGACGGTATGATCTACGACGGTCTGTCCTGTTCATTTTCACCGGACCGCGTCCATATGGGGACATACGGAAATCGGACGGCAAGCGAATTTTCCTTGACACGTGAAATGCAGGACGAATGGTCACTGCGCAGCCATAAGCGGGCAAATGCAGCGCTCGACGAAGGGAAACTTGCGGAGGAAATTGTCGCAGTGGAGATTCCGCAACGGAAAGGGGATCCGGTCGTCGTAGACACGGACGAAGCACCGCGACGAGACACATCACTCGAGTCGCTCGCGAAATTGCGTCCCGCTTTCGGCAATGACGGCACGATCACGGCAGGCAATGCGCCTGGTGTAAATGATGGTGCATGTGCGCTCGTTTTGATGAATGAAGAGCGTGCGCAGAAGGAAGGGAAACGACCATTAGCAACAATTATCGGTCACGCCGAAGTAGCCATTGAGCCTGAGAACTTCCCGCAAACGCCGGGCCTTGTCATTAATGAGTTGCTGAAGAAGACAGGGAAAGAATTGAACGACATTGATTTAATTGAAATAAACGAAGCATTTGCAGCAGTCGCACTTGCAAGCTCGCAAATTGCAGCGCTCGACCTTGAAAAAGTGAACGTCAACGGCGGCGCGGTAGCACTCGGCCATCCAATCGGCGCAAGCGGAGCGCGAATCATCTTGACACTTGCCTACGAATTGAAGCGGCGCGGAGGCGGCATCGGCATTGCAGCGATCTGCTCGGGCGGCGGTCAAGGCGATGCGGTCATGATTGAAGTGGGGAAAGAGTGATCGAGCGCTAGATGAGAGATTTATGCGTAATTGCAAAAGTTTATGCGTGTAAATAACGTTTTATGCGTTATTTTAAACTTTTATGCGTATATTTGACGATTTATGCGGGATTTACGTGATTTATGCTGATGTACGGAGATTTATGCGCATTTCAATGAATTTATGCGTATTTGCAAGTTTTAGACGAAGACGGGGGGAACTTCATTATGGAAATCAAAAAAGTGATGGTCATTGGAGCGGGACAAATGGGCGGCGGTATCGCCCAAGTGTGTGCGCAAGCAGGCTTCGACGTGAAATTGAATGATATTAAAGAAGAGTCGTATGAAAAAGGGCTAGCGGTCATCGCAAAAAACTTGTCCCGCAACGTCGAGAAAGGCCGCATGACGGAAGACGAAAAATCGGCAGTCCTTGGACGAATCACAAAATCGCTCGATCTAGAAGACGCACATGACGTCGATATCGTCATCGAGGCGGCGATCGAAAATATGGACATTAAAAAGTCGATCTTCGCAAAGCTTGATGCGATCGCGCCGAAGCACGCGATTCTTGCGACGAATACATCGTCTCTTCCGATCACCGAAATCGCTGCTGCGACGAATCGTCCAGAAAATGTCATCGGGATGCACTACATGAACCCAGTGCCCGTCATGAAACTTGTTGAAATCATCCGCGGCCTCGCGACTTCAGACGAGGTGTACCAAGCGGTTGAAGACATGACTCGTCAACTATCGAAGACGCCAGTAGAAGTGAACGACTTCCCGGGCTTCGTCGCAAACCGTGTCCTCATGCCGATGATCAACGAAGCGATTTACACGCTTTACGAAGGCGTCGCCTCGAAGGAAGCGATCGACGAAGTGATGAAGCTCGGCATGAATCACCCTATGGGACCGCTTCAGTTGGCGGATTTCATCGGACTTGACACATGCCTTTACATTATGGAAACGCTGCACGAAGGATTCGGCGACTCGAAATACCGTCCATGCCCATTGCTGCGGAAGTACGTCAACGCAGGCTGGCTCGGCAAAAAATCGGGCCGCGGCTTCTATGAATATTAATTAGTTCGAAGGTCTTGAAATGGTGATAACTTTCCGGATTCAATAGATAATCTTTGTTATTCGATAGATAAAAACGAGGATTCAATCGATATCTATCTAGATTCGATTGATAACTCCATGGATTCAATCGATATCCATTTCACAACCGGTATCTCCAAAGGGAATTTCATTTATAAAGGGGTTTAATCAAATGAATTTACAATTCACCGAAGAACAGCAGATGATGCGCGCGATGGTGAGGGATTTTGCGAAAGCGGAAATCGAGCCGTTCATTCCACGGATGGAAGCGGGGGAGTTTCCGCGTGAAATCCTGACGAAAATGGGCGAGCTTGGCTTGATGGGCATTACCGTTCCGGAGAAATACGGCGGCTCTGAAATGGACTTCGTTTCCTACATTATCGCCATCCACGAGCTGTCGAAAGTAAGTGCGGTCGTCGGCGTCATCCTCTCCGTCCATACGTCGGTCGGCACGAATCCGATCATGTATTTCGGAAATGAAGAGCAAAAAACCCGCTACTTGCCGAAAATGGCGTCGGGCGAATATTTGGGGGCATTCTGCCTGACTGAACCGAGCGCAGGGTCGGATGCCGGCTCGCTGAAGACGAAAGCTGTGAACAAAGGGGATCATTACGTGCTGAACGGCTCGAAGGTCTTTATTACGAACGGCGGGGAGGCAGACGTCTATATCGTTTTCGCATCGACCGATCCATCGCAAAAGACGTACGGCATTACAGCATTCATCGTCGATAAAGATACGCCGGGACTCATTATCGGAAAAGACGAAGAAAAGATGGGTCTTCACGGATCGCGAACCGTGCAGCTCACCTTCGAAGATATGAAAGTACCCGCGGAAAACCGCCTCGGCGAAGAAGGGGAAGGCTTCAAAATTGCGATGGCCAATCTCGATGTCGGCAGGATCGGCATCGCTGCACAGGCACTTGGCATCGGGGAAGCAGCACTTGAAGCGGCAACTGCCTATGCGAAGGAACGCGTTCAATTCGGGAAACCGATCGCAACGAACCAAGGCGTCGGCTTCAAATTAGCTGACATGGCAACGGCGTCCGAAGCAGCACGACTGCTCGTCTACCGCGCCGCACAGCTACGAGCTGAAGGGAAACCATGCGGGAAAGAAGCGTCCATGGCAAAACTGTTTGCTTCACAAACCGCGATGGACAACGCAATCGAAGCCGTCCAAATCTTCGGCGGCTACGGCTACACCGAAGACTACCCGGTCGAGCGTTACTTCCGCGACGCCAAAGTGACTCAAATCTACGAAGGCACAAGCGAAATCCAACGCATCGTCATCAACAAACATCTAACAAGATAACAAATTGTGTCGGTGCCTGTGCATGGTGCAATTATGACAATTCAACTGTGTGTATTTATATGCATCGTGAGATTGTATGAATGCAGTACTTATCATTTCGTTAACTACGTTTTATGCAATTGTAGTTAATAAACTGAATTGTGTGCTGCACAGGCACCGTATTAAAAAAGAGAGAACATACCTAGGAGGAAGTTGACATGGACTTTAAATTATCGGAAGAGCATGAAATGATTCGGAAAATGGTGCGGGATTTTGCGGAGAAGGATGTTGCACCGACAGCTGCAGAGCGTGATGAGGAAGAGCGCTTTGATATGGATATTTGGAATAAGATGGCTGAGCTTGGACTGACGGGGATTCCTTGGCCGGAAGAATACGGCGGCATCGGAAGCGATTATCTTGCGTATTGCATCGCTGTAGAGGAGCTGTCACGAGTTTGTGCATCGACAGGCGTAACATTATCGGCCCATACATCGCTTGCAGGCTGGCCGGTTTATAAATTCGGAACGGAGGAGCAAAAACAGAAATACCTTCGTCCGATGGCGGAAGGAACGAAAATTGGCGCGTATGGCTTGACTGAGCCAGGTTCCGGGTCTGATGCTGGCGGTATGCGTACGACTGCGAAGCTAGACGGAGACGATTACGTACTAAACGGCTCGAAGATTTTCATTACAAACGGTGGAATTGCGGATATTTACATCGTGTTTGCCGTGACCGATCAGGAATCGAAGCATAAAGGAACGAGCGCGTTCATCGTGGAGAAGGACTTCCCTGGCTTCTCGGTCGGCAAGAAAGAGAAGAAACTCGGCATCCGTTCATCACCGACAACGGAAATCATGTTTGACAATTGCCGCGTACCGAAGGAAAATTTGTTAGGCGCGGAAGGCGAAGGATTTATTATCGCGATGAAGACGTTGGACGGCGGCCGAAACGGAATTGCTGCGCAAGCGGTCGGCATCGCACAAGGGGCGCTTGACGCGGCAGTCGAATATGCGAAAGAGCGCGTTCAATTCGGCAAGCCGATTGCGGCAAACCAGGGCGTCGGCTTCAAACTTGCAGACATGGCAACGGCGACGGAAGCTTCCCGATTGCTTACTTACCAAGCAGCGTGGCTCGAATCCAACGACTTGCCGTATGGAAAAGCATCTGCCATGGCGAAACTGATGGCAGGAGATACAGCGATGAAAGTGACGACGGAAGCGGTCCAAGTGTATGGCGGTTATGGCTATACGAAGGATTATCCAGTCGAGCGATATATGCGCGACGCGAAAATTACGCAAATTTACGAAGGAACGCAGGAAATTCAACGTCTCGTCATCTCCCGCATGCTAACAAAATAATCGGGGGTGCACTATGCAATTGAAACGTGAAGTAAAATCATCGGTCAAAGATGAAAATTTAATTGAAAAAAGGCGCGAGCAAATCATTGATGGAGCCGTGAAACTGTTCAAGGAGAAAGGCTTCCACCGGGCGACGACGAGAGAAATCGCCAAAGCAGCAGGCTTCAGCATCGGCACGCTCTATGAATATATCCGGACGAAAGAGGACGTCCTCTACCTCGTCTGCGACAGTATTTACAATGAAGTGCAGAGTCGCCTATCGACTCTTATGGACCAAGAAGGAAATATTACAGGACTGCGTGAAGCAATCGGCACGTACTATCGCCTGATCGACGACATGTCCGACGAGTTCGTTGTCATGTACCAAGAATCCAAATCATTGCCGAAGGACGCGCTCCAATATGTTCTAAAAAAAGAGTTGGAAATGGTCGCGTTATTTAAGAACTTGCTAACCGCATGCGTCAAGTCGGGCGAATTGCGCATTAGCGAAGAGGCGGTTGACATGGCAGCACACCACGTCGTCGTCCAAGGCCAAATGTGGGCATTCCGCAGATGGGCATTACGCGGTAACTACACGATCGAAGAATTCATCAGCTCTCAAACAGACCAATTGTTCAACGGACTCGTGAAGACTCGATAAATTGTGCCGGTGCCTGTGCAAGGTGCATTTATGACAATTCATCCAGAAGTATGAATATACAATCCGAAATGCATAAAATACCGGTACAACTGCTTTCCTATTTCAGTTTTATGCAATTGTAGTTAATAAACTGAATAGTGTGGTGCACAGGCACCGCAAACCGCAAAAGGGGATCAATAAAAAGGGGTGTGTGATAATGACTACGATAGAGGTTTACAAACCGAAGCACCATGTTCGTTTCGTGACGGCGTCCAGCTTGTTTGATGGGCATGACGCGTCCATTAATATTATGCGCCGCATTTTGCAGTCGACGGGGGCGGAAGTGATCCACTTAGGGCATAACCGATCCGTCGAAGAGGTCGTCAACGCGGCGATTCAGGAAGATGTGCAAGGAATCGCCATTTCCTCGTACCAAGGCGGGCATGTCGAATACTTCAAATATATGTACGACTTGCTGCAGGAAAAAGGCGCTCCGCATATCCGGATTTACGGTGGCGGTGGGGGCGTCATCTTGCCGAAGGAAATCAAGGAATTGCATGACTATGGAATCGCCTGGATCTTCTCGCCCGAAGACGGACGTAAAATGGGGCTCCAAGGGATGATCAACCGGATGGTGGAGGAATGCGATTTCCTTACCGAAGTGGATGACGAGATGGCGAATCTCGAAAAAGTGAGTACGGACAAACCCGAAGTGCTCGCCAATTTGATTACGTACGCGGAAGAGATGTATGACAAGGAAAACCCTGCCGCGATTAAACTAATCGAAAAAGCTAGGGAACTATCGAAAAACACGCCTGTCCTTGGAATTACAGGTACCGGCGGAGCGGGGAAGAGCTCGCTCACGGATGAACTGATCCGACGTTTCCTGCGCGAACTGCCGGATAAGAAAGTGGCGATCCTCTCAATCGATCCGACGAAACAGAAGACGGGCGGTGCGCTGCTCGGCGACCGGATCCGCATGAACGCGATTTTCAACAAGCGCGTCTTCATGCGAAGCCTCGCGACACGCGGTTCCCGCTCCGAATTGTCGGGTGCTATCAAAGACGTGCTCGACGTCGTGAAAACAGCAGGCTTCGACCTGATCATCGTCGAGACGAGCGGTATCGGACAAGGCGACGCGCAAATTACGGAAGTGTCCGACGTGTCGATGTACGTCATGACGAGCGAGTTCGGTGCGCCGACACAGCTTGAAAAGATCGACATGATCGATTTCGCAGATTTGATCGTCATTAATAAATTCGAGCGGAAAGGGTCCGAGGATGCGCTCAGCCAAGTACAGAAGCAATACCAGCGGAGCCATCTCCTATTCGATAAGGACCTCGGCACGATGCCTGTCTACGGCACGATCGCGAGTCAATTTAACGACAAAGGGACGAACTCGCTGTTCGCTGCGCTCGTTTCGAAGTTGAATGAAAAATGCGGCCTCGACTGGGAGACGTCCTATACGGACTTCGTAAAGACACAAAAGCAGAACGTCATTATTCCAAACGATCGCGTCCATTATTTACGCGAAATCTCTAGCACGATCCGCGACTATCATAAAAAATCCGAGCAGCAAGTGGACCTTGCCCGCCGTTTATTCCAGCTCGAAGGTGCGATTGAAGCGGTGAATGAAAAATCGCCTGACAATGCGCTCACGGCTTCGCTTGAATCTCTAGCGGAAGGTGTCCGTGAAGAGCTTTCCGCGGAATCAAAGCGGATTCTCAACAACTGGGAAACTTTGAAAGAATCATATGCAGGCGATGAATTCATTACGAAAATCCGTGATAAAGAGCTTCGTACATTACTGACAACAACCAGTCTGTCAGGGTTGAAGATTCCAAAAGTGTCCTTGCCGAAATTCAAGGACTACGGTGAAATCCTTCGCTGGGTGTACAAAGAGAACGTCCCGGGTTCATTCCCATATACAGCTGGCGTTTTCCCGTTCAAGCGGGAAGGCGAAGACCCGAAACGTCAATTCGCTGGCGAGGGAACGCCGGAACGGACGAACCGCCGATTCCATTATCTCTCGAAAGATGACGATGCAAAACGGCTATCCACCGCTTTCGACTCGGTGACGTTATACGGAGAAGATCCCAACGAGCGTCCGGATATTTTCGGGAAAGTCGGAGAATCAGGGGTCAGCATTTGTACACTTGACGACATGAAAAAGCTATATGACGGCTTCGACCTATGCGCACCTTCGACGTCCGTCTCGATGACGATCAACGGCCCGGCGCCGATCATTCTTGCGATGTTCATGAACACGGCCATCGATCAGCAAGTGAAGAAGAAGGAAGAGGAGCTCGGCCGCGTGCTGACAGTCGAGGAATTCACGGAAGTCCGCAACGCGACGCTTCAAGTCGTGCGCGGAACGGTGCAAGCAGACATTCTAAAAGAAGACCAAGGACAAAATACGTGCATCTTCTCGACAGAATTCGCACTCCGCATGATGGGGGACATCCAGCAATATTTCATTGACCAGAAAGTGCGGAACTACTATTCCGTCTCGATTTCCGGCTACCATATCGCGGAAGCGGGGGCGAACCCGATTTCGCAGCTCGCCTTCACGCTCGCGAATGGCTTTACGTATGTGGAGTATTATTTGAGCCGCGGAATGCATATCGACGATTTCGCTCCGAATCTCTCGTTCTTCTTCTCGAACGGGCTCGATCCGGAATATACGGTCATCGGTCGCGTTGCAAGGCGAATCTGGGCTGTCGCGATGCGCGAGAAATACGGCGCAAACGAACGGAGCCAAAAGCTAAAGTACCACGTACAGACGTCCGGCCGAAGCTTGCATGCGCAGGAAATCGACTTCAACGACATCCGGACGACGCTCCAGGCGCTGATGGCTTTGCAGGACAACTGCAACTCGCTCCATACGAACGCGTACGACGAAGCGATCACAACGCCGACGGAAGAATCGGTCCGACGCGCGATGGCGATCCAGATGATCATTACGAAGGAGCATGGTTTATCGAAAAATGAAAACCCGCTCCAAGGCTCGTTCATCATCGAAGAGCTGACGGACCTCGTCGAAGAGTCCGTCCTGCAGGAATTTGAACGGCTCAATGACCGTGGCGGCGTTCTCGGCTCGATGGAAACGCAATACCAGCGCGGCAAAATCCAAGAGGAATCGATGCTCTACGAAATGAAGAAGCACTCGGGCGAATTGCCGATCATCGGCGTCAACACGTATTTAAACCCGAACCCGCCATCCGAAGAAGACATCGACAATATGGAAATCGCACGCGCCACGAAGGAAGAGAAAGAGACGCAAATTGCCAACTTGCGTGCTTTCCAAGCCGAGCATCGTGACGAGTCGGCGGCTGCATTACGGAAACTGCAGGAAGTCGCGGTATCCGGCGGCAACATCTTCGCCGAATTGATGGAAACGGTCAAAGTCGCAAGCCTCGGTCAGATTACGAACGCACTCTACGAAGTCGGCGGTCAATACCGTAGGAATATGTAAAAAGGGGGAACGCTCTAAGTAAAGGGCGTTCTTTTTTTCGAAAAACATTTTGAAAATCATGAACATTATTGGATTTTTCCTGTTCCTACCACGTATAATAAGAAGAAAAAAGGGAAAGAGGTGAGGAGATGAAACTGTATCATCATATGTTGATAATTATAGTGATCATAATCCTCATCATTTCCTTGTACGGTGCAGGTTACGGCGCCATCCCTTTCTTACTTGCCGCCCTATATCTCGGCTACGTCAGCGTGAAAGAATTTCAACGCCTCAAGAAGAGTAGAAGATGGTAGCATAACAGGCACATCATTGTATATAATGATAAGTATGCTTTTGCTCAGAGAAAGGACGTGCGTACGTTGAATCTACATGAATTAACGAAAGAAGAACTTCTGGAAGAATCAATGATCGATATTGCTTATGCCATCTTAACGGAACGACGGGAAGCATTGACACTTGAACAACTAATGAACGAGATCCGTGAATTGACAGGAATGTCGGAGAGCCAAATGAAGGACAGGCTCCTCCAATTCTACACAGATATGAATATCGATGGAAGATTCCTTGCCATTAACAACAACCAATGGGGCTTGCGTGAATGGTATCCAGTCGAACAGATTGAAGAAGAAACAGCTCCGGTCGTAAAAGTCCGCAAGAAGAAAAAGAAAAAAGCGTATGACGATGATGAAGAAGAAGAAGAGGACGAGGAAGAAATCGACGAAGACGAGCTGCTGTTCGACGAGGAATTCGACGAGCTCGATGATGACGAAGACGAATTAGATGAAGAGGAAGATGAAGAGGAAATCATCGAAATCGAAGAAGACTTGATCGATGATGATGAAGGACTCGAAATCGTTCCTGACGATGAATTGGATATTGACGATGTTGACGAAGAAGACGAGGAAGACGAAGAAGAAGAGGACCTTCTCTGACACTTTCCACTTGACTTCGGGCGTTTAAGGATTTAAGCTTCTAATTGGGCTCCTTGAAAAAGGACACATGAATCCGTGTATAAGCGCTCCTCTTGTAGATAGACTACAGTGGAGCGCTTTTTTGTATTTTCATTCGATCGACCCCTATCAAAAAGGAGGAGACATAGATGACAAAATATATCTTTGTTACGGGTGGAGTCGTATCATCACTAGGAAAGGGAATTAATGCCGCTTCCCTTGGAAGACTGTTGAAACAAAGAGGACTCCAAGTAACGAACCAAAAATTTGACCCGTACATCAACCTCGACCCGCGGATGATGAGTCCATACCAGCACGGGGAAGTGTTCGTCACGGAAGACGGTGCGGAAACCGACCTCGACATCGGGCATTATGAACGGTTCATCGACATTAAATTAAACAAATACTCCAATGTCACAATGGGGAAAGTATACTCCTCCGTGCTGCGGAAAGAGCGCCGCGGCGAATACAAAGGGGCGACAGTACAAGTTATCCCTCATATTACAAATGAAATTAAGAATCTTATCAAAAGAGCGGGCCAAGAAACGAATGCAGACGTCGTCATTACCGAAATCGGCGGAAGCGTTGGCGACATTGAGTCGCTCCCATACCTTGAAGCAATTCGCCAAATGAAAACGGACCTTGGCAAAAACGATGTCATGTACATTCACAACACACTTATTCCGTATTTGCACGCTGCAGGTGAAATGAAAACGAAGCCGACACAACATAGCGTGAAGGAATTGCGCGGTCTCGGTATCCAGCCGAATATGATCGTCGTGCGAAGCGAGTACCCAGTCCCTCAAGAAATGAAGGACAAAATCGCCCTGTTCTGTAACATCAAGCCGGAAGAAGTAATCGAGGCGCTTGACGCCGAAACATTATACGAAGTACCAATCCGACTACACGCGCAAAATATGGACAAGATCGTCGTTGATTTCCTCGGACTCGAAACGAAAGAGCCGGACTTGACGGAAATCGAGGAGCTCGTCAACCGCGTGCGGAATTTATCACGGAAAGTGAAAATTGCCCTTGTCGGTAAATATGTTGAGTTGCAAGACGCGTATATTTCGGCGGTCGAGGCATTCCGCCACGCTGGATACGAATTCGATACGGATATCGAGATCGACTGGATCAATTCCGAAGAAGTGACGAAAGAAAACGTCGCAGAAATCTTACAAGACGCGGACGGCATTTTCGTGCCAGGCGGCTTCGGCGACCGCGGCATCGACGGCAAAATCGAAGCAGTCTGCTATGCACGTGAAAACGGCGTTCCATTTTTCGGCGTAGGGCTCGGCATGCAGCTTGCTGCAGTGGAATTTGCTCGTGACGTCCTTGGAATAAAAGACGCACATTCAGCTGAATTCGACGGTGAAACAGAAAACGCAGTCATCGAAAACAACCGTTATTTCGAAGACCGTTCCGATATTGAACAGGTGAGTGGCGATATGCGACTCGGCGCTCACCCTTGTAAATTGAAGGAAGGCACAAAAGCGCAAGAAGCGTATAACGACGAATTGGTATACGAGCGCCACCGCCACCGCTATGAATTCAACAATAAATTCCGTGAGTCGTTCGAAAGCGCCGGTATGATCGTCTCTGGAGAAAGCCCGGATGGACATCTCGTGGAAATCATTGAATTGCAGGACCATCCGTTCTTCATCGGAACTCAATTCCATCCAGAATTCGCATCACGCCCGACCCGCCCTCAGCCGCTCATTCGCGAATTCATCCGCGCAGCACTTGCGCACCAAAACGCCTAAACAAAAAAACAGAAACCATCAAAACGATGGTTTCTGTTTTTATTTTTCGGATAAAAAATCTAATGAAATTATGACGAAATCCCTAGATTTTGTATAAAAATAATATTTTATGCATAATATCCGACGAATTACGCATAAAACCCGCCAAATAAGCATAAAATCATTTATTCACGCATAAATCTCGGCAATCACGCATAAATTCCGTCAAATGCGCATAAATCCGCATACATGCTCATAAACTTCCGCCAATTACTTACTCCTCTTCGCTCACCATCTCGTCATACGCCATCTTGACAGCCTCATACAAAAAGAGCGCAACCAAGACATGCGGCTGAACGATCCGGCTGCCGATGGCCTCGCCCGGCAAGATCCCTTTCACGACGCCTGTCGCCATATACGTATAGGCCAAATCTGCCAATTCATTGTCTTCCGTTGCCTTCTCGCCTGCCACGACCGCGAATGGAATAAATTGTTCCGCAAGCATTCGCGCCAACTGAAGTGCTCGCACATCCGTCGCCGATCGGGTAAATAACCAAACTCGGTCCGCGGAATGAATCTCCATTCCGTCATCATATCGCACAGCACCCCGGAATGGTTCCGCAGCAAAAATCGCGTTCAATCCGACCGCTTCCAGTTCATCGAATCCAGCGAAGATGACGCGACCTTCCCCGATTGTCGCCTGAGCCAATAGCCGGGCGGTCTCCTCGACAGCCTCTTCATTATTCGAACCGGCACGCTGCAAGAGCCCACCAATTTGTGTCGTCAATATTTTCATCTCAACCACCTCATTCTTTATTATATTTTTTCACGTACATAAAACCAAGCTTTCCTACCCGTCATGAAATTGAAATAATATTACAATAATGTTGCAAAAAAGAAGGAGATTCAACTTTTTTGTCAAACTATAGTATCTAATGCATCAGCATTCAACTAAGGGTCAATATTTAAAAAAGGGGTGGGGCCTTTTGAAAAGCTTGCTAATCGTCGACGATCAAGCCGGAATACGACTATTATTACACGAGGTATTCACAAAAGAGGGGTTTGAAGCGAGGTTGGCCGCAAATGGCGGAGAAGCCCTTCAATCAGTTACAGAGAAAGAACCTGATTGTGTCTTGCTGGACATGAAAATGCCGGGAATTAACGGGGTTGAAGTGCTAAAGAGGCTAAAGAGAGAGTGGCCGCACATTCCAGTCGTTATGATGACGGCTTATGGGGAAGTCGAATTGATGGAAGAGGCGACGGAATACGGGGTAGAACTTTTTTTTACGAAACCGTTCAATATTTATGAAGTTCGTGATGCAGTGATTGAAATTTTGAGTCGGAACGTAAATTAAAAATCGGCAAACGTAGAAGTGCTGTGGCAATGACTCAGACAGTAGTAAATACTGTCTGTTTTTGTTATGATGAAAAGGTAAATAGCGCATCAAATAATAAATTCATCTCGACGATCTGGAGGAGGATATTGCAATGGCACTTGTGTCAATGAAAGAAATGATGATCAAAGGCAAGAAAGAAGGATATGCAATTGGGCAGTTCAATCTGAACAATCTGGAATATACGCAAGCAATCCTGCAAGCCGCACAAGAAGAAAATTCCCCGGTCATCCTCGGTGTGTCCGAAGGGGCAGGGCGTTATATGGGCGGGTTTACGACAGTCGTCAACATGGTAAAAGGGTTGATGCATGATTATAATATCACTGTCCCTGTCGCTATCCATCTTGACCACGGATCCAGTTTCGAAAAATGCAAAGAGGCGATCGATGCAGGATTCACGTCCGTAATGATCGACGCATCTTCCAAACCTCTTGAAGAAAATATTGAAATTACGAAAAAAGTTGTGGAATATGCTCACGCAAAAGGCGTTTCCGTTGAAGCAGAGCTTGGCGTCGTCGGGGGACAGGAAGACGATGTCGTAGCGGATGGAGTCATTTACGCTGATCCGGCAGAATGCAAGCAACTCGTCGACGCGACAGACATCGACTGCTTAGCACCGGCACTCGGATCCGTTCACGGCCCTTACAAAGGCGAACCGAATTTAGGGTTCAAAGAGATGGAAGAAATCTCAAGCCAATCAGACCTTCCACTCGTCCTTCATGGAGGAACAGGCATCCCGACAAAAGATATCCAACGTGCCATCTCGCTCGGAACAGCAAAAATCAACGTCAACACTGAAAATCAAATCGAAGGAACGAAAGCGGTCCGCGAAACATTAAACGCAGACCCGAACGTCTACGATCCACGTAAATACCTAGCACCCATGCGCGAAGCAATCAAAAAGACAGTCATCTGCAAAATGCGCGAATTTGGTAGCTCGGGAAAAGCTTAATTAGTAAAAATCCTTAACATATAAAACAGGAGAAGCATCGAACACAGATGCATTCTCCTTCTTTTCCATCATGAAGGAGGAACAACACAAATGAAATTTTTCATCGACACAGCGAATTTTGAAGAAATCAAAGAAGCGCACAGCTGGGGAATCCTATCCGGCGTAACAACAAATCCATCTCTCGTTGCAAAGGAAAATGTTTCATTCCACGACAGACTACGTGAAATTACTGCACTCGTACCCGGTTCCGTTAGCGCGGAAGTCATCGCACTCGACGCAGAAGGAATGATCGAAGAAGGCCGCGAGCTTGCGAAAATCGCGCCGAACATTACCGTCAAGCTACCAATGACACCGGAAGGACTGAAAGCGTGCTCCGTTTTCGCTCAAGAAGGCATCAAAACAAACGTAACCCTCATTTTCAGTGCCAACCAAGCATTGCTTGCTGCGCGCGCTGGAGCCACTTATGTATCCCCATTCCTCGGCAGACTCGATGACATCGGTCAAGAAGGAATTCATCTGATCAGCACAATCGCGGACATTTTCACAATCCACGACATGGATACGCAAATCATCGCAGCATCCATCCGCAGTCCGCAGCATATTACAGACGCAGCACTAGCGGGAGCGCATATCGCAACGACTCCATACAATGTGCTTAAGCAATTGTTCAACCACCCGTTGACAGATAAAGGGATCCAACAATTCCTTGACGATTGGGAAGCAAGAAAGAACAAGTGAAACGCCTAAAGGAGACTGAAATGGACGTTTATAAAATTAGAGGGGGCAACCCTCTACGTGGAACGATAAAAGTGAGCGGAGCAAAAAACAGTGCAGTCGCGTTGATTCCGGCTTCTATCTTGGCGGATTCAACCGTCACGATTGACGGGCTTCCGGAAATCTCGGACGTTCACACGCTTCAAACACTCCTTGAAGATATTGGCGGTAAAGTACATTTCGAAGCGGGAAAAATGACGATTGACCCGTCTGAAATGATCGCTATGCCGCTTCCGAATGGCAATGTTAAAAAGCTTAGAGCTTCCTATTATTTAATGGGGGCGATGCTCGGCCGGTTCAAGCATGCCGCGATTGGACTTCCAGGCGGCTGCCATCTAGGGCCGCGTCCAATCGACCAGCATATTAAAGGCTTCGAAGCATTAGGCGCAAAAGTGACCAATGAGCACGGCGCTATCTATTTGCGTGCTGATGAATTACGGGGCGCTAAAATTTATCTCGATGTCGTCTCGGTCGGTGCAACGATCAATATCATGCTCGCTGCAGTGCTTGCTAAAGGGCGAACGATCATCGAAAACGCGGCGAAAGAACCTGAAATCATCGACGTCGCCACGTTGCTCTCCAATATGGGGGCGAACATTAAAGGTGCGGGAACGAATGTCATCCGTATTGAAGGTGTGGAACGGCTGCACGGAACGAAGCATACGATCATTCCGGATCGAATCGAGGCCGGAACATTCATGATCATGGCTGCAGCAGTCGGAGATGGCATTACAATCGACAACGTCATCCCTTTCCACGTGGAAGCGCTCACTGCGAAATTGCGTGAAATGGGCGTCAAAGTAGAGGAACGGGAAGAGCATATTTTCATTCCGAAATCGAGAAATTTGCAAGCTGTCGATGTGAAAACACTCGTCTACCCAGGGTTCCCGACAGATCTGCAACAGCCGTTTTCCGTCCTGTTGACGCAGGCGAACGGGTCATCTGTTATTACAGATACGATCTATTCCGCACGGTTCAAGCAGATTGACGAATTAAGGCGCATGAATGCCGAAGGAAAAGTCGAAGGGCAATCGGTCATTCTGTCAGGACCGACAGATCTCCAAGCGGCAACAGTCCGTGCTTCCGATCTCCGCGCAGGTGCAGCTCTCGTCATTGCAGGCCTAATCGCTGACGGTGAAACGGAAATACAGGAAATCCAACATATTGAACGGGGCTACAGCGACCTTATCGATAAACTTCGGGGGATTGGAGCGGACATCCGAAAAGAGGCCGTCTCTGAAAAAGCGGCTATCAGTGAATAATTGGTAATTTCCTTATGCTATACTAAACTTATGATTTGAAATGAAAAGCGTTGAACTTCATTGAAATGAAGATTGGAAATGAAATGCGCTATACGGGAGGAACAATCATTATGGAACGCAGTTTATCGATGGAATTAGTACGTGTAACAGAGGCGGCGGCTGTATCGGCTGCCCGCTGGATGGGGCGCGGTTTGAAAAACGAAGCGGATGATGCCGCAACGGAAGCGATGCGTACTGTGTTCGACACAATCCCGATGCAAGGGGTCGTCGTAATCGGAGAAGGCGAAATGGACGAAGCACCGATGCTTTATATCGGTGAAGAGCTCGGAACAGGCCAAGGTCCCGAAGTGGATGTTGCCGTTGACCCGGTGGAAGGAACGAACATCGTCGCATCAGGAGGCTGGAATGCACTCGCCGTCATCGCGATTGCAGATAAAGGCAACCTCCTCAACGCACCTGACATGTACATGAATAAAATCGCAGTCGGACCGGAAGCGGTCGGTAAAATCGACATCGACGCATCGATTACAGATAATCTTCATGCTGTCGCCAAAGCGAAAAACAAATCGATCGATGAAGTTGTGGCAACTGTCCTGAACCGTGAACGCCATTCTAAAATTATAGAAGAAATCAGAGCAGCTGGCGCGCGCATCAAGCTGATTGACGATGGAGACGTGGCAGCTGCCATCAATACAGCATTCGATGACACTGGCGTCGATATTATGTTCGGTATAGGCGGGGCTCCTGAAGGCGTCATCGCCGCAGTCGGACTCAAATGCCTAGGCGGGGAGATCCAAGGGCGTCTCATCCCTTCAAATGAAGAAGAGCGCCTTCGTTGCGAAAAAATGGGAATCGACGTCGAGAAAGTGCTTTACATGGATGACCTCGTAAAAGGCGACGACGCCATCTTCGCAGCAACGGGAGTCACAGACGGCGAATTGCTGCGAGGCGTCCAATTCAAAGGCGGCTACAGCAAAACCCACTCACTCGTCATGCGCTCCAAATCCGGCACAATCCGCTTCGTAGAAGGCCGCCACAGCATGGAGAAAAAACCTTTACTAGTTATGCAGGATTAAGTAAACTGATTTTCGGGAAATCTATGTTACAACACTATTAACAGCAAGCCTCTTGCCCGGCAATACGCCGGGCATCCTTCAACTGACAGATTCACCTACCCGGTAGAAAACCCTAAAACGAAAAACAAATAAAGAGTGGAGCATACGATACTATGTCAATTCTAACGATCGCCAGCTTGGAAAATATGACTTTGAAAGAGTTATACGAGCTTGCAAGAGAATACAAAATCTCCTATTACAGCAAACTGACGAAAAAAGAACTCATCTTCGCCATTCTAAAAACGAGAGCCGAACAAGAAGGATTTTTCTTCATGGAAGGCGTACTCGAAATCATCCAATCAGAAGGATACGGATTCCTCCGCCCAATCAACTACTCGCCAAGCTCTGAGGACATCTACATTTCCGCTTCTCAAATTAGACGATTCGATCTTCGAAACGGGGACAAGGTCACAGGGAAAGTGCGTCCGCCGAAAGAGAACGAACGCTATTACGGTCTATTACAAGTCGAAGCCGTCAACGGGGAAGACCCGGAAGTCGCTAGGGAACGTGTTCACTTCCCAGCATTGACACCGCTTTATCCGGATCGTCATATTAAACTCGAAACGAAGCCATCAAAACTATCGACACGCATCATGGACTTAGTGTCGCCAGTCGGTTTCGGCCAACGTGGACTCATCGTCGCGCCTCCAAAAGCAGGGAAAACGATGCTTTTGAAAGAAATTGCCAATGCGATCACGACAAATCATCCCGAAGCGGAATTGATTGTCCTGTTAATCGACGAGCGTCCTGAGGAAGTGACGGACATCGAACGTTCCGTCAATGCCGATGTTGTCAGCTCGACATTCGACGAAGTACCGGAAAACCACGTGAAAGTCGCTGAACTCGTATTGGAACGAGCCATGCGCCTCGTCGAGCATAAACGCGACGTCGTCATTCTGATGGATTCCATTACAAGACTTGCACGCGCTTATAACCTCGTCATCCCGCCAAGCGGCCGTACGCTTTCCGGAGGGATCGATCCTGCGGCATTCCACCGTCCGAAACGGTTCTTCGGTGCGGCTCGAAACCTTGAAGAAGGCGGCAGCTTAACGATTCTAGCAACAGCTTTAATCGACACAGGCTCACGAATGGATGAAGTCATTTACGAAGAATTCAAAGGAACCGGAAACATGGAGTTGCATCTGGACCGCAGCCTCGCAGAACGCCGCGTCTTCCCGGCACTCGACATTCGTCGCTCCGGTACGCGTAAAGAGGAACTGCTCATCCCATCCGAACAACTCGAAAAACTGTGGGCAATCCGGAAAACATTCTCCGATGCACCCGATTTCGCAGAACGCTTCCTGAAAAAACTACGCCAATCCAAATCAAACGCTGAATTTTTCGACAAGCTCAACGAAGAAATGAAAGCCCATCGCAATGGGAAAGGGCTACTTTGATTAATAAAAAATCGATGTAAAATAGTTTCAAACGCCGTCAAATAAAATAGTTGCGAACGCCGTCACGAAGAACGAAGTTTGCGAGCAAAAGCAAAGCGTTGCGAGCACATCTTTGCGCTTGCCGTCAAAAATGACGTTGTTTGAACGGAAATCAACAGTGATATTTGAAATTAAATAGTTGCGAACACCTGACGAATTTGTTATACTTTTCGAGTATGGTTTATAGCCATCTGCTGCATATGCGGTTGACATATTCGGACCGTGTAAGGCATCAGTCTTATGCAACACCCTACAATAATACTCTGTTCCAGATGGTTCAGGGCGAGAGGAGAGAGACCGATGAGAGCAGGAATTCATCCAAACTACAAACTTGCAAAAGTTACTTGTTCATGTGGAAACACATTCGAAACAGGTTCTGTAAAAGAGGACATCCGCGTAGAAGTTTGCTCGGAATGCCACCCATTCTACACTGGACGCCAAAAATTCGCTGCAGCGGACGGACGTATCGACCGCTTCAACAAGAAATATGGCTTCAAAGAAGAAGGACAAGAATAAGAACCTTCCAACCCGCCAACATTGTTTGGCGGGTTTTCAATTTGGGAATAAACCAATAGATCTCCGCATTTTTCACATCCTATAACATATTCCGCTACGAAAGAAAAGACGTCAATTTTACAATGAATTCATGTATGATAGACATTCCGACAACATAAGAAAAACGTTTACATAGAGCAATGATGAGAGGGGAACAAACATGTACGTGTCAATGCAAGGTGGCTGGATAGAAGTAATTTGCGGAAGTATGTTTTCAGGAAAATCCGAGGAATTGATTCGACGGGTACGGCGCTCGCAATTCGCCAAACAGAAAATTGCAGTGTTCAAGCCCGAAATCGATGATCGATATAGCGAGGAAGCCGTCGTCAGCCATAACGGAACGACTGTAATCGCGACCCCTGTTGCGCATTCAACGCAGATTGAGCAACATATTAAAGATGATTACGATGTCATCGCAATCGACGAAGCCCAATTTTTCGACGAAGGCATCATCGACGTCGTCATGGAATTGGCCGATCGTGGATTCCGAGTCATCGTCGCTGGACTGGACCAAGACTTCCGCGGCGAACCGTTCGGACCAATGCCTCAGCTCATGGCAGTAGCCGAAAACGTCACAAAACTGCACGCGGTCTGTACGGTTTGCGGATCACCCGCAAGCCGGACGCAACGGCTCATTAACGGACAACCCGCCGGCTACGATGATCCGATCATCCTCGTCGGTGCATCTGAAGCGTACGAAGCAAGATGCCGTGCGCATCACGAAGTCCCGAGCGGCGTAACCGCTAGTGTACAAGCGAAATAAAGGTAGGAGACAGCATGGACAATCGCCATGCTGTCTTTTTATTGGGTAAAATTACACCAACACATTATCCACATCCGTTGAATATTATGGCTATGGCAAACCCTAAAATAAGATGGGAGGTGGAACGTGTTGAAAAAATGGATTTTTGTCCTCATTCTTCTTTGTTCAATTGGACTGTTCGGATGCCAACAAAAGCAAGCTTCCGAATGGAAAAAGACCGATACACCACAACAAACGGAGCCGACGGAACAACCGACCGACGAAACCGAAGTTCAACCTGATATCGAAACGGAACCGGGAAATGAACCAGAGCCTGCAGTTATTCACATCATCGACCCGTCAACCAATGAAATTATCCACACATTATCTCCGATTGATTTGGGTTTTGAGATGGACATCGAGGCATACATTGCGAAAATCGAAAAACTTGCGAAAGAGTTGGCACGTGGAACCGAAGGGAAATCCGGCTACGATCAACGGATGATCCTCGACAAATTGGACGACCAAGGCCAAGTCATCAAAGGAAGCCCTCTGATCCTGTTGCGTGAAAATATATTAGTGGAGCGGATTATGGAAGTGTCCGCGGAAGGCGGCGATGTCGAATTACCGATCGAAGTAACGGAAAGTGGCTACGATCAGGAAGATGTTCCTCACTTGGATGACGTTACAATCGCAACGTACACGACCTACTTCAATCCGTCAGACACAAACCGGAATAAAAATATCGAACTTTCCGCGAAAGCGATTAACAATGTAATCATCGGAAGCGGAGACCATTTCTCCTTTAACACCGTCGTCGGCCCACGTGACGAAGCAAACGGCTACCAGCCAGCCCCGGAAATCATCAACAAAAAACTGGTCATGGGAATAGGCGGAGGGATTTGCCAAACATCCTCCACCTTATTCAACGCGATCGATCAACTGCCAGTGAAATACATCGAGCGGCACCATCATTCAATTGACATTGGCTACGTCCCGAAAGGAAGGGATGCAACCGTCTCCTACGGCGCCCTCGACTTCAGATTCCAAAACACAACCGACGCCCCGCTCCTCGTCAAAGCCATTTACGGCAAAAACTTTTTAACAGTTGAAATTAGAACATCGCAGAAATATGTTGATGTCCTGAAGTAAATTCCGACGCCGCGGCTCCCGTACTTAAACGGAGCCGCCATGCGTTCAAAACGACTGATTGGAAATTAAAAATTTTATTTTTAACCCGCATTCTGCACCAAAACAAAATTTTAAATCGCATATTGGGGTCGAATTTAAATTTCCGCCAATATTAGAAAACTCACTAACTGCTACAATGTTTGTGAGGTGATGACATGCTAATGAAAAAACGGAGCGAACCATTATCCTTGCTAGGTTTGCAAGCATTAACCGACCGGCTGCCTACCAACCACAAACAATACGCAATAATTGAGGAAGATCTCAGAAGGAGAAAAGCTGGATTCAGTGGTGAATTAAATTTTGACAAGCATATAAACGAATTCCGCCCAACCTATCCATTTGCCTTACTCCATGATATTTGCCTCCTACAAAACGGTATTTATTTTCAAATGGATTCCGTACTAATTCTGCCAGATAAAATTCTCATCTTTGAAATTAAAAATCTTGGCGGAAAACTCACCGTCAAAGCAAATCCAACGCAATTCATCCAAGAAATCAAAGGTGAAAGGAAGATTATCCAAAGCCCCATCACGGAATTGGATCGTAAAATGATTTTCATGGACAGATGGCTAAAGGAGAGAGGAATTGATATTCCCATTCAAGGAATGATAGGACTTGCCTATACTAACGAATTATTTATTGAAGAAGAAACAAGAGTTGAAATTTTATTCACACATGAAATTCCGATAAGGCTGTATAACATGGAAATTACAGAAGAAAAATTAAGTAGAACTAAAATCAATAAAATTGCACGCGACTTTGTTGACTCACACCAGGAGTACAACCCATTTCCTTTGACAAAGACGTTGAAGATAGAAAAAGAAAATATAATTACAGGAGTTTATTGTCCAGCATGCAAACGCACTGGGATGAAGTGGAACCTCATGAAATGGCAATGTCCCGGCTGTTCTTATAGTTCTGTAGATTGTCATCTGGCTCTTCTCGACGATTGGTTCTATCTAATGGACAGCAGTATCACCAATCGCCAATTTCGGTCATTTTCCGGTATTCAAGATCCGGATGTAGCTAAAAGAATCCTGAAGAAGTCGGGTCTCATCATGAAAGGTGCTCACAGAACTGCATTTTATATAAGGTGATTATATAAGCGCTTTGACCATAAAGCGTTTTTTTAATCGCGCCATACTTTGCCTTTCGCCGCTCGTATTAAGATTGTAGTCCCGCGCTCAAAGCCGACCGCCTGGCGCCCGAAGTATCGGCAATTGCGCCCGAAGTAAAGTCATCCGCGCCCGAAGAGTCGGCACTGGCGCCCGAAGCATCGTCCTCCGCGCCCGAAGCATCATCCTCCGCGCCCGAAGAGCCGGCACCGGCGCCCGAAGTATAGGCCTTCGCGCCCGAAGAGTCGGCACTGGCGCCCGAAACATAGGCCCCCGCGCCTGAAGAGTCGGCAAAGTCGCCCGAAGCAATTGCACCCACTCCGCCTACTCCAAAAACCACTCCCCCTGAAGAAATCACTGTATTTCATCGCCTTATTCCCGTACAATAAACATACAAAAGAGACTGTAAACAAAGAGGTGCAATGATTATGTTTGATAGGCTGCAAGCCGTGGAGGATCGGTATGAGCGATTGAATGAATTGCTGAGCGATCCGGATATTGTGAGTGATATGACGAAGCTGCGGACGTATTCGAAGGAGCAGTCCGACTTGCAGGATACGGTCGATGCGTACCGTGAATATAAAAGTGCGACGACCCAGTACAACAATGCGAAACAAATGCTTGAAGAACCGTTGGATGATGAAATGAAGGAGCTCGTCAAAATGGAGCTCGCGGAACTTGATGATCAGATCGAAGCGCTCGAAGCGAGATTGAAATTGCTGCTCGTTCCGAAAGATCCGAACGACGACAAAAACGTCATAATGGAAATCCGTGGCGCGGCGGGCGGCGACGAAGCCGCGTTGTTCGCGGGCAACTTGTATCGAATGTACAGCCGATTTGCGGAAATGAATCATTGGAAAGTCGAAGTGATGGATTCCTCGCCGACCGAACTCGGCGGGTTTAAAGAAATCATCTTCATGATTAACGGCAGCGGCGCCTATTCAAAATTGAAATATGAAAACGGCGCACATCGCGTACAGCGCGTGCCGGAAACGGAATCGGGCGGCCGTATCCATACATCGACGGCCACTGTCGCGGTTCTTCCGGAAGCGGAGGAAGTTGAAATCGAAATCCACGAGAAAGATATCCGTACCGACACGTTCGCGTCTTCCGGACCAGGTGGGCAATCCGTCAACACGACGATGTCTGCTGTCCGCCTGACGCACTTGCCGACAGGCATCACCGTATCGTGTCAGGATGAAAAATCGCAAATCAAAAACAAAGAGAAAGCGATGAAAGTCCTCCGTGCACGCATCTACGACAAATTCATGCAGGAGGCGCAAGCCGAATACGACGAAAAGCGGAAATCCGCCGTCGGGACAGGCGACCGTTCTGAGCGGATCCGCACATATAACTTCCCGCAAAACCGCGTGACGGACCACCGGATCGGGCTCACGATCCAAAAACTCGACCAGATCATCGAAGGGAAGCTCGACGAAGTAATCGACGCTCTCATCGTCGAGGACCAGGCAAGACGATTGGAAAGCTTGGAGCAACATGACTGAAAAAATCTATGAAGCTTTAAAAAAAGCGAAATCCCTTCTCGAATCGAAAAACTTGGACACCCATGCCGCACAATTGCTCATGGAGCATGTCACAGAAAAATCCAGCGCAGCATTACTCGCGGATTTACGTGAGCCGCTTACAACCGAACAGCAAACCGCTTTCTGGAATAAAACCGAAGAGCTGCTCACAGGGAAACCCGTTCAGCATATTATCGGAACCGAACAGTTTTACGGACTGTCATTCGAAGTAAATGAACATGTTCTTATCCCACGACCTGAAACAGAGGAGCTCGTATTCGGCGCTCTTGAACATAGTCGAAAGTTTCCTACATTCCGCGTGGCGGATATCGGTACAGGGAGCGGCGCGATCGCGATTGCCTTCAAAAAAGAAAGGCCAGATGCACTCGTCACGGCGACCGACATTAGTGAAGCGGCACTCGACGTTGCGAAACGGAATGCAAAACGGAACGGCGTCGACATCGATTTCAGGCAAGGGAATATGACCGAGCCGATTGAAGGGGAGAAGTGGGATGTCGTCCTATCGAACCCGCCTTATATTGCATGGGAAGAGTCAAAAGAGATGTCGACGACAGTGCTCGATTTCGAGCCGCATAGTGCATTGTTTGCGGATGATGACGGGCTTTTCTTCTACAAACAGCTCGCAAAAAAATTGCCGCTGCTCATGAGCGAACAATCCCTCATCGGCGTTGAAATAGGTTACCTTCAAGGCCCGGAGGTAAGCGAACTGTTCCAAAAGGCGTTTCCTGATGCTCGAGTTTCGATAATGAAAGACGTAAACGGAAAAGACCGAATGATATTTTGTGAGATTGGTGAATAAATCGTCCTCTCCTTGGTGACAATGATGTCAGGAGGGGATCGATATGTTGCAAGACTATGAAATTAGCAAACCAGTAGGAAGAATAGATAGTTTCATGGCTGTTATTGAGTTCATTCTCGTGCTTTTCCTCATTCAGTCCGCGTTACTGTTATTTTCAGGGCAGGCGGAGCAGGATGAAGAGATCAGATTTCGGATCCTGTCGCATTCAAATGCGCCTGCGGACCAGAAGTTAAAAGAAGAAATCCAGTTAGTCATCGAGCCGATGATTAATCAAGCAATTGCGCAGGCAGAATCAAAGTCTGAGATTGTGGATAATTTAAAAGCGATTGAAGCGACAATTTTAGAGACTGCTCAATCGATGGCGGACGGGCAAGACGTTCGATTTGAAAGAAAGGCGGCACTGTTTCCGCCGAAGCGTTCGGGCTTCGTCATTACGCCGCAAGCTCCCTATGACGCTTATATATTGACGATTGGCAGCGGGCGTGGCGACAATTGGTGGTGTTCTTTATTCCCGAAGGTCTGTTTTCCCGATAAAGATGTGGAAAAAGCGGAGGATGAAAAAGTTACTTTCTTCATTTGGGAGTGGATAAAGTCATGGTTTGATTGAAGTTATCCACTAGTAACTGTGGATAAGTGGATGGAATTGTGTATAAATGGGGGTTTGCAACGTGGAAACTGAAATCGTTTCAGTGGATAACGATATGGATAACTCAAAAAGTTATCAACAGGCTGTGGATATATTGAAAGACGGAGGCGTTGTCGCGTTCCCGACCGAAACGGTTTACGGTCTTGGTGCGCTTGCGACGGATGCCCGCGCCGTGCAACGGATATTCGAAGCGAAAGGGCGCCCGTCCGACAACCCGCTCATCGTACATATTGGCAATAAAGAAGATGTGGATAAATATGCGGTCAATGTGCCGGAAAATGCGAAACGTCTCATGGACGCATTTTGGCCGGGCCCGTTGACGCTCGTCTTCCATAAAAGGCCTGGCGTTATTGCGGAAAATGTTACGCCTGGTTTCGAAACGGTCGGTATACGGATGCCCGACCATCCTGTCGCGCTCACATTACTACAGACGCTAGGCGGGCCGCTTGCCGCACCGAGTGCAAACCGAAGCGGAAAGCCGAGCCCGACAGAAGCACTTCATGTTATGACCGATTTGCAAGGGCGGATCCCGCTCATCGTCGACGGCGGAAGGACTGGCGTCGGCGTCGAATCGACCGTGATTGACATGACGGTCGACCCGCCAGCGATTTTGCGCCCCGGCGGTGTGACGCGCGAGATGATCGAGGATGTAATCGGTCCTGTTACGGCGGAAAGCAAGTCAGCGGGTGAAGAAGCGCCGAAAGCTCCAGGTATGAAATATATGCATTACGCACCCGAGTCGCCACTTTTCGTCATCGAGCCGGATGAAGCGGTCATCCGGGATGCAGTGCGACAACTCCACGCTGAAGGGAAACGGGTTGCCGTCATCGGTCCTAATGAGTTTGATATCGGAGAGGCTGACTGGTACTTCCCGGTCGGACCTCTCCATGACAATGACGCGATGGCGGTGAATTTATACGGGGCGATCCGGCAATGTGATTTGACCGAAGCCGATCTTATCCTTGCCGCCGGGACCAATTTTGAAGGCGTCGGTGCCGCTGTCATGAACCGGCTCCTGAAGGCGGCGGACGGAAAGCGGTTCAACCGATAATAGGGTATGAATGACCTCCTAAACGAGCGCATAAGATGGATGGATGCGGAAGTTGGGAGGTCAATTCATTGTTGGAAATTATCGCTGCAAGTATTACGACAATCGATATTGTTGTTGTATTATCGTTGCTACGGCTACGGAAAAATAGGCTACCCCTCGCCCTATGGATAGCGTTTTTGAATATGGCGCTCCCTTTCCTCGGTTTCATGATGGGGGATTGGTCCGCCAATCTTTTTTCAGTATGGAGCAATTTATTGTCAGGCGTATTACTCGCGTTGATCGGCATCCATATGCTCCTGCAAGATGATGACAGCAGTGCGCTGCAACAACAGCTCCATCCGTCCATCATTGCAATTGCCATCAGTCTCGACACATTTTCGGTCAGCGTTTCGTTCGGCATGCTTCATATGAATAAAATGCTGTTTATCTTCGCCTCTGGTTTCCTGTCGTTCGTCTTTTCCTGCCTTGCGCTTTATTATGGAAGAATGTTAAACATCAAAAACGGCAAGCTGCTTCGGTGGATTTCGGGGTTGGCACTTGTCGCCTTGGGGATAATGTCATGTTTTTGATGAAATTATCTATTCCTTTCTTCACGGTTATCAAGTATTCTAAAGGTAGGTGATGATGAATGAATATTTATTTTATTTGTACAGGGAATACATGCAGAAGTCCGATGGCCGAGGCGATTCTTCGTGCGAAGGCGATTGAAGGCGTCGCGGTCCGTTCGGCTGGTGTGAGTGCAATTGATGGAATGCCGATTTCAAAAAACGCCCAGACGCTTATCGAAGAATCGGACATGCCATATACAAGTGTGTCGCATTCGGTGACGGAAGAGGATCTAGCTTGGGCGGATCTCGTATTGACGATGACTGCATCGCATAAGGCAATTCTGCTTCATTCATTCCCGGAAGTTGAAAAGAAAACATTTACATTGAAAGAGTATGTGACACCCGGGGATGTCGGGGATGTGCACGATCCGTACGGTGGCAACTTGGCTACCTACCGGACGACATTCGATGAATTGCGTAGGTTGATTGAGCAGTTGAAGATGAAGCTGACGGAGGATGGGGCATGAAGAGGAAATTTGGGTTGCGCAAAAAAATGGTGTTATTCGTAACGGTGCTTGCAATTATTACGTATTCAACGAGTGCGGTATTCATTAACTATATCGGACCGGAGTTCTTTCCAAACATTGAGCCGTTCGTTTTTGAAATTAGTACATATGCATTGGGGATCATTTGGTCAGGCATCTTGGCGGCCTTGTTCAGCACGATCTTGACGAAGCCGCTGCAAAATTTGGAGAAGGCGGCAATCGAAGTGGCGGACGGGAAGATTGGCAAAGACATTGTACTGCCGAAGTCTTCGGACGAAATCCGTTCTGTCGCGGAAGCGTTCCAGCAGCTCGTCGTCAATTTGAGAACAATTGTCTCGGAAATCGAGACGAATTTCGAGAAGACCGCGAAAATGGTCGACAAATTATCGGGTGAGACAAGCATTGCAGCGTCACAGGCGGATGCAGTCGCTACGACGATTATGGAAATCTCCTCGGGTGCGGAAGCTTCAGCTGTCGCGATTCAGGAAACGGCCGAAGCGATTGAAGACGTACGGACGCTTGCTGCAGAAGTGAGCAGGCGTGCGGAAGATTCGTCCGATCAATCGAAAGAGATGCTTGCGGAACTGGAGCGTACGACTGAAGTGTTCCGGACGCTCGTCAAAGGAATTCGAGACATGTCGAATCAAAGCGAGCAGTCGCTTGGTACGATCCGTGAACTCGATCAAAATGCGCAAAAGATTGGCGAAATCGTTCAGCTCGTCGGCAGCATCGCCGGCCAGACGAATTTGCTTGCACTGAACGCGTCCATTGAAGCTGCTCGTGCGGGGGAACACGGAAAAGGATTCGCGGTCGTTGCGGAGGAAGTCCGAGTACTTGCGGATGAAAGTGCGAAAGCGGTACATAGCATCGACGAACTCGTCAAAATGATTCAATCGGACGTTTCGAAAGTTGTCAAAGAGATGGAAAAGCAAGTGAAGACCGCAGCAAACGAAGCGGACCGTGCGGATGCAACGAGCGGCAACGTCGAAGCGATGGCGGAGAAAGTGAACGGCATGGCCGATTCGGTAGTCAAAATTTCCGAGCTCGTCGAACACCAGCTGTCGAATATCGAAACGACGGCCCTGCAATCGCAAGAAGTTGCAGCCATTGCGGAGCAAACATCAGCGGGTGCACAAGAAGTTCGAGCTGCAACCGACGAGCAAGTGAAATCGATTGAGCAGACGGACATCATGGCAAATCAATTGAAAAAGCAATCCGAAGATTTGTATCAAGTAATCAAACAGTTTGATCGAACATAACGGTATCGATATCTAATTCATTTCACAGCCCGAAATAGTCACCCGAGGGCTGTGTTTTTTTGTCGAACAATGGTAGAATCATTTGTGAGTAAATTAAGAATTAAGAAATGAGGGGAAGCAATGAAAATCGCAATCTCTTCGGATCATGGCGGCAATCGTCTTCGCCATGAAATTATGGACTTGTTATCGGAACTTGGATTGGACTATGAAGATTTTGGTCCGGATTCCGATGATTCGGTCGATTATCCGGATTATGCCAAGCCTGTAGCGGACGGGGTCGCCAGCGGGAAATTTGATCGGGGCATCCTCATTTGTGGAACAGGAATCGGCATGTCGATCGCTGCGAATAAAGTTAAAGGAATACGTTGTGCGCTCGTCCACGACGTCTTCAGTGCGAAGGCGACGAGAGGGCATAACGATTCGAATATCCTTGCCATGGGAGAACGAGTTATCGGACCGGGTCTGGCGAGGGAAGTGGCGACAGCATGGCTCGACACTTCATTCGAAGGCGGCCGCCACGAGCGCCGCGTCGCCAAATTGTCGGAGCTCGAAAATTAAGCGAGGTGAGCAAGACAATGGATGATGTATTGAAATTATGGAAGCTTCAACTTGAACAACTTTTATCGGAAATGGGAGAGCAGACAACATTCACACCAGGATCCTACTTCGTCGTAGGCTGCTCAACGTCCGAAATTGCGGGCAAACGGATCGGGACAGGCGGCGCACTAGAAGTCGCCGAAGCGTTATTCGAACCGTTACATGCATTTGCGAAGAAGCATGACGTGCAGCTAGCATTCCAAGGCTGCGAACATATTAACCGTGCGTTGACGATCGAGCGCAAAGCAGCGGAAAAAGCGAACCTCGACACCGTCTCTGTCATACCTGCGATACATGCGGGCGGATCGATGTCGACGTATGCATTCGAGCATTTGGAAGATGCCGTCGTCGTCGAGTCCATCCGTGCACATGCAGGGATCGATATCGGCCAGACATTGATCGGCATGCATCTGAAGCCCGTCGCCGTACCACTGCGCACATCCATCGACAAGATTGGGGATGCGATTGTGACTGTCGCGACGACGCGTCCGAAGCTGATCGGCGGGGAACGTGCGATCTACGTACGGCCGGTAGAAGAAGACTGACTTTTATTCAATGGAAGCGCCCGCAAGCATTCATCAGCCTAGCCGGTTGATGAACAGCTGCGTAAAATCACCGGGTATGTTTGATCGTCTATTTGGCGCCTGTATCCGGATATATAATTCAGAAAAGGGGAAATGGCATCATGGACTTAAGCAATGTGAAACGTGAAGATTCTGCAGTATACGAAGCGATTATGGCGGAAAAAAACCGTCAGAACGCCAATATCGAATTGATTGCATCCGAAAACTTCGTGACGGAAGCGGTCATGGAAGCACAAGGATCCTATTTGACGAATAAATATGCTGAAGGTTATCCAGGCAAGCGTTATTACGGTGGATGCGAGCACGTAGACGTCGTTGAAAACATCGCGCGCGACCGTGTAAAAGAAATTTTCGGCGCAGGATACGCAAACGTGCAAGCCCACTCTGGTGCACAAGCGAACATGGCTGTCTATTTCACAGTTCTTGAACCGGGCGACACTGTTCTCGGCATGAACCTTTCCCACGGCGGTCACTTGACGCACGGAAGCCCGGTGAACTTCTCAGGTAAGCTGTACAATTTCGTCGAATACGGCGTAAGCAAAGAGGACGAGCGTATCGATTACGAAGACGTCCGCCAAAAAGCGCTCGAGCACAAGCCGAAGCTGATCGTTGCAGGCGCAAGCGCATATCCACGCGAAATCGACTTCGCGAAATTCCGTGAAATTGCGGACGAAGTCGGTGCATACTTGATGGTCGACATGGCGCATATCGCTGGCCTCGTCGCTGTTGGCGAGCATCCGAACCCAGTGCCGCACGCACATTTCGTCACGTCCACGACGCATAAAACATTGCGCGGACCACGTGGCGGCTTGATCCTCGTGAACGAGGAATTTGCTGAGGAATTCGGCAAAAAGATCGACAAAACGATCTTCCCTGGCATCCAAGGCGGTCCATTGATGCACGTCATCGCTGCAAAAGCGGTTGCATTCGGCGAAGCGCAAAAGCCTGAGTTTAAATCGCATATCCAGCAAGTGAAGAAAAATGCTGCTGCCCTTGCGGAATCTTTGATGGCTGAAGGCGTCGACATCGTATCAGGCGGAACGGACAACCACTTGTTGCTCGTCAACTTGAAATCACTTGGCATCACAGGCAAAATCGCTGAACACGTCCTTGACGAAGTCGGTATCACTGTTAATAAAAACACAATTCCATTCGACACGGAAAGCCCATTCGTCACTTCGGGCATCCGTATCGGAACACCTGCTGTTACGACACGCGGTTTCAAAGAGGAAGAAATGAAGGAGATTGGCTCCATCATCGCTACCCTTTTGAAAAACCACGAAGACGAAGCGGCGAAAAAAGAAGCAGCGGAGCGTGTCAAAGCACTAACAGACCGTTTCCCATTATATGCGTAATTGATTCAACCCCGTTTTCTCTATGAGAACGGGGATTTTTTTATGGATTGGGGATACTTAGGACGAGTATGCGTGCATGGACTTTTCATTTTGCGCGAGTTCGGGCCAGTTATGCGCGATTTCGGCGGAGTAATGATCGAGTTTTTGCGAATTATGAGCGAGTTCAAAGGAGTTATGCGCATGTTAGAGCAAGTTTTGCTCATTTCGGGACCTTCGTCCCATCACAAAGCCGCCCGAAAGAAGTTCATTTAATTTGTCAAAAGCATCTAGCGCGACGGAAAGCGCCTATGTATCCATACAAGTCCGCGGCCACGCATAAAACGGCTAGAAATACGCATAATTCGCGATTCCCACGCATAAACGACCAAAAATGCGCATAATTCGCGATTCCCACGCATAAACACAGCCAAATCCGCATAAATTGCAAAATCAACGCATAACTCAGAATTTCGACGCATAAACCGCCACAAATCAGCATAAAAACCGTTTTTCACGCATAACTGACATTATCCGCATTCCGCAATGTAGTAACTGATATGTTTCTGTTATAATGTACAAGACATTCCGAAAAGGAGCGATTTAGCAATGGCAAAAGTACATGTATTTGATCACCCGCTCATCCAACATAAATTGACGCACATCCGTGACGTGAATACGGGAACGAAGGAGTTCCGCGAGCTCGTCGACGAAGTGGCGACGTTGATGGCGTATGAGATCACCCGCGACCTTCCCTTGACTGAAGTCGAAGTGGAAACACCGGTCCAGACTGCGAAATCAAAAGTGTTGGCAGGCAAAAAAATTGGGATCGTACCCATCCTTCGTGCAGGCATCGGCATGGTCGATGGCATTTTGAACTTGATTCCTGCGGCGAAAGTCGGACATATCGGCTTGTTCCGTGACCCAGAAACTCTCCAACCGCATGAATATTTCGTGAAGCTTCCTTCCGACGTATCGGAACGTGAATTCATTCTCGTCGACCCGATGCTCGCAACAGGGGGCACAGCTGTCGAAGCAGTGAATTCATTGAAAAAACGTGGTGCGGTCAACATCCGCTTCATGTGCCTAATTGCAGCTCCTGAAGGCGTGAAGGTATTCACGGATGCACATCCAGACGTCGACGTGTATATTGCTGCATTAGATGAGAAATTGAACGAACACGGATATATCGTTCCAGGACTTGGTGACGCAGGAGACCGCCTATTTGGAACAAAATAATGGGGAAGGCGTGAATGGATTGAAACAGAAATGGAAAGTGATGACGATCTTCGGTACGCGGCCGGAAGCGATTAAAATGGCGCCGCTCGTACTCGAGCTCCAAAAGCATCCAGACGAAATCGAGTCGATCGTTACGGTTACTGCGCAGCATCGCGAAATGCTCGACCAAGTCTTACATGCATTCAACATCACACCAGATTATGATCTCAACATTATGAAAAACCGGCAGACACTCATTGATGTCGCAACCCGCGGATTAGAAGGGCTCGACGAAATTATGAAAAAGGCGCAGCCCGACATCGTGCTCGTCCATGGCGACACATCGACGACATTCATCGGCAGCCTCGCCGCGTTTTACAATAAAATAGCGGTCGGCCATGTCGAAGCAGGACTTCGTACATGGGACAAATTCTCCCCGTGGCCGGAGGAAATGAACCGCCAGCTCACAGGCGTCCTGGCCGACCTTCATTTCTCGCCGACTGAAAAGTCCGCGCAAAACCTATTAAATGAAGGAAAGCCGGAAGACCGGATTTACATTACGGGGAATACAGCGATCGATGCGCTTCATACGACTGTGAAAGACGACTACAACCATCCGATCCTTGACGAGATCGGCGACGACCGGCTCATCCTTCTCACTGCGCACCGCCGCGAAAACTTAGGCGAGCCGATGCGTAATATGTTCCGAGCCATCAATCGGATCCTCGACAAGCATCCGGACACGCAAGTCATCTATCCGGTTCATATGAATCCTGCCGTGCGAGAAGTTGCGGACGAAATACTTGGCAACAACAACCGAGTGCATTTGATCGAACCACTCGAAGTCGTCGATTTCCACAACTTTGCTGCACGGTCGCATATCATCTTGACCGATTCAGGCGGCATCCAAGAGGAAGCACCGTCACTCGGTAAACCGGTCATCGTCCTCCGCGACACGACGGAGCGTCCGGAAGGCATTGCGGCAGGTACATTGAAGCTTGCCGGAACAGACGAGGACACGATCTTCAACTTGACAGATGCACTTCTATCCGACGAAGCGGAGTATAGCGCAATGGCGAAGGCATCGAATCCTTACGGTGACGGTCACGCTTCCGAACGGATCGTCAGCGCATTAAAGGAATATCTTTCCTCAATGAACTAAAATGAAGTGAAACGTTTGTGCATGTTGAACAATGAATGCACATTTGTTGAAAAAGCACGTGAAACCGCGCCAGTGAGGGATTTTTTCATCGGATTAAACTGAGGGAAATCCCTCACTTTTCCATTGTAAAATATTTGACTGTACAAATATGTCGATTATTTGACAATGAACGGACTATGTGAATAATTTCACGGGAATCAATTGACATCAAAATGCCCCTATTGTATGCTTACAAAGGGTAAGAATGATAGGGATTCATACATATAAAACAGCCTTAGCTATAAGCTTTTGGCAACTCTATCATCCTTCACTGGACGTCGTTCTTCAGCACCCCCATGAGCGTGGCTCAATGGCAACGCTACCTGGTGGTTAGTTATACGGCGATTCAATTACAATTATAGGTTCCGACCTTATTCGGAGTCTCTATCAGTACAAGCCCTAATGAGGGAAACGACCTACATCGTTTGGCATCGCCTTTGTACACAACCCCGCTTTCGAAATTAGACCCGGAAAATACGAATCAGGAGAATCACCCATCATGCATACATTGCGACAAATCTTTAATCGGCAAAAAAAAGCAGTTATCCTTTTGCTCGCACTGTTCGTCATCGGATGGGCTTTTACTGAGTTTAAAACAGTTTTCGGGGGATTGATCCTAGGTTCTATGTTCGGACTGTATAATTTCTTTATTCTTGTCCGTAGAATGGAAAGGTTTGATCAAAAGATTTTGGAAGGGAAAGAAACAAAGTCAGTCGGAGGAACCGTTTTGCGATTCGCTTCCGGCGTGGCTGCGGCAGCCATTGCGTTGTCGATGCCGGAAAAATTCAATCTGATCGCTACTGTGATTGGATTGATGATTCCATACGTTCTGTTGCTAGTCGACAGAATTGTAGTCCACGTAAAGCAGTACTAACTGTCTCGCATAAGGGAGGTGAACGAAACGTGAACCATGATAATCCGTCTTTTGAATTTCTCGGATTAAGCTTTAACCCGTCTAACATCCTCATGCTCTTTGTTACATGTCTTGTCGTTTTCCTTATTGCCTTCATTGCGACGCGTAATTTGCAAATGAAACCGACTGGCATGCAGAACTTCATGGAATGGGTCATGGATTTCGTCAAAGGGATCATCAAGAACAATATGGACTGGAAAGATGGTGGCCGTTTCCACGTACTCGGCATCACCTTGATCATGTTCGTTTTCGTTGCAAATATGCTCGGATTGCCGTTTGCAATCGTTTGGGATCATGAGCTTTGGTGGAAATCACCGACAGCGGATCCTGTCATTACATTAACGCTCGCTTCGATGGTCGTTGTGTTAACCCATTATTATGGCGTGAAACAACTCGGGACGAAAGGGTACTTCAAAACATACCTTCAACCGATGCCATTCCTAGCACCACTTAAAGTTATCGAAGAGTTTGCGAACACATTGACACTCGGTCTACGTCTTTACGGTAACATTTTCGCAGGGGAGATCCTGATCGGACTTCTCGCGGGTCTCGGAGCTTCTTCGATCTTCGGATTAATTGGAGCAGCAATTCCGGCAATCGCTTGGTTAGGATTCTCAGTCTTTATCGGGTCGATCCAGGCTTTCATCTTCGTTATGTTAACGATGGTCTATATGTCTCATAAAGTCTCATCAGACCATTAAACATATATTGCCCTAACTAGGGTTGATAAACAACACCAAAATATATGAAATTTTAGGAGGATATTACACTATGGTAGGTTCAGTTGGTCTATTAGCAGCAGCACTAGCAGTTGGTCTTGGTGCACTTGGAGCAGGTATTGGTAACGGTTTGATCGTTGCAAAAACAGTTGAAGGTATCGCGCGTCAACCAGAAGCACGCGGTATGCTTCAAACAACAATGTTCATCGGGGTAGCGTTAGTTGAGGCCCTTCCGATCATCGCGACAGTTATCGCGTTCATCGTCATGAACCAATAATCGATAGAAAAATTTAAAATGGCGAAGACTGCAACGCATTGCTATGCCCTTCGCCATTCATTTATGTACGACTGACGTTTGAAATAGCAATTTGAAGTTGAAAATTAAGAATGACATTCTTTCTATACAATATTGAACAATATCGAAATTTGATATGAGCTCTTGAAGGGAGTGAAACAATCGTGTTTGGAAATACCTTCATCCTATTGTCGGCAAACGCTGACGCAGGATTTTTAGCGGCCTTGAACCAAAGATTGAATCTTGGTGACATCATCGTCACAGTTATTTTCTTCTCACTTCTCATGCTTCTACTCAAGAAGTTCGCATGGGGACCACTTATGGGCGTGATGAATCAACGTGCTGAATTAATCGCTAATGAAATCGAAGCAGCTGAAAACAGCCGCTTGGAATCTCAAAAGCTTCTGGAAGAGCAACGTGCCCTTTTGAAAGAAGCGCGTGACAACGCACAATCGATTGTTGAAAATGCTCGTAAGCAAGGTGAAACACAACGTGAAGAGCTGATCGCAGCAGCGCGTGCAGAAGTGAACCGGATGAAAGAATCTGCGACGCTTGAAATCGCGACAGAGAGAGAAAAGGCTGTTGCAGCTGTCCGCGAAGAATTCGTTTCGCTTTCAATCTTGGCGGCATCTAAAGTTCTTGGTAAAGAAATCTCCGAGGAAGACAACCGTGCTTTGATTGAAGAAACGATTGTGAAGGCAGGCGAAGGCCGATGAGTAATTCGGTCGTAGCAAAACGCTATGCCTCCGCATTGTTTGAACTCGCTCAACAACACGGACAAACCGGTGCAATTCAGGAAGAAATGAAAGAATTGAAAAAGGTTTTCCGTGACAATAAAGGCCTTAGTGAATTAATAGGCTCTCCGAAGTTATCGTTGGCAAAAAAGAAGGAAATGATCGCGGATGTTTTCAAAGGCTTGAACCCACTCGTATTGAATACGTTAAACGTATTGCTTGATGCGAAACGCACGGACGAAGCTCAAAATATCTTTGATGAATTCCTTAATCTTGCAGATGATGCTGCGGGAGTCGCAGAAGCGAAAGTTTTCTCAACTCGTCCATTGACGGAGCAGGAGACAAATGCCATTTCGGCAGCATTCGCGAGAAAAGTCGGTAAACAATCATTACGAATTGAAAATATCATCGATCCAAGCTTGATCGGAGGCGTCCGTCTCCAAATCGGCAATCAAATTTACGACAGCAGCTTGAGCGCGAAGCTTGAAAAACTGCAACGTAAATTGATCGGATCCTAATTTGAAATTGAGGGGTGACATACATGAGCATCAAAGCTGAAGAAATCAGCACGCTGATAAAGCAGCAGATTGAAAACTATCAGTCTGAGATGGAAGTAAGCGAAGTCGGTACGGTTATCAGAATCGGTGACGGTATTGCTCTTGCTCATGGCCTCGACAACGTCATGGCCGGAGAGCTTCTTGAGTTCTCCAATGGTGTCATGGGTATGGCGCAAAACTTGGAAGCGAACAACGTAGGTATCGTTATCCTTGGACCATACACAGAGATCAAAGAAGGCGATGAAGTACGTCGAACTGGCCGTATTATGGAAGTTCCTGTCGGTGAGGAACTGATTGGACGCGTCGTGAATTCACTCGGCTTGCCGGTAGATGGATTAGGTCCAATCGCAACGACAAAAACTCGTCCAATTGAAAGTCCTGCACAAGGCGTCATGGCGCGTAAATCCGTTCATGAGCCATTGCAAACAGGCATTAAGGCGATCGATGCGCTTGTACCGATCGGCCGTGGACAGCGTGAATTGATCATCGGTGACCGTCAAACAGGTAAAACGACTGTCGCAATCGATACAATTCTGAACCAAGCAGACCAAGACATGATTTGTATCTATGTCGCAATCGGACAAAAAGAATCGACAGTTCGTGGAGTTGTTGAGACTCTTCGTAAACACGGAGCACTCGACTATACGATCGTTGTAACTGCATCTGCATCACAACCAGCTCCTTTGCTATACCTAGCACCATATACAGGTGTAACGATGGCTGAAGAATTCATGTTCCAAGGCAAGCACGTCCTTGTTGTTTATGATGACCTTTCTAAACAAGCTGCTGCTTACCGTGAACTTTCCTTGCTACTTCGCCGTCCTCCAGGCCGTGAAGCTTACCCTGGTGACGTATTCTACTTGCACTCCCGTCTACTCGAGCGTGCAGCGAAGTTGAACGATACATTAGGCGCAGGTTCTATCACTGCTCTTCCATTCGTTGAAACACAAGCCGGAGATATCTCTGCTTACATTCCAACGAACGTTATTTCCATCACAGATGGTCAAATCTTCTTGCAGTCGGATCTCTTCTTCTCGGGTGTACGTCCAGCGATCAACGCCGGTCTTTCCGTATCCCGTGTAGGTGGTTCCGCGCAAATCAAAGCGATGAAAAAGGTTGCGGGTACACTCCGTCTTGACCTTGCAGCATACCGTGAACTTGAAGCGTTCGCGCAATTCGGTTCCGACCTTGACCCAGCGACAAAAGCGAAACTTGACCGCGGTGCGCGCACAGTTGAAGTATTGAAACAAGACTTGAACAACCCGCTGAAAGTCGAATACCAAGTCGTCATCCTGTACGCGTTGACTCGTGGACTTCTTGACGATGTAGCCGTGCATGATATCCTTCGCTTCGAAAGTGAAATCACAAGCTGGCTCGAATCGAACCACACTGAAGTGTATGATCATATCCGTACGACAAAAGACCTTCCGTCTGATGAAGTGATGAAAGATGCAATCAACGCATTCAAAAAGAACTTCGTACCGTCTGAGTCTTGATTCAAGGATACTGACTTAACTAAACAATAAGGTGGTGAATTGCCAGTGGTATCATTACGCGATATTGAAAACCGTATTAAATCGACAAAGAAGACGAGTCAGATCACGAAAGCGATGCAAATGGTGTCAGCCTCCAAATTGAGCCGTGCGGAATTGAATGCGAAAGCGTTCGTCCCATACATGGATAAAATTGAGGAAGTTGTCGGCGCCATCGCAAGCGCAACGACCGACTCCGGGCATCCGATGCTCGTGAATCGCCCCGTGAAGAAGACAGGCTATATCATCGTATCATCTGACCGCGGACTCGTTGGAGGTTACAACAGTAACATCTTCAGAACTGCGAGACGGGCGATGGAACAACGTCATACATCGAAGGACGAAGTAAAAATCGTCGCGATCGGCCGCAAAGGGCTTGAGTTTTTCAACCGCCTTGGCTATAACGTCGTTGAAAGCCTTGTCGGTGTATCCGACCACCCTTCTTTCGATGAAATAAAAGACATCGCGAACCGGGCTGTTGGCATGTTCACAGAAGGCGAATTTGATGAAGTGTACTTATATTACAGTCACTACATCTCCGCCATCTCCAGTGAAGTGACGGAACGAAAATTGCTTCCGCTCACCGACCTTTCATCAGCGTCAGCGCTTGTATCGTATGAGTTTGAGCCTTCCGCGGAAGCGATTCTTGAAACGCTTCTTCCGCAATACGCGGAAAGCCTCATCTACGGAGCAGTGCTTGATGGAAAAGCGAGCGAACATGCTTCCAGTATGACAGCGATGAAGACTGCTACGGATAATGCAGGAGAGTTGATCGATTCATTGAGTCTTCAATTCAACCGTGCACGTCAAGCAGCAATTACGCAAGAAATTACAGAAATCGTCGGCGGAGTCGCCGCTCTCGAATAATAGATATTTTGAACGGGAAAAGTAAGACAGGAGGGATAAGCATGAGTAACGGAAAAATACTTCAAGTTACAGGTCCGGTCGTTGACGTTAAATTCGAAAACGGTCAACTTCCAGAGATCTATAATGCTTTGAAGGTCCAAATCCAACGTCCGAACGCAGAACCAGAAACGTTGACGCTTGAAGTTGCACTCCACCTCGGAGACGATGCAGTACGTACGATTGCGATGTCATCTACAGATGGCCTCCAACGTGGTGCTGTTGTCGAAAACACAGGCGCACCTATCTCAGTTCCAGTCGGAAACGTGACACTTGGACGCGTATTCAACGTACTTGGAGAGAAAATTGACCTTGGAGAGGAAATTCCGGCATCCGAACGCCGCGACCCGATTCACCGTCTCGCTCCACAATTCGAAAACCTTTCAACAGAAGTTGAAATCCTTGAAACAGGTATCAAAGTTGTCGACTTGCTTGCACCATACATTAAAGGTGGTAAAATCGGCCTCTTCGGGGGTGCCGGTGTAGGTAAGACCGTTCTTATCCAGGAATTGATCAACAACATCGCGCAAGAACACGGTGGTATTTCCGTATTCGCAGGTGTTGGTGAGCGTACACGTGAAGGGAACGACTTGTTCTATGAAATGACGGATTCCGGCGTTATTAACAAAACGGCGATGGTATTCGGACAAATGAACGAGCCGCCTGGCGCACGTATGCGTGTTGCTTTGACTGGTTTGACAATGGCAGAATATTTCCGTGACGAACAAGGCGCGGACGTTCTATTGTTCATTGACAACATCTTCCGCTTTACACAAGCAGGTTCTGAAGTATCCGCACTTCTTGGCCGTATGCCATCTGCCGTTGGTTACCAACCGACACTTGCAACAGAGATGGGTCAGCTGCAAGAGCGTATCACTTCAACTAACGTAGGTTCTGTTACATCGATCCAAGCGATCTACGTACCAGCCGATGACTATACGGACCCGGCTCCGGCTACGACTTTCGCTCACTTGGACGCAACGACGAACCTAGAGCGTAAACTTTCTGAAATGGGTATCTACCCAGCGGTTGACCCACTTGCTTCCACTTCACGCGCACTTAGCCCTGAAATCGTTGGCGAAGAGCACTACGAAGTGGCACGTCAAGTCCAATCAACGCTGCAACGTTACCGTGAACTACAGGATATCATCGCAATCCTCGGTATGGATGAGCTTGGAGAAGACGACAAACTTGTCGTAGGACGCGCACGCCGCATTCAATTCTTCCTATCGCAAAACTTCCACGTTGCCGAGCAGTTCACAGGCCAAAAAGGTTCTTACGTGCCTGTAGCTGAAACGGTCAAAGGCTTCAAAGAAATCTTGGAAGGCCGCTATGACCACCTTCCAGAAGATGCATTCCGTCTCGTCGGACGTATCGAAGAAGTTATCGAAAAAGCAAAAGGCATGGGCGTAGAAGTATAATCTACAGGATCAGGAGGGAAACAAATGAAGACAATTAAAGTCAATATCGTCACTCCCGACGGACCTGTTAGTGAAACTGAGGCGGATATGGTGATTGCGGCAACGGAAACTGGTGAAATCGGAATCCTTCCGGGCCATATCGCAATGGTTGCACCACTTCAGATCGGTGCCCTTCGCCTGAAAAAAGACAACTCGACTGTAAATGTCGCCGTTCATGGCGGGTTCATCGAAGTTCGTCCGGATGTTGTTACCGTTCTAGCTCAACAAGCTGAACTGGCTTCCGACATCGACATCGCTCGCGCTCAGCGTGCAGCGAAACGTGCGGAAGAACAACTACAAGCCAAAACAGACAAACTTGAAGCACAGTTGGCAGAACTCGCCCTCAGACGAGCCACCAACCGTATCAACGTTTACGAACAGAAATAATAGATGTGACAAGTTGGCGGGCAGAGGGAGTCTTTCTTCTGCCCGCATTTTTTGATTGGAAATGTTATCTACTAGAGCCAATTTACGGTACCTTTTTGTATCGAGTGCGTTCGTAAATCAATGATCTGCGCCCATAAACCTTGTTAGTGCGCTCATAAATCAATGAATCGCGCTCATAAACGTCGGTTCTGCGCTCAAAAATCAATGAATCGCGCCCGTAAACCCAGGTAGTGCGCTCGTAAATCAAAGAACTGCGCCCGTAAACCTTGGTTGCGTGCTCATAAACGCATTTTTTCACGCTCGATAAATTCAGTTTTCAAAAAGGAGACAATCCGATGAATGATGTCTTTGCACACAACCCGATGCTAGCCATCGTCTCACATATATTTTTCATCGGCTTAACTTTTTATGCATTGCAATCGGTCATGCCGGAAAAAATCATCAAAAAGAACCACGTATTTCAAGCGCAAATCCTCTTTATTTTATTGAGTTTTGCGATCGGTTCGACTGTATCAAATTTCTTTTTAGACATATCCTATTGGTCAGGACGCATCCCCACTTTATTCAACTAAGTTTGCTCGACTGAATTTTGGGTATAGTTAGACAGCCATCCCGCCGCCACCCTGCCACTGAATCCATGCCATCTCCGCGTGTACATATCACGATGTACACGGGGCGATGGCATGAAGTAAATAAATGTTTAATTTCCAATTACTTGTGGGAATTACATAAGTAACATTTCACTCGCCTACCTAAGAAAGAACACAAATCGACATATGGGTACATATTATAGACTATCTTTGGAGATAGACGGGAAAATAGCTCTGTAGTAACTTGTTTAATAATGTAGAGCGTTGTAGAATAGTATGTGTTTTTATGTTTAATTTATGATGAAAAAAATCAAAAGAAAATATGATCCAAACAGTATAAATTTTTGAGTCGGAGGGGCTTTTTGTGGACAAAATAATAATTAACGGTGGACGCGTTCTTCACGGCAACGTGCGTGTAGAAGGCGCAAAAAATGCAGTATTGCCGATCTTGGCCGCTGCATTGCTCGCATCGGAAGGTCCTAACATCATACGTGACGTACCTAACCTTTCGGATGTCTCCACGATCAACGAAGTAGTCAAAAGCTTAAACGCCAAAGTCAATTATGATCCTGAAAAAGGGCAAGTAATCATGGATTCATCTGAACCGCTTGCAAGCGAAGCTCATTTTGAATATGTACGTAAAATGCGTGCGTCAATCTTGGTGATGGGACCATTATTAGCGCGCAACGGTTTTGCACGCGTTGCTTTACCTGGAGGATGTGCCATCGGATCTCGGCCAATCGACCAACACTTAAAAGGGTTTGAAGCGATGGGCGCGGAGATTACATTCGGACATGGACATGTCGAAGCGAAAGCGGAAAAAGGCCTGAAAGGTGCCAAAATCTATTTGGACTTCCCGAGCGTCGGCGCAACGGAAAATATCATGACAGCCGCTGCTCTTGCAAAAGGAACAACCATTATCGAAAACGCGGCGAAAGAGCCGGAAATTGTCGATTTGGCGAACTTCATTAATGAAATGGGCGGTCGAGTGGTCGGTGCCGGAACAGATGCTATTCGTATCGAAGGCGTTGAAAAACTTCACGGGACAATCCACCATATTATCCCAGACCGCATCGAAGCGGGTACATTCATGGTCGCTGCAGCGATTACGGGCGGTGACGTGACAATCGAAAACGCTGTACCTGAACATAACGCAGCCTTAATTTCAAAGCTTGGTGAAATGGGTGTAATCATTACTGAATTAGACGAAGGCTTGCGCATTCAGGCGAAGCATCCTTTAAAAGCGGTCGACTTGAAAACAATGCCGCATCCTGGATTCCCGACAGACATGCAATCGCAAATGATGGCGCTTATGCTAACGGCATCCGGAACAGGCGTCCTAACTGAAACAGTATTTGAAAACCGCTTCATGCACGTCGAAGAATTCCGTCGCATGAACGCAAACGTTAAAATCGAAGGACGCTCGGTCATCATCTCAGGTCCATCCAATCTACAAGGTGCCGAAGTCGCAGCAACGGACTTGCGCGCGGCGGCAGCCCTCATTTTAGCGGGTCTCGTAGCAGAAGGCGTCACACGCGTCACAGAACTCGATCATTTAGACCGAGGCTATGTCGATTTCCATAAGAAATTAAAAGCGCTCGGCGCAGACATTGAACGCGTTTCTTCTGAAGAAAAGAAACCAGCAACAGAAGTACAACTTGTGTAACGAATAACCAACTGCCTCCACGTCAAACTGGAGGCAGTTTTTTTGAATGAATTATAGTCTTACAACATATGAATGAATATGGACAAACTACTAGCCGTTTTATTCATCGTACTACTATTTTTCATTCCCATCCTCATGAAAACACCAGTCGATCCAGTAAAAAACGTAGCAATGGAAGATCCCTGCGCAATCTATATCACTGTGGAAGGGGTGGACAAGCCTTTGCCGCTTGAGGAGTACGTCATTGGGGTTGTCGCGGGCGAAATGCCGATCGACTTCCACGACGAAGCCTTAAGGGCACAAGCGATTGCGGCTCGGACATATGTACTTCAGACGACGGATGGTGGCAAGAAGCCGATCGAGGCGACCGTCTCCGCGCAAGTGTACAAAACTGCAGCTGAACGGAAGGAACGCTGGGGCAATAAGTTCAAGGAGAACGAAAAAAGGCTTCGTGAAATTGTCGCAACAACGACGGGGGACATTATCGTCTATGGCGACGAAATGATTACCGCGATGTTTTTTTCCACATCGAACGGCAAGACGGAAACCGCTCAAAACTACGGCGGAAACTCGATTCCGTACTTGCAAAGCGTGGAAAGCCCAGGAGAAGAGGGCATCACGGCGGAATTCGAAAGGCTCGTTGAAATGCCCATTTCGGAGTGGAATGAAGCGCTCGGTTCCAGCTGGAAAGCGGATCGCTTCAAAAGCCTCAAACTCGTCCGCAATCAAACGGGGCGCGTACAAAGAGCGGTATCCAAGGACTTCGAAATGAGCGGGCGAGAAATGCGCGAAGCACTCGGCCTCGCCTCCACAGATTTTGACATCGCCTACGACGTCACCAACGAAATCGTCCTCATTACAACGAAGGGATACGGGCATGGCGTCGGCATGAGCCAATACGGCGCAGAAGCCTTTGCCCAGAAAGGATGGACTGCTGAAAACATCGTCACCTACTATTATTCAGGCACAACAATAAAAAAATTCGAAGTAGATGAATCAGAATGTTTAAAATCACCAACACTTGCAAACAATAGCAAGTGAGGTGATGACAATGCGAGAAGAAAAACCGAAATTCCCTTCTCAGAAGAATAAGAGTCAAAAGAAGAATAGATGGTTCTGGCCAGCCATCTACGCTGGAATTGCAATCGTCTTCGTCGGTATGATTTGGGGCTATAACGCTTTCATCCAAAATGACACCGAAACAGCTGACGTAGCAAACGATCCGAACGAGCCAATTGTTGAAACGAACGCTGCAAACGAAGTACTCAAATACCCATTCAACGAGGATCATTTAGACAACGTAGCCATTATACAAGAGTACTATGATGCAGAAGCAGATGAAGAGACACGCGAAAACGCACTCCTCGTCTTCAACCAAACGTATTTGACCAATAAAGGCGTCTCGATCTCAATGGAAGGCCAACCATTTGAAGTCGTCGCAGCCCTCAGCGGAACCGTCAAAGAAGTCGTGATCGACCAATTCCAAGGCAGCGAAGTCACGATCGAACATGCTAACGGATTGACAACAAAGTACAGCTCCTTAACCGGCATCCTCGTCAAAGAAGGCGACGAAGTCATTCAAGGACAATCACTCGGCACAGCCACAAGCAACGAATGGAATGCCAAAGCCGGCACACACTTGCACTTCGAAGTGCACAAAGACGGCGTCCCTGTCAACCCGCGCACATTCCTAGGTTTCTAATCAAAACAGCCATTCTCCGTTGAGAGAGTGGCTGTTTTTAGTTTATGAATCGCGTAAAAATGGTAGCTGAATGAGATGGAGAGGCCCCGCGCTCAAAGCGGAATGTCCCACGCCCAAAGCATCCCATCATCCCACGCTCCAAGATCACCCACTCCCCATACAACAAAAGAATAAAAACGTTCCCTCAATCCACCTTTGACATAAACCCACTCCCAACCGCATACGATAAAGGAAGAAACGGAGCTGACAGGAAAGGAAGAGGGCGTGCACGAGCAAATTCGGAGGCGATGCGTGCGCCTCGGCAAAATGTTGCTGGACACTGGACTTACCGTAAGGGCGCTGGCGAAAACGACGGGCTACTCCAAAAGCACGGTCCATAAGGATTTGACCGAGCGGCTGCCGAATGTGGATGTGGAGTTGTCTGAAGAAGTCGCCAAAATACTTGCCTATCATAAGTCTGTCAGACATTTAAGAGGCGGTGAAGCAACACGGATGAAATGGATGAATGAAAATAAGAAAGCCCGCAACACATGACGGGAATAGACGGGGCCCATCGACCCTCCTTATAGGAAGGCGGATACCCTGTCTTTTCGCATGGGTAAAAACCAGTCGCATTACATTGAAAAATGGAGAATTCCAGAAGGAAATGTGTTATGAATCTACCTATGTCTTTTAGAATGGAATGAAAAAGCACTATATTAAAATGTTTGACCGTATTACAACTTCCTCAAAACCCCTGTAAATATCCCCCATTCGACACCTTTCCACACGGCTTAAATTACTGTATGAAAAAATGCAAAATTCCTGTCAATCTTTATGTTCATTAATGGGTCATTATGGTACAATCTATAGTTAGGTGAGTATGCAGTTCGAACTGCAGTTGGAAGGGGAAACGGGATTAATGTTTGCAAAAGATATCGGGATCGATCTTGGAACTGCGAATGTGTTGATTCACGTAAAAGGGAAAGGCATCGTTTTGGACGAGCCAGCAGTCGTTGCGATCGACAAACATACAAACAAAGTATTGGCGGTTGGGACAGAAGCGAGTAAAATGGTTGGAAGGACGCCGGGCAATATCGTTGCCATCCGTCCGATGAAAGATGGGGTTATCGCTGATTTTGACGTAACGGAAATGATGCTCCGTCACTTTATAAATAAATTGAATGTCAAAGGATTCTTATCGAAGCCGCGCATCCTCGTCTGCTGCCCGACGAACATTACGAGTGTCGAGCAGAAAGCGATCCAAGACGCGGCAGAAAAATCCGGCGGCAAAAAAGTGTATCTTGAAGAAGAACCGAAAGTTGCTGCAATCGGCGCCGGCATGGACATCTTCCAGCCAAGTGGAAACATGGTCATCGATATCGGGGGCGGAACAACAGACGTCGCGGTGCTATCGATGGGGGATATCGTTACTTCCGAATCGATCAAGGCGGCAGGCGACATGTTTGACAATGACATCATTCAATCGATTAAACGAAAACATAAATTGCTCATTGGGGAACGGACGGCGGAGACAATTAAAAAAGAAATCGCAACCGTTTTTCCAGGAGGGCGGAAAGAACAGATGGATATCCGTGGCCGAGATATGGTCACTGGACTTCCACGCACGATCACAATCACCTCCGAAGAAGTCAGGGAAGCACTTAACGAATCAATCGGCATGATCATCCAATCCGCAAAGAACGTATTGGAGAAAACGCCACCTGAACTATCCGCGGACATTATCGATCGAGGCGTTTTCCTTACGGGCGGCGGCGCATTACTACACGGCATCGACCATCTGCTTGCGGAAGAATTGAGAGTTCCGGTATTCATTTCGGACAATCCTCTCAGCTGTGTGGCGATCGGAACGGGAATCCTTCTCGAAAACATTAGCAAAACAGCCCGATAATAATCATTGAATTCATCTGAAATCGTTACAATAAAGAACACCAATAGTCAGGAGGCGGATCCCTCATGTTCCGTGGATTTTACACAGTCGGCTCAGGCATGATCGCGCAGCAGCGCAGAACGGAAATGCTCGCAAATAATATTGCGAATGCCAATACGCCGGGCTTCAAAGCTGAACAGTCAAGCATCCGTTCATTCCCGGAAATGTTCATGTCAAGCTTGCATGCGCAACGCATTCCAACTGAAAAAGGCATTCAGCTGAACGGCTTGTCTCCAGTCGGGGCACTTTCGACAGGGGTCTACATGCAAGAAACAATGCCACTCTTCACGCAAGGAACGTTACGCGAAACTGGCATGACGACAGACGTCGCACTACTCGACGGCAACTTGCCGACGAATCCGGAAACCGGTGAACCGGGAGCCGTCTTTTTCCGCCTTGAAAATGGCAACGGGAATGAAGTTTATACTAGAAACGGTAATTTTACACTCGATGCTTCAGGTTTCTTAACGAATCCGATGGGGTATTATGTACTAGATACTCAAGGGCAGCGGATCCAATTGCAAAATGACGATTTCAGCATTTCGGACGCTGGAATCATTATGCAAAACGGAGTTGCAGTTGCCACTCTCGGTGTTTCATTCGCGGAACAGCCCGGCACCCTCTTGAAGCAAGGAAACGGCCTATTTACGAGCAATGCCGGCAACTTGCCTGAAGCGCAAGGAGTCGCTGGGGTCGGCTATTCATTCCAACAAGGCTATTTGGAAGGCTCAAATGTTGACGCGGGCAAGACGATGACGGACATGCTCGCCGCGTACCGTGCATTCGAAGCGAATCAAAAAATCCTTCAAGCATATGACCGGAGCATGGAAAAAGCTGTGAACGAAATTGGGCGTGTCAACGGATGATGCGTTTTGAAAGGGGCCGAAACGAATGATACGATCGATGACAACGGCAGTGAACACAATGAACCAATTGCAAAGCCAATTTGATATAATCGGCAATAACCTTGCAAATTCGGCGACAAACGGGTATAAATCGAGTGAAGCCAATTTTCATGAGATGCTGTACCAACAATTCAACAACGACAAAGCAGATACTGTACAACGCCAGTCTCCCGCAGGCATCCGTTACGGAGTAGGTGCCATGCTTGGCCCAGCGAAAATGAACTGGACAGTCGGTTCGCTCCAAATGACAGGGCGCGAACTCGACTTTGCATTGACTGAACCGAAGCAGTACTTCAACATCATTATGCCCGGAGACGATGGGGAACAAACGGTGTACACACGTGCAGGAAATTTTTACGTTTCGCCAGTTGAAGGCGGCAATCTGATGCTCGTCAATGGGGATGGGTATCCAGTTGCAAATAGTGCAGGACAGCCGATACTGTTTGCCGACAGCGTCAAGCAGTACAATATGCTTCCTGAAGGCATCCTTGAAGTGACGCATAACGACGGTGCCGTACAGCGGATCGAGATGGGTGTCACGACACTCGAACGCCCGAATTTGATGAGCCGCCTTTCCGCAACATTGCTAGGATTGCCTGCTAATTTGGCTGAGCTCGGCGTAAATGCCGGAGACATCCTGACGGAAATGAACGGCGCTGAACGGAACCGCATCGGTATGGAAAATCAAAAACTCGAAGCATCGAACGTCAATTACGAAAAAGAGATGACAGACCTGATCAATGTCCAACGTTCGTACCAATTCAACGCGCGGACAGTCACGCTCGCCGATCAAATGTTAGGCTTGATCAATAACATTCGATAAGCCGTGCTAGGGAGAATCCGATATGATAGATGAAAAACAGAAACATCCTCAATGGGACCATATGAAACAAAAAGACACGACAGAGCGGCAAATCGTCGCATCTCGCGTGGCACGCAGTCAACAAAAGAAGCAGAAGTCCGTCAAAGAGGATGAGAGCGAAAAGCGGCGCATTTGGGTCCAAATCCGCCTGCTGCCAATATGGTTGCGGGTCGTGCTCGTCCTTCTGTTACTCACGGGCGCCGCAATCCTTGGCGCCATTGTCGGCTACGGCTATATTGGCGACGGCCAGCCCGCCGATGTCCTAAAAAAAGAAACATGGACCCATATACTCGATATCATAAATGGGAAAGAGTCATAACGGCTCTTTCATTTCATTTTGCCTAAGTAGGTACGATAAATACATACATTGTCGGGAGGATTAAGGAAATGTTAAACGCAGAACAAATTCAAGAAATCATTCCCCATCGCTATCCTTTCCTATTAGTGGATCGGATTACTGAAATCGAAGAGGGGAAACGGGTCGTTGGCCTGAAAAACGTCACCATCAACGAAGACTTTTTCAACGGTCACTTTCCGGGCTACCCGGTCATGCCGGGCGTCTTGATCGTCGAAGCGCTTGCTCAAGTCGGCGCCGTCGCCATCCTTCAAAAAGAAGAGAACCGCGGCCGCCTCGCATTTTTTGCAGGGATCGACAACTGTAGATTCAAACGCCAAGTCGTCCCAGGGGACCAACTGAAACTCGAAGTTGAAATTACAAGAATGCGCGGCTCAATCGGGAAAGGGAAAGCAGTAGCGACGGTTGATGGAGAAATCGCCTGCGAAACAGAAATCACATTCGCCCTAGGACCCAAAGCACCTTCAAATTAATTTGCGCACGTCTAAAATGTCAGCTACAATGAGAAGTGCAGTGTGCTTGCTCCATCCGCACACGCACGTTAGAGTGGGAGGTACCAACTAATTATGTACAATGATCTTTCTCCAAATATAAAAAGCAGCATCACACGCTCCATCACCCAAACGTTCGAGCAATACATGACGGACATCGCTTGGGACGAAGAGCTGTACGACATCGAAGACTTCATCGATTCATGGCGCGAATACATCACGACGAAAGCACTCTGGTACACAAAAATTCCAGATGACATGAAACGGGATCCGAAATTCCATGAAGACCTCGCCCAGCGAATCAATGAAGTCATCCAGCGTATCATCAGCGAGCCGCCTTCTGAAGAGCAAATCGCCAATATCCAAATGATGCAGGAAAAACTCGATACGCATCTCACGTACGACTGCAAAGCCGAAGCCGTATTTGTCGAAAACCTGCTGAAAGAACGCCTCGAAAAAGAACAATAAAAAGTATGGATAGTTCCCTCCTTTTTAGCCAACCTACAAGTATCATACGATTTGTATGATACAGGCTTGTGGAAAGGAGGGAATTCTTATGTTCAAAAAAGCGATACCGTTCGTACTTGTAGCCGGACTTACATTGACAGCATGTGCTAACAATGATAACAACGACAACAACAGAAACAACGTCCCGAACAACAACGAGACGCCGATGGAAAACCTAGATCGGGACAATACGCCACGTGTCAATAACGGCGCAGGACCGGACATGGATGGCATCAACAACGGTCGTAATGGGAACAATGTTGACAACGACGGAATCATCAATGATGGCAACCGGAACGGAAACAACGACGAAATCATCATCGATGAAAGAACTAGACCGAATGGTGAAAGAATCATCATCGAAGAAAACAACCGCAACGGGAACAATAACAACAACCGCTAACCGCAAGCCTTAAAGAAAACCGCCACCCCCCGGCGGTTTTTCTTTTGGGGAATCGCGCCATAGAGAAGCAGGGTTATCCCGGCTTCCCGCATACCAGTGCAAAAACCTTAAAACCGCATAAACCGCGAAATCTACCCATAACCCGCCGTACACGCGCATACCGTAGCCATAACGCATAAAAGCAAACCCTTGAATGGTCAAAAACCATCCAGCGCGACCAGCGACAACACCCCTCACAGAAAACAGCCGCGAAACACGCAAAAAAATCCAGCAACTCACGCATAACCCGCCGCAGAACCGCATAAATCGCAGAACTCACGCATAACCCGCCGCAGAACCGCATAAATCGGGAAACTTGCGCATAACCCGCCACAAATCCGCATAAATCGCGAAATCCACGCATAACCTGCCACAAATCCGCATAAATCCCAAAACTCACGCATAAAAAAAGCCGCCCTCAAAGGCAGCTCCCACACTCACACTTCACGCTATTCCCGTCTCTCACGTTCCTCCCGATCCTTCTTCAACCGCGGACGCTCGCGCATATCCGACTCGAATCGTCGCAGCAGCGCCTCGCCGCTCAATCCTTCCGTAATCAATTCCTCCAATAAATGCTCCGCATACTGCGTGCGAGCGCGCTTCAACCGGCCTTTCAACAAAACAGAAATGTTTTCCCCGATCCGCTGTACGGTGTCGACCGCCACTCGGAATCCCGCAGGCTCGTTTTCTGGATACGAAATGACGACGCTCGCTTCCAATAACTCCTCCGACGCCTTCCAATCTTCAAACTGCTTCTCGTACTGTTGATCAATGAAAAGCTCGAGAATCCACATCCGGTGGCTATTCTCCTGATTGATAATAATACCATCGATTAGTGGGAAATCTAGTATTTTATCGTCTACCAAAATACCGACAGAAATCATTTTAAAAGTTTTCAAATACGCCACCCCGCTCACTTTTTGCATCAAGTATACCATACGCGTGAAAAAAACTTCAGAAACAGCCAAGCTCGAATTATCTCGAATAAATGAAAACTTCCAAACCCTATTGAACATGCGGTTTCCTAAATTTCGAAACGAAAATACCTAACAAAACCGCTTGAAAATCAAATTTTGGCAATTTGCAAGTAATTTCAATCCGTCCTATGATGAACGTACCACAGGAAGAAAGGAGGGGGAAATGTGAACCAAGTTGCACTCGTAGGGCGCATCACGAAGGATCCAATTTTAAGAAGGCTTTCAGAAGGAAGGCTGCAAACGAGCTTCATTCTGGCCGTCAACCGTAAATTCAAAAACCAGCATGGCGAAGTGGATGCCGACTTCATCCTATGCACCGCGTGGGGAAAAGTTGCGCAGAACACGGCGAAGCATTGTGGAAAAGGATCTTTAATTGGTGTTGGCGGGCGAATCCAATCACGGACATACGAACGGGAAGACAAAAGCCGCGTCTTCGTTACCGAAGTAATCGGCGAAGAAATTCGATTCCTGTCGACGAAACGGAGAGAGAACGACAACTTGTACGGAGAGCCTGAAGACAATGTGCAACGTAGTGGCGGCGAGGAAAGCGAGAAAGAACAAGAGAGGATCACCTCGAACTTCCATCTGCCGCAAGACGAAAAAGAGGGACTGCCGATCTTTTGAACATCACAGATGGTACATAGGGGGCAGGGGAAAAGGAAAGGAGGGCCGCTAGAAAAGTTCGGGTACACAAAACTAAATAGAATAGTGAAATGAAAAAATCTACGACGAGAACGGAATAAGCAAAAAGGTCATGAGGATAGCGAAGGGTGGGGATCCTTCCATATCCAAAAGGGGGACATTGCTACGGCAATGTTTGCTGCGTAGGCCGAATGATGATCTTGGCCGAAAAATGCGGCGGGGACCGCTCCCGCCGCATTATCCCAATCAAAAAGGAGGGAACTACTTGGAACAATTCGAGCAACAGCTGATCCGCATGGAACTGCAAGTCGGGCAACTCATCCGCATCATCGCCGCCATGAATGAGCGACTCAAAGAATTGGAAGAAAAGGAACTCGAACGAAAAGTCATCCCTATACATATCCGGCGCGCATCACAACGGACATGAACGAAAAACCCCGGTTCCGAAAACGAAACCGAGGTTATACACTATCTTTTAAATGATAAAAGGTCATCCAATTCCGTATCGGACAACTCCGTCAGCCATTGACTCGATTGGATCAGATCCGCGGAAAGAGCCGCTTTCTCAACGAGCATCTTATCGATCTTCTCTTCAATCGTCCCGACGGTTACAAACTTATGGACATGCACGAACTTCGTCTGGCCGATCCGGTACGCCCGGTCCGTCGCCTGATTCTCAACTGCCGGATTCCACCAGCGGTCCGCGTGCAACACATGATTCGCCGCCGTCAAATTCAACCCGGTTCCGCCCGCTTTCAGAGACAGGATGAAAACTGGGAATTCGCCAGCCTGGAATGCTTCGACTAAATGATCGCGCTGCCCCTTCGGCATGCTGCCCGATAAAAACGGCACATCGATATCGTGCAACTCGCTCAAACATTGGCGGATCAATTGGCCCATTCCAATATACTGCGTGAAAATCAAACATTGCTCGCCATTCGATGCAATATCCGCTGCCATCGACACAATTCGATTCAACTTCACCGACCGCTCCAACATTTGATCGGCAGGCCCATACGGTTCTTTCAAAAACAGCGATGGATGATTGCAAAGCTGCTTCAAACGGCTCAACATTTTCAAAATGAGCCCTTTACGTTCAAAGCCGGTCAACGTCTCAAGCTTGTACTTCGTATCTTCGATGAAACTTTCGTAAAGTGCAGCTTGCTCCGTCGTCAACGGACAATATTCATTCTGCTCGAGCTTCTTCGGCAAATTCAGCTGCAAATCGGGATCATTCTTCGTTCGTCGCAGCAAGAACGGACGGATTTTCGCCCGCAGTTTGCGCTTCTCAAGCTCCGCATCATCCCGCTCGATCGGAATGATGAACTGCTCTGTGAACGTCCGGAAACTTCCGAAATATCCTTTATGAATGAAATCGAAAATTGCCCATAGCTCCGATAACCGGTTCTCGATCGGCGTTCCCGTCAACGCAATCTGATGGTCGCCATGCAACTTCCGGATTGCCCGTGACTGCTTCGTCTGCATGTTTTTAATATTTTGCGCTTCATCGAGCGCAATACTCGCGAATACAGTGTCTTTCAATGTCTCGTCGTCCTGCGTCACCGTACCGTACGTCGTCAAAATGACATCCGGTTTTACAGTTTTCAACAGCTCGTCGAACTCATCTTCCCGCGCACGCCCCGGCCCATAATGTGTATGAACCGCAAGCGACGGCGCAAACCGTTCAAGCTCCTTCTGCCAGTTGCCGAGTACACTCGTAGGACAAATGATCAACGATGGGGAATCCGTCGCTGGACGCGCATGCACATTCAACAAATACGTAATAAGCTGCACCGTCTTCCCGAGCCCCATATCATCCGCCAAGCACGCGCCAAAATGATGCTCCCGCATGAAGACGAGCCAATTATAGCCGTCGACTTGATACGGACGGAGCTCCGCCTGAAGCCCTTCAGGTATACCCGCCTCCGGAAGGCCATGCTTATTCGAAACCATTTCGACGTAATCACGCAACGACTGCTGCATCGAAAATGCAAGAAGGGGATCGTCCGCACTGTCATCGTCAGCGACCGGAATGATCTCCTCGGGAATTTCCTGAAACAAGAGATCCTTCACCGTCCACTCGCCCGCATCCGCCTGCTCCATCAGCTCGCGGATCCGCTTCAGCCAAAGAGGATCGATATGGAACCACTCATCGCCCGAGCGAATATACTCGCGATTTTCATCGACAAGCTTTCGGAACGAATCCTGATCAATCTCCTTCCCGGCGAGCGAGAAATTCCAATCAAACGAAAGGACCTCGTCAAGACCTGCCGCCGAGCGATACGACTGGACACTCGCACTCGTCCGCACCCGCATCCTTGACTCCGTCACCGATTTCAGCCACGCCGGCAAAATGACAGGATACCCGAACGACTGGAACACAGGTAAATCTTCCTGAATGAACGTCCGCACTTCCGGATCCGTCATGACGACCGACAAAAACCGGTTTCCAGCATCCACCTCGACCGAACGGAGAAAAGACACCATCTCGGACTGCTTCTCGCGGATTTCATCAGCGTAAACTTTCCATTTTGCAGGAAGCGCATCACCAATTTCCGCATTCGCTTTCCGGACAGCAGGCGTCCAATGCGTCCCGCGTTCACTGACTACGACCGTCTCGAGCAGCCATTCCGTATCTGCCTCGTCATCCGGCTCAGTGAGACGAAAAGCGACACGAATCGGCATTGTCGAAACCGATTCTCCTGGCCATCCGAACTTGCGCAAATGCGGCAAAAGCGCAGGCAACTGATCGAGCCGCATTGCCGAAGCTTCGATTTTTTCGCGAATCGCATCATGCAAAATCATCGAAGAAAGGGAGGTAATCCCGATTTTCTCCTCGTCGAATCGGATCATCCCTGCGTCCATCTCCGCATGCTGCCAGAAATCGGGTTCACCCCATAAACGGGCCGCTTCTCGTAACGCCGATAAATGAGCTTCATCATTTGTCGTCTGCCCGGTAAACGTCGCGAATGGGTGCGGATTGCCCGCGAACACTTGAAGAAACTCATTCGTTTTCAAATGGACGCCATCTTCATCCGTCTCTGCCAACAAGCCGTATAACGTCTGTTCATTATTGAAAAACAGGAAAGAGGAAAGTCGATCCGGTGGAACCGCCCGTCCCGATGCATCCGTCGCGGTTACCGTATATTTTCCACCTTCGTCACGCTCAATCGCCAATTGGAAAAGTGAATGTAACGTACCCATTTTCGTCATAAATTCAAATTCCCCTTTTCCATTTCTTCCGACAACGCACGGAGCCGTCTATATTGCTCGCGAACAGTGTCGATATACCGATTCCAAAAATCCGCCTTGCCGCTCTTTTTCGCGCCCGCTTTCATGCTCTTGAACAATCGCACGGCGCGGCGGTAACTATGTCGGTTCTTCTCTTGGATGAACCGCATCGCGTACGTATGAAGCAGCGGCATGACCGAGGCCGGGTCATTCGCGAGGACGAATTTCAACGTATCCGGTTCAATGCCGTCATACGGAATATTAAACCGGTGCATGAGCGCCGCCCACTCGGCAAATCGCTCCCGCTCGATGAGGAAATCGCCAAACGCGCTGACGCCGTCTTCCCCGTAGATCATAAACAGCTCTTCGCGCTGCTTTTCCGGAAAATCGGCCTCTTCTAGCAAGCCGTCAATTTTCCGGATGAAATGGTACCGGTCGTTCGAAAATGTCAATTGTTCGAAAAACTTACCGATATAAGGATAGATCGTCTCCAAAATGATGGAAAGGGAATTGATGTCTTCCATTTCCGCCGCCCGGTCAGCGAGCGGTAGCCAATGACCGACAAGTTCGCCGCCCGTCCGTTCCGCAATTTCCGCTAACGTCTTGTCATCGCCCTTCGTCAAATTGAAGTACGCGGCGAAGAAGGCGGCATCGACCGAATCACCGTCTAATAGAAGCGCGAGCTCTTTCTCTTGGGAAGCCTTGTCCTTGTACAGGAACTCCCACATGATTGCGTATATTTGGAGACGCACTTCAAACAGCCCTGCACTCTTCGAAACGAATTCACGGACTTGTGTTTTCAGCGCTGTGTAAAACGCATCCGTCTCGAATAGCCGCGGCGTCTTGCCGAGCGACTTGCCGATATCGCGTAATTTATCGATCTGTTCATTGACCCACATTTTCACTTGCCATTGCCGGTACGTAAAATGGTTTGCCTCTTCGAGGTGCACACGTGCATACGGCCAGCCCGCTTCCAACAGATGCAACCTGTAAAACAGTTCGAACAGCGGCTTCCATTCCCACTCGAAAGGGGATAACGGAATCACTTTTTGGTCCATTAACGAGCTTTCATGGATAAACACATTCGGACTGTCACCGGCTTCGATTTTCCGAAGCGGCATCGTCAGCCTGTACAACACGTCGTTCCAAGCTTCAGGCGTCCGTTCCGAAATAGTCAATGCCATCTGTTCAGCCTCTCTCCGTTGCCAAACATGCAGCCATTCCGTCATCGAATGGAACTGTGAATAAAGATGAAAGACGACCGTCATCTTATGGACACACCAATCGTCCTCGTCGCAAGTGCAAGTTGCAACCGACGGCGGGGCCAGTCGAACGTTCGCGTCGCCATCATTCACCGTCGCCTCGATCATCGTCATATCCGATGACAACCGAACGTCGTGAATCGCACTTTTACGGACGAGCGAAACAGCCTTCCGGATCTGCTCGACATCTTCCGGCACATCGGGACGGAAAGAAAGCTTAATCAGATTCATCCATTCATCTATTTCACGCTCATGCAAATACGAAAATCGTTCCACTGACATGCGCATCGGCTCACTCCCTAAAATAAAGCATTCCCTTCATTATAATGCTTTTGAGCCACAACCGTAAATGAAATCGTTTAGAGAAAGAAAAACTACTACTATTAAAATAAAGATGGGGGATCTAAATTGGAAGAATTAGTACTTCATATTCCTTGGCTATACACAATACGTCACGTATTACATAAGAAGAGCGAAACTTGGGGCAAGATGTTCGAAGAGGAGGTCATCGGGTTCAGTCTGCCGGAGACATTTGTCACAGCGGATCATGAAGTGATCATCGCTGATTATGAATTCGATGAACTGACAGTGTTGAAGGTCGGCGACGTCCAATTCATTCAGAACCTGAAGGAAAACGGAATCGAATTCGAGCCGCGGGAAATGTCATTTCTTCTGAAACGGCCATCTCAGAAGAAGAATCATCATTTCAAGCGTCACTGAATAGGATAGAAAACAAATCATTCACAAAATAGAAAGAGTTGTGATAGAATAATAATAATCGGAATATTCAATAACGGAGGGATAAAAATGCTTTCAGTTCAGCGTATGACGCCTTTTTTTACTAGCCAAGAGGACTTCCGTCTACGTCTCGTGTTTGCGTATCAATATTTCTCTATTATAAAAGGCGGTGAAGTATACCAATTCGTCCCTTCTGAAGGGAAAGAAATCGTCGTCAACGTCAAGAGCCTGCAAGTCGAAAACCTCGGCGAAGTGTTCGTCTTCCAGCGCGGCAGCCGCTATATCCGATTGCCGCTCTACCAGCTGCTGCTCATCTCAGACCTTCATCTGCATCTATCGTCAATCCTTGAAGGAACATTGAACTTACAACTTGAAATACCCGAAGACGTCATCCAGGAAGCAGAGGAGCTGATGAAAGAAATTGAAGCTGACAACCGCGAGCGCATGATCGACTACGCACTCGAAACAAACAACCGAACCCTATTCACTCAACTGACGGAAGGAATGCACTAAATTGAAAATCAAATCGTAAAAAAACACTTATCGTCCCGAAAAACGATGAGTGTTTTTATTTTTATGTGAATTCGGTTTAATACGAGACTAATAGGGTATACAAAGCTTGCTAACTAACTTGCTAGAGACCCTTCAACTCGTAAAAAAGTGCAAAGCAATAACGAAAACTGTAGAACCGGTCAACCCGAACAAGAAATCCTGCAAAGTGAACCGGTGTTTATCGTCTTGATTCATCAAAATCCGCTCCTTTGTCGATTTCCCGGGAAATGAGGCAAGGTAGGGAACAACACTTTCTCCTAGACTGGCCAAATTTTCCGATATTCATACTTCAATTGTCTACTAAAAATTGAATAATTAGCGAGATTTGATACAGTTATATATACAGGTCCGTAAAATATTCGTAGAAAGGATTGTCGCCATGTTCTTTGACTACCGATTTTGGCACTTTTTGACGAGGCCAAATGAACTCGCGTCACAGCTCCAAACCGCAACGATGCGGTACTTCAACAAACGGCTGCTCATCGTATTCCTAACAGGCATCGTCCTTTTCGCCCTTAGAGAAATTTGGGGTATGGGCACGGAAGGACTGACATCATTACTAACTACAATGACGACGACAGATTACATAATCGCAAGATACGCGTCCCTTGCAGGTACAGTCATATGGTCAATCCTATACATAGCATTCCATCTATTTGGAGTCGCGTTGATCCTATCAACGCTGACAAAAATCCCATACCGCAAGCTCGTTCCACTGCAGCTGCTTGTCACGGGCGTACTGCTAATGGAAAAAGCGCTACTGTTCATCGTCTTTGCAATAAAAGGCGCCACCGTGAGCCTCTCATTCCTATCATTTGGCCCGCTCGCCGTCACGGTCATGGAAAATTGGTATTTGATCCTCTTCATGAATCAATTATCAATCACTAGTGCACTCATTATCACATTGCAATACCGGTTCATCCGCGCATTTGTTGTGGACGGCAAATGGAGAGAGCATCTTTGGATATTGATCGGACTGCATGTCGCAATGGCCCTTGTTACAGCCGCAATCGCATACATCCCGTTCGATTCCATCCTCAATTCACTTTTCGGAGGTGGATTTTAGATGAATAAACGAATGAGCATCACCGTCGCCATCATCATCAGCCTCTTCATCGCGCTGAACGTCCACCTGCTCTTCTCACCAAGAAGCACGGTTCCAAAATCAATATATGTCCATCAATATGAACGCATGATTAAAGACTATTACGAAGAGGAAATTCCAAAAGAAGGACTTATCTCGCCCGAACAAATCTATACCGTCTATGTCGGAGACGATGAAACCATCTCTTCATGGCTCGTGAAGGAAGGCGATCGAGTGCAAGTTGGGAATGAAATCGCGTTGCTAGAAACTGAACGCGCAGAGAGCCAACTCGCGGCATGGGAAGCGGAGGAAGAAGGTCTTCTTGAACAGCGAGAGAAAATTGAATCAACGATCGCGACTCTCGAATCGGAAAGGGGAAGCGCCCGGAACAACTCGGCCCATGTCAATACGACTGAAACACCTGGCGACTCCGACATTGAACTAACGGTCGACGTCCAAGTCGATGTGCACGAAGACGGAGCGTTTGCGCAAGCAATCGCCGAAGCGGAAAGGGAACTATCGGAAATCGATAAGCAACTTACCGTAATCCAAACGCAGCTTGCCCAAGATGCCACCCGGCCAGCATTGCTTAGCCCTGTCGACGGAACAGTTTCAATAGTGAACAAATACGGCTTCACACTCGCCGCTGACATTTTTAACGACGTCAAACTCGTTACGACATTCGTACAACTCGATGAATGGCAAAAAATCGAACCCGGCGATGCTGTCCGTATCCAAAATAATCATTTGGACTCGATCATTGAAGGTGCGGTCCATTCCATATCGGAAGTTCCCGCTACAGATAGCAGATGGAGCGAAGCGTATGACAGGCTCGATCCTACAATCCGGAAAAATCCGCTCGATCTATATGAAATCACAATCATGCCTGTTGAAGAGCTAGACAACTTGCCATTCGGCGCGAATGTCAACGCATCCATCATCGTGAACGAAGCGGAAGCCGTTTCGATCAAAATCAATTGGCTCGAATCATACGTGAAAGAAAGCGCCTTTGCCTGGAAACTGGACGAGCAAGGCCGCGCTATAAAAACCGGCGTAACAGTACCCTTCACCGTAAATCACCGCGCCGTCATCACGGAAGGCCTGACAACCGGTGACGTCGCCATCTATAATGAAAACATTGACGAATACAACGTACCAAACGTCTTCCTCCCGCTCCCGCTCGATCTCCCACCGAGAAGCGACTGGAGAACATTCGGCTGGAAGAACTATTTGAAATACGGCTTCGTCGAATGAAAAACCGCCACTTAGGCGGTTTTTTTGAGTTATGCGTGAGTCGTTGGCCATTATGCTCGAGTTCGCTTCACTTTTGCGCGAGTTCGGAGTAGTTATGCGCGAGTATAGCCACCATTTGCGCGACTTTCCACACCTTTTGCTCATTTTAGGACTTTTTACCTCCCGGTGAAACCATTCATACCAAGGAATAAACCTCATCCCTATCACTCTTCCACGTCTCAAAACAAAAATCCCTCAAAATCTGATTCTAGACATGTCCCACTATCAATATAGTTAAGAAATCGGATAATCACGGGAGGAGACGGAGAAACAGATGCAGAAATGGATTTGGCTCTTTTGTATAACGATCATTTGCACTTTATTCGTAGGAGTAGGAAAAGCGGAGGCGTCAAACGAAAGCGGGAAGCGGTATATCGGGCTTCACGACCGCATCTTGCCGATCGAAGACATCCGGGTCATCGATGGCGATACGAAAGTTCCACTCAAAGACATCGCGAAATATTTATATGTGCCGGTCTACACAAAAGACGGGACAACGACAATCCGAAAAAGCGGCAAGGAAATTATATTTAATCATTCTACAGGAGCCACGACATTGGATGGGCTGGATCAGCCGTGGGAACCGATCGCCTCCATCGATGGCGAACTCTTCATAAGCGTAAAATATATTGCCCGGGAGACAGGCTTTCAGTTTGAATATTTTCAGCAGTATCATACAATCCGCATTTATCGTAACGAATTTAATCATATAAGCCATAAAGCGTTTGAAGAAGTGATCAAGGCATATGCTGCGGGCGAGCAACCCGTGTCAACGACGAAAAAAGCGACCGTCTATTTGACGTTCGATGATGGTCCGAATCAATTCACATTAATCAATCACGCAACGCTTGAAAAATATAAAGTACCCGCCACATTCTTCTTTTTGGGCAATCACATGAAACAGAACGAATCTATCGTCAAGACGGTTTCAACGAGCGGGCATTATATCGGCTCGCATAGCATGACGCACAATAGGGCACTCGTCTACGGATCGACAGAATCGTTCATCGCAGAAATGAAAGGCGGCGCGGACATCATCAAGGAACTGACAGGAGAAACCGCATATCTCGTACGCGTCCCATACGGCAGCAAGCCGCTCGTCACGGAAAGCATGCAAAAAAGCCTGAGGGACAATGGATTTAAAATGTGGGACTGGAACGTCGATTCGAATGACTGGCGTTACACGGACAAGCAGGCAGACCAAATTGTGAAAAACGTCCAGGACGGCGTGACAAAAGCGACCAAATCCGGCGACAAGGACATCATCATCCTCCTTCACGACCGCAGCCAAACGACCATCGCCCTTCCAAAGATCATCGAGTGGCTACAAAAAGAGGGCTATACGTTTAAGACGTACGAACCCGACAAGCACATTACCCAGAACTTCCTCCGCGACCCACTGCTCTGAACAAAACCCTTGAATGGTCAACACCATTCAGCGCGATCGGAATCATCCCAATCACGCACATCACCCGCGAACTACGCATAAATCCTGTAACCTGCGCATAAACAGCAGCAGATACGCATAAATCACTAAACTCGCGCATAAATCACAGCAACTACGCATAAATCGCTAGACTTACGCATAACCGGCAGCAACCAAGCATAAAACCAAACCCTTAATTGGTCAAAAGCATTCAGCGCGACTAGCAACATACCAATCACGCATAACAACCGCGAAACACGCATAAATCTAAAAACTCACGCATAAATGGCAGTAAAATTGCATAAATCCAGATACTTACGCATAACTCGCTATACTCACGCATAAACCAAATTTCTCACGCGTAACGCAAAACTGATAACCCGCACTAACTAGCACATGACCAGAAAACTACCAAAAAACCATACTAAAATACCCGAACAAGCAACTTAGCTAAATCCTCATAATTATTGCTTTATCCACGCAACTTCGGAACTACACGCATCCAAAAATACCCATACCGTTGGAACGATTTTTCTGAAATGTGGCTCTTTATGCCACCAAACCCTATTTTCAAACAAATCACACTATGCTATCTTGAATCTACTAATCTATAAGGGGGAATAGTTATATTGAAGAATCCTAAATACACAAAGCTGTTCAGCACATTCCTAGCATTGCTTCTCGTGCTTTCCATGCTCACACCATTCTCTGCTTCCGCCAACACGGATCCAGCCGGTGCAGCGGAAATGTCGGAAACAGCTAACCAAACAACTGTAGCAGCGAAGCCTTTCAAAGAAAACCTCGCTGACGAAAGCATCATGCAGCAAAAAGCGGCCATCGCCGAACAGCTCAACTTGCTCGGGGGCGAAGCGAAACTGCATGACGAGCTCCAAAACGTAACAGGGAACCAACAAGTTCCAGTCATCATTCATCTATCCGAAAAATCAGTTGGACTCGAAAAAGGAATCCAAAAAATGAACGGCAAAGCATTGACGCACAGCCAAGCGCAGCAAGTAAAACAAAAAGTGCGCAACCAGCAATCAATGGTCAAAAAAGAAATGGCTATCAAAGGCATCCAATTCAACGAAGGCTTCTCGTATGACACGGTCCTCAACGGAATATCCGGAACTGTCAAAGCAGACGACCTTCCGAAGCTTCTCGAAGTAACAGGCGTTACACTCGTTGAGCCGGATACAATTGTAAACGCATCCGAAACCCTTAACAAACCTGGTAAGTCGGATGGACAAGTCGACATTGCCATGGACACTAGCATCGACTTCCTCGGAATCGAAGCTCTATGGGCGGAAGGCTATGAAGGACAAGGCATTAAAGTCGCTGTCCTCGACACAGGCATCGACGCTGATCACCCTGACTTCCAAGGCATCTACAAAGGCGGCAAAAACTTCGTCCCGCACACTGGCAACGACTACACTCGCCCACGTGCTGACGACGACGCATCCGAAACATCACCAGTAGAACGCCCGTCACACCGACCTGAATTCAACGCGGGTGGAAGCTCCTTCTACACATCTCACGGTACTCACGTAGCGGGAACTATTGCAGCTATCGGAAACAATGAATACGGCATTAAAGGGATCGCTCCGAAAGTCGACCTTTACGCATACCGCGTACTTGGCGCATACGGCAGCGGATCCACATCAGGCATCATCGCGGCGATCGACTACGCAGTCCAACAAGAAATGGACGTCATCAACCTATCTCTTGGCGGCGGCTCCAACACTGAAACAGACGCTAGCTCATTCGCCATCAACAATGCGATGCTTGCAGGCACAATTTCAGTTGTTGCAACAGGAAACTCCGGACCAAACCGCGGAACAATGGGCACACCATCAACAGCCCGCCTCGGTATCGCAGTCGGAAACACGACGAACCCTGAAGCACGCTACTTCGGCGACGTCAACATTAACGCCGGCAACTACAACCTATCAAAGACACTTAACCTAATGGGTACGACATACGGCGCAAACCTCGCTGATCAGCTTAACGGCGAATACAGCATCGTCGCAGTCCCTGGTCTTGGCGAAGCAGCAGACTATGCAGGACTTGACGTAAACGGAAAAGTCGCTCTCGTCTCCCGCGGCGGAATTCCATTCGTGGATAAAATCGCAGCAGCGAAAGACAAAGGCGCAGTTGCAATCATCGTCCACAATTTCGCAGGTGGAACAGGCGCACCAGGCCCATCTGGAACATTCCTAGGTGACTCATTCGAATTCATTCCGACATTCGACATGTCCCAAACGGACGGAGAGGCTATCCGTGCAGCACTAGCACAAGCTGAAGGCACAATTTCTTTCGGTAATTTCAATAAAACAATGACAGCAGGCGACGAAGTGAACAACTCCAGCTCACGCGGACCGTCCACACCAAACTTCGACATCAAACCTGACGTCACTGCACCGGGAACGAACATCATGTCAACAATTCCGATGTACAAAGCAGACTTCCCAGATGCCACCTACGAACACGCTTACTCGCGTAAAACAGGAACTTCCATGGCAACACCACATATTGCGGGAATCGCGGCGCTAGTGAAGCAAGCGAATCCGGATTGGGATGCTTTTGACGTAAAAGTCGCGCTTTCCAACACAGCCAAGGTTCTTGACACGAGCAAGTACGATGTATTCTCACAAGGGGCAGGCCGCGTACAAGCTTACCAAGCAGCGCATCCTGAAATCCTTGCATACGCACTCGACACAGCAAACAATAATGGACAAACTGTAGAAAACAAGAAAGGGACTGTCACATTCGGTCCTCAATCCCTTGCTAACAACATTTCCGTTACAAAGCAAATTCTTGTTAAAAACGAAAACGGCAGTGGCGGCACATATAACGCTAGAGTTCAAGTGACAAAAGCTTTCCGTGATGCAACCGTCACAATTGACAAGCCAACGTTTACTTTATCTGGAGAGCAATTGCTCAACGTCACGTTGACTGCATCTGCAGCAAACACGAAAGCTGGCGATGAAATCCTCGGCTACATCCACATCGAAGGCGGCAGCACGACTGCATCACTACCATTTGCAGCTGACTTTGGCGGGAAAGCGGCTGATGAAATAAGAAACATGCGAATTTCTGAAACAGATTTAAGCTTCAATGGTGACGGTGTGAAAGATGAAGCGGTGTTATCCTTCACGCTCACAGGCAACGTCAGAACGAACTTCATCGAGCTATGGGATATCATGGACCCTGAAGGTGGAGTATACGGAGACGGCTATATAGGCTACCTTCACGCGGGCTCTTCACTAGGGGCAGGCTCATACACGTTACGGATTGGAGGACAATACACACCGTGGGGCGAAACAGCTACAGCAACGATTCCGGACGGTCTCTACACAATCGACTTCACGGCGCAAACCGTTTCTGGTAACCCACCTATTATCAGTGATTTCGTAGGACCGGTCGTCGTCAAATCAACAGCGGGTACAATTGAAGGGGCAATCGAAGGCAAAACAGCAACCGGCCAAATCGATGACGCCTACATCGCCTACCAAGAGGAACTCGTATGGTACGGCCTTGGCTACAACATCAACACAAAACTGAAAGCTTCTTACGAAGTGTTGAAGAATGAAGAAGTTGTTGCATCAGGTCCAATCACTCTCGAGCAGGACGGAACATTCACATTCGACCTTCCTGAGTTGAGCAAAAAAGACAACTCGGTCAAGGTGAAGTACGAAGACGCAGCGGGCAATAAAGCCGAAGCGATCATCTACAACGCTGGCGACCAAGTAGACGAAGAAGTCGAATATACAGTCAATCACGAAACTCTTGCTCTTGCAGTCGGAGCATCGGAGCAATTGACAGTAACGGAAACGACGACAAAAGCGGATGGCACGACTGAAGAGAAAGACGTCACAGCTGACGCGACATTCACGTCTGCAGACGAATCAATCGCAACTGTCGAAAACGGCAACGTCACGGCAATCGCCGCAGGAACAACTGAAATCACAGTCACATACGAAGATTTCACGGCAACAGTGGCAGTTGAAGTAACAGCTGGCGAGCCTGACTCAATCACATTCGCGGTCAATAAGAACCATGTCGCCCTCAACATCGGCCAAACGGATCAATTGATCGTTACAAAAACAACAACGACAGCAGATGGCAATCAAACTGTCGAAGACGTAACAGCAACGTCAACATTCGCTTCCAGCAATGAAAACGTAGCCATCGTCAACAGCGGAACAATTACAGCAGTCGGCGCAGGTGAAACAGTGATCACCGTCACAAACGGCGACTTCACAGCAACTGTCGGAGTTACAGTCACTGCTGCCCAAGATCCGGGTAATAGCTACGTCGTAACGGAGGAAAGTATCGCACACTTCCTAAACGATAAAAAAGCATCGAATATTATTCTCGACTTGACTGCATTACAAGACGAAGTTGACATTGAAATTAACGCTACTGTCTTGAATGCAATCGTACGTTCAGGTAAAGGCGTAGTCATCAATAAAGATGGCGCAGTCTACTCGCTTCATAAAAATGTCTTTAGCAACTTGAACGGCGACATCACGATCTCAGTAGGAAGAACGGCCGCATCGGCAATAACCAACGCTGTTTCCGATATTTACACAATCACGTTCTGGAACGGAATCGGTCAAGGGAAACAACAACTGCCACGTGTCAGTCATGCGATCAATATCGACATGCCAGTCAATGCAGGCAGCAATCAAGTCAGCATTAAAGACGCGAACACATTAGCGGAAGTTGCCAAAAACGCCAATGTCAAAAACGGCAAAGTCAACTTCTCAACTTACAGCGGTAGCAGCTTCGTAGCTACTCCAAAGTAAACAAAAAAGCCTTTCCGATCGGAAAGGCTTTTTCTTTACCAAAAACGCATAACTGCTCGTATTTACGCATAAACAGTTGAAACCACGCATAAATCGCTATACTTACGCATAAATTCGATTTCCCGCGCATAACCTCCGCTATTCACGCATAAATCCCAGGAAACACGCATAACTGCCCTGAACCTTCCCTAATTTGTCAAAAGCATTCAGCGCGACCATTTCTCCTCACGTAAACAACTATCCTCCGCGTCTACAAAGATCTTTTTTCATAAAGCCAACAAGTATATAAGCTACCCATACAATCCCTATTGTTTCCCTAAACATAGAATAACGTAACACGTTATGGGAGGAATAATAGGTGAAAGTAATGTCTGTAAAAGAGATCCGCCTATGTATTAATGGACAACTACTGAAAGGATCAGATGATTTCATGGTGAATGATGTTACGTATCATCGCGATAAAATCGGTCCAAATAAACTTGTTTTCCTACGACATAAGACGAAATTCAAGAAGTTTAATTGGGGAAAACTCTCCAATTTGACTCCTTTTGCAGTCGTAACAGACACCTTATATGCGGGATTAGAAAGCATCCCTATGTGTACAATTATCAAAGTTCTAGATGTAGAAAGCGCATTTTGGAATTTCGTTAATTTTTATAGAGATCAATTTTCCATTCCTGTTGTCTCTATAACGGGAACAAACGGAAAAACAACAACAAAGGACATGATTAAACATATCCTCCGCGTTGACCGTACTGTAACGGGTACAATTAGCTCAGCGAATTCAAGGGCACAACATCTCACCTATCTTCTTTCCATTGATGAAAATACAGATGCAGCCGTGTTTGAATCAGCAGTTGGAGAACCAGGAGATGTACTTCTTGCGTCAAGATACTACAAGCCAACAATTGGCATGATCACAAATATAGGCGTTTATCATCTTGATCGATGCAAAACACCAGAAGCGTACCTAAAAGCAAAGGCGGAAATGATTCAAGCCATAGGCCCTCATGGTACTCTCATCGTGAATGCTGATGACGAAAATACTAAAAAAATCGGACTTGAGAAATGTAAGGGGAAGGTATTAACGTTTGGAATAAAAAATTTTGCTCTTTTTAGGGCGTCTACAATTGAATATGAGAACAACGGAATGAAGTTTGTACTAACACATAAAAAAAGCAAAACTTCTATACTGAGAAAAAAATATAGTATCTATGTACCTGGATACGGACAACATCAAGTCCTTAATGCACTGGCTACAATAGCGGCAGCGTATGAAATGGGAATTGGAATTGAAGAATCGGCAAAACGCATCCTATCATTTCGAAATCTACCATCACACCTTGAGTGTGCAATAGGTGAGGGTGGGTATATCATTGTAGATGATACGTGGAGTTCAACCCCGTCCTCATTAAAGGCTGCCTTAGAAACATTGAATGGGATAGCTAATGGAAGGAAAAAGATCGTCCTAGTTGGTGACTTTAAACGATTAGGTGACCTCAACTTCCATTTTCACCATCAAGCTGGAGAACTGATGGCAAAAATGGAAGTTGACACATTGATAACAGTCGGTCCTTTAGCAGCCGAGATCGCAAATCGAGCAAAAGAAAGAGGGATGAAGGGGGAGGTTTACTCTTTTCCTGATATTCAAGGTGTTGAATCATTATTAACAAAGATAGTAGATAAAAACAGTATAGTACTTGTTAAATGTTCATCTACAAATCAACCCATTGTTAAATTGAAAAACAAATTAATACAACGAAAAAATAATCAAGCGTAAATAAAAAATGCTGAAGTATTTACGATTAATAGTTTTTCCAGAAAAAATAAGACCCTCGATATTAAGAATCAAGGGTCTTGCCTTATAAATAAAAGCAATTTAATTATGAGTCTTTTCTAGGGCTAATTTTAAACCAAAACCTATCAATATAGTACCTGTGATTCCTTCAATACTATTTTGTGCTTTAGGTTTTTTCATAAAAGCACTAATCTGATTAATTAAGTAGACATAAAGTAAAGACCATATGGCAGTCAATACAGTATAGGTGATACCCATTATAAGAAACGGTAGAAAGGTTTTGCTTCCAGAGTCCACGAATTGAGGAAAAAAAGTTAAGAAAAAGACAGCAACCTTGGGATTTAGGATATTAGTAAAGAATCCTTGCTTAAAACAAGATGTGTTTTCAAACTGGCTTTTTGTGTTCATCTCAACGCTTGCTACATCTTCTTTTTTCCTTAAAGACCATAAAACCTTAACACCAAGATATATTAAGTAAACAGCACCAACATATTTGAACACAGAAAATAATAACGCTGATTTCATAATGATTGCCGATAGTCCTAATACAGCAGCAGAAGTATGGATAAGAAGGGCACAACAAATACCTAAAGCTGTTTTAAGACCCCCGATTCTCTCAACGGTGAGAGTATTTTTGGTAATAATAACAGTATCAGGTCCAGGCAAAACAATTAGAAAAATACACATAAGAACAAACAGATAATAGTTATCCATTTTATTATCTCCTTTTGATTATGATAAGGCCTGAATATGTGTTTCTTACACTGTATTATATATGAATGGTGTTAGTAACATAAATTTTATTTGATTGATTTTCTTGTTGAACAAACGGGCTAAGGCTATAACCCTTTGGTTATAGCCTTAGCCCTATCTTATTCCATCTGTTCAACTGGCATCTCTTCCTCTATCTCCGGCTTCGCTCGATAAACAAAGAAGGCTAAGATGACCGCAACGATCGACATCGCAAAAGCGATAAAATAGATGAGTTCAACGCCAGCGACCATCGCCATGCTCTGGGTTGCGACATCTTCGGGAGTGGCGGATCCTTGTAGAATCTTCAGCTGTCTTGCATTTAATATACTGATGAAAATGGAAACGCCAATTGCTCCGCCAACCGGTTGCAACGTTGACATGACCGCAGTGCCATGCGGATACAATTTCTTCGGCAACTGGTTCAACCCATTCGTCTCCGCTGGCATCATGATTGCCGAAACGGTCAACATGATTAAAATATACCCAAGAACAACGACCCAAACAGGCGTGTCGACTGTCAATCTGCTCATCATGAACATCGTTCCGCTCAAAACAATCGTTGCCGGGATCATCAAAACGCGCGGCCCGAATTTATCGAACAAATGCCCCATGAACGGCGACATGATTCCATTTAATATGCTTCCCGGCAACAGGACCAACCCGGCTGCTGCGGCAGTTAACGCCAATGGACCTTGCATATAGATCGGCAAAATAATCTCAGACGCAAACATTGCCATAATGATAATCAAAAATAGAATAACCGCATGCGTGTACATCGGATAGCGGAATACCCGCAAGTCCATAATCGGCTCTTCCAGCTTCAATTGCCGAAGTACAAAGAGAACGATACCGACGGACCCAACAATAATGGCAGGCAATACATTCGCACTTAAAAATCCATTCGAACTTTCTCCGACAGCACTAAATCCATAAACGAGCGCCCCAAAGCCGATTGTCGAGAAGACCAATGAAATGACGTCAATTTTAGGCTTAGTCACTTCCGACACATTCCTCAAATACTTAGCGCCGAAAGCAATCGAAAACAATGCAAACGGAATAACAACGATAAATAAATAACGCCATCCGAGATATTCAACGATCACTCCGGATAATGTCGGACCAATCGCCGGCGCAAACATGATGACAAGGCCAATCAACCCCATCACCTTTCCACGGCGTTCCGGCGGGAAAATCAACAAAAAGACATTAAAAATAATCGGCATCAACAAACCGGTCCCGCTCGCCTGAATCAACCGTCCGACGAGTAATATTGGAAAAGTTGGTGCAAGGGCACTGACGGTAGTACCTATCGTAAAGACAATCATTGTTCCAAGAAATAATTGCCTTGTCGTGAACCATTGCATAAGCAGCGCGGAAATCGGAATGACGATTGCCATGACAAGCATGAAGCCGGTTGCCATCCATTGCACCGTCGGCAATTTAATTTGAAACTCATCCATTAAAGTGATCAACGCGATATTCAATAATGTTTCATTCAAGATCGCAAAAAAAGCACCGATGATGAGTGAAAGCATAATGGGCATGACCTTGACATTTGGATCGTCCGCCAAAAACTCGTATTTAGTTACTGCCATATAAAAACTCCTTCCGTACCCCAGCATATTGTCGGCTTTCTACCTTGAAATTAATCGGAAAGGAGAAATAATATCACTTCGATCGTCAGTTTGCAACGCTTTTTTGGATGAATAAACGTATTTATAGTTTACTATCTTTAAAATCGTGTAATATAGTAATAGAATTGAAACAAACAGAAAAAGGATGTGCATCCAAGATGAGCCCAAATCGTAAAGCGACCGAACTGCTGCAATCGAAAACGGACATCCAGAACTGGGGCGCCCGGCGCGCTTCCCGGATCAGAAAATACAAAACGACATCTAGGCACGTCACCGATTATATCGTCCTCGACTTTGAAACGACCGGCTTCCGGGCAGGCGCCGATCGCATCATCCAAATCGGGGCACTGAAATACATGAACCACGAACGGGTCGAAGTCCTCAACACGTTCATCAACCCGGAGCGCCACATACCGGCAACCATCACACGGCTCACCGGCATCACGAACGAAATGGTCGAACACGCACCGACAATCGAACAAAAAATCGACGAACTGCTCGAATTCATCGGCGACCTGCCGATCATCGCCCACAACGCCAGCTTCGACATGGGCTTTCTCTACGCCCTCGACAATATCGAAGGCGTTCAGATTCCCGAATACACTGTCATCGACACTGTCAAACTCGCACGAAAAGCCATCACAGAAACGCCGAACCACAAACTCGGCACACTCGCCAAGCACCTCCAACTCGAACACGACGCCCACGACGCAATCGGCGACTGCCTCGCCACCGCTGCCATCTACCAATATTGTACGCAATAAACCGCCCAAACAGGCGGTTTTTTAAATGAAGGTTTTGTTAAATCTAATGTTGATATTTGATAATTTTGAACGTTCATTTTATGATAAAGGTAACAATTCGGTTCAGAGATGATTTCGAACGAGAAGACCTCATGTGTGGGTTCGTTGTATTGAATGCATGATTGTGGCTATTCGCTGAGAAAATGTACCGAGCAATTAAACGACGAAGTCACACATGTCACTTGTTTTACTGGTGACATAAGATACTTGCTGCCCTGAAACAGATTCCAGCCGAATCATTCCAAGGTATCGTAGAAATGGACGAGACCTACTTTATGAACAAAGGAGAACTGAAAATGAGAAAACTCGTTCTATTTCTGCACACATCGCTTGACGGTTTCGTAGAAGGGCCGAATGGTGAAATGGACATTGGCTGGGTTTCCTACGATGCTGATTTGGAGAAACACGCGAAAGAAATTCTGAGCACTGCCGACACTGTCATTTGGGGACGTGGGACTTATCAGATGATGCACAGTTACTGGCCATCTGTGCCTTCGAACCCATCAGCTTCACAGCATGAACGGAATCATGCCGAGTGGATCGAAAAGACTGCCAAAATTGTTTTTTCCACGACGCTGGAGAAAGTCGAATGGAATAATTCCAGACTCGTGAAAGAAGATGTCGAGGAAGAGATCAATAACCTCAAACAGCAGCCAGGCAAGGATATGGTTATCCTCGGCAGTCCTAGGTTCGCACACCACCTTATGCAGCTTGATTTAATTGATGAGTTTAAAATTACGGTTTCTCCCGTCCTGATCGGTAAGGGATTGCCGTTATTCCAAGGTCTCAAGGAGAAGATCGATCTTAAGCTAATCGAAAACAAGACCTTTGATTCTGGAGCCATAGGTCTCGTTTACCAGACGGTAAGATGACCTTGTCACTTAAGGTGATTACTCTAACGGGAGACGATAGCTCAATTAACCGCCTTTTCACAAAGGCGGTTTTATTATGGTCGACAACTCAACATTAAAATTTAACATAGCCTAAATGAAAAACGCATAACTGACTTCAGAAACACATAAATCCTGTGTTCTGCGCATAAACATCTCCAGAGCCGCATAAATTCTACAATCTACGCATTAACATCTCCAGAACCGCATAAATCCCGCTAATCACGCATAATGCCCATAACCAAACCATTTACTTGTCAAAACCATTCAGCGCGAGCGGCGAAGTAATGTACATGCAAAACTTCGCGGCGATTCCGTTGCGTATTCAAAAAACCATAGGGAAGTGCTACTATTGAGCATGACGGTGAATCGGTCAGGAAGGGAACTTGATGAAGATGAAGAACCAGAATAAATCACTAGATAGCTCGAACAAGCTGTTAGCATTTATGTATAGCATTTTCATAGTATTTCCTGTCTATTGGATCCTTGGCAATGCTTATTACTTGGATTATATAAACGGTTTTGTATTTTTAGGGGTATTAATTGGTCTCATCGTGATTGCTTCAATCCCATTAATTATTTTCCGAAAAGATAGGTTTAGGAGCCTTAGCGCCACTTGGGTAATCATTTTATTGTTCCTCATTTTGGGGTATGAATTTCTCCTCATAGAATATGAGAGTAATACCTATATTGCAAATGTCTACAGAGAACCAGAGGAAATTATACAAAACTCTGGGATTCATATTTTGGCGATTGGATTTAACCATATTTATTACGTGAAAGAAGAAAGTATAATAAGGGATATTTACGAAAGAGACGGTATTCAACTATTTGATTTGCATAAAATTACAAATCGGGATAGGTACAAAAGTAAAACAAATGAAATAAAACGATTTTTAGGATTCGGCAAAGATCCATTTCACGTAATGGGGGAGAATGTAAGAGGATCTATTCGGGAAGATATTACAGTTATTAATGAATTTCTTAATCGTGAAAACCTCCAGGGAGATAGTGCTGGACTAGCGTTAGGACTTTCAGCGATGGTCCATCAAGGTAGCCTCCATAATCAGATTCCAATTGGCGTCACTGGAACGTTAGAACCAAATGGAGATGTAATGGAAGTGGGCGGAATCGCAGGGAAGATGATCATTTCAGAACAAAGTGGTTTTCCATATATCATTGTTCCGTATTCAAATATAGAAGAAGCGAAAACTGCTAAAGCCGAACATAAATTAGCGATTGAAATTTTACCCGTTCATCATATTGATGAGGCTGTGATGGTGATTAAGGAACTTAACGAGTCAAATTAAAAATTGTGAAAACCGCCGAACGTGGCGGTTTTTTATATTTTGTTTATATAAATGATCAATCCAATAGTTCCTACTATGATAATGATCGTGAATATTGCTCCAACAATAGTACCTATAAACTCCAATCCAAACGGCAGAAGGAGAGTCAATAAACCAATGATCAAAGAATACAACCCGACGGCCTTCGCTAATTTATCTTTGTCTCCTTTGAAAGATTCTTCATTATAACCTGCTATAAATGAAAACTCCCGCTTCTTCCAAATTAAATAACTAAAAAAGAAAAACAGTATACTCACAAAGAGACAAGTAATAAGTGCACCCCAGAACATATGAAACACCTCCGATTTTGATACGCATTCAACGAACGAAAAGTTTCACAAACGAATCTAATTTGTCAAAACCATTCAGCGCGATCAAAATCTTCAGTCAACCAATTTTTCCCGCGCCCATCACCGAATCACGCATAAACTCCTCCAACAACGCATAACTCCCAAAAATTGCGCATAAATCTCTCCAAATACGCATAAATACCAACAATGACGCATAACGCCGCCAACCGACGCATAAGCTGAGAAACTTACGCATAAATCCCTCTACATGCGCATAAACGCCGCAAACTCACGCAAAAAAAAGAAACCTTCACATAACATGAAGATTTCTTCTTAGAACTTTATATATTATTCCCCACCAGTAACGCCAATCGATTCCCCAGTAATCGCCGCCGCACCATCGGAAGCCAAGAACAGAGCAGTAGCTGCAATTTCTGAAGGTTCCAGTAGGCGTTTCATCCATTGAGCGCCTAAGATATGCCGATTTAACGCTTCTTCAACCGTTGAACCATCACGTTCAGCAAGCTGAGGTAATTGTTTTTCAATGAGTTCTGTACGCGTAGGGCCTGGCAAGATCGAATTCGCTGTAATGCCGAATTTCGCATTTTCCATTGCGACTACATTTGTGAAACCGATTTGTCCATATTTCGCTGCGACATAGGCAGATTTATATTGGTCCGGTCTTCTACCGTGTCCTGAAGAAATTGTGATGATACGACCATAGTTTTGTTTCTTCATAGCTGGAAGAGCATGTTTTGTCACTAAGAATGTACCTTTTAGAATAACATCCATTATTAAATCCCATTTTTCTTCAGGGAATTCTTCTACAGAAGAAATAAATTGAAGTCCTGCATTGTTTACGACAACATCAACTGTACCGCGTTCTGCAATCACTTGTTCAACTGCAGTTTTAACACTTTCTTCACTTGCAACATCTACTTTGTACCCTTTGGCATGTCCTAATTTTTCTGCCGCTTCATTAGCAGCGTCACCATTCCGAGTGAAAATTGCTACAAAGTCACCATTATCAATAAAAGCTTCTGCGATTGCATAACCAATTCCGCGTGCTCCGCCTGTTACGATAACTGTACGATCTTTTTTCAAGAGTAGTACTCCTTTACCTAATTGGATTTTTGTGTAACATTAGATATTTTTCTTAACGCGTTTCCACGTTAGTTTATCTTCCGGTTTAAGTCCGTTAAATATAACAACAACATCACCATCGATTTTCGCGATTCGAGGCTGTGACTGACCAAGCCATGTTGGATTCATACTTACTTCCATATAATGCGTTAATTCTTGTTTTTCTTCATTTACTTCAAAACGACCGGAGTAAGCTAAATAACCATTCGCGGCTTGAGCCATTTCTTCGATTGTCCCTGTATGCAAATCACCGGATCCATAAGCATGACGTCCAGACGCCATAAGTTGCGCAGACATATAGCCGTCAGGGTTGTACATAATAAACCCTTTTGCATCCTCGCCTAAAGGATAAATAACCTTCCCATTCTTATCTGCCGATTGATAAGACACTAACGACCACGTTCCAATCACTTGTTCACGTAAAGATACTGTCATTTCTAATTTCCTCCTTTAAAATGTTAAGTAATTATTTGCACCCGTCATTGCGATAAATTGATACTTAAATAAAGAAAGAAATCTTCACATGACGTAAAGATTTCTTTTTAGATCTTGCTTCACTTACGATTATTCCCCACCAGTAACGCCAATGGATTCACCAGTGATCGCTGCTGCACTGTCAGAAGCTAAGAATAGAGCAGTAGCTGCAATTTCTGAAGGTTCCAGTAAACGTCCCAACCATTGACCACCTAAGATATGACGATTTAACGCTTCTTCAACCGTTGAACCATCACGTTCAGCAAGCTGAGGTAATTGTTTTTCAATGAGTTCTGTACGAGTAGGTCCTGGCAAGATCGAATTAGCTGTAATGCCAAATTGTGCATTTTCCATTGCCACTACGTTTGTGAAACCGATTTGTCCATATTTCGCTGCACAATAAGCAGATTTATATTGGTCAGGTCTTCTACCGTGCCCTGAAGAAATCGTGATAATACGACCATAGTTTTGCTTCTTCATAGCAGGAAGAGCATGTTTTGTCACTAAGAATGTACCTTTAAGAATAACGTCAACAACTAAATCCCATTTTTCTTCAGGGAATTCTTCAACTGAAGAAATAAATTGAAGTCCCGCATTGTTGACGACAACATCAACAGTTCCGCGTTCTGCAATCACTTGTTCAACTGCAGTCTTAACACTTTCTTCACTTGCAACGTTTACTGTGTACCCTTTAGCATTTCCTAACTTTTCAGCAGCTTCATTAGCAGCGTCACCATTTAGATCGAAAACTGCAACAAAGTCACCATTATCAATAAAAGCTTCTGCGATTGCATAACCAATTCCACGTGCTGCGCCTGTTACGATAACTGTACGATCTTTTTTCATAAGTATTACTCCTTTACCTAATTGGATTTTTGTGTAACATTAGATATTTTTCTTAACGTGTTTCCACGTTAGTTTATCCACTGGTTTCAGTCCGTTAAATATAACAACGACGTCCCCTTCAATTTTCGCAAGACGAGGCTGGGACTGACCAAGCCATGTCGGATTCATACTTACTTCCATATGATGCGTCAACTCTTGCTTTTCTTCGTTCACTTCAAAACGACCGGAATAAGCTAAATAACCATTGGCGGCTTGAGCCATTTCTTCGATTGTCCCTGTATGCAAATCACCTGATTCATAAGCAGGGCGTCCAGATGCCATAAGTTGTGCGGACATATAACCATCAGGGTTATACATAATGAATCCTTTTGCATCCTCGCCTAAAGGATAAATCACGTTTCCATCTTGATCGGCCGATTGATAAGACACTAACTCCCAAGTTCCAATCACTTGTTCACGTAAAGATACTGTCATTTTAAATTTCCTCCTTTGTTATGCTTACATAATTATTGTAGAAGATAAACATATATAATAAAAATACATATATTTAATACAATACATTTGCGAAACCTATAAATGAACGTTCATAGTCCCTCACAGTTATTCATTAATAAATAAGGATTGCCGCAATGATTACTGCAATAAGTGCCAACAAGTTCGCACCCGTCATTGCAATAAATTGATATTTAAAACCATTTTTATGGTTAAGGCCAGTTAGTGCAAAGAAGGTTAAGACAACACCTGTATGCGGCATAACTGTAAACACAGCAGATGAAACAGCTGCTACCCGGTGGATCACTTCAGGGGCAATTCCCATCGCTAAATAATTGTCAGCAAAGGCTTCCATAACAATTCCCAATGATCCTGAAGCGGAACCTGTGATCGCGCCGAAAGCTGCAGACGCAATCGATAAACTGATAAGTGGATTACCAGGGATACCTAATATAAAGTCAGAAATATATTTAAATCCTGGTGCCAATGTGATGACGACACCAAATGCGACAGTAGAAGAAGTTAAGAAGACCGGCATAATTGAACTACCTGCACCTTCATTAATAACTGTTTTTTGGCTCGGAAGATATTTGTTAAAGATAACCGCAGACACAATAATAGAAGCTGCTAACGCGATTAAAATAATATTCGGTACTTCATATGCACTACCAATAATAATAATCGCGATAAGAAGTACAATCGGCAGGATACTCATGAAAAATGAAGGGATGTCTTTTTTCACTTCGATTTTTGTATCTTCTACATCAAAATCAGCAAAGGTTTCCCCTCTTGCGATACTTTTCTTTAAAACGGATTTCATGTACCAAAGTCCAAAAACAATCGCAACGACCGTCCCGATGATACCTAATAGAGGCGCTGCGGTTAGTGTTGTACCAAGATAGGCTGTTGGAACAACGTTTTGAATGGAAGGTGCTGCAGGCAGCATCGTCATTGTAAACGTACCTAAACCAAGCATGATCGGAATCGTAATGATGTTCCATGCAATATTTAATTCTTTGAATAATGGTTTTGCGAGTGGAACGAGGACAAATACAACAACAAACAGACTAAGTCCACCATATGTGAGGACTGCAGTAATAACAAAAAGTGCTACTAATACTGGAAATGGCTTATCCGTACCGGTTTTACTTAAAATCTTCTGAGCGATCGATTGGGCAGCGCCACTGACATCGATATATTTAGCTAAAATCGACCCAAGCATAAATACAGCAAAGAAGTTGATAATAAAACCTGCAAGCCCCGTCATATAAGAATTTTCTGCTCCGACGAGGAATGTGAAAAAGTCCATCTGGTTCGTTACGATGACAATGATAGAAGCAATCGGAGCAACGATTAAAATATTAAAGCCTTTCATTGCAGCAAAAACAATCATTGCAATTGCGAGCAATATTCCTATTACTTGAATACTCTCCATTTTATTTCCCCCTAAAGATAGTAATCAGGCTTATTCTTGCCTGAAAAGGTATTTCAACAACTCGGAAAATATCTTTAATTAAAGATATTTTCACGGAAAAAAATCTCGGGTGTTAGAACCCCCCTCATCTTTTGTTATCGCTTTCCTTCTCCTTGCGTCCCCATTATAATTGCTATACGAGCATAATAAAAATACATATAATGCATAGCATATATTTGAAAAACCTATAAGTGAGGGGAACGTATGGATAGCAGACAAATTCATTATTTTACCGAAGTCGTCAAACAAGGGGGCTTTTCAAAAGCGGCCGATCATCTATTTGTTTCCCAGCCTACCATCAGCAATGTCGTAAAAGACTTAGAAAAAGAATTAGACACGCAGTTATTGATTCGCACAACAAGAAAATTAGAACTAACCGATACCGGAAAATTACTATATCAGTATGGGGAAAAAATTTCTCAACTACTCCGGCAGTTGGATCAAGAGTTGGAAGATGTGAAGGAAGGGACGAGAGGGACGATAAAGATGGGGATTTTCTCCTCCGTCGGTACGGAAATTCTCACGGACATCATGTCAGACTTCTATAAGCAATATCCCAACATTCTCATCCGCTTTGTAGAGGATGGAGAGACAAATTTAAAAAATGCGTTAGATAATGGCGAACTGGATCTGATTGTTCTGGAGGAATCGAAGAATAAACAGCTGAACTATATTCCGTTTTTGAAAGGGGATCTCCGCCTTCTTGTCCATGAAACGCATCCCTTTGCCGACAGAGAAGCGGTGTCTTGGAAAGAGTTAATGGATGAAAAATTCATTATCTTTCACGAAGGCTTTGCAGTTCGCCGCTTTATAATGAAGGAATGTGAAAGAAGCGGCTTTCAACCAAATATTATTTGTGAAACATCCCAGTGGAAATTCATTTTTGAAATGGTTTCTTCGAATATGGGGATCAGCATCCTGCCGCAAAGCGATGTAACGGAATTAAAAGTCTCTCATCTGGGGATAAAAGTATTGCCGCTCATCGATCAAGAAGTCCACTGGCAAATCGGCATCGTCTGGCAGAAAAACGGCTATATTTCATACGCAACAAGAGCCTGGATTCAGTTTTTACAAGAGCGATTAGGAAGAAATAAGTAATTAACAGCCTAATGGGGACACAAATTGGTGTCCTCTTTTCTTGAATGGGAAGAAAGGGAGACGAAAAAATGACACATTATTATTATTTAGCATCGGACAAGAAAATGGGAACAGGCAACGGTTCCGTTGAATTTATCGAGACAAATTATACGATTCCAGGATTCGACTATCCTGTTCAATTAGAAACGCTAAGTCTTGAAAAAGAATGGGAACTAAGGGAATTACTACAGTATATACATAATCACACAGCACCTTATAAAGCTTGTACCGTGCAAATAGCCAACTTATTGAATTCGAACAGAGTTGAACTAAAATTACAAGAAAAATCTACAATAGCTTTACACGAGATTGTTACTCCAAAACAGCTTTTACTAGAAGAAGGGCATTTGTTGACAATTAAGAAGGTGCGATCGGAATAAATACGCTCAGAAAATCCTGAGCGTTGCTTCTTACTGCAATCAAAACCGTATAAACCCTAACAATTACGCATAACGCTACAAACACACGCATAAATCCCCCCAGAAACGCATAAACTCGCCCAAACGCGCATAACGCCACGAATCCACGCATAAACGCCCTCACATAAGCATAATCCCAAAAACTTGCGCAAATCTCCTTCAAACAAACCCTTAATTTGTAAAAAACATTCAGCGCGATTAGCCGATTCTCCATCCAAGTAATCCACCACGTCCATAATCGATTAACGCATAAACTCCACCAAACACGCATAAATTCACACAACCACGCATAACGCCGCCAACCGACGCATAAACGCCCCCACATACGCATAACCCCAAAAAACTTGCGCATATCTCCATCAATCAAACCTTTTATTTGCAAAAACCATTCAGCGCGAGCGGGATAGTGAACGACATGCAATATCCCGCGACATCTGTTGAAGTATTCAAAAAATCATGTGGAAGTGATACGATTAAGGAGATAGAAAACACAACAAGCAGGAGTGAATTACTTGAATCAAATATTATTCACTTTCATTGCCATATAGGGGACGAATGCCAAAGTCAGTGATTAAAGGTGAACACCTACTAGTGGAAGGTGGGGGGATCTGCCTTACAGTGGTCGGGATAAAATCATAAACCCGATCGTGGTCCGGAACGGAGGATGGAATAAGTCTCCGTGAAGCAGGAACTAGAAGTAATCGTTTTGTAGAGCAAGACGGTGAATCGGTCACTGCCCTTTAAAAGCCTGATGCCACTTTAGTGGAAAAACCGAACGGAACCCTTTTCTCCAAAGATGAAATAACATCTTGGAGGGAAGGCAATTGAAAAGAAGCAAAGAAAATTCCGCATTCCAATGTGAAAACTGTGGAGCGAACATTAAACCATTAACAAATGGCAGTTTTAGAAACCATTGTCCCGTCTGTCTGTACTCGAAACATATGGACAATTTTCCTGGAGACCGTGCAAGTGAATGCAAGGGGTTAATGAAACCTGTCGGCCTTGATTATTCCGGAAAAAAAGGTTATCAAATTATTCACCAATGTACAAAATGCAACAAAGTCAGCCGCAACAAGGTCGCAGTCGATACCAATCAAGAGGATAACATTATTCAATTCATGACCCGAATTGGATAATCATGGTGGTGTTTTCTATTGAAGTGCTTTGGCATAAATGCCAAAGCACTTTTTATATCCAAACGTGCATAACTCCCAAAACTTACGCATATTTCCCACCAAATACGCATAAGCTCGCCCAAACACGCATAAAGCCGCCAACCTACGCATAAACGCCCCCAAATGCGCATAACCCCAAAAACTTACGCATATCCCAAATAATCTCCGCATAATCTCCCACACCCGCGCATAAACTCTATCAATCAACCAATCCCAAACTAGCAAAATCCATTTTTAAACGCCGAAAACGCACCAAAATCCAAATTTAAACCGCAAAAACGCCCCAAATTTCGAGTTTCACCTAAAGTATTCCAATCGCACGCCAAGCAAGCTAAACTAAACATGAGGTGATTACATGATCTACAAAAAACGGACAATGCCAAACGAACTGAAAGCACTCATTTCACTCGACAAACGCCTGCCCAACAACCACGAAAAAAAGCACGAAGTCAAAAAGAATCTCCTAATGTGCCAAGCGGGCTACAACGGCGAACTTGAATTCGACACCCATATGAAGGAATTCCAGCCTGACTACCCGCACGCCATCCTCCATGATCTCTATCTACAGCACGACGGCATCTATTTCCAAATCGACTCGCTGCTCATCACGCCGGCATCCATCACGATCGTCGAAGTGAAAAATCATAAAGATAAAACTCTCATAAAAGTGAACCCGACGCAATTCATAAGAGTGTTCCAAAACGGCGACCGCCAACCGATGCGCAATCCGTACATCGAAATCGACCGAAAAATCCACTTGCTCAAAAACTGGCTCATGTCGCGTGGCATCCAAATCCCAATCGAAGGCCTCCTTACATTCGCACACACCAACGAACTCGCCATCGAACACCCGTCGCCCGAAATGAAAACGATCTTCACCTACGAAGCACCAGCCCATTTCCGATCACTGTCCGTAGTTGAACCCGTTCTCACCCGATCCGACATCCACAATCTCGCCAACACGATGCTCGCACACCATAAAGACTACAATCCATTCCCGCTCGCAGACCTTTACGACATCGACCCGGCAGACATTAAAACTGGCATCCATTGCCCATCTTGCAACGAACTCGGCATGCAGTGGGGGAGGGAAAAGTGGAACTGCTTCTGCGGCCACACCGGGAAAACGGAGCATCTCGAAGCTGTCCAAGACTGGTTTATGTTAATCAAACCGAAAATGACGAACCGCGATTTTCGCTACTTCACAAAGCTCAACAACCGCAACGTTGCCCGTAACCTGCTCACAAAATCCGGCCTACAACAAATCGGCGACCGGAAAGCAGCTTATTACATTCTAATGAAAGAAGGGAAATCCCCCGCGCCTGTAGAATAAAACAGGACAACAAGAAAGGGGTGCCCTATCCATGACCATCACACTCGAAAAAGTGAACAAAGACAATATACGCGCCTGCGTCCAATTAGAAGTCGCTGAATCCCAACAAGAATTTGTTGCGAAAAATATCAATACGATTGCATGGGCATACGTCGATCCGAACTTCACTCCGTACGCGATTCTCGATGGAGAAACCGTCATCGGCCTACTCGCCATCGAAGACATACCAGAAAACGAAGATTATGATCGCTACTGGATTCCGCGCTTCATGATTGGCGAACAATTCCAAGGCAAAGGCTACGGCAGACAGGCAATGCAAGCTGCGATAGACATGCTAAGCGCCAAGCCTGACTGCCAACGAATCCGCCTATCCGTCTGGCCCGAAAATCCCGGCGCCATCGAATTCTACCAAAAAGTCGGCTTCACCCTAACCGACGAACTCATCCAAGACGAACTCGTCATGGACTACTACGTCCAACACCCCTAAACGCTCCATGCCGGAGCGTTTTTCTTATGGCAATAAACTTGTATAACCGCCCCGTGAACAAAACCCTAATTTGTCAAAACCATTCAGTGCGAGTTCAAATGGCTCTATATAATAGTAGAAACTCCACGAGCCCCTAAAAATACGCATTAACTCCACTAAAAACGCATAAATCCCAACTCTCACGCATAACCGCCGCCAAATCCGCATAACTCCCATTTCTTACGCATAACGCCCAGCAGATGCGCATAAATCCCGCCAGTTACGCATAAATCCCAATTTCCACGCATAACCATCTCCCAATCTCCAAAAATTCCTGTATAATCTACCTCGAAGACTTCAAACGAAAGGAGCAAACCTAAAATGGCCGAAAACTCAACGCCGCCCGACTCATACAAGCCCGACCCGCGCTTCAAGATTGCGCATAGTGAAGCGCTCATCGGCGTCGTGCTCGCAATCTTTAATTTTATTTGGTGGTTCGGCTTCGCATACGGACTCGGCTCGCGCCCACCTGAACAATATACATACATCTTCGGCCTGCCCGACTGGTTCTTCTACAGTTGCGTCATCGGTTTCATCCTGATGTCCGCACTCATCATCGTCATTGCGAAATTTGTATTGAAAGAAGTTCCGCTCGACGCAGAAATCACCGAAACGGAGGAATCACCTAAGTCATGAACATCCAAGTCATCATCCCGAATATCATCCTCCTCGTCGCGATTTTCGCCGTCGGCTACTTCGCTTCGAAGAAAATGAACACATCCGGTGGATTCCTCCAAGAATACTTCCTCGGAGGACGCGAACTCGGCGGCTTCGTCCTCGCCATGACGATGGTCGCCACATATGGCAGCGCATCCAGCTTTCTCGGTGGACCCGGAACCGCCTACACAGTTGGCTTCGGCTGGATCCTGCTCGCCATGACCCAAGTCGTCACCGGCTATTTCGTCCTGCTTATCCTCGGGAAGAAATTCGCCATCCTGGGGCGCAAATACAACGCCGTCACATTGATCGACTTCCTGAAAGCGCGCTATAACAGCCCGGCTGTCGCAATTCTATCAGCCATTGCCATCATTATCTTTCTATTCTCTGCCATGACAGCACAATGGGTCGGCGGGGGACGGCTCATCGAATCGCTCACCGGGCTCCAATACACGACGGCGCTCTTCATTTTCGCGATTTCCGTCCTCGTGTACGTTGTGGTCGGCGGATTCCGCGCCGTCGCACTGACCGACGCCGTCCAAGGAATTATCATGGTCGCCGGCACAGTCATCCTGCTCATCGGCGTCATTATCGCGGGCGGGGGAGTCCCGGCCATCATGCAGGATTTGCTGAATGAAAACCCGAGACTCATCACGCCATTCGGAGCGGACGGCTCACTCACAGCCGCCTACGTATCCTCCTTCTGGATACTCGTCGGCGTCGGCGTCGTCGCTCTCCCGCAAATGGCTGTCCGCGCCATGAGCTACAAAAGCTCCCGCGCCATGCACAGGGCACTCGTTATCGGCACGATCGTCACCGGCCTAATCATGCTGAACATGCACCTGATCGGCATTTTCGCAAGACCCGTCCTTCCGGGAATCGATGTAGGGGACAAAGTCATTCCGTTAATCGCTTTGGAAGTATTGCCCGGATGGCTAGCAGGCATCGTCCTCGCGGCACCGCTCGCGGCCATCATGTCAACCGTCGACTCTCTGCTTTTGCTCGTCAGCTCAGCAATTGTCAAAGATGTCTACATCAGCTACATCAAACCGGATGCATCCGAAAAACGTATCAAGCAGATAAGCATCGGCGTTACCGGTATTCTAGGAATCATTGTCTTCCTACTCGCCATCAATCCGCCCGACCTGCTCATTTTCTTGAACCTGTTCGCCTTCGGAGGACTCGAAGCCGCTTTCATCTGGCCAGTCGTCCTCGGACTCTACTGGAAATACGGCAACAAACACGGTGCTATCCTAAGCATGATCACCGGCATCGTCAGCTACATTGCGATCCACTTCTACAACCAAGCATACGGCGACCTACTCGGCGTCCACACAGTAACGATCCCCGTCGTCCTGTCCCTGCTCGCCTACATCATCGGCTCTCTCGCCATCCAGCGAAAAGCCTTCAGATTTTAAAATGAAAAAGCGGATCCCCACAACCGGGAATCCGCTTTTTTATCTCCAAAAACGCATAAACTCAGAAATCCACGCATAACCGTAGCCAGATGCATATAAATCTCGCTAAGTTCGCATAAATCCCAATACCTGCGCAAAACGTCTTCAACCAACCCCTTAATTTGTTAAAACCATTAGGCGCGACCAGAGAAGGCAAGCCAATAAATAAATCCCCGCGGTTGGAAGAAGTGAAATCCTTTTATAATTATGCTACACTAAACATATACTAAAAAAGACTGAGCGTCGGACAACGCCCAGTCCAATAACAGCAGACATCCGCAGAAGCGGTTGGCCTGTTTGCAAAGAATAGAGTAACCACCTTGCTACTTAGCCGTTAGCGGAAGGTGGTTACTTTCTTTTGGTGATCAATGCAATCGTTGCAATCACAACTGCAGCCCAGAGTGCATGCAATATACCGAATTGCACAAGTATATTTATTGCTTCGTATGTCACCATATATAATCACCCCCTTCGCAAGGGAGTGCCAACCGCCCATCCGCTAAATGTCGCTGCTACTTCTATTCTATCATTCTGTCATAGCGAAAGCGAACTAATATTCGCTTAAAACAAATGCCTAATTCTAACGCAATTACGCATAAAACCGAAAACTTATGCATAAACGCTTCCAATCACGCATAAACCCCAAACCCGCGCATAACCGCCGCCAAATCCGCATAAATCCCGCCAACTCCTCCATAAAATCGAATTCCCGCGCATAACTCCGCCCCATATGCTAAACTAGATTCTATCGACCAAAAGAAAGAAGGCCCATCAACATGTGGAAACTCTACATACTCCTCACCACAACCATGCTATTATGGGGACTCAACCTCCCGATGCTCAAATACATGCTCACACATATGCAACCCGTCACCATGACAGCATTTCGCATCCTATCAGCAGGAATCATGGTCTTCATCATCCTGGGAGCCCTCAAACTCGTCCGTCTCCCAACGAAAAAAGAATGGACCTACATCATCGGCGGAGCCGCACTCAACGTTGTACTCCACCACTACTTTCTTAACATGGGTCTCTTCCGAACATCCGGCACTAACGCCAGCCTCATCCTCGGAACCGGCCCAGTACTAACAGCAATATGTACATCACTCATCCTGCGCAATTACCCGACCAAAATCCAATGGCTCGGCGCAATTATCGGCTTTATCGGTATCGGATCCGTCGTCCTCGCAGGAGGCGAAGGCATTGCGGCACTCAAACTCGGAGACGCATTCATCTTCATCTCCATCCTTGCACAAGTTCTGTCGTTTCTGATAATCGCTAAGGCAGCAAGGACGCTAGACCCAAGGCTTCTCACCGCGTACATGCTGATCGTCGGAAGCCTCGCACTGTTCGTCATCAGCCTCATCCAAGAGCCCGGCGAACTGATGAAATTCGCTACGGTACCGCAGACATTCTGGCTCATCTTCGCCTTAAGCGCGATTTTCGGAACTGCAGTCGGACATATGCTATACAACTATTCAGTCGGTCAAGTCGGCCCATCCAAAGCGGCCATCTTCATGAACTTGAACACCTTATTCGCCCTAGTCGGCTCAGCCGTCTTCCTCGGCGAAATCATCACCGGACGCCACCTATTCGGCTTCGTCCTCATCATTATCGGCGTCATCCTAGGCTCCGGCGCCGCCGAAGACCTCTGGAAAAAACGCAAACAAAACCCCGAGCCGTCCTAAGACAGCTCGGGTTTCCTAATTACGCATAAATCCCATATCCCGCGCATAACCGCGTCCAAATACGCATAAGATCCAATACTTACGCATAAATCCTCCCAGAAACGCATAAATTCCAATTCTCACGCATAACGCCTTCAACTAAAACTTTTAGTTTGTCAAAACCATTCAGCGCGAACAGGGAAGGGGAATCTATAATAGCCCACCGCGCCACCATTGGCAGAGAACACAAATGCCCTTTATAATAGTAGATACAGAAAAGTTGAACAAATCATTGTACCAGTCAGGAGGAATGACATGGAAGTCTTTGCAGAGTTCTTATCAAAAATTGAAAATGAGGAACATCGAGCCCGAACAGAAGAAGTACTAAATTGGGTAAAAGAAAAATATCCAAATTTAGTACCGGAAATTAAATGGAATCAGCCTACGTTTACCGATCACGGCACTTTCATTATCAGCTTCAGCGTATCCAAACAGCATTTGGCGTTCTCCCCTGAAACTGCGGGGATCGTCCATTTTTCAGAGGAAATTTTACAGGCCGGCTATACGCACACCAAGATGCTCGTACGTTTCCCGTGGAATAAACCAGTCAATTACGAACTACTCGAGAAAATTATCGACTATAATATTGCTGACAAAGCAGACTGCACAACCTTCTGGCGCAAATAAATTTGAGGAAGAGGAGGGGCTTGCTTGAGGAGAATTCTCTCGCTACTTATAGTTTTAATAGTAATGGCGGGATGTAGTTACGGAATAAAGATAGAAACATTTGATGGTGGTAGTGAGGAAGATCCGAAAACTTCCATAGTAGATGGTATATCTGATAGTAAAATTCTCAGTGGAGAGGTTATCAAAAAAAGAAGGAAAGAAATTACGCTTGAGCTTAGCGAAAGTTCCAGTATAGGAAAAGGTGAGATCTGGATTAAAGTTGATGATGAAAGTACGTTAGATAACATCAAAAAAGGACAGCAAGTAAGTGTATGGTATGACTACATTAGAGAGTCCAATCCACCAAAAACGAAAGGGTTAAAAATTGAAGTTGACAGCAAGTATGCGCGAACAGGGAAGGGGGATCGCCAATAAATCTCTACGCGACCCTCTCCCGAAGAAAACCTTAGAATCAGTTCCTAATTTGTCAAAACCATTCAGCGCGAAAAAGCAAATTCCTCCCCCAAAAAACTCCCCACGATCCCGAATCCCGCATAAACTTCTCCAAAAACGCATAAATCCCAATACTTACGCATATCTGTCCTCAAATAAGCATAAATTCTTTTAACGACGCATAAATCCTCCCAAATACGCATAAACGCCAACAATCACGCATAACCGCTACATATCCCTCCACACCCTACAAAAAAACCAGTATAATCGTAGAAAAAGGAGGCATACACCTATGAAACTACGAATCCAAGCTGCGCTTCTCACAACAGCACTGCTGCTCACCCCCGCTATCCAGCCGGCACAAGCCGCATCCTTTACGGACGTCCCGAAATCCCACTGGGCGCACGACCCGATCGATGTCATCTCAGACCTTGGCATCATCAACGGCTACCCGGACGGTACCTATAAACTCAACCAACCTGTCACGCGTGCCCAAGCTGCTAAAATCGTCGCGCTCGCTACAAAAACGAAGCCGACACATAGCTTCACGCCTGACTTCAAAGACGTCACACCGGCGCACGGATCATACGACCATATCCGTGCCCTCACTGAACGTGGTATCTTCAACAACGGCGAAGCGTTCAACCCGAACGCATCACTCACACGCGGACAAATGGCCAAAATCATCACACTCGCCTACAACATCATCGTAGACGACAACGACGAAATCTCATTTAGCGACGTCAAAAAAATCAACGGCTACCATAGCTACATTACAACTATCGCCGAACTCGGCATCACGACAACCGCACAAGGCGGCGAATTCAAACCGAACGATCCCGTATCCCGAGCGCATATGGCTGCCTTCATCCATCGCGCCATCGAATTCGACAACAAACGGAAAACCGGCGAAATCTATTACGACCAAGCCCAACGAAAATACGTTGAAAAAGTCTACTCGATCCCTGAGCCACCGCCGGCCCAAATGGACGAGTCACTAGCAGTACAAACCATCAATCTAGTAAACAAAGAACGCCAACAACAAAACCTAGCAACACTCAAACAAGACGATGAACTCTCAGCCATCGCGCAAATAAAAGCCGAAGACATGGCGAAAAACAACTACTTCGCCCATAACTCACCAACGTACGGCACCGTCGGCAACATGCTTGACCAATTCGGCTACGACTGGATGGGCTACGGTGAAAACATCGCCAAAGGCTACACAACAGCCGAAACCGTAGTCCAAGGCTGGATGGAATCGCCCGGCCACCGCGCCAACATCCTGCAGTCCCACTTCACCAACATCGGCACCGGCTACGCCACCGACCAAAACGGCACGACCTACTGGGTCCACATGTTCTCAACAAAATAACAACAAACAGACGGTGTGGGAGGAGGGATCCCAGCCGTCTGTTTCGTTTGATCGCGCAAAGAAAAGCAGGAATAGATTGTGAGTATCCGGCTAAAATTTGTTCCTTTTTCCAATGAGCATTAGTAGGATTCCGTTACCAAACAACAGGATAGATAATACTACCGTGAGTAATGCGACGTCTGGTGCAAATAACTTGATAGAATGCCATGGGGAAGAAGTGAAATAGATAAGCATAGGAATAATGATCATGGAAAGTAAGGTTATTATTACTCCAATGATAAAGAGCATTTTCTGATGTTTTATTGGCTGTTTTAGTTTCATTTTGAATAGTAAACGCGCGAACACATAGGCAAGAATTAAGACGATGACTAAAGTTAGAACTTGAATGATTGGCGTGTTTTTTTCCGCATTTATCGGTGTCTCACCATTCATGATTGATATGATACCATTCCTAAAATGGATAAGAGCAGCTTCTTCTAAAATATGTTCCTTGTTTGTTAAAATGATAGCTCCCCAGTTACTCGTAGGGTAGAAAAAGATGTCTGTACGTGAATCGGGAGTAGATCCTGAATGCCAAATCATTTCTTCTTTCGAATAAGGGTCAGTTATTCTCCAGCCAAAGCCATAATACCTCGTCTCACCAGTTTGAGTATGCGGTGTAAACGCAAGGTCTACTAATTCTTCCCTCACTAATTTATCCTCATCTTTTTGGAGTAAAGCTTTTAAATAGTTAACCATGTCATTTGAGCTTGCAGTTATATAGCCATAAGGAGCTCCTCCATTATCGTAAGGTACGTTACTTTTGACAGGAAATCCAAACCACGATTGATATCCTGATTGATATCCTCGTTCTTTTGCTTTATCTCCATCTGCCCCAGCATGCTTCATTTCTAAAGGAGAAAAAACCTGTTCGTCCATGAACTCAGAATAGGATTGACCTGAAACCTCTTCGATAAGTGCGGCAAGTATAGAGTAGTTTGCATTGCTATATTGATGCTTTGTTCCTGGACTTTCTGTTAGTTCAGTTTTTGAAAGCAAATCTACATTGTTTCGGATGGCAGTTCGTTCATTTGAACCTAAATCTGATATAGCCATCCCGTCATATGTACTGATTCCGCTTGTTTGTGTAAGTAACTGTTTTACCGTTATCTTCGAAGAAGAATCTTTATCTTTGAGTGTAAAGTAAGGGACATATTGAATGACCGGATCATCCAGATGTACGAATCCTTTTTCCACAAGTTTTAGTACTCCAAGGGATGTAAAAGACTTACTTATAGAACCTAACAAAAAAGGAGTGTTTGCAGTAACTTTTGTTTTCTCTCCTCCTGTGACACCAAAAGATTCCGAATAAATGACTTCATCGTCCTTCACAATTGAAATGGATGCTCCAGGAATGCGATTCTCAGTAAGGAAGGTTTCTATGTATGAATGTAATTCTTCCGTTTTAGCGTTTTGAGCTAAAACTTGTAATGCAGGCAGGGAAAACAGGAAAAGGATAATAACTGCAATGAACCATTTTCTTTTCACCTTACATCCCACCTCTTGGAATTGCTCGTTGCAAAATACCATAAGTGCACCTCGTTTCTAGTTAATTATCAATTCTTTCATAATTAAATATAACAAGTAAGAATAATAGTATTGTCAGTCCCAAGGCCGGGATTTGAACCATCTTAAGTATGAATTTATTGTAGTTTAACAACTAATCCAAACAAAAAAAGGAGTAGCCACTACCCCTTTTCGCAAATTAGTATTTCATTTTTCGAGGCTCTACATAATCCGGAAAATCAGTAATAATGGCATCAACACCCATATCAAACAAAAAGTCTGCCGTATCTTGGCTCCGCACCGTCCACGAGCCAATTTGCATACCTAACGAGTGAACATTTTCCACCAATTCCTCTGTCACAATTCCATAGCTCGGGCTAAACCATTCCGCATACATCGAAAACTCCTGTAAAGCTTCCGGTGTTGTATCTGCCGTATTAGAAGTCAATACACCGACTGGAACACGGGGAAGAAGCGCGTCCATTTTCTTCATTGATTCAAAGTTAAACGATTGAATAATGATCTTTTCATTTTGAGGTTTATCGAGATTTCGTTCTCTTAATGCCTCCGCCACCTGCTTTTCAATGCCTGGATAAAGCTCTGGAGCCTTTAACTCTACGAAAATACCGATCTTTCCGTAATAACGATCAAGAACCTCTTCAAATGTCGGAAGCGATTCTCCTGCAAATTGTTCCCCGAACCAACTGCCTGCATCAAGACCTCTCAGCTCTTCAAATGATAAATCTCCAACTTGCCCCGTCCCATCCGTCGTCCGATCTACTGTTGTATCATGAATTACCACCAGTTCACCGTCTTCACTTCGTTGCACATCGATTTCAATGTAATCAGCTTTCATATCGACAGCGAGATCAAAAGCAGCAATCGTATTTTCAGGCGCATACCCCGTTGCACCCCGATGGGCAACATTATGTACTTGTTTTCTTTCGCCAAAAGTCGGGTCTTCCGCTACAATCGAACCTATTGGGTTGAATAAAAACGATAAAGCTACACCTGTTTCTAGCAGTAATTGCTTGCTCATGCTCACCATCTCCTATCTAAACTAGATTCAACTCTAGTTTAAAATAGGAATGTTAATCTACTATGTAGATAGAAGCATTTCTACGTATAGATGGTGTTAACGAAACTCGATCGTTTTCACTACGTATCTTTACAAAGCGGTTTAATAAAAAAGTAACGGAAAGGGAGGTGCCCATATGAAAACTATCAGCCAAGAAATCAAAGAGATGTCCATCGAATCGTTGGAGTCAACTCTTAATAAACTATCGAATTCCTACAATAGCATGACAGAAAAGGGGTCAAACACAACCCTTGTCCAAAAGAGACGAGACGCAGTAAAAATAGGTTTAGACAGCCTGAAAGCTACCTGGAATGAGGAAGATTTCAACTACGAAGAAGAATCCATAGTGGTTTCCAAAAAAGTTCTGCAAAGTGTCCTTCCCTCGATAGAAAAACAGATAGCAAAAGCAAAAGAAGGCAGTCCTCAAAAAACAATCAATGAGCGCCGCTTAACTGCACTTAAACTGTCCATCGAATCCTTGGAGAACCGTCTTAACTGAGTCCAAAAGAAAAACGCCAGAAATGGCGTTTTTCATGCTCAGTATTTACCTTGATTGTTTCTCATGTTTTGGGTTACTTTCTGTGCAGCATTTTTAGTTGCATCCACAGTCTTCATTGCGATATTTTCGGTTGTTTCCAAAGCATTGTGAGCTGTTTCAAATGCGGATCCAGCGGTTTTCTTAATATCCTCCGCAACACTTTTGCGATTTTGTTGATTCGTCATCACATCTCACCTCCTAAGCAAATGTAGGATATGTGGAATGACAAGATCTATCCGTTCAACGGTTAGGAACCTTTTCCTTATTTGCTGCCATTGCGACCGTTTTCTTACTCCCCATTAGATACACCATCAAAATGATTATCATCGTAGCTGCAGAATAAGTAAAGGTCAAGCCGTACCCAACACTTTTTGCTAACAATCCGAGTCCTACGGAACCAAGTGCCAAACCACCATCGATAAAAATCAGAAGCATCGAATTGGCTGTTGCCTTTTTTTCTTCTGGAACAAGCTGTAGTGCCCAAGCTTGGATCGTTGGATGAATGACGGCAAAAGCGATTCCGAACAACACCCCCGAAATCAACACCATCAACATACTCTTAGAGAAGCCTAACAGAACCAAACCGGCAGCCCCTGAAATAGCGGCAGGAATAATAAGTATTCGGTGCCCGAAACGATCAAAGATTTTACCCGAGAACGCACGAATAATCACCATCGCAATCCCTTGTGCGATAAAAAACTGAGAAATACGACCACCCACACCGATCTCTTTCCCAAACGCCCCAATAAAGTTGACAGTTCCTGCAATGGCTACATAATTCAACGCAACCAAAATACATGGAAGAAGGACACGTTTATCAAACATGTACTTATAGAACGGTTCGTTCGTTGTCGCCTTCGCACTTTCCTTATTTTGTGGGACAGTATTTTTTGTAAAGAAACTGCACACTAACGAAAAAGACATAAGGCCGAGCGTTAACATCATCATTGATCGGAATGAGAAATTCGCAAGATAAGCAATCGCGATAAGCGGCCCAAGTGTCGTCCCAACGCTTGTCGACATGGCAAAGAAAACGATACCTTCACCTAACCGGGATCTTGGAACGATATTACTGGAGATTGTAAAAACCAAAATCGTCAGCATACTAAACCCAATACCTTGCAGCGCACGAATGAAAATTAAAAAACCAATCGAGTCGTTTACAAAAGTTAAAGCGATCGTTCCCAGGAAATAAATGATCGAAATAATGAGGAGCAATTTCATATTCACTTTTTGAATAATGACGCTTGCGAAGAACCGCGTAACCAACGATGCCAACATTAACGTAGTCGTCATAATTCCAGCAATCGCTGGGTTATTGCTAATGGTTGATACGAAAATCGGGAAACCCGCCGTAATCATGTAAAAAGATGCGAACATGACTAACGACAATAAAATAATGATGACATATTGGTTTGTCCAAAGTTTGGCTTTTTTACCCAATAGAGATGACCGCCTTTCAAGGCTATTTCATCATCTATTCTGCCCATTATTTTTAAAATGATTAGAGCTGTTTTCAGTAAAAGAAAAAGTTTTGTTTATAGTGGGAAAAACTCACTCGACTATTTCAAGAAGGAACACACAAGCTACAGATGTAATAAATACAGTCAACAGAAAGGTGGAGTGAAATGAAGAACAACATTCAGGTCTTACCTATCGTTGCTGCCATTGGCATTGGGGCTGCCGCCTATAGTCTGATGACCGGACGTGGCGGCCAATTGCAAAACATGTTGCCGCAGTTAACGAAGATGGGCAAAGGCAATACAAGCCAGTAAAAGTAATCAACAGCCAGTGACAGCTAGCTCTTAGCTAGCTGTCCTTTTTTACATACTTCAATTAAGCAGGAATTATATACATGTTTGTTGAATTAATTTCATTAACTTATTGAGGGAGGTAGATGGGATTGAATCGAATTGAAATGCTTGTATACATGCTGGATATAACGTATGACAAAGAAGGTTGGTATGCGCCGTTAAAAGACGCATTGGAAGGGATCACCGCAGAACAGGCTAGCTGGAAACCAACTGGAGAAGCGACCAAATCAATTTGGGAGAATGTGAACCATCTTATTTATTACAAAGAAAAACTTGTAGCCATTATGGAAGGCCGGGAATGGCCACATCATCTTGATGGGAATGAAACCTTCTATCTGACTGATCCATCAAATGATGATCAGGAATGGAAGGAAGTTATAGAACGTGCTGAAAAGGTTCAAGCGAACTTAAGACAGGCGCTAAATAAAACTACGGTGGAACAGCTTGACCAAGATTCACTAGAATTGAAGCTAATAAACATCATGCTTCACGATGCCTACCATACGGGTCAAATTATTCAAATTAGAAAAATGCAAGGTTCTTGGCCTTCACATCGTTAAAAATAGTTTAAAAGCTACCAAACTTGGTGGCTTTTTCTCGTTACTCCCCCTAATTTGTTAAAACCATTCAGCACGATTCAAAAATCCTCCCACAAAAAACGCCCGCGCACATCCAACCACGCATAAACCCGCCCAGAAGCGCATAAATCGCAAAATTTACGCATAAACACCACGAACCACGCATAAATCCCCACAATCACGCATAACCGTCGCCGACTATGCATAAATCCCAAAACCTACGATAAACCGCCTCGCCCATCCCAAAAGTAACACTGCCATTAAATCTACAAAACTATTCTCCCGTACCATGTCTTTAATCTCCCAAAGTGGGTATAATAACATAACAACCACCCCCAGAAAGGAGTCACCGGCATGAAACAAATCCAATCCATCCTACTCGCATTCCTAACAATAATCCTACTCGCACCAGCTGCCGCGGCTCAGACACCAATGGCAGATGCCGCACGCATCGACGACATCAAATTCTTCGTCGAAAACTTCTACTATGGCGACATCCCAGAAAACCTTCATGCCATGACGACCATAGACGAAATCGTTGGGGCGCTTGACGAATACTCCCGCTACATGACAGCGGACGAATACTTGAACTACGTAGCAGCAGTCGGAGCAGACGACGTGGCCTTCCAAAACATAACCGAACCCGCCGTCACATCCTCCATGCTCTACGGTAACATCGGCTATATCAAAATCAGTTCCTTCTCCACGAATATGGATAAGGTCGTCACGAAGCATTACACGAATCTCAAAAAGCAAGGCGCTGACAAACTCATCATCGACCTCCGCTACAACGGTGGCGGCTACGTCGAAAGCGCCGAACAACTCCTTGGCCACTTCGAAGGCGTTAAAACCGCCTACGAAATGAAAACGAGGGAAGGCACGACAACCGTAAAACCCGTACCATCGAAAATAAAATTCCCGAAACAGACCTATATACTCGTCAACCGCTACTCCGCATCCGCATCTGAAATCGTGGCGGCATCCCTCCAAGACCAAAACGCCGCCATCATCGTCGGTGAACGGACAAAAGGGAAGGGGACGATCCAATCGTTCTTCGAATTCGAAGACGGCTCAGCACTGAAACTGACAATCGGCGAATTCACAGGACCGAAAAAATCCAAAATTCATCGCCAAGGAATCGAACCGACGATTTCCTCCGAATACGACGAAGAACTCTCGACGATCCATGCGCGCCTACTGAAAGAATCATTGGCGCATAAACAATACAAACAAGTTGACAACCTGCAAAACGTGCCTACAAACAAAGTATTCCACATTCATTTCACTCAGGAAATGAACCTTAACGATGCCAATGCGTCCAATAAAGTGGAACTCATTAAAGTAGGAGGTGTCGCAGTCCCGATCTCCATTAAACCGAACGGCACAGACGTACTCGACATCACACCAAACAAACAAATGCAAAAAGGCGGCAAATACTATCTAGTCATCCACCCAGGCTTCGCAAACGACGCCGGCAGGACAACAAAGCAAGGCATCTACACACCCATTACGGTAGAATAAAACGGTTCAATTATGTACAGCCGAAATGGATATGCTATAATTTACGAATGTCAAAAGTATTTACATGATAATATTTATAAAGTGTCGCTGAAGCGACTTTAACTCGATAGCACTCCCATACGAAAGGAACATTACTCATGAACAACAATATATGCGTTGTCGGCCTGGGCTACATCGGCCTCCCGACAGCTGTCATGTTCGCCAACAGCGGCGTAAAAGTCCACGGCGTCGACATTAACGAAAGAGCAGTTAACATGATCGCCAACAAGCAGCTACATATAGAAGAAACAGGACTCCAAGAACGACTCGACCAAGCCATCGACAGTGGAAACCTCACCGTCTCCATGACACCCGTCGAAGCAGATGTCTTCATCGTCGCCGTCCCGTCGCCAATCAATCCCGACAACACGGCTAACCTAGAATACATCCGTCAAGCAACAGCATCGATCGTACCATACGTAAAACCAGGCGCACTCGTCATCCTGGAATCGACCGTCCCACCAAAAACAGTCGAAAACGTCATGTTGCCGGAGCTTCGCAAAACAGGTCTGACAATTGGCGAAGACCTCTTCGTTGCTCACTCGCCTGAACGCGTCATCCCAGGTAAAATCTTTGAAGAACTCGTCAACAACGACCGCATCGTTGGCGGCATCACACCGGTATGTGCAGAAAAAACGAAAGCGCTCTACAAAACGTTCGTCCAAGGTGAAATCCATCTGACAGACGCAACAACAGCTGAACTCGTAAAAGTTATGGAAAACACATACCGCGACGTCAACATCGCATTCGCGAACGAACTCGCGAAAATCGCAGAAACAATCGGCGTCGACATTTGGGAAGCGATCCGCTTCGCCAACTTCCATCCGCGTGTAAACATCCATACGCCGGGACCAGGAGTAGGCGGTCACTGTATCGCAGTAGACCCATGGTTCCTAGTTGAACTCAACCCGGCAAACGCCGAAATCATACACAAAGCTCGTCTCACAAACGACGGCATGCCGCAATTCGTCGCTCAAAAAGCACAATTCCTGCTTGACGCAAAAGGGATCACAAACGGCAAAGTAGCGATCCTCGGCCTCGCATTCAAAGGCGACGTCGACGACATGCGCGAAAGCCCATCCATAAAAGTGATCGAAGCACTACAAGATTTGGGGCTCGAAGTAAAATCATTCGACCCGCACATTAAAGAATTGCAGCACACGACACAACAAGCAACATTAGAAGAGGCAACTCAAGACGCTGACCTGATCATCTTGACAACGGATCATACCGACTTTAAACAGCTCAGCCCGAATTCACTTACAACAAAACAGCCGAAACCATTCGTCCTCGACACGAAAAACGCATTCTCTCGAGAAAAATGGGAACAAGCCGGATTCCATTATTTCAAACTCGGAGACGGCTCACCCGTAGGAGTCATGAGTTAAATGAAAGAAACGATACTCGGCGTCGACGTCAACACAGAGAATTACGATGAACTCATCCCGAAGCTCTTCCACAACATCGACGCCAAAAAGAAATCACTCGTTGTCGCCATCAACCCTGAAAAACTAATGAAGGCAAAAGACGACCCAGCGCTAAAAGCCCTCCTCAACCGTGCGGAATTTCAAATTCCGGACGGCATTGGGGTGATTATCGCGTCCAAGCTTCAAAAAGGCAACATAACATCCCGCGTAACCGGTGTAGACATGATGGACAGAATTGTGAGGGAAGCCGCCCGAACAGGCAAGTCCATCTTTCTCTACGGCGCAAAACCCGGTGTTGCAGAAGCGGCAGCTGCTAAACTGATCGCCACCTATTCCGACCTCAAAGTCGCCGGTACACAGGATGGCTATGAAAAGGATACGTCAAAGGTGATCGATAAAATAAATGCCGCGAAACCTGACATCTTATTCGTTGCCATGGGTTCGCCGAAACAGGAATTATGGATCGAAGAACATCGTGATAACCTACATCCAATCCTTTACCAAGGAGTTGGCGGTTCATTCGATGTACTCGCAGGCAATGTCAAACGTGCACCAGCAGCTTTCCAAAAAGCTGGCGCCGAATGGCTATATCGGTTATTATTGGAACCGAGCCGTATCAAGCGGCAAATGAATCTACCAAAATTCCTCTTTCAAATAATTCGCCAAAAATAATGAAACATACTTGTAATCTATTAAATCTGATGATAGAATACGTAAGTGTAAGGATAATTTCCTCTGTAGCATATATTATTAAACGCCACGCAGGACGAAAACGGTTGGTTGACCGCACAAAAGGACTTGAACAGCTCCCATCTGTTCAGGTCTTTTTGCATTTTATTGAGAAAAGCGGAGGACGCCTGCCAATGGATGACAGGGTAAACCGTTTAACCTAAAGTTATTCTGATGCTGTTAGCCTAGAAAAAAGGGATTCATGTTTGCTCAAAATATCTCTCTAAAAAAATCTACTTTCCCCTGACCATATGATAGATTAGAAGGTAAGGCTATGACTCCTTTCAGAGTCGCAAAATCTCATGTCGGAAATCGAAAAACTAAAACGACTATCCCCGCTACCTTAGGATGATCCATTACCTCCACACCAATACTCTACTATTAAGGTTCTACTATAGTTATCGAAGTAATAGACCCTTATGAAGTAGCTAAATAGGACAACCAATTACCTTCCCGTAAAAAACTCTTTCTATTAGGTTCTATTTTGTATCTTCCAGTAATAGATTCTAGGGAGTCGCCAATTGGGACAACCAATTTATTTTCCAGAAATCTATTACCTTCTATCTAATAGAACCTAGAAAATCCGGTATATAGGAGAACCAATTGCTTTTTCTAATACTATTTTATCCCATTACTCTTCTATTTCATTTATTTCATTAATAGATTCATGAAGGAGGGGGAACCGCCAAGTAGAATGGCAATGATAAGCAATAATAAATCATTTAGATTGGCAGAAACCCAATAAAGATAGGACGACCAAAAACAGTAAGATTATTTGAATGATTTGAGACTTTTTTTGAAATATGATAGAAATACTTGATATATTTTTGAGATAAGGTAGAATAGTAGAAGCAGCGGAAAATTACATAGGGTTTGGGACTTGCAATCTAGCAAAATACCAATAAGTAATTGACATCCCTGCTGTAAGTATCTATACTTTAGTTTGTAATGGCTTCTACTTCCATTTTGCCGTGGGGTAGATGACAAATTTTATTTCTTAATAAGAGGAGGAAATTATTCAATGGCTAACCAACCAACGAAGTATCGTAAGTTTGTAGTTGGCGCTGCATCAGCTGCTCTAGTAGCATCCGCAGTAGCACCAGTAGCAAGCGCGAAAGATTTCTCAGACACAAAAGGTAACACACATGAAGCAGCTATCGATGCACTATCTGATGCTGGCATCATCTCCGGCTACGAAGACGGAACATTCAAGCCGAACAAAACTTTAACACGTTCTGACGTTGTTAAATTGTTGGGTAAATGGCTTGTATCTGAAGGACGCGAAATTCCTGCAGACTACAAAACAAACCCACGCTTCACAGATTTGACATCTGCTTCAAACGATGAGCTTCTAAAATATGCTGCAGTTGTTAAAGACAACGGCGTATTCAACGGAAGCAACGGTCGTCTTCTTGCAGGCGACAACATCACTCGTGAGAACATGGCAGTAGTACTTGTTCGCGCGTTTGATACAGTTAACGATATCAATCTAGTAGAATACGTTGAAGGTCAAGACTTCAAAAAAGAAGTAACAGACCGTAGCGCAGCTAAATCTGAAGCACGCACAGCAATCGATGTCCTAGACTTCTTCGACATCACAACTGTTGCAAACTTCAACCCTAAAGGTACTGCAACTCGCGGACACTTTGCTACATTCCTTCACAACTTCCTAAACGCTGATCTTTCACAAGTTACTGGCGTTGTAGCTGGTGTTGAGTCAATCACGGCTGTTAACAACACAACTGTTGAAGTGAAGTTTGTTGAAAAGGTTGAAGATCTTGCAGCTCTAGACTTCGCTATCGAAGGTCTTAAAATCGATAACAAAGTTCTTAAGCAAACTGACGCTAAAACTGTAGTATTGACTACTGCTGTTCAAGAAGGCGGAAAAACTTACACAGTAACTGCTAACGGCAACAAGCTTGGAACATTCTCTGGTGTATCTGCAGTAGTTCCAACTGCTATCAGTGTTGTTACTCCATCTCAACAAGGTGTAATTGGTAAAGATATTACTGTCTCTGCTACAGTTACTGTTCCAGAAGGACAATCCAAAGCAGGCGTACCAGTTACTTTCAACGTCGTTAACGATAAAGTTACAAACGAAAAACTTGAAGCAGTTGCTTATACGAATGCAGATGGTGTAGCTTCTTACACTTACACTCGTTACTATGCTTCTGAAGACAATATTGCAGCATACGCTACAAGCAAATCTTCAGTAGTATCTTCTGGTAAAGTATACTGGGATACAGCAATTCAACTTGCTGTTGAAGAACTTACAACTGGAAACGACTTAGCTAACGAAACTAAAAAATCGTACAAAGTTACTGGTGACGCAAACACTACTTACTACATTGCAATCAAAGAAAACTTGTCTGTAACGCCAGATAAGATCACAAATGTAAAAGTACAAAACTACAATACAACACCTGAAACTACAGATGACTTTGTAACTCCATATACATTGTCAACAAGCTCACAAAATGTAGTTGCAGCAGTAAGAACAAACTCAAATGGTGAAGGTTCATTCACAATCTATGGTTCTAACCTAGAAGCAACACCAATTGTGTATAGCCCAGAATCTACACCAACGAATCCACAAACTTACACGTACAACAGATTGGATCTACAAGCTCAAGCACCAACTGTTAAATTCTCACGTGTAGACCAATTGGCTCTTACAGTTGTAGGTGAAGGTACAGCTAACTCTGCACAATCTGCTCAGAACTTGGCAGCAGGTAATGTTGCAGCTAATGCTACATCAGTAGGTGGACGTACTTACACCGTAACTGTGACAGCTAAAGATGGTAAAGTAGCTCCTGAAGGAACAACAGCATACGTTACTTTCCAAGCTGCCAACTACGGCATTGATACGAATGGCGGAATTTACTTCTCAACTGGAGCAAAGGCATTCGAATCAATCCTAAAAGCAGATAATACAGCTAAAGTATTCCCAATCACAGTAGGTAAAGATGGAAAAGCACAATTCCGCGTTGCGGGTAACGGTGCAACAACATTTGTAAAACCAACTGTATTCTTAAACACTGCTGGTAGCACAGCTACTCCTGCATTAGATACTGCTGACATTCAGCAAGTTGCTGAAGTAACTTACTTCAAGTCAGCTAGCGTAACAAATGCAGTGCTATCGGTTAAGGATGAATACGGTCGAACAGTTACTTCAGTAGATGCTGGTAAAGATGCATACTTCACGTATCAATCTGTAGACCAAAATGGTTTCGCTTATCGTCCTACTGGATGGACAACTGAAGGAACAACTCAATTAGTATGGGTGCCTGTATATGGTACAGATGCAGCTGGTAACCAAGTAATTCTTCGTTTTGAACAAAAAACAGAAGTAACTCCTGGTACTACAGTTCATCAATACACACTAGCATTTGATGTTACTTCATTATTTGGTAACGCTACAGTTAAAGATGCTGCTGGTAACGTACTTAACCCAACTAACCCAACACAAAACTTGGGTAATACTAAAACTTACCACGTGAAATCAGATGCAGATGGGAAAGCTATCGTTCGTGTAACTTCTGCTGCTGCTGATACAGTAACTGTAAACGTAACTGGTGCTAACACTATCTTACCGACACAATCAGCTTCAGTGTCATTCACAAATTCATCAGCTGTTCCAGCACTTTACACTGGTGTTGTAGAATCAATTAATAGTGCTAGCCGAACACTTAAATTTGCTGGTAAAAATGCAATTTCTTATGGTGGAAATAATGTAGTCTACCGTAACTTGAATAACACACCAATTGCAAATGCTGATGATTTTGCAAGCGCATTGGTAAACGCTGCAGGTACTGTCCAAGTTACTTATGAAGTAAAAGACGGTGTAACTACTTTCTATATCTATAGTATTTCATCAACTGGAACTGCACCAACGGACACAGCTGCTGCTCCAACAGTTACAGCTACTCTAGTAGATACTGACCTTGATGCTGGTGAAATCGGTGGCGTTCTTGCAATTACAACTACTAACGCTTCTGTGGCATCTGTAAAAGTAAATGGTGTAGATTTAACTCCAGTAAACGGGATTTATACTGTGGCTCAAAATACACCTTCTAATGCAACAATCGTTGTAACTGTTGTTAACTCTGTAGGAACAACTGTTTCTCATACTGTGAACGTAACAGATGTTTCACAAAAGGCAGCAGCAGTAGATACACTAATTGAAGGTTTCGCAACACCTGATGCTACTCAAGCGCAAGTAACAGCAGCAAGAACAGCATATGATGCATTAACTGCTGCTGAGAAAGCATTAGTAAAACCAGCTAATGTATCAAAATTACAAGCAGAAGAAGCTAAGTTAGCAGCTGCAACAGATGCAGCAAAAGCTACTGCAGTAGATACACTAATTGAAGGTTTCGCAACACCTGATGCTACTCAAGCGCAAGTAACAGCAGCAAGAACAGCATATGATGCATTAACTGCTGCTCAGAAAGCATTAGTAAAATCAGCTAATGTATCAAAATTACAAGCAGAAGAAGCTAAGTTAGCAGCGGCATCAGCAAACGCTGAAATCGCAGCTGCTAAAACGGCAATTGGTACTACACATGAATTTGCTGCTGGTACTGATTTAACTGCTAATAACTCTGCTACTTTAAAAACGGCTCTAGATACAAAAGCCAATAATGCTAAAATCAATCTAGTAGTTACAAAAGATACTGATACTAGCTATACAGTAGTTATCTCACATGCTGATGGTGGAACTTCAGAAACTGTAACTGTAACTGTATCTGCAGCTTCTTAATAAAACTAAACGAAACGTTACTCAATAAACTGAGCTAATCAGTGAAATGAGTGGAAACGAATACCCCGTGTCTTGCCTTTTGGTAGTACACGGGGTTTCTTTCTAACTGCTACCTTCCAATTAGTGGGTGGAACTCCTACTCTTGTAAACAGTCAACTACAAGTGCCTAATCCTCCTGCATCCAGTGATGTGCTGAATACACAGAAGGGATGAAGTCAGGTGAAGTCGTACCCGGTGGTCCCGGGGCGGGGCTCTTTAAAAGGTTCCTACGGTTAGGCAGACGAATCCATGTAGGCAGGGTAAGCTAGTGTATAGTGCGAAATAAGCTAGGAGCTCACTTTACATCCCTATAGCTGAAATACTATAGTGGCGATCGAGAGATTGACTGTTAATCCGGTCGTTCTTACACCTGGATAGTGGAAACCTAAGGGAATCAAAAAGAGGGATGGAAATAGCGGAACGTTTGAAGTCTTACTGGAAGAGGTGTATCAGCACCTAGGAGGCTAGTAAGATGGCAGCGGGTTCATAGTAGTGTTGATGGTTAGCCGTTCGGACTTGTATGGTAACATGCGAGAAGGAGAAAACTAACCGGAGCGAAGGAACCCAGTCAGTGGTAGTTAATTTACTGAATTGCTTATTTCCCCAAAATTAAGCATTCAAATTGGATAGGACCAGTCATGATTAATGATTGGTCCCTATCTTTGGATATTATATAGGTATAATGAAGTAAGACTACATGCTTATAATGAATAAATAACTACTGCTGATAGCACGCCGTATGCGGTGAAAGCCGCCTGTACGGTGTAGGCTCGAATCGAAAACCACAACAAGTGGTATAAGACGAGAATAGCGAAGTTACAGTTAATAATGTATCTGATTTACAAAATGCTTTAGCGAATCCAACTGTGAGTGAAGTAACTCTTGATGGTGGTTCTTTAACAGTATCATCTTTAACTAATATTGATTTAAACAATAAAACAGTTATTGGTGATTTAGAATTCACAACGACTGATCCAGGAACTATTACATTGGCTGCAGGAACGCTGAAGGGTAACCTAGTAGTTAATACGCCTAATGTACATTTTATAAACAATGCAACAGTTACTGGTACAACTACAATCAATGGTGTAACAAGCACTTCATTTGTAAATAATGGTTCACTAAAAGCTGTCGAAATTAAAGATGATGACGGTGCTCGTTTCGTGAATAATGGAACAGTAACTGCTCTAAAAGTTAATACTCCTGCAAAGGTAGTATTCGAAAAAGCTGTGGATAAATCATTACCAACAATTGAAGTTGATTCTAGCCTTACAACTGCTGAAATCGTAGCACCAGCTGGCACGAAGATTGAAGCATATTCAAACACGACTGTTAATGCGAAAACACCAACGGGCGATGAACTTTCGGTAGTGGATTCTGAAGGAGATGTTAAGGAAGCGGCTGCTAAGTTCACATCAACTACTGTAAAAGTAGAAGATCAAAAATTGGTATTGCCAACAATTGATGAAGGTTTCACACTTGCAATGGTATCAAGTAATACAAATGTGATTGCTAATGATGCTAAAAATGGAGCAGCTGTAAATTTCGCTTCAGAAAATGGCGAGCCAGCAACAGTTAACCTAACATTTACAGTTTCTAAAGATGGTAAAGAAGCAAAAACAACTGTCGATGTCAATGTTGAATCATTCTTAGGATTAACTGGAGAACAAGTAACATCTCTTAATGTTGCTAATGTAACAGAAGCAGAAGCGAAATTTTTAGTTAAAGGCTTAGAATTTGATTATAATGGTAAAATGATTGAAAAGCCTAGTACTCTAGCAGAAGTAAAAGATTACATTGATGAAACATATGATGTGAACTTTAACACTGATGCAATCAAAGTAACTAATGGTAAAATTGAAATTACTGGTCAAGTTTTAAGCACAGATGATTGGAAAAAGGTTAAAGCTAATGGTAAATTCAATATTCCTTACCGTATCACTTTAGTGAAAGATACTACTAACATTGGTGTTGCTAAAGTTGCTATGTACCAAGATGGTAAAGCTACTTTAGAAGAAATAAAATAAGTTTTAGTTGCTAGGCACCGATAAAATTCAGAATACTTCTAAGCTGAAGGTTCCGCGGAGAGAAATCTCTGCGGAGCTTTTTTTGTTTCCTAGAAAAATTCCTGTTTTATGAAGGATATCTCCCTGTTTGCAGCTGTTAATAGTATTGTCCCTTTCAAAAAGTCTATCCGTAGAAAACTTATGCTAATTCTACAGGATAGACTTTTCTTTTTTTGTCCGGATCTCGTGGATTTGAATGAATCTTTGTAAATTCATAGGAGTGGAATAGGGGAGTATAAGAAAGAAGGCATGACAAAGAAACCCTTTTCGAGGGTGAAAAAGGTCATATTAGTAAAATTAAGCTACTTTCTTGTAAGCATGATAGAGACCATTCAATACTGGTCTGGTTTCTAATCTCGTACTCTCCGCTGGAGTAGGAAGGTATACAGGCGAAGGAATTGGTGTCTTGCCGTCTATTCCTTGATGCGTTCGATCGGTATTGTAATAGTTTCTAATATATTCTCTTAGAAGAGTATGTAGATGTTGCTCATTCAGTGGAATAACTTGTTCTAACAACTCCCTCTTGATTGTACCGATGACTCTTTCAGCATAGGGATTTTGCCAAGGTGATCGGTATGCTGTTTTCTTTGAAATAATGCTCGATGATTGTAAAAATGATTGAAACGCCTTGGAACAAAAGATTGGGTCGTTGTCATGAATTAAATATTTTGGAACCTTACCGTATGGTGTTGCATTTCTGAATTGCTGGATTGTCCATTCGGCCGTCGGATTAGTTGTTACGCCGAAATGAATGATTTTTCGAGATTTATGATGGATAATGACCAAAACATATAGCACATCAAAGGTGAGTGTAGGAATCGTAAAGAAGTCGGTTGCCCACATTTCAAGATGATGGTTTTGCAGGAATGTCTTCCAAGACTGAATCTGTTTTTTGGAAGGTGGTCTTCGTGTGCTGGGAAGATACTTAGAGATTGTATTTGGCGCAGGAGGATTTTCGATTCCGAGAATCCGAAGCTTTTCATGAATTTTCTCGGGCGATAACAGTGGGTTTTCTTTATGTACTCGTTTAATCAGATTGATTGTGTCTTGAGAAATAGCTGGTCGCCCTAATTTCTTCGATTTTTGTTTCCAATAGAATTTGAAAGCAGTTCGATGCCATCTAATCACGGTGTCCGGCTTCACAATCAGTAAGACATCTTTCCAGTTCTCCAAATGCTTGCTAAGGAATACCCAGAGCTGTCGAAAAGCCGGTGTTGGACGTGGCTGCGGTATGTTTTCTTTTTCAAATCGCTGGGCATATAGTGCGAGTTGACTTCTTAGGGCGATGTTTTCCATTTTAATAGCGTGCGATGATTTTAAATAGAGTTTCAGAAATTGAGTGAAGTAGCTTAGCCACTCTTTAAAGCATTCATACAGCGAATGAATAAAAAACAATTTGAATCCCTCCTAGTTGCATGAACCCATATAAACGGCTATTGAAGTTCTACTAGTGTATTTGACAAGTTGTAGGAAATACATAGTTTGGCAGTTAGTGAAGTCGTACTCGGTGGTGCCGGGACGGGGCTCTTTAAAAGGTTCCTATGGTTGGGCAGACGAATCCATGTAGGCAGGGTAAGTCCGTGTATAGTGCGAAATAAGCTAGGAGCTTACTTTACATCCTTATAGTTGAAATGCTATAGTGGCGATCGAGGAATTGACTGTTAATCCGGTCGTTCTTACCCCCTGGATAGTGGAAACCTAAGGGAATCAAAAAAAGGGATGGAAACAGCGGAACGTTTGAAGTCTTACTGGAAGAGGTGTTTCAGCACCTACGAGACTAGTAAAATGGCAGCGGGCTCATAGTAGTGTCGATGGCTGGCCGTTCGGAGCGCTCAGGTGTCCAAGAATGGATTGCATGTCGTTCCTTTTTAAAGATTTTCTCCAAATAAATCATGGTCGTTTCCATCAGTTGATCCCCAAGGCTTCGCGTTTTGAAGTGATCGCAAATGCATGGCGGAAGACGTGATTAACAATCCTTTAATTACTATTTGGGGTTTTTAAATGCATAAAAGCTATCCATCCCTCGCCAAAGAGAAAAAAATAGCCTTAGCTGAAGAAGAGTTGACGGCAAATTAAAAGATGCAGATAAGGTAATCCTCACTGCATCTAAAGAGTCCGGCGATTACATTCGCTTGAGGATGGCACTCCTCTGGCAAGCATTGTAATGCCTGATGGTGATAGCAACCTGTCACGCGTATTGAACGGTGCACGGGTTTGCATCAGTCGACCTTCGAATCGACATACCAAGTATATCACAAAGGCGGCACAGGAACACAGCCAAAGAGTTTTTATTAAATATATTCACCGGAATATTCTGGTTTCCACGAATGTATCGCATGCCGTTCTTTCTCCAACAGCCTCTCAAGATAGATCATCCTCGTTTCGAGTCGTTCATGACCGAGACTTCTCATAATATCGTGCTTAACGCTACTTTTATTTTTTTGAGAACACGCCCGGATCTTTGGTATCATTTGGGTTCCGGGCGTTTTTGATAAGTCTTCACCTAGAGTTTATTTCTATTTGTACTATTTCAATACTATTTTCGTGTAATATTTATAGCATGCATAGTTAAATAGGAAATTAGACATTTTCATGCCCTTGATAGGAAACTACTAAATTGGCAAGAATCTTCGTAATCCTCTATTTTTCTACACTTATCACTACACTCTTCTATGAATAAATGCTAAACTGCTAGTATCATAAAAGGGGCGGTGGTATGTATGAAGAAAAAGTGGAAGATTACAATAGCGATTGTATTGGCGCTCGTTTTGGGAGCAGGGGCTTATCTGGCGTACATATTAAAGTTCAAGGAATATGATGTTGCGGATGATGAGGTTGAGGGAATTATCGCGAATCCGTATGAGGTGGAGCTTCCGGATGGGTCAAAGTTGGTCATTGGTAAAGATGGAACGGTTTCCGGCTTGGGAGAAACAGTTGTAGAAGAAGTCGAAGCTAGCGAAGAAGTAGTCGAAGCGAGTGAAGAAGCTGAGGAGGAGCCAGGGAAATCGAAACAAACTACTTCCACCGGTAATAAAACTGCTAATAAAACTGCAGGTGTAACTCCACCAAAGAACGAATTAAAAGGAACTACTGCAAAAAAGAAGCAGTCAGCGAGCACAACGGAAACGAAGAAAAAACTAACCGTGGCGGAAGTGAAGGGGAAGTATGAGCCTGTCTTCAAGCAGCTTGAAGGACAAGCCGATGATAAGATTAATTCGTTGATTGGCCGGGCGAAAAAGGAGTACATCGACAAGAAGGCGAATGGCGAGAGCATCAGCTATGGCTATTTCTATAATAAATACATGGGTGCTGCCAACAACTTGGAGGCAAATACCGATGCCGCATTTTATGGTGTTGTGAAAGCACTGGAAGCCGAATTGGCAGCAAACGGCTATAATAAATCACACGCTCAAAGCTTTATTGATGAATATGAATCGCTGAAAAAGGTTCGGCGCGATGGTATCTTGAAGAAAGCCATTGGAAGCTAATAAAACAAACAAAAACCGCTTAAGTCCTCATACGCGGTTTTTTGTTTTGTCTACGTCTGTCTAGGGCAATCTTTATTAATCGGAACACGAGTAAAAATGTGAAAGCCCCCCACATGTCTAAAAACACATCTTCCCTAGTAGCAGTCCGTCCTCCAGTGAGCGACTGATGATATTCATCCCCGATCGCTAAAAGCAGCGTGATGAGAAGCGCGACAATGGTTCGATAGTGGATTTTCGGTAGAATGCTATATACAGCAATCGCCAGCAGTCCGAAAATGAAAAAATGGGCTGCCTTCCGGATCAGAAACTCGATGAAAGCATAGTATCCTCGTTCCTCAACTGAAATGATCTTCCCCCAATAAGGGATTTGCAGTTTTGCCAGCTGGTTCTCCAATGGTTTGCCCGGGAACCATTCCTCCAAAGTCGGAATGATCGACTGCTGCTCATACGTTTGGCCTGATGAAAAAAATAGTACACCGACGATGACTAGTAATAATAATATTTTTCTCATAAAGTGACCGTACCATGTTTGGACAATTATTGTCCAGAATGTTGAAGTAGGTCTTTCATTCTGCCTTCTTAAGAAAAATAAAACCCCCGTAACTGTATGCCACGGAGGTTAGTACTTATTTATTATTCACCTATAAACACATGTAAATTCACATTAAAATCATCCCAGAACTCAACGTCTCCAGTATGACCTAAGAGCCTGACTTTAATATCGTCCGCAACCAAGTCGCCGTTCGCTGTGTTGCTCGGAGTTTTGAGCAGGTCAACCATGGCGTCTTGGATTTGCTGTTTTGCAGCTGTACGGTTTTCGATGACATTGACTGGCTCGCCGTCACCGATGCGAATATCCGTTAGACCAAGGGCAGGGAGTTTGTCCGAGAAAAAGCCGAGGCCTTGGACAGCTTTAATGCCTTCGTCAAGATCATAGGCGGTCAACGTCAATGTGTTGGAAGTCGGGTCAAATGACGCTTCTGCGATTTTTTCGCCGTCTTTTTCGATAACACTGTTTTCATTGACGATAGCACGTATTTGCGCTTTTGTCTCTTCAACGGCTTTCGTAACTTTTTGGAAGTTTTCAGACCGCACGACGAATGACGCCATATGAGCACGTGTGACGTTCGCATTTGGTTCGAACGTTGTCGGTGTTTTGCCTTTCGTCACTTTGTTTTCAACGAGTGTGCGGACATGATTGACATACCATGCAGAATTGCTGACGTCCGTGAACGGGTTATCCGCTGCCGCTTTTGGAAGTTTATAGCTTAAGTCGAGTATCTTAGCTGTCTGTGCGCGTGTCATCGGTGCGTTCGGACGGAAGGTGCCATCTTCGAAACCTGTGATGTAGCCGGCATTCGCAAGCGCAGCGACATAACCGTAATACCATTGGTTTTCATTAATGTCTTTGAACCCTGGATCTTTTACATTTGTCGTATTAAGTCCGAGGGACATCGCAATAATTTTTGAAGCGTGTGCTCGGGTCAATTTTGCGTCCGGGCGGAACGTTCCATCTTCATACCCTGTGATGATGCCTCTTTCTGCCAAACTCATAATCGAATCATGGTGATCCAAGTCTGTAGGTACATCTCTGAATGAAGTGGCCGCATCAGCCGAAGTAGGGGCGGCCACTACAACTGCTCCAGCTGCCAATGATAAGGATAATGCCGATAGGAAAGACTTTCTTGCTGAATTTTTCATTTGATTCCCTCCAATTTTGTTGACGAAATTTTTGGTAAAATGAATATTCCCAACAACTATAGCATAGAAGGTTAATAGATTGGTAACGAAAACTATCGAATTTTGTATTATTTTAATTATCGTTTTTTTGACCTACTACTTTTATCAGGCATAATGATTTTATTATATGAGCCATATTTCCTCTTCGATAAGTCTAACGATTCAAATATATCATTCTAGTCTCAAATTAAGAGAATTCAATTTGTACCCTATGCTATAATGAGACACGCTTAGACAGATAGCGACAAAGGGGATACAAACTTTATGGAAGAAACGATCAGTCTTCAGGAACTTTTCAAGACATTGAAGAAAAGGGCTATCCTCATCCTGCTGACAATGCTGCTAGCGGTGACAGCTGCAGGTGTCGTCAGTTTCCTGCTCATGACACCGATCTACCAAGCATCGACACAAATTCTCGTCAATCAGCAGAAAACGGAGCAGAACCAGTTCAATACACAAGACATCCAGGCGAATCTTCAGCTAATCAATACATATAACGTCATCATCACAAGCCCAGCCATTTTGTCGAAGGTGATTGAAAATTTGGATCTAGATACAACACCGGCAGCCTTGAGTGGGAAAATAACAGTGAATAGTGCGCAAAATTCGCAAGTTGTCAACGTGAGTGTCCAAGATCCGGAACCGTATATGGCGGTCGATATCGCCAATACAACTGCTGAAGTATTCCAAGAAGAGATTCAGAGGCTAATGAATGTTGATAATGTCAACATCCTTTCGCCTGCAGTACTATCTGAAAATCCGAAGCCCGTCAAGCCCGACCCATACCTTAATATGGCGATTGCAGCGGTCATCGGTCTTATGATAGGTGTCGGGATAGCGTTCCTGCTCGAGTATTTGGACACGACCGTCAAGACGGAGCAAGATGTCGAGGAGTTATTGGATTTGCCTATTTTAGGTCTAATCAGTCCGATTACAGATAGCGAAATGCCAAGAACGAAAGAGGCGTTACAACACAAAAGAAAGAAGAGGTGATCATGATGTTCAAGAGAAAACAGCGGCCAATGCGAACAGTTGCAAGAAAACTTGTCACGAACACCAATCCGAAATCCATCGTTTCGGAGCAATTCCGCACGGTTCGAACGAACATCAATTTCTCGATGCCGGATAAGGAATTGAAAACATTGCTATTCACCTCTTCTTCTCCGGGCGAAGGCAAATCGACGAGCGCTGCAAATGTAGCGATCGTTTTCGCGCAAGAAGGGAAAAAAGTGCTATTGGTAGATGCAGACATGCGTAAACCGACAATGCACTACACATTCCACATGACGAATACAACTGGCCTATCTAATTTGTTGACGAAGCAATCGACTCTTGGAGAGGTTACAAAAGTCATAGAGATTGAAGGCCTATCTTTGATCACTTGCGGTCCAATTCCACCGAATCCTGCCGAGCTCATCGGCTCGAAATCGATGGATGCGCTTCTTCATGAGCTGACGTCTCAATACGATCTTGTTATTTTCGATGCGCCACCGCTACTTTCGGTCGCGGACGCTCAAATATTGTCGAATAAATGCGACGGGACGATCCTTGTCGTCAATTCTGGCGTGACGGAAAAAGAAAGTGCGATTAAGGCAAAAGAATTACTTATGGCTGCAAAAGCAAATATACTTGGGACTCTCCTGAACAATTTCGCGCTTGAGAAGGACCATTATTACTATCAATATTATGGAACTGGAGAGTAAAAGGACTCGTATGCCCTTATGCTCTCTTTTCTATTAAAGGAGCGCGGTTCGAATGATTGATATGCATACTCATCTTTTGTTTGGTGTTGACGATGGACCTGCAACGATTGAAGAAACGTTTGCTTTAGTGAAAAAGGCGCAAGAGGAAGGAATTACGGATTTGATTTGCACGTCGCATGCCTCTCATCCACAATTCGATGTACAGCATCGCGAAGTGATAAGCCAAACTCTATTATTGAAAGATGTCATCAGGGAAGCGGGGCTGAACGTTCAACTTCACCCAGGACAGGAAATCCGGCTGACTGAAGACATCATTGAAAAGTGGGACAGCGGGGAATTGCTCACGCTCGCCAATTCCAGATACCTTCTATTGGAATTGCCGTCCCAGACGATTCCTGTCTATACGGTTAAAATCATCCAGGAAATGGTCGAAAGGGGAATCATTCCGATCATTGCTCATCCAGAAAGAAACCGTGCAATTGCAGAAAAGCCCGAACGGCTCGAAAGGCTTATCCGCCATGGCGCAACCGCTCAAATTACGTCGGGTAGCTTATCAGGCCATTTCGGCAAAACTATACAAAAACTGTCACTGCAGCTTATCGAGGCGAATCTTGTCCATACATACGGCTCAGATGTCCATAACTTAAATACGAGGCCATTCCATTTTGGTAAAGGGCTCGATGTATTGGAACGAAAAAAGCTGTATGATATTGCAGATCTGATGCTCGAAAACAATGAAAGGATTTTGAGGGATGAACCGTTATTCCTCTGGGAACCAGAACTGACAAAACCAAGGAAATTATTTGGCTTCATAGGGTGAAAGAAAATCAAATCTAGTAATTTACTAAAAATTGAACTGTTGTTTCATCCCATTTCCATATAAAAAAGAGAACAGATGGGATCCAAAGACTCACAAATAAATAATCGAAAGGGCAGAATTCAACAAACAGGCTAGAACACTTCGGGGGGAATTGAAACTACTGAATTATAAACACATTTATGTAGGGTTTATAGTTCTGTGTTACAACATAGAACGGAGGGATTCTTGCGAATGACGATGAAAAAGCGGGTCACATTGCTTTTCCTGTTGGATTCACTCATTGTGCTGGTATCAATCTTTCTTGGATACTACATATTGCGACCTGACAAGGTCATCTTCAAAAATGAAATCATCCTGATGAGCGCCTTGACGATTCAAATCGCGCATCATTTGTTTGCTTGGCATTATGGTTTGTACCGGAAAGTATGGTCGTATGCCTCCATCGGTGAGTTGAAAGCGATATTCAAATCGGTCACTTTGACGATTGCTGTCGTAATGGCTGCCCAATTCATTTTTACAAAAGACATCAATTTTCGAGCTCTTTTCCTAACATGGATGCTCCACATTCTATTCATCGGCGGCTCACGACTTAGTTGGCGCATTACACGTGACACTTTTCGGAAATCACATGATCAAGGGATGAAGCGCGTCATGATTATTGGTGCCGGACAAGCTGGTATGTTGGTGGCTCGGCAACTGCTGAACAACCCCGATTCGGGCATGAAACCTGTCCTATTCCTTGATGATGATATGACCAAAAAAGGCTTGGAGCTGTACGGCATCAAAATTCTAGGCTGTACAAGTCATATCGAAGAAAACGTCAAGGACACTAACATCGAAGTAATCATCATTGCGATTCCTTCAATGGCAAAGCAGGACATGACCGAGCTCATGAAACGATGCGTAGCAACAGGCGCACGTACACAAACAATACCACGCATTGAAGATTTGATGACGGGGAAAGTATCGGTTAACGATATTCGTGACGTAAAAATAGAAGATCTCCTTGGTCGCGACGAGGTCCAGCTCGACATGAAAGCGATCAAGGAGAAATTGACTGATAAAACCATCTTAGTAACCGGAGCAGGCGGCTCCATCGGTTCCGAAATATGCCGACAATTGACGGCATTTAAGCCGAAGAGCCTTATCCTGCTCGGTCACGGAGAAAGTTCCATCTACAATATAGACATGGAACTACGCCAAAAGGTTTCACCCGAAACTAAACTCATTCCGATCATCGCGGACGTCCAGGACCGCGACCGGATCTTCGACATCATGGCGGAATACAAACCAGATGTCATCTACCATGCCGCGGCACATAAACATGTCCCGCTCATGGAAGCGAACCCGATGGAAGCCGTCAAAAACAACATTTTCGGAACGAAAAACGTAGCGGAAGCTGCGGACACTTTTGGCGTCCCTTACTTCGTTCTTGTATCAACCGACAAAGCCGTCAATCCGCCGAACGTCATGGGTGCAACGAAGCGTTTTGCTGAAATGGTCGTTCAGAACCTTGCCAAGAACAGTAGAACGAAATTTGCGGCGGTTCGCTTTGGGAATGTACTCGGCTCCCGTGGGAGTGTTGTTCCATTGTTCAAAAAGCAAATTGCAGCAGGGGGGCCGGTGACAGTAACCGACCCAAGAATGACCCGCTATTTCATGACCATACCCGAAGCATCCAGACTCGTCATCCAGGCAGGGGTACTTGCACGAGGCGGCGAGGTGTTCGTTCTTGATATGGGTGAACCGGTGAAAATTGTGGACCTAGCGAAGAACTTGATCAGACTGTCTGGTTATGGGGAGGATGAAATTGAAATCAAGTATTCCGGCATCCGACCGGGCGAGAAGTTGTATGAAGAGCTGCTCAATGAGAGTGAACGGCAGAGTGAGTATGTGTTTCCGAAAATTTATGTTGGGAAGGCTACTCCGATTAGTGAGTTGGAGATGGAGCTTGTCTTGGACAAGCTGTTAGATATGGACGCTTATGAGGTAAAAGAGACGTTGGTTGGACTTGCGAATCGAAAGGTTACTGAAAGTGTTCAGGTTTCGCTCGTTTAATACTATTTTGAGAAGAAGGTTATAAAAATGAATTTTGCAATCGTTGGTTGTGGATTTATTGCGAAAAAACATGCAAACGCAATTCGAAATATAGAAGGCGCAAATCTAATCGCTGTCTGTGATCGAGTGCCGGAGTTAATGGAACCGTATGTTAATGAATATGGTGCAACTCCTTATATTGAACTCGAAGAAATGCTGAGGGACCATAAAATTAAAGTCGTATGTATTTGCACGCCAAGCGGAACTCATGCTGCCATTGCTGAATTAGCTGCACAGTATGGGAAACATATCATAGTAGAAAAACCGATTGCCATGACTTTGGAAGAAGCAGAAAGAATCATTTCATCCTCTGAAGACAATGATATTAAGTTGGCGGTCGTTCATCCGAACCGATTCCGTCCGGTCGTTCTGAAGCTGAATGAAATAATGGAAAAGAATTTGTTAGGTACAATCAGTCACGCTCTTTGTATCGTCAATTGGAATCGTGGACAAGACTATTACGATCAATCCCCTTGGAGAGGGACGAAAGAACATGACGGGGGAGTATTGATGAACCAAGCAATTCATAATCTGGATCTGCTGTTGTCATTTATGGGTACTCCTACTGAAGTATTCAGCATGGAAGCAACTCGATTCCACGAGATCGAAGCCGAAGATTTTTCAACTGGAATTATTCGGTTTGAATCAGGCGCTTTTGCGACCGTACAAGCTTCGACTAATGTCTATCCGAAAAACTATGAAGAATCCATCACGCTCTTTGGTGAAAAAGGAACAGTTAAAATCGGCGGACCCAATGCATTGTACTTTGAAACATTAAATGTTCGGGACTTAGAAGACAGTGTAATTGAAAGCTATATCAATGAAGTAAAAGCAGATCCTTGGGGAACATCAGGTCATGAGCAGATTATAAGAGACATGATGGAAGCAATAAAAGAAGACAGACAACCAGTAGTCTCAGGTAAAGAAGGAAAAAGAGCGCTTGAGCTCGTACTCGCATTCTATCAATCTGCTGAAAAGAACACACCGATTACTCTGAAAAACACACCAATTACTTTAATGTAAAGGGATGAATGATATGACGACAACCCAAACAATATCACAAGAACTGATTAATAAATTCACATCAAAAACAGCGACAATTGGGGTAGTTGGGCTAGGCTATGTAGGACTTCCACTTGCCGTTGAAAAAGCAAAAGCAGGTTTCACTGTCATTGGTTTCGACATACAAGAAGAGAAAGTGCGTATGGTCAATGACGGGGAAAACTACATTGGTGACGTTGTTCAAGAGGATCTGGAAGCACTCGTTGCTACAGAAAAACTAACGGCAACAGCCGACTACTGCTTCATTCGAGATGTCGACGCGGTTGCTATCTGTGTCCCGACACCACTCGATATATATAAACAGCCAAATATGCAATATGTAGAAAGTTCCGCCAAGGCAATAGCAGCGCATATAACGCCAGGGACACTAGTCGTTCTAGAAAGTACAACGTATCCGGGCACGACGGAAGAACTTATCAAGCCGATTCTTGAAGAAGCAGGGCTCATCATCGGGAAAGATGTATTCCTAGCCTATTCTCCTGAACGTGTCGATCCAGGCAACAAGCAATTCAACACCAAAAACACACCGAAAGTCGTCGGTGGAGTGACAGAAGAATGTACAAAAGTGGCTGCTTCGATGTACCGTGCTGTTCTTGATGGCGACATCCATGAAGTATCGAGTCCGTCGGTCGCTGAAATGGAAAAATTATTGGAAAACACATTTAGAAATATTAATATCGCCCTTGCTAATGAAATGGCGATCTTATGCCATAAAATGGACATCGATGTTTGGGAAGTAATTGACGCAGCTGCAACAAAACCATACGGATTTATGCCTTTTTATCCGGGTCCTGGCCTTGGAGGGCACTGCATCCCAATCGATCCATGGTATTTGACTTGGAAAGCGCGTGAGTATAATTATCATACGAAACTGATTGAAACTGCTGGGGAAATTAATGATAGTATGCCGGATTTTGTGGTTCAGCGCTGTTCGGAGATTTTAAACCAACAAGCGAAGGCTCTAAAAGGATCTAAAATCCTGGTGCTTGGTGTTGCTTATAAGAAGGATATTGATGATTATCGTGAATCGCCAGTGTTACCGATATTGGAACGATTGACTGACGCCGGAGCAGATTGGAAAGTTTCCGATCCACATATTCCTAATTTCAAATTAAACGGGGAAATCATTCAGACAGTTAGGCTAACAGAGGACATGTTAATAGAAGCGGACTTAGTTTTGATTGCTACGAATCATAGTGAGTTTCAGTATGAAATGATACAAAAGCTTAGCAAGGCAATACTTGATACAAGAAATGCTCTCGATAACGCACAAAGAAATTACTACAAGCTATAAAATGACTTATGAAAAACAAGAAGAATAAGAACTTTATTAAAAATGTACTCACTATTGCTAAAGGAACGGCAACCGGGCAACTGATACTTTTTTTAGCATCACCTATTTTAAGTAGAATATATACGCCAGAAGAATATGGTGTATTAGCCATTTACACGTTATTAATATCCACGTTAAGTATTCTTTCAACACTTAAACTCGAATTAGCAATGCAAACAGAAGAGAAAGACACACGTTCTATTTTTATTGTCAAAGTATCAATGATTTTCAACATTATATTTTCAGTGACATTGTTAGTTATCTTTCACAGTCAAAAAGAGTTGCTAAGTAAATTATTGAAAATACCTATAGAAAGCTCCGGATTTTTATATTTAATACCCTTAGGCGTTTTTGCATTGGGGTTAAATAGGATAAATTCAAGCCTTTATATTAGAAACAAGAATTTCAATGATTTAAAAAAGCTGTTTGTTTCTAATTCTATTTTAATGGTCACGATCCAAATGGCATTAGGAGTATTGAAGGTAATCCCTAATTCTTTGATAATTGGTGACGCAATAGGCAGGCTAATCACCAATATTAGAGCTATAAGGGGAAAGTTAACGAATACTAAAACCCCAAAGCTCAGCTTTCCGAATGTTGTTGAAGTCATTAAGGAAAAAAGAAAATATGTTTTTCTCTCAACTAGTTCTGAATTTCTATTTGTATTGGTAAACCAATCTATTCCTTTTTTGCTCATACTTTTCTATAGTCCGATTTTAGCTGGCTATTATACGTTCGGGCTAAAGATTGTGAATGCGCCAATGGTCTTAATTGGTAAATCAATATCTCAAGTATATATATCGGAAATTCGTACTGAAACAAAAAGATACAGCAAAATTAATAACCTATTTAATCAGATTGTAAAAAGGTTAATCGTGACGGCTATTCTACCTTATAGTTTATTATTCTTCTTTGGACCGGAAATATTTTCAGTTATTTTTGGATCCGAATGGAGTTATTCTGGAGAACTAATGAGTATAATGTCAATTTTATTTTTTGTTGAGATAATCGTCTATCCATTGACAGTAACATTAGAGGTTTTAGAAAAACAAAACTTCCTTTTCATCTGGCAACTAAGTAGAGGTATCACTACTATTGCAGCTTTCAGTGTCTTAAATCTCCTCGAAGTTAAAGTGGAATTAACTTTATTTGTAGTCTCGCTGTTATTAGTGATTTTTTATGTAATTGTTTTTGTGTATATAAAAAAAGTCATAACTAGCAAGGAAGAGCATATTGAAGCTACATAATTTAATAAAGTTAACTCAAATGGTGGTAATTGTATTAATCATATTTGCAGGAAGAACCGATTTTGGTATTAACCTACCTCCTATTCCAATCTACATTGGGGTTATCGGTATTATCGGCTTACTGCTAAGCTTCATAATAATGAAGAAAAGGGAGGGGTATGGATTATCCAATCCTCTTTATACTTCTTTACTCTTCTTCTTTTCAATAATTCTATTAGTTGGTAATTACACTGATACAAATCAATATGGTTTTACAAAGTCTCTTGAGTTTACTTTCTATGTTTTTTTCCTGATTTTAATCATAGATATTTGTATCCAACAAAGAAAAGATTTAATAAATTTAATAAAATCCTTTTACTTTGTTGCTCTGCTAATGGCGTTAACTTCTATTGCTATGGGGATTGTAAACAATACTCTATTTACAGAAAGATTAACCTTTCTGAACAGCGGTTCTAACACATTTAGTAGAATGATGTTTATGGGGTTATCGGCTAATATTTTTATAATCCTTAGTTCAAAAAGAGGATTCATTAAATACTTCGGTTTATGGATTTTTTTAGGTGCTATTTTCTTAAGTGGGTCCCGACAAACTATCTTAGGAGCAGTCATTTTTGTTGTACTATTTTTGCTATTGACCACAGTAAAAACAAAGAAAATAAAAGGTAAAGTAATACTAAAATTTACAGCCTTATTAACTTTCTTACTAATACCTATTGTTTTTTTGTGGCCTTTAATACAGGAAAGTAGGTTCTACAGCAGATTGCTTCTGTTGTTTTCCGAAGACAAAGGTGCTTCGTTTAATGTTAGAACTTGGTTAATAGAGCAAGCATTCCTTTATGGAAAAGAATCATATTTATTTGGAAATGGCACAGGCTCATTTGCTCTAAAACTGCCTGAATATATCTATCCCCATAATATTTTTGCTGAAATCTTTATGGAGAATGGAATTTTAGGCTTACTAATTTTATTCATCATTATAATTTACCCATTGTACAATATGAAAAAAATAAACATTCGAAGTGATTACAACACAAAACTAGTTAATGATACATTGCTGATCATGTATCTCTTTAGTTTATATACCGCTCAAATATCTGGAGATCTATATGATAATCGTTGGATTTTTATTTTTGGATTGTTACTACTAAAAAATGCTGTTTGGACAAGGAGAGAATACGTTGAGTCAAAAAATTCCGATGTTAGATTTAAGCAATCAATACCACAATATAAAGGAGGAAATAATTGAGAAATTGGATCAAGTAATGTCCTCATCGCAATTCATCCTCGGTAATCATGTGAAGAAAATCGAGAGTGATATCGCTAAAATGAGTAACACTGAGCATGGAATTGGTGTAGGCAACGGCTCTGATGCAATACATATCGCACTCCAAGCAGCAGGAGTCGGTGAAGGAGATGAAGTGATTACAACCTCATTTACTTTCTTCGCGACTGCAGGTGCCATAGCGCGTGCAAATGCGACACCGGTGTTTGTCGATATCGATCCGGTCACGTACAACATTGATCCTTTAAAGATTGAAGCAGCTATCACTGAGAAAACGAAGGCGATCATCCCTGTTCACTTATACGGCCAGATGGCGGATATGGATGCAATCATGGAGATTGCGAAGAAACATAACTTGCATGTCATTGAGGATGCTGCCCAAGCGATTGGGTCAACATATAAAGGAAAACAAGTCGGAGAAATGAGTAGCGCCGCAACTTATAGTTTTTTCCCTACAAAGAATTTGGGTGCTTATGGTGATGCTGGAATGATCGTGACGAATGACGATAACTTGGCAGAACAAGCCCGTGTCATTCGAGTCCATGGCAGCAAGCCGAAATATCACCATCATGTCCTTGGTTACAATAGCCGGTTGGATGAACTGCAGGCAGCCATTCTAACTGTTAAGTTGCCGCATCTATCTTCTTGGACAGAAAATCGTAGGAACCATGCAACGTGTTATACGAAAAAGCTAAATGAAGCTGTAGGTGAATATGTTGTAACACCTGTTGAGGTGGAAGGTAATTATCATGTATTTCATCAATATACACTCCGTGTTCAAAAGCGGGACGAGCTGCAAGCGTTTTTGAAAGAACAAGGAATTGCGACGATGATTTATTATCCGATTCCATTGCATTTACAACCCGTCTTTACTGAGCTTGGCTATAAGGAAGGCGACTTGCCTGAAACAGAGAAAGCGGCGAAAGAAGCGTTGTCTTTGCCTATGTTCCCTGAGCTTAAACGAGAACAGCAAGACTATGTCATCGAGAAGATTGTAGAGTTTTATTCATAAAAAATATAGGGCTTGTTCAGTTTTCAAAAGCTAGTTGTTTACGAAAGGTGGAAATCTGATGTCGCTTACTGTAGGGCAATATGTTGTCATTGGTGAAAATGTGATATTTGGAAGCAATGTTTTTCTTGGCAATAACGTTGTCATCTATGAAGGAACAGAAATTGGCGATAATGTGATCATTCAAGATAATGCGGTTATCGGGAAACAGCCGACGCGTGCAAAAGCGTCTATTCTTCCTGAAGTGAAGACGTTGCCCCCTGCTAAAATCGGTTCGGGTGTGACTGTTGGAACATCCGCAATTGTCTATGCAAATGCAGTAATTGGCGATGATGTATTCATAGCAGATTTAGCTACTGTCAGGGAACGGGTGACAGTTGGGGAAAAAACGATTGTCGGTCGCGGAGTTGCTATTGAGAATGATTGTGTAGTAGGTAAGAGATGCAAACTTGAAACGAATTGTTACATAACCGCTTATTCAGAACTTGGCGATTATGTATTTGTAGCGCCATGTGTCGTTACGACGAATGATAACTATATGGCTAGAGGAAAAGAACGTTTTGACAAATTCAAAGGGGTTACTGTAAAAGACGGAGGCCGAATTGGAGCGAACGCAACGATACTACCCGGGAAAGTGATCAACGAAGATGGAACGGTCGCTGCAGGAAGTATCGTATCGCGGGATGTGGAGAAAGAATTTCTGGTTGTGGGAGCGCCTGCGAAAAAATTACGGAAAGTTCCTGAAGAACAATTATTAAGGAACCAAGAATGAGGTGTCAAGTTGAATATATGGATCTTTAATCATTATGCAAAAACACCACTACAAAATGCAGGCACTAGACACTATGAATTAGCTAAATACTTGATAAGTAAAGGATGTAAAGTAACAATCATTGCTTCTTCTTATAGTAACATTCAGAAAAAGTATGTAATTGACCATGAAAAAGAGAATTATAAAGTTGAAAATGTAGAAGGCATTCGTTTTGTCTGGCTGAAAACTACTCCCTATCAAAAAAACAGTACTAGGATACTTAGTTTTTTCAGTTACTATAACCAATCAATTAAAACTGTAAAAAAAGCATTTGCCAATGAAGAAGTGGATGTCATCATAGGGTCCTCCGTCCATCCACTGGCAGCTTTGGCGGCATATAAAATTTCGAAACAGAAAAACTCTAAGTTTTATTTTGAAGAACGCGATCTCTGGCCACAAACATTTATTGACTTCGGGAAAATCAGCGAAACTCACGTTGTCAGTAGGATGTTATATGGACTGGAAAAGTTTTTATACAAAAAATCCGATAAGATTATCGTTCTATTTGATAGAGCAGTAGGTTATGTGAAATCCAAGGGTATAAATGAGGATAAAGTATTCCATATTCCAAACGGAGTGAATATCAATTCTTTTAAATTAAGAAATGAATCCGAGATTGTTGATAAAATGCTTAGGGAGTTTGAAGGAAAATTCAAGATTATCTATACGGGCTCCCATGGAATAGCCAATGACTTGGACAAACTAATAGATTTGGCGGAACAAGTCAAATTGTCCGATCCTGAAAAAAATATTCATTTCCTGTCAGTAGGTGCAGGTCCATTAAAGAATGAATTAATATGTAAAGCTGCCGAGAAAAAACTTGATAATATTACATTTTTAGATCCCATTAGAAAAGTGGATATTCCCTATCTACTGAGCAAAGCAGATATGAGCTACATTTCTATTTTAGACAGTCCCTTATATAAGTGGGGCTTCAGCATGAATAAGTTATACGACTACTTGGCTGCAGGATTGCCGATGATCATGCATACAAACCCGAAGCTAGTAGGCGAATTTAATGATCTCGAAGGGGTTTTTGTTTCTGAGAATAGTAAGATGCTTTGCGATAAAATACTCTGGTTATATAATCATCAGGACCAAGTACCAGGATATTCTGCTGCATTAAAAAATCATGTTGAAAGTAGATACTCTTGGAGTATTTTGGGTGAAAAGATTTATAAGGAAATGATCAGCGATATGAAACCGGATGATATCGAAGTAAGTAATCAAAAATTAGAAGTGAAGTGAGATAAGTGAAAAGAATTTTTGATGTTATCGTAAGCAGCTTATTGTTATTGGTTTTATCACCTTTACTCTTGATCATGTTTATATTAATTAAATACAAATTAGGTTCACCTGTATTATTTAAACAAAAAAGACCAGGACTTAACGGTAAGATTTTCGAGATTTATAAATTCAGGACAATGACAAATGAGGTAGACGAAAACGGGCAATTATTACCGAACGAAATGCGTCTTACTGAATTTGGGAAATTGGTGAGAAAGACCAGTTTAGATGAACTTCCACAGTTATTCAATGTAGTAAAAGGTGACATCAGTCTAGTGGGTCCAAGACCGTTACTAGTCGACTATTTGGAACTCTACACGCCTGAACAAGCAAGAAGGCATGAAGTACGACCTGGAATTACTGGCTGGGCTCAAGTAAATGGAAGGAACGCGATAAGTTGGAAGGAGAAATTCGAACACGACGTGTGGTATGTCGATAATCAATCTTTCCTTCTTGATATGAAAATACTTCTTATGACTGTTATGAAGGTATTCAAATCGGAAGGAGTAAATTCAGCTTCCGACAAGATGGTTGAGCGTTTTACGGGAAAAGAGGTTGATTGAGAGATGAGTATTCCTACGTTTATTGTTGGAACGGGTGGCCTTGGTAGAGGTGTCGCCGAAACAGTTAAAGTTATTTCAGAACGGGATCGCAATTGGACGATTTCAGGCTTTATAGACGATGATTCCAATGTAATCGGGACATATGTAAATGACATGATGGTTGTGGGGGATACAGAGTATTTACTTGGGCTGAATACAACGGCAAACGTGATAATTGCGATTGCAAATCCAGAAGTCAAGGCGAAGATTTATGAGAAGTTGTCTTTAAATACGAATCTACTATATCCGAATGTCATCCATCCTTCCGTCCATCTGAATTCTTCAATAGAGATGGGAATCGGGAATATCGTTTCGGACAACGTCGCTTTTTCCGCGAATGTTTATGTAGGCAACTTTTCATTAATTCATTTTAACTGCACAATTGGGCACGATGTGCAAATTGAAGATTATGTAACTGTTTATCCCGGAGTAAATTTGTCTGGTTATTCTAGAATGAAGTCCAAAAGTCAGGCGGGAACTAACTCATCCGTGTTACCGCAAATCATTGTCGGAGAAGGTGCGATTATTGGGGCTGGCTCAACGGTGATTAAAAATCCAATCCGTTATACTACCGTAGTAGGAATTCCCGCAAAGGAATTGAAAAATTGAGGTGTTTAGATTATGGTTCGTCTTTATGATTCTACGGTGATGAACTTCAATGAAGTTATCCGAAATAGGCTGTTCTTTCTTATGGATCGCGTACTAGGAAAAGGAATATATAGACAAGTCACATCTGTAGAAGAAGACAATAGGAATCCTCGTATCGAGGATAAGTTAACTAATATTATCGATCACGCAAGACAAACTGTTCCCTACTATAGTGCTTACAAAAATATACATGACATCTCGCAAATGCCGGTTGTCAATAAAAGTATAATAAGAAAGGGTAACCAAGCCTTTATCTCGTCTTTATATGATAAAGATGAACTCCTTAAAGTTACGACTTCCGGCTCGTCCGGAACTCCGATGGAATTTTTTAGAGATAGTAATAAGAGAATCCGGCAAATAGCAGAAGTTATTTTTCTCGGAATACCGGTAAAGTATTATTTTGGTATGAAACATGGATTCATCAGAGCAACACATCCAAAAAGTCGATTGAATCTAATGTTGCAGAACGAGATACATATTGATCCAACCAAATTGTCCGATGAAAATCTTGAGAAAATCAGAGCAGAAATAAAAGAAATGAAATGTATTATAGGTTTTCCATCAACCTTACATGAAATTGCCTTATATTGTGAGAGAAAAGGAGATACCCCTGAACAATTTAATTTAGTCGGCATCATTTGTACGGCAGAACCTTTGCTTGATAAGCAGAAAGAAGCAATACAACGGGTATTCGGCTGCCCGATACAGGTCAGATACGCGGCCGAAGAGTTAGGACTGATCGCAGTGCAAAATCCCGGCGAATCGTTTTATCGTATCAATCAAGCTTCATTTTATGTGGAAATTTTAAAGTTGGATTCCGACTTGCCTTGTGAAGAAGGCGAGGAAGGCCGAATTGTAATCACTGATTTGGAAGCTAGAGCGATGCCCCTTATAAGGTATGACACGGGAGACTTGGGTGTAATGAAAACTGAGGAGATTAGTGGCGAGAGGATTGAGACGTTATCGTCTATTTCCGGTAGAAGAATAGAAATGTTGTACTCTCCTTCCGGTGAAAAAATCTCTCCATTCTCTATTAATGTAAAAATGAAAGATGTTAAAGGCGTCATCAAGTTTCAATTCGTTCAGAAGGACAAAAACAGATATACCATGAAAGTAGTGGCTGACGAAGAGTGTTACAACGAAAATGAGCTACTAGGGATCTTGCATGGCATCTTAGGAGAAAATGCACTGATTTCAATAGAACTGGTTGATGAAATCAAGCCGTTAGCTTCTGGTAAAACAGCGTATATAGTTAACGAATACATCAAAAAAGATTAAGCGGGGGCAAGCTAAGACTTAATAAAAGGAGATGTATTTATGGGCGAGAGAGACGTATTGGAAAAAAATCTAAAACCTTCATGGGTATGGGCGATAGCATTCGGATCTTCCATCGGGTGGGGGGCATTCATATTACCCGGGGACTGGATTGCAGAGGCTGGTCCTGCCGGGGCAATGATCGGCATACTTCTGGGCGCAATCGTCATGATGTTCATTGCCGTCAGTTACGGTGTACTGATTAAAAAGCATCCTGTTTCCGGAGGAGAATTTGCATATGCTTTTCTGAGTGCGGGAAAGACATGGGCGTTTATAACGGGTTGGTTCTTGGCTTTGGGGTACGCATGTATCGTTGCGTTAAATGCATCGGCCTTATCGTTATTATTGAAGTATCTATTTCCTTCTTTTATGGAGCAACTATTCCTTTATGAAATAGCGGGATGGAAAGTCTATGTACCTGAAATCATCATTTCTTCATTAGCCATTCTGTTTTTTGCTTATTTGAACATTAGAGGAAACGGGTTTTCGGGCAAGCTTCAATTTATATTTTCTGTTGTATTGATTTTAGGCGTTGCAATAATGGGGGTATATACATTCGCTTTCGCCGATTTTCCAATTGAAAACATGAAACCGGCTTTTCCTGAAGGGAAATCTCCGCTAATTTCTATATTGCTTATACTTGCAATTGCTCCTTGGGCATATGTCGGTTTCGATAATGTCCCTCAGGCTGCTGAGGAGTTTAACTTTTCACCGCGTAAAGCATTTGGGCTCATCATCATGTCTTTATTGGCCTCCGGATTAGTGTATGCGACAATGATCGGCGTAACATCATGGACGTTCGCTCCGGGTTCTAGTGTGAACAGTTCTAATTTATGGTTAACGGGTGATATTATCAGTGCATCCTTTGGGTCCGTTGGAGTCGTAGTTTTGGTTATTGCGATATGTATGGGGATTTTTACAGGACTTATTGGTTTTTTTCACTCATCTAGCAGACTTTTATTTGCAATGTCTCGTGGAAAGACCCTACCGGCTTTTTTCTCGGATTTACACCCGAAGTACAATACACCATATAAGTCGATTATTTTCATTGCAATTTTCACACTTCCCTCTGTGTGGTTTGGACGTGAAGCGTTAATTTGGATTGTTGATATGTCCTCGATTGGTGTCTCAATTGCCTATTTCTTTACATGCTTTACGGCCTATCGAGTCCTCAGTTGGACAAGGAATAACAAGGGGTTAGAGATTTCTCCTATTAAAAAGACCATTGCTTTATTTGGAGCGGTTTTTAGTATTATGTTTGTACTCTTATTGATAGTGCCAGGTTCTCCGGCACAACTTGGAATGCCATCTATTGTAGCTCTCCTTATTTGGGTTGCACTTGGCGTCACATTTTACACGAGCATCTATAAGAGTTTCAGTGTGCTCGGAAAAGATGAATTGTCCTACTATATTTTAGGAGAGAAAAAGTAAAGTGGATGGGGAGATGAACATGATAGAAAACAAGAGGATTTTTTTATCCTCCCCTCATATGAGCGGGAATGAACAGAAATACATTAACGAAGCGTTCGATACAAACTGGATTGCACCGCTTGGCCCAAACGTAAATGCGTTTGAAGCTGAACTCGCGGCTTATGTTGGGACAGCAGGCGCTGCTGCTACTTCATCTGGCACAGCTGCGATCCATTTGGCACTTGAGCTTCTTGGTGTTGGCCAAGGAGATACAGTCTTCTGTTCGAGTTTAACGTTTGTTGCATCTGCGAATCCCATTTTGTATGCAGGGGCGGAGCCGGTTTTCATTGATTCTGAAGAAGAGACTTGGAATATGTCTCCTGTGGCATTGGCCTGTGCTTTTGAAGATGCACTAGCAAGGCGGCAGTTGCCCAAAGCAGTCATTGTCGTTAATTTGTATGGACAAAGTGCGAAAATGGATGAACTGATGGCAATCTGTGAGCGGTATGAAGTTCCGCTTATTGAAGATGCGGCAGAGTCGCTTGGTTCTCTCTATAAAGGGAAAAAGAGCGGGTCGTTCGGACACTTTGGCATCTATTCATTCAACGGTAACAAGATTATTACAACTTCAGGTGGCGGTATGCTCGTTTCAAATGACCTTGACGCATTGGACCGGTCGCGCTTTTTGGCAACACAGGCACGTGATGCAGCGAAGCATTATCAGCATAGTACAGTAGGTTATAATTACCGGATGAGTAATATACTTGCCGGTGTCGGCCGTGCACAGCTTGAAGTGTTGGATGATCGTGTACAGGCCAGACGAGATGTATTTGACCGATACGTGCAAGCGTTAGGGGACATTGAAGGCGTCCATTTTATGCCGGAGTTGGAAGGGACTTATTCGAATCGTTGGCTGACAGCGTTGACGTTGGATCCTGAAGTTATTATGATAACCCCTTACGAGTTGATCGATCTGCTGGAAGAAGAGAATATCGAAGCACGTCCGGTATGGAAACCGCTTCATCTACAGCCGTTGTTTGAAGGGTGTAGGTTTTATCCTCATAGTATTGACGAGGTTGTAAGTGAGCGATTGTTTGCTGAAGGGCTTTGTCTGCCGTCTGGTTCGAATATGACTGTGGAGGAGCAGGGGCGAGTGGTAGGGGTTTTGAGGAAGCATTTGGTGTCGAGTAACAGTATGAAAAGTGAAGGAGCTTTTCACCGAGTCTAGTGAGAACAGGAAATCCAAGATTAGAATGTGGAACACAAGGGGAAGTTGAAGATAAAGCGACCATTCTTATTATAAAAAGAATGATCGCTTTTTTTTACTTCTTTTTTTTTCGTTAATCGAGCAAACTAGTAACTTTATCATCATCTCAGTATCATCTTCTATAACTTCAGAACAGATTAACACAAGGCCTCTGCAAAAGTTTTGCGGAGGTTTTTTGAAAGAATCCTACTATTGGGAAATAGTTGATAGGCTTTTGATATATGTTATTGACATCAATATAAAGCTTTAGTATGATTTATGTAGATAGAGATATTCGGAACTTTAGTATGATTTAAATAGAATTAAATTTACAGTGATACGCAGAAGAACCTTACGTGGATGCCCGTTAAGGGTGTTTATGTGAGGTTCTTTTTTTGATGTAAAGGTGTTAGAGAGGAGTGGAGAATGAGTGTAACACAGATGGCTGTGATATCTGTGATTGCGTTGCCATATTGTTTGTGTAATTTTTCAGCTGAAATTATGTGGCTGATTTTTTAGGCATTATGGTGAGTGTTGAAGTAGCCACCGGTAGTGAATATGAGGCCACGGTTATCAAAGAGGCGAGTCTAGCGATCTATGATGCTAAAAATAGCGGTAAGAACCGAGTTGTTGTTGCCGGAAAGTAGCTGATTGTATCGATAGATAAAGAAACTATGATTGGAGAAGAAAAAGATAATGAAAGCTAGGGGTTTTAGGGTGTTGTTGTTGACGGTATTGCTTGCCACAACAATAAGTACATCAGTTAGTGCAGAGAGTAAGGGGTTCACGGATGTTGGAGGGCTGACGGAAAAAGAGAGAGAACAGATAAAGGTATTGGTGGATAAGGGGATTATCAATGGTTATCCGGATGGGACATTCAGACCATACGATAAAATCAACAGAGGTCAACTTGCTACATATCTGGCAAGGGCGTTGGATTTGCAAATGCCTAAAACGCCGCCACGGTTCAAGGATGTCACAGTGAAAGCGTCCACGTACGATGGAGTAGTGAAGGCGTACGGTGCGGGTCTTATGGGAGAACATAAAGAAGGAAAATTCTTGCCAGGGGCAACTGTATCAAGAAGAAGTTTGGCGGTGGTGTTGGAAGATTCCTTGCAGATGAAAGAGAGATATCCGCAAGGGGCTAACGTTACGTACAAGGATATCGGTACGTTAAGTAAGCGAGAGAAGGCAGCAGTCCAGAGGTTATCGCATTACGAAATCATAAAACCAGCGGCGGATGGTTTCTTTAGGCCGAATCAGGATGCCGATAGGTTGACGATGGTAGTTGCATTGTACGGGTTAATGGAGACCCGTGGGATGCTAAAGGATTTCAACGATTATACTTTCGATGATTATTTTAGCAAGGTAGAATGGATAGATAGAAAAGGAATTAAGTCTGTCAGCATCTACCCGAAAGAAACCCTGACGGAATGGAGTAGTCAAGAAGTAAGGGAAAAGCATTCAAAGAGGTCATTCGAGTTGCTGGCAGCGGATTTTGGAAAGGACACTAGGTGGATGAATACAGAGTCACTGTACGTGCAGTATAAATGTCATGAAGTATTTGCTGGGAGCCGAAAGGTGCCGTGGAACCTCGAGCCTCATCGTACGGAAACGGACTATAGAGCCACAGTAAGGAAGTCATGTAACCCATGAATAGAGTGATACAAATTTGGAAGCAGAAGCGGGTACTTCGACAAATTAAAAGAGAGATTCTTGAAGAGACACTAGTAATTACACGTAAAGTAGGAATTAAGAAGAACAGCGAACAGTATTTCCTTGTCCAAGAGGACGTAATTAACGGGAAGCCACATTTCATGGGAGATTCTTATAAAATCCCGAGTATAGAGTAGTTCTTGAGAACATCAAGTATATCAAATATAAAACCGGCACATGCCAGTGTGCCGGTTTAATTTTAATTAACTTCAAATGTTTCCATCGCTTGTTCTGAAGACTCCACCATTAAACGCACTTCGTGCAGTAAATCTTCGTTTTCCTTCCGCAGCATCACCTCATTCGGTTCGCTAGACATCGCATAGGCGAAAATATAGGAATCGTTTGATCCTATGTATTTGTAGAAAGGGTGCTCCAACGTATCGTCATTGCCTTCATTGGCAAAGACGATGATACTGAATACGAGTTGCTCTACAGAGCGGGATGATTCAGTGAATGTAAAGTCGACTGTTGCAACAGCATCAGAATCCCAAGACCCGGTGTCGACAGTTAATCGCTTAAGTATATCAGCGGGCATTTTAAATGAAAAACCGTATTGCTTATTTGAATAGATTTCTTGTACCGATTCTACACTCGAAGCCTTATCATCTTTCTTCTTCTGCTTGGATCCAGTTGAGTTTCCATTCTCCGACTTAGAGCCTTTTTCTTCTTCACCGATAACGTTGTTCACTTCTTCCTTGTTCCCCGTCTTCGCGGACTTTAACTCGGAAAATGTGAACTCGTCTCCGTCTTCGAAGCCAAACACAGTTCTGATAAGCCCTATGTTAGGTGCATAGTAATGGACTGTACGGCGGCCTTTTTTGTCATCTGGGATGACAGTAGTCACTTCAATCACATTATCATAGGAGCCTGCTGGGACTACTACGGTCAAACCGGTAGCGGTTATATGGCTAACCGATTTGTCCATATCCTTCTTTTCCCACTTAGGTTTGTTCGCTAGTTCCACGACAGACGTCTCTTCATTTTTCAGGGCATTGATGACATAGACGAGCCTAATTTCCTCATCCGTAACGATAAATTCCTTAATTGACTCGATGGCCAATCCGCCTTTTTCATGGATATACACCGTATCCGGACCATCAGAATTGATTGACAGATTCACCGAATCGTTCGCTTCCATCGTTTGTCCGTTTGTACCGTATTGGACATATGTCCTCATCATGCCAATTGGCGGGAAATAGCTCGAGATGTCCATGCTTTCAATCTCTTTGGAACCGACAGATTTGATATTGGAAGAGCATCCGTAAAGGATTAATGTAAGCAATCCAAAATAGAATAACATTTGTAATTTCTTCAATTCCAATTCCCCCTCTTTCAACCTATATCTTACCATTCTACTAGTAGAATGCGCATACTTTTCATAACCAGGATTTAGACTATAAGACTCTGCAGAAATAAAATAATTTAAAGACAAGTGAGTCCATAAATCTTATAATCAATTTATACAATAATAATGTGAATTGAGGAAGATCCATGTATAAACTATTAGCCTTTGATTTAGACCATACACTTTGTAACCCAGATGATCCTATAGATACCGAAACTTTAACATTTCTCTATGAAGCCGAAGAAAATGGTCTGAAAATAGCAATTATGTCGGGAAGACCTATTATGTACATAGGTGGGTTAGGTCGACAACTTGAATTGAAAAACCCCATTGTTTCTGGGGAAAATGGCGCATATACATATTATGATATTAGTTTTCCACCTAAAATGTATTTTCAAAATGAACCAACGGATGAGCAGAAGAAGATGCTGTTACATTTACGTGAACTGATTCAGAAGAAGTTCAAAGAGAAAGTTTGGATACAACCAAACTTCACGAATTTTGCAGTGTTTGCAATGGATGATTCTTATCGAGATGAGTTGGCTCATTTCATGCAGGACTATTATGAAAACGTCATTAATGATGATAGTTATTCATTATTCTTCCATCCAGATGGTAGTATTGAAATCGTTCCACCGAACATAAATAAAGGACTTGCGTTGAAGCAGATCATGAATTATGAAGGAATTACAAAAGAAGAGGTTATTGCGGTTGGAAACAGTGGAAACGATCTTGCGATGTTAAAAGAAGCAGGATTTTCGATTGGAATTGGTTATAAGGAAGCGGATATTACATTTGAAACGATTGGTGAGGCTGTTATGTTTTTAAGAGAAAAACTTCAATTACCGATTAGCGCAGGTGAACATAAATGATGAAAACGACGAAAGAAGAACCGACCGTAGAAGATTTAACACGTAAAGAATTCCTTGAGTTGCGAAATGTGGAATATGAACAAATGAGTGAGGATTGGCGTCATCGTGACCAAATGACATGGCAATCATTAGCACTTAGTGTTACGTTGACAGGTGCTATGTTTGGGTTTATGAAGGATTTGGATAATGTCTTAATTACACTCATCATCTGGGGGTTAGCTGTTTTGTTTAACTACACGATTCTAATTCGAATCATTAAAGACAATTATTATCAAATGGGCAGCATTGAAACGATTCTTTATAAATTGGGCGGAATCGAATTAGTCGAGGATATGTATCAAACGAAAGAAACCTCTTACAAGGAAGATTATAATTTAAGAAGAATTAAGCCATCGGATGAGTTTTTTGAAGCCTCTGTTAAAGCTGGTCGCATCCCTTATCCGTTTTTGTATAAGCAGTTCTTTTTGAAAGTCTCTGCTTATAAAATGTTTATCTTCATTCAGATCTGTTTGGTGTTATTGACTTTGTGTGCGTTTATTTATGAATTATATATAGCTGTGACATCGTACATAGAGTTGTGGATCACTTTTTAAGTGATCCTTTTAATTTTGTCGAGAAATGAGGAAGGACTTTTTGCCTTGTGTTATTATAACTCCCCCAATTCAGTGAGTCCTATTTATAGACTATCATCATACTTATGTACGATTATCATATTTGTAGGGACGCTCTTCCGTCGCCATCGGCTAAATGGTCGGCATCACGGGAGACGTCTTTTCCTTTCTTAAGATTTGATAAGGACATTATATCCGTTGAATCCAAGACAGGACATACCGTCAGCAATTGGACGTTTTTAATTAGCATTTATCAAATACTACTTTTTGCTTTTTCTTATAACCTATCCTATTTTTCACTATTATTCGGATTTCCTACGTGTAATTTACTTTATTCCGCTAGTTTTCTACAGCATCTATATTACCCAAAAGACTGTTTATGTAAAAACAATTACTAGATTACGCGGAAAGAATATTAAAATAATATTGCGAAGTCAAATAATTGTGTCTATACTAAATAAAAATGGTTTACTGTTAACAGTTGATTGTTTTTAATCTCCTTTGTTTAAATTATTTATTACAATATATCTCCTTGTTATCTAGAACCAAAAGAAGGGAGGGTAAGTTGAGAAAATATAATTCAGCAAGGAAATGTGAAAAAATGGGGGGTTTATATGCAGTCTTATATTCTTAAAAGACTTTTAGGAGTTATACCTGTTGTATTTATTATTCTTGTATTTGTATTTCTCATGTTGCAACTGTCTCCCGGAAATCCAGTTATGCTATTGCTTCCTGAAAATGCTACTTCTGCGGATATTGAGGAGGCTATGAAGAGATTTGGTTTTGATCGTCCATTATACACGCAATTCTTTGATTTTTTGGCTGGTGCTTTAGTGTTAGATTTTGGAAATTCAATGGTTTACTCGGAATCGGTACTTAGTATTGTCCTTGAACGATTACCAGCAACATTGGAATTAGCATTTAGTGCTATTTTTGTAGCGTTAATTGTAGGCGTTCCTTTAGGGATTATTGCTTCATTAAGGCCTGGTACGCTTCTCGATCGTCTTGCATCTACAGCAGGTTTGTTTGGGGTCAGCTTGCCAAATTTTTGGTTAGGATTAATCCTTATCATCTTTCTAGGAGGAACATTAGGTTGGTTCCCAACAGGGGGACGAGTTCCCTTTGATGCCCTACAATATAGTGGTCCAACTAATTTCCTTTTGCTTGATACAATTTTACATGGAGACTGGAATGGTTTTAAGGTTGTTTTATCCCACCTAATATTGCCAGCTATCACATTAGGGACCGCGGTTGCAGGAATGATTATGAGGATTACAAGATCTAGCATGCTGGAAGTGATGAATAAAGACTTTATCCGAACAGCTCGCTCAAAAGGAATCAATGAAATTACAGTTACGTCTTCACATATTTTCAGGAATGCGCTAATTCCTATCGTAACAATAGTTGGTTTAGAACTTGGAAGTGTTATAGGGGGATCAATTATCGTAGAAACAGTTTTTGGTTGGCCTGGTATGGGTAGTTTACTCATCACTTCAATTGGAATGAGAGATTATTTTCTAGTTCAAGGTATTGTGTTTTTTATTGCATTAACATATGTGTTTTTGAACTTAATTGTTGATATTAGCTATAAATTCATTGATCCAAGAATTCGCTATTAAAAGGGGTTGGTAATATTGGTAGTTAAACCTTTGGTAAAGAATCGTGCAAATAGTATACGGTGGACCGATTTGTATGCGCTTACAAAGCACCCGGGTTTTTGGAGTATCTTTACTGGTGGTTTGGTTGTTTTGATTTTAATTCTATCCGCTGTTTTTGCACCAATAATTGCTACTCATCCTCCGGATCAGCAGGTGCTTAGTGATAGATTGCTACCAGTCTCCTGGGCAGAGGGGGGTTCAGCTGCTCACATTTTAGGGACGGATACATTGGGAAGAGATATATTTAGCAGAATTCTTTATGGAGCTAGAATATCATTAACAGTTGGCTTAGCAGCTGCAATAGGGGCGGGAATAATCGGAACGACGTTTGGCTTAATATCTGGGTTTTATGGAGGAAAGATAGACTACATTGTTCAAAAGATAGTAGAGGTTTTCCAGTCATTCCCATTTTTATTGCTTGCAATTTCTATAATGGCGATTTCTGGTCAAAGTTTAGGTATATTGATACTTGTTTTAATATTGCAGAGATGGGTGGAGTATTGTCGGGTTGTTCGTGGCGAAACTCTGAGTCTCAAATCTAGAGAATATGTTCAGGCAGCCAAAACCATGGGGGCAAAAAATTATTTTGCGATTATCAGACATATACTGCCGAACTCTGTAGCCCCTGTGATTATTATTGCGACGTATTCACTTGCTTCTTCAATTATTACAGAATCAAGTCTAAGTTTCTTGGGCATGGGTGTTCCTCCACATATTCCGACATGGGGTTCGATGTTATCTGAAGGTAGAGATTACATGTATGCAGCTCCTTGGCTATCTATTATTCCAGGTATATGTATCTTTGTTACGGTTATCGCTGTGAATTTATTAGGTGATGGAGTTCGGGACTGGTTTGACCCAAGTATTAGAGGTCGGTCTTAGTGACTCTAATTATTTGCATATTGGGGGCGGAGAAATGAATTTATCCATACAACGAGATTTATTAGAAGTTAAAAATCTATCAGTTAATATTCCTACTACCAAAGGGAAGTTGAAAGTAGTTAATAATATTAGTTTTAAAATAAAAAAAGGGGAAGTTCTTGCATTGGTTGGTGAATCGGGGTGTGGAAAAAGTATGACAGCACTCTCCCTCTTAAAACTACTTCCAAATAAAACAAAGTTAGAGGGTTCGATTATTTTTAATGGAACTGATATTGTGAAGGCTTCTGTTTCTGAAATGCATCGCATTAGAGGCGGTAAAATCTCGATGATTTTTCAAGAGCCGATGACATCACTTAACCCTGTTCATAGAGTTGGTAATCAAATTGCAGAAGTCATTCGAGCACACATGAAAAAGAGTAAGAAAGAAGCTCTTGAATTAGCCATCCACATGCTTAATAGTGTTGGGATTCCAGATGCATCCTCGAAGGCAAAAAGCTATCCACATGAATTGTCTGGAGGACAAAGGCAAAGAGTCATGATAGCGATGGCATTAGCTTGTAAACCAGCTTTATTAATAGCAGATGAACCGACAACGGCACTAGATGTAACCATTCAAGCACAGATTCTTAATTTAATGAAAGAACTGAAAGACGACTTTGGCACATCAATGTTATTTATTTCTCATGATCTTGGAGTGGTGGCAGAAGTAGCAGATCGGATAGCTGTAATGTATGCCGGAGAAATTGTAGAAGAGTCTCCAGTTTGGAAAATCTTTGAGAATGCTGTTCACCCCTATACCCAAGGGCTTCTAAAATCAATTCCGGATGGTAAGTTGCGGGGAGAACGTTTGGATGTTATTAAAGGTTCAGTACCTCCGGCTGGAAGTTTTTCATCGGGTTGCCGCTTTTATGGAAGGTGTCCAGTTGGAATACCTAAATGTCAATCTCAGAGTCCCGAATTAATTCAAATTGACGAATTCACTAATGCCTCATGTTTGTTACTTGAAAAAGAAACGTATGCGACTAACACAAGGGAGGTGGTCAATAGATGAAAAGCTCAATTTTAACAATGGAAAATATTAAATGCCATTTCCCAATTGAGAGAGGAATATTTAAAACAAAACAAAGTGTTAAGGCTCTTGATGGAGTTGATTTAAATATCTATGAAGGTGATACTTTCGGACTTGTTGGGGAGTCAGGTTCAGGGAAATCCACATTAGCGAGAGTTGTAGCTGGCCTTCAAAGGCCAACGAATGGTCGGGTGTTTTTTCGTGGAAAAGATATTACTCCCTTAAGGAATCAAGAGTCAAAGGCTTTGAAAATAAGTGATATTCAAATGGTTTTTCAAGATCCGTACTCTTCCATAGACCCACGAATGCTTATTGGAGAGATTATCGAGGAACCTATGCTAATTGCAGGCTGGGGGAAAAGTGAAAGAAAAAAGCGAACAGAGGAATTACTAGAACTGGTTGGCCTTTCGAAAGAGGCAGCGAAGCGTTACCCGCATGAAATGTCTGGTGGGCAAAGACAGCGTGTAGCAATTGCTCGCGCAATTGCACTTAAACCTAAATTGGTTATTTGTGATGAGTCGGTTTCTGCCTTGGATGTTTCGATACAAGCTCAAATCTTAAATTTGTTGGATGATCTTCAAACGGAATTTAATCTTACTTACTTATTTATCGCCCATGATTTAGGCGTTGTTAGACACATGAGTGATGTTATTGGAATTATGTATCTTGGAGAAATCGTTGAAAAAGGAATGACTGAAGAAGTGTACCAGAATCCCTTACATCCTTATACGAAAGCTCTGGTATCAATGATTCCTACAATTGAACATCGTATTCATAACCGAGAGCGCATAGTTTTAAAAGGAGAAATACCTTCGCCGATGAAACTTCCTAAGGGATGCAGGTTCCATACCCGATGTCCATACAAGATGAAGATATGTGAAGATATTAACCCTAAGCTTCAAGAAGTTGAAGAAGGACGTCTTGTTTCTTGTCATTTATTTAATTAACAATTATTTAATCTAACAAAATGCCTTGGGTAGTCAGGAACCTTTAAAAGACTGGGAGAAGTAAATTGCATAAATTTGAATAGATGATCTGCTTATTTAAAAGTGAGAGGGGAAGTGTATTTAATGTTTGGTAAAAAAATGTTTTTAGGGATTCTATTATTAATCTCATTGATTGTCGTGGCATGTTCGAATTCAAGTGTGAGTAATAACGAAGAAAATGAAGGAGACAAAGCAACTGAAGATACACAAGTAGAAACTGTTACCGTTGCTCAAACGATTGGTATAGACGCCATGAATCCATATGCACATAGTGCGATACCGGTTTATGGTATCTGGAGACATGTTATGGAACCACTTGTTGAATTTGATTTTGAAACAACAGAGTATTATGGAGTGTTAGCAGAAAGCTGGACGGTGGAAAATGAAACAGACTGGATTTTTACACTTAGAAAAGATGTTAAATTTCATGACGGCAGTGAATTTACAGCAGATGATGTTGTGCATACTTACAATCGCATAATGACAGATCCGGAAAGCTTACAAACTTCATTTTTAGCACTTATGCAAAGTGTTGAAAAGGTAGATTCACACACTGTAAAGTTAGTTACCAAACAACCAAGTGCTTCAATACTGAAAGAGTTAATTTTACTTTATATTTCAAGCGGTGCACATTACGAAGAACTTGGACAGGAAGAAGCTGATAAAAACCCTATTGGTACAGGGCCATATAAGTACAAGGAGTGGAAAAGAAGTGAAAATTTCGTAGTAGAAAAATACCCAGAATATTGGGGGGGGACACCAGAGGTTAATCAAGTTGTATTTAGAACTATGCCAGAAGATGTTGCAAGGGTAGCTGCATTGGAAAGGGGAGAAGTAGATATTATCCCTGCACCAACCCAAGATTTAGAAAGACTCAAGAATTTACAAGGTATTACTGTTGAAGGTTTACCTAGTCTTCGGATGATGTTCTATGTTATGAACCCAACAATTGAACCTTTTGATGATGTTAGAGTTAGACAAGCTATTAATTATGCGATTGATATAGACAGTCTTATTGAACACGTTCAAGAAAGTCAGGTAAATAAATTAAATGGTCCTGTAGCAGATAATGTTTTTGGATATAATCCCGAGTGGGAGGCTTATCCTTTTGATCAGGATAAAGCTCGTGAACTTTTAGCGGAAGCTGGTTATAAAGATGGCCTTGATATTAATATAGTAACTCCCACAGACCGATATTTACGTGATGTGGACGTTACTGAAGCCGTTGCTTCCATGTTAAAAGAAGTTGGAATTAATGTTACCGTTCAAACACCGGAATGGGCAGTTTTCTCGAGTGAGTATAAAGAAGGTGCTTATGGCATGTACTTAATTGGACGTGGACCTGTCTTCGATGCTGACATCGTTCTGCGCCAATATTTCCGGACAGGCGTGACGAAACGATCTATGTATTCTAATCCAGAATTCGACAAGATTTTAGATGATGCTGATATGAATTTCGATGTTGATGAAAGAGAAAAGTTATTGCAGGAAGCCGGTACTGTACTATTTGAAGATGCTCCAGCTGTATTCTTATACACAAATCAAGATAACTATGCTTATCGTAGCAAATTGAAATGGGTTCCAAGGTCAGACGAACAAATTAGAGTAGGGTTTCCAAGTAAATAATGTAATAGAGTTCATAATATAAAAGGAGTGAGGGAGTACTATGGATTTCATTGAAGTGAAAAATAGAATAGAAGAGAATAAAGAAGAGTACATGGAAACATTTTTGTCTTTATTGAGACAGCCAAGCATCAGCTCAACTAATTATGGTATAGAAGATTGTGCAGAACTTTTAAAAACCATTATGGAAAGAGCAGGGATTGACGTAAAAGTTATGCCGACAGATGGGAGTCCTGTAGTCTATGGGGAAGTCATACACCCAGATAATAACTTCACAATTCTTTTTTATGGTCATTATGACGTCCAGCCAGCCGATCCCTTAGAGTCTTGGATATCCCCTCCTTTCGAACCAACAATTCGTAATGGAAGGGTATATGCCAGGGGTGCCGGCGATAATAAAGGACAGCTTTTGGCGCATATTTTAGCGGTTAAAACTTTACTTGATACTTATGGAAAATTGCCCATTAATGTAAAATTCTTGTATGATGGAGAAGAAGAGAATTCAAGTCTGAACTTTGAACCATTTGTAAGGAATAATAAAACATTATTGAAAGCGGATGTAGTTTACACTGCAGATGGACCAATGGATCCGTCCGGAAAACCCATGGTTCTGCTAGGTAACAGAGGGATGCTTTACATTAAAATGAGAGCAAAAGGAGCTTCCCACGATAATCATTCTGGAAATAAAGGTGGAATTGCGCCTAATCCAGCCTGGAAGCTGATTCATTTGTTGAATACAATGGTTACTCCGGAAGGAAAAGTATTAATTGATGGCTTTTACGATGACATTAGAAAACCCACAAAAGAAGAGTCAAGCATTTTGAGGAACCTGCCCTTTGATCCAATTGAAACAGCTAAAGTTGTTGGTGTGGATAAAATTGACCTTGATGCAGAAACCTACTACGGTAGAATAGCGATGCAACCCACATTTAATATAAATGGGTTATATAGTGGTTATACTGAAGATGGTCAAAAAACGATTATTCCTAGTACTGCAACAGTAACAATTGATATGCGTTTAGCTGCGGATCAAAATCCTGAAAAAATATATAGTAAAATAGTTGAACATATAAATGTTCATGCTCCTGATATCGAGATAGAAAAAATGGGTAGCACTAAGCCATCCAGAACATCTGTTAATTTGGAAGTGGTCCAAACTATATTAGGTGCTGTAAGAGATTCGTACGAGCAAGAACCAATAATCTTACCCGCTATTGGAGCAACGATGCCAGGTTATGTTTTTACTGATATTTTAGCCCAGCCCGCAGTATTAGTTCCATATGCCAATGCAGATGAAGATAACCATGCTCCGAATGAGAATATGGACATCGATTGCTATTACAAAGGAATTCAAACAAGCTGCAAAGTATTAATGGACTTAGGAGAAAAATACACGGAAAACGGTACACGGAGAAAGATTGAAATCGGAAAGGTTTAATTGCTGTAGCATAAGTACTGCGTTTATAAAATCTAAAGATTGTTAAACGCAGTACGCATTGGGCTTGAGAGTCTATGGTTTCCTGGGCTTTGTTGCTGAATTTTGCTAGACTTAAAAGTGTTACATCTGAAAGTAAAATAATTTAAAAATGGAATGATGATAATGAAAATACAAAAAATGGAGCCACTTTATCTCCAGGTATATTCAATTTTAAGAAAAGAAGTATTGGAAGGTGTTTACCAGCCAGGACAAAAGCTGGTTGAATCGAGAATTGCGGCTGATCTTGGGGTAAGTAGGGGTCCTGTACGTGAGGCAATGGGAAGATTAGAACAGGAAGGATTAGTTGTTCAAAAAGATAACTATAATCATGTTATCGAATATACGGAGAAAGACGTTATTGATGTTTATCAGTGCCGGAAGGCTCTAGAATCGATGGCTGTTGAATTAGCAACTAAATTCATTTCTAAGGAAGAACTTACCCATCTAAAAGAAGTTTTAGAAAGAAGCGAGGAAGCTTTTCGAAGAAATGATTCAAAAGATATTATTAAGAATAATATTATCTTTCATGACATTATTGTAATTTCTTCAAGAAACAATTCTTTAATTGATATGGTGGAAACATTAAAGGGTAAAATCACCTATTATAGAAGCACGATAATTGGTAATTATCATAGAAACGATGTAAATGATGATTACATTAAGGAACATCGGGAAATCTTCACGGCAATTTCCGATGGGAATGCTACAATTGCAAAAAAATTAATGGAAAAACATATGGACTCTGATATCTCTGCATTTGTTAGTTTTATGAACAAAAGTAAAAAAAATAAACAGAATGTATAGAGTACATTATAAGTACTTGTCAAAATGAATTATGCTAAAACAATACTTTGCAATCGATTATTCACTGGATTAGGGGGTAAATATGAATCTATCACGCTATGGCCCTTCATCATTGCGAATCGCTTGGATCATGCTAGGTTGGCTATTGGCTGTTCAAATTGCTGTCGCCATTGTTGGTCGTAGTCTAGCACCTTTAGGTGCATTAATTGGTACTGATATAGAGTTAACCAATGCTCAAATTGGATTATTGCCAGCAGCTCTTTACTTAGGTCAGCTCTTTATTGGATTACCCTCTGGTTTTATAAGTGATAAGTGGGGTTCACGACATTTATTATTGATATTAGGTTTAGTATTGGGATTTTCATTTGTTTTTTTCTCGTTTTCGTATAGTCTTGGATTAATTTTAGTTTTTCTTTTCGTAGGAGGCCTTGGTTTTGGCACAATACATACAACTACAAATTTAGGTATTGTATATTGGTTTCCGTTGAAGAGAAGAGGCACAGCGATGGGAATTAAGCAGATGGGTATGACCTTTGGTTCGGCTTTAGCATCCTTAATTTTATTACCCATAGCAATCCAGATAGGCTGGAGACTGGCTATATTGATAGCGAGTTTATTACTAATTACCATTAGTATTTTTGCTTTCATTTACTATCGGGACTCACCTGAAAAGAATGTTGCGGGTACTCCAAAATTAACTATCCAATTATTTCTCAGAAGGCTTAAAGAAATCATACGGAATAAAACTCTCTGGAAAATTAGTCTATCTGCCGCTGGATTAAGCGGAATACAAATTAGCTGGAATACCTTTATTATAATTTATGCTCACGATAAATTCCAAATGAATCTGGCAATGGCAGGTCTATTATTGGTTTTTTCAGAAGTAAGTGGTTCTTTTGGTAGGATTGCTTGGGGAGTTATTAGTGATTTTATCTTTAATGGAAATCGAAAAATTATATTTATGATTATAGCATTACTTACATTTATAACCAGCGTAACTGTCGCAGTATTACCAAGTCAAACTCCACTTTTCATCATTTTCTTCATTTCCTGTATATTCGGTTTCTGTGTATCAGGATTTAATGGTATCTGGATGAATATGGCAAGCGAGTCTACCACTAAAAACTTAGCAGGGACCGCAACGGGTTTTAGTTTGATGATAGGATCTTTGGGAATTGTTTTAGTTCCTCCACTATTTGGTTGGATTGTTGATAAAACTTCTACGTATGAATTTGCCTGGTTTTCTTTGGGTGGATTGTCCTTGTTGATTCTTTTATTATCATTTTTCACCCGGCGATTGAGCGAAGTCAAAGGGGCTATTTAAGGAATTAAAAGAGTATCTAAATTTCCAGGTATTGTGATTGGTCAAAAGTTCCCCTATTTAAAAGTAATTGTGTGTATTTTTGTTAACTTATGGATTGACTTAACAGTGTAAAGACAACGATGCAATTTTTTTTGATTACTAACTGTCAACAGTAAACAATAAACAATAAACAATTCTCGCGAGGCAAATGGAATGGAGGAAACTGATGAGTAAACCACTTGAAGGAATCAAAGTATTAGAATTGGGCAGTTTGATTGCAGGCCCATTTGCATCGAGGTTAATGGCTGAATTTGGAGCTGAAGTAATTAAAGTAGAACCGCCTGAAAAAGGAGATCCTATTAGGAACTGGAGAGTTCTTCATGAGGGGACATCGCTTTGGTGGTATGTCCAATCAAGAAATAAAAAATGTATTACGTTGGATTTAAAGTCTTCTGAAGGACAAGAATTAATCCGAAACATTGCTAAAGAAGTAGATATTGTTGTCGAAAATTTCCGTCCAGGTACCTTGGAGAAATGGGGAATTGGCTATGAGGATCTAAAGGAATTAAATCCGGGCATAATTTTCGTCAGAATTTCAGGTTACGGACAAGATGGACCTTACCATAATAAACCTGGGTTTGGAAGCATTGGAGAGGCAATGGGGGGTATTCGTGCCCTTACTGGATATCCTGAATTGCCTCCTACAAGAGTAGGAATAAGCCTAGGGGATTCTGTTGCTGCCCTATATGGAGTAATCGGTGCTCTTATGGCACTACGGCACCGGGATCTGAATGGAGAAGGTCAAATAGTAGATGTCGCTTTATACGAAGCCATATTTAGTTTAATGGAAAGTATGGTACCTGAGTACGATCATTCTCAACTGATTAGAGAAAGAACCGGGAGTACATTGCCAGGAATTACACCATCAAATATTTACCTTTCAAAAGATGGTAAATACGCTGTAATTGGTGCAAATGGTGATAGTATTTTTAAACGATTGTGTGAAGCGATGAATCGTAAAGATTTATCTGATGATGAAAGATTTCAAACAAATAAAGGACGTTCTGAAAGGGCTGAATACTTAGATGGAGAAATCGAGAAATGGACAAGCCAATTTGAATTGAAAGATATTTTAATGAAACTCGAAGATCATGGAATCCCATCAGGTCCAATTTATAACGTTGCCGATATGTTTAAGGACCAACATTTTCTATATAGGAAGATGATAGAAGAGGTAGACGTCGAAGGATATGGAAAACTAAAAATGCCGGGCATTATTCCAAAGCTTAGTATAACTCCCGGAGGGACAGAATGGGCAGGTCCAGCACTTGGGCAACACAATAATGAGGTGTTTAAAGAGTTATTAGGTCTAAGTGAAAGCCAAATCAAAAAATTGAAGGATAACAGAAAAATTTAGTTATGTGATTGTTAGGTGATAATTATTGAAACCTACTTATATATTAAAAACTCATTTGAGAGGAAGTAAACAATGATTATAAATCCAGATGATTTAAATACAAAAGACACATACAAGCTCTTGATTGGTGCAGTTGTACCAAGGCCGATTGCATGGGTATCCACAATATCTAGTGACGGTACCCCAAACTTGGCACCATTTAGCTTCTTTTCAGTAGCATCTAGAAAACCTCCAATTCTATCCATTTCTATAGGTCCCGGAGTTGGCGAGAGAGAAGGAACTACTAAAGATACGCTAGTAAATATTCTTGAGCAAAAGGAGTTTGTTATAAACATTACACCTGCAACGCTAAGAAATGAAATGCACCGCAGCTCAGAAAATTTTCCAAGTGATGTAAATGAGTTTGAATATACAGGATTGACACCAGGTGAGAGTGAGATAGTCAAGTCGCCACGTGTTGAGGAATCACCAATTAGTATGGAATGTATCTTGCATGACGTTATAAAGCTTGGTGAGGATCATCTCGTTCTAGGGCGCGTTGTTCGCTATCATGTTAATGATGAGCTTTACGAGAAAGGGAGAATTAATTTAGCCAAACTTGCTCCAATTGGCCGTTTAGCTGGAAACTACTCATTAGTGGATAAGATTTTCTCGTTACCAGATGATAATTCCAAAGAAATGTTACCGAAATCGGTTGATAGCATGAGGGAAATTAAATGAAAGCAATTCATATCCAGGAGGTCGTAACGAGGGACGGATTTCAAATTGAAGAGAGGTTTATTCCGACAGAAGAGAAAATTGGGCTTCTGAATACGTTGTCAAAAATTGGTTTAAGTCGCATTGAAGTGAGCTCCTTCGTCTCTCCAAGAGTTGTACCGATGTTAAGAGATGCTATCAATGTCGTTGCCGCAATTGAAAGAGATCCTAGTGTCACATATGTTTGCCTAGTCCCAAACACTCGTGGTGCAGAAATTGCTCTTTCCAGGGACATCGACGAAATCAACTTTGTAATGTCTGCAAGCGAAACTCATAATTTAGCAAACACTAGAAAAACAATCGAACAGTCATTAAGGGAGCTTACCAACATCTCTTCTTTAATTAGAGGAACAGTATTACGGTTAAATGGTTCTATCGCAACCTCGTTCGGCTGTCCGTACGAAGGTGATATAAGTAAGAAAAAGCTTTTTTCAATTATTGAAGGATACCTTGAGCGTGGTGTGATGAGTGTAACACTGGCTGATACCACAGGAATGGCGAATCCAACACAAGTTGAATCATTACTTACAAAAGTAAGAGAGACGTGGCCTTAACTAGAATTAACATTACATTTCCATAATACCCGGGGAATGGGGTTAGCGAACGTCTTAGCAGGAATTCGAGCAGGGGTCGATCGCTACGATTCATCTCTGGGTGGATTAGGTGGTTGTCCATTTGCAACTGGCGCTACAGGTAACATTTGCACAGAGGATCTCGTCCACATGCTTCATATGATGGGGCATAGCACTAATGTTGATTTAGACGGGTTGTTATCTATAGCCAGAGATTTACCGGGAATCGTCGGGCACGATGTTCCGGGGCAAGTAATCAAGGCGGGAAAGGTTTCTGATTTACATCCAATCCCTAACTGGGCAATATAATAAACGAATGAATTTATTGTAACTAACCCAAACCAATCACTGAAATTCCAAGAATATATACAGTGGATAATGAAACAATGCACCTAGCCCTTTGAAAATAACTTCCTTATTTAATACAGATGTCAAAGAAAATGAAAACTGATAAAAATGGAGGGAAATCGATGGGTAAAACGCTCTTTGATAAAATTTGGGAATCACATGTTATATATGAAAAAGAAGGAGAACCTTCTTTACTTTATGTTGACTTACATTTAATCCATGAAGTAACTTCTCCACAAGCATTTGAAAGACTACGGATTAGTGACAGAAAGGTACGTCGTCCTGATTTAACCTTTGCAACCATTGATCATAACGTCCCAACCACAGATCGTTCAAAGCCAATAACTGATATGCTTGCAAAAGAACAGATTGACCAATTAATTACTAACTGCCATGATTTCAATATTGAACTATTTGATTTATCAAGTAAAAACCAAGGGATTGTCCATGTTATAGGACCTGAGTTAGGGTTAACCACCCCAGGAAAAACAATTGTGTGTGGTGATAGTCACACATCTACCCATGGAGCTTTTGGTGCTTTCGGGTTCGGTATTGGGTCAAGTGAACTTGAACATGTTCTTGCGACTCAAACAATACCACTAATAAAACCTAAAACAATGCGCATTGAATTAAAGGGTAAGCGACCAAAAAGCTTAACAGCAAAAGATATTGTACTTGGAATCATTAAGCGCATTGGAAATGCAGGTGGCACTGGTTTTGTGTTTGAATTTACAGGTGAAGCAGCGTCAGACTTATCGATTGAGGAACGCATGACGATCTGTAATATGGCAATTGAGGCAGGAGCCCGCGCAGGGTTGTTTGCACCAGATAATAAAACTTTTAAATACCTTGAAGGCCGTCAATATGCTCCAAAAGGAGAGGGTTGGGCTATAGCTCTTGCAGATTGGCAACAGCTAATACCAGACATAGATGCGTGTTATGACCGCGAACTGATTGTTGATATTAGCGAATTCTCCCCATTCGTCACCTGGGGGACAACTCCTGACATGGTCGTAGAAGTAACAGAAAATATACCAGATCCAACCAGTTTCAAAACTGAAATAGAGCAAAAGTCTGCTCAGAATGCATTAGATTATATGGGATTAAAAGCCGGTATGTCTATCATGGATATTGCGATTGATAAAGTCTTCATAGGTTCTTGCACGAATTCAAGAATAGAAGATTTAAGAGCCGCAGCAGATATTGTTAAGTTAAGTAATGATAAAGTGGTTTCTACAGTTACAGCATTGGTTGTTCCTGGATCACATCGTGTAAAAGAACAAGCTGAAGCTGAAGGGTTAGACAAGATATTTATCAATGCTGGATTCGAATGGAGAGAACCTGGATGTAGTATGTGTTTAGGGATGAATCCAGATTACTTATTACCTGGGGAACGATGTGCATCTACTTCTAATAGAAACTTTGAAGGACGTCAAGGTCGCGGAGGACGTACACATTTAGTGAGCCCGCCCATGGCTGCGGCAGCTGCGCTAAAAGGATACTTTGTAGACATTAGGAAATATGATTCGGTAAAGGAGAATTAAGATGGAACCATTTAAAACTCACCAAGGCTATGTGGTACCGCTTAATCGTTCGAATGTTGATACAGACGCTATTGTCCCAAAGGAATTTCTTAAAATAAATGATCAAACGGGATTTGGAAAGTACTTATTCTATAATTGGCGATTCAAGGATACAGGAGAGGTAAACAATGACTTTGTCTTAAACAGTCCACTCTATCAAAGTGCAAACATTTTATTAGCCAAGGATAACTTTGGCTCAGGTTCTTCTCGTGAGCATGCGGTTTGGGCATTAATTGATTATGGATTCAAAGTTATTATTGCTTGTTCTTTTGCCGATATTTTCTATAATAATTCGTTTAAAAACGGGTTGCTACTCATTACGCAACCTGCTGAGATCATACAAGAATTATTTGAGATTGCAGCAGAAGGAACACAATTAACAGTCAATCTCTCAAATCAAACTATTATTACCGAAAGCAACAAGATTCTTAGCTTCGACATCGACCCATACCATCGAAAAATGTTGCTCGAAGGTCTTGACGAAATCAGTATAACCTACGGGAAAGAAGATCACATCAAACAGTTCGAGGAAAAAAGAGCAAACTGGTTAACGCCCTGCTATAAGGAAATAAAACTCAAACTGTAAGTCCTCTAATGAAAAGTACACTCTATTTAGATGAAATAAAAGTAAATAATTATAATGTATTGTTACTGACGTAAGAAATCGATCGGAAATTGATGTGTGTCTTCGTCTTCTTTGTGTCAGATTTGTTGTCTAGTCCAACTCAAAAAAATAAACATTAAAACGTAAGCCCCCAATCAAACAACGCATATTTTTAAAAGCATCTTCTGGTATGAACAATAGATCAACTTGAAGGAGGTGCTTTTTCTATTGCCATAGAAACCATTGACCACAGTCTCCGTAAGTTTGCATTCCACACCTAACACGGATCTACAAGCCTCTTCTTTAACATCCTATGGCTCTTGTTTCATCAGGATTGGAAGTGCCGAAGTCACTTTCCAGGTCATTCACAGTCATAGTACACCAAAAAGGGTGCCCGCCGTAAAACAATGAAACTTGTTTTATGCGGATACCCTCATCTTATTTATCTCAATCTACATTCTTGTCCAAACCTTATAGTTAAAGCGAATTTAGATTAATTTTGATTGATACTATAAAATGTCACTTCACCTTCAGTATGCGTATTCCAGTTTCCGCTGTTATCCTGAATATTGTTCACTGTAAACATTGCGGTTTTAGTTGTCGCGATGCTTGCCGTTGGTACATGGATTGTTACGGCAACAGATGTAACTTTATCAGTCGTCCCAGGCGTGATTGATATGGATACAGAAGAACCTGACGGTAGTGGATGGCCATCCCATTTATAGTTAGAAATATCTTGCACGGTATTTAGATTCACACCACTGTTGTCGTCAAACACTGTAAAAGAAACGGTTTGCGTTTGTGAATAACCTGATTCACCGCCACTTGTGATCCAGTAAACTACCGGGGGAGTTGTATCCCATACGAAATTCTGAACCGTAAATGTTTCTGTTGCCCACACATTCGGATTAGGAATCGGTGCTTTATCGACAACCGTGTTTTCCGGGATAGTTAGCTGATACGTCCCGTTTGGTAAAGCATGATAGATTGTTAATGTATTGGAGTAAATTGATGTGTTCGCCCCGCTGTAATAGTTCAAGTAAATTGGCGTGGAGTCACTTGTCTGTTGATTGACGAGATAGATGACATTATTTGTCCCAAGCGCAATATCTTCTGTGAAATTCGCAATGATTATGCCATCTCTCCATTCGACCGATGATAATGCGGGCGCGATTGTGTCATAATTGAAATTCAAGTTAGTTGAATACAGGTCGGCACTATAGCCATAAATGTCTTTAACACCAGCGTCGACAAAAAGTGTGGCATTGTACATGTTATTGTAAATCGATGACGCCCCCGATAAGATCACAGTTCTGGAATTCCCGCCAGACGTTGCAGTAAGCTGAGTAGTCGTGCCATTTGAATGGACAATTCGCGCGTTCCCTGTGAATGAAGAGATATCCATCTCTTTATCGTACGTCAATTCGATTCTGTTGTTGGCTGTGACTTTTACATCGGTCACCGTTGGGGCGTTCGTGTCGACTGCAACAGTTACGGACGTTTCTACCGGGTTTGGAGATGTTAAATTGTTATTGTAGTCTTTCACATTTGTTACGGAAATCCTTGCAGTCGTGCCTGCTCGAACCGGTGTGCGTACTGTGACATCTAGCCGATTTGGATCCGTCGGATTGTTTGTGACTGTTGCGAGCGTATTGTTGACATAAGCAGTAGCGCCCGCAGCATTCACAGGTTCATCGAAAAACAGTGAGAACGAAGTTGTCGATGTTTTTGCCGAGGCAGAACTGGACACCAGTCTAGGAGCAGTCGTGTCATATGCTTTAAAGGTTTCCGAATACTTATCGAGTGGTTCATTTGTCGAAGATTTAATAGCATCCGTTGCTGTCAATGTATATTCCCCAATAAAGGACCCACTTGCTGTAATTGTTAATGTTTTCCCGTCGGAAGATAAAACACCTGTAAGTTGTCCAGGACTCACAGTCGTCCCAGTGTTTGTTGTGACAGAAATATTTTGTACGACGTTCCGGCCATCCAAGACTGTTGACTTTGAAATAGGGGTTGCAAACGTCACTTCAATTTGTTTAGCGTTCAGCGTTTTTACTTCCTTAATATAATGAGTGCCTGCTTTTGTTTCGAATGTCATGGCGATTGTTTTATCTATTTTCGCGCCACCTTTTGTCAAGGTGACCACATAAAGCCCCGCCTTTTTACCCTTGGCAACCTTTGCGACAACACCTTGTTCAGTAATGAGGGAAGTGGCATAAGTTTGGACAGCGGCTAATTTCTGCTCGTCCGTTGCATTGTTGCCATATGGAATCTCTAATGTACCGCCTGTCACTTGAAAGTATGCCGCGTCTACAGCTAGCTGGTTACGATCGACCGCTTCAGGCTCCGGTTGTCGTTCAGGCGTTGGTTGTGACTTAGTTGCAGCTTCACTTCTATAAATGAAGGAAGCCAACTGCCCACGTGTTACAAAGGCATTAGGCGAGAATGTCGTCGGTGAGGTCCCAGTTGTAATTTCATTAGCATACAATACTTGGACGAAGCTTTTATCCCATTTGCTGGCATCGATATCACTAAACGGGTTGCGCTGAGGATCTTTGGATTTGAATTTGAACCCAAGCACTAGCATTTTTGCCATCTGTGTTCTTGTCAGATTATCATTAGGTTTGAAGGTGTTATCCGCATAACCTGAAATGATCCCCGCTTCAACCAGCGCCGCAATAGCACCGTAGTAGGGATTCTTTTTGCTAACATCTTTAAATCCTGGATCCTTGACATTCACTGTATCCAACCCTAAAGATAGAGCCAAAAACTTTGCAGCGTGCTGCCGACTAATATTTTGACTTGGTTTGAAAGTACCATCTGGATACCCACCAATAATGCCCCTTGAAGACAAATCCATAACGGCTTCATAAAAGTGATGGCTTGGGATATCCTTGACATCGGCAAACCCTCGCGTAGCGGCTTCGATATTTACCGGAGTAGCTGCAACAATCGCCCCTGCAGCAACTGTTGTCGCTAACGTCGCTTTGAATAATTTCTTAGAATGTAATTTTTTCATTTTAATCCCCCTTTAGAATGTGTCCCACTACCTATATATGTTGTCGTATCCAAAAAATAGAATACCTTTCTACTTTTATAGTATAAGACTTTTGACGGACTAGTACAACTATTCAGTAGAAATCGAGTACCTGTACCTGAAATTGTCATTATCAATAGTGAGAAAATCATTAATCAACTAGGATTTTGAAAATCATGCACAAAAATAAAAATGCAGCATACTATAATTAACAAGTAGATAATCGTTAATAGAATAGAGTTAAAAGAGAAAGGAGATCGTCAATTGAAAATCTATCGAACTGAAGAAGAAGCATTACAATATTACGATTCAGGAAAGTACATCACCCCAGATGGATACACAAGCGACATTGCGGTTTTCACGTTGCTTCCAAATGAAGAACCTTTTCATAACGGGAAAAGTCGGTCGGCATATTCATTGGCATTGATGCTCATCAAACGGGCAGGTATAGACTCGGATGGGCAACCGAATATCGAAGGTAACAAATGGGCATTGCCAGGGGGGTTCATCCAAAGAGATGAAACTGCATATGAGGCAGCACAACGGGAATTGAAAGAAGAGACAGGTGTAGAAGGCATCGAAGTGAAACATTTCGGCGTCTATGACAAGTATGGCAGAGATAAACGGGGATGGATTCTTTCGAACGCACATTATGCGATTGTTCCGGAAACATATCTCGAAAAAAGGATGGCTTCTGATGACGCGGCTGAAGTTCGGCTGTTTACGCTGGATGAAGTGTTTCAATTGGAATTGGCGTTTGACCATCATGTTATTATCAAGGATGCTGTACGTGCGGTGGAAAGGGATGTATTGCAAACCACTGTGGTGAAATATTTCCTTCCAAAGGAATTCAAGATGGAAGAACTTAGACAGGTTTTGCTTGCCTTCGTAGATGATCCTGTTGTGAAAAATAAGCCGGGCTTCTTTCGGAAAGCGCCAACACTTCCATTTATCACAGAAGCACTTGATCACAACAATGAACCTAAAAAGACGGAACCGAATGCGGATACGAGAAGACCATCCAAATTGTATTGTTTCAAAGATGTAGATGTGACTCCGTCCATATGGAGATAATAGGTGAGTAAAGAGCGATGCGCTATAAGGAAAGAACACAACGTATTGCTCTGCATCTTTATGTAAAACAATTAACAAATATGAAATTGTTATCTATTAAAAGGAGTGTATTGAAAATGAAAAGCAAATTTGAGGAAATCGTGGACGTTCGTTTGATTGGAGGCCACAACCCGAAGAAAATGAATGAATTGGCGGTCTTGGCAAGTAAGGAACGCATTGCTCCGTCTTCGGAAGATAAGGAAAAGGTATTGTTCATTGGCATTGATGTCCAAAACGATTTCCTGGAAAACGGGGAACTTGCTGTCCCGAATTCGCACATAGACGTGGAGAACATGACGCGTTTCATCTATGACAATCTGAAAAAAATCACCAGCATATGTGTGTCGATGGATGCTCACGACATTGAACAAATTTTTCACTCGTCATGGTGGATCGATAAAGATGGCAATCACCCTGCACCATTCACGGTAATTACTCGAGTTGATGTGGAAAATGGCAAATGGAGAGCGACGCAACAACCAGAAGAGAGTAAAGAGTACATCGAACAGTTGGAGAAGGTCGGGAAAAAGCAATTGATTATCTGGCCGTATCATTGTCTAGCTGGCACATTTGGTGCTGCTCTCGAAGGACAATTCTCGAACATCATCCATTTCCATTCGATGGTTCGTCAGACTGAAATCATTAAAATCTTTAAGGGGCAGGACCCTTTGAGCGAAATGTACGGTATTGTTAAACCGGAATATTCCAAAACAGACATGGCGAATTATGAGTTCTTGGAGTCTTTAAAGGGCTATCAAAAAATTATCATCGGCGGCGAGGCAAAATCCCATTGTGTATTAGAATCTGTGAAACAGATTGTTGATTACTACAAAACAGACGTTGAATTGACTTCAAACATCTATTTACTGAAGGATTGCATGAGTTCGATACAAGGGTTTGAAGACAGTACAGAACAGGAAATAAGCGAACTTCAAAAGAACTATGGGATACAGGTTGTCGATTCAAGTGAATTGAAGCTGTAAAACGCTCAACGGTTGGAGGGCGGAATCACTTTCCGCCTTCCAGATTCAAATTTCAAATTGGGGGAATGGATATGAATTATCAAGATGATGGGTTTGCGCTTCACACAGATCTTTATCAAATCAATATGGCCGAAACGTATTGGGAAGATGGGATTCACGAGAGGAAAGCGGTCTTCGAGTTGTATTTTAGAAAACTTCCTTTCGGTGCCGGCTTTGGTGTTTTTGCCGGATTGGAGAAAATTATCGACTATGTAAAAACATACCGTTTCTCGGATAGCGATATTGACTATTTACGTGAGGTGGTAGGGTATGAAGAGGACTTCTTGGGCTACTTGAAAACTGTTCGCTTTACCGGGACAATTCGATCGATGAAGGAAGGGGAAGTTGTTTTCGCCAATGAACCGATTCTCCAAGTCGAAGCAAACTTAGCGGAAGCCCAATTAATCGAGACCGCATTGTTGAACATCGTCAATTACCAAACCTTGATTGCTACAAAGGCGGCGCGCATCAAACAAGTTGTAGGGGAGCAACAAGCGATCGAGTTCGGAACAAGACGGGCGCATGAATTTGATGCTGCCGTTTGGGGAACAAGGGCTGCGTACATCGGCGGATTCTCCGCCACGAGCAATGTACGGGCCGGAAAAATGTTCAGAATACCAGTGGCAGGTACGCATGCTCATTCGATGGTGCAGACGTATCAAGACGACTATCAGGCTTTCCGTAAATATGCACGTCGACATAGGGATTGCATCTTCTTAGTGGATACGTATGACACCTTGAAATCGGGTGTCCCAAATGCGATAAAAGTGGCGAAGGAATTAGGGGATCAGATTAATTTCGTCGGGATTCGTTTAGATAGTGGGGATATGGCATATCTATCGAAAGAAGCGAGAAAAATGCTCGATGCTGCCGGGTTTCGGAATGCGAAAATCATCGCTTCGAATGACTTGGATGAAGACACAATCCTGAATCTCAAGTTGCAGGGAGCTCGAATCGACGTTTGGGGTGTCGGAACAAAAGTGATTACCGCATTTGACCAGCCCGCACTAGGAGCGGTTTATAAAATGGTCGCTATCGAAGATGAAAATGGGCGAATGGTGGATACGATAAAAATTTCCGGAAATCCAGAGAAGGTTTCTACTCCGGGTTTGAAGAAGGTATACCGTATCGTGAATACAGTCAATCAACATGCGGAAGGCGACTATATCGCGATGATTGATGAACGACCGCAAGAAGAGGAAAGACTACGAATGTTTCACCCGACACATACATTCATCTCAAAGTTCGTAACAAATTTCAAAGCGGTGGAATTGCTCCATGATATTTTCATTGACGGAAAACTGGTGTATGAATCTCCAACCATCGAACAGATTCAGAGGTATGCAAAAGAGAGCATAGGACTATTATGGAGTGAGTATAAGCGTACACTGAATCCGGAAGAGTATCCTGTGGATTTGAGTCAACGGTGTTGGGACAATAAAATGGCGAGCATTCAAAAGGTCAAGGAGAAAATTGCAGATCTGCATAATTGATTTGGGGGAGAGTCGAATGTCAAGACAGGCGCCGAACAGTAAAAAACAACTTACAACATTGAATCCAGGAAAAGACATTGAAAAGCTATTTGCAGATGGAGTTAAAATAGGAATTTATGGGTCATCTTTCGATCCTGTGACCAACGTCCACCTTTGGACCGCCTCTACGGTCGCTCACCGTAAGGATCTGGACTTCGTCATCTTTCTTCCGTCATCGAGCAAACGCTTGGACAAAAAGCTGCAGACGGATGATGTACATCGTGTTGAAATGTTGAAATTGGCGATTGAGAAGAATCCGAAGTTTATCTTGGATGATTATGAATTGAACGTGTTGCCAGGGAATCAATACACCTATTATACAATGCGCTACTTCAAGGAAGTTTTCCCTGGTGCTGACCTTCAATTCATTATGGGTGCCGATTTGCTGGTGGATATCGGGGAAGGAAAATGGAAATGGGCTGAAGAATTAATAAGTGAAAACAAATTCATCGTCATGGCACGGAATGGAATCGACATCTTGGCGACAATTTCAAAGTCACCGCTATTGAGGAACCATGATGACGGACGTTTCCAGCTCCTAGATAAAGGACTGGCGATGGAGATCAGCTCCACGTACATCCGGGAGGAATTCGCATTAGGGGGAGAACCGCAATACCTCTTGCCGGGAGCTTGTTATGAGTATATTAAGGAAAACCAACTGTATAGGGAAATCTTACGATGAGTAAACAGACTGCTGCAACATGTGAGACAGTGAGTCGATCGGTTTTGGGACTGGTTGGCTTGCTGTTTTTTTTTATCTATTGAATCGAGAGGATTATCTATTGAATTTGGTGAGTTATCTATCGAAACTGTTGAGTTATCTATTGAATAGTAGAAGTTATCACCAAAACGGGACTTTTTATCTAGTTAACTAAGTGTAGAAGAAATTCAGAGGCATCCGTTTAGTTTGATTCCCCCTTTCCCCTCTATATAGAGGGGAAAGACCAAACTTTATATTAATCGGAAATAGTTACGAGCAGGAATTATTGATAATAATATAGAATTATCTATTATCAAATCGATGGAGGTGCTAACTTGTTTAAACCAATTGAAAATAGGGTTGATACGATTTTTGTTCATGTATCGGATTTAGAACGTTCAATACAATGGTATAGTGATTTGCTTGGTTTGCAAGTAAGAGAGGGGAATAATATTGGACCTGTATACACTTTAGATATGGGTGACGGACGTCCTGGGATCACGCTTGACAACCATTGTTTTGAGGAAGATTATAGATTTATTCCATCAAATCAGCCACTCTTTAACCTAAGTGCTTCCGACATTAACGCAGCATATAACCATGTCACTAAAATGGGTGCAGAGATAATAACGGAAATTATTGTTCATCCCGATTTGGCAGAGTTTTCTTTTAAAGATCCTGATGGCAATATCATAATGATTTGTACTTGTATCAGTTAAGTACAAACGTGTATAAGGGTCAAAAATTAATGAAGTCAACCATTTTCGATTAGCTTTATTTATCACAATCAGACCAAACTGTTTAGCAAGCAGGCATCCTTCTATTTATGTGGAATCGTGCAATAAATCAGTATTAAATGGAGGCAACCATTTCTACATTTGGTTGCCTCCATTCGATTTTTATTGCTGAAATTAGTGATTTATTTGAGGTTGTTCATCAAAGGGCAAAATGGTGTATATATTGGCTCCGAGCCACCGACTACGGGATCGAATGAGTAGACTTTTTGATTGATCCGCAGTTTAACGAGTGTACGGATAGCGCGAAGCTCAACTGTTGTGTCTTACCGAATTACCTCATTTTCCAACGCTGAAATTAATTCTACACATTCCCTAATCATTGTCATTTCCCTTTCTCTAGTGAACAGTCCATTCACTCTTTATATAGGGCAAAGTCTTGCAAGAGGTACTATTGAGTAAAGATATTTAAAAGTTCCAAGTTATGAGGCGACATAAACTGATTACTTGGAAAGCATTGTAATCGATAATGGTGGTAGTGGTATAATGGTAATAAATTGTGTTGTGGTTTATATGGACTAGGGGGATGCCAATATGAAGCTATTCCGTACTGTTGGAAAGGGGATCAACCAAATTGGCGGTGGGATTGCTAAGGGAGGCGTGAATGTCGCGAGTGCCCTTGTGTCCACCAAGTTTCCGAAGACTGGCGATTATCTAAAAGATGTAGGCAACAGCGTAGTGGATTCTTCACGCCATGTCATCGCGAATACAGCTCACTTTGCGGATGGTGCAGTAAACGGACTATACGGAACGGTGACGAAGGATCCGGGAAGAATGAGTGAGGGCTGGAATGACATCAAAACTTCCTCCGTGAATACCGCGAAGGGAATTGGGGGCGGGCTAGCATACACAGGATCAGCTTTAGGACAAACATTCAAGGGAGCTGCATTACAGGACAAGGAGCTATTAGTGGAAGGGGCTAAAAAGGTCGGGAAGGTGGCGGCCGTCGGTGCACTTGGTGTAAGTGTTTTCGAAATGGTGACAGACCAAAACACAGTACAAGCGGAAGAGCTGCTAAGCCGAAACGGACACTTGGATGGATCCGTTCACGAAGTCACAAATGTTCAATTCGAAAAGAATGTCTCAATCCATAACGACGGGACAGTAGTAGAAGGAGTCTTCCCTGTCTTTGACTCTCAATTCGATGCAGTACTGCCTCAAGAAGCCTACCTTATGTCAGACAATGTGCATTTCGGAATCGCCAACATGCAACTCTACGAAGCAATCCAACAAAATCCGTCACTAGCAGTTGAGCTCGGATTCGCCGAGCAGGATATCCAAAAACTTCAATCCTCTGTAACTCCAGAAGGCTATGACTGGCATCACCATGAAGAGCCAGGGAGATTGCAACTAGTGAAGGAAGAGGAGCATGGGTTGACTGGTCATACTGGGGGAAGGTCGATATGGGGTGGGGGTTCGGAGTTTCGGTGAGTAGTGTCTGGGAAGAGATTCATCAGTACTGACTATACTAAAATAATTCTAAACAGCAGAAAGAAACGTTCACAATCTGTTTAATAGGAGGCTAGGTTTTGGAGTACCAACATATGAAACTGATCCATATTGACTGGGAAGGCCCTTATACATTGGAGAATTTAAGGGCATTAATGAATGAGGAAACGGACTATGGAATCTACCAAGTCTATGGGAAACATCCCGTATATGGTAGCAATGTATTGCTGTATATTGGTAAAGCCGATATGCAAACGATTGGTAAAAGGATTTCACAGGAGAATTGGTGGAATACGAACGACTCCAACCGACATTTGATTTATGCAGGGCGCTTGATGGGAGAACAAACACCGGAGGAAATTGACTGGTCGATTGAAATTGATTTGGCTGAGAAATTGTTGATTTACGTCCATAAGCCAGCCTATAATTCCCAAAACCTATCGAATATTCCACACGAGAGTTTGCAAGATATTCATATATTGAATTGGGGTTCTTACCGCGATTTATTCCCCGAAGTATCGGGGTTACGATGGACGAGTAAATTAGATGAGCTAGAACATGAAGTTTATAGATTGTAAAGGAATGCTCATAGAGGTATGAAAGGCATGGACACGTTGATTGATCACTCATTTGAGTGGTCTTTTATTTTGTCGGAAAAATAGAATGACTTTATAACGTGCATTAGTCACCTTGGAGGATATTGCTCGTTTATTCCATCATAATTTCCTTAATTACAACTTCAAGAACTAACTCCCCGTAATCATACTTGTGATTTCCATTCGTATCCAAGTAGATTACATCGCGATAGCTATCCTCCTTTCCTACGATATTATCTAATTTGCTAGTATAATAGTCAATAGAAGGCGTGGCGATAATAGATAGATTAGCAGGGGTAAGAAGATTGGGATTTATAGAGAAAAGTACTGCGATTTTTTTGTGCCACTGACGTTAAGTCAGGAACATGGAGGTGTAATTTTTGAGACCGACTTGCTTGTTACCTGCTGTTTACAACTCCAATAAACGTTTATAGATCGGGAGGAGATAGAGTATGAAATCATTGGTTTGTCCACGTTGCAGTGCTGAGTTAGTGGAAGATGCATGGGAAGAACTGCAAGAAACGAACGATGGCGGGATTATTCTAGGCGGGTATCCTGCATATGTGTGCCGGGAACAATGCGGTTATGCAAAGCGCATTGAATCGATCCCGCCAATAATTGTCCAACCAGAAGCGCCTAATTTATTTCAGTTTGCGACGAGTGAACTGTCACAAGATGCTTTTTTATGCTATTTGATTGCTTGGAGCAGCAAGCGCTATCGTTTGCTGGACGAGCCGTTGCATGAAGCTGCTGTTCATTTTATTTCAACGATTTTCAATGCTCATGGCATAACTGCCCCTACAGTCGAAACAGTCACCATTGAGCGCCAATTCAAATCGCTAGATATTTTTGCCGTCATCAATGATACATACGCCATAGTAATTGAGGATAAAACATTTACCGACGACCATTCAGATCAACTTGTTCGTTATCGTGAAGCGGTGAAGAGGGAATTTCCGAATCTTATTCAACTTCCGGTCTATTATAAAATCGCCGATCAGAGTCAATATCATTCGGCTATCGCTGCAGGCTATGTACCGTTCAAACGAGAAATGATGATAAGAATATTGAAGGATGGAATAGCCAAGGGGGTAACCAATACGATCTTCCTTGACTATTATCGACATTTGCAGAAGCTTGAAGACAAGTACTGCTCATTTCGGACAACACCTGTATCTGAGTGGGACAGTTATGCGTGGCAAGGGTTTTATCAAGAAATCCAAAAATCAATTGATGGAGAGTGGGGGTACGTGCCGAATCGATCAGGAGGTTTTTGGGCATTTTGGTGGAAGTCTGTACTCGGCGAGAAATATTACATGCAGCTAGAACAAACGAGGCTTTGTGTAAAAGTTGAAGCAGAAGAAGGCGAAGATAAGCGGGAACTAAGAAAGATTGCACTAGTTGAAGTGTTGGGGGAATCTGGAAAACGGGATTTGCATTTGAAAAGGCCGACAAGACTAGGCACTGGCAAAACGATGACCATCGCCCACCGACTCGATTATATACAAACGAACGTTGCCGGAATGGCAGATATCTCGCGTACTGTTGAAGAATTGAAGAAGTATTAACTGGGTGCTCGGCAATATTGGGTATCTGTACAGCACACTATTTAGTTTATTAACTACAATTGAATAATGGGGAGTGAGAAGTCAGCCGTAGAGTATACAGCTGGCTTTTTTAGGATATTCATAATTTCAAATTTGTAGCCCTTTCACATGCACCTGCACATTATACATTGATTTTTTTATCTTCCATTTATTCTCAAGTCAAACTTTTGTTATCAATGGGGACATTAGGTAGAGAACCCCAATAAATCTTAGAATACAGGTTTTAATTGCCATTTTTTACTGTATGCAGCCAGAATAATCGAGGCTTTGTGTACAAGTCGAAGCGAAAGCAGGCGAAAATAAGGAAATATAAGAATGACTGCAATGGGGGAAGTGTCAGGGGAATCCAGAAAACGTGACCAGACTAAAATTTCGCTTACTATTGAAGAATTGAAGAAGTACTAAATTGGCTGGAAAGAAAGAACCGGCTGAAAAAAATCAAAAAACTGATTGTAAAGACAGTAAACAAGGCTGCTGACTTCCAGATTCCTCCTGTTAAATAAATTATGATACAAAAATCACAAGTTTAATGAAACTTTTTTCCAGTCATTCCGTAATAATTAAAAGAGTATACAAATTTATTTGACATCTCATGGTGTACAAGTGTACTATGTAACTAATACAGCAAAAGGGGGAATTTACCTGTGAAAAAGCAAGCATTACTAGCAGTAATGGCTTCAGCGCTTCTCATGTCCTATCCATTAGGTGCTCAAGCCAACGACTCAGTTCGGACCATTGATCGTGAAACTGTGCGAGTAGCCGAAAATGTGAAAGTGGATGCACCCGTATCTGCAGAGGACTTTACCCGATCCGCTTTAGATGTACTGACGTATCAACACGGATCGAAGGAAATGAGAGAAGCGATTGCTAAGCGTTGGACGGGGGAAACTGAACTAAGCTCTAAAAAGGAAATTACAAAAGGCGATATTTCCAAAATACTAACCCGGGCTCTTGGTATTGAAGAAAATGAAAAGACGACTTCCGACTTTTTGCAAACCGCTAAAATTCATGGGTTGTTAAAAGTCTATAGTCAGGCGGATGAAACCGTTACAACTGAAGAAATGGCAAGCATCCTTGAGAACGCTAAACAATACAGTTTAAAGGGGATCGACAATAAAGGGGTAAGTGAAATTTCGGTAGAAGATTTCATGAGAAACCCTGGAGATTTCGGTTACGAGATGTCACCTGACGGAGAGTATATTTCATATAGCTCTGAATGGGAAAGTCGAATGAATGTCTTTGTCAAGAAGATGGATGGTGAGGATGAACCGATTCGTGTGACTAGCTCCAAAGATCGGGATGTCGCATTTTCATTTTGGAAAGACGATCACATTTTGTATATAAAAGATAACGGCGGCGATGAAAATTATCATATTTACTCCTCCAGCTACAACGGTCAAGAAGAACGTGATTTAACTCCATATGAGGGGGTACGCGTACAGCTGATAAGCAACTTGACGGGCGTCGAAAATGAAATTCTCATCGGCATGAATAAAGAAGATCCGACTGTCTTTGATGTGTATCGTTTAAATATCAAAACCGGCGAACTGGATCATGTAGCGAAAAATCCAGGAAACATAGCCGGATGGCTTGCGGACCATGATGGGAAGATTCGGATTGCGATTGAATCAGATGGGGTAGATAGTACAATTCTCTACCGTGAAACGGAAGAGGATCAATTTAAGCCATTTGTCCAAACGGAAGCAGGAGATGTGATATCCCCAATTGCTTTTTCGAAAGATAACCAATCCATTTATGCAGTGTCCAATAAGGATCGCGATAAAATGGAACTAGTCGTACTCGACTTGGAGGCGAATGAGAAAGTCCTTTATTCCAACCCACAAGTCGATATCGCTGGCGGATTCTATGATCCCACACAGGATGCGATTCTTGCGGTCGTCTATATGACCGATAAACTTCACTATGTGTTCTTCGACGAAAAGTTGGAAAACATCTTTACTAACTTAATGGAAGAACTTAACGTAAGTGAAAGCGAATTGTCAATCAACGATTACAATAAAGAAATGAACAAATTCGTAATATCGGTGTCGAGCGACAAGGAATATGGCACCTACTATTATTACGATGCGGAAACGGAAGAACTGACGAAATTGACAGAGCTGGCTTCATGGATAGATCGGGATTCTCTAGCCGATATGCATCCAATTTCGTACACAAGCCGGGATGGCCTCACGATTCATGGCTATTTAACATTACCGAAAAATAAAAAACCTGAACAATTACCATTAATCGTCAACCCGCACGGCGGCCCTTGGGCACGTGATATGTGGGGCTATAATCCGGAAGTACAACTGCTTGCCAATCGCGGGTATGCGGTTCTCCAAGTTAACTTCCGCTCCTCTGCTGGATACGGAAAGGAATTTATGGATGCAGGCAATAAACAATGGGGATTGAAAATCCAAGATGACATTACAGATGGAGTCCAATGGGCAATCGATCAAGGCATTGCAGATCCTGACCGAATCGGTATATACGGTGCTTCCTTTGGTGGATATGCAACATTAGCAGGAATCACGTTCACTCCTGATTTATATGCAGCAGCCGTAGACTATGTCGGAGTTTCGAACATCTTTACGTTACTCGATACAATTCCGCCATATTGGGAAACGATGAGAAACGATCTATACAAACGAGTCGGTCACCCTGTCGAAGATAAGGAATTATTAGAAGCAGTTTCCCCTGTCTTCCACGCTGACAAAATCAAAACACCTCTTTTCGTCGCACAAGGTGCAAACGACCCTCGCGTCAACAAGGCAGAATCCGATCAAATCGTAGAAGCCTTGCAGAAGAGAGGAATCGACGTTGAATACATGTTAAAAGAAAATGAAGGACATGGATTCCAAAATGAAGAGAATCGCATTGAATTCTATAATGCGATGGTTGAGTTCTTTGATAAGCATTTGAAATGACATGGAAGCCCCTCGTTTTAGTTATGAACGAGGGGCTTTCTAAATTTGCTTTATATAGACCAGAGTCTTGCAAAAAGATACTTTTGAGGAAAGAAATATTACTAGGTATCGTAAAAGTTCCAAGTTATAAGTCAACATAAACTGATAAGTTGGAATGTAATGTCATCCGTGATGGTGCTAGTGGTATAATAGTAATAAATAGTGTTGTGGTTTATATGAACTAGGGGGATGCTATTATGAAGCTATTTCGTACTGTGGGAAAGGGAATTAACCAAATTGGCGGTGGGATTGCCAAGGGAGGCGTGAATGTCGCTAGTGCTATTGTGTCCACCAAATTTCCGAAGACTGGCGATTATCTGAAAGACGTCGGAAATAGCGTAGTGGATTCTTCACGGCATGTCATCGCAAATACAGCTCACTTTGCGGATGGTGCAGTAATTGGACTATACGGAACGGTTACGAAGGATCCGGAAAGAATGAGTGAAGGCTGGAATGACATCAAAACTTCTTCCGTAAATACGGTGAAGGGAATTGGTGGAGGGCTAGCCTACACTGGATCAGCGCTAGGACAAACATTCAAGGGAGCTGCTCTACAGGACAAGGAGCTATTAGTCGAAGGGGCTAAAAAGGTCGGAAAGGTGGCGGCTGTCGGTGCACTTGGTGTTAGTGTTTTCGAAATAGTGACAGACCAAAACACAGTCCAAGCGGAAGAACTATTAAGCCGAAACGCACACTTGGATGGATCTGTTCACGAAGTCACAAATGTTCAATTCGAAAAGAATGTTTCAATCCAGAACGATGGGACGGTAGTAGAAGGAGTCTTCCCTGTCTTTGAATCTCAATTCGACGCAGTTCTGCCTCAAGAAACCTACCTCATGTCGGACAACGTTCATATCGGAATCGCCAACATGCAAATATACGAAGCAATTCAACATAATCCTTCACTGGCGGTTGAGCTCGGATTCAACGAACAGGATATCCAAAGCCTTCAATCCTCAGTCACTCCAGAAGGCTATGACTGGCATCACCATGAAGAGCCTGGCAGATTGCAACTTGTGAAGGAAGAGGAGCATGGATTGACTGGCCATACTGGGGGAAGGTCGATATGGGGTGGGGGTACGGAGTTTAGGTGAGTTTATTGAATTAAAATAGAGTGCTGTCGCAATACGTGTTTGTGATTGTGGAGAGGGCGGAGTATTAACTTGGAAAAACAACATTTCAACTTGATGCAGTTTTTCAATGGGTACGTACGAAATTATAGAAGAATGAACTTAACGAATCTGCATAATCGTTCAATGTTGACGAAACGGGAGATAGATTATTTTGCGAACCTGGGTGAAATGCTTGGGTTCGATGCATTTATTGAAGACTCCAAGTTGGATAAGTCGAAAGGGCGTTCAAGGCCTATGGACTTGTCGTGGTGGAATCAGGATAGCAGAGTAGATACTGAATACTACCTATACCTAGCGCTGCATTTAGAAAGGGAAAACGTTTGGAGCAAGGACGTTGAGACGATTGAAAAGCTCTTCACTGAAACTGAGGAAGACTATCTGCCTCATAATGTGATCGGGATTCAATTGATAGAGTCGAAGGAACGGATCGAGATCCTAAATGACTTAGTTATGCAAAAGAACTCGATTCAAAGATCGAATGCGTTAATGGTGTATCACTTGTATGATTCAGAACTTGATGGCTATCGAATATATGCATACTCTTTTACGGAGACAGGCGAGATAGAAGAGAGACATGCGATTCGGAAAGTGGATGAGTTTGGGTATTGGTATATGTGTTTTGAGGAGGAGTATGAGGCTCTAAGTCGATAGATATGATTCGATGATTTTCATAGCCTAGGAGCAGCAATCGTAGCCTATGCTGGAACAGCACTTGGACAGATTATTAGCTGACACGTTAAGGGGTCTTTCCGGATTGTGTGAGGCTGAAATGGATAAGCAAATATTTGTCGTTGAGAAAAAGGAGAGTTTACATGAGCAATGATTTTAGGAAAGGTCTTGTCAACCATGAAGTAAATTCATCTATGCTTCCGATAATAGGAATAGAGACTTTAATCTTTTCAGTTGGTTCTTCTTATCTGGCGGATACCTATTTAGGATGGAATTGGTTCGCAACTGGATTTATCGCTTTCATTGTATTGTTAATCTTAACTTTCACCCCCATATACCATTTGATTGGGATCTTGTTTTCAATCGGGTGGGGTTATCTAGGGTATAAGGTCATATCCTTCATTACAGCCGCCACAGGGGGCGGGACCGGGCTAGTAATCACCCTCGGCATAATAGGATTTATTATGGCATTCCTTCTTACGCTAGGAGCTAGAATCGGAGGAAAGGAATACCTAGATGATATTGGAAATTAACATTATATTTAAAGGATTCCTTTAAGGGTGGAGATAAGGGGTTTCCCGGAGAAAAATTGAAAGGGAGTGCTTACTATGACGAATAATGATGAACATGAACAATACGCTGAGCACTATTCTGAAAAGAAGTTTTGGAATAAGGTACTCAAGTATGCAAAGAAAGCCGGAGTTAAAGTTACATATGCCGCTTTGCTTCTTTTTTACACATTGCAAAAACCAACGACTCCAATAAAAGCAAAATCGATTATTATTGGCGCTTTGGGATATTTCATTCTTCCGTTAGATTTAATACCCGATGTTGCACCGGTCGTAGGATACGTAGATGATTTAGGTGTTATTATCGGTGCTTTGGTTGTTGTTGCAGCTCATATCGACAATGAATCTAAACAAAAGGCAAAAGGGAAAATAGTAGAATGGTTCGGTGAGGGTGCTTTAGAGGAAACTGCGTCTGTTGATAAAGATATTGATAAGAATCAAGAGAAGAACGAATAATCTAAAGGTAGCCGTCGAGTATTGGCCGGAGAGCTCTGCTACACAGTTGGCTTATACTGTCGAGTAAGCAGGGCATCCTTCTCTTATGTAGAATTTGGCAGCCAATCAGTATTAACTGGGGCAACAAAATATGCAATTGGTTGCCTCCATTCGATTTTCATTGTGAAATTAGTGTTGATGTTTGAAAAAATCATATTGAAATGCTGCTTCTCAACGTAGTCACAACAAGCGATGAAGGCAGAGACTTATCAGGAAAGTATTGGGCATGTAATCGGACATTCTCTTTCCATGCCTTCAGATGCAATACGTAATGAAGAGGATGCTGCTTTACATGATAATGTTATAAATCTTGAGCTCTCTGACACTGAGAAAGATACATTTATTAAATTACTGATTGGTCAAGGGGCAATTCGGAAAGAGTTACCATATCCATGATACTCAAAAACAAAAAATGGACTTAATAGAAAATGAAATGTGTTGGATAAATTCCTATTTTGTTTTTGCCAGTTGTATTTGGAAGTACGTATCATATATTTCTTGAATCAGAACAGGTTTTTTCCTATTGCCTATTCAAAGGTTATTGAGTTGTTTGAAGTTCAGTATTTGTATATAGTATAATTTAATTAACATAAAATTACGATAAGTAGGGGATGGAAAAATTGAGTACAAATGTTTTGTATCAAGTGAATGTATTTGGAGAATTTATAGATATTGAGCCAATACCAGACAATATTATGAAGTTGATGCCATTATTATCAAATCTTCAATTGATGCCTAATACTATTCAAGAAATTAACCCGAATTACGGTTTGAATCCTTTAAATAGAATTGCTTTTACATCTGCTAATATTAATTTTAGGGTTGAAATTAACAGTGATAAAATTGCTATCTTTCAAAATTCACCGAATGAAAAAGGGATAAGTAATTCTTTGGAAGATTTTTTGCATAATGTTGAAATAGTAATCGATGTCATTTTAAAAGCATTTAGTAAAAAAGGAACGAGAGCATCATTAATAACAGACACTCTATATCTCGATTTTGAATTGGAAAAGTTAAATGCAATATATGATAAAGTTTCAAACCCATTAGATTATTTTATAGAAAATAGGCCTTTTGAATGGACAGTTAGAAATGTAAGTAGAGATGAGTACGGGAGTGAACAAACCAATGTGATTTTAGATATAGGACGTACACAGGGAAGCTTTAATAATAGTGCAAAGCGAATTGATTGTATTTCCGGTAAATTTGATATTAATACTATTTTTGAAAATAAAAACGAAAGATTTGATACAGAATCGGTGAGAGAATTTCTAATCTACGCGTTAGAAAAAAGAAATAGTATACAAAAACAGTTGGAGTCGATCTTAGTTGGCTAATCAGATGTATTATCAATTAAATTCAAGTGGAAATGCTACTGAAAATTATTTCAAAGGGTCTTTGGGAGAAGCTAATGATTCATTAAAATCAAAAACGTATCTTGTTGAAACTTCTAGCTTTTTAAAAGAAAATACGTTGAGTGAAGATCAAGTTAGTCGGAAAGAATTGCTCGAGAAAGCGAGTATTCAGTCTAGGAAAGAGGCTGAACGATTTACTAACATGTTGAAAAATGACTTTATCGAGGTTGGGTTTTTTTCGAGCTCAGAAATCTATTTACTTACTAAACTGAAAAAAGAACCTATCGAAACGAAAGATTGGTTGAATAAAGTATTACTAGATAACCTAGATCAACCAAGCATCATAGTCAAATTATTACATATTATTGCAGATATAGATTATGAGATGATTTCTCCGCAAGGTCCTGTATTGGCACTAGCAGCTACTAGGATTCCTGATGACGAGGTTCAAGAATACTCAATAAGAGCATTTGAAAAGTGGGGCACCCAGGAGTGTTTGAAGGTTTTGAAGAATACTAGGTATCAAGAAGGATGGTTACAAGATTATGCCAATGAGGTAATAGAGGACTTGGAAGAGGAGTTTTCTTAATATGACATATTTAGTTAGGAAATATAGTCGTGGAAAATGGCCGAAAGAAGATTTCGACAAATGTCCAGTGGAAGCCTTGCGTGCTGATGCAATAACAAGTTGTTTAAGAACTACAAATGATACTTTATCTACTTGGGAAATAGAATCCCTTGAAAATGTGGAAGATGCTGTATTAGCATTGGTTTCAGGATTTGATAAATTAGCAACGGTAGATGTTTTGATTTTTAGTATTAATGAAGTGGAAAAAAGAGGGTTTAAAGTAGAGTTAACACCTGGAGATACTCCAATAGAGGAACTAAAAAATACTCATATGGATATTACAGGTTTAACTTATAAAACTGTCGGAGAATTTTCAAGGCTAATGCTTGATACAATGAACGTTGATGGGAGAACAATGCGATTTACTGTCAAAAAGTTAAAAACTCTTTTTCAGGAAGCTATTGATAAAGGAAAAGTAGATGTAACATTATTGAAAGAACGATTACGTCTTGAAGTGACTGAGAATAAAGCATCATAATTTAATATTTATACACCTAACTAGATGCCTTTTTACAGTCTATTTTCGTTGCTGGAAATTCTTTGTTTCTAATGGAGGACAACCATATCGATATTTGGTTGTCCTTCAATTGACTTTTCAATATGAATCAATATTGTATTGTATTTCGTTTAATATAATCGTAAACCACTAAATTTTAAAAAGGTAAAATGTTGTAGTTATTAAGGCAAAGACCACCAAACTCCAGGGTGGAAATATTGCCGGATATCCATGCATGTCATTTTAAGATATGAGATCTGAATGAACAGTTGATTTAAATCGATGGAATTACAACGATTTCAATGGACATCTTTTCATTTATACACTGCAATCGATTGGTTGAGGCTGTAGTTGTGCTTCTTCAAGTAAAGAAGAAGCCGAAATAACTTTCAAACTATCATTTGGATGCTGCCGATTTAAGAGAATTCATTCGAAGTTGTCTAAGTTAATATCCCCGATGTCTGATGAAGACACGCCCGTTTTTCATACATGAGATCCACGATTTTCTCTGACAATGTCATGCCTCCCATTCCCCTAGAGAATACCATACGAAAGTGGTTTTAGAGGAAATAGCTTGAAGAATTTATTCCTCCTTAATTCTCTTGGTTTCCGTGTTTTATTTATCACGAATTGCCTGTAATTTCTCATCAAATCGTTTTCGATCCTCTTCCACGATTTCCGCTGCCGTCTTGCGTTTTCGGAGGACTTTTTTCACTTTTTGTGCAGGTCATCCATCGATTATTCTTCGAATCGTTTTTGCTCCTCCTCTACGATTTCCCTTGCCTTATTGAGTTTGAATTTTGGTCTGATCTTCTTCTTCGTCGACTTTTCGATGTATTCATCCATTCCATGCATCCTCTACAATAAGAAAGCGCGAGACCATCCTCTCAGCCGGTGCTAAAAATTTTTGAGTTGAAATAGAAAGAAAGAGCCGCTCTCTACAGCATTGAGCGGCTCTTTTGCATTTTTTATTTTAAGTCACTCAGTAGCACTTACAATCATTTGGTGAACTTTATCTAAATCTACATTCCCGCCAGAAATGACGGATACAATGTTTTTATCTTTCATGTTTATCTTATTGAACATAGTTGCTGCGATTGTTGTTGCGCTTGACGGTTCAATTAGTTGTTTCGTACGTTCCATAACGAAGCTGAAGGCCTGCCGGATTTCATCTTCGCTCACAAGGACGAGATCGTCTAGATATTTCATCATTACAGGGAAGGTTAGGTCGCCTGGCTGGTTGGATCTTAAGCCATCCGCAATGGTTGTCGTGGCTCCGATTGCGGTGATTTCCTTGTTTTGCAATGATAGGTATGTATCATTCGCAAGCTCAGGCTCTACGCCGATCACTTTTATTTTCGGGTTCGTTTCTTTAATCGCAGTCAGGATTCCGGAGATAAGGCCCCCACCCCCAATAGGGACAATGATTGCGTCGATTTGTTCCACTTGGTCCAAAATTTCTAAACCAACCGTTCCTTGCCCTGCCATTACGAGTGGGTCGTCATAAGGAGGAATGAATACACCGTTTTCTTGATCAGCAATTTCCTGAGCTCTTGGTAATCGCTCAGCAGAAGTAGTTCCGCACATTTCGATCTTGCCATTGTAAGCTTGAATTGCATTTATCTTACACTTGCTAACATTTTCGGGAACGACAATAGTTGCCGAAACTCCATATTTATTTGCGACATAGGCAACGGCTTGCCCGTGGTTGCCTGATGAGGCTGCTGTCACATACTTCCCGCCGTTTTCAATCGCTTGTATGACTTTATTGCTGGCCCCTCGTATTTTAAAGGAACCTGTCTTTTGCAAGTGCTCCGATTTTAAAAATAGCTGATTTCCACATAGTTTGGACAGTTGCTCCGATTGAAGAATCGGTGTTACGTGTGCAATCTCACTAATACGTTTTCTTGCATCTTCGACATCTTTTAAAGAGATCATGTTAGTTCCACCCCTCCGATTTAATATCCTACATCTATCAATTTCCTGAAATACTTTGAATTAATACCCCAAAAAGACTACAGTAATTGAGGCAATGAGACTAAATGAAAAATAGACGGCGCCAAGCAATAGAATCTTTTTAAGACTTGGATACTCTTTTTTATAGGCCGTTTTTTTACTATTTTTGCCTTCGAATTGCCTTATAGATTGCTCTCGTTTATTAATAGTGGAAAAGAAATGTTTGGAAGTAGAAATGAATGCATTGAAAAATCCGGCTTGCAGGACTAGCATCACGCTTCCAATTACTAAAAAGAAGAGCCCGATTAAAAAGATGACATCCAATAAGTGGACAAGATTTGTTGATGAGGAGAATAGCAGCATACTAAAACACAACAGAAAAGGTGCGGTAAGCAAGGTAGTAAACAACAACTTTTTCATAGGTATTACACTCCTCTAACTTCTATGAGATGACCAACAGTAATTTATTTACAATTCAAATTGTTATTGCTAATTAAAATGTAAGCGCTTATAATTGTATAAATATTTAAGAAATATTACAAGGGGGGAACAGAAGATGAGGAATAAAACATGGATGGCATTTATTTTCCTAACAATTTTTGCTCTTGTTTTATCAGGTTGTAACTTCAATAAGCCAGATACTGACAAAGGGAGTACAGATGGGAAAGAAGGCACTACTACTGAAAAAGGCGAGACTGCAAAAGTAGAGCAAGTGCTGAGATTAAGTGCTTCGGCGGAAATTCCGACGATGGATTCAACAAAAGCGCATGACGGTGTTGCTTTCAACGTTTTGAACAACACAAACGAAGGTCTTTATCGTCAAGATGAAAACAATGAAAGTATTTTGGCATTAGCTGAAAAACATGATGTAAGTGAAGATGAAACGGTTCATACTTTCACATTAAGAAAAACGAATTGGAGCAATGGGGATCCGGTAACTGCTGCAGATTTTGAGTACGCTTGGAAACGTGTAATGCGAGAAGCAGGGGCCTATAACTATATGCTCGCGACGGCGGGCATTAAAAACGCAGAAGCCATTATGAATGAGGAAATGGATGCGGATGAGCTCGGTATCAAAGCGACAGGTGATCTTACACTTGAAGTGACACTCGAAAGTCCGAACCCATTGTTTGTCACACTGCTTGCCTTCCCGACATTCCTTCCGCAAAATCAACAATTCGTTGAAGAGCTCGGGGATCAATATGCACTTGAAGCAGAAAATGTATTATCAAATGGACCATTCAAACTTGTTAGCTGGACTCACGAGCAAGGCTGGACATTGGAAAAGAATGAAGACTATTGGGACGCTGACAATGTAAAACTTGATAAGGTTGAAGTGGTTGTCGTAAAAGAGCCTTCCACTGGAGCAAATCTATATGAAACTGGAAAAATTGATCGTACTGTACTAACATCTGCTCTCGTACAGCAATATTCAGACAACGAGGACTTTCAAATTGAAAAAGAATCCGGAATCATCTTTTTACGATTTAACCACAATCATCCGGTTCTTGGACATCCAGAAATCCGTAGAGCCGTTAATATGGCCATTGATCGTGATGGGTTAACGGATATCATCTTGCAAGATGGATCTACACCATTATACGGAGTTGTGGCAGGAGAATATTATTTCTCCCCGGATGGAAAAGACTACCGCGAACTTAACGGCGATATCAATAAAGGGACGCCAGAAGAAGCCAAGGCATTATGGGAAAAGACATTAGCCGAAATTGGAGAAAAAGAAGTCAATGTATCTATTAACATTGCTGACTCTGAATCTCATAAGAAAGTTGCAGAATACTTGCAAGCACAGCTTGAGGATAACCTTCCAGGATTTAAGCTTGAAATTAAGGCGGTACCATTTGCGCAACGACTCGAAATTGAAAAAGCTATCACATATGACCTTTCTTTATCCTCATGGGGACCTGACTATAGTGACCCAATGACGTACTTGGATATGTGGGTGAAAGGCGGATCTGCCAACCGTATGGATTACGACAATCCGAAACTAAACAATTTGGTACAGCAAGCCTATACCGAAACGGATTTAAGCAAACGTTTTGAGATGTTGCTAGAAATTGAAAAAATCTTGTTAGTTGAAGACGCTGCAATCGCACCGCTTTACCAAACGGGAGTTGCCATTCTGAAGAGGGGTACTGTCAAAAAATTGGTCAAACACCCATCAGGCGCTGAATTCTCCTACAAATGGGCTTCTATTGAAGAATAATTTAAACTAAAGCGTCGGAAAAGCGGGGGTGTCCAACTGGTGCACCCCTCTTTTTGATTTATGGACGGAGCAAAGTATTGGGCAAAGTATTTTGGGATAGGGGGGTCAATGTGAAAAGTTACATATTTAAGAGACTGGGATTCATGATCGTTACCCTTTTCGTCATTGTGACCGCCACCTTTTTTCTTATGCAACTTATACCGGGAACACCTTTTACGAATCCCGAAAAGTTAACAGAGAAACAGTTGGTCATTCTTAATGCGAAATACGGGTTGGATCAACCAGTAGCAATTCAATATTTGAAATATCTCGGTAATTTAATTCAGGGAGACTTAGGTTATTCGTTTCAATACGATGGCCGGACTGTTTTCAGTATGATTGGCGATCGAATCGGTCCATCAGCTTTTATTGGCCTGCAAGCACTTATATTCGGCTCAATTATAGGTCTTTTACTAGGCGTTTTTTCCGCTTTGAGACATAACTCTGTATATGATTATCTGTCTGTGACAATTGCGGTTCTCGGTATGTCAATTCCATCATTCGTATTTGCAGCACTTTTGCAATATTACGTAGGTGTAAAACTGGAATGGCTGCCGGTTGCCCTTTGGGAAGGATACTCCAGCACAATTCTACCTTCGTTTGCTTTGTCAGTAACGGTAATCGCGACGGTAGCTCGGTTTATTCGAAGTGAAATGCTCGAAGTGCTCGGACAGGATTACGTCACGACTGCTAGGGCAAAGGGGTTGAACGAGTCGGCCGTCATCGTAAAACACGTCACTCGGAATGCGCTGATCCCGGTCGTCACAATGCTCGGTCCATTGGCGGTATCTATCATGACAGGTACGCTCGTCATCGAAAAGATATTTTCCGTTCCAGGACTCGGGGAGCAATTCACTTTATCGATCCTTGTCCTCGATTACAGTGTGATTATGGGGATTACGCTTTTCTATAGTGCACTATTCATATTAGTCGTTTTCCTCGTTGATATTCTTTACGGGTTCCTCGATCCCCGAATTGACTATAAGGGGGCGGAACAGGCATGAATACAGTTAAAGAGGTAGAACGTATTGATTCGGTGAAACAGAATGTAGCCGAGCCTCCTGATGATTTATTCGTTGCTGCTCCATTGAATCGGGACGTTCGTGAAGAAATATTGACACCGTCCATCTCTTTTTGGAAGGAAGCAAGAGAGCGCCTCTTCAAAAACAAAGGTGCGGTCTTTGCTCTAATTGTTCTTGTTATCTTAACCCTCTTAGCTTTGGTGGGACCAGCAATAAATGAGCATACGTATCGGAGTCAAAACTTAGCGCACTCCAACCTTCCGCCAAAAGTAGATGGACTCGAATGGCTTGGTTTTAATGGGAAAGATGTAAAAGGGAACGATGTCTATGCAACAAGAAATATAGAAGAAAATTATTGGTTTGGAACAGATGAGTTTGGAAGGGATTTGTGGACAAGGGTTTGGAAAGGAACACAAATTTCATTATTCATTGCAATTGTTGCGGCAGCGCTTGACTTGGTAATCGGTGTTCTCTATGGTGGCATATCCGCATTCTATGGGGGACGACTCGATAATGTTATGCAGCGAATTATTGAAGTGCTTGTAGGTATCCCGAATTTGATTGTGATTATCTTGTTTATTCTCATTTTGGAACCCGGGATTACTTCGATTATCTTGGCGCTTGTTGTCACTGGCTGGGTAGGGATGGCGCGTGTCGTGCGTGGGCAAATCTTACAACTAAAAGGTCAGGAATTCATTCTTGCTTCTAGAACGCTTGGGGCATCGAATACTAGACTGATCGGTAAGCATCTATTGCCAAACGTCATGGGGCCGATCATTGTTACGGTCATGTTTACGATTCCAACAGCCATATTTTTTGAAGCATTTCTAAGTTTTATCGGTCTAGGTTTACAGGCTCCGCTTGCTTCACTTGGGGTGTTAATTGAAGATGGCTATAAGTCTATGCGTTTTTTCTCATACAAACTTATTTTTCCAGCAGCAGTTATCAGTTTAATTATGATTTCATTTAACTTGCTAGCAGATGGTCTTCGTGATGCTCTGGATCCGAAAATGAGAAGATAGGGAGGGTCAAACATTGAAAGAGAATATACTAGACGTAGAAAATCTGCACGTTTCATTCAAGACCCGAAACGGAGCAATCACCGCGGTGAGAGGCGTCAGTTTTTCACTGAAAAAAGGGGAGACCCTCGCAATTGTTGGTGAATCGGGTTCAGGAAAGTCGGTCACGGCAAAATCGATTATGCGGTTATTGCCTAAACATAGCACTGTTATTCCGCAAGGCGAGATCAAGTTTGAAGGTCGAGATTTACTAGACCTGCCATTAAAAGATATGCAAAAGGTGCGAGGGTCCGAGATTTCCATGGTATTTCAAGATCCGATGTCATCATTAAATCCAACGATGAAGATTGGTAAGCAAATTATGGAAGGCCTTCAGAAACATCAAACGTTAACAAAGAGTGTGGCAAGGCAAAGAGCGTTGGAAATGTTGGAGCTAGTCGGTATACCGAATGCCGAAAAAAGACTCGATGCTTATCCGCATCAGTTTTCAGGTGGGATGCGGCAGCGTGTCGTGATTGCGATGGCATTAGCCTGTATTCCAAAGGTTTTGATTGCCGATGAGCCGACAACAGCACTCGATGTAACCATCCAAGCACAGATTTTGCGACTTATGAAAGATTTGCAGGAAAAAATGGATACGGCAATTGTACTGATTACGCATGACCTAGGTGTCGTCGCGAACATGGCTGATAAAGTAGCCGTCATGTACGCCGGAGAGGTTGTGGAGTATGGGACGTTGGATGAAATATTTTACGAAACACAACATCCTTATACGTTAGGACTTCTTGGTTCAATGCCAAATTTAAATGCCAAAAGGTCAGAACCACTTATCCCAATTCCAGGTTCTCCTCCGGACTTAGCGACGTTAGGTACTGGCTGTCCTATTGCAGCAAGATGCCCATATACGATGGCAGTGTGTCATGATTATCATCCTCGAAAAACAGAGCTGAGTGAGAGTCACTCTGTATTATGTTGGTTGCAGGATTCCCGCACGCCGAAAAATCATGCACCTGAAACAGTTGGGAGTGCACAGTGATGAAGAGAAATGAAGATTTGTTAGTAATAAAAGACTTGAAAAAACATTTTAAAATAAATAGAAAAGAAACGTTGAAGGCAGTGGATGGAATTAGCTTTACGATTAAAAAAGGTGAAACTCTTGGGCTGGTTGGCGAATCTGGATGTGGGAAGTCCACAGTTGGAAGGACAATCACTCAAATTTATCAACCGACAAGCGGGGAAATACTATTTGATAATGAAAATGTCCATGCAAAGTTTAGTAAAGCGGAACTGAAAAAGAAAAAACGGGACATGCAGATGATATTCCAAGACCCGTACTCATCCCTTAATCCGCGTATGACTGTTATGGAAATCATTTCGGAAGGTTTGCTGATCCATGCACCGAATACATCCGAGAAGGAACGCGAACAACAAGTGAATGAATTGTTGGAACTTGTCGGTTTGAACAAAAATCATTCGGGGCGCTATCCCCATGAATTCAGTGGGGGCCAAAGACAGCGCATCGGCATTGCTCGTGCACTTGCCGTAAATCCGCAGTTTATCGTGGCGGATGAACCGATTGCAGCTCTTGATGTATCCATCCAGGCCCAAATCGTTAACTTATTAAAGACACTGCAAGAAGAAAAAGGGTTGACTTATTTATTTATCGCGCATGACCTGTCGATGGTGAAATACATCAGTGACCGGATTGCGGTTATGTATCTGGGTAAAATTGTAGAGTTGACGGAAAGTGAAAATCTGTATGAAAATCCGATGCATCCCTACTCGGAAGCGTTACTTTCAGCGATTCCACTACCGGATCCTCATCTAGAGCGCTCTCGAGTTCAAATTCTCTTAAAAGACGATGTGCCAAGCCCGATCGACATTCCAAGTGGCTGTCGATTCCACACAAGATGCCCGAAAGCAATGGATGTCTGTTCTAAACTTGATCCCGCATTTGTAGAAAGGCAGCCGGGGCATTTTGTTGCTTGTCATTTATATGATGAGGAACTAATGGCTAGGGAGAAGTGAGTTTTTATAGAATTAGATATTATCAAATCGATGGGGTGTTCACTTGTTTAAACCAATTGAAAATAGGGTTGATACGATTTTTGTTCATGTGACGGATTTAGAACGTTCAATACAATGGTATAGTGATTTACTTGGTTTGCAAATAAGAGAGGGGAATAATACTGGGCCTGTATATACTTTAGATATGGGTGACAGACGTCCTGGTATAACGCTTGATAACCATTGTTTTGAGGAAGATTATAGATTTATTCCATCAAATCAGCCACTCTTTAACCTAAGTGCTTCCGATATTAACGCGGCATATAACCATGTCGCAAAAATGGGTGCCGAGATAATAACGGAAATTATTGTACATCCCGATTTGGCAGAGTTTTCTTTTAAAGATCCTGATGGCAATATCATAATGATTTGTACTTGTATCAGTTAAGTACAAACGTGTACATTGGTCGAAAATTAATGAAGTCAACCATTTTCCGTTAGCTTTATTTATCACAACCAGACCAAGCTGTTTAGCAAGCGGGAAATTAATCAGTATTAAATGGAGGCAACCATTTCTACATGTGGTTGCCTCCATTCGTGGAAATACGACTATGTATTTCCTCAGATAGGGAGGGGTGGTTCGGGTATTACTGTTCATTTCCCCGGACAATAGAAACTTTCCAGTGGCGCATCAAAGAGCATGAACATATCTCGAAATACGTTTCATCGGCCAACTTACCTAAAACCCCTTTAAAGTACCCAGGCAAGTTGAGTATTGCTTTCCTCTTCGGATTTCTTGTCGATTTCCTTGTTATCATGCGGTTTGTTGTCTTCATCCAGGTCGTCCATTTTCCCCTGTTCATCGAACGGCAAAATGATGTAGATGTTGGCGCCCAGCCCGCTCATGACAGGGCGGATGTAGTGGACTTTCTCGATGATTTGCAAGTTGACGAGTTTTCGGATGGCGCGACGGACGGTGATGTTTGACTTCCCGATGGCCTCTTCGATCGTTCCGTGTTTTAAATGGGCAGCACCGTATTTTACCGAGTAGCGGCGGATGACGTCGAGTACGTGACGATCCGATTTCGTCAACTCGTCCCAATGAAGTGCAAGATGCTGTTCCGCTGCTGCGTCCATTTCTGCAATTGTGTTAAAGCGTGCGTATTGCTGAAGATAATGTGTCAATTGTGATTCCCCCTTTACCCTCTATATAGAGGGGAGGGGTCAAAAGGGATACACTTGGTAGAAATAAATTTATGAAAACAAAGAACAACCACTGATTCACGGAAAACCGTGAGAAAAGGTGGTTGTTTTTCAAATAATCAAGTACAGTCGAAAATTTTAAGATAGCGCTCGTAATAATTACGTGTTGCTCGGTACACTGAATTTGCAACACAATGAACTAAATTCGCAACGCAACGAATGCGGATCGCATCACAATGAACTAGAATTGCAACGCAACGAATGCGGGTCGCAACACAATAAAATTGATTCGTATCGCAACGAATTCGGGGTGCAACGCAATTAAAGTAGCCGTCTTGTTAGAGTTTCGAGAGATTATGACTCCTAAAAAGGCAAAAGAAATGCCCTGCAGAGATAATCTCCACAAAGCATTTCAGTATAATTAGGTTAAAAATCAATCCCAATTGCTGCGCCATTACGGCTTGAGTCGGCAACTCCTTTGTAAATGCCTTCTTTCTGGTCAATCCAGATACTTTGGACATTCCCGATCACAGTAGAATCTTCCCCGAATTTATGGCCCATCTTTCGCAATTGTTCCATCACTTCTTCAGGAATGCCTTCTTCATATCGGTAGGAAGAAGTGTTGTTCGTATAGATTCTTGGTTCCTCGACTGCCGCTTTCAGTTCCATGTCATAAGTGATTGAATTGATGATCGTTTGGAGCACTGATGTGATAATTGTCGGTCCGCCTGGTGATCCGACACTTAGCACCGGCTTGCCGTTTTCATAGACGATTGTCGGTGTCATGCTGCTAAGTGGGCGTTTATTCGGTTCGACTTGATTTGCCCCGCCTGGCATGGCGTCAAAATCAGTTAGTTCATTGTTTAGCATAATGCCATAGCCTGGTACCATGATGCCTGTGCCGAATAGTTGCTCGATCGTCGTTGTATAGGAAACGACATTGCCCCATCGGTCTGCGACAGAGAAGTGAGTAGTCTCGCCCGGATTTTTATCGTCAGGTTGTTCGACGACAGCAGTTCCCTTAGCTACACTCTCATATGCCCATGGGTCACCAGCTTCCGGTTTTTCATTCATGGAATCAAGGCTGATCAAGGCTAATCGCTCTTGAATGTAGTCAGGGTGCAATAACCCTTCCAATGGAACGTCGATGAATTCAGGGTCTCCCGCATAAGCGGAACGGTCCGCATAGGCTAGGTGCATCGCTTCCGCAAGCAAATGATACTTCTCCCATGATTTCACGTCATATTGCTCCAGATCCAGGCCGTCAAGGATGCCGAGCATTTGGAGCAAGAATACTCCACCTGAACTCGGTGGCGGCATGCTTGCAATCTGGTAGCCTTTGTATTCGCCCCAGATTGGCTCGTCCAACGTTACGTCGTAAGCTGCCAAGTCGTCTGTTGTCATGGAACCCCCGTATCTCTGAACGACTTCTGCAATGGCCTCTGCAATTTCCCCTTTATAGAATGCATCCGTTCCTTCAGTTTTAATTAACTCAAACGTCTTTGCCAAATCGCTCTGTACAAGTATGTCCCCCTCACGCAATGGTTGTCCGTGCGGAATGAACACATCTTTTGCGGCTGTACGGTAGAGCATTGCTTTATTATCCTCAATAGCTTTTGCGAGTACGGAGTCAATCGGGAAACCGCCACGTGCCAGTTGAATGGCGGGGTCGATCAATTCATCCATAGACATCGTTCCCCATCGTTCAAGTGCGACTTCAAGACCTTTCAATGTTCCCGGAACGCCGACAGCTTTCCCGCTAAGCGATCTTTCGGCGAAAGGAATCGGATCTCCATGATCGTAAAGGAACATATCCGGTGTAGCTCCAGCAGGCGCTCGCTCCCGGCTGTTAACGATAAGTGTTTCATCTGCTTCAGCATTATAATACATAAGGAATCCGCCGCCTCCGATGCCCGACATCATCGGTTCGGTAACGTTCAATGCAAATTGGATCGCAACCGCTGCGTCAATCGCATTCCCTCCATTTTTAAGAACTTCCGCTCCGATTTGACTCGCAAGCGGATGGGCTGTCGTCACCATACCGTCCATGCCGGTCGCCACTTGACGGACATTGTCATAATCCATATCCAATTCCTTTGCCATCCCCACAGGCAACATACTGAACACGAGCATCAAACTTAACGGAACTGCGACTAACCACTTCAAACGTTTCTTCATTACCCCACCCCTTAAAAGTAGTTGTGAACCGCTAACCTTCTCACCAGAGCCTCCCTTCATATTTGTTAATAATTGTAGTAAATAGGCTACAATAATATAACTATGCTGAATTAATAGATAAATTACCAACTATATAACTTGGATTCTAGGTAAGTGGTAAGTGTGTCATTGAAAAAGAACAACCACCCTTCCCACGAAAACCGTGAGAAAAGGTGGTTGTTCTTATTTAATTAAAATGTTGGATTGGAAGATCTGGTTCCATTCCGAAGTACGGCTGTCCGGATATGTAGTTGCGTTTCGATTGGTGTGAGTGGCTGAGCAGCATATGTAATTTCGCCTTCTGTTGCATGACGGTGTAGTGGGATACCGGGACAGTGATGACTGTTTTGTTGCTGAACGTAATTTTAGTTTTTGCTTTTCCGACCTTTTCCGCTTTGAAAAAATGGCTGAAGATGTAGATGCATTCCGGATTATCGGACGACACTGTTGGGAATACACCTACATCGTCTGAAATGAGGAATGGCGGCTTTTTATGGTAGTTCAGCAGTTTCTTCGCCGCATCTTTACGCCCTTCCTTGGAAGAATGGTGACGTAAGCACGCCTGTTTTAGTAATTCGACCGGACTTGTTCTGGAATAGTAAACGCCATGCGTCGTAATAATCTCGGACAAGTACGTACCGGAAAAGACAGGTCGTAGTGCCAATGCCCGAAAGTCTAGCAATAAACTATCATCTCTCATACTTAATCCTCCCTTATTATGATATATACCTAGAGTACCATACAATTAGTGCGAATGTAACAAAAATAGTGATTTATTTCAATATTGGTTCAACTAACCAATATTATGACCCATTCAAATCATAAGTTTAGAGCGTCAAACGTTATAAATGCTCATTGGTCATCTACATTTATTCCACCTAAGATGGGAAGTACCCGGGAATAAACTGAATCGTGCACGATCGGAAAGGTCAACTTCGTGTTGAATTTTGAAGACGTGTTAGCGCAATATGAACCAATGATCTCCGCCTGCATCCGCCAGCTCAATATTTACCGAGAACACGAACAATACAGGCAAACAGGACGTGTAGCCCTTTGGCGAGCATGGGAACGATTTGACGAGGAGAAAGGGGATTTCACGCCATACGCCTACCGCACCATCCGCGGCGCCATGTTGGACGAATTGAGAAGAGAGGGCCGGTTCGAGCAGCACTTTATGCCGGCGGAAGATGATATGTTGACGTTATGGATCGATGCGGAAGATGATGGAGAGGAATGTGGAAATGACCGGCTCCATCAGGCACTCGAGCAACTGACTGATGAAGAAAGAAAATTGTTGAAATGGCTTTTCGTTGAGAGGTGTACGCTGGCTGAGTGTGCTAGGCGAATTGGGATTTCTGTGGCGGGTGTGAAGAAACGAAGGGAGCGGTTGTTGAGGAAGATGAGGGGGGTGATGGAGGGGGAAGTGATTTGAAGTGAGTGGTTGCAACGCAATGAAAGCGGTGTGCAACGCAACATAGATGATTCGCAACGCAATGAAAACAGCGTGCAACGCAACAAAAGTCATTCGCAACGCAATGGAAATTGCATGCAAGGCAACGTAAGTCGTTCGCAGCATAATGTAAACTGCATGTACAACAACGATTTCTTTAAATAAGAATAGGAAGTCAATGGTCGACTACATACCATTGGCTTCCTATGTTTTATATTCACGTGATAAGTAGCTTGTAAGCTGGTCGTATCAAAATGAAGTGTATTTGCAACAAAAAGAAATCATTCTGCAATACAACATACTACGGTCGCAACACAATGAAAAGCGTGCAACGCAATGAAAACCGTCCGCAACACAATATTAAGTAAACGCAACAAAACGAATACAAACTGCAACACAACGAAGCCTCAACGCAACACAACGAAACTACTTCATTTCTTCTTCCTCAATACTCCCATCCACATTCATCCATCTTTCTCACAATTTGAACTTTACAACTCATCAGTAGTACTATTAACATTGAATACTATTACATAGGTTGGAGAGTTGACTGTGAGAAAAGTGCTATTCCTAATCTTGTTAGTGATAATTTCAGGGTGTGCCAAGGATACGCCAATGGAAATGCAACTGACAAACGTAAACGGGGAAAAACATGTTTTAGAAGATTTGTTAGGAGAAAGGGGAACAATTTTATATTTTTCTGGGACGTGGGTTAGTTCATCAAGTACCTTGGAATATTTGAATGAACAGAATGCTGACTATAAAAAGAATGGGATACAAGTGTATTTTATTGATCTATCGAACGGCGATGAAAAAGCTAGAGATTTTATAAACGAGCATAATGTAACTTTAGATTATTTTGTAGACGGTAAACAGTTGGCGGAAAAATATGATGTCTTGACACTACCCACTACCGTCTTTATAAATCCCTACGGACAGACGGAAGTCAGTTATGCGAGTGAGATTGAGTCGGAAATTATTGAGTCGATCATACATAAGTGGTTGGATAATGAAGTATCGGGAAATTCGCAAATTAGCCGAGATGTTCTTGCAGATGGAGACATAGCGATCAGCAAGGATATCACTACGTTTTACGAAAGTATGATAAATGGACAATATGATATGGTCTATGATTTTCTACGTGTTCCTTTCCTGCCGACAAAAGAAGAATACATCAGTTATAAAGAAAATGAACCGGAGAAATTAGTCGGTTATGAAATTTTGGAGGATCTCACAAAGGAGGTCAAAGAGAAAGAGGGAAAGGTTATTCTAGTAAGAAAAACGTATATTGACCAAAATGAGAATGAATTTATCGTTGAGGTAGTTGATGAGTTTCGAAAGGATTCTGCGACTGGTATTTGGAAATACACAGGTCAATACTATGAAAACTTAAAAACAATTCGACTAGGATCACTATTAGAATCGAGCAGCGGTGATTACGATCCGTCATTTTACTTTTCGTTACTCGGCAAATCGAGAGATATGATTATTCATATTTTAGGAGAGCCTGAAGTGAATTATGAAGCTGAATATGAAAGTGATCAACTATCCTATTTACAATACCCTGAAGTGTTTTTGGGATTAACACCGGATTTTCAAGTTGCAAGTGTTGCACTCAATACGATTAAAGGAGACGCATCGATTGATGATATTATCAATCGATTAGGTGATCCAGACTATGAAGACTACGATGGGGAAAATCTAGAGGGCAGTACATACATTGGTTATGAGTATAGTGACAATGTAATTGAATTTCATTTCTCAAGTGAAAATAATGTTGTGACGAGCATAGTAATGCGTTAAAGAAAAGGCAAAAGAAAAGGTGCCTGTGCAGCACACTATTCAGTTTATTCACTACAATTGTATAAATAAAAGAAGAGAAGTCGAACTATACAGCGTTTTTTCGACTTCTCTTAGTATATATATGCTTTTTAATGAATTGTCATAAATGCACCTAACACAGGCACCGACGCAATTTGTTCATTAAGAGATAATCTGTCAAAAATATTCAAAGTCAGCCATGATGTGAATGGCTGACTTTTCTTTTTGGAGCGTTAACATATTACTTCAATCATACAGACGATCCGATACTTGTTGCAATTTCCTTTCTTGCTTTTCAAGTAATTCTCGTTGTTGATTCAGCTGCTTCTTTAGCTCTTCTTCCCGTTGTTTAAAGGCCAATTGAACCTCTTTATGTCGTTGGTCTTCCCTGGCTTCCTGTTCATAGAGATTGATCGCTTCTTTAAGGGTTTCAGCGCGATGATTCGCAAAATATCTTGTTATTTTTCTCATCGCATCTGTATGCCAGTAATTTTCTGGAACTACCGAATTCTCTCTTAGGTCGTCCAAAAGATCGATGATCGGCCCAGCTAACTGTGTACTTTGTTCATCAAATTCCTTGCAAGCACTCTCATAATTAATTGTAATCAAGGCTTTTCTAGAGCTGAAATCAATCTTTTTGAAGATGAATTTGAATGGCTTGGATATGTAATAAAAAATAGTGACTGTAATCGCGAAAATGAGAATTTTACTGAAGAACCCTTGGAAAACAAATACACACCAAAGTGGAATCGCAAAGATGATCAGCGCTAAGATGGCATTAAAATAAATAGGTAACGGATATGTACGTTCATAATAGCCATATAATCCAAACTTTAATGGATCTTTCAATTCAAAAATTCGATATTCTTCTTTCAGACGGTCTAGTTCATATACCCGGGGTGCGGTATAGTCCAGATTGGCAACAACATCTTCTTTACTCATAGTCCCTCTCCTCAACTAAAAACTTTTTACTAGAACAAATGATTTGAAAAGGCCTTATTACCTTTTTATAGGGTAAAAGTCGTAGTTCAAACCACTCGTCTAAGATGTGTAAATTGTATATAATTAATATATTACTGTCAATATTACTTTCAATTATCTTATCTAGTAATAAATGGTATATGTAAAATGTTCTTTGCCATGAGATAATAATTCTTTTAGTTATGTTAAATCTATTAATAAATTACATCAGAATAATAGGATGTGTGATTGATGTTTACTACGAAGGAAGTAACAGTTTCTAAGAAGTTCTTTTCAAGATATAAGACAATAACCGAGGCCATCAAGAATGTGCTGCCTGGGACAACGATTGTTATAGAACCTGGCATTTACAATGAAAAGGTTGTCATCGATAGGGAAATAAAGCTGATCGGCAATGGTCCAGTTGAAGACATTGTCCTCTATTGTGAAAATGATTCAGCGTTGATGATGCGTACAGAATTTGCAACTGTTCAAGGTATCACGATTCGTCAAGGAGGACAAGCGAAGGAAGATGAACATTATTATGCCGTAGATTTGACGATGGGCTCACTGTCAATGACGGATTGCTCCATTACTTCATCGATCGGTAATGGAATTCGAATTGCGAACCTGGGCACGAATCCAGTTATTCAAGGCTGCGAAGTTTATGAAAACAATGGTATTGGGATTTTCATCACGAATGAAGCGAACCCTAGCATAAAGGACTGTCGAATTTACGACAATGTACAAAATGGAGTATTGGTACAAGAAAATGGCCGTGGCACGATTGAAGGCTGTGAAATTCGTACGAACTCCTTTCCAAACATTGCAACCACTAGTGGGGCGGATCCTCTATCAAAAGGGTGCAAGATCTATAAGAGTCCATCGAATGGAGTATGGGCGTACGAAAATGGAAAAGGAACCTTTCAGGATTGCGAAATTTACGGAAATGCTTATTCAAATGTGTGTATCGTGACTAACTCGGATCCGCATTTCGTAAACTGTCAAATTCATACTGGTGAAGAAAATGGGATATGGGTAAAGGAAAAAGGCCGTGGCCGATTTGAAGAATGTAATATCCATTCTAATAAATTTCCCAACATTAACATCGAATCAGAAGCGAATCCTGCAATTAAAGAATCCAGGATATACAACAGTGAACAAAGTGGAATAATTATACACAACAAAGGCTTTGGTTCTATCACCAATTGCGAAATTAGCGATAATACCTATTCCAATATCGTCATCTCAACTGAAGCGAATCCCGAAATTATTGGATCTATGATTTCTAACAGTGAAAAAAACGGAATACTTGTGAGTGACAAAGGACTAGGTTCTATTAAGGATTGCGAAATTAGCGGGAATACATTTTCGAATGTTGTCATCTCCAATGAGTCAAATCCAATTATAAAGAATTGCCAAATCTATTCTAGTAAAGAAAATGGTGTATGGATTAAGGAAAACGGTCGCGGTCGAATTGAAAAATGTATGATTCATTCGAATAACCTTGACAATATGGAAATCGAAACAATGGCGAACCCGAAAATACGGGACTCTAAAATCTATAATAGTGAACAATGTGGAATTTTTGTACATGACAAAGGTATGGGAACTATTGAAAACTGTGAAATTAGTGGAAACAATTTTTCGAATGTTGTCTTAGCAGCTGAAGCGAATCCGGTGGTCCAGAACTGTCAAATTCATGCTAGTGAACAAAGCGGTGTATGGGTAAAGCAAGAGGGGCGCGGGAGTTTTGAAGACTGTGAAATTCATTCCAATAAGCATGCAAATATTGAAATTGTCACTAAAGGTGATCCGGAATTTACGAATTGTAAAATATTCAACAGTGATAGTTACGGGATACTGGTAAAAGATGAGGGCAGAGGAACAATTGATAACTGCGAGTTTTACGGGAACAGCGAACAGGATATTTACATAACAGATGATAGTAATCTAAAAGTCATTGAATCGATGAAACGGAAGACGAAAGAACAGGATATTGCAGAGCCAGCCTCAACAGGAGAGGCTTCTTCTTCTCAACCTTCTGAAGACTTGGAAAGCGTGTTAGCTGAGTTACATACGTTAATTGGAATGGAGAATATCAAAGAAGACATCCAGAAAACGATTGACTTTATCCGTTTTAACAAAGAGCTCGCGGGCTTTGGAATCGAATCCAATACAATTGAAGTCGCTGCTGCACATACCGTTTTGTATGGAAATCCCGGTACAGGAAAGACGACTGTAGCGAAGTTGTTAGGCAAACTGTATAAAGCGATGGGATTGCTGGCGGAAGGTCATGTTGTCGAAGTGAACCGTGAAAAGTTGGTTGGGGAATTTATAGGACAGACAGCGCCTAAAACACAAGCCAAAATCGACGAGGCGATCGGTGGCGTGCTTTTCATAGATGAAGCATACTCACTGACAAACAAAGGGACAGATAGAGATTTTGGCCCGGAAGTGATTGAAGTGCTGTTAGAGCAGATGGAAAACCGCAAAGGCGAATTCATCGTTGTCGTCGCGGGTTATGATAAAGAAATGCAACAATTCCTCGAAGCGAATCCGGGATTGCAAAGTCGTTTCACGCAGCACTTCCATCTCCAAGACTATACACCGGATGAAATGCTCGACATCGCCCGAAAAATGGTGAAGGAGAAACAGCGCACACTTTCCATCGATGCAGAAGAATTGCTAACGAAACATTTCACAGCGCTATGGCGGAAAAGAGACCGATTCTTCTCCAATGCACGAACGGTACGGAATTATATCGACGAAATGCTGCAGGCACAGGCGCAGAGATGCATGCGCACCCCTCAAGAACAATGGACAAAGGAATTTCTTCTAACGTTGACGGCTGAAGATGTACAAGCTGCATTGCCGAAAGAGGAAGCAAAGGCGTTCGATATTCCAATTAATGAAGAATTATTAGCGCAAGCACTTCAGCAATTGCAGCGCATGATCGGCATGGAGCACGTGAAAGCAGAAGTTGAAAAACTCGTCACGCTCGTCCGCTTTTACAAGGAAGAGGGAAGGGAACTAACCGATTTATCAACCCACATGGTGCTCGTTGGAAGTCCCGGAACTGGAAAAACGGTCCTCGCTCGGATACTCGCCAAAATCTATCAAGCACTCGGCATTTTAGAGCGTGGGGATTTAATTGAGGTCAATCGAGATTCATTAGTAAGTGGGTATCCCGGTATGAGTGAGCAACTCATCACTCGCTACATCGATCAAGCAATGGGTGGAACGTTGTTCATTGACGAAGCGTATCAGCTCACCCAGTACGGGGCAGACGACCCGGGGCATAAAGTGATTGAAGTATTGCTGAAACGGATGGAAGATGACCGCGGGAAATTCATTGTCATCGGGGCAGGCTACAAAGAGAATATGGAACAGTTCCTAGACAGCAACGATGGCTTACGCCGCCGTTTTGCCCGCCGCATCGAATTTGAAGATTACACGCCGTCTGAGTTAATGCAAATTAGTGAATTGCTGCTTCGGGAGAGAGGCTATCAATTAGATGCTGCTGCATACGATCATTTATCTGCGTTTTATCAATATAAGTATGACCGACGGGATCGCACCTTTGGAAATGCCGGCTTCGCAAGAAATGTCGTAGAGGAAGCCATCAAAAATCTCGACTACCGAATGGCACAAATTCCAAGAGAACAGCGCGATGAAGAAATGATAAAGTTGCTGCTAGTAGAAGATGTGAACTTGGTTAGTGAAAAAAATAGTTAAGGAGGAACCTGAATCGTTTTTAACGATTCGGGTTTTTATGATGGATGAGATCGTTTAAATCAATCCGCGCTCGTAAGTGCTATGTAAAATTGACTACTAATCACTTTGGGGAAATGATAGAATTAATTCATGGAAATAAATCGGAAAAGTGCAATTGTTTTAAGCTGAATTGGAGGTTTTTACATGCCGATAGAAGTCGGGATTTGGAAAGTGAATGATACAAAGGTTGATCGAATACAGTTTTCACCATTGGAATCCGAGACAAAATTAGAAGCTATATTAGAAAAGGATATTTCTATCATTTCCGAAGACGTTCTTGTCATTGGAAGGCAGGTTCCTACGGATCATGGTAAATTCATCGATATTTTAGGTTTGACGGTGGAAGGCGATCTTGTCATTTATGAACTGAAAAAGCATCAAACACCACGGGAGGTTGCCGCACAAGTCATTGATTACGCCAGTTGGGTTCAGCTATTATCCTACGATAGTATTGTCGAGCTCTATGAAGAGAAAAACAAGATTTCACTGGAAGAAGCTTATGAGAATAAGTTTCACGCGGAGCTTCCAGACGAGTTGAATAATTCCCATCACATGGTGATCGTGTGTGCAGAGTTAGATCAAGGAACGGAAAGAATCGTTAATTACTTATCAACAAACTTCAACGTACCGATCAATGCCGTCTATTTCCGGTATTTCAAGGAAGGCACGAATGAATTTTTGACGAGAACGTGGTTGATTGATCCTGCTGTAGCGGAAGGGAAGGAACCGATACCAACTGGAAAGAAAAAAGAATCGTGGAATCAACGTGACTTTGTCGTTAACTTTGAGGATGGGCCGAATCGTAGCTGGAATGATGCCATGAAGTATGGGTATGTGTCCGCAGGGAATGGTAGCTGGTTCAGTAAAAAGCTACGTCATCTGTTCGTTGGCGCTCGTGTTTTCTGCATGATCCCAGGGGGGAAGGGATATGTTGCGGTTGGCACCGTTACTCATAAAGCCGTACCATTGAAAGATGCCATTGTCACTGTTGACGGTCAAGAACGTAGATTACTTGATCTCCAGCTCGAAAATAATAATTTTCAACATGACTTGCATGATCCGGATCTGTGCGAATATGTCGTCGCTGTGGATTGGATCAAGGCACTTCCAGTAGAACAAGCCTATTGGACAAAAGGGCTTCGGGCCAATCAAAACACAGCGTATAAACTGCGAAATCAATTTACGATTGAAAAGCTTGAGGAGTTTTTTGGGATTGCGTGAGGACGCAAAAGGGGGGAGCATTTATGGATTTTGAATGTTATTTAGCCAATCGGCATTTGTACGTTAACGGTTATCGAGGAATGAAGGAGATATCAGCACAACAATATGCGAATAGATTCAGTAATTTGGTCCGGAAACGAATCTACAACTACGAAGATGAAATTGATGAAAGTATCGTAAAAAAGATAAATGAGGAATACGTTAATAAGACGAGTGAATACGAGCGGACTTTGAAGTATTACTTGGAATATAAACGTCATATGAGGATCCAAGTCGTTGATGATGATGTTTATAATAATTAAGAATAGAGGTCGAGCTGATGGTTGAAAAACAGGTGATTTACGTCGATGGGATTACATCGATTTCAGAGAGCATCTTTTCATTTACCAATGGAAAGCGATTGATCGAGGCAGAACCGCTGCCTCATAAAGTGAAGATGAATCCAAACCAAAACTCAAACTACCATTTGGACGCTGCTGATCTAAGGAAAATGTATGAGCTAGAAAAGTCAATATTTCCTTATGCATACGCGAAGGATATGACAAAGACTTACTACATAGACTACATGAAAAAGAAATGGATAGAACTCATGCAAGCCGGGCGGTTGTTGCCGCTACTTGAACATGTAGCTGGTAGATCGTTTGAAATGTATGAGATAAAATGGGTCGGGAAATGAGTAAAAACCTTATAACGGTTAGGGGTTGTCAAAGTGATTGAACATAAAAAATTTCCGAATCTAGAAACAGATAGATTGATATTACGAAATGTAAATAATGAGGACATTGATTTTATTTATAGGCTTTTTAGTGATGAAAGAGTATGTGAATTTTTATTAGACGAAGAATTATTTACAAGTAGAAATGATGCAATAGAGTTTGTTGAATGGTATAAAAATCCGGAAGAAAAGGGCTACAATCGTTGGGTGTTAGTCAAAAAAGATGCTAACCAAGAACAAATTGGAACTTGTGGATACCATAAATGGGACAGAATGAACAATATTGCAGAAATAGGCTATGATTTATGGCACGAACATTGGGGACAAGGATATATGAGAGAGGCCTTGATTCGTGTAATAGAAAGTGGATTTAATCATATGAAATTAAATAGAATTAACGCTTATGTTGCGTTAGATAATGTCAACTCTGCCAAGTTATTAGAAAAGCTTGGATTTGTAAATGAAGGAGTATATAGAGATAAGCATTTATTTAGAGGTAAATATTATGACCATTATTCCTTTTCTTTGTTAAAAAGAGATTGGAAGCAATACTAAGGAATATAATCAGACCAGACTGTCATGGGAAAAGATTCCTCATGGCAGTCTTTTTTTTTACTATTGTTTATCTAAATGCTCATAACTATTTCCCTGGTAATTGAAAGGAAGTATGATGTGAAAATTCTCCAAAACCCACTGATAATAGGTATGAAATAGTGGACTTTTTGAATGATGCGAAGTTTAACAAGTTTGGACAGGTCGTACCGTTTCTCCTGATCTTCCCTCGGCAGTCAGAATCGTTGTATAGAGAACCAGATGTCTAGTTGTAAAAGAACTTTAACTATAATAAAGTATATATATAAAGAATATTCGGAAAAAACAATTAATTGGGGGAGAGCTGCTTTGGAGAGGATTTTGCAATTACATGAAGATTTTTATTATCGTTTGAAGAGGGAGAAAGCTGTGATAAATTCTCTTTCAGCTGAGGGTATTGAGATCTTGGATGGATTCATTGAGCAGGTGGACTTGGTTCATCGTTTTTATAAGGAGAAGTACAAGAATGATAGCAAGCGCATTGTTTTATGCGGAATTAATCCTGGCAGGAGAGGAGCAGGGAAAACTGGGATTCCTTTCATTGATTTTAAAAGTGCTTCTGACTTGTTAACGGATGTTAATCAGAATGATATGGAAAATAGCGCGCAATTTATTATGTCAATCATTGAAGAAATCGGCGAGCAAGAGTTCTTTGACCACGTTTATATGACGAATATTTCATGGTACGGTTTTACGAAGAAAGACAAAAACTTAAACTATTATAAACTGCCATTGCCATTGCAAAAGGTCTTCACAGCCTCTTTTATTGAGGAGATGGATATTTTACAGCCTGCGATGATCGTGCCAGTAAGCAAAGAAGTAGAAAAGACATTGAAGAAAATGGTGAAGGATGGGGAGTTAAAATTCCAAGTAGCTGATAGACTTCCCCATCCGTATTATAGTTCCATCAAAACGAACGAAGCCTCTTGCAGAAAAATGTATATGGATTTAATTCGAGGGTTTGGGAGTGAACAAAAAGCATTCGTGTGAAACTGAGGAGGTGTCAATATATTTAACATCAAAAACTTCATAATGACTTTAGGAGAGTGGGCAAGCAACAAGTATAGCAAAGACACCTACACGCCTCAGTACAGCGGTAAGTGGGTGAACCACGGCACTGCCATAGAAGAGGATTGGATATGGGAAGAGAATTTAGAACCATTTGAGAACTACTTCATCAATGTCTACAACACTGAAGAGGGTATGTATGTTGCTAAGATAGGTACCTCTGCAGATAATGGCAGTATAGAAACAGTTGAGTGCGGTGAATACAGATACGTTGATTTTGGACTTCGATTATTATCAGCATACTACAACGCGATAGGTGAGTTTTCCGTAGAGCCGGGATCAGGTTCAGAAGGCCCTGATTCTTTACCTGTAGATACATTTAGAATGGTGAAGCTTGAGCCAGACTTAGAGCCGATGATTATTAGTAGAAATGGAGTAAGAATAGAATACTATAACTGTCCTAAATGTTATAAGTCTAATACATCTGATCGTTGGGATATTACTACCAAGTTAATGATGGGTATCCAAGAAACTGACGAATTTATGTCCTCATCTGCTAGTAAAGTGGACCATGAAGAGCTAGAGACTATATTCATCTGTCCTAGTTGTAATGAAGAGATACAAGGGATAGATCTAATTAAAGAAGATTAAATAATCAACCAAACAGTCATGGATGACAAATCTCCATGACTGTTTGTCTTTTTACAATAGTTTATTTCTAGGCTTTAGGTTGTTCGGTTTTCTTTGGCCAGCCAAAGGAAAAACAATATAACTATTACCTCCTAATCACCCGGTGACTTGGTCAAGTAATCGACTTTTAGATTGTTTTGAAGTTTAACGTATATACGGGTGGCTCGTTGTTCCGTTATGGACAAAATAAAAGCACACCCTCAGGCATGCTCTCTCCCAATCCACTATTCCCATTTCTATTTTTTCATTCTAACATGCCCGCAACGGATGCATTTGTTGGAATAGTAGTCCATCCGGTGGTATCCGGATAGCTTGCACATCCATTTCCCCCACAACTTCGACATACGATACCCCTTTCCTGAACGTGACAGTGTGTAAAAAGAAGTGCATTGTGTGAATTATGTGACTTCTATTATATAGCTTGTATACTTAATTACCTATAATAATCGTAAATGAAATATCGGCATGTTCCGACTGCGCATTTCGACCTAAATCGACAGTGAATTGTCTAAACTATTGCCTAAATGATGGGATACGCGCGTATAAGTCCAGGAAATCGGGTATTGTTTAATCATGCGCACGGAATTTACGCAACGTCTGCTGTTTTACCGGGTCTTCGCGTCGAACCGCAGTTAAAGGTGAAAATCGAGCACGGGCCTCACCGGAAATCATCTGGTGTGCACCAGGAACACTCGAAAAGTCTATGGAGAAGACTCCTCTTTTTGAAAAGAACTATTGAGAAAAGCGGGTGTATGCAGGATGAAATTTGTTAGTTTAGAAGTCGAAAACCATATAGGAGTTGTAACCTTACACAGGGAACCTATCAATGCAATCACTTTTGATATGTACGAGGAAATCAGAGATACGTTTACTGCAATCAATGTAATGGATGATGTGAGGGTCGTTATTTTAAGGGCGGAAGGAAGAATGTTCAGCCCCGGTGGCGATGTGAATGAGTTCAAAACATTACAAGACAGATTCTCGGAATATATCGATACGGTAAAGATCAGCATTGATTCCGTATATAATTGCCATGTTCCTGTTGTCGGAGTTATCCATGGTGCAGCCCTTGGTTCAGGCATGGCATTAGCCGCTTGTTGCGATATCCTCGTTGCTTCTGATGATGCCGTATTTGGAATTCCTGAAATTAAAGTCGGAATTATAGGGGCAGGGGAGTTTGCCGATCTTCTTGTACCAAGAAAAGTACTGAACTATATGGCGTTGACTGGAAATCCTATTACAGCACAGGAAATTCAACAATATGGAGGGATTCACAAAGTCGTTCCTAGAGAGGAGCTAATGAATGCCGCTCTTGAAGTAGTTGATGAACTTCTCCAGGTGGGCCCGATTGCCTCAAGGTATTTCAAAGAAGCGCTCCATAGGAATCTGGACGCCCAGTTACTAGAGAAGTCCACACTTGAAGCAAGTTATACGGAAAAGTATGTGGGGACTGCAGATTTTACGGAAGCGATCACGGCGTTTCTTGAGAAGAGGAAGCCGGAATATAAAGGGAAATAATTGAAAAGAAGGGCTGTCCAGGGGAGCGGTGAAAACTGACTTTCTGGACAGCCCTTTGTTGATCTAGTGGAAAACTGAAATTTCTGTAATGAACAAATGGAAAATAAGAGGATATTCCCTAAACATGTCAATAGATATATAACGGGGGAATTTCTATGAAGGGATGAGGGGGAAATGCCGTTTATTCGGGCGGGGGATTTGAATAAGAGGTTTACAATGGAAGGGATCTTTTATCGATTGGATGTTGGGAGAGTCGATTATGTATGTCGGGGATTGGCGAAGATTGCGCGAAAAGGTGAGGCATGCGAGGAAGCGGATGTCTTGTTTGTCATGGTGAATCCGAGGTCATGCAAGCCTACAGATGATTTGTATGTTTATCCTCCCTATCAGGATGAGCTTTTCGAGATTCCTATCGTAATGGCAAAGCAGGATCCGACGCAATATCAATTGATGCGGCTCATGGAGCGCATGAAATGGAATCGGTTGTATATCATCAATTTGTCAGATTTGCGTGCGGGGAATTTAACTGATTAGAGGAAGCAAAGGGAAACGTTTAGAAGAGCGGGCCGAGGCGAGCATAGTATTTTTTCCGAAGACCGCAGGACAACGATACATCATTTAGTGGCAAATCGGACGAGAGTGATTGCGGCGTGGGGGAAGAATGAGTTCATTAAAGAAGATGCCGTAAAAGCCCATGGATACCTTTCGAGTTTTTATGATATAGAGTGGCTGCCGGATAAGGTCTTCCCATATTACCGCCATCCGTACCCGATGTTGAAAGAAAGGTGTATTCAATGGCTGGATGATATGAGTGATGTGTTGATGGGGAAAGTTAAAGCGTGAGATATAATTTGAGGAAGTGACTATTGCAACTTATGCAACAGCATTCGAGGAGGCTGCGGAATTAATTGAATAATATTCCAGACCTTTATGAAATAACTTAAGGGTCTGGATTTTTTTTTGAGTAGAATTAGATAGCAGAAGACATAAGGCTCTTAGATTGCAAAACATAATAATCCGGTCACAAAACAAAGAAAGTCGGGAAAAAAATCACATTCAATCTGAGTCGATAAATTTGATGGTAGTCACCAAAACAGCACTTTTTGAAAAATAATCATTAGCGGGAATCAAAGCTAGTATAACTGCCAATTCTATGAATGGTGTTTGAACTGTCTTGAGAAAATAGAGAGACACTTGAACTATAAATCAAATGTCACTCTTGAAATCTTGCGCCTCTTGAAGTTGAAAAACTCCGACTCTGTTTCATTTTAGTAATGATAATCGACAACTATATCCTCAATAGGTATATCAAGTGAAATAAATATATAACATAAAATTTTTGGGAATCATTTCTTTGTGATTAATTTTTTTTATTAGTAGGTAAAAATATTTAGATTTCATTATTGAAATTAATTCATTTAAGATAAAGTTGGTGGAATAAACAATTGATTTCAAAAATTAACAAATTAATTTAAAGGAGGCTTCATTAATAAACAATTAAACATTATACAAATCATGGGAGGTTTACTATGCCAAAGAAAAAGAACAGTCTGTTTACTGTTATTGATGATTTACAAGATGAACTTATTGCAATAAATAACTTTATTCACGATAACCCTGAAATAGGAAATAATGAATTCAAAGCGATTGATAAGATTACAAAAAGCTTAAGCATGAACGGATTTGAAATTGAAAAAGGAGTATGTGGTTTGCCTACTGCGTTTATTGCAACGTATGAACATGGAGAGGGAGGGCCGGTTTTCGGTCTATTGTGTGAATATGATGCTTTGGAAGGTCTAGGACATGCCTGTGGTCATAACCTGCAAGCTCCGACTATTTTAGGAGCTGCATATTCGTTAATTCAAGAGGTTAAGGATTCTCCTTTTGTTATTAAAGTTATAGGTACTCCAGCTGAAGAAACTACAAGTGGGAAAATACCAATGGCAGAAGAGGGCCTATTTGATGATTTGGATATCGCTTTAATGATGCATGGTGGAGATCGCACTACTGTGGATGGGAAATCTTTAGCTATTGACTCGCTTGAATTTATATTCAGCGGTGTATCTTCACATGCTGCAGTAGCTCCTGAAAAAGGAATCAGTGCATTAGATGGCGTTTTAATGATGTTTAATGGAATTGAATACATGAGAGAGCATGTTCGTGATGATGTTAGAATCCATGGAATTATATCTGAAGGAGGCATTGCGCCAAATATAGTTCCTGAACGCGCAGTTGCTAATTTTTTGGTACGAGCATCAAATCGAACCTATTTGAATGAAATTACAAAACGGGTTTGCGATGTTGCTAAGGGAGCGGCTCTAGCAACAGGTACTGAAGTAATTATTAATAAAGGAAAATCATTGGAGAACAAGTTGAATGTCCAAAGTCTAAATGACATTCTCTTAGAAAACGCTGTTAAAGCGGGTGCAAAGCAAATAACCCCTCCGCGAGAAAAGACTGGATCGACTGATTTTAGCATTGTCACGCAGAGAGTGCCTGGAGCTTGTATAAGGGTTGCATACGTTCCCTTTGGTACCCCAAATCATACAAAAGAATGGGTGGCAGCAGGCATAACTCCTGCTGCCCATGAAGCAATTATTGCAGGTGCTAAGGCAATAGCTGGTACCCTTTTTGATCTAATGACGGATGTAGAAAAGCTCAATGTAATTAAAGAGGATTTTCAAACTGCCAAAGCATCTCAAGGATTAGAAGGGGTTTTAAAATGACTGAGTGAAAGTAAATAATGTTTATTATTCCTTACAACTTTGAGATTTATAACTAAATTACTGTAAATAAATTGAGGGGGAATTATTTTGGCAAACTTGAATTCTATAACCAAAAGATCGACAGAGGCCTTCCCTTTTTACAGATTTTCCGGAACCCATTTCCAAATTGGAGAACAATATGGTGAAGCCTGCAAGGATCTTATTCTAAAGCATCACAAATACGCTCTTGAAAAATTAACGAATAAAGTGAATATAGAATCACTTGAGGCTTTGCAAAAAGAAGCTTTAAAGTATCGCCCATACGTACAAGAATATGCTCCTTTCTTTGATGAAGAAATCCAAGGAATTGCTAAGTCAACTGGATTAACACTTGGAGATGTATATTTTTTACAACTTAGAGCTGAAATATATAATCATTTTGAGAGTACAGATGAATGTACAACTTTTGCTATTTTGCCAGAAGCGACTAAAAATGGTAATCCTCTTGTTGGTCAAAACGCAGATTTGCCTGAATTTTATTCCGAGGTTAGTATTGTTGCAGAATTTGTTCCGGATGAAGGTCCCTCTCAGCTTATGTTAACACCAGCAGGGCAAGTCTCATATATCGGAATAAATAATTTAGGGCTTGGAGTTTTCGCCAATTTCATTGTGTGTGAAGGCTGGAGGATTGGTTTTCCAAGATATTTACTTTCACGATTAGCCTTAACTAAAACAAATGTTAGAGAAGCTGTTGATTTGATAGATGGTATATATAGAGCGTCATCTAGAAATTTAATAATGTTAGATAAAACAGGGGATTCCATAGATTTAGAAACTGTTCCAGAAAGAACTAGTATAATAGAACCGAAAAACGGATTAATTGCACATTCCAACCACTTTATAGCAAGTGAATTATTAAATGAAGAAAGGAAGGTAGGCGAAGATCTAGAAAACTCAAAAGTTCGATTAAGTCGGATGAGGAGTTTACTAGAAAATAAACATGGTCAACTAAATGTTGAAGAAATGCAGGAGATTTTACGTGACAGAGAAACAGCACCACACACTTTATGTCGTATGCCTGGTGATTTTGGAGTTGATTCTGTCACTTTCGCTTCAGTTATTGCAGAGCCCTCTAAAGGTAAAATGCATGTAACAATGGGACCACCTAATCATTTTGAATATAAAACATATAGTTTTACTAAATAACTCTATTAAGCACTTAAAGTTAGAGCAAACCTGAATCAAGGTTGCTCTAACTTTTTTATATCCTACCTTAGGAGGCATATCTCTTAATTTGTTTCACACAGTGAATTTTGGAGGTGCTTACAACTCAACTTCGGTTAGTTGATTTTTGCTTGAAGGTAATTTTAAGGACTTAATATAGTCAGTGAATTTATTCACAACTCTAAGTTGAGCATAGTTTTCTTTATACATTAACCATGACCTTCTATTTACGGTTTCTCCATTTTTTTTAATTAGATCAACAACATGAAAATCATCATTGTCATTCAAAAAAATCTTCGGGATAAAGGAATACCCCAGTCCTTGCTCAACCATTACTTTACAAGTGTCATAGCTATCAAAAGACATGGTATTTATCGGGGGCTGATTAAATTTCTCATACCACCAAATTTTTATTTCATCTTCTAACAAAGTATTTGGTTCGTATTTTTTAGCCCTTGAAGGAGGAAGATATTTAATCCATTGCAAAGACGGAAGTTCATTTAAATCAATTTTTGATTTAGAGATGAGTGACATACCATCTTCATTGATTTGATGTTTAAGTCCATCCCAACTGTAATCACCCCTAATAAATGCTACATGAATTTTATCATTATCTAACATCTCCATTATGTTTGGGCTTTGCCCAGTATTTACGTTAATTAATACTTTGGGGTACATATCTACAAAAGTTTTTAATATGTAAGGAAGGTGATACCTTGCAAAGATACTTGTTGCTCCAATTTTTAAGGTACCTTGTACTTCAGTGGCCATATTTGTCAGATGGTCTTTAGCATTTTGAATTTCTATTAATATTTTTTGAGCTACTGACACTAGATATTCACCTTCGGAGGTGAATTTTATTCCTTTACCGCTTTTAATAGCAATTTTCACCCCAAACCTATTCTCAATTTGTTGAATTCTATAAGATAAAGCGGGTTGTGTAATATAGAGACGTTCTGCAGCTTTCGTAATTACACGGTCTTCGTAAAGATATTGAAGTATAAGTGCATCCTTTTCATCCAATTATATTCCCTCCAATTTACCTTCAATAAAATTTTTTTGGTAAGAATCAAAAAAATATCAATTTCACTTATTTTGGATTATAGTCTAATATTGTGAATATTAATAGGTTTTTATATTTTCGTTTTTCGGAGGTGGGAGAAGAAAATGGAGAGTGTATATAGATATATCGAAGAGAACCAAGCAACTTACATTGAGATGTTGAAGGAATTTTGTCGACAGGAAAGTGTTTCAACACAAAATCGTGGTCTAAAAGAAACAGCTAAAATGCTTCAAGATTATTTGCAAAGCATTAATATGAAAACAGAGATTATTGAAACGACTGGCCATCCTATCGTCTACGGAGAATCTTTTCAGGAAGGTTTGAAAACCCTTTCATTTTATAACCACTATGACGTTCAACCAGAGGACCCAATTGATTTGTGGGAAAGTGATCCATTTGGAGCCGAGGTGAGAGATGGGAAGTTATATGCTAGAGGATCTGCAGATAATAAGGGAGCATTAATGGCACGAATATGTGCTATTCATGCATATCAAGAAATATTTAAGAAGCTACCTGTCAATGTAAAGTTTATTGTTGAAGGTGAGGAAGAATCTGGGAGCCCGCATATCGACGAGTTTATTGAAAAATATCCAGATAAGATAAGTGCGGACCTTTGCATTTGGGAAAACGGGATAGTTAATAATGATGGAAGCTTTGAGTTGAAACTAGGAACAAAAGGAATGTTATATGTTGAATTGGTTGCGAGAGGGGCTAATAGTGATCTCCACTCTTCAAATGGGGCCATAATTGAAAACCCTGCTTGGCGTTTGATTTGGGCCTTGAATACTTTGAAAAATGAAAATGAAGAGATATTAATTGACGGATTCTATGACAAAGTATTTGAACCGACTGATGAGGAAGTAAAGGTTATCCAAGAATTAAAGTTTGATGAGGAAGAGACTCTCAGTGAGTTGGGTTTAGATCAATTTGTGGCAAATTTGAAGGGAATAAATCTAAAAGATAAATTATTTTATAAGCCTACTTGCACTATCTGTGGTTTTAACTCTGGATATACAGGAGAAGGCACAAAAACTGTTCTACCCTCGGAAGCACGTGTGAAAGTTGATTTTCGATTAGTCCCAGATCAAGATCCAGAAGAAATTGCAATGCTATTAAGGAAACATTTAGATTCCCATGGTTTTAATGATATTGAAATAATAATCCCTGAGTCAGGTAGCAAAGCAGCAAGGACGGATCTTAGTTTGCCGGTTGTTAAAAGTGTTATCCGAGCGATGGAAAAATTACATGGTATACCACCCAATATAATTCCAATGAGTCCGGGGTCGGGTCCAATGTATAAATTATGTCATCAATTCGGTATTCCAACCATGGGATTTGGCGTTGGAAACCCCTATTCAAATAAACATGCACCAAATGAAAATATTAACCTACAAGATTTCATTGAAGGAATAAAGATGGTAGCTACTGTTATCCATGAATTAGGTAGTATGAATAATGATACGATAAGTAAAACGAAAGTAATCCACCAAAAACAGTCATAATTAGTCGAAAAATATTTTAAAGTATATTTAGTGGAGGCGGTATTATGAAAAGAAACTTGTTATTTGTATTGTTTTGTATAGTCCTTATCTTGTCAGCCTGTGGCTCTGAAAATGGTAGCAGCTCAAAAGGTAATGACATAGTCGTTGCATTTGGTTCAGAGCCAATTACTCTTGACCCTCAGGATGCTAACGATGCTGTATCCAACCAGGCTAATGTTCTTTTGTATGACAAACTTGTAACTTTCGACAAAGAAAATAATGTCGTACCAGAACTCGCAACTAAATGGGAGGCCGCAGAAGATGCAACTGGAATTACATTTACATTACGTGAGGATGTAACTTTTCAGGATGGCACACCTTTCAATGCGGAAGCAGTGAAGATAAACTTCGAACGTATTTTGGATGAAGAAAATAAGCTATCTAGACATTCCTTGTATGCTGATTTTATTGAAAGTGTAATAGTTGATAGTGAATATCAGGTTACATTTAAATTTAAGGAAGCATTTGGTCCGGCTCTTAGTTCTTTCGCTCATGGAGCTGGGGGAATTATTAGTCCAAAGGCAATTAAAGATAACGCAGATATTGGGAAACAACCAGTAGGAAGTGGTCCTTACAAATTAAAAAAGTGGACTCCTGGAACTGAACTTGTTTTAGAGGTCAACCCAGAATATTGGGGGGGTAAAAAGAAATTAGACACTATTACATTTAAACCCGTGCCGGAAAATTCTTCTCGTACTATCATGCTTGAAAATGGGGAAGTAGATGTAATTGCACCAATAGCGACACAAGACATCGAGCGGTTGAAGGAAAATAAAAATGTTACTGTAAATACAACGCCTATATATAGAACTATTTATATCACTATAAACCAAAGTAACCCTATTTTTGAAAATGTTAAAGTTCGTCAAGCACTAAATTATGCTGTCGATAAAAATACACTTGTCGATAAAATATTACTTGGACAAGGGAAAGTTGCTGAGGCTGCAATTGGATCGTCAGTTGCGGGATATTCATCGGTTGGCACGTACGAATATAATCCAGAAAAGGCTAAAGAATTGTTAGCTGAAGCGGGAATTGAAGAAGGGACGACCATAAAATTATGGACACCAGATGGTCGTTATTTAATGGATAGTAAGATAGCTGAATTTATTCAAGCTAACCTTCAAGAAGTCGGGTTTAATGTCGAGTTTCAAAAATGGGAATGGAGCGCATATTCTAATATGCTTGATGATCCGGATTCTGACTATGATTTAATCGTAAATAGCTGGGGAACGTCTACGGGTGATGCCGATTGGGGTCTAAGGCCACTTTTCACTACAGACGGGTCAAATAACTATAGTAACTACTCAAATTCAGAGGTAGATAAGTTGATAACGGAAGGCTTAAGTAATCCTAACATTGAGGAACGGACAAAAATTTACAACAAAGCAATGAATATTATTAAAGATGAAGCTCCTTGGATTTTCTTGGCGGAATATCAAACAGCGACAGGTGTGCGTAATGACTTGCAAGGCGTTTATACATGGGGTAATGAATATGTAATTTTGAGGGACGCTGAAAGAAAGTAAAGTAATACATTCTGATAGAAGGGGGGGCGCCCCCCCTTTATAAAGGAGGATACCCTGGTTGATTTCTTATATTCTTAAAAGGTTACTTCAGATGATACCAACCCTGATTGGTGTATCCATCATAGTGTTTATACTTATACATTCGGTTCCAGGTGATCCAGCACGAATGGTTGCTGGTCCGGAGGCTAATGAACAAGATATTGAACGAGTTCGGGATAGATTGGGCTTAAACGATCCATTACATATTCAGTACGGAAACTATGTTATTGGTTTGTTGAAGGGAGACTTGGGTACCTCTATGCGCTCAGATCGTCCTGTATTAGAAGAAATATTAACCCGATTTCCTACGACAATAATCCTGACCACTATGGCAATTATTATTATGGTGATAATTGGACTTTTGGCAGGTATTTTCTCTGCTACAAAACCTAATAGTCTATTAGACAATACGACTATGATGTTTTCATTATTCGGAATATCAATGCCGGTTTTTTGGTTAGGGCTAATGCTTATATTAGCTTTTTCTTACTATATTCCTATATTGCCATCTGGGGGAAATTCGGGATTTAAACATTTTATTTTACCGGCTTTCGCCGTAGGTCTCTCTTCTTCAGCCATATTAGCGCGTCTGACAAGATCCAGTTTGCTTGAAGTTATTCATCAAGATTATGTTCGTACAGCTAGAGCAAAAGGGGTTAAAGAAAGATCGGTTATTTTTGTACACGCTTTAAAAAATGCATTAATTCCTATAATTACTATTATTGGGCTTGAATTTGGTTCATTATTGGGAGGAGCTGTTTTGACAGAGACGGTATTCTCAATGAATGGGATCGGTAGATTTATAATTCAATCTATTCAATTCCGTGATTATCCAGCTATTCAAGGTTCAATTCTCTTCATTGCTACTATCTTTGTTATCGTGAATTTAATTGTTGATTTATGCTATAGCTTAGTAGATCCAAGGGTGAAATACGACTAAATAGGAGAGGATATTTATGAGTCAAATTCAAGCGCCAATTATAGAGACAGACGATAACTCAATCTCTCTTCCTCCAAGTTCACGTTCGCCATTTAAGGTGATGCTTATGCAATTTAAAAAGAACAAACGAGCTATGGTAGGTCTATGGATGGTTATTATTTTTGTTTTAGTTGCAATTTTCGCACCTTTTATCGCTCCTTATGACCCAATTAAGCAAAACATGGATATAATGCTTCAACCTCCTTCAGCAGATCATTTATTTGGTACAGATGAATTTGGAAGAGATATGTTTTCTCGAGTAATTTATGGCGCTCAGATCTCATTAATGGTAGGAATTGTGGGAGTTTTGATTTCCCTCGTCATTGGAGTTGCTCTTGGTACAATTTCAGGGTATTTCGGTGGAAAGATTGATGCATTAATAATGCGAATCATTGACATTTTTATGGCTTTCCCAAGCTTTCTACTAGCTTTAGCTATTGTTAGCGTTCTTGGTCCAGGAATGGGTAACGTGATGATTGCAATTGGTCTATTTTCTGTACCGACATTTGCACGGTTATCGCGAAGTTCAGTGCTTTCTGTAAAAGGTAAAGAATATATTGAGGCTGCAAAGTCTATGGGCGCAACCAACACGCTTATTATATTTAAACATGTTATTCCTAATAGTATAGCCCCAATCATTGTATTATCTACATTACGAATTGCAACAGCCATTCTAACTGCAGCAGGGCTTAGTTTTTTGGGCATGGGAGCCCAACCTCCGACCCCTGAATGGGGTGCCATGTTAAGTACAGGGCGAGAATATCTAAGATCTGCTCCACATGTAAGTACAATACCAGGACTTGCAATTATGTTTATGGTTCTATCTTTTAATATGTTAGGTGATGGATTAAGGGATGCCTTAGATCCTAGGGGCAAACGTTAATACAACAAATCACATAAGGAGGTAGAAAAATGGTGGGGAAAAATTTATTGGAAATCAAAGGATTAAAAACATATTTTTTTTCTGATGATGGTGTTGTTCCAGCTGTAGATGGCGTTGACATTACTATTCGTGAAGGAGAAACTGTCGGAATAGTTGGTGAATCGGGTAGTGGTAAAAGTGTAACATCTTTATCCGCTATGAGGTTAACCCCCGGAAAAGTAGTTGAAGGGTCTATTACATTTAATGGGCAAGATCTATTAGCATTATCTGATGAAAAAATGAGGGAAATGCGAGGAAGTCAAATGGCAATGATCTTTCAAGAACCAATGACTTCTTTGAATCCAGTCTTTACAATTGGTCGACAAATTGCCGAAGCTGTCGAAGTGCATTTGAAATATAATAAGAAAAAAGCAATGGAACGTGCAATAGAAATGTTGAAATTAGTAAACATTCCAAGAGCTGAGCAAATTGTCAATGAATATCCCCACCAGCTTTCAGGGGGGATGCGGCAGCGAGTAATGATTGCTATGGCAATGGCTTGCGATCCAATGCTACTTATTGCGGATGAACCCACAACGGCATTAGATGTTACGATACAAGCACAAATACTTGATCTTATGAGAAAGTTAAAAGCTTCTCATAACACTGCCATTATGTTAATTACCCATGATTTAGGCGTGGTAGCTGAAATGTGCGATAGGGTTATTGTTATGTATGGTGGTAAGGTTGTCGAACAGGGAGACGTAATTACACTATTTACAAATCCCAAACACCCATATACACAGGGGTTATTAAAATCTATGCCATCATTAGAAGTAGAGCAAAAAAGATTGTATTCAATCAAAGGAAACGTACCTTCCCCGGGGAGTTTACGAAAGGGCTGTACATTTGCACCCCGTTGTGAGTTTGCAATGGATATTTGTAAGGAAAAGTCACCAGAATTTTATCAGATTAGCTCAGACCATCTAAGTAGATGTTGGCTCCATGCCCTGGAACAGAAGGAGGAGAAGCATGAAGCAGCCATTAATTGAGGTGAAAAACCTAAAGAAATATTTTCCGATTAAGAACGGCTTTTTAAACAGAAATGTAAGTAATGTCAAAGCTGTAGATGGTTTAGATTTTACAATTTATAAAGGAGAAACTTTAGGTTTGGTGGGTGAAAGTGGTTGTGGAAAGTCTACCACTGGAAGAACTATACTCCAACTACTAGAACCTACTGATGGAGAAGTAATTTATGAGAGGAAAAATCTTGTAGAAATGAACAAGAAAGATTTAAGAAAGGCCCGTCGTGATTTACAGATGGTATTTCAAGACCCTTATGCATCTTTAGATCCTCGTTTAACGGTACGTAGCATCATCTCTGAACCTTTGGAAATTCATGGGCTATACAGTAACGGTGAGAGAAAAAAGAAAGTAGATGAACTTCTAGATGTAGTTGGGCTAAGTAGCTTTCATGCCAATCGATACGCACATGAGTTCAGCGGAGGACAACGACAGCGAATAGGAATTGCACGTGCGCTAGCTTTGAATCCAAAATTAGTGGTGGCAGATGAGCCTGTCTCTGCCTTGGATGTTTCTATTCAATCTCAAGTAATTAACCTTCTTCAAGATTTACAAGAGCAATTCCAATTAACTTACTTATTCATTGCTCATGATTTAAGTGTAGTCAAGCATATAAGTGATCGTATTGGTGTTATGTATTTAGGTAGAATAGTAGAATTAGCGGACAAAAACAAGCTCTTCGAATCCCCTAAACACCCTTATACAAAAGCTTTGTTATCTGCTATTCCTGTCCCTAATCCTTTAATAAAGAAAGAACGAATTGTTTTGCAAGGGGATGTCCCAAACCCGGCTAATCCTCCATCAGGCTGTACTTTCCATCCAAGATGTAGTGCATGTATGGATATTTGCAGGAAGGAAAAACCTGCTTTCAGGGAAGTGGATGGTCAGTTTGTTGCGTGTCATTTATATAATTAGTATGGAAGTTTTGCGTGTAACTAGCATGACGATTGATGGAGTTACCAACATTTCTCAAACATTGTCTAGAACGTATATTAATAAAATGAGTTGCTAAAGAGCAGCTCATTTTTAATTTTAATATACAGTACACAAGCTCTGACCTATATTTCAAAGTTTCAATAACGTTATATTAGGATGATTAAATGGTGAAACTAGTAATAAGTAGCCTATTGATTTTAACTTTTTGCACTGTTGGTGGAGCAGCTTTAACTGTGCTTGATTTGTCGGTTGGATGGATGATTGGTTCATTATTAGTATCAGTACTTTTATTCAACGCTGGACCGATAAAGAAACAAGTGGAAATTGTGAGAGGGGAAATTATGGGTAATTGGTTGAAAATAGGTCAATTACTATTAGGAATTGAGCTAGGTCTTCAGCTAAACCTTTCTATATTAATTACTATTAAAAATAATATTATCCCAATAGCATCTACAATTGTTTTATCTTTATTATTCTCATTAGGTTCTGGATTCCTTTTATTTAAGTTTTGTAAGGTTGACAAATTGACTAGCTTTTATTCGACCGCTCCTGGTGGTCTCTCTGCTATGCCGGGCATGGCCCACGAGGCTGGAGCTAATACAGGAGTTGTAACGATACTACAGACAATGCGAATTCTTTTAGTTGTTATTTCAATACCTATTTTTATATCCATATCTCAAAATCCGATTGGAGAAGTTAAAGTCACCGGTAGTGGCTATGATTTATATTTAAATAAAAGTGACATTGATTTTATTTGGACTTTAATTTTATTTGTCATTGCGTTCGGAGGCGTAGCTTTAGTTAAAAGGCTAAGATTTCCAGTGCCTTGGCTTATTGGTAGTATGATGGTAGTTGCGTTCGCACGCACTTTTTATTCGTTGTCTTTAGGAGATGAATTTACAGCTTTTTGGCCCGAAGAAGTTATGGTAATATCACAAATCATGATAGGTGCTAGTATAGGTTCGTTCTTTAATAAAATTATGTTTACAGGAATAAGGAAAGTACTACTTTTCTCGTTTTTAAGTACAATAGGGTTGATTTTTATCATGATGTTATGCGCCTATATGGTGTCAATCCTAACTGGCATTCCTTTTGTTACTACAGCCTTGGCTTTTGCTCCTGGTGGAGTTGCGGAAATGACGACGGCTTCGGTTATCTTACAAGCGGATCCATTATTTGTAGTCGCTGTACAAATATTGAGAGTCTTAATTGTAAATATAACATTGCCACCGTTGTTTTCCTATTTAGATAAAGGAGGTTTAGAAAGTATTAGTTTAAATGCTACAAAAAATGATAGAAAATGATCAAAGTAAGAACTAAATTATTCCATATTATGGTAGTTTAATTGCGCATAAAAATACATCGATCATTAACAGCCACCCGTCTTAGGAAATGACATGAAGTGCCCCCTAAAAGGTAGACACGGTTATATCATAGGCAACTTGCTCAAAATGAGTTCGGTATTGTACCGGACTCGTTTTTAATTTTGCCTTCACCCGTTTTGTATTATAGTAATATATATTTTTCCAATTCTTTTTTTTAGTGAGCTATACTTTCAAACTCTTTATAGTATAGAAGCTCTGATTTCCTAATTCCGAAGAATTCTCCATTACGAAGTTATCATAACAGTTACCTTTACGTGACATGCTCTGTCACCTCCAATTGTTAGAGTGTGTCTAACAATCGGGGTGCAGTTCATTTCAGCCGTGGTGGTTTTGTTATTTATTCACCGAAAGTGGTAGTACTTCACTAAACTCTATTTCACTTTCGATCGCTCAACAGAAAGTGATGCAAAGATAACAATGGGTGAAATCGTGACAATGAGTATGATGATTTTCACGATGTTTTCCAGGCTGTCTGCCTTGACGAAGTTAAATATTGTAAACCATAGGGCAATGATCGGTAAAATGAGTTTGTTTATATGTTTCATAAGTAAAAATTTCATGCTTCTTCTCACTTTTACGACTGTCCCGATATTTGGAATGTCTAACTCGCTTCTCGTCGTTGCAGGAATCCCGATATATAAGTGACTATCGGTAAATTCGTCTTCGACTTTGAATACTTCCTCGATATGCTTTGTATCCAGGTCAAGAATAGGCAGCTTCACGCGTTTCCCATTGTACGCAATAACGACTCTTTCGTTTTCATCGACACCTAAAAATTTCCGGATGTTAGGGTGTATTCTCGAAACGTTATGGCTTTCATCGAACGGATAAATATATCCAATCCGCAGCTCTAGCTCGCGATATCCAATGAACCAATTTCCGATGACTTTTACGGTGTCAGCACAAAAAGATTTAACCTTTCTGATGATCTTGCGAGTCATTGAGGAACTGTCAATAGGTGATTGCGTAATGACAAGTCTTGAGTGACTATCTTTTTCGATGTCAAGGAGTAACATATGATAGCGATTAATAAAAACTTTATTCATCGTGTCATCTTTTCTAGCTCTTAACTGTAACTTCATTCGAAAACCGGTTTTGACATTAATAATTTCAACGTTGTTCGAGTACTTTTCAATGACATCAGCAGAAGCATAGACAAATTTCTTTTTAATGTCATCGACTTTTGGAATTCCTCTGTTGATGAATTGAAATTCAGTCGCATAAATGAAGACGGACTTCGTTTTCGGATCCAACCGTTGCAAGCATCTCTTAGATACTTTTGCTTGGCCACGCTGTATCGTAGGATTGGAAAGAATCATACATCTTACGTCATTGCCGAATTCGTCCGCAACTGTAACGAAAAGATAGTTTTCCGTTTTTACTTGTTGCAAATCATCTGGGTGAACTTCTATTTGATATCTTGCGACGAAAGAGGGTTTGTCTGTCAACGTATAGCTTGGTGTTTCCATTACAATGAATCCTTTCCAAAGTGCTCGACGATGTCAATTAACGATTGAAGCAACGCCGAAAATTCAGTTGTATTATTCGGGTTTCGATATCGATAGTTTACTTCCATTTGTATAGCATCAATGTTAAGTGATTGACTTGTAAAATGAGTGATCGTTCCAGGGTGGGAGGCCGGGAATGTATCGTCCAGTCGGATGTCTTTGATTTTATTCTCGTTGAATCTATTTTTCATAAAGGTGACGCTCGTTTCATCGATAGATGTTCCGTGCATCGTTCCTAAATCAATATCGAATTCTCGACTGATTGCAGCACCATGCAAATCGATGACGAGACGAATATCGTTTTGATCGCAAATCTCTTTAATCGCATCTTTGTACCTTCCATCGATCGTATAATTAGGATCTTCTTCTGAAATCCGATTACTAGTAATGCATAAACAATTTGTAGTTAGTTGAACAAGAGACGCAATCGCCCCAGTATATAAGTCCGCTTTTTTCACATTATTATTCCTCATATGATTGACGGAATGCGGTGCTGAAATGAGAACCGGCTTCGTTCCTAGCTTCACATCATAGGGTACTAGAGAATGTTCAAATCCATTGTATTCGTTATATGAAAACTGACCTTCGATTATTTCCGCCATGCTCTTTAAGTCAAATGTAGAGAACATAAACTGCTCCTTTTACAAGTAGTGTAAATTAATTCTACTATATCAAACTTATTGTAGTTATAGGATAGTCTAGTGGATTTAATAGAGATTAAATTTGAACAATTAATTGGGATTATCGAGGGAAAAGGGGTTCGCAATATTAATGCAACATAGCGTATTTCGGTTGTAACGCAATGAAAGTCGCTCGCAAAGAAACGTAATCGGGTCGTAATGAAATAAAAGTGGTGTGCAACACAAATAAAGTTGGTTGCAACGAAACAAAATTAATCGCAACCAAATGATATCAACGCGCAACGCAATGTAACTTCGCCGTTTCACTATGAAATTAGATAAAAAAACAAATCACATTCTATCCAACGAATGTGATTTGTTTTTTGTCATTTATTCACCCGTCCGAAACTTCATCTCATACTGCCCGCCGTTTTCGACAAATAGCAGCAATTGATAATTCATATGAGGGAACAGCTTGCGAATCGGAGTGACGATGATTTCATTCGCGATTGTTTCGGTCACAATGGGAACATCCCGGCCTGAACGGATGATTCGGATGTCCACCTTGTCTCCTTCTGTCAACGCTCGGTCGAAGGTGACTTTCCAGCTTTTATTCAATGGAACATTGTCGTGTGAAGGGAAGGATTGCATGTCCGATGACGTTTTCGGTAAAGGTGCTGAAACCTGTTGAATTACTTGTTCATCGTAAGATGTGAAATTTAGAGTTCCTTCGCCGAATTGTGGGTCCCACCCTGCAGGTCCTTGATCCACACTGTATTTCTTCAGCAAGCGATCAATCTCTTGTACCGTTCTTGTCGGGTCTTCGAGCTTTAACATGGCGGCAATGCCGCTTACAAATGGCGTGGCGGTTGACGTTCCGCTATAGCTTTTGAACGAACCTCCCGGAACACTCGAAAGAATGTCGACGCCAGGTGCAACAATGTCGATGGAGGCACCCGTGTTGCTAAAGTCTGCAATCCGGTTATTCCGATCAACGGCACCGACGACGATCACTTTCTCTTCACCTGCCGGGTAAAGAGGAGCGGTATCCGTACTTTCATTTCCGGAAGCGACGACGACAACAACGTCATGCTGAAGTGCATAAGTAATCGCCTCTGCCAAATAAGTGGAATACTCTTCACCGACGAAGCTCATGTTGATGACATCAGCGCCATTGTCGACAGCGTATCGAATTCCTTCAGCAATGTGGTAGTCGTATCCTCTACCTTCCTTATCCACTGCACGAATCGGCATGATTTTCACATTGGCAGGCGTCGAATCGGCAATAATGCCCGCCATATGCGTCCCGTGGAAATGCTCATCCGTTGGGGCCGTTCCTTTATCCAATACGTCATATCCCACTACGAGGCGATCGCGGAGGAGAGGGTGTTCCAAATCGACACCCGTGTCAATGACCGCAACGATGACGATTCCTTCAATATCCTGAGTTAACTCAATTAACTTGCCTGCACCAATTCGAGCCGGACCCCACGATTTCGCCTGCCACGTACCTGCTTGTACCGCTATCTCGCGGATATAATCTGGCTGCAACACTTTTGCATCCGGCAGCTCTTCCAGCTCGTCCATATGTACACTTTCAATGATCAGTTCATTGTCCTTATCGAGCAATTCCACGATGACCCGATCACTTTCGTTCGCCAATGCAATCTGACTCGTGAGGGAAATTGCCAATAATAAGGATAGAATACTCGTCCATACGATCTTCTTCATCTGTCTACTCACCACCATGTTTTTGTTTGAAGATTTCTATTAAACTATAACATGGATTGCTAGGTTGGAATATTGTTTTGTTGGGAGGATGAATGGGATAAAATATATTCGAAATTTACCCGATTATCGGCAAATTAGTTATTGCTTTAAATTGGCTTAATTGGTTATAATCTAATAGTTAATATTACCTATTCGTAGTTAGGTAGGATAAAGCTTATTAAAGCGTGTGGAGGAATTTACATGAATTTTGAGGAATGTTTACAAAAGCATTTTCCGCTCGGTTATCAAATGCATAGGCTACTATCAAGTGAATCTGTAGAAGAGTCTTCATTATCCTTACTGCAAGGGTACTCCGGAAATTATGAATTAGAAGAAATGATGTTAGGTGCTTTGATTCTTCATGTTCAACTAGGGAACATAAAAGGTTATGACGTAGATGATCTGTTGAGCCAACTAAATTGGAGTCCTGATTTTGAATACGATGTCAAAAAATACTTTAGAGAAAGTAATATGGCGACAAACGAGAACTTTTACATTGAACGTGATAACGAAATCGGAAAGTATGACTTTGATGGAAATGGCAATGTATTAATAGATGGTGGCTACGACAGATATGGGTACAACCGTAATGGGTATGATGAAGAAGGATATAGCGATCTAGGCTATCAGGAAGAAGATTAAGACTGGATAGTACATAAGCAGCCAATCGGCTAATGAAAGGAAGTTAAATATGGAAATTACATTTGAACAATTTATTGATGCATTAAAGGTAGGGAGTCGAACACAAGTCGGTATGTACATAAACGGCCCGTTATCGAATGGTGATTATACAATAGAATTTGAAGGTAAAGTGAAGATGATCATTTATCCGAATTTGAGGCAGAAGAATGGACAAGACGTAATGGATTTTATTTGTATCCCGCAAGGTGCTAATTATGACCTTATCCATACATATGATATTACTGAAACGATGAAGGCTTTCTTGCCTAGTAAAAGATTTTTGTATGGTCAATCCACAATCGAACGTTCCATGTCTCGGACAGCCTGTATCCGTTTTTCGTTAAGCCAGAACCTCTTGAAGACAAGAGAGGACGTAGCTGAATTGATCAGAACAATTGAGTTTCTTAGAGACAATACACATATCATCCTGCAAAAGCAAGTAGAGTATGCTTGATTGGATAGAGTAATATCCTATAATTCGAAGAGACAATCGATAATGAGTAGGAGCCGAAAATGTAAGTACATACTGAGGAAGTCAATGCGGTTTTACAGACCATTGGCTTCCTCTTATTTTTTGCCAGTAGTTGAAAGTATATACACTCTACTATTGCGATGATAAGCAGTAAGACATAGTAAACTATATATACAAAACAATCGAACGGAAGTATAATAGTCCTATTGCTTAGCACCTTAGAAACGGAGTGGTTTGACTTGTTTTGTTCGGCTTGTGGCACTGAATTGGTGAAGGAAGATAAATTTTGCTTTAAATGCGGAAGTCAAGTAGGTGATGAACGGACTCAGCGAATTCGGAATACGGAAAGTGCTGTTTCTCCGGGGTACACGGAGGCGGTCCCAGTTTCGAATGTTCGTACGGAGGTGAGTCAAAAGTATGCGGGATTTTGGGTCCGTTTCGGGGCGTTTGTCATTGATAGTCTTTTGTGGGGCGTTTTCGCCGTATCCGTCGTGTTCTTACCGATTGAAGAAAGCCTCCTTGGTCTGATTGGAATTGTTGTTCCTTGGCTTTATTATGCGATGTTGGAGAGCTCTTCATGGCAAGGAACGATCGGCAAACTTGTCTGTGGGATTCAGGTAACTGATTCGGAAGGAAACAGAATTTCATTCATAAGAGCTTCCTTCCGCTATGTATTCCACATTTTTTCTAGCATTTTGCTAATTGGTTACATTATGGCCGCCTTCACACAGCGAAAACAGGCATTGCATGACTTCATGGCTAATACAACTGTCCAATATAAGTGAATGGAGGCCCCGTCATGAACCGATTTCTACTTTTTATTGCAATCACTCTTCTGCTGATCGTCGGCAGCCTTTTTATGACAGTACATATGGAGCAAAATGCATTACATACTGATGACTCTGACCTTTATAGCTGGGATGGTGAAGGGGATACATGGGAGTCAGAGAGATATACCAATATTATAGAAGATAATGATCCGGCTGATGAGAGCTATGTTGTCGATGAAGTTGTTGACAATGGCGATTTTTACGAGGAAATGGATGATTATAGCGAAGGAACTATGACTTCCGAAGAAGTAGATTCGTACGAGATCATCGAACAATTCGAAGAAGATGAGGACTGGGCTTTCGTGGAGGAAGAAAGCGAATTTGATGAATCCATTTTCCATGAGCCGGCCAATTTACAACTAGTGACGCCAGCAACAGAATGGATTAATGATGGGACCGATTGGACAATCATAATGCCTCAAATGGATTTCATGGAGCATGTACAGGAGGGGAGATTTCCGGGTCTGGGATTCACGTTAGGAGATTCATTAGTTCCCTTTTTTGAACAAAACGGAGGAGTTTCGATTGTAGAGGGAACAGACGCGGATACATATTTCTGGCGTCCAAACGGATTCGGATTGCGCCCAGCTGAAAATGAGTCGCTAACTCTTACTGGAATCTTGTTGCCGATTCATTATTCGCTCGATGATTTGCGGTGGATGTTCGGTGAGCCCAATCTAATCCAGAGGGGTGAGGGCGGGCAAATGATGTATACATATATAATAGATGAGAATCATTTAGTGTTCCATGCCTCTTCCGATAATGATGAGTGGATCCGTGCGATGGAATTGTACTGAAATGCTTTGCTGAAGAATAGAAAAGGAAGTCAATTGCTGTATTATGCGATTGGCTTCCTTATTAATTTTGTAGGGTTTTTATCTATTGAATTTGGCAAGCTATCTATCGAATCGGCTTGTATCTTACACAGGAACTAAAACAATTTTGGCGCCCATTAGCTATATTATTATTTTGAAATCTTCTCATCTACCTTTTCTTTTAGACTACTTATTTCTTCTAACAGCATTTTTGTACAAATGGCTATAATTCCACTAAGTAGAATCATTCCCGAATAAATAGGAGACCAATCGCCTCCTTCTAAACCAAAGAAATAATAAAAAATAAAAGGTAAAACTACAAAACTAAAAAAGGTGAAGCAAACCATTGTGGCGATTGCTGCTCTCAAAATATCACCTCTTATTTATGAATTTACAATTCACGTTCTTCGCAATGGGATTTGAACTTTATGAACGAAATGTTCCTTTTATTGAATAAGTTAACTTCCTATAGTCAATTCATTTTAGCACAAAATATCTTATTCTCTTCGGCATTTTTAGTTTATTTTAAATACTTTTAAATGGCTGTTCCATCCATCAATTAACAAACGTTTAACATAACAACAAAGCAGAGTAATTGGATGAACCCAAATTACTCTGCATTTTTTCATTCTTATTTTCCTATCCCATTTAAAGTCGCCAACGCCTGTTTATAAACCGGCAAATCAATCATTTTATTATCCAGCCGAATCGCAGAGAGCCCATTCGCTAATGCCTCTTCAAACGACTCCACCACTTTAGTTGCCCAGGCAATATCTGCTTCAGAAGGTGCAAACAATGTATTCACAGGTTCCAGTTGTTTCGGATGAATGCATAGTTTTGCAGACATGCCGAGGTTTTTGGCTCGGTGGATTTCTCTGATGAGGCCTTCTTCATCCGATAAATCCACAAACACCGTATCTATCGGCGGTTCCAAGTGAGCAGCCCGTGAAGCAACGACGAGAGCGGACCTTGGATAAATAAGTTCCTGACCATGGTCCGATATGGACGTGTTGATGTCTAAACAATAATCCACAGCGCCAAATGCTAACCTCGAAATTTGATTACTTGAAACTGCGATGTCAAATGCATGTAAGACACCTTTAGCCGTTTCAATTAACGGAATGATCGATTGATCAAGCTCAATACTCTCCACTACCTGTTGAATATCAAAAGGCGATTCGGTTTTCGGCAACATGATCCCGACTTCCGGAAACCCCGCAACCATCTCTACATCTTCTTTATAAAATGTTGTAGTCGCATCATTGACCCGGACATATAGTTTCATTGATGCAGCAATTTCATTCTCCGACAAGAATCCCCTCACCAGTTCCCGCACTCTCTCTTTCTCGCTGAAAGGAATGGCATCTTCCAAATCGATGATGATGGCGTTTGCAATTCCAGCGAGTATGGCCTTTTCAATACGATCCGGACGATTCCCTGGAACGAAAAGATAAGATGTGATCAATTGTAATCATCTCTTTCCAGTTATTTAAGCAATGCTAGTGAAATCTGCGGGAAGATGATAATTATTACGAGAACAACAACAAAGATCGCGTAAAACGGTACGACACCTTTGATGACTTTTTCTACTTTTTCCCCGGTTATCCCGCTGACAACAAATAAGTTCAGTCCAACCGGTGGGGTTATCATTCCTAATTCCATATTGACGACCATAATGATGGCAAAGTGGATGACGTTAATGTCGAGTGCCACGATAATCGGCAAGAAGATCGGTAATGTAATCAAGATGATTGCTGTCGGTTCTAGGAACATCCCAAGTACAAAGAATAGCAAGCTGACGACGATAAGGAATGTCCATTTATTGAAGCCGCTATTACTCACCCAGGCAGCGAATTCCTGTGGTATCTGCTCTGTTGTGAGGAACATTCCAAGTACAAGAGCGGATGCGATGATCAAGAAAATCATCGAAGTCGTGTTCACGGACTCCATTAAGATTCCCTTCATTTTTTCCCATGTCAATTCACGATAAATGAAGATCGACACAACTAACGCATAAAGACAGGCTGCAAACGATGCCTCAGTAGGAGTGATGACGCCGGTATAGATCGCTCCAAGTATGAGCACTGGCATAATAAGTCCCCAAGATGCTTTGAGCGTAGGCATCCAACGTTTCGCAAGAGGCACTTTTTCCATACCGCCATAACCTTTTCGATAAGCAACGATGACAGCATAAATAATGAGCGCAATTCCGAGTACGATTCCCGGTAGAATTCCAGCCGTGAACAATTTCCCAGTGGACTCTTCTGAGACGGATCCATAGAGAATTAAAGGAATGGAAGGTGGAATGAGGATACCTAGCGTACCTGCAGCTGCAACTAGTCCCATCGTATAGTTCTTGTCATAACCTGCTTTTACCATCATCGGAATCATAATGCTTCCAATCGCGGCTGCTGTTGCAGGGCTGGAGCCTGAAATGGCCGCGAAAACCATACACGTAACAACCGTTACGACGGATAGTCCACCTTTTGTATGTCCAATCCATGACTGGATACACTCGATCAAATATCTTGAAATCCCGCCTTGAGCCATGATCAGGCCAGCAAATACGAAACCCGGAATGGCCATTAAGGTCGTACTGTTTACACCCGTGAACATTTTCTGAATAACGGTCGCTACCGAGAAGTCGACCATGACAAGACCGACGATGCTTGAAACAGCCAAACTTATCGCGATTGGAACCCGTAAAAAGGCTAACGCAAAAAGTAATAAAATAACGACTACTGCTGCCATTTATGATCCACCTCACTTGTCGCGTCTTCTTTTCGAACAAAAAATCGATGGGCTTTTTCAATAAAACGAATAAAGAGGAGTGTCCCTGCGATTGGCATGATTAAATAGTTAATCCAAATCGGGAAGCCTACATCGATTGTTTTAATTTGCTGTGAGTACGCTGCTAGAACCATTTCCATTCCTGTCCAAATAATGAAGACACTGAAGGCAAGGCCGACGAGTAGCGTGACGATATTGGCAATCTTCTTATAGGTTGGGCCTGCTTTGTCATATACCATATCGATTGCAATATGCTTGTCATCCCTCAATGCGGTTGAAAAGCCGATAAAGATTGCCCACACCAATAGCATCGTATAGATTTCAGTTGCCCAGCTTTGCGAACTGCCCATTACATAACGCATAAAAACAGAGTACAAACTGATGGCGATACCAGCTGAGAAAAATATCCAAGTGAAAGCGTTTTCAATTTTAGCTAATATTTGCATTCCTCTTACCTCCAATTTGTTTATTGCCGAGCCGAAAAGAGTCTGATGCGCCACCTCCTTTTCTGAAATGTATTTTGGATACAGTTTCTTAAAATACATAATAAAACATGGAAAGTAGAATATCAATACTAAATATTTATTCTAGTTTAATTTATTAGATTGTTCTTTACATTATAATTTCTGTATGCTAAATTATTTGTGAATTGTATCCAAAAGCCCAGGTAATCAAAGGGGGGAATCTTTCGGGGACGTTCAGCTTTTCAGTTCAAACATTTTGGGAGGAGGATTTACATGGGGAAGAAGTATTCTTTATTCTTGTTTCTACTGATGTTGGTATTGGTTTTATCCGCGTGTGGGGATAGCGATAATGCGAGTGGTGAGGGCGGAAGCGATGACATCACGAAAATGACGATCAAATTCTCACACGTAGTAGCTGAGAACACGCCGAAACATCAAGGTGCTCTTGCGATGAAGGAATACATTGAAAAAGAGTCTGGCGGAAAGATTAAGGTGGAAATCTACCCGAATAGCTCGTTATTCGGAGATCAGGATGAATATCAAAACTTAGTAGCGAACAATATCCAATTCATCGCGCCTGACCTATCTAAATTCGTTGGAAATAACCCACAATTCAACATGCCATCCTTGCCATTCCTTTTTGCAAATGATGAGCAAGCAGAAGAATTCTGGGATGGGGAAAAAGGTCAGGAAATTTTAAGTAGTTTAACGAAAGACGGCGTGTTAGGTCTTTCCATGTGGCCTAACGGTGGTAAGCATCTGACCAATGATAAAAGACCGATTTCAAAACCTGAAGATTTGAAAGGATTGAAGTTCCGGACGCAAGGTGGGCAATTGTTGGAGTCGATCTATAAGACATTGGGGGCTGGATCTGAATCCATTCCGTTCGGAGAATTGTACACAGCGTTAGACCAAGGCGTTGTGGATGGCCAGGAAAACACGTTCAGCAACATTGAATCGAAAAAGTTCCACGAGGTTCAAAAGTATATGACAGTTATGAATCATACGCGAGTCGATTATGCAGTCTTTACGAATACAAAGTTCTGGGACAGCATGAATGATGCAACTCGGGAGCTTGTGGAAGCCGGAATCGCGGAAGGAACGAAAGTTGCGAGGGCAGAAGCGAAAAATCTAAATGACAAGGCGTTTGAAAAGATAAAGGAAAGCGGCGAAATCGAAATTATCGAACTTACTCCTGAACAAGTAGAGGAATTCCGTAAGGTTCTTGCACCGATATATGACGAGTACAAAGATATCATCGGCGAAGATGTCATCGAAGCGGCATTAGAAATTTCGAAAAAATAATAGGAGATCAAAAACGATTGAAAAGTTGAGCACGTAGGGCAACTTTTCAATCGCTTCTCTATGGGGGATGGAGAATTGATTACAAAAGAGCTCGTTTTAAACTGTTTAAACACTTCATTTGATGAAATTCCGGAAGAGGTCAAGACGCACGGGAAACTTAGTCTATTGAATTGGCTTGGGGTGACGATCGGGGCGGCTGCTGATCGTTCCATCGATATGATGGTCGATGTATCGCGGGAGCTGCAGTCCGCCGAACAAGTTTCGTTGTACGGCCGGGATGAAAAAGTGGATCTGCTAATGGGGGTCTTGATCAATGGGACGGCTTCCCATATTTTTGATTACGATGATACTCATTTAGATACGATCCATCATCCGAGTGGTCCTATTGCGCCGGTTGTTTTGGCGTTAGGTGAGCATCTGGATTTGAGCGGGGAGGAAATACTCCGTGCCTTCATTTTAGGTTGTGAAGCTGAACTTCGAATCGCGAATGCGGTTTATCCAAGCCATTACCAACTCGGTTGGCATATTACGAGCACGACAGGTGTGTTCGGCGCAGCAATTGCTGCCGGACTATTACTCAAATTGGATGAAGAGAGGTTGACGTGGGCGCTAGGGATTGCAGGGACCCAATCGTCCGGACTCCGGGAAGTGTTTGGAACGATGACGAAGCCGTTTCATCCAGGAAAAGCCGCCCAAAATGGGTTGTTGGCTGCATTGCTTGCGGAGAAAGGGTTCACAAGTTCTGAACAGATTCTCGAAGCAAAAAGAGGCTTCGCCAATGTGCTTGCTCCGGAACATGACTTATCGAAAGTGAATGTTAATTGGGGCGTCGAGTGGGAGCTTGTGAAAAATAGTTTCAAGCCGTATGCGTGCGGGATTGTCCTTCACCCGTCGATCGATGCTTGCATCTACTTGAAAGAGAAAGTCGCCGAAGAAGACCTTGAGTTTATTGAAGTAACAGTGAATCCTTATGTACTTGAATTGACCGGAAAGCAAAATCCGAAAACAGGATTAGAAGGGAAGTTCAGTATTTATTTCACGGCAGCCGTGTCCTACTTGAAGGGTGATGCGAGTGAAAAACAGTATAATGATGAAAATGTGAAGGACCCCGCGATTCAAGAAATGATGAAGAAAATCCGTGTTGTGGTCGATGATGCGATGAAGGAAGAAGAAGTGGTCGCACAAGCCTTTTTGCGTGATGGGACTCGCTTTGTCTATAAGGTGCAGCATGCAAAAGGAAGTTTAGGAAACCCGATGACGCTTGAAGATATTATCCGTAAGTTCAAAGGGTTGGCGAGAGATTTGAAAGATTCGCAGGTGGATACGTATATCGAAAGCTTTTTGGATTTGGAAAATGTGTCTTCGATTAGAGAGTTAGCTAGAGGTAGAAAGTAATTTTACTTGTATATTGGATACAAAATCCAACAAGTAGTTATTCAAAAGGAGGAGCTTGCCATGGATGGTCCATTGAAAGGGATAAAAGTGATTGATATTACAACAAATATTTCGGGACCTAGTTTAACGATGATTTTGGGCGATTTAGGAGCTGAAATCATTAAAATCGAACGTCCATTCATCGGGGATGATTCCCGGGGGATGGGGCCATTATGGGAAGGCGAAGGCGTATATCATCTACAAATCAATCGGAATAAACGATCCATTGTCATTGATTTGAAGAGCGAGGAAGGAAAAGAGCTACTTTATAACTTCGTCAAAGACAGTGATGTCTTCGTTGAGAACTTCCGACTCGGAAAGGCCGAGGAAATCGGTTTTGGCTATGAAAAGTTGAAAGCGCTTAATCCGAGTTTGATTTATTGTTCATTGACTGCCTACGGGCAACAAGGGCCAGATAGCCAAAAGCCGGGATATGATGCGATTGTGCAAGCTGAGACGGGCATCATGAGCATCAACGGACCGGCTGGCGGGGAATCTGCGAGAGCAGCAGTTTCCATTCTCGATCAAGGAAGTGCAATGTGGGGGGCCATTGGGGTTCTTTCCGCATTATTTCATCGAGAGCGAACGGGCATCGGACAAAAAGTGGAGACGTCACTGTTTGAAACAGGGGTCTTCTGGACGGGGTACCACTTACTCTCGTACATGGCGACAGGCGTTGCCCCGGTGAAAATGGGAACGGGCCATGCCTCCTTTGCTCCGTATGGTGCCTTTAAAACGAAAACTGATGAAATTATGATCGGCATCTCAAACGACTCGCTGTTCGGGAGACTTTGCAAATCGTTGAACAAAGAAGAGTGGATAGAAGATCCGAGATTCAAACGTAATGTAGACAGAGTTCAAAATCGAAATCAATTATCTCGTGAGATTGAACAGGTTCTTAGCAGCCAAGATGCTTCCTATTGGATTGAGCGAATTGCTCAAGCGGGCGTTCCGAGTTCGATCATCCGAAACATTCCATCGATGATAGAGCACCCACAAGTGGCGAGCACTCAAATGTTAGAGCGTGTGGAGCACCCGCTCATCGATGAAATGAAACTTGCACGCTTGCCGATTCGATTATCGGGTTCGCCTGTAGGCATTCGGAAAGCGCCGCCTCTATTAGGAGAAGATACAATTTCGATACTGCAAGATAGTGGTATTTCGCAAGAGACAATCGATGAACTCCTGTCTAAAGGAGTTATCCAAACTACAAAAGAACGGGTGGCGAAATCATGACTAGCGAAAAATTTGATAGAGGGTTAGAAATCAGGCGAAGCGTGCTAGGAGCGGAATATGTAGACAAATCGATTGCAAACGCAACCGATTTTAACATGGATATGCAGCAATTGGTCACCGAATATTGCTGGGGAGAGGTGTGGGCGAGGCCCGGGCTGCCGAAAAAGACAAGAAGTATGCTGAACCTTGCGATGATCACGGCGCTGAACCGTCCGCATGAGCTGAAGTTGCATGTGAGAGGCGCGCTGAACAATGGCGTGACGAAGGATGAGATTAAAGAAGTTCTTTTGCAAACCGCCATCTATTGCGGCGTCCCTGCAGCGATCGACAGTTTCCGTGTTGCGAATGAAGTGATTCAGGAGGAAGAGTCGAAACAAGAAATCTAGTCAATGGATCCCTTGCGTGATTAAAGGAAACTTTGTTGAAAAAAATGAGCCCCATTCCAAAATGGACCAGAACAATGACAGGAGGATCACCATGCAGGCAACAACGAGTAAATGGGAAACGATCAGTCTGAATGAAACACATGCAGAAGACCATGTGTACATCCTTGAACTGAATCGGCCTGAAGCGATGAACGCCTTGAATACGCTGATGGCTATTGAACTAAAAGAATGCTTAACGATGTTGAAAGATAAGAAGGATTTGAGAGTGTTAGTGTTGACCGGCGCGGGACAAAAGAGTTTTTGCGCCGGCGCGGATTTACGAGAACGAAAAACAATGGATAACGAGCAATGGAAAAAGCAGCACGACATCTTCGAGGATACATATGACACCCTTCGAAATTTTCCATTCCCCGTTATTGCAGCGATCAATGGCTTTGCCCTCGGTGGCGGCATGGAGATGGCGTTAAGCTGCGACCTCCGCTATATGGCAGAACACGCGAAGATGGGCTTGCCTGAAGTGACTTTGGGCATTATCCCGGGGGTCGGGGGAACCCAGCTTCTTCCGAGAGCGGTACCTGTAGCGTTGGCAAAGGAATTTTTATTCAAGGGAAGTCATATACCAGCAAAACGGGCAGCTGAAATGGGCCTCGTGAATGATGTGTTTTCAAGCGAGACGTTACTTGAAGAAACGATGAAGGCTGCCCGTGAAATCGCGAGAAATGCGCCTCTATCTCTTCAGGCGATCAAAAAGGCAATTGACAGAGGGCTTCAAACCGATCTCCATACCGCTCTGTCAATTGAATTGGACCAGTACTACAAATGTGCAAACTCAGAAGATCGGAAAGAGGGCGTACTTGCTTTTAATGAAAAACGAAAACCGAACTGGCGCGGAATTTAACAAAACGGAATGGGAGAGTGTGTCATATGGTCACTACGAAAAGCTCTGCAGACGAAATTGAGTTAATCCGAAAAAGCATACGCGCGTTATGCAGCAAGTTTCCGGAAGATTACTGGGCGAAGCTTGATAAAAACAAGGAATACCCTGAGGAATTCATTAAAGCGTTGACCGATGAAGGATGGCTTTCAGTATTGATTCCTGAAGAATATGGCGGAGCTGGACTCGGCATGTTGGAAGCGAGTGTCATTTTGGAGGAGATCAACCGGTCGGGCGGAAATGCGGGAGCGGGTCATGCCCAAATGTATACGATGGGTGCGCTGCTGAATCATGGTAGCGAGGAGCAGAAAAACCGTTACCTGAAGAAGATTGCGTCCGGTGAATTGCGTCTCCAAGCATTCGGAATTACGGAGCCGACTGCAGGCAGTGATACGACAAGCATTACGACAACGGCAGTCAAAAAAGGTGATAAGTACATTGTGAACGGGCAGAAGATCTGGATTTCTCGGACGATGTATTCGGACTTGATGTTGCTGTTGGCTCGGACAACGCCGAAAGAGCAAGTGGAGAAAAAGACGGATGGCCTGAGTTTGTTCCTCTTGGATATGAATGATCAGAAGGACAATATTACGATCCGTGAAATCGATACGATGATCAATCATGCAACGACCGAAGTTTTCTTGGAAAACGTTGAAATCCCTGTTGAAAATCTGATCGGTGAAGAAGGCAAGGGCTTCCGCTATGTATTAAGCGGCATGAATGCCGAACGTATTTTGATTGCGTCGGAAAGCATTGGAGATGGCTATTACTTCGTCGATAAGGCCGTTCAATATACGAACGAACGTGTTGTGTTTGATCGCCCGATCGGCCAGAACCAAGGGGTGCAGTTCCCGATCGCGAAAGCATACATGGACATTGAAGCAGCAAAATTGATGAGGGATAAGGCTGCAGCGATGTTTGATGCGGGTGAGAAAGGCGGCGCGGAAGCGAATATGGCTAAATATTTGGCATCCGAAGCCGCTTGGAAAGCTGCCAATGCTGCAATGGATGCTTACGGTGGATACGGTTTTGCGACAGAGTACCATATTGAACGGAAATTCAGGGAAGCCCGCTTGTTCATGATTGCGCCAATCTCTAACAACTTAGTTGTCAGTTTTGTCGGGCAGCATGTACTGGGGATGCCGAGATCGTTTTAATTTACTGGAAATGAGGGATGGCAAGTGAGTTTGAGTGAAGAGTTGGCAAGGTTTTATTCACAATTGACCTATGAAGATTTGCCGGAAGAAGTAATTTCTTTTACAAAGCTCTGTCTACTAGACTATTTTGGATCCGCACTTGCAGGTATATCGAAAGCTCCGATCCAAATGATCAGCGAAGCAGTTGCCGAGTTTGGCGGGAATCCCCAGGCGACACTCATAACAGGGGGCAAATCATCTGTCTTGAACGCATGCCTAGTGAACGGGGCTTCGAGTCATGTCGTGGAATTGGACGATATTCACAAGTCCTCGATCATCCATGCTGCAACCGTCGTCATACCTGGAGCTTTGGCAGTGGCGGAATGGAAAGAGCTGAGCGGAAAGGATTTAATTTTGGCGATCGTTCTCGGCTACGAATTTAGCTTTCGAATTGGCGAGGCGGTTTCCCCTTCGCATTATTACTATTGGCATAATACAGCGACATGCGGCACATTCGGTTCTGCCGTCGCTGCAGCAAAATTGCTGAAGTTGAATGAAGATGCGTTCATTAATGCTCTCGGAAATGCAGGCTCCCAGGCGGCTGGCCTATGGGAGTTCATCGAGGATGGAGCCATGACGAAGCAGCTTCACACGGGGAAGGCTGCGATGAATGGATTACTAGCGAGTCTGTTGGCTGAAAAAGGGTTTACTGGCGCCAAAAAGATATTGGAAGGAAATAGAGGCTTTTTCAATGCAATGAGCGAAGTTCATGATGAAAGCAAAATCACTAGAAATCTAGGAAATGAATTCAAAATCCTCGAGAATTCATTCAAAGTGCACGCATCATGCCGGCATACGCATGCTGTCATTGACTTGGCGATCGAAATTGCGAATGAGAACCAATTTGATCTTGATGATATTGATCATATCGATATTGGGGCGTATCAAGCGACGCTCGATATAACAGATAACAATGACCCTCAAACGGAGTATGCCTCGAAGTTCAGCGTTCAATATTGCACGGCTTTGGCAATCGTCAAGAGGAGTGCAGGGTTAGACGATTTCGGCGGTGCGAATCTGTGGGACGCAACCATTCGGGACGTGATGCAGAAGGTGCGTGTACAATTGGATCCTGAAATTAATGCTGCCTATCCGAAAGAATGGGGAGCGAAAGTGACCGTTGTGCTGAAGAGAGGACAAACGATTGCAAAACAGACCGATTTCCCTAAAGGCGATCCGGAAAACCCAGTCACTTTAGAGGATATACGCGCCAAATTCGTCAAGCTAGCAACAAGTTTGACGGAGGAGAAACGTCAAGCGTTTGCGGATCGCGTTTTATCGATTGAATCAATCGATAATGTCGCTGATCTGATGGCTGAGCTGAATACGAATGTCCAATATATATAGAAAGAGAGTTTATGAATGGAGACTGAGACTACGAACAACATAGAACAATCCAAGATGAAAATTGCAAGCAAACTGGATGGATTGTCACTCAAGCAATTAGAGGAAGTCGACTACTTACTATCCACGTATAAGGAATTAATTGAAGCACCCCAACGCGATAAAGCACCGATGCATCTATATGGAAGGCTGACAGGTCTCAAGAAATTGGAAGAGGATCAAGTCGAAATGACCCTCGGACCGCATAACGTCAATACGTATGGCGTTGCGCAAGGGGGATCCCTCTATACATTAGCCGATGTGGCGATCGGTTTTATGATTCTAAGAAGACTTTCAGAAGACCAAAAAGTATTCACGTTGGAAATGAAAATGAATTTCATTAAAAAAGGAGCAGGCGCTCAATTGATCGCAATTCCAACGATTATTCGATGGGGGAAGACGACAATTGTAGCCGAATGCACCATTGAGGATTCCGAAGGGGATATTGTCGCGAAAGCGCTAGGTACGTTTTACATCGCCAGTTGACGGTAGGCGGCGGACGGAGGGGTATATGAATGAAGGAAATCACGTATGAAGAGATCGTCCAACATGTCGAATTAATGTGCCAGAAGGCGAATTTCGATTTAGGGGAAGATGTCTACACGGCATTCAAAAAGGCTTTACAGACGGAGAAGTCCGAGACCGGAATAGAAATTCTCTCCCAATTGGTTGAAAACGCCGATATCGCCCGTCGCGACCAAGTTCCGATGTGCCAAGACACCGGAACGGCTGTCTTCATCGTTGAGCTGGGCCAAGATTGTCGAATAACAGGCGGTAGTTTAATAGAAGCAATTAATGAAGGCGTGGCAAAAGGCTATCGCGCCGGTTATTTAAGAAGCTCCATGATCTATGATCCTCTCAATCGTAAAAATACCGGAGACAACACCCCGGCTGTCATTCATATTGAGCTCGTGGAAGGGAGTCAGTTGACGCTTCATATGACGGCAAAAGGCGGCGGTGCAGAAAATATGAGCAGCTTGAAAATGCTGAAGCCTTCCGATGGATTGCAAGGGATCAAAGATTATGTGCTCGATGTTGTGAGAGTAGCCGGTCCGAATGCATGCCCGCCGTTAGTTGTCGGTGTTGGCATCGGAGGGAATTTTGAAAGGTGCGCCTATTTAGCGAAGAAGTCTTTATTCCGACCGATTGGTGTCCGCCATTCGAGTAAAGAGATTGCGGATCTGGAAGAGGAGCTCATTCAACAGATTAATCGCTTAGGGATTGGTCCTCAAGGAATGGGCGGCAGTACCACGGCGTTGGATGTGAAAATTGAATCGGAAGCATGTCATATCGCAGCACTTCCGGTAGCGGTGAACTTGAATTGCCATGCTAGCCGGCATCAGACGGTTCAACTGGGGGCGTCGGTATGACGATAAATATACAGCTTCCCTTGACGGAAGAGCATGTAAGGACTTTGCGGGCGGGTGACCGTGTTTTATTATCCGGCACTGTTTATACCGCGAGAGATGCGGCGCATAAACGGATGGCGGAGTCCATCAAAGAAGGAAAATCGCTGCCAATCGAACTGACAGGCCAAGTCATCTATTATGTAGGCCCCACTCCTGCGAAGCCCGGGCAAGTGATCGGTTCCGCCGGTCCGACGACGAGTGAACGAATGGATTTATATACGCCGGAGCTTTTGGAAAAAGGCCTGAAAGGGATGATTGGGAAAGGGCATCGAAGTGAAACGGTGAAGCAAGCCATCATCGACAATGAGGCCGTCTATTTCGGTGCGGTTGGAGGGGCTGCGGCTTTGATTTCGCGTTCCATCAAGTCTTCAGAAGTCATTGCTTATGAAGATTTAGGGACGGAAGCGATTCGCAAATTGGAGATTGAGAACTTTCCTGTCGTGGTGATTAACGATATATATGGCGGAGATGTCTACACGGACAGTGTCGCGAAGTTCAGGCAAGGCAAGTAGCGATATCAAGCAAGGGGTGACTCTATTGAAAATAGGCGTAATAGGTCTAGGGAATATGGGAAGCAGGATTACCCAACGATTTCTGGAAGCTGGCGTCGAGGTCGGCGTTTACGATATTAATGAACAAGCAATGAACGAAATGGTTGCTGCAGGAGCTGTCGCTGAACGGACGCCTGCGCAGTTGGCAAGCAATTATCCGTATGTCATTACCCTTTTACCGAATGCCGCTATCGTAACAGAGACCGTCTTGGGGGAGGATGGCTTGGCGGAAGGGATGTCACCAACGAGTCTACTGATTGAAATGTCGACATCCGAGCCCTCTTCAACGAAAGAATTGCATGCGATCTTAACGAGCAAAGGTTTGCGAATGATCGATGCGCCTGTCAGCGGAGGTGTCAGCAAAGCGAGGAACGGCACGTTGACGATCATGGTAGGCGGCGAAGAAGTCGATTTTGAAGAAGTCGAACCGTTATTACGTAAGATCGGCGAAAATGTGATGCATGTCGGAGCGATCGGAGCGGGACATACGATCAAAGCATTGAACAACATGGTATCCGCAACGACCCTTGCGGTAACAGGGGAAGCGATCGCGCTCGGCGTGAAGCTGGGCTTGGACCCAAACAAAATGCTTTCGGTCATTAATACAAGCACGGGAAGAAGTGCTTCCAGTGAAGTGAAGTTTCCCGGTCAAATTTTGAACCGGAAGTTTGATTCCGGATTCTCTCTTGACTTAATGGTGAAAGATTTAACGATTGCGAACCAAATAGCGGAATCCGAGAACGTTTCGCTCGATATTGCTGCTGCGAATCTTCAAGTATGGAAGCAAGCGCAGAAGGAAAAATTCGCGGATCATACGATGATCGTCAAGCATATCGAAAATAAAGTTGAAGTCGAAATCAATGGTGTTCAGGATACGGCGAACGTTATTTCTTCATAAGTTGGATTAATAAAAAATAGGAGTCGAAACGATGAAAATCACTAAAATTGATGTAAAGACAGTTCCGATCAGTAGTCCGATTCGTAATGCATATATTGATTTTAGTAAAATGACCGCTTCCGCTCTTGCGATTACGACTGACGTGATCAAGGATGGAAAGCCGGTCGTCGGGTACGGGTTTAATTCCAATGGGCGCTATGCACCGACTTCATTGCTGAACGAAAGATTTATCCCGAGATTGCTGGAAGCCGATCCGAAAGACATTGTGAATGAGGAAGGGACTAATTTTGATCCGCATAAAATCCATGCGATCCTCATGTCGAATGAAAAACCAGGCGGTCATGGTGAACGGACCGTCGCGGTTGGCGTCCTCGATATGGCAATTTGGGATGCGGTTGCCAAAATCGAAGGAAAACCATTATATCGATTGCTCGCAGATGACTACGGAAATGGCGAAGTGGATGAAAAAGTATATGTGTATGCGGCAGGCGGGTACTACTACCCGGGTAAAGGCCTGACAGAACTTCAAGATGAGATGAAACGATATTTAGATTTAGGATACAGAGACGTCAAAATGAAAGTAGGCGGCGCTACATTAAAAGAGGATTTGCAACGGATTGAGGCAGTTCTTGACATCTTGCCGAAAGGAAGCGGGCTCATGGTAGATGCCAACGGGCGATTTGACTTGGACTACGCCATTGAATTTGGCGATAACATTAAAGACTATGAGCTCATTTGGTATGAGGAAGCGGGAGATCCGCTTGATTACTATTTACAGTCTGAATTGTCCAAACGTTATCCGCATGCTATCGCAACAGGCGAAAATCTTTTCTCATTACAAGATGCAACGAACTTGATCCGTTATGGGGGCATGAACCGTGAAAAGGACTTCCTTCAATTCGATTGTGCGCTGAGCTATGGCTTGGTCGAGTATTTGCGAATTCTTGATATGCTGAAAGAGTTTGGATGGTCATCAAGGCGATGCATCCCTCACGGAGGGCACCAAATGTCACTGAATATAGCTGCTGGACTAGCGCTTCATGGCAATGAATCCTACCCAGGCGTCTTTGAACCGTTTGGAGGTTTCGCAGATCAGTACGCGGTTGAAGACGGGTATGTAAAACTGCCTGATATTCCTGGAATTGGCTTTGAAGCAAAATCTGATTTGTTTGAACTACTTTTGACTATTGGATAAAAGAACCATAAAATGGTGGTGGGCGTCGGTCATCTTACATTTTTGTGTAAATGAAAGGCGTTCTTTCAATAAGTCAAAATGAAACGAGGAAGAAGATGAATAATTACAGACTGTCTGATCAGGATCGCATGACGTTGCAATTTAAAGTGACGAGGAAATTACGGGAACTCATTTTAAAAGGTGAATTTAAGATGGGGGAACGATTGGTGCAAGAAGAATGGGCAAAGAAATTAGGGGTAAGCAGAATGCCACTCAGGGAAGCGTTGCGCCAATTGGAAATTGAGGGGCTCGTTCGGATTGAGCCGCGAAGAGGTGCCATCGTCACACCTATTTCAATAGAAGATATTGAGGAAATTTATCGGTTACGGGCTTTATTGGAAGGCGAAGCGGTAGTCCAATCCTATGAATTTTTAACAGATGAAGATTTTGAGGAATTAGAAGAATTGCATGTGAAAATGTCGGGCTTACAAGGTGACGATGAAGACATTGAGGAATATATGGATCTCAATGAAAAATTCCATCATGTCTTAATGGGAGGCTGTTCTTGGAGAAGAATTAAAGGATTTATCGACACGCTTTGGAAAGGCATTCCTTCTTTAACGCCAAGCCTGCTTGCTAATACGATCGATGAAGGTCGCAAAGAACATTTTCAAATGTTGCAATATGCAAGGCAAGGAAATGGCGAGGAACTTAGAAAGGTGACCGAAAAGCATATATTGCGAACGAGAGATAATTTAATCCATATGATGAAAAACGACCGAGACTAAATTGTCGCACCACTAGATAGGGGTGGATCAGGTGGCTAAAAAGATGGAATTTGATTCAAAGATTGCAACTGAATATGACAGAGGAGTAAGGCGGACTCTTCCTACGTATGATCCGATGATGCGGCTTTCACAGACGTTTTTACGTATGACTCTGAAAGAGGACGCTTCTCTCCTTATCGTTGGAGGAGGCGGGGGGAATGAACTGAAAGCGTTTGGACCGACGAATCCCGGTTGGACATTTACCGTTGTAGATCCGTCCGCCTCCATGCTTGAAGTAGCGAAACTCAAGTGTGAAGAACTTGGAATTGGTAATCGCGTGGAAATGATTCATGGAACCGTATCCGACGTACAGGAGGAAAGGACATTTGATGGTGCAACATGTATTTTAGTCCTTCATTTTATTCCAAACCTCGAGGAAAAACTGGCGTTATTGAAAAAAGTGCGATCGCATTTGAAACCTGGCGCCCCGTTTGTGCTCGTCAGCAAATGCGGTGATCCAGATGATCCCGAGTTCCAAATGCTCGTTTCTTTGTGGAAAGCTTATTGGCTGGATACGACAAGCTTGCCGGAAGAAAAAGTCAAAGAGCTCATGAAAGGCACGTTAACGGAGTCGTCAATTCCAGAGCAAGAGATCCGTAGATTGCTTGATGAGGCGGGTTTTGGTAGAATCGCAAACTTCTTCAGGACGAACCATTTTGCGGGGTGGGTCTGCTTCGCCAACTAAAGGTTTTGTAGGTGGAAAGGTTGAGGGCTTGAAAATGGTTAAATCAAAGGACGTAACGATGATGTTGTATGTCGCTTTAGCGATAATCGGTTTCTTCGGTATGTTTTTCTTATTACCCGATACGTTTTCCGTTACTGCAAAGCTGATGATGAGCATTATTATTTTCGGAATTGTTTTATGGGCATTGGAACCGATTCCGATAGGGCTCACAGCTTTAATTTTGCTGTTGCTCATGGTGCTCTTTAAGGTGGCTGAGCCATCCGTCATCTTTAGCGGCTTCGCATCGCCTGCGACATTTCTCATTGTAGGTGGGATGATGTTGGCGGCGGCTGTTAATGAGACGACGCTTATTAAGAGAATGACCTATGAAGTGTTGAGAAGGTGGGGGGGCAGTTCAAAGGGATTGCTAGGAAGCATCATCATTATCCAGCAGATTCAAGCTTTTTTCATTCCGGCGACAGCTGTCCGTTCCGCATTGATGTTACCGGTTTCGTCGATGATCATTGAAACGATTGACGCCAAACCCGGAAGTAATCTACGGAAGATGATCATGTTAGGCGTTGCTTATGGCGGAAATATTAGCGGAACAGCCGTGATGACCGCGGCAATCGGGAACATTTTAACGGTAGAGCTGTTAAATCGTTTTGCCGGTATGAACATTACGTATTTCGAATGGTTCTATTATACTTTTCCATTGTGGCTCATCCTCATCCCTTCCATCTGGTACATGTTGCTGAAACTCTTTCCATTAGCCGAAGAACAGCAGCATTACCCGTTAATTCGAAAAGAGATGGAAGCGAGATTGAAGGAAATCGGCCCTATGAATAAACAAGAGGCACGCTGTTTGCTCATCTTGTTTGTCATCGTAGGGTTATGGCTGACAGAGCCGTTACATGGCATGCATCCGAGCATAACTGCTCTCATCGGAGTTGTTCTCATGACGCTTCCCAAAATTGGTGTTGCGGCTTGGGAATCCATCGTGAAAATCAATTACAATACGATATTGCTATTAAGTATCACGTTGTCGTTAGGCTATTCGTTTGTTGATTCGGGCGCTACGCAGACAATTAGTCATTATCTACGTGTGAACTGGTTTGTGGAACTTTTACAAAATCCATTGCTCGCAATCATTGTTGTTATTTTTATCGCCCAGATATTTCATAAACTGATATCGAATGTGGGTACTGCAGTTGTTACATTGGTGCCAATCATGATCAGTGTGGCGACAAATGCTGGGGTGGATCCAATGATTATCGGCTTCACGACTGGACTGACCTGTCTTTTCGGGTTCATTCTTGTTGTAGAAACGATGCCGAATGTGATAGCGCATAGTACTGGAATGCTTACACAGAATGACTACTTGAAACCTGGTTTTTATGCAACAGTCATTACGATCGTGGCTACGGTATTGGTTGCTTCGACGTGGTGGAGATGGATTGGGTTGTTTTGATTTAATGGAATCATTGTCGGATGAATTGTTGGAATAGTGGATTAATTGTTGTGTGAAATATGAAAAGGAGGAATGGAAATGAGGAATTACAAAATCGCTTCAATACCAGGGGATGGAATTGGCAGGGAAGTCGTGCCAGCAGCTATTGACGTGCTTCACACGATTGCGGATGTGCATGGGGGATTAAAATTCGAATTCGAAGAGTTTCCTTATAGCTGTAATTATTATTTAGAGCATGGGGTCATGATGGATGCGGACGGTCTTGATAAATTGAAAAACTTTGACGCGATTTTTCTAGGAGCCGTAGGAGATGCAACACTTGTTCCTGATCATATTTCCCTTTGGGGGCTGTTAATTAAAATCCGTCGCGAATTTGAGCAAGTCATTAATCTCCGACCAGCAAAATTCGTAAAAGGCGTCCATTCTCCTTTAGTTAATCCGAAAGATTTCGACATCATGGTTGTGCGTGAAAATAGCGAAGGGGAATATAGCTCGGTCGGTGGAAGAATCCATCAAGGCGAGGACGAAATTGCAATCCAGAATGCGATCTTCTCACGAAAGGGTACGGAGCGGGCGATGCGATTTGCATTTGAACTGGCGGCAAAGCGGAGAAAGCATGTAACAAGTGCAACGAAATCGAATGGAATCTTCCATTCCATGCCGTTCTGGGATGAAGTATTCAAGGAAGTCGCAAAGGATTATCCGGAGATCCGAACGGATTCACAGCATATCGATGCACTCTCTGCATTCTTCATTACCCGTCCGGAACAATTTGATGTCATCGTTGCAAGCAATCTATTTGGAGATATCTTGACGGACTTGGGCGCGGCAATCATGGGCAGCATCGGCATCGCGCCTGCAGCAAATATCAATGTGAATGGAAAATATCCTTCGATGTTCGAACCGGTGCATGGTTCTGCTCCTGACATCGTAGGGAAGGGAATCTCGAATCCGATCGGGCAAATCTGGACCGCTAAAATGATGTTGGACCATTTCGGGGAAGAGGAGCTTGGTCAGGAACTGTTGAATACGATTGAAGCTGTGACGAACGATGGCTTCCTGACTCCGGACATTGGAGGCAAGCATACGACAGCTGAGGTGACCGAGCAAATTATCGGCCGATTGAAGTCGGATAAAGTGACGATCGGAAACTAATTGTGCTAGAGGAGTGGTTACATGAGTGAAAAAGTGTTGATTTACAGTCCGCTTCCTGAAGAAAGAATAAGCGAGCTAGCAGAACAGTTCACTGTGGTGACAGCGAGACAGGATAGTCCGGAATTCAGGGAGGCGCTTTCCACAGCGACGGGGCTCATTGGCAGAGGGCTGGAAGTGGACGCTCAACTTCTTGACCAAGCCCCTCTTTTAAAAGTCGTCTCCAACATTTCGGTAGGCTATGACAATCTTGACATTACGGAACTGACGAAGCGGGGAATTTTGGCGACGAACACGCCGGACGTCCTGACTGAAACGACAGCTGATGCCATTTTTGGACTATTGATTGCAACAGCGCGAAGAATTCCCGAACTCGACAAGTACGTGAAAGAAGGACATTGGGATACACGATTACATCCTTCTCTGTTCGGTGTTGATGTTCACGGGAAAAAGCTCGGTATTATCGGACTGGGGAAAATCGGGCAGGCGATCGCGAGGCGTGGACATTTCGGGTTTGGAATGGAAATCCTTTATCACAACCGTTCAAGGAATCCGGTGGCGGAAAAAGAGCTCGGGGCAACTTACTTGGAAATGGACGACCTATTACAACAAGCTGATTTCGTATGCCTGATGGCTCCGCAAACCCCGGAAACCGTTGGCATGATGAGCCGACGTGAGTTTGAACTCATGAAGAAAAGCGCTATTTTTATTAATGGATCAAGAGGCGGGTTAGTGAACGAAGACGATTTGGCAGCTGCCTTGAAAGAAGGAGAAATCCTTGCAGCTGGATTGGACGTTTATGTACAGGAACCGATTGCCAAGGACCACCCGTTCCTCGATATCCCGAATCTCGTCACTCTCCCGCATATCGGCTCGGCAACCGCCGAAACCCGTTCGAATATGGAAAAGATGGCTTGTCGCGATTTGATTGCGGCGTTGAAGGGTGAAACGCCGGAAGCGGTGATTAATGAAGAGGTTGTGGCGAATAGGGTGTAAGAAAACCGATGGAAAAGGACCTAATCCGAATGGAAAGGTCCTTTTTATGTGCGTCCAGCATAGACGTAGAGTTATCTATTGAATTCTCCGATTTATCTATCGAATCCAGCAAGTTATCTCTTGAATACGAAAAGTTATCTATCGAATATGATAGGTTATCACCAAAACGAGACTTTTCGGCAAGTGGAAAAGCTATTCAATAGCCCGTAAACACACGCAGATTGACATTGAAGTACTCCCAGAATTTGATGCCTTCGGTTTGGCCGAATAGTGTAACTTTGATGTCGTTTGCCACCAAATCTCCGTCTGTTGTGTCGCTCGGTGCTTTAAGAAAATCAACCATAGCGTTTTGGAGTTGTTGTTTGGCGGCTGTTCGGTTTTCGACGACATTGATGAGGGCGCCATCCTCGATGCGGATGTGAGAAACGCCGAGGGCAAGGAGCTTGTCGGAAAAGAAGCTAAGGCCTTGGACAGATTTGATCCCCTCTTCAAGATTATAAGCCGTAATCGTCAATGTGTCGGTTTTTGGATAATAAGAGGCATGCGACAATTTTTTCCCGTCTTTTTCAATGGCGGTATTTTCAAGGACAATAGCGTGGATTTTCGCTTTTGTCTCTTCGGCGATCATAGCGATTTTATGCAAGTTTTCAGCTCGTACGACGAATGAAGCCATTTGCGCTCGAGTGACATTCGATTTCGGTTCAAACGTAGTTGCCGTTTTGCCTTTCGTCACGTTGTTTTCAACAAGCGTGCGAATATGGTCGACATACCATGCGGAATTGCTGACGTCCTTGAACGGGTTATCTGCTTTCGCTTCCAATGGAAGTGTATAGCTCAAGTCGATGATTTTCGCTGCTTGTGCCCGTGTCATCGGCGCATTCGGTCGGAAAGTGCCGTCCTCGAAACCGGAGATGTACCCGGCATTCGCGAGAGCAGCGACATAGCCGTAATACCATTGGTTTTTATTCACATCCTTGAAGCCCGGATCTTTGACATTCGTTGTTTCCAAGTTGAGCGAGAGCGCAAGGATTTTGGAAGCATGGGCGCGTGTCAACGTTTCGTCCGGCCGGAAAGTGCCATCTTTATACCCTTGGACAATGCCTCTTTCCGCGAGGTTCACAATCGCTTCATGATGATCCAAGTTTGTCGGTACATCTTTGAAGGAGGTGACCGCCGCGTCAGCTGGAGAAGGACAGGCTACAATACCAACCGTTATTGAAAAGAATAATATAGTTAGGAAAAATGTTTTCACTAGTTTTCTCATATAATTTCCCCCGAATTATGACAAATTTTGATAAAAAAGAATATTATAATTAACTATAACATAGTAGATTCACAGAATGGACCAAAGGAATGTTTCCTTTGCTCATTACTATGAAACTCGTGACATTTAGGTTCATCTTAGAAGGTGCCTGTGCAGTGCACTATTCAGTTTATTCACTACAATTGTATATTTTGTTTTCGTAAAATCAGCCGTGTAAAGAAACGGCTGATTTTTACTTGCATTTTTATTTCCGAGGGTGAATAGTCATAAATGTTTGTTACACAGGCACCGGAACAATTCAGTTTATACAATACAATTGTATATCGAGGAAACAAAAAGTCAGCCATAAAGGGAAATGGCTGACTTTTTGTTGTATTTTAATGCTTCCAATTGAATTGTCATAAATGTGCCTTGCACAGGCACCGTATAAATAGGCACGCATTAAACTGTACACGTAATGTCATAGGTGGGGGTTGGTTTATGAAATATAGTTAGTGTAACGAAAACAGAGGGGATGATTGGTATGAATGAAATGGAACGTGAGTTGAAGGACGTGGGTTGTATTTGGTCGAGGAGAGCGGTTTGGAAGAAAGGGAACGAGGAGGTTTCTTTTGCAATCGGCTATTGTGCCAATCAGGCGGGGGCATCTGTCATTAAGGTGGTTGTGGCGGAAAGTGAAAATACACTTGTTCTGCAAGAATTGGTAGCGCACTATCGACCGGAGTTTGTAGCGAGTGGGGAAGGTCCAATAGTATGGATGGATGCCGTAAGCTTCCGGAAAGTCGAACCGCCGTTGTTTGTCAGTGATTCTCCTCTTTTCCGGACGGAAGCGTCGATTAATATGGTGTTTCTCATTTTGTTTACGGATCTTGCTAGATTGAAGTTTTGTCCTGAGGAGCTGAGGCACCTAGTGGATATCAGTTTGCTTGCGAGGCAAATGGCAACTAGCCAAGAATGGGCGTGTGCTACGACAAAAGAAGCATTCGTTCAGCTGACGAATCATGTCGATATGGACAATTCCATTTGCAGCTTGCTGGATGATGAAGCTGCGGAGAGGATCGTTCATCATTTAGCGGTGTTGCCGTTGAAGTCTGCAGAACTTGCCGTATCATATTCGAAATTGGTAAACGGAAGCATTATCGACAAATTAACGTGAAAAGGAGTGTCAATCTAATGAGCACTATCGTCGCTATCATTATGAGCATTATCTTTCTCGGCATCTACATCGCCATCTTGTTAATTCCCGACAAGGAAGGCGAACAGCATTTGAACGGGTTGTTAGAGAATAAAAGAGAAATGATTACGAAACTGGAAGAGGCGTTGGTGAGAGGAGACGAGCAGTTTCTTCAGAAATCTGCTCTAAAGGAAACACTTTCTGCAGACATCCAACAGCTTCTCGAAACGAATGACCGCTTACAGAACGAGCTTGCGAGTTTACGGGACAAGCGAGATGAACTTTACGAGATGACCGTTACGGAAGAGGAGGCTGTCGAGTTTTTTGAGGAGGAATTCGGGTCGCCACTTGAACGCAATGAGTTGGCACCCACTACTGACAAGGAGTGAATTTCATGCAAATCATCATCGATATTATTGTCGTTTCATTCAGTTTTGCCGTAGTAGCTATACTCGCGTGTGGTTATGTGTACATGATTGCCCATCACTTGCAAACGAAGGAAGAAGAAAATGCCGATAAGAAGTATTCCTCTTTTGAAAAAGTGGTGTTCGCTGCTGTATGTCCGGAAACCGCCTTTTTCCGCATCTTCCCTTCGGACGGTGGCGTAGTACTAGGCTTAAAAGGGAATTTGCATATCGCTTTCATTTTCCTGCATGTATATTTCTTAGGCAATATCCTTTACTTCTTGGACAAGCCGATCCATTGGGACACGATTGGATGGATTGTGGCTGTTACGTGGGCGCTCTTCTTTGTAGCAAGCAGGGTCTTCGGTGTTTACACGATGGTGAAAAACTTGGATTTTTTCAAAGAACAAGACGCGCTCGATGAGAAGATCAATGAACTGACGGACTTGCTCAAACAGATGCAGAAAAAACAGAAGTCCGCTACGGAAGAAATTCTGCCTTTCGTAAAGAAGAAGGAGAAAGAACTTCGTTTCGTCGACGCCTATCAAAAAAGAATCACAGAAGTCAAACAGGTGATCCGTGAGCGGGAAGCGGAGATTGTTTACAAATTGAATGTCGTCAAACATAACTTGACACTTATCCGCGGGTTAGACCGAGATGTCGAGATTGCAATTGACTCGAACGTGTTGATGAAGTGTGACAATTACTTGGTCGACGCAATGCAGCAACGTGATATCTTGATCAGTAAACGCGTACAGCAGGAATGGGATAAAAACAAAGGAAGTGCAGACCAGCAAAAAGCGTTCCGCGCGCGCCATGCGATCCGCCGATTAGTGAACTTGGAAAACTATCGGTTTGTCGTAAGTAAATGGGATACGATGTTCATGAAAAAGAACGATCTTCTGTCAGGGGTGCCTGACGACGAAATTATTGCGGATTATGTGTATGAGCAGCAGCGGGGGAAGAAAGTCGTTGTCCTGTCAGATGACAATAATTTTATTGGCAGCGCAAAAGTCCATTTGCCTGTATTGCAACTGAAAGAGATTGATTTATTTTCCTCTGAATGAGGTGCTGGCATGGTATGATGGAGAAAAAAGGGAGGCCTTCCATAATGACCAATATGATTAAGCAACCTGCGGGCAAGGAGCAGGTTTATCATTGTCTAGTAACCAATGCGTCCACCACAAAATCCGCCTGCAACTCCTTTCAAGCGGGGAAACATTCCAATCAATACGCCCCCGCAAATCTACCATGCCTTCAATGCGAGTGTCTCATTCGCCCACTTTCGGAATCGTTATCGCTTTTGGCGTACTATCCCGAGAAATCAATAGCTTATATGTATACATACCGGGGCTTCCTTGTGTTTTCAGATTCACTTGAAGTCCTTCCGGAAAAAATGAAATCCATGCTGAAGCAATTAGCATGTGATGATGCGTTCATATTGGAAGAGGTGGGGAATAAGTGGACAGAATATGGTCGGTACAAAGAAGCTCTTTCTTCATTTAAAAAGGCCGATACGATCAAGCCAACAGCGCAATTGTCCAAAAAGATTGGGGAGACGCTTTTTCATCTTGGAAAATATGCAGATGCTATCCCGTATTTGGAAAAAGCGAAATCGATGGACGCGAAGACTTATCTTTTGCTTGGACGTTGTTATGAACGGCTCGGGAATGTGGACCAAACGACACTTCATTTCCGAAAAGCTTATGGACTTGGACGAGGCGATACGGAAATTATTGAAGCAATCGCACTCCATTTCTATGATCTAGTCAATCAAAACAATGCCCATGATACAGCTATTTTGGATGAAACGATTGGCTATTTCCGTCAACTTGTCAACGATCGTTTGGAAAAGCGCACTGCAGAATTGGCCAAGTTCAATGGAAAATATTTTTTCAATGACAAAGATTTATCTGTACTCAAATTAGCAAATCTTTATTTATTGAAAGAAGCTTATGAACTAACTATAGATTGTTTGGACAACTACATAAGTTTATTCCCCTATACGTCCAAAAAAGATATTTATACTTCCATTAAAAGCGGCAAACTGCTGATCTATCTATCCGAGGATTTAAATCAGGAGAAGCAAAAGCGCCATGAAGAGAAAACAGCTGACTTCTTTCAATATTTATTTGCACATCTTTATGAGCTGAAAGCAAGATGCCACCATCATCTAGGCGATGATGATGCAGCCGAAAAAATGGTGGCGTTTGCGAAGGCGTTTGACTGTCGCCTTCCGAATCTTCCTTTGCTCGAACGGGCAATAAGAGATCGGTCTATCGTCAATTCGTTGGAATCAAAGCAAAAGGAATTCGATCAGTTGAATGAACAAATTGCGATCTTAACGGAACAATTCCATGTGTTGCAGACACAGACAACTGAACGAATGGACAAGTTGGAGCAAGATTTCGAGACGTATAAGCAAGAGTTGGATAAAAAACTGGAAACAATCAGTACTGACCTAAAAGGGTATGTCGATGCAAGATTTTCTCAATATACGGCATTCCTCGAAAAGCTGACCGCATTTCCGGACTGGCATAAGCGGATGGAGTACTTGGAAGAATTGTTGACTCCAGGGCAATTCCGCGATCTTAAACAGTTCGATGAAGCGACGGAAGAGAGCGTCAAAAGGAAGTTTTCCGATGATGACGATATTCAAAACATGGCCCGGATCATTGATGTGTGGGCGACAGGGGAATGGCTGTACCGGCATTATGAAGACTTTTTCAACCATGAAAATCCGGATGGAATGGACACATCTTTCATTGCCATCTCCTATTTTAAAACGCTAGAGGTGACGTTGGCGAAGAAGATCGGGGAATTGTCAAAAGGAGCCGAGCTGGTCGAATACAATAATAAAGAAAAGAAAGTGAGAGTCGCACTCGACTATAAGAAAAATCCGATTGAAGTCGGCGATGCAGTTTATTACCACCAGACGATTGGAAAATATAACGGATTCATCCGAAACTTCAGCAAGTATGAGAAGTACGAAGAAAATTTGGATCCGCTGCACCCTGATTATCGGAAAAAGCGTGATCAATTAGCGATAACAACGAACAACTTTACAAAAGTACACCGCAACAAATGCAGCCATAAAAGCATTTTGGCAGTTCAGCAAGTGGCGGCGTTGCGCAACGAGTTCAATGCGTTAATGTTGAGTTTGTTGAAGTCGTTCAGGCGATGAAAAGACAAGAGGCTCGCAGGTTAAGGAGTAAATTTTAACTAACAAACTCTTAGGAGACACAATTCACATATGAATGAGTGTCTCCTTTTATGTTGAATGGACAATTGCGAGAGTTTACAAGGATTTTTCTTTTGAATATAGAATTTAATACAGAAGGAACTTAAAGAGGTGAAATGCAAATGCCCATAGATAATCTTAATGATTTAAGTAATGATTTGAGAAAAATTGAAAGTGAATATAAAAAGAAAATAGAACCTTACCGTAAAGATTTGTGGAAGTTTTGTTTTACATTAACACGATCACCGTGGGATGCTGAGGATCTAGTTCAAGAAACTTTGTTTAAATCTCTCTCCGTGTTGGCAAAATTATTTCAGCCTGTAAATACAAAAGCCTATTTATTTAAAATCGCTACTAATTTATGGATTGATCAAGTAAGAAAACAGAAAAATAATCATCTGCTTTTTGATGACCTATTGGTTCACGATGCAAGTTCAGCAGAAGCATTCCACCTCTTGGAAAATCTTGAAGTGCTAGTGAATCATTTAACGCCAACTCAATATGTAGCTCTTATTTTGACGGATGTCCTTCAATTTAAAGGCAGAGAAGTAGCGGAAATCATGTCGACTTCCGAAGGTGCCGTATATACAAACGTAAGTCGAGCACGCCAAACGATGAGAAACCTTACAATCGCTCAAACAAAGAAAGAAAATGCGGTTCGAGACATTTCAGCCAATGAGGTCATTGAAGTTTTACTTAAAGGATTTAGAAATAAAGATCCTGAATTAATAGCCTCCCTCTTGGATGAGAATGTTATCACCGATATCACACATTCAGGAATGGAATATGGTAAAAATGAAACGAAGAAGAATTCATTAAGAGATTGGGCAGAAGTTGTTCAGAAGCAGCATACGATTATTGCGGAATACATTGAACTGTGGGGGAGACCAGTTATTATCGAGCTAGAAAGAAAGCTGGATAATAAAATTTACCTTAATAACATTCATTACATGGAAATGGTGGAAGATAAAATTACGTATTGGAAGTTTTATTGTTTTTCATGGGATCTCATGCAAATGGCGGCCGAAGAGCTTGAAGTAAAATTAAATGCAGAGTATTTTTACCATGTCTTTTAATAAAATTATTTGTCTGTAAGGTTTTCACTCTAAATATCGTTATATAGGTTGAAGTCCAAAAAAGGATTTCAAATATATTCTAGGAGAGTGAAGAAATGAGCAGTCCAGTAGCGATTAAGATTAACACCATATTTGTACACGTAAGCGATTTAAAGCAGTCAGTAAAATGGTATTCACAATTACTTGGGCAAGAGTATGATTCAACTACGATTGAAAGACCTGTTTACAACATGAAAATTGCCCACCATACAGGTTTAACTCTGGATGCTGGACCAGAAGGGGTAACAAAAAAACTATTGCCGAGTGATTATCCTTTGTTTAATTTTCACACAGAAAATATTGAGCAATCCTACGCCTATGTAAATGAATTAGGATACAAAGTTGAATCGGAAATCGTAAGCTTTGATGATTTTTCATTTTTTACACTACGTGATCCTGACGGGAATTTCATAATGATTTGTACAGGATAATGTAATGTATTTATAACTGGCGCTACTCTATAAAGGGTTAGCGCCAGTTTTGATTTCAAGTGATTATGATTTTGTATAATTTTTCAACGCCATTTTAGCCGAATGGATCAATTCATCTTGTAGCGCCTTCGGTGAGAGCAAACGTACATGCGGACCGAAAAGCCGGATTTTGGAAAGGAGATATTTTTCCTCTTCGGGATAGTAGTGGATCAGCAATTGATAGCTGCCATTTTCCTCGACGATTTCCCGTTCAAACGATGAGAAGGCGTGGAAGAGACGTTGGACATCCATATTCTCATAGAGAGGTTTCCAGAGAAGAGCCGCGACCCGTTTGTCTTCGTATTTCGGCAGCAACTGTTCCAATTCTTCGGCGTAAGGCGTCTTGTCGATGTCCAAGCTGCTAACTGCAGAGATATTTGTCACGGGAGTGAGCCTTCGCCTTTGTAGAGGTTCACATTCTGGATCATGCCGAAGCCACCAAAGATACCATCGTTTCTTCGCAATGTTATACATGAGCCAGTACGGAATTCCTTCTTCATTGTAAGTGGCTCCATTATTTGTCTGATAGGAAATGTGCATGCATGTTTCGGCACTTATGAAGGATCGCAATGTCTTCACAAGAGGTGCCTCAGCTCGCTCGATATCTGGCTTTCCTTTTTCCGTTAAATAATTATGTAAGGAAGGGCTGGCCTGCTGGTCGTTCAACAGCCTGAGTAAAGTTTCCCGCGTGTCGGCGTCTAGAAAAGCCCCCGTATCTTCATGTCGAAGGAAATAAAACAGCCATGCTTTTTCCGTATTTGTCGGTACGAACGGACCCGCCTCAATCGCTATTTCTTCAGCTTCGTAATTCATATTAGTAAGCCGAAGACGATCAATAAAATCAGGATCATTCAACTTATTCACAAGCTTCATATTGAGCGAGCACCTCCCGCAAGTCTGCAATCATCTGATTTCGCATTTCAACCGGTTCAAGAACGGTAGCCCCTCTGCCGAAACTTCTAAGCCACGGTATGATTTCGGCAGTTCCCCGTACGTCGATTTCCCATACAAAGCTGCCATCTTCATGTTCTTCCGTAATTTGCCCCCACTGTCCTTGTTCTTGGACTTTCTTTTTTATGAAATTCCCGTGGGTTTCAACCTTATCGACCTGGAAGAGCACTTTTACTTTGGTAACTTCCGAAACGTAATTCACACACCAGCTGTTTTCCAATTCAGAAGCACATTGTTCTCTTAATTGGGCAAGTAAATCGGGATCTACTGCCGCCCCTTTTGAAATATGGCTAATATAATCGACGCGATACCGCTGAAGTTCTTCGCCGGGGACGCTCTGTACCGGACTGCCAAGCACATACCAACGTGCGAAGTGGTAATCGAAAACGATCTTTAACGGGATTATCTCGATCAACTCTTTGGAGCGTCGGGACTTCTGGACGACCTGCTTCCTTTGTTCACTTACAGGGGAATACCGCATTTTGACGGACCGTCCTTCTTCCAGAATCGGCAACAGTTCATAGCACATATATTCATCCAACACCCTGCCGCAATAAGGGTATTGGTAGATCGTATGCTCCAGCTTCTCTTGTGGAATAAAAGCACGTTTCAGCATATGTTCTTTCAGTTTATCGAGCAACAAAAATCCTGGAGCCGCCGGGATTTCTGCGTATGTACAAAACGTGATGAAGGCATGCAAATCGATTAGTTCATCTTCCCAGAAATGGTCGAATAATGTTTGCACGCGATAGAAGCTTTCGCCTTTACGGCTTGATTTGACGATCAATCCATCAGCTACTAACACGTCTACGTATCGTTTTAAAGCCCTTTTATCAAGCGACGCTGTGTGATCAAGATCGCTCTCTTCTAAAAAATGCGTTCCAAGTTTTGCGAGAAGTTCGGTCGTTGACAATTCACCGTAATGGTCAAGCAACTTTAAGATTAAAGCATAGCGAATCATCGCCGTCTCCTCGATTTTATCTGTTTGATAAAGTCTCCCAAGAAAATTTTGCATGTTGTGGTACGGATCGTATTTAATCCGGTTTTGCAACGCTTCTTTATTCGACTGCCTTCCTATTTTGGACATCTCATCTAAGTAAAGAAGGTCCGTCATTTCCTTGACTGTTTTATAATACGTCGATTCCGAAACACCGAGCATTTCCATCACTTCATTTAAATCATGAACGCCGTCGTAAACAAAAAAAGAGCGAAGGATTTCTTGGCGTTTCTTCACATTCGTTTGCTGTTTCACTTCGCCACCTCCTAAACTGTACACGAAATGTCCTACCTGAAAGCTTCCTACTATTCTATTATTTTACTATATCATAACCACTAGGAGGAATCGGAATGGGACTAATAGGATTCTTTATTACTACATTTATACTTTTTGTTATCTTGCTTGCTATCATTGGTGAATTTATGAAAGATGTTGAACCGGAGACGGCTGATGAAACGCTTGCAACAGGAATTGGACAAAATCTACCTTCTTCAGGAGTAGGAGCTAGTCATGTTGCAATTGCATCTGAGTGGCAGGAAGATACTGAACTGACAGACTTGCTTGAGGAAATGGAAAGAGAAGAAGCTGAGTTTCAGCGATTCATAGAATCGAACAAGGTGGACATGCCCGTTGAGGAAGAAGCACCTTTTCAAGTGCTAGAACCAGTACATGAGGAGATGGAAAATCTAGCGACATTTACGCATGATTCGATGATCCTGGGAATGACGGATCTCGACAACTATCCTCCAAATCCTTACGAAACGCCAGGCATCGACCAAGTGATAGACATGGACTATCACGGGATCATCGATAATCCGCTTGATATGCTGGAAGATATAAATACGTTGGATGATGATCCGTATATGGATCATCATTATGGGGGAGATGAGTATTGAAGAAGGTGCCTGTGCAGCGAACTATTCAGTTTATTCACTACAATTGTATATTTTATTTTCGCAAAGTCAGCCTTTTAGAGAAGTAGCTGACTTTTAGTTGTATTTTTACTCTTGATAGTGAATAGTCATAAATGTTTGTTACACAGGCACCGGAACAATTCAGTTTATACACTACAATTGTATATTGAGGAAGCAAAAAGTCAGCCATAGAGGTAAATGGCTGACTTTTCGTTGTATTTTAATGCTTTCGCTTGAATTATCATAAATGTGTCTTGCACAGGCACCTCATTGTTAAGGTTACTCTACAATAACTTCAATCGGCTCTCCGACGATATTCCATTCTGTGCCTAGCATGGAGAATGTGTGCTTCACGAATACTTTGGCTGTTCCAGGGGAGAGAGCTTCAATCGTGTTGCCGTTCAGGCTCACAACACCGTTGTCTTCTGCAACGAAGAGTTCAGAAGCAATATTTTCCTTTTTAGCAGTTCGATAATTGACAAAGGCTTTTGCTTGTACAGTTGATGTTTTTCCTACCTTCAGGTTGATTTTCTTAATTGGTGTTTCGAGCTTGATCGGTGAATCAGTCAGCCATTGCATATAGTCGGTGATCGGGCCAACGAGACCTTGGGCAAGTTTATCACGGAACGGCTCTTCAGCACGGAATGTCCAGTGCATCGTTAGCATGCCGCGTTGGCGCATATACGTGAGAAATTCCTCGTACGTGCTTCCATAGCTTGCGTTCAATGTAACGTTATGAGAAGTGCCATAATCCATCATTTTTTGTGCATTTTTGATTTTTGCCTCCGTCGTTCCAGGCACTGCTGCAGAATATAGGTAGCCTGCAGGAATTTCAGGTTTTAGTTCAACAGCACGAATCATGCTTCCTAGATCGAAGTTTTGAAGGACCACTTGGTCAACCATTCCTTCTTCTTCAATTTCTCTGAGTACCTGTTCCTCGAAGCCGGCGCCTTTTAATTCTACGAGTAAGATAACGTCTTTCCCTTTAAATTTTTGAAGAAACTCTTTAAACGTCGGCACTTTTTCTCCCGCAAATTCTTCACTGAACTTGATTCCAGCATCGAGTTGACGGATTTCATCTAACGTCAGATCGCTGACCGCACCCGTACCATTTGTCGTACGGTTGACCGTGGTGTCATGCATGATGATTACGTGGCCGTCTTTCGTCAGTTGTAAATCCGTTTCGATTTGGTCTGCGCCAAGCTCGTAAGCGAGTCGGTACCCTGCCATTGTGTTTTCAGGGGCAAGTGAAGGTACTCCGCGGTGGGCGGCAACAATCGGTCGTTTAACGATTGTATTCTCAGGGTATTTTCATAGCGCCTCTATGGAAGCAGCTGGGTTACTGGTAATGATGCCGTCTGCTCCAGTATGAATGAGCGCATGCGCGCCGCTTTCATCTTCCGCCCCGATTCCCCATATTGCCACCATTCTTGTATGCAAATAATGGACATTTTCCCCGTCGAGCAGCTTCTCAGGAATCAAGGCGACTTTTGCATTGCTTGCATGGACAGTCCGGATGAGTTCGTTAATGTCGTGTTTGTTGAATGAATTCTTCGTGTAGACGATTCCCCCTCTTGCTGTTGGCATCAGGTTTGTAATAGACTTCACGATTTCCGGATGGGACGAGACAATGTGTACGTCTTTCGTCTGCGTAGCATCCAAGGTTTCTATGATCGCCTCTTCAATGCCTTTCGTTTCTAGGTGCAAAATAGGAATATGCTTGTTTTGTACACTTGCCAATGCTTCACGTAGCGGGGTGCCGTTCGACACCAGCTCACCTGTGCTATTCTGTTCAACTTTCAAGAGAACGGATGCCGTATTTGAAGAAGCAGCAGCGGATAGGGTTTGTCCGATAAGCGTAGGCGCGTTTATAATATTCGTTTCCGGTTCTTTAGGAAGGAAAGCGCCTGCGTTTTCAATTGGCGGCAATACTTGCTCAAAAGCTGAAACTTTTACGTTGTCGAATAGGACAGTAGATCCGTTCGCTTGGAAACCGATATCTCCGTTAAGCAAACCGGACGCTTGATCGGTATTAATAACGATCTTGTTATTGATGAATTGCTGCACACGGTTATTGCTTGCAATGATTTTAATGCGGTAAGGCTTGTTGTACTCGAACTTTTCCGTGAAAAATGTTGCCTCGGGTACAACCCATTGGTTTCTCGAATTACGCTCTGCAAATTCTGCGCCATTTAGAGCTGTTGTTCCTCTCCGAATTGCGAATTGATAATATGGATAATCGGACGATTGCACACGGAACATCATCGATGCCCATCGAGTATCCTCTACAGCGGAAACAAAAGTCATATCCGCTTCAAAGACGATATTCCCATTTTTATCAGGGAGTGGCACAAGCACTCTTGCCGGTGAACTTGAGGATGGTGAGATTAACTTTAACTTTCCATTCTCAATGGATGCTTGTCCTTGAATGATGCTCCATCCCTCTGGCAATCCGCTTTCCAACTCGTCAAAATCCTCTTCAACAAGTACAGATTGTTCCGCGGATACCATATTTCCTGTACCAAACAAATAGCCGAAACCCGTCATCAAAGCGATAACGCCAATGATGACCCACTTCGTAAAACCAATTCCCTTGTTTTGCATTCCACTTCCTCCTTTCGAATTAGATTGCTATTCTAGCAACCTAGTCAGCAATCGGTTAGAAGTATACATGATTCGTAATTGTTTGAAAGTTAAATTATTCAATTGAAACAAAAAACAATTCTTTATTACCTGATTCGCTTTGTAATCTGTTTCCCCAGTACTACCTATGTGAATAGGACGAGAGACTCGCAATAGAGGAAAGTAGAAAAATAATTGAAGGATGCGAATAGTTTTCAAAAAGAATGAATAGACTATTGCAATTATATGAATCTACTGTATACTATGGGTAGTTAAATATAGGCGGAGACGATGAGATGAAAGCCTAAAATGTAAGCCCTTTCTTGAAAGGGGTTCATTTGGCGTTCTTCTCTTTTTTCTTGTCTAAAAAAACAATTAGGGGGATTTTCATGAAAAGATTTACTGGTTTAGCTGCGAGTGTCTTGTTGGCAACGGGATTGCTGGCTGGTTGTGCAGGGGGAGCATCAGAAGGCGAAAGTGGAAAAGGAGGGGGCAGGATAACTCTTTATTCACCGGAGACGCCAGATTTTACGAAAGAATTGGCTCAGAAATATGAGGAACTGCATGGCGATAAAGTCGATGTGCACTATAACGGGACAAACAACTTAGTGAATCAGATGATGGCTGAGAAAGACAATCCGAAAGCTGACGTTTGGTACGGAGGGGGAGGTATCCTTCCGTTTGAGGCTGCAGTAGAAAGAGGAATTCTTGCTTCTTATATTCCGGATTTCGCAGCGGATTGGGATGTTGTAGAGGACGGCATTAAAATGAAGCACGAAGATGGTAAATATGTCGGCGTAGAACTTTTCGTATTAGGATTCTCTTATAACACGGACTTGGTTTCTGAAGAAGAGGCTCCAAAGACGTGGGCAGACTTGCTTGATCCAAAATGGGAAGGAAAAATTCAATTCCCGAACCCTGCGGCATCCGGTACGGCTACTTTAATGGTTATGGATCAGATGATGCAGCAAGGTGAGGACAAAGCGTGGGAGTATTTCGAAAAACTTGTGAAGCAAGCAAACTCTATTCCTGACTCGGGCTCCGCTCCTACAAAAGCTGTAGCGATGGGTGAAGCACATATCGGTGTCGGATTTGACTTCATGGCATATGAGCTAAAAGCAAAAGGTGAAACAGTAGACTTCATCGTTCCGGATAAAACACCGGTACTCGCCAACCCTGCTTCCTTAATTGAAGGAGGCCCGAATGCTGAAGGCGGCAAGAAGTTGATTGATTTCCTTCTGTCCGAGGAAGCTCAACAAATTATGGCAGATTGGTACCATATTCCGATCAACCCGAAAGTAGAGTCAAAAACTCCTTTGTCGCTTGAAAAGGTGAAAGCACATGCGGTCGATCTTGATATTGATTGGGTGAATGAAAACTACGACCGCGTCCGTGACGGATGGAAAGACAAATTTCAATAATTAAGGGTGAAGATGAATGGGATCAGTAAGAATTGAAAAAATGACAAAATCATTTGGGGATTTTACTGCTCTTCACGACATTAACCTTGATATCGAGGAGGGCGAGTTTTTCGCCCTTCTTGGTCCTTCGGGATGTGGGAAAACAACGACAATGCGCTGTATAGCCGGTTTCGAAAATCCAACATCAGGAAGAATTTACATAGGGGATCGTGAAGTTGAAAAAATTCCTGCGAATAAACGAAATTGTGGCATGGTGTTCCAAAGCTATGCACTGTTTCCACATATGAACGTGTTTGAAAATGTCGCTTACAGCTTAAACATTAAGCAATTGAATGCAAGTAATCCTATTAAACAGATGGGAATCTATGCACGTTTACTCTCAAGTCGCTTAGGAAAATATCCAGAAGATCTTAGAAAAAAAGTAATGGAAATATTGAAGTATGTTGAACTGGATAATCATGCTGATCGCTTAACGAGTGAATTATCCGGTGGACAGCAGCAGCGTGTCGCCCTTGCTAGAGCATTGGTAATGGAGCCGGCGGTTCTTCTTATGGATGAACCTTTATCCAACTTGGACCAAAAATTGCGTCACTCGATGAGAAACACGATTCGTACGATTCAACAGGACCTCGGCATTACGACGATTTTCGTCACCCATGACCAAGAAGAGGCGATGAGTATGGCGGACCGGGTTGCGGTTATGGATAAAGGCCATATCGTCCAAATCGGAACCCCGACAGATTTATATAGTAATCCTTCGACTCCATTCATTGCAGATTTCGTAGGTACGTCAAACATCTTGAAAGGTACTGTTCAAGGCGGTGAGAATGGATTGACTGTCGTCAAAGGGGAAGGGTTTTTACTCCGTTCGTCAAGAAAGTCGAAGAAACAAGAAGTGGATGTCATCATTCGTCCTGAACACGTAAAAGTGGAAGCAGCGGATAGTGTCATTGATCACACTCAAACGAATGTAATTGAAGGGACAGTCATCATGTCGACGTATTTAGGCTCCATTGTCCGGTACGACGTTCAAGTCGGTTCCTATCAATTGATTGTCGATACAACGTATTCCTCAGGCGCCAATATTTTTGAGGAAGGAAAAAAGGTTAAGTTGACGGTTGATCATGAGAGGGTGCTGTTAATATGAAACGTATTAAAAACAGCTTCAGCGGATTGACAGTCGTAAAAGTCCTCATCTATATATTCTTTGGCTTATTCATGTTATTACCGCTTCTCTCTGTTTTCGTTGTCAGTTTTACTGGTGAACCAACGAATCTATTAGGTTCAATAACTGATCCGGCAATTTTTAATTCAACGCTTGAGAAGTTCAAGAACATTTCATTTGAAAACTATAAAAGGATTTTTTTAAACGCTGGATATTTTTCTGCATTGAAAAACAGCCTTGTGTTGGCGTTTACTGTTACCATCATCATTATCCTTGTTTGTATTCCCCTTGCATATGGGATTGCAAGAACGAAAATGCCTTTTAAAAAGACGATATCTGCATTATGTATGATTCCATTGATTGTTCCGACGTTCATTTCTGCATATGCTTTTATTATTATGTTCGGTCGGGCTGGGTGGGTGACGCAAATTTATAATGCGCTTGGTGGGGAAGGCATGCTATTGAATCCTTATTCGATGGCGGGGGTCGTTGCCGTACAAGTATTCTTCTTTTTCCCGTATGCCTTATGGCCATTAGTGGCGGCATTCAAAGTGAGTGATATCAGTTTGGAAGAGGCTTCTCAAAATCTTGGGGCGAAAAGTTGGTTCACTTTCATTTTTGTGACGTTTCCACTTGCATTGCCGGGGGTCATTTCGAGTGCATTGCTCATCTTTACAGTGAGCTTCTCGGATTTTGGAAGTCCGATTGTCCTTGCGCCAAAGGAATTGAACTTGCTCGTCGTTGAAGCGTATCGAGAAATATCAGGGTTCTTCAACTGGGGCGGGGCAGCCATCCTTACAGTTGTCATGGTAATCGTGGCATCAATCTTCTTATATTTGCAACATCTATTTACGAAGGGCAAAAATTATGGCTCTGTTTCAGGAAAGCCGAAACAACTGAAGTTAATTGAGAATAAATTATTGAATCGCGTTCTATCAGGTTATTCCCTATTTATCGTACTGATTCCACTTTTGGCGATGCTTACAGTGGTACTACAGTCCGTTGCAACGACATGGGGGAAGGATTTATTGCCGAGTGGTTATACATTGAATCACTATAAAACAATCTTCTCCAATTCCATGGGGAATATCCAAAACAGTATCATGCTTGCGACAGGTGCATTAATTTTAAGCGTAATCGTCGCGACATTCGTATCGTATTTCGTCGTCAGACAGAATTCAGCGAAATTGGATTTCATCGCCTCCATTCCGTTAGTCGTGCCAGGAATCGCTTTCGGGATTGCGTTAATCCAAACATTTAATACGGCACCTTTGCAGTTGACGGGGACAGCTGTACTTTTAATCATTGCTTATACAATTCGACGACTTCCTTATATGGTCCGTTCGACAATGGGATCGATGCGGGCAATCAAACAAGATATTGAAGAAGCAGCAGTGAATCTTGGGGCCACTCCACTGACTGCAGCAATTACGATCGTCGGACCTTTAATGCTGCCGGGAATCGCAGCGGGATCGGTACTCGTATTCATTACGGTCATTAAAGAGGCGAGTGTTTCGATCTTGCTTGCACCGCCTGAATGGGCACCAATGAGTTTGGCAATCTTCCAAAACATCCTTCGGGCAGAGTACTATTCTGCAGCAGCGATGTCTGTTGTTCTAGTTGTGTTAGTGCTAGTTTTGCAAGCCATCGCCAATCTGATCGGAAAAAAACAAAGGCTTTAATTTAAGAGAGAAGTGTGAGCTGGAAACAACATATGTTTTAGGCATAATTTACTTGGGGTGAGGGTGTTGAAAGGGTTTATTTTTGATTTGGATGGAACGATTTATCTTGACGACCATATGATCGACGGGGCGTCGGAGGCGATCAAAACGCTGAAAGAGCGTGGGGATAAAGTAGTTTTCCTTACGAATAAATCAATTGCGAATCGCAAAGAGTACGTTGAGAAATTGAATCGTTTAGGGATTGAGGTTGAGCTAAGCGAAGTCATTAACTCAAATTATATTACGGCGCATTATTTGAAAACGGTTATGAATCAAGACGATTCGGTATATGCAATCGGAGAAAGTCCTTTATTCGAGGAACTGGCAAATGAAAACATAAAGCTGGCGGATAATCCCGCCAGCGCCTCACATGTTGTATTAGGATGGGATCGGCAATTCAGCTATGACAAATTGAATAATGCTTTTCAAGCATGGCGAAATGGAGCCGAAATTTTGGCAACCAACCCGGATCGGACTTGTCCAGTGCAGGACGGCGAAATTCCAGACTGTGGCGCGATGATAGGTGCTTTGGAGGGGGCGACCGGTCAACCGGTGAAACTGATTGCGGGCAAACCTTCCTCCTTCATGTCAGAATATGTGTTGAAAAATGTTTTAAAAATGAAAGCGGATCAATGCTATATGGTCGGTGATCGTCTGGAAACGGATATCCGGATGGCCAACGAAGCAGGCATTCATTCTGTATTAGTGATGACTGGCATCACGACTTCCGCTATGTTGGAAACAGCTACTGATCGACCTGAATTTATCTTGGAAAGCGTAAAAGATATAGCAACTTTATAAATCAAAATTCCACAGGGATGGATTGCCTGAAGAGACGGCCAATGCGCCTGCTTCAAGTGCTGCATGGACCTCTGAAATATCACTGATGAGCCCACCAGCAATAATCGGAAAATCAAGTTCATTTGACAATTGGTCGATGATTTTGGGGATGATACCGGGTAGGATTTCCACCGCATCCGGCTTGCAGGATTTCACCATCTCCATCCCTTTATTAATAGCAGCCCAGTCCAACAGGAAAATCCGTTGAATCGTTAGTAATCCGACTTCTTTAGCCATTTTCACAATATGGCTTTTCGTTGTAATGATTCCTGTAGGATTCCAATATTCAGCAACGTAATTGAGCGCATTTTTGGAATTGGAGAGCCCATCAATAAAGTCCAAATGAAGAAAGACATGTTTGTTGGCCGCGCGTAACTGTTGAATATAGTCCGCAATGGTCATTAGATTCCCGGTTAACAGAAAGACAATGTTGGAATTGGATGTAAGAGCGAGTTGTAAATCCTCCTCATTTTTAACGGAGGCAATCATTTGGGATTCCACCATGTCAACTAGACTCAAGTTTATTCATCCTTTCGAAAAATATGAAATACTGTACTATTATAATACCATAGCAAGCAAGAAGGAAAAGGAAAATTTCATAGGGTCAGAGATGATGAGAAAAGGCCATTACAATCCCTGCATTCGCAGGGTTATTGTAATGGTCTTTTTACGTAGAGGAGTGTGGTAAAGATGAAGTCGTTCTCATATAACGGCAGACAGGAACTATTGGGCAGAATCGAAAACGAGCAGTACGATGTCATTATTATTGGAGGAGGTATCACCGGAACAGGCATTGCCCTCGACTGTAGTATGAGAGGTTTAAATACCTTACTAATCGAAATGCAGGATTTTGCGGCGGGTACTTCAAGCCGTTCTACAAAACTTGTCCACGGTGGGTTGCGCTATTTGAAACAATTTGAAGTCGGTATGGTTGCGGAAGTAGGGAAGGAGAGGGAAATCGTCTATCGGAATGCCCCTCATGTCACTCACCCAGAATGGATGCTCTTGCCGATCTACCGCAAAGGTACATTTGGTAAATACTCCACGTCGTTAGGATTGAAAGTGTATGATTTTCTCGCAGGTGTTAAGAAGAAAGAGCGCAGGAAAATGCTGACGGACAAAGAAGCGTTGCAAAGGGAGCCGTTGTTAAATAAAAAAGGATTGCTCGGCGCGGGTTATTATGTGGAATACCGGACGGACGACGCAAGATTGACAATTGAAGTGGCAAAAACTGCGTTTATGAATGGGGTAGACTTGCTGAATTATGTAAAAGCAGAGTCGTTCACTTATGACACGAATGGAAAGATATCAGGGGTGTATTGCAAAGATACGTTCACTGAAAGACGATATCATGTTTCTGGCAAAAAGATTATAAACGCAACAGGTCCATGGGTTGAAAATGTAATTAGGAAAGACAGAACTATTGAAGGGAAAAGTTTATTTCATTCAAAAGGCGTTCATATCGTCATCGACAGTTCCAAATTCCCTTTGAAACAAGCAGTCTACTTTGACACACCTGACGGCAGGATGGTATTTGCAATCCCGCGAAACGGAAAAACGTATGTGGGGACAACAGATACCGAGTATCATGATGATTTAATCCATCCAGAAATAACTCAGGAGGATAAAGAATACTTACTAGAAAGCATTGCCTTCATGTTTCCGAAAGTGCAGCTCGGCTTAGAAGATATCGAATCCGCTTGGGCAGGAGTCCGCCCGCTCATCCGAGAGGAAGGCAAAGGCCCTTCCGAAATTTCGAGAAAAGATGAAATTTGGACATCCGAAACGGGGCTCATTACAATTGCCGGAGGAAAATTGACAGGCTACCGGAAAATGGCCGAAACAGTAACGAATATGGTCTACCAGCAACTAAGGCCAGATGGCATGCAAAGCACAAAATCAGTGACCAAGCATGTAAAGTTATCGGGAGGAAATTTCGAAAAACCTGAGGACTATTCCCATTTCATACACGATAGAGCCGAAGACGTCGAAAAGATAGGAATCTCGATAACCGATGCTATGACCATCCTCGCGACATACGGTACGAATACGGATGCCGTTATACGGTATGCGGACAAATTGCTGAAAGAAACCAATCTACCGCTATCCATCAAACTGACCCTTCATTACGCAATCGAAGAAGAAATGGCTATCACCCCTAGCGATTATTTCATTAGACGCACAGGGGCGGTATTGTTCGACATCGACTGGGTGAATAAATGGAAAAAAGAAGTCATTCAGTATATGGCTATTCTGATGAGGTGGTCAGACGAGGAACAGGAAAAGCACTGGATTGAGTTGGAGAGAAGGATTTGGGAAGCTGGGGAGAGTAGTGAAAGGCCAGTGAATTAAACTAATAAGCGGAGCAGTAAGTTGATCGGTTTTAGGATTGGTTGGCCTGCTGTTTTTTGTACACCATGTCTCTTATTGAGACATGGCTTTTTGTATTGTAACGAACCTATAAGGGATTTCCCTGAGAAGGACTTCCTATACTCTATTCCTATTGAATTTCGAACAATGGAGAAGGACGGGGGATAGTTCTTTTTGGCTGGATAGATGAGAATACATATAGAGCTACTTACAGAAAATAATATAGAAAGAGGGAGAACCATATGATATTACTTGCTGATGATTCAAGGTTTATGCGGAACTGGTTAAAACAGATTCTACAGAAACATGGTTACATCAAATTCGCTGAAGCTTCTAATGGGGAAGAGGCTATTCAGATGTATCGATTAGTAAAGCCGGAAATTGTGTTTCTTGATATTACGATGCCTCATGTCGATGGATTAGCAGCATTAGAACAGATTATGGAGATCAATCCGAAAGCAAAAGTAATTATGTGCTCCGCTCTTTCTACTCATACAAATAGGACGGCTGCATTACGACTAGGAGCAACGGAATTTATTGTCAAGCCGTTTTTTGATGATGTGAATAAATTAATGGAAAGAATTCGAGAAACAAAAGGGGGCCATCCATATGAAGAAGTTTTTATTTAAATTACTAAAACGTAGTAGAGTTTCTACCATTTATAATCACAAGCCCGCAATTTTGGATGTACCCGCATCACAACCAGATCATAAAAATCTCCTATCCGACTCAAACAATGATTCGAATAAGGAACTGTTATTTGAACAAGAAATCGCGAAAGCAATTGAAAATGAGGATTTTGAAATCTATTACCAACCTCAAGTAAATACAGAAGGAATTATATACGGGGCCGAAGCGTTATTGCGCTGGAATCATCATGAATGGGGGTTTGTATCTCCAGGAGAATTTATTCCGATCGCGGAGGAGACACGTCATATTAATCCGATGAGTGACTGGGTAATCCAAAAAGTTTGCGGTCAACTAAGAGATTGGAAGGATAAGGGGTTAATGGTTCGGCCCGTTTCTATCAATATATCCCCTGTACGATTGATGGAAGAGGGATTGGTGGAATTCATTACACAGCAATTAGAGATGAATAATATCCCCGCCACTTATTTAGAGATTGAAATAACGGAAACCTCATTGTTGAAAATTGACAAACGAGTCCTTTCCACATTAGAAGCGTTACAAGAGCTTGGCATTCGAATTGCAATTGATGATTTTGGTACAGGCTACTCATCCATGGAATATTTACGTGAAGTCCACGCGGATACATTAAAGATTGACCAAGTATTTATTAATAACATGAATATGACAAATGAAAAGGACTTGGCCATCGTTTCTTCTATCCTTCACTTAGCAAAGGGATTAAACATGAGAATTGTTGCCGAAGGTGTAGAGAAACATGAACAGTTTCATTTCTTAAAACAAAAAGAATGTGATTATATTCAAGGCTATCTTTTTTCCAAACCTGTCCCAGCCGATATGTATGAAAAACTGTTGCGTATTGGCTATATTAAACCTGTCAAACACGATATTAAACCGGAAAGTGAGCGAAGAAAATACTATCGATTCGAGTTTCCGTTCCCTGTTCTCGGAAAGATGACGGTTACTGAAGTGAATGACAGAAAAGTAAATTTAGGTGCAACTAAAATACTACTTAAAGATATTAGTCTGGGCGGAGTGAAGATACAGTCCTCTTTAAAACTACCGATACACGCTAATATCAAGTTTAGATTCAAATTTACACTGATGGACGAACAATTTAATATTGGAGGAACGCTAAAATGGAAAGACGAGGCTGAAGGGGATACGTTTCTCTATGGGTTTGCTGCTGCTTTAAATCAGAAGGATGAGGATCGGTTAGCGCCACTCATTAATAAGATGAGCGTACTGCGAAATGGGAATCAAGAAATTCCTGAAACCGAATTTATTTATGACGATTCTAATGCCTTTTTGGCTAAAACTAGTTAAAAAAAGCGAGAAGCAGAAGCACTCCCAATTATCTTAGGGGTACTTCTATTCTCGCATTTATTTTATCTTCTGATATAACTTCTGTTTACCACTTAATTCTTTATAACAATCCGCTTTGTTCGTAAAGGATATCGTTTCTTTATCCCCGAGGCCTAGGATTCCGAACATCGCTAAACTTTCATGAAACAACTCGTGAACCTTTGCTTGTAAGTCTTTATTAAAATAGATGAGAACGTTCCGACATAAAATGACGTGAAATTCATTGAAGGAACGATCTGTTACAAGGTTATGCTGTGCAAAGACAATGTTCTTTGATAATGACGAATCAAATTTCACTTTATGATTCGTTACCTTGTAATACTCGGAAAAGGCTCGCTTTCCACCTGCCTCCAAATAATTATTCGTATACTTTTTCATATTGGAAATAGGGAATAGCCCATTTTTGGCGGTTTGGAGCACTTTTGTGTTAATATCTGTAGCGTAAATTTTAGTCTTATCGTACAGTCCTTCCTCTTGAAGCAAGATTGCCATGGAGTACACTTCTTCACCAGTCGAACAGCCTGCATGCCAAATGCGAATGGAAGGGTATGTCCGTAATATTGGAATTACCTCTTTGCGAAAGTATAAGAAAAACGAAGGATCCCGGAACATTTCGGTTACATTTATTGAAAAATCCTCCGTCAGCCTTTGCATGCAGTCTGGGTGATGCAATACTTTGTCCAAAAGTTCCAGAATACTGTTTAACTTTTCCGCGTGAACACGATGCCATATTCTCCTTCTAATGGAATGATAGGCATAATCACGATAATCATATCCATACCATTCGTATATCCCTTGTAATAATAGATTTATTGTTATTTTTTCAAGGTCCTCAGGGGAACTAGTGAACGCTGTTTTAATATCATTCATACTAACTGAGGTTCCCCTTCATGTTTAAATAACCAAACCTTAATCAATGAAAGTAATTGATCATTATCGACGGGCTTCATAATATAATCGGATGCACCAGCTTGTAAGCTCTTCTCCCTGTCTCCTTTCATTGCTTTGGCGGTTAATGCGATAATCGGGTGATGCTTATAAATTGGCATTTGTCTAATCTGTTTCATTGCTTCATATCCGTCCATTTCTGGCATCATGATATCCGTTATAATTAGATGGAAACTCGGGTCGTCTCTCAATATTCGAAGCGCCTCTTTCCCATTTTCCGCGAAGCTAATATTCATCCCGTATTGCTCAAGTATGCTCGATAATGCGTAAACGTTACGAACATCGTCATCCACTAGAAGAACCTTTTTCCCTTCAAGATCCTTGTCGTTCAGTTGTTTATCAATATCTTCTGGGATGACATTCCCTCTATCCGTTCTTCTCTCGTTCACATATAATTCTAGTTCTTCTTTTAACCTCTGTGGTGAATGTTGATTTTTGATGATAATGCTGTCTGCATATTTATTTAAATAATGCTCTTCTTCAGGTGAAATATCTCTTCCTGTATAGACAAATACTTTTAAGTGATCATTTACATCCTTTACTTTCTCAATCAAATCAAATCCTGTTGTGTCTGTTAGCCCTAGGTCCAGAATTAAACAGTCAAAGTTGTTTCTTCTTAACTCGTGGAGTGCTTCTCTGCCAGTTGAGACAGCCTTCATAATGACGTCCATGTCACCAAGCAGTTCCATAATGCTGTTTCTCTGCGTCAAATCATCATCGACGATTAGTAGCTTTACAATATGACTATTATCTTTTTGCTTCTCCACAGCAGGTTCTACTAAGACTGGTGTATCTTTCTTTGCAGGCAAGACCTCTTCAACTGTAGCTGCTGCCTCATGAACATCATCTTGAAATTTCTCAATCATTTCCTCTTGGTAGTCGCTAATGATTAAGGAGAACGTACTTCCTTTTCCTTCTTCGCTTTCTAGAGTGATTTTACCACCAAGAAGTGAAGCAATTTCTTTGCTAATGGATAGTCCAAGACCAGTTCCACCATACTTACGGCTTATTGTTCCATCCACTTGCTGGAAAGCTTCAAAAATGAGATCCCGCTTTTCTTTTGCAATGCCGATTCCTGTATCCTTCACGGAAAATTGGATGAGATGATCATTGGAAGTTGAGACATTGGAAACTTCAAGCCTCACTTCGCCTTGTTCCGTAAACTTAAATGCATTTGCCAGTAAGTTTTTTAGTACTTGCTGAAGTTTCGCATCATCTGTGTAAATACATTCGGGTAAGTCATCATGCAATGTAACAGAAAACCCTAGATCCTTTTCATTAGCCACTGGTCTAAAGTTTCTTTCAATTATTTCGGCTAACTCGTTTAAGGATACATGACTGGCCTTTACAATCGATTTACCAGATTCAATTTTAGACAGATCTAAGATGTCATTAATTAAACCGAGCAAATCTTGTCCAGACGAATGAATCGTTTTCGCAAATTCAACTTGTTTATTTGTTAACGTATCTTCCTTATTATCTGCCAATAAATTAGATAATATTAACATGCTATTTAGTGGTGTTCTGAGTTCGTGAGACATATTTGCTAGGAACTCTGATTTGTATTTAGAACTTAGTGCAAGCCGTCTTGCCTGCTCTTCTAATTCCATTCTTGCATTTTCAAGTTGTTTATTTTTTTCCTCATATAATTTATTTTGATTTTCTAACCGATTTGTCTTCTCTTCTAATTCCGTATTTGTTTCCTCAAGTTCTTCTTGTTGTTGCTGGAGTCTTTGTTCCGACTCACGTAATGTCATCGTTTGTTGTTCCAATTCTTCATTCGTTGCTTTTAGCTCGTCTTGTTGAGATTGCAATTCTTCCGATTGCGTTTGGATTTCTTCCATTAATACTTGCGTTTCTTCCAAGAGTTTTGCCTGCTTGATTCTTCCGATAATACTTTCCAAAATAATACCTAAATCATCGACGAGTTCCTCAAGCAATGTCTGTTCTTTATCATCCATAGGTTCGAATGAAGCAATCTCAATAACCCCTTTAACTTCACCTTCAAAGAGGATTGGCAAAAGATACAATGTTAAAGGAGTGGCTTCTCCAAGTCCCGATTTCACGGTTATATAGTCTGAGGGAACTTTGGACAACGTAATTGTCGTTTTTTCTAAGGCGCATTGTCCTATTAACCCTTCGCCAGGACGGAATGAAGTTGTCATATGTTTGCGCTCTCGAAAAGCATAAGAAGCTCGTAATGTAAAGATTGCCTCTGATTTTTCCTCATCTTCATCAGCTACATAAAAAACAGCATGACTTCCGCCGACAAGGGGAACAATCTGAGATAAAAGCGTCTCCGCTAATGATTCTACAGTTCTTGCTCCACTAATACTTGTTGTAATTGCAGCTATATTTGTTTTTGTCCAAGTTAGGTCTTGTTGTTTTTTCATTTGGTCTTCTAGAGAGGCGGTCATTTGGTTAAAGGATGTAGCTACTTCGTCAATTTCATCTTGGCCCTTTACTTCTACTTCTGTAGTCAAGTCCAACTTTCCATTCGCAATACCATTCATTACGGTTGCTACTCTGTTTAATCTAGATGAGAAGGACCATATACTTCTAAACAGCAGAATGATAATAATAGATGTTATTAAAATGGATACAATCGTCTCTAGGAGAACATTTCTTGTAAAGCCGTCTTTTTCACCTTCTATGGAAGTATACATATTTGTTTCAAATGAGGTTGTAAGCTCTGACATCAAGTCTTCGAATTGTTTCTGAATAGTTTTTGAATTATTGTTCATTAAAGCAATCGCATAAGTCCTATTTCCATTCAATACATATTCAATTAGTTGAGCCTTGTATTTATCAAATTCTGTATAGTTATCTTTTAGCTTACTCATAATCTGGAGTTGTTCTTCTGTATTTGCATGAGTTCCAAGCCGATCAATATTTGCGGCGACTCGTTCACTTTGCTCTTCTATTGTTGTAATTTCTTCTTGGATTAAATGGTCATTTTCGTAAATCAAAAGATTCCGCAGACTAATTACTTCATCCTTAATATCTCGTTGAATCGATGTGGCTAAAACGAATAGATTATAATCGGTTTCCAACGTATCGTTAATTTTATAATAGCTACCCACTTGGATTCTTCCGGAAATAATAAGAACAATTAGGAGAATCAACAGTGGACTTAATGCGAGCAATAATTTTGTTCTGATCTTCAATACTTCTCATCCCTTCTAGCATTCAGCTTCCTGATTGGAAAGATACTAAATGCCGAAAACACTATTTGAATTATTAACACAATATTGGTAAACCTTCGCCATAGCTTGTGCTCGATCGGAGACATTTAACTTTTGGAAGATGTGAGTAATATGATTTTTAACGGTATGTTCACTAATATAAAGATCTTGAGATATTTCTTTGTTGCTTAATCCTTCGAGTAGTAAATCAAAAACTTCTAGTTCTCTAGCAGTGATAGCATATTGCTCCTTAAGTTGCTCTAATGCTGCTGGGATAGGGTTTTCCATTTGCTCTTGATGTACTTCTCTATCATGCTCAACCTCAACGTCGAAAACCAAATCGTTTTCGTGCATCATTTTTTCAAATGTTCGTTGTGGGACAGGTGGGCTAAATAGATATCCCTGCACTTCGTCACAATGATGTAAACTCAAGAACTCGAACTGTTCTTTTGTTTCTACGCCTTCAGCAATAATTGATAGATTTAACGATTTTGCAAGCGAAATAATCGTAGATGTAATCATCCTGTTTTCATTCGTCTTATCCGTAATTCCTTGAATAAACGATTTATCGATTTTCAGTATATGAATAGGTAAAAGGCTTAAATAATGAAGGGAAGAGTAACCTGTCCCGAAGTCATCAATGCTGATTGTAATACCCATTTCTCTTAATCGTTGTAATGTAGTTATAATGAATTCCTCATGATGGATTAACGCTGATTCGGTTAACTCAATCTCTACTAAATTCGCAGCTACTTTCGTTTCTTCTAGAATTCTCTCGACAGTTGATAAAAGATCCTTTTGCATAAATTGCTGTGAAGAAAAGTTAACTGCAATACGTATGGAGGTGTAATTATTTTTCTCCCAACGCTTAATTTGTTGGCAGGCAGTATGTAACACCCAATTTCCTATTTCGACAATTTGGCCCGTTTGCTCTGCAAGAGGAATGAACTCGCTTGGCGATACAGCGCCCCAACTTGGATGATTCCAACGTAATAAAGCTTCAGCACTTTCTACTTTTCCAGTCGCAACATTCACTCGAGGTTGGTAAACAAGTTCAAACTCATCACGCTCAATTGCTTTTCGCAAATCATTTTGCATAATAAAAGAGCGGTAGGACTGCATATTCATTCCTGTATGGAATACATGATAGTTATTCTTGCCTTGCTCTTTCGCCCGATATAAAGCTACGTCCGCATTTTTAATGAGTTCATTAAAATCTTCTCCGTCATATGGGAAGATGCTTAGTCCAATGCTCGTTGTAATATACAGCTCATAGTCATTAACCGACAATGGCTGTTGAAGTGCTTCTAAAATATGATCAGCTACTTCTAATGCGCTTTCCCTATCTGTGTTAGGCAAAATAATATTGAATTCATCCCCACCAACTCTTGCCAAAAAATCTTGATCTCTTACACTACTCCTTAGCCTACCCGAAACCTCTTGAAGAACACGATCCCCAATAGAATGACCAAGAGAATCATTAATATATTTAAAACGATCCATATTCAAGAACATAATCCCTAGTGGTTGATTGACCTCTCTTGCATCTTTCAAATGACTAATGAGTGTTTCATTAAATGACCGCCTATTCGGTAAGTCTGTTAAGTAATCGTGATAGGCCATATGCTTAATTAATGATTCACTTTTTTTCTGCTCCGTAATGTCCCGTATCGTACAAGCAATGATCGTTTTATCTTGTATAATCTTCAATCCAAATTGAATTTCCGACAAAAAGGTTGTCCCATCTTTTCTTGTTACATACCTCTCTTTATGACTCTCATAGCCATGTATACTTCCGTACCGCTGAATTGACATAAATAGATTTTCTAAATAAACCTTTGATTCGTCATCGGTAAATAGCATTCTAAGATTTGTGCCTAGAAGCTCTGTTTCGTGATATTGAAGCTTCTTTTGACCTGAAGGATTCACCCTTAAAATTTCTCCGTCTTCACTTAAAATAATCATAGAGTCTTTGGACGTTTCACTAATAACATTTGCTAATGCTTCAGATAAAATTAATTTAGAAGTTGTTTCAGAAAGATCTTTATTAGCATTCTCTAATTCTACTGTTTTAGCGGTCAACATGGCAGCTTGTTGGACAAGCTTACGTTCCATTTTGTAAATATCGACAAACCCTTCCACTTTTGCTTTTAAAATAAGTGGATCAACAGGTTTGAGTATATAGTCAATGGCCCCTACAGAATAGCCCATAAAAATATGTTCTGACTCCATATTATTGGCCGTAATAAATAGAATCGGAATGTTTTTCGTTTTTTCACGTGCTTTAATAATTTTTGCTGTCGTAAAACCATCCATTCCAGGCATCTGAACATCTAGCAAAATAAGAGCGAATTTATCTTTTAGTAAGCATTTAAGAGCTTCCTCCCCAGAAGAAGCTTTAACTAAATTGTATTCATCTTTGTCAATAATTGCTTCGATGGCTAATAAATTTTCGGGTCGATCGTCTACCAAAAGAATATTTATTTTCCCCTCGTTTCCCATACTTAAGAACCCTCCGTATGATATGTTTTTAGTCCTATATAGAGGTTATCATAATTTACGAAAAAGTAGGATATGATTTTACGATTTATAAAGATAGATAGGTCAAAAGAATTATTTTTCGGCTGGGTACTTTAAAAAGGAAGCTCGGTAGTCTTACCAATGTATCTTTATCATATAAAAAAGCCAGCCATATAGGGCTGACTTGATCACGTCTCTTTCTTATAAAAACTCCCAAATTTGCTCCAAATCTCTTCCATCCTCGTAAGGCGGATTTCGACTTCCTTTTCGCGCTCTTTCCCTAAATAGACGATTAAGGCATTAATGAGGCTTAACGGGGCGGTGAAGGAGTCGATAAATGACGGCATATCGCTTGCAGCCGTTAAGGTGACATCCGAATGCTGGAAGAGGGGAGAGAGGAGATTGTCCGTAATGGAAATCGTACTCGCACCCATGTCCTTGGCAAAGGCTACCGTGTTAATGGTACTGCTGGAGTAACGGGCGAAACTAATTCCAATAACTACATCGTCTTCGTTCAAATTGTAAAGATGTTCAGAAATCACTTCAAATGAACCAAGCAGCTCGGAGTTCTCCAGAATAATGTTTAAATAATAATGAAGGAAGATACCGAGTGAAGCGGTACTTCTGTTCGCTGAAATATAAATTTTCTTCGCATTCAATAGTAGCTGGGCAGCTCGATGAAAAGCTTCAACATCCAGGTTTTCCATCGTTGCTTTAATGTTGCTGATGTCATCATTAAAAATATCATAGATGACTTTTTCTTTGTCGTCATAGACTTGGGAAGACAATTTCAAACGATCCATTGTCGTCAACTGCTGTTGGATGGAGTTTTGCATATGTTGTTGCATTTCTGGATAGCCGCTGTATCCGAGAGTCGTTGCAAATCTGACGACAGTGGCTTCACTGACACCCGCTTTTTTCGCTAATGTTGCCACCTTGAAGAACGGCACCATATTGGCGTTCTTCAAGAGATAGTTGGCAATTTTCTTATGTGATTTACTTAATTGGTTCATGTTTTCCGCAATATGTTGAAAAACATTTTTATGAATCATACCATCCAATCCTTAAAGTGAAATTTTGCTTTTGTAATCAATTATAACATCTGATCCGGGTAGTAGATTACGATCTAAATCATCTAAGTAGGGGACATCCACCCTTGTTTGATCTATTAAGGAAGTGTCCATTTCCGCTACAAGGACATCCTCCGTATTCGAAGGGGATTCGATTAGCACCTCGCCATTCGGTGCAACGAATTTACTTTTCCCGCAACTGCCTTCGTGCGCTGTATTGACCCCGAGAACGAAAACAGTATTATCCAATGCACGAGCAGGCAGTTGGATATCCCATCTTGATTCTGCAGGAATGCTCCAAACAGATGGACAAATTATTAATTCAGCTCCTTGTAATGCTAGGATGCGGCTCGGTTCAGGAAACTCAATATCCGCACAGATAAGAATACCAATTTTTCCAACTGACGTAGAAACGACTTCATATTGTCTAGTTCCAGGTGTGAAAATAGCTTTTTCACGACCCCATAAAAATGACTTTCTATAGGTGCTGACAACTTCACCGTTTTTCTCTATAACGGCACTAGCAATAAAGAGATCGCCATCCTCTTCTTCCACAAATGGGACGACAAGGACAACATTGAGTTCTTTTGCCAACTGTTGAAATAAAGAAACGGTCTTTCCATTAGGCTTTTCCCCGAACCGGTCGAATTCCTCCCTGGATAAATAATAACCGCTAATCCAAAGTTCCGGCAATGCAATCAGTTGTGCTCCCTGCTCGGCAGCTTGTCTAATCATTGAAATTGCACAATTTGTATTTGCCTCGCCTTTATTAGGTTTAGCATGCATTTGCACTGCTGCAATTTTCACCATTACGAACACTTCCTTCCGGTATTATAATACTTTCCGTAAAAATGATTTAGTTCTATCGTTATCTGGGTTCGTAAAAATTTTATCCGGATGTCCTTCTTCCATAATGATACCTTGGTCGAAGAAAATGACCCGATCACAAACATCTCGAGCAAAATCCATTTCATGTGTAACGACGACCATCGTCATGCCACTTTTCGCCAAGTCTTTCATAACGGTTAACACTTCCCCGACGAGCTCAGGGTCCAAAGCTGATGTCGGTTCATCGAATAACATAACTTTCGGGTTCATCGCTAGGCTTCGGGCGATGGCAACCCGTTGTTTTTGACCGCCTGATAGCTTTTCAGGATACACATTTGCTTTATCGGCAAGCCCGACCTTTTCGAGTAGTTTCATAGCGTTTTGTTTTGCACTTTCCTTATTCACTTTACTTACAATCATAGGAGCAAGGGTGATGTTCTCCAACACAGTCATATGTGGAAAGAGATTAAATTGTTGAAAAACCATACCGACTTCGCTTCTGATTTTATTTATATCAGTCTTTTTATCAGTTAACGAAACTCCTTCAATATGAATTTCTCCTGAAGTGACATCCTCAAGAAGATTTAAACAGCGAAGAAATGTACTCTTTCCCGATCCGGAAGGCCCGATAATTGAGATCACTTCTTGTGGTTTGATTTTGCAATCTATTCCCTTTAAAACTTCAAGATCCCCGTAGCTTTTATGTAGATCTTTAACTTCAATCATTTAACATGCAGCCTCCTTTCAATTAGGCGCAATCCTAATGAAATGGAAAGCGTCAAAATTAAATATAGGATTGCGACGGCCGTGTACACTTCGACGGCACGGAAATTTGAAGATACAACAATCGTTCCTTGTCGGGTCAGTTCTCCAACCCCGATAACGGTTAGGAGGGAAGTATCCTTTAAGCTAATGATGAATTGATTCCCAAGAGGGGGGATCATTCTTCTAAATGCTTGGGGCCATGTAATCCGATACAATGTTTGGAACTTTGTTAGTCCCAATGACCGCCCAGCCTCTATCTGCCCTTTATCGACGCCTTCAATAGCACCACGGGCAATTTCTGCTATATAAGCTCCTGCATTAATGGCAATTGTTGTAACCCCTGCAACAAGAGGATCTATTTTTATTCCTAGTATCATCGGAAGTGCAAAGTAAATATAGAGAGCTTGTACCATAATAGGTGTCCCGCGAATAATTTCAACGTAAATCGTCGAAATGCTAAAAAGGAATTTGTTTTTGGATACACGCCCTAAGCCTACAATGATTCCGATTATGAACCCAATGAGAATCCCGACAACTGCAATCAAGATTGTATATTTAAGTCCTTGAACTAAGATGGGCAACGCATCAATGGCATATGCCCAATCTAGTGTAAATCCATTTCCCATCATCTATCCCTACTTTCATCTGAATGCGTTTTCCCAAGATGAATTATTTTTCTGGTGGTGCTTCCCCAAACCATTTTTTGTATAGTTCTTCATATGTTCCGTTATCTATGACCTCTGCCAAAGCAGCATCAATTTTTTCTTTCCATTCGCTTCCTTTTGGCATTGCAATTCCAAAAGATTGTCCTTCCAGAAGATCGCCTGTAATCTTCACTTTTCCTTCAGCACTCGTTTTAATATAGTACTGGATGTTAGGTAGGTCGAAAATGACAGCATCTGCTGAACCTTTTTGAAGTTCCATATATGCCTGGTCGATGTTCGGAAAAGGAACGAGATCCTTCAGACCTTCTATTTCAGTTGCGTAATCATAGCTGGATGTTCCTTGTTTTGTGGCGACAATCTTCCCCTTTAGATCATCTACCGTATTGATTTCTTCTTCATCTGCACGGACAAGGATGGCAGTCCCGGCATCATAATATGAATCACTAAAGTCTATTACGGCTTCGCGCTCTGGCTTAATCGTAATTCCAGCGATGGCCAAATCGAGATTTTGAGTTTGAAGTGCTGGAATGATTCCTGTGAAATCCATTGGCTTCAGCTCATATTCAAATCCTGCTTCTTCTGCAACCGCTTTCAAAAGATCGATATCAAAGCCAACATACTCTCCCGATGCCTGATCCAAAAACTCAAATGGAACATAACTTGTATCTGTTCCAACCATCAATTTTGGCGTACTTCCCTCGTTGTCGGATGCATTCCCCGCAGAACATGCTGCAAGGAGTACACTGCCTGCTAGTGTAAATCCGACAGCTAATTGTTTGAATGTTTTTCCAAACATAATAGAATCCCCCTTTGTTTTACTATTCTTTAAACATACTATTTGAATTTATAAGAAAATGCAATAGTTATTTCATTTTTGATTTTGGATAAAATAAAAATATCTTTTGTTTATTGAAGTTTAAATTTTCACTATTTACATTCATAAACTATCGATGTATACTTGCAATAAATATTTCATATTGTTTAGAAATGAAATAAAAAATTCATAGGGGTGGAAAAAATGGTTCAAAGTAAAGTTGTCACGGGAATTGAAGAGTATCGTAAAAAAACACCTGCTTCACTTGAGTTTTCAAAGACTTCCCGAAATGTCATGCCTGGGGGAGTGACCGCCAACATCAAGTTTTTCGAACCTTATCCGGTCATTATGCAAAAGGGGAAAGGTGCCTATTTAACGGATTTGGATGGCAATGAATACGTAGATTATTTGCTTTCTTACGGTGCATTGATGACCGGCCATGGCCATCCGAAGGTGATGGAAGCCATTCGGAAGCAGATGGACGAAGAAGGGACGTTGCTATTTGGAACGCCACATCATTTAGAAGTGGAAATGGGGAAGAAAATCCAAGAGCTTTATCCTGGGATGGAAAGATTGCGTTACACGAATTCTGGAACGGAAGCGACATTGCTTTCGATTCGAATGGCTTATGCATATACGGAAAAATACAAGATTGCTAAATTCGAAGGTCATTACCATGGCGGCTATAACCAAGTACTTCTCAGCGTCAATCCACCATTAAACGAGGCAGGACCTGCGAAAAACCCGAACTCGATTGTAGAATCAAAAGGCGTTGAGCCGCATCAAATTGAAAATACGATTATTTTGCCGTTTAACGATTTGGAAGCGACAATTGACATTTTAACAAAACATCAGGACGAAATCGCAGCTGTCATTCTGGAGCCTGTCCAAGGAGGTTTTATCCCGGCAGAACAGGAATTCATGGAAGGTCTACGAGCTGTGACGAAAAAACTAGGCATTCTGCTCATTTTCGATGAAGTGAAGACGGGGTTCCGCCTTGGTTTAGGCGGCGCGCAAAAGGTTTACGGCGTCACGCCGGATATTACAGCATTGGGGAAAGTAGTCGGCGGCGGATTCCCAGTAGGCATCGTCGGGGGCAGCAAGGAAATCATGGAGATCAGCGCGCCGACCGCTGCTTCGGATGTGTTTGATAACAGCCAAAGTAAACGTTCCGGTGCGAAGGATGTATTGTTCCACAGTGGGACGTACAATGGGCATCCGACAATACTCGCTGCAGGGTTGGCGACGATTGAGGTGCTTGAGCAAGAGATCGACCATGTGTTTGAAACGGCTAATCAACTGAAGTCGGGAATTCAAGATTTATTCCTCCAAAAAGGAATCAATGTACAAACGATTGGCATGGGCTCCATTTTCAATTTTATCTTCACCGAAAAAAAGAAAGTCCAAAGTTATCGCGATTTGCAGGAATCCAATTTCGCACTCAGAAAAGACATTGATTATCACTTGCTCGCTCGCGGCATTTACAACAAACCTCTGAACCGATACAGCCTAGCGACAGTCCATGGAGAGAAAGAAGTGGATCGTACGTTGGAGGCATTTAAAAAGACACTTGATTCACTATAATTAATCGAGAAAGTGGAAGTCGAACATGGCAAAACGTTCGACTTCTTTTTGTGTTTTATATCAATTACAAATCCATTAGATGATAGAATGAAGTATCAGAAAAGTTGGAAAGGGGAGATGCAAGTGAGCCAGTGGGCAGAATTTGAAGCATTTGTTGAAGACATTATGAAAGCCGAGCACATACCTGGCGTTGCTGTGGCGGTTTCTGAAAATGGAAAAACGATCTATCAAAAAGGGTTTGGAACGAGGGATTTGGAAACGAATGAGCCAGTCACTCCGGACACTATTTTTGGCGTCGCTTCCGTTACGAAATCATTCACTGCGCTTGCGATTATGAAGCTAGTGGAAGAGGGGAAATTGCAAATTGCCGATCCGGTTACGAAGTACCTTCCTCAATTCCAGTTAATTGGCTATGACGATATTGACGACATCACAATCCATCATCTTTTATCGCATACGACAGGAATTGCGACGATGAAGAGGGTGGAGCAATTAGACGGATTTGACGAACATCTTCGTTATATTAATAAAGTGGAAAGAACCGTTTTAGGGAGACCCGGGGAGTTTATTTGTTACAACAACGATCTGTTTTTATTGTTAGGCGCGATTATTGAACAGGTGACGGGAGAAAGTTATCAGGATTATATTAAGAAGCTGTTATTGAAGCCGTTGGGGATGAATCGGACAACTTACAGTCTCGATGAATTACAAAGCTTTGATAATGTGACGACACCCTATGTTCTAGAAGACGGTAAACCCAAACCATGTGAGTGGCCGACATTGGGGAACTATGCAGTCGGTGGTGGGATTCGTTCGACTGTGAAGGATTTACTAAAGTACGGAAACGTATTTGTCGCCCAGCAGGAAATCATTGGTCATGAATCTATTGCGAGAATGGCGGAACCCGTGCACTATACAAGCGGAAATAGCTTTTATGGCTATGCTCTTCAAATCACTCCGAATTATTCAGGTGTAACGATAGTCGAGCACGGCGGAGGGCAGCCAGGGGTATCGTCCAATTTCGGTTTCATCCCAGAGCGAGGAATTGTGGCAGCGGTCTTAACAAATTTGAGTGATGTCAGTGCAAGTGCCATTTGGCTTGCAGCTGTGAATACTGCTCTCGGTCTGTCAATCGATCAAAAGAGAAGTACGGAACCTCACTTTGACATGAAACCCGAGCAGCTTCAGCGTATGGTCGGAACGTATCGATCAGGAGAAGGATTGGAAGTGAATATCACGTTGGAAGATCAAAAGATGATGGCTACGGTTTCGGATAAGACGTACGAACTTCGAGCAAGTGATGAAAGTACGCTCGTCGTCATGATGCCGATTGAAAAGCCGATCCGGTTCTTTTTTGATGAGGACAACGATGCGTGGGCGATCTTTTTAGGGCTTCGAATGTTAATGAAACAAGTAAGTTAAGAATTATGGCTAGTCATTCTATGAATGGCTAGTTTTTTCTTTGGCCAATTAATGAATCTTATCATTCAATAAGAACGTACCAGTATTAAGGGGTGAAATAACTGTGGGGAAGAAAAATATAGGGATAATTATAGCCGTACTTATCCTGTTTATAGTGGCTAGCTATCATTTATATAATTCAAGAGAGTTATATGGAAATGATAAGGCTTCAATCAGTAAGGTAATTAAGTCTATTAATGACTATGAGAATAAAGAAATTGAAATCCTGGAAATTAACGATTTTGAAGATATTAGAATTGTAGGATTTCTATCCAATAATCAACCTTCTTATATAGAGTTCAATAAAAATGAGAAGGGGAATTTTGCTTGGAAGCATATTGAAACGCATCATAATGAATCATTTAGTATGTTCTTACCTCTAGGAATTTCAAAAATGATGTTCGTGACTAATTATGAAAGTGAAGTTGCCAAAATGCAGGTAGATATAAATGAGACAACAATAGAACAAGATTTTACTACTTATCAAGCAACTGTTACTTGGGTTGACTTGCCTCCAACAAATAATGATACTTACGAATATCGGAATTATAAATATTACGATGAAGATGAAAATCTAATTACAGAGCGGAATTAGTTCTTTAATTACCGGGTTCGTTAGAAATGAAAATCAACATTATTAGAGGCTTGTCTTTAAGTCGATACGTATAGTGAAATAGGTGAACATCCGTTTCATATGACTATTCATTTACATAACCTGTTAAGAAGGCGGTTATTAATAGGGAGTGTGATGGAATGGGGGTAAACCCAAAACGTAGTGTGGCCGTAGTTCCAGTTGGACAGGGACAAGATACAATGAGTCAAGTAAGAAGGATGTGTGATCATCATCCTTCTATCCAATCGTGTTTACAGGGAACGAGGCATCTGTTGTTATCGCTGGAAGTGCTTGATGAAGATACTAAATCCGCGGGTCTCCTGAAAAGTGCTCAATCAACTTCTCAAAGCGAATTTGTAGCCACGTACTATGACTACACCAACAATCGTACAGTGATGGCAACTGGACCGATCGGTGATTCAGGATCTATCCGTGTTTCGTACCCAGATACACAGCCACTGCCAAGTGCGGATGAGTTTGAGTTAGCGGTATCGATTGTTCGGGAGTATCCTCAGCTTGGCTACTTACTTCGAGAAAATCTTGTCCGTCCTTACAGGGCAATGCCTGCAATAATTGGATCAGATACGGATGACTATATGGAAAGAACCCTTGCAGTTGGACTTCTTCCTGTGAAGGGGAAAGTAGAGGATGGAACCGGAGAGCCGAAGCATCAGATTGTCGGAGTTAATATGGTTAAACGCGAAGTGATCTTATATGAAACGGGTGCACCGCCATCTGCAATAGCACTTGATCATATTTGTATGCCTCCACCTGATGCCAATCAACCTACCGCAAGAAAAGGTACAGCGGGACAATACAAAGTGACTGTCACGGAAGACGATCAGGAGATCTGGAGTTTCCTTGCAGTGAGACCGGCTGCCTCTTCAGGTAGAGTTGGGTCGGGCATCGAACTTCGAGATGTGTATTATCGTGGAAAAAAAGTCTTATCCCGTGCACACGTGCCGATTTTGAATGTCCGCTATGAGAATGATCTTTGCGGACCGTATCGGGATTGGCAGTGGCAGGAAGGGATGTTTGAAGCGATCGGCACAGACGTTGCACCTGGAATTCGATTATGTTCCAGTCCTCCAAGAACGGTTCTCGATACTGACTCAGATACGGGCAACTTTCACGGTGTCGCCATTTATGAGGATGAAGAAGAAATTGTATTAATGAGTGAATTGGAAGCGGGCTGGTATCGCTATATTAGCGAATGGCGTTTTCATAAAGATGGTACGATTCAGCCGCGATTTGGAATGGGCGCGGTCGCTAATTCATGTACATGCAACGCTCATACGCATCACGTATATTGGCGATTTGATTTTGATATACGTACAAGTGGGAATAACGTTATACAAGAAATTAATGAAAAGATCAGTACCGGAACATTGATTCCTCGGACAATCAATTATGAAATTCGAAGGTCTCGCGACAATTATCATAATCGCCATTGGCTCATATCTAACAAATCGTCGGGGGAAGGATATGCGTTATTCCCCGGTAAGAACGATGGCAAAGCGGATAGTTTTGGAGTGGGGGATGTATGGCTCCTTCGTTACAATAGTAATGAGTTGGATGATGGACAGGGTTTTACGACAGATATAAATAGAGCGAAAGCGAATTTAGATAAATTCCTTGTTCCACAAGAAAAAATCAATGGACAGGATGTTGTCGTTTGGTATTCGGCACATTTCCATCATGATGAAACGAGTGGAGAGGAAGTTTCGCATATTGTTGGTCCGGAGTTGAAACCACGGAATTGGTAGGGCTTGCTTTTATGCGTAGTTATAGGCGTTTATGCGGTTTTGTAGCGTTTTATGCGTAGGTTCGTTCAGTTATGCGTATATTCTGAGGTTTATGCGTGGATTTCGCGATTTATGCGCGATTTGAAAGATTTATGCGGGATTGTGGCGTGGAGACGAGATCTCTTGAGACGCGATTGAAAGAAAAAAGGGCTGTCCTAAAAATGGGGCAGCCCTTGCTACTTTTACTTCGCATTTTCATCTGGTTGGTGGATTCCGAAAAGATTACCTTCCGTGTCAGTGTAATAGCCTTGCCACGCCATGCCAGGCAGGGCGTATTTTGGCATGGCGACTGTTCCGCCGTTCGCCAAGATTTTCTCTTCGGTTTCATCGTAATTTTCTACACCAATTGTGCAAGTGAATCCGTTTACAGGTTGTCCTGCTTCAGGCAGAGGGCTTTGACGTTGCATTAATGCACCGTTGATCCCAAGTTCGCTATCTTCGCCTGTCACTGCCCCGAAGTAAGGCAACCCTGCATAGTCGCTCCAGTCTTGAAATGACCATCCGAATACTTCGCCGTAAAATTTCTTCGCCCGTTCCATGTTATCGACATGAATTTCGAAGTGAATTAATCTCCCCATAACTTCATCCCTTTCCTGTTTTACTTTTGAAAATTTAGACTTGTTCGATTAATGATATCATCTCATAATTAAATGTGTAAATGATTATTAATTGAATCCGCCAGTTAAAGAGGATTTCAGTTGTTTATGGCGAAATAACGTGAATATGAAATTTATTAAAATGAACGGAGGAAAGGTATGAAGGTTCTTATCTTAGGGGGCACTCGTTTTTTAGGGAGAGCTTTAGTGGAGGAAGCGTTGAAAAGAGAGCATGAAGTCACTTTGTTTAATCGTGGTACCAATCCCGAAGTATTTCCAGAAGTTGAGCAGCTGACTGGCGATCGAAACGGCGATGTGTCACAACTGGAAAATCGAAAATGGGATGTTGTTATAGACACATGCGGGATTTCGCCGCATCAAATTGAGAAGATTGCAGCTGTACTCGGGGCTAACATCGAGCATTATACCTATATTTCAAGCATCTCCGTTTACCCGGATTGGATTCCTCTAAATATTGCGGAGGACTATCATGTGCATTCCATCCCTCCGGAAAATGTTCTGAAAGACATTGAGGAGGGGACTGTATCTCCTTATGAATATTATGGTGGAATGAAAGTGGCGTGTGAAGAAGAAGCGGAGAAGCATTGGCCTGAACGGGTTTTGCAAGTGAGAGCGGGATTGCTTGTTGGGTCTTATGATTATACGGATCGGCTACCGTACTGGGTGCATCGTGTAGCGCAAGGCGGAACCGTATTAGTGCCGGGGCGTCCGGATCGGGCTGTCCAATTCATTGACGTCAAAGATCTGGCAGCATGGGTGCTCACGATGGCGGAAAACAGAAAGGCGGGCACGTATAATACGACGGGGCCTGGGACTACATTGACGATGGCAGAGTTTTTGAATACGTGCAAGGCAGTGACGGACAGCGATGCCAAGTTTGTTTGGGCAGATGAACAATTCATGCTTGAGCAGAAGGTGCAGCCTTGGACGGAAATGCCGTTATGGATTCCCGAACAATTTGCATTACAAGGCGCCTCGGAACCGTGGAAAGGCAGTTCTTTCATTAGTATAGAGAAAGCTGTTAGGAACGGCTTGTCCTTTAGACCGCTAGAAGACACAATTTCTGACATTTATCAATGTGTAAAAGCAAAAGAAACAGAATGGAAAGCGGGAATTTCACGGGAACGGGAGCAGGAGTTGCTGGAAGCATGGCTTCAAAAAGCCGAATAAACGGCGCTTGTGCAGCGCACTATTCAGTTAATCACTACAATTTTATATTCGTAAAAGTGAAAGCCGGTCAGAATTGAAATTGACCGGCCTTCCCATTCAATTGTATAAATCCAACCTGTACCACCACAATTAACATCTTACATATTTGCGTTTGAAGCCGATTTTTCCTCGATCTATTTCCTTTTGAATGCTTTCGTAGGCGTTTAGAATACTGCTTTTTTTGTTGTCGCGCTTCATTTCTACTGGGCCCATCGCTTTTGCGGTTTCGACCGCCATTTCATGGAGGGGGACGTATGAAAATCCGACTGTGTAGACGAAGTTGTTCATGGCGGATTTTGTCCGTTCCGGTGCATCGTGAATCGTATTTTTCACGGTTTCAAGCATGCCAGCGATTTTGCTTTCGGAAAACTCGACGTCTTTTCGATTTCCTAACAGCCAGCAATAGCAGCTCCAACCGGCTGACATTTTCAGTTCTTCACCGCTCGCAATCCATTTGTCGGCGACTTCTTGGGCGATATCCGCTTCCGCCAACGTGACGGCGACGACATAGTCGGACAGCATGTAAAAATACGCGGAATCAATCCAACGATCATAATCCGCTGCAGTCATTGCTTTCGGGTCGGCAATGATGCCGGCAAAATACATAGCGTCATAGTTCCCAGTCGCGTAAAGCTCTTCCGCCAACGGTTGGTTTATTTTTATCTTCCTCGCCATTGGTTTCATCGCACCCGTTGCTACACCGAAAAGCGGCTCATGCGCACCATTGGACATGTATATTTTCTTCGTTCGTTCCTTGCCGAGCGCTTCGAGCTCCTGCATAACCTCTTCTACATTCATTGTTCAGCACTACTTTCTATTTGAAGTTCTCTACCTGCTATTATCCTATACCAAGCAACCGTTTGTCAGCAAAAGACTGAATTGTTTGGGTGCCTGTGCAAAAAACTAATCAGTTTATTCGCTACAATTGCATAGTGTAAATATGAAAAGTCATTTATCTAGGCGAATGGTTAACTTTGATATGGATATTTATAACAGAAAGTGAATTGTCATAAATGTACCATGCACAGGCACCGTTAATTTCAGTACGCTTTTCGTGCAATCTATGGAAATGGTATACTAGTAGGAAATATAAGAATTATTTGGGATGGGGGATTATTTATGTCGGATGAAGAGAAAGTGTTGTTGGATTTTTTGAAAGTGAATTCTGCGTATGAAGCGAAGGTTGTGCCTGGGACAAGCACGTTTACTTTTCTAACGAAATTAACTGGTATTCCGCAAGTGTGGAAACTCGACGACCAAGGTGAGCCGTTCCAGTTTATTGAGATGCATGACCGGGTTTTGAGTGTTCATCATTCGCCTACCGGGGACCGGACTGTCATAGGTGTGGACAGTAAGGGGAATGAAAAGCAGCAACTGTATATCGTTGATGCGACCGGAAGCAATCCGGAAGTACTTGTGGAGTCATTGGATCATTTCCATTATGTCGGGGGCTGGTCGAAGGATGGCCGTTATTTATCCTATTCGAGCAACCGTCGTCATCCCGGATCTTTTGATGTATTCGTAATCGACGTGGTCACGAGAGAAGTGGAACAAGTCTTTACGAGTGATCGCAATTGTGTTCCGCTCGGTTGGGTGGATGAGGAATCGCTTTTTATTAGCATTATGGATACGAATATCGACAGGTCCGTTTATATCGTAAACATCCGAACGAAGGAAACGGTACGTCTTGGAGTGGATAGAGCCGTTGCACGTATACATTCCCCGATTGTTAAGAATGGTAAGGGGTTTGTCCTTACAGATACTAACGAGGATACACTGCATTTATGCAGATTTTCATTGCAAGATCCGAGCAGTCTTGGAAAGATTCTCCATTGGGAGAAATGGGATATGGAAGAAATCGCACTATCACCGGATGGGGAGTCGCTTGCTTTCACTTTGAATGAAGGCGGCGTGGCAAAACTAGGTGTCTACTATCCTAATGGAAGGAATTATGAACTGATTGATGCGTTGCCGAAAGGTGTGATTGCATCACTGTCATGGCTTTCGAATGAATCCTTTTTATTCACACTGAAAACCCCGACGAATCCGGGGGACATTTGGAAATATGATTTGAAGACCAAACAGGTAGAGCGATTGACGTTCATCGGTGAATCAAAATCCGTCGGAAACTATTGGATTGAACCCGAACTTCATTCCTATTCCGCTTTTGATGGATTAGAAATTCCGTATTTCTTTTATAACAAAGACAAGGACGGACAGAAGCCTGCCGTCATTTACGTGCATGGCGGTCCTGAAGGCCAGTCGAAGGCGGAGTACAATCCTGTTTTGCAATATCTAGTCTACAAAGGTTTCGCAGTGGCAGTTCCGAATATCCGAGGGAGCAATGGATATGGCCGGAAGTATTTGAAACTGGATGATGCGGATAAGAGGTTGGATGCCGTCGCGGATTTGGCTAGTTTGGCGAAGGATCTGACGGAATCCCACCACGTATTGCCTGACCGAATCGGCATTATGGGGAGAAGCTATGGAGGATTCATGGTGTTGTCCGCGTTGACGCAATATCCGGATTTGTGGGCAGCGGGCGTTGATATCGTTGGGATGTCCAATTTGAAAACGTTCTTGACGAATACAGGGGAATGGAGAAGGTATTTGCGTGAGTGTGAATATGGTTCCCTTGAAAAATATAGCGATTTCTTCGATGAAACGGCCCCTATGAATCTCACACATAAAATTACAGCGCCGTTGCTCGTTGTCCATGGCAGGAATGATACGCGTGTACCGGTGAGCGAAGCGGAACAGCTCGTTGCTGATTTAGAGAAGTTGGACCGTGAAGTAGAATTAGTCATTTTCGAAGACGAGGGCCATCAAACGGAAAGGATCGAAAATCATATTACGCTGCATACGAAGACAGTGGAGTTTTTTGATCGACATTTAAATACATCAAAGGTAGGGGACTTGTCGCTATGAATATGAAACCGGAAATCGTTGAGACAGTGAAGTCGATTGCAACGGATGAAAAAGTAAAAGAAGCGCTCGCGTTTTTGGAAGCGGATAATGATGCGACAACGAATGAACAAATCGAGTTAACGGGAATCGAAGCGCCCACATTTGAAGAATGGACGCGAGGGAAAGTATATCAGGAGAAACTTCGGAGTTTGGGTATCGAGGATATTCAGGTGGATGAAGTCGGAAATGTGTTCGGCATTCGGAAAGGTGCCGGGAACGGTCCGTCGCTCGTACTTTGCGCGCATCTTGATACCGTTTTTCCTGCGGGGACGGATGTTCAAGCGAAGTGGGTTGACGGAAAGGTGTATGCACCGGGGATTTCGGATGACGGTCGTGGGTTGGCGGTTGTCCTTACGATTCTTCGTGCATTGAATCATGCAGGAATTGAAACGAAAGGTGATCTAATTGTCGGAGCGACGGTCGGGGAGGAAGGGCTAGGCGATTTACACGGGGTGAAGCATTTATTCAGTACGCGCAATGATATCGATGGTTTCATTTCCGTGGAACCTGGAGCTCCTGAAAGGATCACCTATTTAGGGACGGGCAGTAAACGGTATTCCGTGACGTATAAGGGTCCAGGGGGACATAGTTTCGGAAGTTTTGGGACCGCGAATCCGATTCACGCGCTAGGCAGGGCGATTGCGGGCATTTCCGTTCTGGAGACGCCTGCTGACCCGAAGACGACGTATAATGTCGGTGTCATTAGTGGCGGAACTTCGGTGAATACGATCTCGGAGACGGCGAAGATGATCATCGATCTCCGTTCCAATTCTGAAGAGGAGTTGGCGAACCTTGAGGCGAAGGTGCTTGAGATCTTGCAGCAGGCAGCGGTCGATGAGAACACCTTCAGAGGGAAATCGGATGAAGTGACGGTGGAGATTGAGCAGGTTGGAGATCGACCTGCAGGCAGTCAGAGTCCTGATGCGGATATTGTCCAAGCGTCGATGGCGGCTGTAGCCGCGCTCGGATTTGAACCGGTTTTGGGTAGTGCATCCAGCACAGATTCCAACGTGCCCATTAATCTAGGCGTTCCAGCCGTTACACTTAACGGCGGAGGAGAAGCAGGAGGCATTCATACACTGAACGAATATTACGACCCGACAAATGCCCATTTCGGCCCGCAAACAATACTGCTCACCGTATTGGCCCTTCTCGGGTACGGGGAGACGGCGGAACCGGTGCTACCGAAACGCCAGGCAGAAGTTGCGCAAAAATAGCTGCCTGTGCAGCACACAATTCAGACAATGCACTACAATTGTATAAACGAAATGAGGGAAGCCAGTCAAATCAATGTTTGATTGGCTTCTTTTCTTATGTATATACATATCGTTGAATAGTCATAAATGTACCATACACAGGCACCGACACAATTTGAAGGGATATTTTGGCATGTCGTTAAACGGAAAATTACGTGATGTTTATTGGGCCTTCTCTTATAATGAGAGCGAGTCTAATTTATTTGTTCAACTTAGAGAAACGAGGAATGACTTTATGAAAACACCAATTATAATCGATACGGACCCAGGAATTGATGACGTCATTGCCATAACGGCTGCGATATTTGCAGAGGAACTTGATGTGAAATTGATCACGACAGTCGGTGGCAATGTTGGAATTAAAAATACGACGAACAATGCGGTCAACTTGGTAAATTTTTTAGGGAAAGATATTCCGGTTGCGAAAGGCGCGGATCAACCGTTATTGAATAAATTAGTATCTGCTGCAAAAGTTCATGGAGAGAGTGGAGTCGGCGGCTACCAGTTCGAAGTAAAAGAAAATCGCACGCTGCTTTCTAGTAAGCATGCAGTTGAGGAATTAAGAAAAGCTATTCTTAATTCAAACGAGCCAATCACGCTTGTGCCGATTGGTCCTCTTACGAATATCGCACTGTTATTTAAAATGTATCCTGAAGTAAAAAACAATATTAAAGAGATTGTCCTCATGGGTGGTGCGGTGAAAGGCGGCAACAGAACGCCAGTAGCCGAATTTAATATGTTCGTCGATCCGCATGCGGCAAAAATTGTCTTTGATGAGGATGTCAAAATCATCATGTGCGGGTTGGATGTGACGCTGCAGACACGTATTTCAAACGACGATGTAAAGAAAATAGAGGGCTACGGAAAAGTGGGAGAGATGGTCAGCCAATTGCTAAGTGGCTACGACAGCCCGTCAACGGCGGCGGACGAATTTGCCATTCACGATCTGTGCACGATTATTTATTTGACGAGACCGGAACTGTTTGCAGGTAAACGGGCAACCGTCAATGTCGTCACGGAAGGTGATGCATCAGGATGTACGCTTACGCATTATAATGAAGATGGAAATGTGCATGTCGTCTTGGACGTGGATGTTGAGGAATTCAGAAGTGAATTTATTGCGACGTTCAAAAAAGTGCATGAGCAGTTAGGGTATTAATGTATTTGGAGAAGCAGAAAGAAGTGAAGAAAATGATAACGGTCATCGGAAGTATGAACATGGATTTGGTCGTCGATACAAAGAGGGTTCCGGAAAACGGGGAGACGATTTTAGGGAAAGACTTTTATACGTTTCCGGGCGGCAAAGGTGCAAATCAAGCGGTTGCAGCTGCAAGGCTAGGTGGGAACGTCCACATGATAGCGTGTGTCGGGAATGACAGTTTCGGAACTGAATTAATTCAAAACTTAAATGAAGAAAGAGTAGATACTGCTAATGTATCGCGTTCTTCGGACAAATCTACTGGAATCGCAAATATCATCTTATCTGAAAACGATAACCGAATTATCGTCGTGCCCGGTGCAAATTATGAATTATCACCGCAAACGATTGAAGGATTAAGAGATGTTATAAAAGCGAGCAAAGTCGTCGTCATGCAACTGGAAATCTTACCGGAAACCGTTAAATCGGTGTTGAAAATATGTGAGGAGTTGAATGTCCCAGTCGTCATGGATCCAGCCCCGGCTGAATTCTTCGACAAAGACATGATTTCGGGCGTTCGATACATGACGCCCAATCATTATGAATGTGAGCAACTATTCGGCGTTCAGCTGGAGGAAGCACTGGAAATGTACCCGAATCAATTGATCGTTACGTTGGGCAAAGATGGCGTTCGCTATTTTGATGGAGAGAAGCATATTCATGTTGAAGCCATTCCGACAAATGCAGTCGATACGACAGGTGCTGGAGATACGTTTAACGGCGCCTTGGCATATGCGATCAGTCATGAATATGCATTGTATGATGCAGTGAAGTTTGCGAATACAGCATCTTCTTTGTCTGTTGAAAAACTAGGTGCGCAAACGGGTATGCCGACGAAGGAAGAGGTAGAAGCTCGGATTGCTAGATTGAATAAATGAAAAACGGAAAGCCAATCAATTCGACATTGATTGGCTTTTCTGCGTTTTTATAGTCAATTCCGCCTTGCAGGTACCAGCACAACTATTTATTAAATTGCATAGTATCCCCGACACGGATCTTCTCCTTTTTCACAGTCCCAACGGGCAACTCCAGCGTGGAGTGGGCATTTTTGACGGGAAGTATGACTCGCCACGGTTTGAGATAAGACACTGTTTTAACAACGCAGTTTGATTTATCGAGGAAAACGGCGTCAATGGGATGCCACATGAAAAACATATGGATGGAATTGCATGGTGTTAGGAGAAGACCTTTATCGACAAGAGGTCCTTTGTGACTCAATAGACCTACAAATCTTGACCAAGCAGTATCTGCACGATTGATAGGGAATGGCAGGAAAATAGTTTTGGACATAACTATCAACCCTCCTTTTTAACTAGCTTATTCTTTATTAATTGTAAAAATGCAGTGGACAAGCGAGAGAGTTGTAGGACTAATACTTTATTTGAATACCAATTTTCCTAAGAAAAAATATCTGGATTTCCAGTAATATGGACAAGTTTTCACCTAATATAATCCCTTGTACTGATAATTGAAGGAGGAAGATCATGAACTGGTTAGAAAGACTATGGAAAGAAGAAGACGGGCAGGCGCTGACGGAGTATGGGTTATTGGTTGGGTTGATTGCAGTTGTGGTGATTGGAACGATTGCACTCATAGGTCCAGAGTTAGACAGATTGTTTAACCTGATTTTAACTGAATTGCAGGGTGCAGGTACTACAACGCCTTAAGCTAGTTAATTAAACAGTTTAGAAAATAGCCCGACTACAGTTGGGCTATTTTCCACATGAAAGGAGAAATCCGGATGGCAAATATAGCACTTGCGGTAATTCTTATCATTTCAGTTGTAACGGATGTACGAAGTCGGAAGGTCTTGAATATTATAACACTACCAGCCATTTTAACGGGTTTCCTTTTTCATGTGGTAACTTCAGGTCTTGACGGCTTTTTCTTTAGCGGTATCGGATTTTTGGTCGGTCTTGGCTTGCTGATCATTCCGTTTATAATGGGAGGAATCGGTGCTGGGGACGTAAAACTATTAGCAGCAATCGGCGCTTGGAAAGGCGCTGTATTTGTATTTTATGCAACCCTTTACGGAGCAGCTATTGGCGGACTCATTGCATTGTTCATTTTACTGAAAAGAAAAAGGCTCGGTTTCACGATTAAACATATTTTGTTTTCATTCAGGTTCCTTAAAAATCGAAAGGTTCTAGGGGATCTTGGTGAAACGGATGGAACTCTCTCAATTCCCTATGCCGTTCCGATTGCGGTCGGCGCATTGATTGCATTTTTGATGGAGGTTTACATATGAAATCACAACGAGGTCAGGCGTTGGTGGAAGCGGCATTCATAATACCAATTCTTTTGATTTTACTATTCGGCATTACCGACTTCGGTCGGGTTTTTCATGCTTATTTAACACTCGACCATGCAGGTAGAGAAGCTGCCAGAGTTGCGACGGTTGGAGCTGAGGATACTGAAATTGCTGCAAGGATAGAACAAGCGACGAGCAGCCTTAATAAAGATAAAGTGACGCATACTATCTCGCCGTCAGGGAAATCAAATCGACCAAGCGGGAGCGAGGTCACAATTACATTGAAATATTCTATTGATCTGTTAATGCCTCTTATTAGTCATCTGAGTGGACCCATTGAGCTGGAAAACAAAACTGTAATGAGGGTGGAGTGATGAGAAAGATTAATCAGTCGTTGCTGTTTACCTTGAAAGATGAGCGCGGGGTAACGAAAATACTTGTCGCTCTTAGCATCGTCGTTTTGCTTGGCTTCACGGCCTTAGTCGTCGATGTCGGTGCCATCTACTTCGAAAAAAGCAGGCTACAAAAAGCATTAGATGCAGCAGTACTCGGAGGCGCACAGCATTTGAAGGTTAGCAAGGAGCAAGCGGAGGAAACGGCTATTGCACTTGCTTTGGAAAATGGATTTAATGTTGTTAAAAACGACGTGACGACCGGGGAAGATTATATTGAAATTGAGAAAACCGTTCCTAAAGAATTGACCTTTGCGAGAGTGCTAGGTTTCAATGAAGCCGATATTCATGCGGTCGCTCGCGTGAAATTAGTACAGGGGTTAGTGAAGCGAAGCGGGGTCGCCCCAATTGGTTTACAGGATGATAACTTTGAAAAGAATGGGCCGTATGACTTGAACTTCAATCCAGGAGAAGCGAAAAAAGGAAACTTTGGCTTCCTTGGCATAGATGGTCCTGGTGGTTCGATCGTAGAAGAATCAATATTAAATGGAAGCAAGACTGAAGTGGAAGAAGGCATGGATGTTCCTACCGAGACAGGGCTAACATGGGGGAATGTGAAGAAGGCAATAGAGGAACGGATAAAGCGAGATGCAACCAAAACGCATTGCAATTCTCCCGATACGGCAGATAATGAATGTAGCCGAGTTATCATTATTCCATTGGTAGACTCATACGATAATTTGAGTGGAGGTGGCAAAGTGAAAATCGTCCGCTTTGCTGCATTTTGGATTGATTCCGTCCAAGGTCAGACAATAAAAGGTCACTTCATTGATTACGTAACAAGCGGCACATTCGAGCCCGGAGGAGAGTCCAACATTTATGGTGTAAAACTTGTCAAATAAACAAACCTACAGATCTATCGCCCCTTATCAGTCTTCTGATTGGACCCCGGAAAAAAATCAATGAGGGTGGAACGATGAGAAGTAAAATTAATGCGTTACTGTTTTCTTTAAAAGACGAAAGTGGAGTGGCGAAGATCCTTGTCGCACTCAGCATCATTGTCTTGCTTGGTTTCACTGCGTTGGTCATCGATGTAGGCGCGATTTACTTTGAAAAAAGTAGACTGCAAAAAGCATTGGACGCTGCTGTTCTTGGTGGAGCACATCGTTTGTTAGTATCTGAGGAAGAAGCAAAAACAACTGCGATTTCCCTTGCACTGAAGAATGGATATGATGTTGTCGATGATTCGAAAGAGATGAGCACAGGAAACTACTTTATTGAAATCGAAAAGAAAGTGAATAAGGAAATGACTTTCGCGAGGGTTTTAGGAGTAAATAGTACAGATATTAACGCCGTGGCTCGAGCAGAGCTGCTTTATTCGGCATTAGTGCAAAAGGGTGGAATTGTACCAATTGGTCTAGAGGATGGAAAGTACGACCTTTCACATGGAAATGAGTTTGCTTTAAACCTTGATAATGCAAATAAAATAAATGGTAACCATGGGTTCCTTTCATTAGACGGAAGAGGAGAGGATAGTTGGGAAGATGCGGTGAAATATGGTAGTAAGTCTGTATTTGCAATCAAAGATCAGATTTATCCAGAACCGGGGAATTTGGGTGGGAATGTATATAATGCTTTCAACTATAGAATTAAACTTGATGAAAATAACCCAGATAAAACTTATTGCAATAATTTCGAGACTGCAGATAATTCCTGTAGCAGGGTAGTATTAGTGCCCATTGTAAGTGAGTTCCCCAACGGAAGGTCTGATAAAGTCGAAATCCGACATTTCGCGGCCTTTTGGCTCAGCGGATTTGAAGGGAAGCATAACAACATAGTAAAAGGAGTTTTCATGAATTACGTCACAAGTGGCACTTTTGATGACAAGGGAACGAAGACCAATATCTACAGAGTAAAACTCACAAAATAACAAAAAATATACAAAGCAGGTGAATGGTTGAACCCGAAGAAAGTCTGGTTAGTGGCAATCATATTTGGATTCCTAGCTGCTGGTATGCTGTATGTCATTATTAAAAATTATGATGTCAGTAAAGAGAAAGCCCCAGTCGTTATTGAGGAGCCGGTCGTAGTGGAGCCTGAGGTACAGGAAGTTGAGGAGGAGCCGAAGAATGAGATGCTTCCGATACCGGAAGGCAAGCGGGCGATGACGATTGCAGTGACGGATGTGCAAGGAGTGGCGGGGTTTATTGAGCCTGGTGCACATGTAGATGTCGTCGCTATTCTTGCTGTGCCCGAAGAGCAGAAGGAGCTGCAGCATGATGCGGCAACACTTTTATTGCAAGACGTGAAGGTGTTGGCGATTGGTCACGCGGCGGATGATCCTGAAACGATGAAGCGTTATCAGATGGTGACAATTGAAGTAACGCCAGTCGAGGGGCTGACATTGAGCTTTGCGACAAAGTATGATCTTCATTTATTGTTGCGGGAAGAGGGGGATCATGCAATCGAGCCGGATCGAACGCATGTGCATGAAGATGATTTGCATGAAGGGGTGTTTAGACCAAGATGAGTACATTGATCTCCTTAACTGGAAATGGCGAATGGGCGTACAGGTTGGAAGAGATTGCAGCGGATAGTCATTTGGAGTTGGAATGGATTGAGAATGAAACGAAGCTATTTGAGCATTTGACAGCTGTCGCGGGCAATTGTGTTGTCCTGTTGCCGAATATCAATTTTGTAGATGTGTACAGCATATGTTCAAAAATTTCTCAGTCATTTAGTACAACGCCAATTTTGTTCGTATTTGAATCCAAAGATGGATTCGACATGAAGCGCGCCATGCGGGCAGGCGCAGATGACGTCATTTTCCTCGATAACCATTCGTCAAAAATACAGGAAGATCTTCGCCATGCGATGAATAAAAGGGACGCCCTGCAACAGAAACAGCCTGCTACTCAAAAAAATGCAAAGGTCATAACGGTTGCGAGCACTAAAGGCGGGGTCGGCAAAACGACCGTCGCAGTCAATTTGGCTGTCGCACTTGCTAAACAATCGAAACGGGTCGCCATCATTGACTTGGATTTACAGTTCGGAGATGTGTCCTTGTTTTTGGACGCGAGCCCAAGGCGGACAATCTATGATTGGGTAAAAGAGGATCAAGAGGGAAAACGGATCGAGGAATACTTAACACTTTCCAAACAGGGAATCTCAATATTAGCCGCCCCCCAGCGTCCAGAATTCGCTGAAGTCATTACGGGAAATGATGTGAGGCGTGCAATTGCTGCATTGAAGCCGCGGTTTGATATCATCTTGATCGATGTGTCGAGTCATATGGGTGAAATCGGCATTGTGGCACTCGAAAGTTCGGATGAAATTCTCGTCATGACATATATGGATCTCCCGACGTTGAAAAATACTAAATTACTTATAGAAACTTTGGTTTTATTGAAACTAGAAAATCGTGTAAGAGTGGTACTGAATCGTCAGTTCACGGTGAAAGGGCTGTCGATCAACACTGTTGAACAAGTTCTCGGATTGAAGCTGTTCGCAACATTGCCTGCGAAGGAAAAGTTGATGACGACTGCTGCGAATGCTGGTGTACCGATTCGTGTTTCCCAACCTCGCTCCCGCATCGCGAAGAATTTCACGAACATGGCCGACGTTTTTGTACGCACAGACGTGCGATCGTCCAAGAAGAATCCGGCTAACATTGTCACTCATGCAGGGGGGCATGCGTAATGTCATTGCTATCGCGGCTCGGTGGGAATCAACAGGAACCGGAAGCAAATCAGGCAAAGCGGCTACAACCGATTGAACCGACCAAGACGTCCAGCGATCTATGGATCCGGCTCCACAATCATCTTGTGGATGAACTGAAAAAACCGGTACATCAAGGTGTTGAGTTGGAACCGCTCATTGAAGAACTGGCCGATGAATTTATTCTCGAAGAAGCGAATCAACTCTCCTACGAGGAAAAGAAACAGCTAAAGCATGACATCACGTATGAATTGACGGGTTATGGCCCGATATCGCCTCTGCTCGCGGATCCATCTATCACTGAGGTAATGGTGAATGGACCGGATGCCGTCTATGTTGAAATTGGTGGCGTCATTGAGAAAGTGAATGTATCATTCCAAAATGACATGCATGTACTGCGTGTCATAGAGAAAATCGTTGCACCGCTCGGACGGCGGATCGATGAAAGTGTTCCGATGGTCGATGCCAGATTGCCCGACGGCTCGCGGGTGAACGCCATCATTCCGCCACTTGCCTTGAATGGTCCGACGCTCACGGTCCGGAAGTTTTCCAAGGAGCCCTTTACAATTAATGATCTACTGCGCATGAATACGTTAAGTGAAGATATGGCTAACTTCTTGAAGGCGGCAGTGGAATCAAAGCTTAATATTTTCATCAGCGGCGGAACGGGGTCAGGAAAGACAAGTACATTGAACGTCTTATCCTCCTTCATTTCCACCAAAGAGAGGATTGTGACGATTGAGGATGCAGCGGAGCTAAGACTTTCCCAGGAACATATCGTTTCTTTGGAATCCCGTCCGCGGAACATTGAAGGGCAAGGCGAAATCACGATTCGCGATTTAGTCCGAAACTCCTTACGGATGCGCCCGGACCGCATCATTATCGGTGAGGTGCGGGGCGCGGAAACATTGGATATGTTGCAGGCGATGAACACGGGGCATGAAGGCAGCTTGGGGACAGGGCATGCGAATTCGCCAAGGGATCTATTGGCAAGACTTGAAACGATGGTGCTCATGGCGGGGTTCGACTTGCCAGTACGTGCAATCCGTGAACAGATTTCTGGAGCTTTGGATTTAATTGTCCAACAGGATCGGCTGAAGGATGGTTCTCGGAAAATAACGAAAATTACAGAAGTGCTTGGAATGGAAGGCGAGAATATCGTACTACAGGATATTTTCGTCTATCAAACGAGTAAAGACGCATTTGGTAGAATCGTAGGAAAGTTTGCACCGACGGGCATCCGTCCTTACTGTTATGAAAAGATTGCTGTTTCCGGCAACCAGTACGAGTGGAAAGGAGTATAGGAATGACGAAGCTCCTAATCCTTTCCTTGGTCGTATTCATTGTCGGCACGTTGCTTTTCCGTCTAGTCATTCATCTTGTCATGGAAAAAAGGAAGTTTGAAAGAAGGCTGAGAACTTATATTGAGTGGGAGGATGTGAAGAGAGGGGAGGAGCGGAAAGGGCAGAAAGAGAAGAGTAGCAAATCTCCGATTAAGAAGCTTGCGAAAGCGATTGAAGCAGCTCTCAACTTGTCTAAGAACGAAAAGCTTCTCCTCCAGTCTGGAGTAAATCTTTCGCTCGGAGAGTTGTTTATCGGCCGTGTGATCATTGTCATACTCGTTCTTATGATTGGCAATTACTATGAGATGAATTTTTTGATTGTTGCAATTATGGGTGTTATTGGTTTTTATCTTCCCATTTTTTACGTTAAGAGAAGAAGGAAAAAACGCCTCGAATTGGCGTCCTACCAACTGGGAGAGGCTTTAGGAGTCATTGCAAACGCCATGCGTGCTGGCTTCAGTTTCATGCAAGCGATGAAAATGGTCGCAGATGAGATCGAGGAACCGCTCGGTCCGGAGTTCTTGAAAACCCTTCAGGAAATCAACTTAGGTTTATCATATGAAGACGCTTTTCAAAATCTGCTGGATAGGCTTCCAGAAAAAGAGCTCGAGATCGTCTTGAATACGTTGATTGTGCAGCGAAAAACGGGTGGAAACATGGCGTATTTATTGGAGACGATGCAGAACATTATCTTCGACCGTGCACGTGTCAAAGGGGAAGTTAAGACATTGACTGCACAAGGAAAAATGTCTTCTGTCATCATAACAATTTTGCCACTTGCACTTGCTCTTTATATCAGGTTAGTGAATCCGGAGTACTTCCAGAAGCTGTTTTCCCATCCGGTCGGTTGGGTGATGGTCATTTATGGATCGTTCAGCATCATCTTTGGTTGGTTGTGGATTAAAAAAATTGTCAATATCGAGGTGTAGCAAGTGGCTTCCGTGTTATTCATCGTATTCGGGTCGTTGTTTTGCACGCTCATCATCGGAGCGATCCTCCTTCAACTGTTTAAGCAGGAAATTGTGATCTACAGGAGAGTTGTCGACTATTTCGACATGGATGAAGTTGTGAATAAGGACGAGGGAGCTGAACGTAGAAAGGCTAAAAGTTGGGGTGCTTTGGAGAGTATTAATCGCGGACTGAAGATTGTGATCGAGAGGCGCACCAAGCCCGCGAAAAAGAAGGCACTTGAAGAGCGGCTACGTGAAGCCGGGTATCCTTTGGGGTTGACGCCAATCGATTTTCGGCTACTTCAATTTCTCGTCGGGGCGACCGTCTTTCTTGTCCATATCCTTGTGTTTATGCCTTTTCTTACTTTATTCCCCCTATTATTCTTTTCTACATCCATGGCTGTTCTCTACATGTATAACATGTCCTTTTATATAAGTAGGTTGATTACGAAGCGAAGGCTAGCCATCCAGAAGATGATGCCGGATTTCTTCGACACGGTCAATCTGTCAATCGAGGCAGGAATGGGGCTCGATGCGTCGCTCATGAAAGTGTGCAAGCAAATGAAAGGCCCTTTATCCGATGAATTCCTCCAAACGCTCCGAGATATGGAGCTCGGCAAATCGAGAAGAGAGGCCTTCGCCGATTTACGGAGCCGTGTACCTGTCCATCAATTCCAAAGCATCATTACATCCCTCATTCAAGCGGACATATTGGGCGTCGGCATGGCGAAGGCGTTGCGCTCATTAACGCAACGAATCCGCGAACAACGAACACAATTGGCCCGGGAACTAGCTATGAAAGCCCCTGTCAAAATGATCTTCCCCATGATGTTCTTCATCTTCCCAGCGATGTTCATCGTCATGTTAGGGCCGTTGGTCATTTATTTGTTGGAGTTTGTTTTCTGAATCTTTCGGGTGCAGAATCTATTGGGTGCCTGTGCAGCAAACTATTCAGTTTATTCACTGCAGTTGTATATTGCAAGGATGTGAAGTCAGTCATTTAGGCAAATGGCTGGCTTTTTGCTGTGTTTTTATGAACGGAAGTGAATTGTCATAAATGCCTCTTGCACAGGCACCGGTTTGAGTCTATGGTCCTTCTCTCGTTGTTTATGTCGAAAGAATTGTTTTGCCCGTTCTCCCAAGTTAGCTGAAACTGTATTGCGTTCTTCCCGTAGAATAAAGAGGATCTTTAAGAGAGAAGGAGTTTATTAAAAATGAGACAGCCATTAAAAATACTAATTACAGCTTTGTTCATAGCCCTCTTATTAGTCGGCTGCACGAAAGAGACGGATCAGGGGGAGGCCGAGGCGGCGAAAACACCTGATGAGGACGTCGTGACTTCCGAGGAGGAAAATGCAGAGGAAAGTGTGGAGGGGGAGACGGATGAGGAAGAAGAAATTGAAATCATCAAACCTGCTGAGCATTTAGGAGGAATGGACATTGAGTTTTCCGGCACCGCGTCTATTGAAGGTGGGGAAATAAAAGTGGAAGGGCAGACGAATCTGCTTGAAGGGACAAAGTTATACATAGACATGAATTGGGTGGAAGGTGTGCTGATTGGCGGCAACCGGACGGCGATTGTTGAACGGGACGGGAGTTTTACGTACGAAACGAAGCTGCCTGACAAGGTGGATGGGTTGATTACGATGGAAGTGAAATTTGAGCCGGCGAGCCAGAATAAAGAGATCAAAGAGCATTACGGGGAATCCGGCGAGAATCTGGAAGGGCCTTTTATTCGCCAGTATGATTATAAGATGAAGGAAATTGTGTACCATAAAGCATCCGCGATTGTTGTACTGCCTCGAGAGGAAGGTTTGGTCGAGGTTGAAATTACTCCGCCCAATTGGAATAAGCCAGATGATTATGGATCCACAACGATTCGGATCGAGCCGACAAAAGTTGTGAAAGATGAGCAATATATTTACGTAGATGGTGAAAGTAATCTATTGGAAGGAACTAATTTGCGAGGCCGTGCCATTCTGCCGGGCTATATTACATCAGGTTTTATTGGTCATACGAATGTTAATCCTGATGGATCGTTCAGCATCATTTTTGAAAATCCGGAGACCGATTCACGTATTAAAAATCTAGACGAGTACGAGATCACGATCGAAACGAATATGAGCAACACGCTCTTCGCTACAGCAGTTGAAAAGTATGGTGAGGATGGCGAGAAAATGACCGGCGACCTTGTTGAGGAAGAAGGCAACGGGAAGAAAGCTATCGTGCGGATCCAGGAGAGGAAGGAATAAACGCACTGCTCCGGATATTCGTACAATGCTGGCTATTTTCGAAGTTGAGAACTAGTATTGATACTAAAGGCTGTTAAGTGGAGGTGTTTCCATGAAAGCATATATTGTCAAACTGACATTTGAAGAGATCGATCCGCCAATTTGGAGAAGGGTTATTATGCCTGCGGGGGCAACGTTTAATCGCCTACATGAAATGATTCAAAAAGTCACCAACTTTCAAAGCAAGTGGATTGATGAGCCGTACCATTACTTCAATGTAGAGGTAGATGGGCTTTTCATTACAAATAATCCTTTGATGCATGAAGAGTATCAGAAAGGGTTTAATGGATTGACGTTGAAACAACCTTCCCATCTGAAGATCGATAAGTATTTGGAATCGAATGGTCAATTGTTATATCGCTATGATTCGGGAGACGATTGGCGCATCATTGTGGATCTTGAGGAGATTGTAGAAGACTACTATTTCGGATTCCCGACCGTTCTTGCAGGGGAGGGTACAGCACCTCCTGAAGATGTTGGGGGTCCGCCCGGATACGCTCATTTTTTGACTGTTTACCACGACCCGGCTCATCCGGATTATTCGTCGATTCGTGCGTGGGCAGAAGCACAAGAATATAAGCCTTTTAATATGGACGACATTAATAAACGTTTAAAAAATAGTCAATACCAGAAAACCGAGTGGGATCGAATTGACCATGAGAACTATTATGTGAAATCCGATAAATATCGTGGTCCGAAATAACGTCAAAAGGAAAAGTCAGCCGGAGAATGGCTGACTTTTTCTTGAGTAATCATCACTCGCTGGGTGTTTATCATCACTCGTTTATTTTTCAGTTATCAATGAATCTTCTAATAATGTATAATGTCTGTATGATATACATATGTGAAATTAGAATCAGTAGAATTACACCTATTAGTAGAAAAAAGGAGCAGCTCAATGTCGATTATGAATAAGACAGTCATCCGTACTATGGAACTATTATATCTATTTACAGATCACCCGGAGTTGACGTTCCAAGAAATCGTTGAACTATCGGGGATGCCGAAAAGCTCTGTATATCGGATGTTACTATCCTTAGAGGAAATGAAGTTTTTGGAGAAGAAGGAAGATACAAAGTATCGGCTCGGTACAATATTTTTAACGTTTGGTCACCTTGTCTCCAGCCGGATGAATATAAGGCAAATTGCTGAGCCAATCATGCGTCGGTTGCATAGTGAAGTACATCAAGCAGTCAATTTAACGATATTGGAAGGGGACGAAGCGATTTATATCGAAAAGATTGATGAGCTTCAAAAGGTTAAACTGTATACTTCCGTTGGCAGAAGGAGTCCATTATATGGAGGTGCCTGTGCCAGAGCGGTTTTGTCTTTTCAATCAGATGAATTTATCGAAGAATATCTAGAACGTGTTGAATTTATAGCTTACTCGAACAACACGATTACAGACCGGAAACAATTGCTTGCGTCTATTGAAGATGCACGAAAAATAGGATATACGTTCAGTAAATCCGAGTTGGAGAATCACACGGCTTCAATTGCAGCACCTATTTATAATAGTGAAGGAAAGGCGATCGGTTCTTTAAGTGTGGCGGGCATCGAAATTGAGTTTTCGGATAGCGCGGTTGAGCATTTAAGTGAAAAGGTTAAAGCGGCTGCGAAAAAGATTTCGGAAGGAATTGGATATGAAAAGTAACAATAGTAAGGTCTCATAAATTTATATTTTTTAATTAAAAAAGTACTTGGGCCTAATCGCTCAAGTACTTTTTCAATTTTATCTGCTATTAAATCCATCCATAATCTTTTCATATAAATTAGATCTAAAATTACCTTCTTGAAACTCCTCAAACTGAAGGGCGTACAGTAGGAAGTCCTTTGTTGTAGGTACCCCCTCTACTCTCAGTTCCTTCAATGCCCGAATCATTTTGTGAATAGCATCGGTCCGATCTGAACCGTGAACGATCACTTTGGCAATCATTGAGTCGTAATAGGGCGGTATTGTATAGCCTGTATATATGGCGCTGTCCGTTCTGACATGCGGCCCGGCTGGTAAATGTGCAAAGGAAATAGGACCAGGGTTTGGCATGAAATTATGAAGAGGATCTTCCGCGTTAATGCGGCATTCGATTGACCAACCTGTCCAGTTTATATCTTCTTGTTTATAAGGAAGTGGTTCGCCGTTCGCAATACGAAACTGCAATTCAACTAAATCGACTCCCGTTACTTCTTCTGTTATGGTGTGTTCCACTTGGAGTCTTGTATTCATTTCCATGAAATAAAACTGACGCTCAATCGAATCATAAATAAACTCAACTGTTCCGACTCCAACATAGTTAACGGCTTTTGCTGCACGAACCGCGGCTTCTCCTAATTGCAATCTTAACTCTTCGTCAATGACGGGGGAGGGGGCTTCTTCAATAAGCTTTTGCATCCTCCTTTGAGTCGTGCAGTCCCGTTCTCCTAAGTGAATCGTATTTCCAAACTGGTCGGCAGCGATTTGTACTTCGATATGTCGAAAATGTTCGATGTATTTCTCGATGTAAACGCCACCGTTATTAAAAACGGAAGAGGCTTCATGTTTTGCAGATTGGAATTGATCGATCAGTTGATCTTCTCCATAAACAAGGCGAATGCCTTTTCCGCCGCCTCCGGCTGTCGCCTTTATAATGAGTGGATAGCCGATTCGGTCGGCGATTGCTATCGCTTCATCCACAGTATTCGTTAAGCCTTCCGAACCTTGAACGACAGGAACGTTAGATTGTTTCATTATTAGTTTCGCTTCATCTTTCACACCCATCGATCGAATGGCAGCTGAAGAAGGGCCGATGAATATTATGCCGACTTGCTCGCACATCTCGGCAAAGTGATCATTTTCAGATAGAAATCCATAACCGGGATGGATAGCATCACATTTTGTTACTAAAGAGAGGTGAATGAGTAGATCCTGACGTAAATAGCTGTCTTGTGAAGCGGCAGGTCCTAAGCAATACGCTTCATCGCTTAATTGGACATGCAGTGCATCCCGGTCAGCTTCAGAGTATACAGCGACGGTTTTAATGCCCAAGTCCCGACAGGTCCGTATAATACGTACGGCGATTTCTCCTCGGTTGGCAATTAACACTTTTTTAATCATCGGTACCACTTTCCTTTATTCGAACGACAACATCCCCATATTGGACTAGGTCCCCATGTCCAAATAAAATGTCCGTAATTTCCCCATTTACCGTTGCATGAACTTCGTTCAACAGTTTCATGGCTTCAATTGAAAATAAAACATCACCTTTTTTAACTTTTTGACCTACATGGATCATCGGTTTTTCTTCATTATTGCTATGTAAATGGAGTGTACCTAGAAAAGGAGCTTTACACTCAATCGTTGCATCCTCTTTATTTGTCTCAACTGCAGGTTGAGCATCCTCGGATTTTAATGGGATGGTTGAAGTGAAGGTCTCCTCATTTGGCAGGGGGGCGTTTAAATATGTACCACTGTCTTTATTGAACTGAATGGTAAAGCCTTCTTTCTCTAATGTACCGGAACGTAAAGAACTATTATCAATGACTTTCAATAACTTTTGAAGTAACTGTATTTCCTCTTCGGTAAACATGGAATTCCTCCTCAAATATGTTTCAACCTATACGCAACAGCTTGCTTTATTTGTTGAAACACTTTGTGTTGTTGTAATAGTGCTTGTTCTGCCTGTTCCACTTCAATATAGCGGAATTGAATTTGGTCGGTCGGTTTCATTTGGGCAAGTACCGAAAAATCAGCTGACATTACTTGGCCGATTTTAGGATATCCGCCGGTTGTTTGTCGGTCTGCCAATAGAATCATCGGCTTGCCACTTGGCGGAACCTGTAACGTGCCAAAAGCGACCGCCTCTGATAATAACTCTTTCTGATTTGTTAGTTGTAATTGCTTGTCGCTTTCCAGATGACATCCCATCCGGTCAGAACGATTCGAAACTGTAAAAGTCGCTGTTTCGAAATAGGCAATGCTCTCTTTATCAAATAGATCATGTTGCCCAGTTGGAATGACATGAATAGTATTCTTCTTCTTGAAGCGGCAAAAGTCCTCGAAATTGACCGACCATTCCAAGTGCTGTTTTCGCTTGCTCAGCCCCTCGAACAATTTTCGTTGCATTTCATTCATTGGCTGAAGCTTAATGGCATCACCTTTTTGCAACGATCTCCCATTAAAGCCACCGAATTTTCCTTTTTCGTATGTGCTTTTACTGTTTAACACAAGCGGGATGTCGAAACCACCTGCGCAAACGATATAACTCCTCAAGCCTGATTTGGGACCTTGAAATTGCAATCGATCTCCCGCTTTTACAATAAAAGGACGCCATAATGGTGCAGGTTTGTCATTGAGTAGTGGAGATGCATCTGCACCTGTGATCGCTACCAACCGGTCGGACTCGAATTGTATCGTTGTCAATCCAAAAGTGATTTCAATTCCAGCATCGTTTAGCTCGTTCCCAACTAATAAATTGCCTATTTTTAAAGCGTTGTTGTCCATTGCCCCGCTCACAACCATCCCGTATTGTTGAAAGCCCCAACGCCCAGTGTCTTGGACTGAGGAATGGACTCCGCTATTGAGGATTGTAATCATCGATTTTCCCCCTCCAGTTCGACAAATTCCTCCATTGTAATCGGATGGAATTTTAATTTATCCCCAGCTGTCAATAAAGAGGGAGGATGCTTTGTTGGTTGAAAAAATGAAGTCGGAGTTCTCCCGATGATTTGCCAACCACCAGGTGTTTCAATCGGATAGACACCTGTTTGAACACCGGCAATGCCCACTGAGCCAGCAGGAATCGCCGCAGCCGGTGTTGATTTTCTTGGTGTAGCAATTGTAGGATCCATCCCGCCTAAGAAAGGAAAACCGGGAGCAAATCCTAGCATATGTACCGTGTATATTTTTTCACTATGAATTTGTATCACTTCTTTCACGGACAGTTTGTGGAAGTCGGCAACGTATTTTAAATCAGGTCCAAATTGGTCGCCATAACAGACTGGAATGGAAATGATATCACGTGCAATCGGATTAGCTAGATCAATCATTTTGAGCCTTTGCTCAATCTCTTTTATGAAATGTTGCTGCATATTTTCTGTGTGATATTGCTCTGCAATTTTAATGGGATCGTAAAAAATAGTTAGATTGTTGTATCCCGGAATTGCTTCCACATAGCCGATTGGAAGTATACTCTCAAGATCCGAAATGATGGCTTGACTATAATACAAATAATCTTCTTGGATATCATCGCCAAAAGAAATATAAATCGCGTGATCGTGAAAAGGTTTTATCGAATATTTCAATTCATACCCTCCTTTTAGTTTCATAATTCGGGAATTGAGTTTTATTAAATGGTACTAATATTATGAAATATTTAGTAAAGAAACGCAAGTCAATTAAAAAAATATTTGAAATCAAGGAATAGTGTGATAGAATATTTTTTATAACTTGAAACAGTGGTTTTGAATTTCGGGAATGGCATGGAGGTGTTTATTTGGGAGCAGTTGATATTAATTGTGACTTTGGCGAGGACTATGGAATTTACAAAATAAAAGATTACTCAGAACTATTGCAGTATGTAGATAGCGTGAACATTGCATGTGGTTTTCATGCTAGCGATCCTGGCAATATGCGGAAAGCAGTAGAAGCTGCCATTCAGTATGGCGTAAATATCGGGGCTCATCCGGGATATCCGGATATTATAGGTTTTGGCCGCAGAGAGATGAATTTATCTAAAGACGAAATTTATGATATTGTTCTTTATCAAATTGGCGCTTTAGATGCTTTTTTAAAGAAGTTTGGAAAACGGTTACATCATGTAAAACCTCATGGCGCTTTATATAATCGGGCGGCTATTTGCGAAGAAACTTCTGAGGCAATTGCAGATGCTGTACATGATTATTCGAAGGAGCTAATTTTATATGCTCTCGCCGACAGTGTGACTGTTGAAGTTGCTCAAAAGAAAGGTCTAACAGTCTGGGCCGAGGCGTTTATAGACCGAACATATGAAGAGGATGGCCAGCTGACTCCGAGAAAAATAGTGAACAGCGTGATAAGCGAACCCCATCATGCGACGAAACAATTTCAACAAATGGTGAATGAATCAAAAGTAACGACGAGACAACAATCTACATATTTGATAAAGGCAGATACATTTTGTATTCACGGTGATAATGAAGCGTCAGTTGAAATTCTAAAATCGATTCGACAGACAATGAAAAGCGGGGTTTAACTAAAAAGGAAGTGATAGCATGTCTGAGCAGGCGATATTGCAAGTAGATGAGTTGAAAGTTGGCGTCATCGACGGCAAGAAGAAGACACCTATTGTAAATGGAGTATCTTTCGATTTAAAGGAAGGAGAAACACTAGGCATTGTCGGGGAGTCTGGATGTGGAAAAAGTATGACATCCCTTTCGCTTATGGGACTCCTACCAAAAGGAATCGATTATTTAGATGGCCATATTCACTTAGGTGAACTGAACCTCGAGAGTTTCTCGAAAAGGAACTGGCGGGATATACGCGGAAAAAAGATGTCGATGATCTTTCAAGAGCCGATGAGTTCCTTAAATCCAGTTTATCCAATTCGAAAACAAGTTCGGGAAATGATTCTAAGCCATGAAAAAGTAAGCCAAAAAGAAGCGGATGCACGGACGTTGGAAATGCTAAAGCTTGTTGGTATTCCGCGACCGGATGAAGTGATGGATAACTATCCTCACCAGTTATCCGGAGGAATGAGGCAACGCGTCATGATTGCGTTGGCTTTAGTGAATGACCCCCAAATATTAATCGCTGATGAACCGACGACAGCGTTAGATGTAACGATCCAAGCCCAAATATTGGAGCTTATGCAATCGCTGCAAAAAAGGTTGCAAATGTCGATTATCTTAATCACTCACGATTTGGGAGTCGTTGCTGAAATTTGTGATCGCGTCGTCGTGATGTATGCTGGGGAAATTATTGAAGAAGCTACGACCAAAATGTTGTTTGATGAACCTCTTCATCCTTATACAAAAGGGCTTCTATCTTCCTTGCCTTCCATTCATGAGGAAAAAGAGTACTTATCAAGCATTCCTGGAACCGTTCCTCCTCCGGGAAGTATTGTGCAAGGATGCCGATTCAAAGAACGTTGTCCGTTTGCGCATGACCGATGTTCGAAAGATCCGGAAATGTTCGCTCACTTAAACGGAAGTAAAGTCAGGTGCTGGCTGTACGGAGAGGAGGAAACAAGTTGACGACTCCCTTATTAGAAGTAAAACAATTAAAAAAGTACTTTCCGCAACTCGGAGGAGTTACCGGAAGAAAAGTTTTAAGTGAAGTAAAAGCTGTAGACGGTGTTTCATTCACGGTGAATCGGGGAGAGACCCTTGGCATTGTTGGAGAATCTGGTTGTGGCAAAAGTACAATGGGGCGGACAATTCTCAAGTTGTTAGAACCGACTTCAGGTGAAATCTTTTTTGATGGAAATGACATTACGAATCTTTCACCGAAAGAGATGATCAAATACCGAAAAGATATGCAAATTATTTTTCAGGATCCATTTGCATCACTTAATCCTAGAATGAAAGTATTTCAAATCATTGAAGAACCACTAATCAACTTTGGTGTGAAAGATAAAGAATCACGAAAACGAAGAGTGATTGAAGTTGCGGAACAGGTTGGTTTAACACAAGCCCAGCTGAATAGATTGCCACATGAATTCTCTGGAGGACAAAGACAGAGAATCGGAATTGCTAGAGCATTAATTTCAAAGCCTAAGTTCATCATTGCCGACGAACCTGTATCTGCACTAGACGTATCAATCCAATCACAAGTTTTGAACTTAATGCGAGATTTACAGAAAGAATATGACTTGACGTATTTATTCATTTCCCATGACCTAAGTGTGATCAAACATTTTTGTGACCGAATTGGAGTGATGTACCTAGGGAAGATGGTTGAGCTGACAGATAAGAACAGCCTTTATACCAATCCGCTCCATCCATACGCGCAATCTCTTTTGTCAAGCTTGCCGAAATCTCATCCGGATGAGAAAAAAGAACGGATTGTACTGACAGGAGATGTTCCGAGCCCTTCCAATCCGCCGACTGGCTGTACGTTCCATCCTAGATGTTTTTCCTGTATGGAAGTTTGCAAAAATGTAGAACCAGCTTTCATAGAGGTCGAAAAGGATCATTTTACTTCGTGTCATTTGTACCCGAATTCAGCTGAACTACAAAATAAAAGCATAGAGAAGGAGAGTGTTGTACATGTATAAGAAAAAGATATCGTTCATGCTGCTCTTAGCACTTATGGTCATTTTGGCTGCTTGCTCTGGAGGCGGAAGTTCAAACTCTAGCGGCGGAGCATCGGAAGCAGATCCGAGTAAAAATCCGGCGGCAGATAGAGGGAATAACATTGTCGTGGCAGTTCCGTCCGACCCGCAAAGCTGGGATCCGATTGATACGTTCCTATTAGATTGGAGCTCTGTGGCATCCTCTGTTTTTGAAGGATTGGTTGACCGAAATTTGGATTTGGAGTTGCAACCTGGCCTAGCCGAATCTTGGGAGTTTATCGATGATGTGACAGTAAAATTTAAATTGCGGGAAGGCGTTACGTTTCATAACGGGGAACCTTTTAATGCGGAAGCTGTTAAATTCACATTTGACCGACTCTTAGGAGATGAGGGTGCAAAAGGGCCGCAGCAATCAAACTATACATCGATTGATTCAGTTGAAATTGTGAATGATTATGAAGTCATCTTCCATTTGAATACGCCTGATCCAGTGCTGCTTACAAAATTATCCGGTTACGGAGCGGTTATTGTTCCGCCAAAATACGTTCAAGAAAACACGGATGAATTTTTTAATGATAACCCTGTAGGAACAGGACCTTTTAAAATGGTGGAATATAAGCGTGACCAATATGTGAAGTTAGAGAAAAACGAAAACTATTGGAAGGAAGGACTGCCGAAATTAGATGGCGTAACTTTCCGTTTCATTCCTGAAGCCTCCACTCGCTTAGCGGAACTTCAAACTGGAAAAATCGACATTATGAAACGAGTTGAAATTTCACAGGCGCAAACGGTAAAAGATGCACCGTATATTGAACTAAAAGAAGTAGGAACTCCTACAGTATTCTCACTTCGTTTCGATCCGGGACAAGGCATTGTTGACGATAAATTGGTGAGACAAGCATTGAACTATGCGGTTGATAAAGAAGCGATTATTGACGAGATATTAGATGGTTATGGTAATCCGATCAGTACGTATCAGAGTGACCTTTCATTCGGATACAATCCTGATTTAGAACCATATCCGTATGACCCGGAAAAGGCAAAGGAATTGCTTGCAGAAGCAGGGGTACCTCAAGGGACAGAACTTGACCTTTTCATCCCTGGTAATGATGGAAACTTTAAAGAAATAGCACAAATTATCGCCTATTATTTCGAAGAAGTAGGCATAAAGTTAAACATTAATAATGCCGATCCGACTACGTTGACTTCAGAATTGATCCCGGGCGGAAAAGCTGGGCATCTGTATCGTCAAGGCTGGGGCGGATGGACATTGGATTTCGATAATACCGCTTATTTAATGTACGCAGAGGGTCAGCATTGGAATCCGTCATTCAGCGATCCGAAAGTTGAAGAGTTGTTGAAAGCAGAACGTTCGACTGTTGATCAAAATGAGAGAGAAGAGATTTTCATGGAACTGACAGAAGTCTTATATGACCTTGCTCCTGAAATCAATCTTTACCAAGAAGTGGCTCTCTATGGTGCTAACGAAAGACTGGAAAACTTCCAGCCTCCACATGATGATCGCTTCCGTTTAGAAGAAGTATCTGTGAAGTAATATGGAAAAAGAGATAGTGTGCAAAAATCATGCTATCTCTTTCTTTTATATGATTAATAAAGGGGGATCTCCAATGTTTGCATACATACTACGCAGATTGCTTCATATGATATTCGTCATCTTTTTCATCTCATTGTTGGTCTTTTTCTCGATTCGCTTAACTGGAGATCCTGCGGCAGTCATGTTTGGCGCGGGTGAACCTACTGCTGAGGCGATTGAAGCGTTAAATGAAAGACTAGGTTTGAATGAACCTTTATACGTTCAATATGGGTTGTTTTTAAAAGGGATGCTGATGTTTGATTTTGGCGAGTCGTTTCGAAGCGGTGCATCTGTAGCTACTATGATTTTTGAAAGAGCTGGTGCGACGTTGGCTTTAGCTCTAGGCGGATTAGTAGTGGCAATGTTAATTGCTTTTCCAGTCGGTATATTATCCGCAGTCTATCGTGGAAAGTTCATTGACTTTTTTGGTCGAATCTTTTCTTTGATCGGGATATCATTTCCGAACTTCTGGCTTGGCATCATGTTAATCCTTATATTCTCCGTGACACTAGGATGGCTGCCTGCATCGGGGTATGACGGGTTCTCTTCCCTCATATTGCCATCTGTCACATTAGGATTAATCTTGTCCGGAATATTGGCCAGGCTTATCCGTTCATCAATGTTGGAAGTATTGAATCAGCAATACATATCAACAGCTCGCTCAAAAGGTATTAAAGAATGGAAAGTTGTGATTAAACACGCTTTCCGAAATGCGTTGCTTCCGACCGTTACTTTTTTAGGTTTGCAATTAGGGGCCTTATTAGGCGGTACGGTAATTATTGAACAAGTTTTTGCTTGGCCTGGAATTGGAAGGTTGATTGTTGACGCGATCAATCAGCGGGATTATCCCGTCATTCAAGGCGGGGTCATTTTCTTGGCAATGATTATGGTGCTAGTCAATTTACTTGTAGACATAAGCTATTCATTTATCGACCCGAGAATTAAAGCAGGAAAGGCAGGGGGGTAATATGGCACAAGTGCAAGTGATGGAGAAGAAAAAATCCACCTTTCAGCGCTCTTGGAATTTCATTAAGAAAAATCCTACGGGAGTTTTAGGGATGATTTTAACGGCAGCAAGTATTCTAGCAGCCATATTCGCTTCTGTTATAAGTCCGTATGATTATGCCAAAGCCAACTTGAAGGACCGTTTACTCCCACCGTCCTGGGCTGATCCGCTTGGAGAATCTGTATACCTTTTAGGGGCCGATCAAGTCGGTCGGGACTTACTCAGTAGAATCATACATGGCGCGCAAATTTCACTGATGGTAGGTTTTATGGGTGTGTTGATTGCGCTAGTCATCGGTGTTTTCTTTGGTTTGATATCAGGTTATTTTGGAAAATGGCTTGACGATTTCATCATGCGGGCGGCAGATATTCAATTGGCATTCCCGTTTATATTGCTAGCGATTATCGTTATGAGTGTTCTTGGAACGGGTATGTGGAAGATCATCATCATATTAGGGATAACGTATTGGGTAGGCTTTGCCCGTCTGATCCGTGGACAAGTCATTTCATTAAAAGAACAAGAGTATATACAGGCGGCGAAAGCAATTGGCGGCAGTAATTTCACGATAATTTGGAAGCATATTTTGCCGAATGTCATGTCCTCGATTTTAGTGTTGGGGACGATGTATATTGCTGAATTTATTCTTTTGGAAGCATCCCTCACGTTTTTAGGATTGGGCGTAGATCCGACAATTCCTTCGTGGGGTGGCATGTTGGCGGATAGCCGCAACTATACAACGACAGCTTGGTGGACTGCAGTTTTCCCTGGAATCGCAATTATGTTAACAGTGTTAGGTTTCAACTTATTAGGAGACTGGTTGAGAGACCGTTTTGATCCAAATCTGAAAATGTAGGTGATCATTGTGAATGAACTCATACAAAAGATATGGTCCACAGATGGAGTTTTAGTGGATAAGAATGAAGATGGAGTAATTGACGGGATCTCTCTTCATATAGACTTTCCGGACGACTATTTTCCTCCTGCATTATTTGATTTTTTTGCAAGGATAGGGTACGAGACGACAGCGCTTTCTTTCAATTTCTTTGAACAGGCAAATCAGCGATTTAGTCTCAGCTGGGTAAAAAGTGATTGCACACGAATTGAAATGGAAGAATCCCGGATTACAATTCATTACACGACAGAAGATGAGTTAAATACTGTATTATCAACGATTGCTAGCGAAGGACTAGCTTACCGAGAAGATACTGTCGTTCCTGAAATTGAAAATTTGGAAGACATTTGGACATTCGCCGGCTTCGGCGATAGTTTTGAAGCGTCACCGTACCGTGAGTTAAGTATAGGTTTGCATATGGAAGATCGTATCTCGGTGGAGCTCGGGAAAGCTTTTTGCGAATTTATTGCCCGGGCATCCTTACTGTCTACTCAATTCGTCTTGCCATGGCGGGATCGACAGCTTGCGAAAGTAAAAATTACGGTCGATGAGCAAAGCGACCTGTCTCTTCAACTTGTCGAGAAAAATCATATTTCATTTCAAGGAACGAATCGTGAAATACCTAATATTGTTCAGACAGTCAGCCGAGCAAAACATTGGAGTGAAGGCGGAAACTTTGGCTATTGGGAAAAGGAATTAAAGCGACTTGATTTTACAGATGATTTGATGCTTGAATTTGATTGGCAGGACCGAAGTGAAAAAGAGAAAATAGAGGAAGTATTAAATCAGTATAAAAATCAAATTGCAGATGCGAAAATCTATATTTCGAAAGACCCGGAAAGGCGAAATGAACTGAAAGAACAGTGGAAACAAACTTACGATATCAATCAGGTAGAAGTATATTCGTCGTTTAAAACGGCGTATCACTGGATTGAAGAAGTGGTAGTTCCGCAATTTCGTGGCGAGACATTCGATAAAATCATCATTTCAGTTGTAGAGGACAACCTGCCGAAAGGGTTAGAATTAAACATTCGGTGGATTCAGGAAGTGTATCCCGTTGATTTATTGCTGGAGAGAGAATGGGGTATTCAGCATGAAAAGGTGATTTTTGAATGTCAGCCTAGCCAAGAATCCACATACATTGTATATGGGGAAAAGAGCGGAGTTCGTTCTGAGATGGGAAGGTTGAATGTACCGGTAAAACGGATGGATTACGTGAATGGGAAAAACTATGCCTATCCATCGACAAGTGCGGTAGCAATTTTGTTGAAAAATGGAGAACGGGTTGTCGAATTGATAGATAGTTCGAGGGCATCGTTTTATGAATTTTATTTAAAGGAAGTATTGCCGGCCGTCAAAGAAAAGGTGAAGAATTATGAACCGGGCCAGGGGCATGTCGTACCGTTTTTTGACCGGATTGAAATTGATGTATGGATGAATGAGAGTGAGCGGAAATTAGGCTTCGATGAGGAAAGAATTTCTTCATTGGAAGCATTGCATGAAGATCTCTATTTTAATACACTTGATTACTTTGCGCATTGGGGAGAGGAAGTGGAAGGAAAGCCATTTTACGCTCCAGGCGGCGTGTATCCGTTTATGCACTTGACGATTGAAGACGAACCGAGAGCAAAAGTGAAAGTGTTCCGATATGCAAACGATCAGGTGCCTAAAGTACGAACGGAAAAACTCCATTTCAATTCATCTTACGAAATGGATAGAGTATCTGCTGTCAGAAATGGAGTTCCGGTACAATGCCTTGTCAAGTCTTATGAAATTAAGAAAGAACATGCACATCATAAGGTTGAGGAATTCCTCCAAAGAAGCCCGTATCCAGTTGTCGTGCCTGATGAATCGTTCCGTCATGCGCAAATTCCGGTTGTCGAGTGTTATTTGCCTACGGAAGAAGAGTATGTTTCTGGGTTGAAGATGACGCTGGCTAAACCGACGATTATTATCGAAGCGGGCCATCATTCAAATGAGGTTTCAAGCACATATGCAGTCCTTCAGTTAATCGATAATTTCATAGTTGAACAATTAAAAAAGGTAAATATCATTGTGATTCCAATGGCAAATGTAGATGGCTATCAATTGTTGAAACGTCTCATGAGTGAACATCCGGAATGGAAACATCATGCAGCTCGTTTTAACGCCGTCGGATTAGAGTATAACTATGTTAGATTCAGTGAATCGGTCTTCGGGGAAGGCAATATTATGCCGGAGCTATTACGGAAATGGGCGCCTGACGTCATTATCGACGATCATGGCATCCCGTCACATGAATGGGTACAGCCGTTTGCAGGATATAATAGTCCACCGCGTTTTCCGGTATCGTACTTTTTGCCAAGTGCAAAAATGTATGGGATTGCCCGAGTTCCGACGAATGTAGATGGCCGACTGCTTGTAGATAACTTTAATGCAGTGGTCGATGTCGTCAGCGCTGAAATTGGAAAGACCTCCATTTCGAAAATGAATAATTATTGGCGTGAACGATTTAAAAAGTATGGGAATGACTGGCTGCCAGAAGTGTTCTTACTTGAGGAAGCCGAGCATTTAAACTTTTACTTCGATAAAGTCGAGGCGAGTCCAAAAAGCTTTCAAAGTATTGGACGATATCCGGATTGGATAGCTGCGGATATCATTACGGAAGCCGCAGATGAAATCGTCTATGATGAAGTGCTTGAAACATGCGTTGAAGCGCAAATGGTATTTAACTCAGCCGTCATTACACAATTAGCCCAGTCCGAAATTGTATACACAGACGGTATGCAGAAATTTCGGGAACGACCTATCCGGTTGACGAACTACCTATCCGGTTGACGAACTACCTGACTTAAAAAGAGTCGTAAATTACAAAGCTGGTTTCTACATAATTTAGTAAGAGCCGTGCGTTATAGCCTGTTTGGAAAGACTTTGAAAGTGATTGTTAATAGTAGATTTACGTTAATAAGGGCTGTCCGGAAAAGTGGTTAAAACCGACTTTCCGTGACAGCCCTGTTGAGGTTGCTGAGTGCTTATACATCCTTAGCAAGTGATCATAAATTTCTGTGTGTAATCTTAGTACTTTGACAGAGTGATCATAAATCTCTCCGAACGCTCAATAATTCCGTTACACCGCCCTTTTCCGATTCCACGGCGTTCCTAGTTTCGGCAACGCCCATCGATCTAAACCGTACCAGCCAGCTACTTTCCATGCGAGGACGAGCCAGGTTGCTAAGATGAAGAGCAATGGATTTGCGCCTAATGCCCCTGCGAATAAGAAGGTGGCATTCATTAAGCCCCCGAAGAAGGCGGCGATTCCGGTGAGTAGGCCAACGATGAGGCCAAGACCGACTAAAAATTCACCGTATGCAACCATGTAGCTGAATAGTGTTGCGTTCGGCAGTATGGTATTTTCTAAGAAAGAGGCATACCATCCGGCAACATCTCCGCCTTCGTTTGCTTTCGCTAATACCCCATTGATGAATCCTTGAAGAGCGATTCCGGCGTTTTCGCCAGTCCAAGCATCGTTCGTTAGTTTTCCCCATCCTGCTTTTAACCATGTGTATCCAACATACAGCCGAATGATGAGCCAGATAAATGCCGAGCGCGTGTCGCTAAATAAAAACCGTGATACTAGGTTTTCCGGCACGACAATTGTATTGTTATTTGCCAATGAATAACCTCCTTTTGTTTCAGCGTATTGCGGGGAAGATTTTTTATACACTTCACTTATAAGGTTGTTTTTATTAACAAATGAATTTGTAAAGTTATCTATTGAATGTGCAGGGTTATCCATCAAATCCAAGAAGTTATCTATTGAATCTAGTGAGTTATCTATCGAATAAAAGAAGTTATCACCAAAAAGGGACCATACGCCTACTAGAGTCGAAATTTTGTGGCGACTCTAGTTGACTCATATGGTATAGTCAGTAATAAGGTCGTATGGTAAATATTTCATTTCAGAAGAAGGTGAATGGAGATGAAGAGGTTCGTTGCTGTTACGGTTTTCGTGTTATTACTGAGTGGAATCCTTGCGAATAATCCAGTGGAAGCTCGGACGTATACGTATAATGATGTGAAGCCTTCTAGTTCGCATTATGAGGCGATCAATTATTTGTTTGAAGAAGGGTTCATTGGCGGGTATCGCGTCGATCAGAATGTGCTAGCGTTTAAGCCGAATTCGCCAATCAAGCGGTCGGAAGTGGCGGCGATTTTCGCGAGTGTTTTGGGCCTTCCGATGCCGGAAAATCATGAAACTATTATAAAACCATATCGAGATTTGAATGTGAATCATCCACTTATTCTTTCGATCGCGGCGAATATTGAAAGTGGGATTTTTAAAGGTGAGGATCACTATTTTAAAGATGGTGTGTTGAACCGCGAGCAGATGGCGACCGTATTGGTGCGTGCTCTTGAGTTGAAATCAAATGGTAAGAGTTCACATGCTGTTAATTTATCGAATGTTTCGGAAAGCCATAAGGATGCAGTCCGGCTTATTGCAGACCTGCAAATTACGACGGAGCTACGTGATTTCCGTCCGAAAGAGAATGTGACACGGGCGCAGTTTATTACTTTTCTGTATCGCGCAATGGAGAGAAAAGGGTTGCAAACGTTCAATCCGAATACGAATAAGGACAGCATGTATTCACAAATGGTAGATTATAGCTACCGCTCTTCTTACTCTGATTCTGCCTACATATTTGCTGACGCGCCGGTCTCTTTTCATCTGCAGATGAACATTTCGAAAGAGAAGTTCAAGAAAGGGGCGGAGTATGCGGTTGCCTATCCGAACTCCTTTATTCTCTTGGACAATGAAAATGAATTTATTCACCTTCCGAATAAAAAAGAAATCATTGCAAAGAAACGGACAAACATTCCGATTTACTCACGGAACTTGCTAACTGCAGCTTACAAGAAACCGTCTGACGTTCCGCTTCCGAAAGGGAAAACGTATGCACAGTTGAAACAAGATCAAGAGGCCAAGCAACTGATGATTCGTGAGAAAAACAATTTAAAACATCATACACACTTTAATTTATTCACAGGGAACTTTGAAGACTCGATTAGGTGGCGTGCCGATAATATTGGGCTTGCCAAAGACAAGCGAAGACCGATTGACCCTGCGGAGCTCGTCCGCTTGATGAATTGGACGATTGAAACCGGAGACGTCTATGACGGCGAATACTTCTCGATGTATTATGATTTTACGGCTGGCGACATTCATATCGTCTTGCGTGAAGTGTTTTTTAATAGATGAGAACAAGTTGAAACGGCATCTTAAAACGGGTGCCTGTGAGATGAAAATATGGGAAGCCGATCAGTGTTTGATTGGCTTCCTTTTGTGTGCGTTTCACCAATTATACAGTCTTTTTCCGATTCCATGGTGTTCCTAATTTAGGGAGCGCCCAACGATCGAGACCGTACCAGCCAGCTACTTTCCAGGCAAGGACAAGCCAGGTTGCTAAAATGAACATCAATGGATTTGAGCTGAGAGCCCCTGCAAATAAGAAACTGACATTCATTAAGCCTCCGAAGAAGACGGCAATTCCGGTTAGTAGTCCGAAAATGAGGCCAAGACCAACTAATAGTTCACCATACGCAACGAAGAAACTGAACAGCTCTGCATTTGGCAGCACGGTGTTCTCTAGGAATGAAGCATACCATCCCGAAACGTCTCCGCCTTCTTGTGCTTTCGCCAACGCGCCTTTAATGAAACCTTGTAGTGCAGTCCCAGCATGTTCGCCTGTCCAAGCATCACTAGTTACTTTCCCCCAACCCGCTTTCAACCATGCATAGCCAACGTACAACCGAATGACCAACCAAATGAAAGCCGAGCGTGTGTCGCTAAATAAAAACCGTGATACCGGGTTTTCCGGCACGACGATGGATCCGTTATTGTTATTAATCATAAGAATTACCTCCTTTTTTTTCATCGTAATACAGAGAAGGTGATTTGTATACTATGTTCAATGCTTTGTCAATTTTGAACAAGAAATTTGTGTATATATGATTACAATTTAGTGAGAGAAAGATGAAGGAAGTTGTTGTGCCTCTTAGATAAAAAAACGGGAAGCCTATCAATTCACTAGTGATTGGCTTCCCTACATGTTTATATGAACACTTTCACAGACAGTAGTGGAGTGTTCGACTTTATTTCTTGTTCGAGCCCTTCTGATCGAGCTTGTACATAACGGCCGCCATTTGAGCTCTCGTTATCGGATCATTGATTCCAAAACGTCCATCTCCATAGCCTGCCATAATACCTTCTTGCTTTATTGTTTCAATAGCAACATAAGCCCAATGGTCTTTCCGTACGTCGGTAAACGAGTTTGACGCATTATTCACCGGTTGCGTATAAAAACCGGCATTATAAAATATTTGCGCCATATGTGCTCTCGTTAAATATGAATGGGGCGAGAATCGTTCACTACCAGTTCCATTCATTAACTTGTGTTGGGCAACTAACGTGATGACGTCGTGTCCCCAAAACGTTCTAGGTACGTCATTAAAATAGATCGGTTCGGTTGTTGCGCTCAATCCTAAAAAATTGCTAATGATTTTCGCTGCATGCGCTCTCGTTAAGGAAGCATTCGGTTTGAAGGTTCCGTCAGGATATCCGTTAATCCAGCCGTTTTCCGCTAAGAACTCAATTTCTTCTTGAGCCCAATGTCCTTGTATGTCTTTGAATATCGAATTCTGGTCATATTTATACAAGTCCCATTCGGTCATTACTTTGCCGACGAGGTTTCGATAATAGTCACCGCCCAAATGGTTGTATCCGGCATTTGCGATTTCATATATGTATTGTTTTGAAGCTTGTTCATAGCTCCAACCTTTTTGTAGATTGTTTTCATAGTTTATTTTTGCGAAGCCGTATCTTTTATTGAGGAGAAACGTTCCGGCCAAATAATCGACCGCCTCTTTGTAGTCGTCGAACATGCGGTACCAATTATCAACTCTTTTGGACTCGTCAAAGATTAATCGATCAACGCCATAATTAGCCAAAACAGGGACGGTTCCATTGTTTTCATCAGGTTGGCCTTTCAGCTGCCACTTTTCGCTTGGGTTCGTCACCCACACTTTTATCCCGAATATGTTATTTGCGTTTGTTGCAATTCTCGTAGTTCCATATCCACTTTCGATAATCGCCATTCCGATAATCGCACTAGCCGGAATGCCCCATTTCGCATTTGCCTCTTTTGCATAAACTGAAATTTCCTCAACGAAACTTCTTTTCAAATCCATAGAGGGCTGGAATGTCGGTAAATAAGCGTTACTGTTTCTTCCTGCTTCAGCGTCTTCAAAAGGTAAAACGTTTTTCGCACTGGCACTTACCATCTTCGTGTTTAACGACAAGAGCGAGAAGACAACGAGTAATAGTGTGATTCTTCTTGTTAGTGGCATGACGTTTCTCCTTTACTAGTAATCTCAGAATTAGTTAACACAAAAACTATCTAAAATATATTAATTCCGTAGAATACTATTATAAAGGATACTTTTTTCGTTTTAGGCGAGAAATCTGATTTTGTTCTTGGTAAGTTACACCACTACAGGATGTAAATTCTTTAGGGTGCCCACTAGCGTTGCATACATCCCATAAACAGTATTAACTTATATATTTTTACAGTTTAATTACTTATGAAAATTTTAAAAAGGAACAGGGCTGTAAAGACGATTCAGTTCCCTTTTTTTTACA